>NZ_BOOQ01000030.1 GCF_016863315.1 Planotetraspora silvatica
GCGCCGCGATCGGTGACCATGTCGCAGCTGATGAGCCTGGAAGGCAACGAGGCGCCGATGTGGCGGAATGATGGTTATCGGGCGGCTGACGTGCGGGGTTTGAGCCCATGGGCAGGGGAAGGTGGTCCTTCAGTCGAACGACCCGGGAGGGATGACCGATGGGTGCAGGAGACAAGATCCACAACAAGGCTCAGGAGGCCGCGGGGAAGGCCAAGGAGATGGCGGGCCGGGCCACCGGCAACGAAGATCTCGAGGCCGAGGGCCGGGCCGACAAGAGCAAGGGCCGGACCAAGCAGGCCGGCGAGAAGGTGAAGGACGCCGCAGGCAAGGCCAAGGATGCCGCGGGCAAGGCCAAGGACGCCTTCAAGAGCTGACCTCGGCGGCGACGGGGCGCATGTGCCCCCGTGGATGACTGTGGAATGACTTGTGAACCGGGCCTGGACGGATTCCGGGCCCGGCCAGGTCTCTGGCCGGGGGCCGAGGCGTGGAGCCTCAGGCCGCCTGCGGGAAGCCGATGCGGAATCCGGACGTCACGAACGACTGGATCAGGCGCATGAGCAGCGCCTCCAGCATCATTACGACGGCCTTGGCCAGCATCGCGGTAAGAAACTCGGACACTAGATACCTCGTGGCTGGAAAGTTGCATTCCACGGGATACTCTCGCACGAAACTGGCCATATCGGTACAGATATGGTTAACCGATGGTGAACGATCGGCGACCGCCGACTCGATCATCTTTCGACCTCGCCGCTCATCGTCTCGGCCGCGACGGCCGATTCGAGCCCGATTCCCCAGTACGCCCTAACGTGGCGGATCATCGATCTTGAGCTGGTCTCCCGTGTCGGAGATGAAGATGACCAGCAGTTTTGCCGGTCTTGTCCGGCTGGCGTTCTCCGTGAGCACATGGTGCGCTCCCGGCTCCTCGACCCAGTTCTCGCCTCGGTGGTAAGTACGCACCGGCTCGCCACCGAGCTGGCTGCGCACCGTGCCCTCGAGCACGTACGCGTAAACGAAGGCTTTGCCGTGCCGATGCGGGACAGCGCGTGCAGCGGGCGGGAAGTCCACGATCGCCGAGGTGAACGTCTTGCCCTTGACATTGGGAAGCGCCTGCTCGAACTGGGGCGACAGTGTCTCGGAGGGTGGCTGCGTGACCATGGCGGCGACCGGCACCTTGTCGGCGACCGGCACCTTGCTGCCGGTCGTGCGGTCTTCCGTGACACCGCATGCCGGGGCCGCGGTCACCATGCCGGCAGCCAGGAGACTGCTGACAAACCGTACTCGGATCATGACGACTCTCCCATCCTGCTACTCCGACCCGCCGCGCACCGGTCACCGCCGGAAACAGCTCACCTCGGCGCGGTGTCTCGGCCGGGCTGGGCGGAGTCGTCTCGGTACCATGCCCAGGCATTTCGAACACCTGCCTGGAGCGAGTCCAAGCCTTGGTGATGGTGTGCTCAGGTAGAGGTCGCCCGATCGATCGTCTGTGGGACGCCGCCGGCAAGGTCGAGATCGAGGCCGCCCACGACGGCAGACGCGGCGGCATCACAATCCGAGGGGCTATCTCGTCGGTAACTACCGAGACGCCGGTTTCACCGCCAGGAAGTCCCGTCGTGGGCGGGCGGCTGTGACCGCATCATCTCGATCTAGGGAGAGCCGACATGTCTACAGCTCAGGAAACACGCAACAAGGAGACGTACCGCCGCTTCCACGACGCCGTCAACAGCGGCGATCTGGGGGTCATCTCGAAGGCGATCGACGAGTTCATTCACCCGGACGGGCGGTTCCACACGGCGGAGCGGACCGACGTGACCGCGGTGCAGGCACAAAAGCGCGTATGGGAGATCCTCCTGCGCGCGTTCCCCGACATTCACGTAACGGGGGAGGACCTGATCGCCGAGGGAGACAAGATCGTCGCTCGGCAGACGGTCACCGGGACCAACTCCGGTGAATACCGGGGCATGCCCGCGACCGGCAAATCCGTCACCTACAACGAGATCTTCATCGCCCGCTTCGCCGACGGCCAGGTCACCGACATCTGGGGAGTCGTCGACGTCTACTCACAGCTGCGGCAACTCGGCCTCATCCAGGCGTAGTGCCTCGCCGGCCCACCGAGAGAAAGGGCCCGCCTGAGGGCGACCACTTGTCCACCAGCTCCAAATCCGGAACCGTCCGGGTTTGGAGCTGGTCGCCGCCGAGGTCCTGCCGTACCTGGAACACGGTGACCAAGGTCCACAAGACTGTCCCCCCGCCGGCGACACATGGATAGTCTTTTCGATGCTCAAGGTCCCTTTATCTGCGACAGGTCCGGATAGTGGCTGAATTGTCGCGAGAGCCATCGAAAGGATCGGCGATTGTCCAGTTCGCGCCTCCTCGAACCGGAGCAGCCGGAGCGGATCGGCACCTATCGGCTCGTCGGCGTCGTCGGTGAGGGCGGGCAGGGCACGGTGTACCAGGCCGAGTCGCCCACAGGGACCCACGTGGTCATCAAGGTGCTGCACGCTCGGATGGCCGCCGACGACGACGAGCGCCGCAGGTTCGCCCGGGAAATGGACATCGCCGGTCAGGTGGCGACATTCTGTACCGCCACGGTCATCGACATGGGGGTGTTCCGTGAGCGTCCCTACATCGTCAGCGAATACATCCCCGGCCCTTCCCTTCATGACCTGATCCAAAGCGATGGGCCACGAACCGGCAGCGGCCTGGAACGCTTGGCGGTCGCCACGCTGACCGCGCTGGAAGCGATCCACCGGGCGGGAATCGTGCACCGCGATTTCAAACCGGCCAATGTCATCATGGGCCCCGAGGGGCCGGTGGTCATCGACTTCGGCATCGCCCGGCTGCTGGACCAGGCCACCACTCGGTCGGGGATCGTGGGCACTCCCGCCTACATGGCCCCCGAGCAGTTCGACGGACGCACCGCCAGCCCGGCCTCCGATGTGTTCAGCTGGGCCGTCACCATGGTGTACGCCGCGACCGGTCACCGCGCCTTTCCGGGGGCCACACCGTCGGCGGTGATCCACGGGATCATGACCGGCGAGCCAGAGGTCGGCGGCGTGCCCGATCCGTTGCGGCCACTGGTGCTCTCCTGCCTGGCCAAGGACCCCGACGCCCGTCCCACCGTTCAGGAGTTGCTGGCCAGGCTCACCACCAGGTCTCAATCGCCACGGCACGCCCCTGAGGACTCCGCGACTCCTCCCGCCGGGCCGACGCCCCTTCACGAGCCGGGTCGCGACGCCGACGCCGACGCCGTCAATCCGGCCGCGCCGGCGACCGAACGTGGAGTGACCGGGTTCTACCTGCGCGGCTATCTGCGGTCGCATACCCCGCTGGCACCTCGGCAGGCCGCTCTGTTCGCCGCCGACCTGGCCGAGCAACTGGCCGTACTGCACGCAGAGGGAAAGGCGCATGGACCCCTCGATGCCGGGGTGCGGGTGGAGACGACGGATGGACACGCGCGTCCTGTGATCGTCGAAGCCGGGATGCCGGCCGGACGGACCGGCGGACCCGACGATGTACGTGCGACGGGCATGCTGCTGGCTCATCTGCTCGGATCGCAGACGGACGTTGAGCCGGGGGCGCCGCGGCGCGCTGAAAACGTGCCCGACGTGCTGTGGTCCCTGGTCACCGCCTGCCTTGAACCTGATCCGGCCGGGCGGCCGACCGCGGCGACTCTGGTACGGCGGCTCCGCGACGCCTCAGCAGAACTGGCACAGCCCCCGCTTGTCGGCGCGCCCGTCTCCGCGGGGCCCACCGCTGACGGCGGGGTTTCTCCGCTTGCCGCCGTTCCCCGGCCGGGTGTCGCCTCTGAGCCGACGTCTCCGGGGCGATCACGTGGCCGGAGCAGGAGAGTGGCCGCGGCCGGCGTGGTGCTCGTCGGCGTGGGCGTCGGGATCGGGTTCGCGGTCGTCGGGCCACCGGATGACGGCAACACCGCGGTCGGCGCGGTGCCGTCCACCTCGGTCGCGGCGCCTTCCGGCACGAGTGCCGCACCTACAGCCCCGCCTTCGCGTAAGCCGACCGCGTCGTCCCGGAAGACCGCACCGGCCGGATCGACCGCATCACCCGAGTCGACCAAGGCCAAGGCCAGGCATTCCTCGCCTGCCGTGTCGGTCTCGCCGCAGCAGCCGGGATCACCGGCGCGAACGCCGCCGCCTCCGCCTTCCGGCAGTTCGACCCTGGACGTCAGCACCAACTACGCATGGGCTCGCGGGTCTGTTTCCTGGAATGGGACGGCGGGTACCGCGAGCGGCAGGTTGCAGGACACCAAGCAGTACGAGTCTCATTCCTGGCTGCGGGTCGCCTACAGAGTCGACGTGGGCGGAGTCTGGAAGCTCCACTACGCCCAGCCCGATCCGTACGTCGAAGTCTCGAACGGGCAGTACAAGGACTTCGAGTTCTCGGTCGGCGGTCCCGCGAAGGACGTGCAGTGGGACGTGTGCTCCAGCCGGAACGACAAGACGTACTGCTCCGGATGGAAGTAGCCGCGATCCCGGCGAACCGGTCGGCGTTCATGGGCGAACGACCGTCTGGCCGACTCGAGCGTCGTCACCCGTCACTTGGGCCGTCGTTCAGCAGCGGCAGCCGAAGCACGAACCGGGCACCTCGCGGCGAGTCCTCGATCCGAAGGGTTCCGCGGTGGGCGCGGGCGATATCGAGGGAGATCGCAAGACCCAGCCCGCTGCCGCCGGAGTCACGCCGACGCCCTTCTTCCAGGCGGATGAATCGTTCGAAGACGCGCTCGCGGTCGGCCGGTGCGATGCCGGCGCCATCGTCGACCACGGCCACGACGGCCTGGCCGTCCGCGGATTCGACGGAAATCTCGACGCAGGTGTCGGCGTGCCGCCGCGCGTTGCTCAGGAGGTTGTCCACGACGCGGATCAGCTGGATCCGAGAGCCGCGCACCCATACCTCGGAGGGCGCGTAGACGTTCACCGGCACACCATGGGCTTGAGCCGCCTCCTCTGTCACGAGAGCACCGAGCTCGATCGACTCGTGCGGCGCCGGGTCGGCGGCGCGCAGACGGGCCATCAGCAACAGGTCGTCGACGATCGCCTCGAGCCGGTCACAGGCCGCCAGCGCTCCCCGTACGGTGCCGCGGAGATCGGCGTCTTCCGGGTAGAGCAGGGCCTCCTCCAGTTGCGTGCGCAGGCCGGCTATCGGTGCTCTGAGCTCATGGGAGGTGGTGGAGGCGAACTGACGTTGCTGCTCCACCGCCCCTTCCAGCCGGGCCAGGGTTCGATTGGCGGTGTGGGCGAGCAGCGCGATCTCGTCCTTACCCGGGGGCATGGGCACCCGAAGGCTCAAGTCGCTCACTGTGATCTCGGCCATCCGCGCTCGGATGACCGCGACGGGGCGTAGCGTCCGGCCCACCGCCCACCACGTCGTCCAGGCCGCCGAGCCCACGATGAGGAGTGCGCCCGCGGCGATGAGGTATTCCAGGCGGTGAGTCGCCAGAATGGACGGCTCGACCGTTCCGGCGTAGACCACTGGAGAGTCCGCCGCGGGAGTGACTCGGTTGGCCATGAGTATGAGGCATCGATCCTGCGAGCACTCGGTCCGCTTCTGGAGCCGGTCGTCGGCCGGAGGGCGGTGCATGCTCACCGGCGGCTTGTTCGCAGCCTCCGGACTGGAGTCCACGACCGTGCCGTGGACGTCGATCAACTGGATGAGGTCGACACCCGCGGAGGCGGGGATCGGATTCGGAAGGGCGCCGTTGCGCAAGGCCGCACTCCACCGGGCGGCGACTCGCTCGGCCTCGAAGAAGCGGTCGTCCTGGACCCTGTACCGGATCGCCAAGTCGAGGCTGAGACCGATCGTCATCAGGAGTATCAGCGACAGCGCCGTCGCGAACATCGTGTAGCGCGCTCGTATCGAGTGCAGGGGAGGCACTGGCGTCACCATTCTTCCTTCGGCATCGCCAACTCTTCCCGGCACAGTCCTTCCTCTGGAGGGACGGAGCGTCGTCCATATCGCCGGGGGTCGTGAGCTCGCAGCGAGGCGCGGTACTTACCGAGAAGCACGGTCCATCGCATCACGGTATGCCGGAAAGCCGCCGCCATGGTGGCCCTGGCACACCCAGGACCCAGGTCTCACCCCCGGCGAATGCCCTGGTCAGGCAGCATCGGGCATGACCGCTGACACCACGGGCGCCATCTATGGCGTCCCCGCGCGGCCCCGGCGTCGTGCCAGCTCACGATGACCGGCCACCAGGCCGTAGGTGACGAACCCTGTCACGATGGCCAGCATCACGACGAGCACATTCTTGATCAAATTGACCCCTGGTGGGCTGCCGAAAGCGAGCTACTACGCAGATCAGCGTAGGTATGCACTGCCCACTTCTGCGTCTCGCTCAATCCAAGAGACCCTCAAGGGAGATGTCCGCATCTGAGCTGTCAAGGATTGAGGCTCCCATGCCCCCTCCGCGAAGGTGGGCGCGGAGGCCGGCGCCGTTGCGACGATCAGGTCGTCGTGGACGGCGACAACGGCCTCGTCGCCATGTCGTGCTCGGAGAACATGTCCAGGAGGACGCCGATGGGCAGATCCGCCTCAGTCGGATAGCGGAAGCGCTGGTCGGGATTGATCCTGTAGTGGTTGCGGCGCCCCACCTTGGAGCGTGTCAGATAACCGGCCTCACGCAGGTCGGTCACGATGCCCTGGACCGCACGCTCGGTGATGCCGATGGCATCCGCGATGTCTCGAAGTCGTGATTCCGGGTCGCGAGCGATCTCCAGCAGGACCCGGGCGTGATGGGTCAGAAAGGTCCACGAGGAGGTACGGGCGTCGACGCTATCCGCGGCCATTTCACACCTCTCGGCCATCCAGCAGAGGCCCGGAACTTGTGGAACGGACACAATACCCCGACCGCCACTACCAGAAGAACTATACCGGAAATATCTTTCGCATATATTCGTTCTGGTGTTAGAGTTGGGCCGCCGAAGTCAGCGAGCATGTGGGCCGTGGAAGCGGCAGGGGTCACATGCCTGTCGTGCAGCGTCAGTCTGTCCGGGCCGGTTCGCGGAGCCCGCGGCGAAGCCGAATGTGGAACACAACCGTCAGCGACCGGCTCAGGGGCATCCGTGACGACAAACCCCGAAGACACCACACCAGGCGGCCGGATGGCCGCCGAGCAAGTCGACGCTGTGCTCTATCTCGATCGCCATCTCCGCATCACCTACAGCCCGTGCACGGGCCTCATCCAGCTGATCGGCGAGCTCGACGCCAGCAACGCCCCGGCGGTCGCCAAGACCCTGACACAAGCCGCACCGGGGGAGAACGTTCTAGCCATCGACTCCGCCCAGCTCGACTTCGTCGACCTCGCCGGACTGCGCATGCTGCTCCGCTTATGCCGCGACGGCTCAGCTCGACTGACCGTCATGCCACCCCGCATGATTCGCCTGATCGATCTTCTGGACCCGGCGCATGGCCCCGGGCTCTGAGCGTCACCTGCCGTCAAGCGGGAGGCAACGCCAAGTCCTTGATTCTCTTCAGCGTGCGCTGCTCTTCCACCGGACGGCGGTCGGCGTACGCGTATGCGAACGAGCGCCCTCGACGACGTCGAACGATTCCGGGTTCGGCGAGGTCGCTGGACCGCAGTTCGGCCATGTAGGTTCGGCTGCCTCCGCGCAGTGCGGTCTCGCGCCAGTGGCAGGGCCGCTTGCCGAAGGCATCGGGCGGACCGCGGTGCGGCGGGCCGGGTGAAAACGAGCAGGACGGCGGCCGGCTGACGCCGGCCGCCGTTAGTCCGTTGTCAGGGTGATTTCTATGGATTGAAGATGCTGACGCCTCCGGGGCCGACGAGGAACCCGAGGACGATGAGGACGATCCCCCAGAGGATGTCCCGGCGGGCCAGGATGACGTAGATCCCGGCGATCACGAGTACGACGGCGATGAGCCAGAGGAGTGTAGCCATGGCCCTCCGCTGCCCTCACACATGACCTCATAACATCCGCAGGTCGCCTAGATCGGCACCGATCAGGATGGCTTCTTCTGTCAGCCGTACTTGAGGGCATCTTCCAGGGAGGCGTACGTGGTCATTCCGCCTACTCGGCCAGTCACTCCGATAACGGAGAATATCCGCTGAAGACGCGGGGAGAGCCCACACAGGACGACCCTCTCACCCATTCCCAGGCGCCGGTACACGTCGAGGATCACGCGTATGCCGGCGCTGTCGAGGAAACGGAGCTCGCTGAGGTCGAAGACGAGGCGCTGCGGCGCCTGCTCGAGAACCGCTTCGACCTGTTTCTGGAAGGCGGGTTCAGCGGCTATGTCGAGCTCTCCACACGCCCTGATGATCGTGAATGGTGGACGATGTTCGGTCGAGGCTTCGAAGACTTCCATGCGACTCACCTCCGTCGCGGGTCGAACTTGCAGGTCAACCCCTCATAAGCACCCTATGTCGTGCGCTCAGGCTCGTGAGATGGGTGGGGATCGAGGGGCTTCTCCGTCCACGACGGCTTGTTTTCCGACGGCCTTTCAGGGCAGGTGACGGGCCCCGTGATCTCAGCGAATGAGGAGGGCCACGGTGTCCATTGCTGAGGGTTCCACTCCCACGATGCCGTCCGACGTCAGCCGTCACCTGTCCGCGTTCGACCGATTCGCCGGTGCAGCCTCGAAATACGTCTCCAGAGGCACCTTCTTCGTGATGTGCGTGCTCCTGGTCCTGGTCTGGGCGCCGTCCTTCTTCATCATCGGCAGCCTCGACACGTGGCAGCTGATCATCAATACGGCCACCACGATCGTCACCTTCCTCTTGGTAGCCCTGTTGCAGAACACGCAGAGCCGAGCCGATGCCGCCATTCAGCACAAGCTCAACGCCATCGCCGACGCACTGGCCGACCTCATGAAGCAAGTGAGTGAGGATCATGACGAGAAGCCGCTGCACACCGACGTCAACGAACTGCGCGACGCCGTCGGCCTTGAGAACAAAGAGAGCGCTTGACGAAGACCTGGTGAAGGGCTCCGCGTTTCACGCCGAGGCCCCGGGCCGGTGCGCCGCCCCCGAGGCCGCGGATAGGTCATGGCCGGTTTGCGTCGGTTTGCGGGGTGGGCGGCTCATCGCTCCCAGGGGGCGGTGTCCCCGAACTTGGCGTAGTACTTCGCCAGATGCGCCTTCACCCGGGGCATCTCCTGCTTGGGGATGTCGACCCCTCCGCGCGCGCCGTCGACTATCCCGCCCGCCGACATCACCGCTCTGGGCACGACCTTGAGATCGCCGCCGACGACGTCGGCGATCAGGAACTTGTAGGCGGTGAAGTTGTCCGCGGCGTCACCGTCGTACCAGACGTGGGCATCCCGGTAGGCCGCGTTGGGAGCGTCCTTCGCCTCGGCCCAGGCCCGGACCCTCTTGTCCGCCGCGTCACCGTCCCACTCGCGGGCGCGGTCGGCCACGGGCAGGTCTTGGAATCTGGTCACAGTCATGTCTGGTCGCCTACCCCCGAGCCGCGCGTCCACGTATGAGTTTCCGGAGGACTTGCAGCGTGACTTCTTCGCGGCCGAGGCCCGCGCGCGGAAATCCGGCGACGGACGCCCTTCGGGGGCGCGTCAGCCCTGAGGCGGACGGTTGAGCACCGACTTCCTGTCCATCCTCTCCTTTGCGTGTCTTTGACCTGGTGTTTCCTAACATGCTCGACATGAGCAGATCTCTGGGCGAGTTCCTTCGCGCTCGGCGCCAGCTCACGAGCGTTGATCAGGCGGGGTTGACACATGGAGGCGGCCGTCGCCGGACTCCGGGGTTACGCCGCGAGGAGATCGCGATGCTGGCCGGCCTGAGCACCGACTACTACACCCGGCTGGAACAGGGACGGGAACACAACCCGTCGGCTCAAGTGCTCGCCGGCCTGGCGCAGGCCTTTCAACTCGGCCCCGATGCCACCGACCACCTGTACAGGCTTGCGCAGCCGCGAGCACGAAGGCAAAGGGGCGCCTCCCCGGCCGATCAGGTCAACGATCAGGTCGACCTGCGCGTGCTGCGGTTCATCGAGAAATTGGATGACGCGTCGGTGTTCGTGGTGAACCACCGGTTGGACATTCTGGCGAAGAACCGGGTGGCCGCGGCTCTCCTGGCGGGGTTCGAGCACACCGACAACCTGATCAGGCTGACCTTCCTCAACCCTGCGGCGCGCGAGTTCTGGATGGACTGGGAACAGGAGGCTGCCATCAACGTGGCACACCTTCGTGCCGTGGCGGGAGCGGACCACGACGACCCGAACGTTCGCGAGCTGGTCGACGAGCTCTCGCGCGAAAGCGAGGACTTTCGCCGACTCTGGGCTCGGCACGACGTACGGCTCAGGGGCCAGGGATTCGTACGGGTGCGCCGCGGCGAAGTCGGCGAGATCACCTTGTGGAATGAGACGGTGCGCCTCGAAAGCGCCCCCGGCCTGTACATCTTCGTCGGTGAGGCGGAGCCGGGCAGCCCATCGGGCGACACTCTGGCCAAGCTGCGCGCGCTCAGCGCCAGCAACTGATGATCCGAGCGGCGGCCCCCGAACCTGACGCCGACCCGTTCTCCTAGGTGTAGAGCCGCTCGCCGACGGTGGCCTGCGCCAGCCGGCGAAGCATGGCGATCAGAGTGTCGCCCACCGAGGTGCCGATGACGACGATCTCTACGGCGCGGTCGCGGTCGCTCACGTCGCCGACCAGACTCACGTCGATCTCGGCGATCCGCTCGGCGGCCTCGGCGTAATCGTCGAGGACGTCGAGCATGTCCTGACGGCCGATCTCGTCAAGGGCGGCCAAGACCCCGACGGCTGTGTGGTACGCGGGGTCGCCGGTCCTGATCCGCCAGCCGCGCTTGGCGAGGAGGTCGTGCAGGCGGCGCTCGGCGCTGTCCTTGTAGGGCCCGGGCCGCGGGTCCTTCTGCTGGGTCACGGTCTTCTGCGCCGCACCGAGCAGGTCGAACGTTTGAAGGTCCGGATTGTCGACCTGTGCGATCAGGTCGCGGATGGCCGCGAGGGACAGCCCGCCGTATTCGACCAGGGCCCGCACCAGCTTGAGCCGGCGCACATGCTCCTCGGTGTATTTGGCCTGGTTCCGTCCGGTCGGCTGGCCTGGAGCGACAAGGCCTTCCCGTATGTAGTACTTGATCGTCGGGGCCGGGATGCCTGTTGTCTCACTCAACTCCGCTATGCGCACTCTTACGTCCCCTCTTGCTGTCTGTGGATAGCTTAGCTATGAATAGTAGGAAGTCGCACTATCGATAGTGAGTAGTTCAACTATCCACTCCTTTCGGAGGCCCCCCATGCTGCGATGGCACCGCCCTCTCCTTTTCCTCTCCGCCACCATGGCGGTCCTCACCCCCGTCTTCCTGGTCCTCGTCTTCGTGGACGGCCGCACGCTCGACGGCCTCCCGATCTGGATCAAGCCGATGAAGTTCGCGATCTCCTTCGCCCTGTACTCGTTCACCTGGGCCTGGTTGCTGTCGCTCCGCCACCGGGCCGGGCGGGTGAGCTGGTGGATGGGGACCGCCCTGGTCGTGGCCGCGTTCGCCGAGGTGGCTCTCATCGTTTTCCAGGCCGCCCGGGGCCGCCACAGCCACTTCAACGAGGCGACCTCGCTCGACGGGTCGATCTGGATCGCCATGGGCGTCACGATCGGCGTGCTCATGCTCGCCAACCTGGTCGCCGCGGTCTTCGTGATCGTCGATCGCCAGGCCGACCGCGTGAGCACCTGGGCGGTACGGCTCGGCCTCGTCATCTCCACGCTCGGCGTCGCCTCCGGCGGCCTGATGGTGACCGGGGTACCCGGACAGACATGGGCCGAGGACTTCGCCGGCGCCCACAGTGTGGGCGTCGCCGACGGCGGCCCGGGGCTGCCAGTGGTGGGCTGGAGCACCATCGGTGGCGACCTGCGCGTACCGCATTTCGTGGGCATGCACGCCCTGCAACTGCTGCCTCTGTTCGCGCTGCTCCTCGCGGCCCTGTCCGTGCGCTTCGCCGTCCTGCGCCGCGAGGAGGTGCGGCTGCGCCTCGTGCTGATCGCCGGCGGCGTCTACGGCTACCTGTTCCTCCTGGTGTTGTGGCAGGCCCTGCGCGGCCAGTCACTGGTCCATCCCGACGCCGTGACCCTGGCTCTCCTGGGCGTCGCCGCCGTCATCGCATTCGGCGCGGCCGCGGCTGCGCTCTCCCCAAGGAGACAGCCCGCCTCATGACCTCGTTGCTGTTCGACCTGAGCTTCTACGTGGCCGCACCGTTCTGGGCCCTGATGATCTTTGTACCCACGTGGCGGGGCACCCGCCGGGTGGCCGGCTCACCACTCATCGTGCTGCCCGCGGTGGCCGTCGAACTGATCCTGCTCGTACCCCTGCTCGGCGACTTCTGGCCAGTGGTGACGAGGCCCTCGCTGGAAGGGCTGCAGAGCTTGCTGACCAGGCCCGAGGCGCTGACCGCGCTGTGGGCGCAGATCATCGCCTGGGACCTGTTCCTCGGGCGGTGGATGTATCTCGACAGCCGCGAACGAAAGGTGCATCCGCTGGTCATGGCGCCGGTGCTGGTGCTCACGGTCTTGCTGTCACCGATAGCGCTGCCGCTCTACTTCCTCATCCGGCTCCGCGCAGGTCAGCCCCGCTGGACATTCGCCGACAGGTGAGCGACATGCGGCTGCGATGCCGGAAGGATCAGGGGCGCAACGTGCCTTCCAGCCGGCGTACGGCGACGGCCAGTGCCACGATGCCGAGCACGACGAGATAGATCACGGCGACGGCGGGGTAACCGCCGCCGGTGCCGAGGAAGGCCGCCCGGACCAACTCGATGCTGTGGTAGAGCGGAAGGACCTCCACGAACACCTGGACCGGACGCGGGTAGACCTCCAGCGGGAAGAAGGTGGTCGCGAACAGGAACATGGGCAGCATCACCAGTTGGATCAGCTGGAAGTCCTGCCAGCTCCGCAGGAACGTCACCGTGAGGAGCCCGACCGCGGCGAAGGCGAAGCCGATGAGCAGGGCGCTCGGAATGACCAGTAGCGCCTCCGGCAGATCGGCCAGGCCGAAGATGCTCACGACGACCAGGAACACGGTGGCGACGATGGCCCCGCGCACGAGCGCCCAGAGCACCTCGCCCAGCGCCACAGAGCGAACCGACATGGGCGTGGTGAGGATCGACTCGTATGTCTTGTCGGTGGTGAGCTTGCCGTACATGTTGAACGTGGTCTCATTCATCGCCCCGTTCATCGCGGCGGTGGCGAGCAGCGCCGGGGCCACGAACTGCGGATAGGAGATCGACGCGTCCAGGCCCGGCACACGGCCCACGAGCAGACCGACGCCCACGCCGAACGCCAGCAGGTACAGCATGGGTTCGAAGATCTCGGCGAGCAGGACCGGCCAGGTGTGGCGGTAGATCATCAGGTTGCGCTCGACCATCGTCCATGCGCGGCCGGGGCGCAGGGGGATCTCGGCGGGCACGCCGGTGGGCATCGCCGTCACGAAGCCTCCTCCTTCTCAGACGTACAGCTTGCGGCGGTAGGTGCGGCGGGCCAGGTACAGGCCGACGGCGACCATCACGCTCAGGTAGCCGATGTGGATCAGCACGCCGTACGGCGTGGCCGTGCCCAACGCGACCGTGCGGCCGAGGTCGACGCCATGCCACAGAGGCGTCGCCCAGGCCACCCACTGCAGCGAGACCGGCAACTGCTCGATCGGGAAGAACGTGCCGGAGAACATGTAGAGCGGCAGGACCACGAACCGGAACATCACATTGATCTGGGAGGGGCGGGTCACGGTCACCGCCCAGGCTGCCGCCGGGGCGGCGAAGGCGATCGCGACCAGCACCGCGACCAGCACGAGCAACGGCGCCCTGGCCGGATCCACCGTGCCGAAGAGCAGGCTCACGCAGGTGAACAGAACTGCGTTCTGCGTGGCTCGGAGGGTCCAGTACATCAGGTGCCCGTAGAGGATGCCCGTCGGTTCCAACGGAGTCGAGGCGGCGGCGCGGTAGCTGCCACGCGGCAGGGCGCTCTGCATGACGGGACCGGACGCCTCGAGGAAGGCGATCTGCATGACGCCGGCGATCAGTATGCCCGGCAGGATGAACGTCAGGTACGAATGGCCGTGCAGGTACGCGCTGTTCTCGCGGTCGACCAGCGTGCCCAGCCCGAGCCCGAGCGCGGTCAGAAAGAGCAGCGGGTTGCCGATGCTGATCACGATCGAGCCGCGCCATGTGCGGCGGTAGCGGAACAGCCAGTAGCCGAGCTCGCGGAACGCCGGCGCTGAGAACGCCCTGGCCAGTGTGTGCATGTCTCCTCAGGGCGGTCGCTGGGGGATCAGTCGAGAAGGGAACGGCCGGTCAGGGTGAGGAAGACGTCCTCCAGACTGGATCGCCGGACCAGCGCCGTCAGCGGCTGGACGCCCTGCCGGTGCACCGCGCTCAGCGTCTCTTCGCCGTTGTCGGTGGAGAGCAGCAGCCGGTCCGGTAGTTCCTCCATGCGCTCGGCGAGGCCGCGGCACTTGTCGGTCATTATCTGCCGCTCACCCGGGGCGAACCGCAACTCCAGCACCTCACGCAGGGTGTAGCGGGCGATCAGCTCGGCAGGTGCGCCTTCGGCGACGATCTTCCCGGCGTCCATCACCACCAGCCTGTCGCATAATTGCTCGGCCTCGTCCATGTAATGCGTGGTGAGCAACAGGGTCACGCCCTCCTGCTTGAGCTGGAACAGCCGCTCCCAGAGCAGGTGGCGGGCCTGGGGGTCGAGCCCGGTCGTGGGTTCGTCGAGCAGCACGATCTCAGGCTCGTTGATGAGCGCGCGGGCGATGGTGAGCCGCCGCCGCATGCCACCCGACAGGGTCGCGACCGCGTCCTCGGCCTTCTCGGACAGGCGGGTGAACTCCAGCAGGCGGGTGCTCCGCTCGCGCAGGACCTTCCACGACAGCCCGAAATAGCGGCCGTAGATCAGCAGGTTCTCGCGGACGGTCAGCTCGGTGTCGATCGTGTCGTCCTGTGGCACGACGCCGAGTCGCGCCCGGATCTTGGCCCCGTCGGCACCGCTGTCGTAACCGAGGATGCGCAGGCTTCCGGCCGTGGCCGGAGACACACACGCGATCATGCGCATGGTCGACGACTTGCCGGCTCCGTTCGCGCCGAGCACCCCGAAGGCCTCCCCCCGGCGCACCTGGAAGTCGATCCCGTCAACGGCCGTGAACCCCGCCTTGTCCCCGGGCTTGCCGTAGACCTTCGTCAGCCCCCGCGCATCGATCAGCACCGTTGACGAGTCGGTCATCCACGCTCCTCCGCAGCAGGGTTTACACGCACGCGGGCCGAATGTACTGATAATGCGGAGTTTTTGCAAGATTTTGCCGGATAGATGCGGTGTGTCGTTGCGGATTTAAGCGATTCGGTGCGATTGATCAGACTTTGATCAAGATGCCCGTTGGCGACGGCGAGACGCGGGATCAGAAGGTACGGTCCACACCTGGAAGTGCTCCTCGAACTGTCGGATCATCGACGGTGACCCGGCTGACCTCATGGTCGGCCGACTACGGGCGGAGGTCGCCGGTGGCCGAAGGCGTTCGGTTCGGAGTGCTCGGATCGCTCCGAGCCGAGCTGCGCGGCCGACCGGCAGCGCTGGGCGGGCTCCGTCAGCGGGCGGTGCTGGCGCGGTTGCTGATCGCGCGAGGGAGGGTCGTCTCGGCAGAGCGGATCCTCTCCGACGTGTGGGAGGGCTCATCGCCGCCCTCCATGACGACTCTCCACGGATACATCGCCGATCTGCGCGGAGCGCTGGAGCCGGAGCGGGCCCCCCGTGCTCCGGCCCGGCTACTTGTGTTCGAGGGGCCCGGATACGCGCTCCGGGCGGCCCCGGCCGCCGTCGACGCCGAGCGCTTCACCGATCTGGCCGCGCGTGGCCGGCGCGCGCTGGAGGGCGGCGAACCGGAAACCGCCGTCGAGCTGCTCGGAGAAGCGCTCGCGCTGTGGCGGGGACCGGCGTACGCCGACGTCAGTGGAGCCTCCTTCGTAGTGCCCGACGCCACCCGGCTGGAGGATCTGCGGGCCGCGGTGCACGAGGACCGGCTCGCCGCCGTCATCGCGTCCGGGCAGCACACCGCAGCCGTGGGCGAGTTGGAAGCGCTGGTGGCGGAGCAGCCGCTGAGGGAACGCGGCTGGGAACTGCTCACCATGGCGCTCTACAGGTCCGGACGACAGGCTGACGCGCTGGCCGCGCTTCGGGCCGTGCGCAGACGGCTGGCCGACGAACTCGGCATCGACCCCGGACGTGGACTGCGCGACCTGGAGGCGGCCGTGCTCGCCCAGGATCCGCAGCTGGCCCCGGCACCTGCGGAGAAGAGCCGTCTGCCCGCCCCCGAACCGCAGACCACGGCTCCGGCACCGCGTTCGGGCAACCTGCCGTTCGCGCTGTCCAGCTTCGTCGGCCGGGGCGGCGACCTCGCGGCTGTCGCCGGTCTGCTCGACGGGCACCGGCTGGTCACGCTCACCGGCCCGGGCGGGGTCGGGAAGACCCGCCTGGCCCTGGAGGCCGCACGCTCCCGCGCCGACGCCGACGGGCCCTGGCTCGTGGAACTGGCAGGTTTGCACACGGCCGAATTGCTCACCGCCACCGTCGCCGCGGCCCTGGGCCTGCCCGCCACGTCGTCCCCCGACCAGCTGGCCGGAATGCTCGCCGACCGCGACCTGCTGATCATCCTGGACAACTGCGAGCACCTGCTGGTCTACGCTGCCACGCTCGTTCACACTCTGCTGACGCGCTGCGGCCGCGTACGGATTCTGGCCACCAGCCGTGAATCCCTGGACATCACGGGTGAAATCATCTACGAAGTACCGCCATTGGACGCCGCCACGGACGCCGCGGAACTCTTTGTTCGCCGTACGGCTGCCGCGCAGCCCGGCTGGGCGCCTGCGCCGGGCGACAGAGAGAAGATCGCTCGTTTATGCGCGGGGCTCGACGGCATCCCCTTGGCCATCGAGCTCGCCGCCGCACAATGCCGGACGCTGTCCGTCGGCCAGATCGCCGATGCCCTGGGGGACCGATTCACCCTGCTGGTGGGCGGGTCGGCCGGGCGGCCGGACCGCCATCGCACGCTGCTGGACACCGTCGCCTGGAGCGACCAGCTGCTGCAGCCGGCGGAACGCCGGCTTTTCTACCGGCTCGGTGTGCTCGACGCTGGCTTCGACCTCGAGGCGGCCGCCGCGGTCGGAGGAGCCGCCTCCGTGCTGGCGCCGCTTTCCGCACTGGTCCGCAAATCGCTGGTCACCGCCGAACCTGGAACGGCGCCGCGCCGTTACCGGATGCTGGAGACTCTGCGCCACTACGCCCTGGGCAACCTCTCGCCCGACGAGCTGGCCGGGGCCGAGAAGCGCCACCGCGCGTGGGCACTGGTTCGGGCCGAGAGCGCCGAACGCCACCTGCGGGGCCCGCAGGGGGCGGTGTTGCTGGACGGGCTGAGCCGGGACCAGCCGCAGTTCCGGGCCGCTTTCGCCTCCGCGCTGGCAGAGGACGACGGCGACTACGCGTTGCGTCTGGGCGGCGCACTCTCCTGGTTCTGGTTCCGCATGGGCCATGTCGGGGAGGGACTCGCCTGGCTGTCCGAGGCGTTCGCGGCCGCCCCGCGGGCCGAACCGGGCACGCGGGCGCGTGCCCGGTTCGCCGTCGCCTCACTCGGCTATCTCGCCGGGCAGACGGCACAGGCCCACCGGGCCGCGCGGACGGCGGTCGAGGAGGCCGGCGAGGCCGGCGACCTGGTGACCGAGGCCGTCGCGACCGTCTACGCCGCCTATTTGGGCCTGCTGGCCAGAGCGCCCGTCGACGCGGCGGCACTCGCCCGTACGGCGGTCGAGATGGCCCGGCGCAGCGGCCAGGACTGGCTGGAGGCCGAGACCCTCATGGTCCAGGGCATGGTGTTGCGGGCCCTGGGGGACCTGCCGGGCGCCGACGCCGTATTCCAGGAGGCGATCGCCGCAGCCCACGCGAGTGGCCACGACTGGGTCGCGGACGGGGCGGCGTGGTGCGACATGAAGACCGCCTCGGACCGCGGGGACGGCTTGCGGGCACTCGCCATCGCGGGGGACATCCTCGCCGCCATGGAGCGTTACGGTGACATCTCCTTCTGGCTGGTGACCGTGCACAGCGCCGCCCGCGCCCTCGCGCTGACCGGACGGGCCGAGCACGCAGCCGTGCTGATGGGCGCGGTGGAGGCCATCGGTGCGCGGGCCGGCGTCTCCCCGGAGCTGATGGACCCGCTGGACGGCCCGCGCGAGGCCGCCGCCGTACGCGAGGCGCTTGCGCCGGACGAGTACGACCGCTGTGCGGCCCGCGGACGCGCCCTGTCCCGGCAGGAGGCGAGCGTCCTGCTGGCCGGTCTGATCCCGTCCCGCTGATTCGGACGTCGCATCTGATTCTTACGTCGCATCTGATGCTGGCCGTCCGCACGAACCGATCGCGCTGGTCGGGACGGCTGGTCGGGGTCGCCGGCGGGCGGGCGCACCCACGGGCCCAAGTCGATTCCCAGTGACCGCCAAGCGCCCGCGCGCAGCCTCGTTGTCGTCAACCCGACGCCGCCTTGCACGGGCGGCCTGACAACGAGGTGAACCGTGATCAAGCGAATGATCCGCACCGTGGCGATGTCCGGAATCGCACTGGGGCTCCTGATCGGCCTGGGCGCGACCGCCGCCCACGCCGCCGATGGCGACCCATCCCAGTGGTCAGTGGCGGGCGACCCCTCCCAGTGGGGCTGATCCGAGGAGAGGGCGAGGCCACCATGAAAGACATCAGCGCCCGGCTCACCGGGCACGCCGTCGTCGTCGGAGCGGGCATCGGCGGGCTGCTGGCGGCCCGGGTGCTCAGCGAGACGTTCGATCGGGTCACGGTGATCGACCGTGACGCACTGCCCGGTCAGGGCATCCCGCGGCGGGGCGTGCCGCAGGGCCTTCACGCGCATGGTCTGCTGTCCCGGGGTTGCGAGATCCTCGAGGATCTCTTCCCACGGCTAACGGCCGACCTGGTCGCCGCGGAAGCCGTCCCGTGCGACATCCAAAACGACGTCCGCTGGTACAACGACGGCCGGAGGCTTCACCCGGCGCCCTCACGAATGCGGGGCCTGACGGTGAGCCGACCGCAACTCGAATGGTCTCTGCGGTCCCGGGTCGCGGCCCTTCCCGGCGTGGTGATCCGCGAGCGCTGCGAGGTGGTCGAGTTGATCGCCGCCGGAGACCATGCCGAACCCGGCGCAGTCACCGGAGTGCGCCTGCTGTGCGCGGACCACCGGCCGGAGGACATGCCGGCGGACCTCGTGGTGAACGCCACGGGCCGGGGCAACCGCGGAGCCGAGTGGATGCGCAGGCTGGGGTATGAGACCGCGCCGGAGGAACGGGTCGACTCCCGGCTGGTGTACGTCTCGCGAGAGTATCGGCGCCGGCCTGGCGACGCCGACGTCGTCGCCCTCATCGTGGGGCACAGCGCGGCCGTTCCGAGGGGCGGGGTCGCGCTCAGCGCTGAGGGTGACCGCTGGCTGGTCACGTTGTACGGCATGGGCGACGACGTTCCCCCGGTCGACCCGGACGGATACCACCGGTTCGCCGCCCGGCTCCCGGTCCAGGACCTGCACCACCTTCTGGAGCGCCTGGAACCTCTGGGGGCGCCCCGTCTGATGCGCATCCCGGTGAGCATCCGGCGCCGCTACGAGCGGCTGCGTGACTTCCCCGAGGGATACGTGGTGTTCGGCGACGCCCTGTGCCAGTTCAACCCCAGCTACGGGCAAGGCATGACCGTCGCCGCCTGCGAGGCCGTCGCCCTGCGCGAATGCCTGGCGGACGGGGGACACGACGGCCTGGCCGGCCGATTCTTCGGGCGCGCCGCGCGGATCATCGATGTGCCGTGGGACATCTCGGTCGGCGGCGATCTGAGGTTCCCATCGGTCGAGGGCCGCCGCTCCCTGCGGGTGAAGTTGCTCAACGGCTACCTCACGCGGCTCCACGCGGCCGCGGAGGCGGACCCTGTGGTCGGGCACGCCTTCCTGAGCGTCGCCAACCTCCAGGCCCCTCCGCAGCACCTGTTGTCGCCAGGCGTCCTGGCCCGTGTGCTCCGGCCGCGCTCCGGCGGCATGAGAGCCCGCCGCCAGGTCACGGCGCGGTCGAAGAGCCCGGTCGGTCGGTGACGGCCGCAACCGGTACCACGAGCGGTCGCAAGCCGGTCGGGTCCTGCGCGCGGGCGGGCTGGATCAGCTCGCCCGCCGTCGCGGGTCCAGGATGTTCCGTACGCCGGTACATCCTGGCGATGGCCGCACACTGCGGCGCCGTGGACAGCGCCATGGCCGCACAGACGCCCGGCAGGCCCCATCCGGACAGGCCGTACGCGAGCGCCAGCTGAAGCACCACCCCGCACGTGGTGATCCGGGCAAGGGCGGGGCTGTCGCCGCTGCCCTCGAACACCCCGCCCAGCGCGATGAAGCAGGCGAGAAGCACCAAGTACGGCCCCAGGCAGCGCAGATAGAGCGCCCCCGCCTCGGCCACCTCGCCCTCGGAGCCGAAGGCGCGCATGATCCACGGTCCGGCGGCAAGCAGTGCCGACATGGCCGTGAGACCCAACGTCCCGGCGAGGAGCAGTGCCTGGCGCCCGATGACCCGCCGCTCGTCGCGTCCGGCCCCGAGCAGATGGGCGGTGTGTATGGCGGCCGCTTGGCGGACCGCGTAGAAGGCCATGGTCGCGACGTACATCGCTTTGGTCGCGATCCCGTACGCGGCGACCTCGCTGACGCCGATCCGGGCGACGATCGCGACGAGCGCGAGCGCCCCCGTCATCCGTGCGGCGAAGTCGGCCGACATGGGCAGCCCGGTCGCAGCCGTCCGGCGGGCATCGGCGCCGAGCGACCCGGCCCGGGGCGAGACCGCCCCGGTCGCACGCCGCAGTGCGCCGTTGCGGCGCAGCGCCACGAAACCGCAGGCGAGCGCGACCGTCCGGCCCGAAACCGTGGCGATCGCCGCCCCGCGCACCCCGAGGCCGAACCTCAAGATGAACAACGGGTCGAGCACCAGAATGAGTCCGTTCGCGAGCACCGCAAGCCTCATCGGGGTACGGGTGTCGCCCAAGCCCTTGAGAATGCCGTCGACGACGTTGGTCGCGAAGAACACCGCGATCCCGGGCAGGGCGATCGAGAAGTAGTCGGCGGCGAGGGGCGGAGAGTCGCCGTCGCCGCCCCCGAGCACTAGCCGGGCGAGTGGCTCGCGGCACAGGTATCCGCCTATGGCGACAACAGGTGTGACGAGCGCCCAGAGGGTCCAGCCGCCGCGTACGGCGGAGCGTGTCGCCGCCGGATCCTCCGCGCCCCTGGCGCGTGCGACCAGAACGGTCGTGCCGGAGCCGGCGACGAGGATGACGCCGAGTAACAGGTTCTCGACGTTGGTGGCCACGGCTACGGCGGCGACGGCGTCCCCGCCGAGCCGGACCACCCAGACCATGTTGATGATCCCGGCTGCGACCCCCGCGAGAAGCTCGAAGTAGACCGGATACGCGAGCGACACCAGCCTGCGACGGTGTTCCGCTGCGCCCATGACAGCACCTCCTCTTTTCGCTGTACCTCGATTAGAGGTACAGCGAAAAGAGATAGCATGGCGACGCGAGGTGGGCAAGCGCGCCGTCGGGCGTAGAAAGGGGCTCGGTGCATGCTGGAGCTGTCGATTCTGGGTTTCCTCTACGGAGAGCCCCTGCACGGCTACGAGTTGAAGTCCCGTATCCAGGGCCTCAGCGGGCACATCCGTCCAGTGAGTGACGGTGCTCTGTATCCGGCCATCGCCCGACTGGTGAAGGCGGGCCTGGTGGAACAGCGCACCGAGCCCGGAAGCGGTGCCGCACCCCGCCGAATCCTGTCCCTCACCGAGGCGGGCCGCATCGAACTACTGGCCAGGCTGCGGCACCCCAAAGATCCGGAAATCACCGATGGACAGCGCTTCTTCACCCTGCTCGCGTTTCTCGGCCACCTCCCCGACCGCGCCGAGCAGGCCGCCGTCCTCCGCCGCCGTCAGGCCTTCCTCGACACCCCGGCAAGCTTCTTCTACCGCGACGGTGAGCCGGTGCGGGCCGAGGAGGCGCCGGATCTCTTCCGGCAGGGCATGCTGCGCATCGCCCGCGCCACCGGAGCGGAGGAGCGGAAGTGGCTGGCCGAGGCGATCGGCAGCCTGGAGGGCTGAGCGACGTCCAGTGGACGGTGACCATCCCGTTGAGGTCCCGTCCGGCCTGGGCTCCGGACGGCAGGTCGTCAGCGGTCGATCGAAGTCAGCGAAAAGTCAGCGAAGGCCGCCCGAGCCCTGCCGTACCGCTCGTCTGTGCCGTCGCCACCAGGCGCGCGATCTCCTCCGCGACCAGGAGGCAGGCGTCCGCCGCCGGATCGATCAGCGGGAAGTGCCCGGCGTCGGCCACCTGGGTCAGGCGAACCGTCTCACCGGCCCCGGCGGCCGCGCGCACGAAGGATTCGGCGACCTCGGCCGGGACGACGATGTCGGCGTCGCCCTGGACGACGGTGGTGGGGACTCCGGTGGGGAGCAGCGCCGCGGGATCCGCGGATGGGCGCCGCTCCTCGAACCGTTCGGGCCCGCCGAGGAACTGAAGCGCGGCGCCGGCGCACACGGACAGTTCGCCGGCCTTGGTGAAATCGGCGATCGGCGCGAGCGCGACGACCCCTCCGACGGAGGGTTCGGGACGCCGCCAGGGGGAGTCCTCCGGCAGCCTGTGGCGGGCCGCCGCCCACAGCGCGAGGTGCCCGCCGGCCGAATGCCCGACCACGATCGGGCGGCGCGGGTCCGCCTGAGGGAGTGCGTCCGCCACCAGGCCGGGCAGCGCGTCCATGGCCGCGGCCACGTCGTCGAGGGTCTGCGGCCAGCGGCCCGCCGTGCCCGGCTCCGCGCCGCCCCGCCGGTACTCGACCGAGGCGACCGCGAAAGCGCGACCGGCGAGAAAGGCCGCGAAGGGGGCGACGTGCCGCCTGTCGTAGGCGGCACGCCAGGCGCCTCCGTGCAGGACGACGACGAGGGGCGCCTTCACCTCGCCGAGATCCACGCGGGGGGCGTAGAAATCGACGACCTGATCGGCATGGTCGCCGTAGGAGGCGGTGGCATCCGGTTCCACGAAGGGATGAGAGAAGGCCGACTCCTGCTCGGCGGCATCTCGCGCCGCGTCGTCCCCGGCCACCGCTCGCGTTCCCGCTCGGGTCATGTGCGCGATCTCTCCTTCGCCTGGGGGTTGCGAATCGCGACGTGTCGCGCCGCCGGTCAACGGGATGAGATCACCTCGGCCAGCACCCGCGCCGCCCGCTCCACGTCCGCGAACGACACGTACAGCGGCGTGAATCCGAAGCGCAGCACATCGGGAGGCCGGAAGTCGCCGACGACCCCACGGGCGATCAGCGAGCCCATCACCTCACCCGCGCCGGCGCAGCGCAGCGCGACCTGGCTGCCCCGCTCCGCGTGCCGGACCGGGGTGATCGACTCGACTCGTCCCGCGGGCACGTACGCCGCGACGCACTCGAGGAAGAAGTCGGTCAGGGCCAGGCTCTTGTCCCGTACGGCCGCGATCGGCACCTCGTCCCACACCTCGAGTGCCGCCTCCAGAGCGAGCATCGAGAGGATGTCGGGGGTGCCCACCCGGCCGCGCGGCGCGCCGTCCGCGGCCTCGTACCGCGATGACATGCCGAAGGGGTCCCGGTGCGAGTTCCACCCGGGAAGCGGCGAGTCGAAGCCGGGCTGCAGGTCCCGGCGCACGTACAGGAAGGCGGGCGAGCCGGGACCTCCGTTGAGGTACTTGTAGGTGCAGCCGACCGCGAGGTCGACGCCGTGCGCGTCGAGCCCCACCGGCAGCGCGCCCGCGCTGTGGCACAGGTCCCAGACCACCAGGGCGCCCGCGGCGTGCGCCGCGGCCGTCACACCGGGCAGGTCATGCAGCCGCCCGCTGCGGTAGTCGACGTGGTTGACGAGGGCGGCGGCGGTGCGAGGGCCGAAGGCGGTCCGGAGTTCGCCCGGATCGACGGCGACCAGACGTCGGCCCGTCATCCGCGCGGCGGACTCCGCGATGTAGCCGTCAGTGGGGAACGTCGTCGCGTTCCGCGCCGGCCATCCGCACCGCGCCCACCAGCGCGCCCAGCGAGTTGCCGTCCAGGTAGACGGTGTCGTCGTCGTCGAGGACGAACTCGGCGCGCTTGGCGCGCAGCCCGTCCGCTTCGTTGAGTTCGCGGGCCTTCTCCGAGAGGCTGAAGAGATGTACGAGATCAGACATGGCTGCGCGCCGTCCACAACTCGGGGAACACGTTCTTCGCGGCCCGTCTCTCGAGCCAGGCCACGCCCGCCGAGCCGCCCGTTCCGGTCTTGGCGCCCATCGCGCGCCTGGTCGCCACGAGGTGGTCGTTGCGCCAGCGCCACACGAGTTCGCCGACGTCCGTCAGCGCCTCGCCGAGCCGTGCCAGGTCGGCGTCCCGGTCACCGGAATAGATCTCCGTCCATGCCGCCTCGACCTCGGCCGAGGGCTCGTAGCGCTGTGACAGATCCCTGTCCAGCACGGCTCGGGGGACGGCGTGACCGCGCCGGGCGAGGAGATGCAGCACCTCGTCGTACAGGCTCGGCTGGAGGAGCGCCTTCTCCAGTTCCGCGTGGACACGCGGCGCGCCTCGGTGCGGCACCAGCATGGACGACGACTTCTCGCCGAGCAGGAACTCCAGCCGCCGGTACATCGCGGACTGGAATCCGGAGCCCTCGCCGAGCGCGGACCGGTACGCGTTGAACTCGGCGGGGGTGAGCTGTGACAGCGGCCGCCAGGAGGCGTTCAGCGCCTCCAGTTCACGCCCGCTGCGCTTGAGCGCGTCCATCGCGACGGGCAGCCGATCCTCGCGCAGCGCGCGGCAGGCGGTCTCCCACTCGTGGACGATCACGGTGAACCACAACTCCATGACCTGGGTGGTGACCAGGAACACCATCTCACCGGGGTCGTCGGAGAGGGGGTGCTGCAGGTGGGTGAGGACGTCGGCTTGGACATAATCCTCGTACGGCGTGGTGCCCGTGAAGTCGAGGTTCGGGGACTCCGAACCGATGCCGGCTTCTCGGGACGGGGGGCGATGCGACATCGCGGTCTCCTCGAGACGTGTTGCCGGGTAGCGGTCCGCTCCCTTCCTCTCGGCACTGGAGCCCCGGTCCCCTCGGGCCCGGCCATGTCGGGGCGGCCGGAACCCACCAGGCATGATGCGGGATACGTCCTGATATGGCAAGAAGGGAACCGATCACCATGTCCACCTGGCTGATCACTGGATGCTCGACCGGCCTTGGCAGAGCCCTCGCCGAAGCCGTGCTCGCCCGCGGCGACAACGCCGTCGTCACCGCCCGAGACGTGTCGAGGGTGCAGGATCTCGCCGCCGCCCACCCTGAGACCGCTCTCGCTCTCACCCTCGATGTGACGGAACAGCCCCAGGTCGAGGAAGTGGTGCGCCGCGCCGAGGAGCGCTTCGGTGCCGTCGACGTGCTCGTGAACAACGCCGGTTACGGGTACCGCGCCGCCGTCGAGGAAGGCGACGACGCGGACGTGCGACGCCTGTTCGCCACCAACTTCTTCGGCGCCGTGGCCATGATCAAGGCCGTCCTGCCCGGGATGCGTGCCCGGCGCTCCGGCGCCATCGTGAACATCTCCTCGATCGGCGCTCGGATGACACCCGCCGGCTCCGGGTACTACGCGGCGGCGAAGGCGGCGCTCGAGGGCATGACCGGGTCGCTGCGCAAGGAACTGGCGCCGCTGGGGATCACCGCCCTGGCCGTTGAGCCGGGTGCGTTCCGCACCGACTTCGCCGGCCGTTCGCTCACTCAGTCCGCCGAGGCCATCGCGGACTACGCCGAGACCGCAGGCAGGCGCCGCAAGGAGAACGACACCGTCCACGGCACCCAGCCCGGCGACCCCGCCAAGGCGGCACAGGCGATCATCATCGCCGTCCGGTCACCGGAACCGCCGGCTCTTCTCCTGCTCGGCGCGGACGCGGTCGACACGTTCCGCGGCGTCCTCGACGCCGACCGCGCTTCCGTGGACGCCTGGGCTCACGTGAGCGCCGGTACCGACATCGACGAGCGACGATGACGACCATGTGGACCGTTGAAGAGCCGCACAGGATCTCGGATGGCTCGGCTCACCTCGCGTGGGCCGGCGAACCGACCGTGCCGAGGTTCTCGGTGAAGAAGCCGGTGAGCGTTTCGACTGCGGGATCCACGTACTGCTTCTTGTCGTAGAGGTCGTTGTGGCTGGCGCCGTCGATCCAGTGGATCTGCTTGGGGCCGATGGCGCGCTGGAAGGCCTCGACGGTCAACCAGGAGGTGACGGCCCGGGTTCCGACGATCATGAGCAGCGGGCGTGATCCGATCAGCGGGATCGGAGCGAAGGCGTCGAAGGTCGCCATCTTGTCGATGCTGGTCCAGTCCAGGAACTTGGCAGAGCGAGGGTGCTGGGCACGGGGCGTGCAGTAGTACTCGAAGCCCTCGGCGCCGTAGTCGCCGCCGAGCGCGCGGGCCTGCTCGACGGTGTCGGGGAACAGTGGCATGACCGTCGGCTTCTCACCACGCGCCCGCGCGGTGCGGGCCTGGGCGGCGGCGTCCAGCATGCCCTGGAACACGGCCGGATCCTGGGTCCCGTCGGGTCCCAGGCGGAAGTGGCGGGCGATGTCGACGGCGCTGACGGTGCCGACGGCCTTGATGCGGTGGTCGCCGGCCGTGGCCGGGAGCACGTAGCCGCCGGAGGCGCAGATGCCGAGCGCGCCGATGCGGTCGGCATCGACCTCGGTGCGGGTGGTGAGGAAGGAGACGGCCGCCTTGAGGTCCTCGACGCGGTGGGCGGGATCCTCCAGGCCGCGGGGCTCGCCGCCGCTCTCGCCCTGGTAGGCCGCGTCGAAGGCGAGCGTGATGAAGCCCCTTTCCGCGAGGCGCCGTGCGTAGAGTCCGGCTGCCTGCTCCTTGACCCCGCTGCCGGGGTGGCCGACGACGATCGCCGGACGCGGACCCTGTGCCGGGCCGTCGGGGACGTAGAGGTGGCCGGCTAGTGCGATGCCGGCGCTGTCGAAGGTGACATCGGTCTTGGTCACGAGATTCTCCGTTTCGCCATGTCGTGGGATGTGTCTCCACCGTGGCCCCGATGCCGATGGCGCAAAAGCCGCACGTTTTTGCCTGGGAAAGAACGTGCCCTCCCACCTGCCCGTCGATGGTGGGAAGAATGGTCGGCATGACCTCAGCGCCCGGTCCCGGCGAGTTCGGCGGCTTCCTGAAGGCGCGCCGGGCACAGCTGGCGCCGCAGGACGTCGGCCTGCCCGGGACGGACTCCCCGCGCAAGGTCGCGGGGCTGCGCCGCGAGGAGGTCGCGCAGCTCGCGGCGATCAGCGTCGACTACTACACGCGGCTGGAGCAGGGCCGCGTGCGGGCCTCGACAACGGTGCTGGCCACCCTCGCCCGAGCGCTGCGTCTCGATGACGACCAGCAGAGGTACCTGTACGAGCTCGCGGGCAGGGCCGATGCGCGGCCACGTCGCCGCCGGCCCGCCCAGCGTGTACGGCCCGCCATGCGGCGCCTGCTCGAACAGCTCACCGAGACCCCCGCCGTCGTCCTGGGCAAACGGCTCGACATCCTGGCGTGGAACTCAGCCGCCGCGGCCCTGTACGCCGATTTCGCCCAGATCCCGGCAGGTCGGCGCAACTACCTGTGGCTGCTGTTCACGAACCCGATCATCCGGGGCATGCACCTGCAGTGGGAGCACGACGCCCGCGATGCCGTAGCCGCCCTCCGCATGGAGGCCGCGGCAGATCCCGACGACTCCGAGCTGGCCCGCCTCGTCGGCGAACTGTCCGTCCAGGACGCCGACTTCCGCACCTGGTGGGCCGAGCACCGGGTCACCAGCTCCGGTTACGGCACCAAGCTCTACCGTCATCGGCTGGTCGGTGACCTCACGCTCGACTGCGACACCTGGAGCAGCCCGGACGGCTCGGGACAACGCCTGATGGTCCTCACCGCCGAGCCCGGATCCCCATCGCACGACGCCCTGCGCATCCTCACCTCGTGGACCGCGGAGCAGAGCCCGCTCCAGAACCGGCCCCTGTGATCAGGACTGCGCCGGTTCAGGATGATTCAAGTGGACAGTCAGCCGAAGACGAGTCTGCGGAAACAGTCGCGGACATCGGTGAGGGGCTGTTTGTCGCGGGTGTAGTACACCTTGTTCGTCAGCAGGACCGCCCAGCGGCCGAGTCGGGGGCAGACCCACATGCCGACGCCGGTGAAGCCGTAGTGCACCCAGGTGTCCTCGGCAGGGTCGGTGCCGGGGGCGAGCTGCCAGAACAGTCCCCGTACAGGCCGCAGGCCACCGGTCTGAACCCGCAGAGAGAGCGAAGTCCAGGCTGACCCGAATCCCGGCCCCGCGGCGCCCGTCGCGCCGCCGAGCACATGTCGGAGGAAGACCCCCAAGTCCTCCGCGGCGGAGAAGACGCCGGCGCTGCCGCACGAGGCGCCCAGCAGCCGGGCGGAGAAGTCGTGCACGGACCCTCTGGCGTGGACGCCGGTATCCGGGTCGACCTCGGTCGGGGCGCACCGGGCCCGGCCCTCGGGGTCCAGCGGGCCGTAGCGGGTGGTGGCCATGCCGAGCGGCCGCCAGGTCTGGACGGCGGCGAGCTCGTCGAGCCGTCCGCCGGTGAGATGCTCAGCGAGGAAACCGAGGATGATGGCGGCCCGGTCGGTGTACTCGACGGCCTGGCCGGGCGGACGGCGGAGCGCTTCGTGCAGCACACCCTCGCGGATGTCCATTCGGTCGGTGCCGTAGAGGTGCTTGAGCTGCGCCCGCAGAGGGAGGCCGGCGGTGTGGGTCAGCAGGTGGCGAGCGGTGAGGCCGCCCACCGGGTGGCCCGTGACCTCGGGCCAGTAAGCGCCGAGCGGGGCATCGATGTCGAGTCGGTCCGTCTCCCACAGGGCGCCGACGGACGACCAGGTGACGAGGATCTTGGTGAGGCTGGCGACGTCGAAGACGGTGTCGAGCCGCATGGGCACATCGGGGAGGGCGGGATCCGGCACACCCACCGCCCCGGAGTCGTACAGGCCCTCGGCATCACCCACAGCCCACACGGCACCGGGATAGGTCCTGTTGCGGACCCCCCGGTCCACCAGCAGCCTGATGGGGGAGACGTTGAACCTGATCGAGCGGCTCAGGGGCAGGCGCGGCAGGTTTCCGGCCGCGGTCACCATGACAGGTGGCCATCGTCGGCGCCGGTCCTGCTCAGCTCGGCGAGGATCTCCGGGCCCAGGGTTGTGACGTCGCCGCCGCCCATCGTGACGACGACGTCATGGGGCCTCGCCATCTTGGCGATGACGGAGGGAGCGCTCGCCATGTCGTGCACCGGGGTCACGTGGGCCCCTGCCGCCTTGGCCGCGTCGACGACCAGATCGCTGGTGACACCGGGGATGGGCTGCTCACGGGCGGGATAGATGTCGAGGACCACCGAGGCGTCGGCCAGGGCCAGCACCTCGCCCATGGCGGCGCCCAGGTGCAGGGTGCGGGAGAACAGGTGGGGCTGGTAGACGACGAGGAGGCGTGACCTGCCCATGGTTTCGCGCAGCGCCTCCAGGTCGGCCGCCATCTCGGTCGGGTGGTGGGCGTAGGTGTCGACGACCTTGACGCCGGCGACCTCGCCCTTCGGTTCCAGACGGCGCTTGGCACCGGTGTAGGCGGCGAGGGCCGGGGCGAGTTCGTGAGCCGGCAGGCCGAAGGCGTGTCCGGCGGCCAGCGCGGCGACCGCGTCGTAGGCGTAGTGGCGGCCGGGCACCGAGACCGTGAAAGTGAGCCGCTCGCCGCCGACCAGAACGGTGACCCGGCTGGTCGTGCCCTGCGGGACGATGCCGAGGATGCGGACGTCGGCCTCGGGGGACTCGCCGAATGTCAGGGTCCGCGGGCCGCCGCGACCGGCGAGCCGCCGGGTCAGTTCCCGGGCGCCTTCGTGATCAGCGGAGATCACCAGTGACCCGGTCGAGGTGATCCGGTCGGTGAAGGCCTCGAAGGACTCGTAGATCTCCTCCAGTGAGGCGTAGTTCGCGTGGTGCTCGAACTCCACGTTCAGCACGACCGCGACCTCGGGCGTGTAGATCTGGAAGCTGCGGTCGCTCTCGTCGGCCTCGGCGACGAATATCTCGCCGGCGCCCTGATGGGCGTTGGAGCCGGGTACGCCGAGATCGGCGCCGATGGCGTAGGACGGATCGACGCCCATCACGGTGAGCGCAACGGCCAGCATCGACGTGGTGGTCGTCTTGCCGTGGGTGCCGGCGACCGCGATCGCCCGGTGGCCCTCCATCAAGGCGGCCAGGGCCTGGGAGCGGTGCACGACGGGAATGTCGAGCTCCGTGGCCCGGCACAGTTCGGGGTTGTCGGCGGGGATGGCGCTGGAGACGACCACACTGGACGCGTCCGCCGGGAGGTTCGCGGCGTCGTGCCCGGTCCGGACGGGGACACCGTGGCCGCGCAAGGCTTCGGCGGAGTCGGACTCGTGCGCGTCGCTGCCCGTCACTCGAGCGCCGCGTCGGTCGAGTATCTTCGCGATGCCCGACATCCCGGCACCGCCGATGCCGATGAAGTGCGGCCGGCGCAGGTTCGGGGGAAGGGCGGGAACGCCGGGGGACATGGGGAGTCTCCTTGAGGAAAGGGATGAGCCGGGGAAGAGCCGGGCAGCACGCGGATGCGTGGTCCGGCGGGGAAGCATCAGCGGTCGGCCGGTCTGCCGGGGTGGCCCGCCTTGGCCATTTCGCGCATCCATCCGCGGGTGTCGGCCGCCGCGCCCGACTGGATTTCCCCCAACGCCTCGCGCAGGCGCATGGTCACCTTGCCGGGTCGCCCGTCGCCGACGGTCCACTGGGTGAGAGCGGTCTTCACCGACCCGACGGGGGCGACGCCTGCGGCCGTGCCGCAGGCGAACACCTCGGTGAGCGATCCGTCCGCGCTGTCGCGCCGCCAGTCGTGGAGGGAGATCCGAGCCTCCTCCGCCTCGTAGCCGAGGTCGCGGGCGAGGGTCAGGAGCGAGGCGCGGGTGATGCCCGGCAGCAGGGAGCCGGTCAGTTCGGGAGTGACGATCCGTTCCCCGTGGACGAAGAACAGGTTCATCGCGCCCATCTCCTCCACCCAGCGCCGCTCCAGGGCGTCCAGCCAGACCACCTGGTCGCAACCCTGCGCGACGGCCTGTGCCTGACCCATGAGAGAGGCGGCGTAGTTGGCTCCCGTCTTGGCGGCCCCGGTGCCACCGGGAACGGCCCGTACGTATTCCTCGGCCACCCAGACCGACAGAGGCCGGATTTCGCCGGCGAAGTAGCCGTCCGTCGGTGAGGCGATCACGACGAAGAGGAACTCCCGCGCGGCCCTGACGCCCAGCCCCGATTCGGTGGCGAACATGAACGGCCGCAGGTACAGGGAATGCCCGGGGCGCGAGGGCACCCACGCCCGGTCCTGCCTGACGAGTGCTTCGCAGGCCGCGATGAAGGTCTCCACCGGCAGTTCAGGCATGGCCATGCGATGGGCGGACGCCTGGAAGCGTCTGGCGTTCTCCTCCGGCCGGAAGGCCGCCAGACCGCCGTCGGGCCTTCGATGGACCTTCAGTCCTTCGAAGACGGTCTGGGCGTAGTGCAGCGTCAAATTCGCCGGATCGATCGGCAGCGGTCCGTAGGGCACGAGCCGGGCGGGGTGCCAGCCGGCGCCTTCAGTCCACGTGATCGTCACCATGTGGTCCGTGAAGTGGTGGCCGAAGCCGGGACTGGTGAGGACTTCCTCTCTCCGCTCTGCCGAGAGCGGACGGGAGGCCGGCTTGAATTCGATCGCGGGCACGGTCATACGAGGCGGATCCTTACAGGGTGCGGTGACGGTCGGCCGGGAAGCGGTGTCTGCGACACGTCGCCCGGCTTCGGTGCCGGGTCGGTGCCGGGTCGGTGCCGGGTCGGTGCCGGGTCGGTGCCGGGTCGGTGCCGGGTCGATGACGGGGAGCCCGCGGCCACGCGGACTTCCGGCTGCTCTCCAGATGACCGGTACGCGGTTGTTGCGCACATCAGCCACTGTGCGCATCGGAGGTACCAGCCGTGTCCGAATGGCACATCAATGTCCGCTTCATTGTGTATCGGCGGAGTATCACCTGGTGAGGCTCCTCGGCCGGGATACCGCCGCTGCGCTCGCATTTCGGGTCGGAGCCGGCCTTTTCCGTGCGGTGGCATGGCGGAACAGGACCGACGACGGGGTCCTAGGCTGGCGTGCCCCGGTGGCGGAGCGGCGAGGTTCGCCGGTCACCGGGAGCCGACATCGACCGAAGAAGTGAAAGGACCGACATGGAGGGGGTCCTCGCCGACGGTGGGACGGCCGGCCTGGTTTGCGTGGCCGGTCTCGGGATCTCCGGGCGGGCCGCCGCGCGCCGTCTGGCCGAGGCCGGATGTGAGGTGATCGTGCTGGAGTCGCGGGACGGCGAGGCGCAACGCGCCGCCGCGGCGGACCTCGCCGGGCTCGGCGTACGGGTCAGGTTCGGGCCTCCGCGCCTGCCCGAGGGTGTATCGCTTGTGGTCACCTCGCCGGGCTGGCGACCCGACCACCCCGCGCTCACCGCCGCGACCGGGGCCGGCATCGAAGTGATCGGCGAAGTCGAGCTGGCCTGGCGGCTGCGCTCCAGCGGCGCCGCGCCCTGGCTGGCGCTGACCGGCACCAACGGAAAGACCACGACGGTCCGCATGCTGACCGCCATGCTCGCCGCCGCGGGCCACAGGGCGCTCGCCGTCGGGAACGTCGGCACGCCTGTGATCGAGGCCGTCGACGGCCCGTACGACGTACTCGCGGTGGAGTTGTCCAGTTTCCAGCTGCACTGGTCGTCCAGCCTGGCGCCGAGGGCCGCGGCGGTGCTCAACGTGGCGCCCGACCATCTCGACTGGCACGGGTCGATGGACGCCTACGCGCAGGCCAAGGGGCGGGTCTTCGCGAGCGCCCCGGTGCTCGTCTTCAATGCCGACGACCCATGGCCGGTCCGGCTCGCGGAGCCGTACTCCGGTGCCCGGAGGGTGGGCTTCACCATGGGGTCGCCGCGTCCAGGGCGACTGGGCGTGGTGGATGACGTGCTGGTGGACCGGGCGTTCACAGCCGGCTCGGCGTACGAAGCGGAGGAACTCGCCACGCTGGCCGACATTCGGTCGCCCGCCCCGCACAACGTGTCCAATGCGCTGGCCGCCGCCGCGCTGGCCCGCGCACACGGGATTCCGGCCACCGCGGTGCGGCAGGGCCTGGCCGGCCACGTCCCCGATCCACATCGGATCGCACATGTGGCCGGCATCGACGGAGTCGACTACGTGGACGACTCCAAGGCCACGAACCCGCACGCCGCGGCGGCCTCGCTGGCCGCCTACCGTTCGGTCGTGTGGATCGCGGGGGGACAGCTCAAGGGGGCCGAGGTGGACGATCTGGTCCGGCAGGCCGCGTCACGGCTGCGCGGCGCGGTGCTGCTGGGGGTGGACCGCGAGCGCATTCGTGAGGCTCTTGAGCGATTTGCCCCTAATGTTCCCATCGTCGAGGTGGCTGACCGAGAGAGCGGGGTGATGGAGCGTGTCGTCACCGAAGCCGCCCGCCTCGCCGCCTCCGGGGACACCGTGTTGCTGGCTCCGGCCGCCGCTTCGCTGGACATGTTCACCGGCTACGGCGAACGAGGGGACGCGTTCGCCCGAGCCGTGCTGGCCCTGCCGGCCACCCGGCCGGGTCACGGTCGCCCTCCCCATTCCTGAGCCTGTTCGTCTTCTTTCCTGCGCTGGACGACGCCTCGGTAGCCCGACGACACAACCGCTGGGAATGTGAGGCGACGCGCCACCTCACAGTTCGGTGTGGTGTCTCGTCGAACAAGTGAGGGCAGGATTCGACCAAGGGAGTCGCCGACACCATGACCACCGCATCCGAGCCGGGACACGGCCGGCCCGATCCGAGCCTGAGCGCGATCATGAGCGAGCGGCGTCAGCTGATCAATCTCGCGTACCGGCTCCTCGGCTCCCTGGCCGACGCTGAGGATGTCGTACAAGAGACCTACGCCCGCTGGTACGTCATGTCCCCGCAACAGCAGGAGGCAATCGAAGTCCCCGGCGCCTGGTTGACGAAGGTCGCCAGTCACATCTGCTTCGATCTGCTCGGCTCGGCGCGGGCCCGGCGGGAGCGCTACGTGGGCGAATGGATTCCGGAGCCGCTGCCCGACCGTGCCGGGTGGATCAACGGGCAGCCGGACGGCACCACGGCCGACCCGGCCGACCGGGTCACCCTGGACGAGTCGATCACCATGGCCTTCCTCGTCGTGCTCGAATCGATGACCCCGGCCGAGCGCGTCGCGCTCATCCTGCACGACGTCTTCTGCCACTCCTTCGCCGAAGTGGCCGAGATCGTCGGCCGTACGCCGGCGGCATGCCGCCAGTTGGCCTCCTCGGCCCGTCGTCGCATTCGCGCCGCACAGGATCCCGCGACTCCGGCAGCCCGGCAGGCCGACATCGTCAGGGACTTCAAGCAGGCATGGGAGGCCAAGGACATCGACGCCCTCATCGGCCTCCTCGACCCCGACGCCACGGTGATCGCCGACGGCGGCGGCCTGGTCAGCGCCGTGCTCCGCCCGATCGAAGGCGCCGAGCAGGTCGCGCGCTACGCCGTCGCCCTCGCCGGCTGGGCGCCCGACATGACGATCCTGGAGCGTACGGTCAACGGTCAGCCCGGTCTGGTGGCTCAGCGAGATGGCGTCACCGTGGTGGTCGCGGCGTTCGCCGTCGCCGGCGACCGGATCAAGCACATCTGGGCAGTACGCAACCCCGAGAAGATCCGGCCGTGGACGGCGACGAGGCGCCGCGCCGAACTGTGAGGTCGGTGTCAGGCGTCGAGGGGGAGCCCGGGGGCGATTTCGGCGACACGGTTGAGCAATCGGAGCAACTGGGCGTAGTCCTCTTCTGTCACCGCTTGGCGCAGGCTGGTTTCAACGCTTCGAGACAGGTCGCCGGCGGCGGCGGCGCGCTCGGCACCGGTGGCGGTCAGGGATACCAGCATCACGCGGCTGTGGTCGGGGGAGGCATGGCGCGTGACCAGCCCCTTGCTCTCGAGGTTCTTCACGATGCCGGTCATGGTCTGGGAGGTGACCAGCGCTTCTCGGGAAAGCTGGGTGCAGGACTTGGCGGCACCGTCCGCGAGGTAACCGAGGACCTTGCACTGGGGTTCGGTCAGGTCCAGAGCGCGCACCGCCTTGGCCTTGCGGGCGATCATCGCCTGCTCCGCGCGCTTGAGGTGGAAGCTGAGCGTGCCCGGCGCCGCCTCCTGCGGTCCGCGGGGCTGCGCCGAGCGCGGTGTCCGGGCAACGGGTTGCTGGGTCATGTCCGCTGTCTCACCTGCCTTCCATCGCTTCCTGCCGGTCACTCTACGTCGCATGAATGCAGGGTCCTTCAATTATGAAGGCATCGGTGGGGAACGGCGGCTCCGTACGGCGCCGGCCGGGCGCGTAACGTGGCCTCCATGGCCCGGACCCTCCGAAAGCCGGCGTCGGCACCGCGGCTGACCGCGCAGGGGCGGGCCACGAAGGACCGCATCCTCCAGGCCGCCGCCGACTTGATGGCCGAGCGTGGCGCCGCACGCACCACCATGGAGGACGTCATGGAGACCGCGGGCGTGAGCGCCTCGCAGGTCTATCACTACTTCGGCGACAAACGGGGCCTGGTTCGCGCCGTCATCACCTACCAGACCGATGCCACCCTCGAACGCCAGCAGCCCTACTTGGATCACTTGGACAGCTTCGCCGCCCTGCAGAGCTGGCGCGACCAGCGGATCGCCCTGCAGATCGAGCACGGCTGTGCCGGGGGTTGTGAGCTGGGCGCGCTCGCCGGCGAGTTGGTCGAGTCCAGCCCTGAAGCCCGGGAGTACCTGGCGGCGGCCTTCACGCGGTGGCTGGAGCCGATCCGCTCCGGCCTGCACAGCATGCGCGAGCGTGGCGAACTGCGCCCGGACGCCGACCCGGACCGGCTGGCTGCGGCGCTGCTCGCGGCGCTACAGGGCGGCGTCCTGCTGACACAGATCCATCGCGATCCCGAGCACCTGGCCGCCGCGTTGGATGCGGTCCTCGCATACATCCGCAGCTTCGGCGCCTGATCTTTGTCCTGGGCCGCATGTGCGGCTCGGCCCACCGTCGTCCACCGCAGGTGAATCGCCGCAGGTCATCGACTGGAATTGACATTCCAATGAGAGCGGACCGATGCTTCCATCAATGGTCCAGGTGCAATAGATGATGAAGGGTCCTTCGTCATATACGGCACGCACCGCGGCCTGTGCCGACGGCCGGCGAGTCCGCTTCCAGCGGTGATCCGGCGCCGACGGTGCAGCCCCGCGCGAGGGGACATCGCCACGTGAGCCGAGCGCCACTCGACTCACCCCTGATTGGAAACGACATGGAACTGTCCGGACTCACCGCACTCGTCACCGGTGCCACCGCAGGCATCGGCCGGGCCGTAGCCGTCCAGTTGGCGCGGGAGGGCGCCGAGGTCGTGGTGCACGGCCGCGATCCCCGGCGCGGAGCCGAGGTCGTCGCCGCGATAGAGGCCGGCGGAGGGACGGCCCGCTTCATTCAGGCGGACCTCACCGACGGCAACGACGTGCTGCGCCTGGCCGAGGAAGCGGGTGAGGTCGACATCCTGATCAACAACGCGGGCATCTACAGGTTCCTGCCCACGTCGGAGATGACCGACGAGCTGTTCGACCTGCACATGGACCTCAACACCAAGGCTCCCTATCTGCTTGTGCGCGCTCTCGCCCCCGGCATGGTCCGGCGCGGCCGCGGATCCATCGTCAACGTCAGCACCCTGGCCGCCGCGGTGGTGACCAAGGGCACCGGCATGTACTCAGCCTCCAAGGCCGCCCTGGAGCAGTTGACCGAGGTCTGGGCCGCCGAGTACGCCGACAAGGGCGTGCGCGTCAACGCCGTGGCACCCGGCCCCACCCGCACACCGGGGACCGACGACATGGACGCCGCCACCCTCAAGACGATCGCGGCGACCACCGCCATGGGCCGCATCGCCGAGCCCGAGGAGATCGCGGAAGCCGTCGTCTTCCTCGCGTCAGAACGCGCCGGCTACATCACGGGAGTGGTCCTGGAAGTCGCCGGAGGGCGCCTCGGCATGGGCTGACCCGGCGACCCTCGCCGGACCGGTCCCGAACGCCGAAGGCGTCGGAGCACGTCCGCCTCCAGGCCCGGTCACGAATGTCGCGCCCCTCTTCTCACACCGTTCACGCCGAAAGGCTCGTCCATGCCTCTGGCACTCCTCGCGCTGGCGATCAGCGCCTTCGGAATCGGGACCACCGAGTTCGTCATCATGGGCCTGCTGCCCAACGTGGCGGCGGACCTGCACACCTCGGTGCCCGCCGCCGGCAATCTCGTCTCCGCGTACGCGATCGGCGTCGTCGTCGGCGCGCCGCTGCTCGCCGTCGTCGGCGTACGGATGTCGCGTAAGCATCTGCTGGTCATGGTGATGTGCGTCTTCGTCGTCGGCAGCCTGCTCTCCGCGCTCGCGCCGAACTTCGGCTGGCTGGTGGCCGGACGTGTCATCTCCGGTCTGCCACCGCGGTCTTCGGCTTCGCCGGAGTGTTCGCGACCTACGCCTACCTCGCCTCCCTCACCACGCATGTGATGGGGCTGGAGGAGTCCTCGGTCATGTGGGTGCTCGCCCTGTGCGGCGTCGGCATGACCATCGGCGTGGCCGCCGCCGGGCCGCTGACCGACCGCGCCCCCTGGCCCACCGCGTACGCCGGCCTCGGCGGCCTCGCCGTCGTGCTGGTCGCCTTCTTCTTCACCGCCCACATCACCTGGGCGGCGATGGTCATGGTCGTCCTGCTCGGCGCCGCCGGCTTCCTCATGACCGCGCCCCTGCAGACCATGGTCATCCGCTTCGCCTCCGACGCGCCCACGCTGGCGTCGGCCTCCAACCACTCGGCGTTCAATCTCGCCAACGCGGGCGGGGTCTGGCTGGGCGGCGTGGCGATCGCCTCGGGATGGGGATGGACGTCCTGCGCTCTGGTCGGCGCCGGCCTCGCCGCGATCGGCTTGATCGTCGCGCTGTCAGCCGGTCACCGATCACTGTCTGAGGACTTCTCAGTGCATTGCGCCCGGCGGAGCCTTGGTCGGCATCGGGTGCCATGATTTCGGCTATGGATTCTGGCAGCGTTCATGAAGCGGTCATCAAGAGCTGGGACGAAGACGTGCTGTCCAGCCTCTCCGGGCTGGTTGAGATACCCGCGTTGTCGCCCGCGTACGACGCCGACTGGGAGCGGAACGGCCATCTGCGAGCCGCCGCCGACCACATGCGAGACTGGATCGCGTCGCGTGGCCTGCCCGGCGCCCAGTGCGAAGTCGTCCAGCTCGACGGCCACGCCCCGCTGCTTCTCGCGGACGTGCCCGCGACCGCCGGCGCCACGGCACGCGGCACCGTGGTGCTCTACGGTCACCTCGACAAGCAGCCCCCGCTCGGCGACTGGTCGGACGGGCTGGGCCCGTGGCAGGCGGTGCTGCGTGATGGACGGCTCTACGGTCGCGGCGCGGTCGACGACGGGTACTCGGGCTACGCGGCGACGACCGCGCTGACCGCCATCCAGGCGGCGGGTGGCCGGCACGCCCGGGCGGTCCTGCTGCTGGAGACCGGTGAGGAGTCCGGCAGCCCGGACCTGCCCGCGTACCTGGAGCATCTGTCCGACCGCCTCGGTGAGGTGTCCCTGGTGGTCTGTCTGGACGGTGGCGGCGGCGACTACGAGCGGATGTGGCTGACCGAGAGCCTGCGTGGCGTGGTCCAGGCGACCGTCACGGTGCGGGTCCTCGAGACGTCCGCGCACTCCGGTCTCGCCAGCGGCATCGTGCCGAGTTCCTTCCGTGTCATGCGCCAGTTGCTCGACCGGGTGGAGGACCCCGTGACCGGCGAGGTCACCGTCCCCGAGATGAACGTGCCCATCCCCGAGGAGCGGCGGGCCGAGGCCGAGGCACTCGCCGCGCTGGAGCCGGGAGCCGCCGAGCGCCGGTATCGACTGGTCGAGGGGATGCGAGCGGCCTCGGACGATGACGTCGAACTCATTCTCAACAACACCTGGCGGCCGACGCTGTCGGTGATCGGCGCTGCCGGGCTCCCCGACCCCGCGGTGGCGGGAGCCGTGCTGCGCGCGTCGACGTCCCTGCGGCTGAGCTTCCGTACGCCGCCGACGGTCGACGCCGAGGTCGCGCGAGCCGCGCTGGTGAAGACCCTCACGAGCGAGGTGCCGTACGGCGCCCAGGTCGAGGTGGGCGACTTCCTGCTGCTGAACGGCTGGCAGGCCCCGGTGACCGCGCCCTGGCTGGCCGCGGCGCTGGAGGAGATCGGCGATCAGGTTTTCGGCGAGCCGTGCCGCAGAATCGGTATCGGCGGCGGGATCCCGTTCATGGAGATGCTCAGCAGGCGCTATCCGAACGCGCAGTTCGTCGTCACCGGCGCGCTGGGGGCGGACTCGAACATGCACGTGCCCGACGAATGGCTGAACATCGAGTTCGCCGAGCAGGTGACCGAGGCCGTCGCCCACATCCTCGACGCACACGCCCGCGACTGACCACGCCGTCCCCCGCCTCTGAAGATCCTCTGGGTGACGCCGGGCGACGCCGGGGACGGCCTACCTGGTGGATCGTCCGCCGAACGGCGCCGGCTGATCGATGTCCCGGAGGTCCGGGATGTGTGGCGTGCGCGGAATCGAGAGGTCGTCGTCCGCGGAGGACGCCGGGCCGGACGGTGTGACCGCGGTTTCGGCCGGCCGGTCGGTCTCGGAGAGTGTCGCCCTTTCCAGGAACCGGAGCAGTTCCACGGGGAAGGGCAGCACGAGCGTCGAGTTCTTCTCGGCAGCGACCTCGACGACGGTCTGGAGCAGGCGCAGTTGCAGCGCGGCCGGGTGCTCCGCCATCGCTTCGGCGGCCTGGCTGAGCCTCGTTGAGGCCTGCAGTTCGCCGTCGGCGGTGATGATGCGGGCCCGCCGCTCACGCTCGGCCTCGGCCTGGCGCGACATCGACCGTTTCATCGACTCGGGCAGCGCCACATCCTTGATCTCCACCCGGTCGATGTGCACGCCCCAGCCCAGCGCCGGACTGTCGATCATCAGTTCCAGGCCCGAGTTGAGTTGCTCCCTGTTGGACAACAGGTCGTCCAGGTCGCTCTTGCCGATGATCGAACGCAGCGAGGTCTGCGCGACCTGGCCGATGGCGGACACGTAGTCCTGTACGTCGACGGACACGCGTACCGGATCGACGACCCTGAAATAGACGACGGCGTCGACGCGGACCGTCACGTTGTCGCGGGTGATGCCGTCCTGGGCGGGCACCGGCATCGTGATGATCTGCATGTTGACCTTCTGCAGGCGGTCGGCGACCGGCACGAGCAGCGCGAGTCCCGGCCCGCGGATCGCGGGTATCACGCGCCCGAATCGGAAGACGACCCCCCGTTCGAACTGTGTGATGACGCGAACGCTCGTCGTCAGCCCCACCATGACGAGGCCCGCGGCCGCGAGGATCGCATAAAAGGCGTTCATTTCGTTCTCCCCTCACTCCGCTCACGGTCTCGTCGCCCACATCCCGACGATCCGCGGCCTGCTGGTCGACGGCGTACTGAGGTCCCTCACTGGACTGCCAGGCCCGGCAGGCCGGTGGTGCGTCTCTGTCGGGGCCCTGCTCCGCCGGCGGGGTACGAAACCTCGTTCGAAGCATCGTTTGACCTAAATGTTCGAGCCCGACCCTTTGCTCCATCTGGTGACAATCGTGGTGAACGCCGATTCGGCGTGCCGACGTCGTCGTCTGTCGTCGACGCCGGAAACCTGCTGGCGGTGTGAGAGTCGCGGCTCGTACAGTCGCCGCATGACCACAGTGCTCTGCGTACCACAGTGGCAAGGATCAGGGCTGGGAGTTTCGCCGCGGCTCGCGGCTGGCGCCAGACTTACCGCCGAGCTGGTTCCGGCCGACGCCCGGGTCACCGTCCCGGTTCTCGACACGGGTGGGAAACCCGACGCCGGGGTGAGCGCGCTCGACGTGCTCGTGGAGAACCTGCGGCTGACTCAGAAGGCCCTGGCCGGCATCGACGATCTGGTGGTCACCGTGGGCGGCGACTGCGGGGTGGACCTGGCGCCGATCGCCGCCGCCCGCGTACGGCACGGCGACCGGCTGACTGTCCTGTGGATCGACGCGCACCCGGACCTGTACACCCCGCAGACATTGCCGTCGGGCTCGTTCCACGGGATGGTGCTGCGTACGCTGCTCGGCGAAGGGCCGGCACTGCTCACGCCGGAGCAGCCGTTGGCGCCGGAGCAGGTGATAATCGCGGGAGAACGGGCAGGCGGCCGGGCGGAACACGAGTACATCGAGAAGGCCGGAATTCGGCGCCACGGCGTCGAAGACTTCGAAAAGGTGCTCGACGGTCTCACCGGTCCTGTGTACGTCCACGTCGATCTGGACGTCCTCGATCCCGCTGAATTCGGCTCGATCGGCTACCCCGAACCGGACGGGGTGCCGCCACAACGGCTGATCGATCTGGTCGCCCGCCTGGACAACGTGGTCGGAGCCGCCATCACGGAGCACATGCCGTCCAGCGATGCCGGCGATGCGGGCGACGCCGAGGTGATTCGCCGGTTGGGCGCCGCGCTCGGCCGCTGACCAGTCGGCGGCGACGGCGCGCGATCTTCCCGACCGGTGAGGTCCGGATGGTCGGCGCCGGCTGTCGCGGGGTGCGCGTAGCGCCTGAGTGGAAGCGCTCCTCGATTATCGGGAGGGCCGGCGCAAGCCACCTGTTCTCCTGGCTCGCGCCGGCTGCCCGGGGTGGGGTCAGCAGCCGCCGAGCATGCTGCTCAACGCGGACTTCTCGCTGCTCTGCAAGGTCAGCCCGTAGTAGTACTTGACGCCGATCCACGCCCGGGCGTACGTGCAGCGGAACGAGGTCACCGAGGGCTTCCACGTGGAGGGGTCCTGGTCGCCCTTGGACTGGTTGACGTTGTCTGTGACAGCCCACAGCTGCGGCCTGGACAGGTCGTTGGCGAACGCCTGCCGCCGCGCGGTGGTCCAGGCCCAGGCGCCGGACCGCCAGGCCTCCGCGAGCGGCACCATGTGGTCGATGTCGACGTCGGACGCGGCGGTCCAGGTCGCACCGTCGTAGGGCGAGCGCCAGCTGCCAGACGTGGCGGAGCAGCTGGAGTTGGTGACGACATTCGTGCCGTCTCGCTTGAGCACCTGCTCGCGAGTGTCACAGGCGCCGGACTGGGTGATCCAGTGGGGGAACAGGGCGCGGTCGTAGGTGGAGGCGTGGGATTCGGCGGCGACGGTGAGCGAGGCCAGCTCCGAAGCCGCGGTGGCCGCGGAGGGGATCCCGGGAGGGGTGGCGCTCGCCGGACCGACGCCCAGGGTCAGCGTGATGGCAAAAGCGGCGAGGACGGCGAGGACGGCAGTTGTGACTCGACGCACGAGTCGTCTCCTTCTGTCTCCAGGCCCGAGCCGGGGGTGTGCTCGGGTCCAGGGGGATGAGCCACAAGGACGGTCGCAAGACAGAAGGAATGACGAAATGTCAGGTCTTACTGACATGAAACGGGCGGCGTCGTCTACACGTGCCGCTTACATCCAGCGACAAGCTGGAGGCCAGGTTCGACGCTGTAGGTGCGACGAGCCGCCTTGGTAGGAGCCGGGAAACGCCAGGTGAAGATCTTGTTGCGACCCGGAAACCTGAGGCGGGCGCCCTGCTCCGCGGCCGGGAGGACGGGGCGTACGACGAGGACGGCGATGCGACCCGGCTCCCGTGGGCAAGACGTCTGCAGGGACGGCGATCCAAGGAGATTCGGATGGCGCGGATACCGGCGGGTCACGCTCGGCTGAGCCCCCGGAAGGCGCGGGAGTTGTTTCGCGCGGGGCTCGTCACGCCCACCTCGGGTTGGGCCGCGGGATGGACCCAGGCCAACCTGATCGCGTTGCCGAGAGACCGGGCGTACGACTTCCTGTTGTTCGCGCAGCGCAACCCGCGGTCGTGCCCGGTGCTGGACGTCACCGAGCCGGGGGAGACCTTCGCGTCGATCTTCGACGGCGATCTGCGCACCGACCTGCCCGCCTACCGTGTCTACCGGCACGGCGAGCAGGTCGCCGAGGTCGCCGACGTGACGTCCTACTGGCGCGACGACCTCGTCTGCTTCCTCATCGGCTGCAGCTTCACCTTCGAGGCGGCGCTGCTGGAGGCCGGCGTGCCGGTGCGCCACATCGAGGCGGGGACGAACGTGCCCATGTACCGGACGGACCGCCCGTGCCGCCCGGCGGGCGAGCTGTCCGGTCCCCTCGTGGTGTCGATGCGCCCGATCCCCGCCGGGCTGGTGCCGTCCGCCGTCCGGATCACCTCGCGTTACCCGGCCGTCCACGGCGCCCCGGTGCATGTGGGCGATCCAGCCGTGCTGGGCATCGCGGACCTCGACCGGCCGGACTTCGGGGACGCGGTGGAGGTGCGCGCCGGTGAGCTGCCGGTCTTCTGGGCCTGTGGGGTGACACCTCAGGCCGCGGTCATGCGGTCACGGCCGCCGTTCGCCATCGGCCACGCACCCGGTCACATGGCCGTCACCGACGCCCGGGACAGCACCTACCTGGTGCCCTGACCTGCCGGCCCTGCTGGAGGGACTTCGAACCCGGCGAACCAGCCGTCGGGTCCGAGACGCCGATGCCGCCGCGCGTCTCATCCCTGCCGCAGCAGGTCGCCGATGGCGGCGATCCCGCGTCTGATCGCGTCCTCGTTGACGTCTCCGAAACCGAACACGATCCCCGGCGGGCCCTCGCCGTACGGCGATCGGTATCGGCCGAGCCCCTGCAGCCCGACCGAGCGCCGGGCCGCGGCGTGGACGATCTCCGCCTCGTCGGCTCCCCTGGGGAGGTGGGCGACGGCGTGGAAGCCGGCGGCGAGCCCCGTCAGCTCGAGGCCGGGAGCGTGCTCGCCGATCGCTTCGACCAGTTCACCGCGCCGCGCGGCGTAGACGCCGCGCATGCGGCGCAGATGGCGATCGAACCGGCCCGACTCGATCAGCCGGGCCAGGGCGAGCTGGTCGAGGGCAGGAGAGCCGCGGTCGCACCGGTGCTTCTCCTCGGCGATCCGTGCACTCAGGTGCCGAGGAGCCGACACCCACCCAAGTCTGATCGCGGGAGCGAGAGACTTGCTGACCGATCCGACACTCACGACGCGATCCGCCGCGAGGCCCTGGAGTGATCCGACGGGCTGCTTGTCGTAGCGGAACTCCGAGTCGTAGTCGTCCTCGATCACCACTCCGCCCACCTGCTCGGCCCACTGCAACAGTGCCAGCCGCCGCTCTGGGGTGAGGACCACACCGGTCGGGGTCTGGTGGGCCGGCGTGACGATGACCGCGGTCGCCTTCGTCCTGGCGAGTTCGTCGACGACCAGGCCCCGGTCGTCGACGGGGACGAAGACCGGGTTCAGGCCCGCCCGGCGGACGAGGACGGGCATGTCCAGGTGACCCGGGTCCTCGACGGCGACCGAGGTGACGCCCGCGTCTCGCAGTGCGGCCAGGGTCAGGGCGGTTCCTTGGGTGAAGCCGCTGCAGATCACCAGGTCGTCCGCGTCTGCGAACGCTCCGCGAACACGTTGCAGGTACGACGCGATGACCCGGCGCAGCCTGATCGAGCCCTGCGGATCGTCGTACCCCATGTCACGGGCGGAGGCCGTCCGGGTGGCCTCCCCACATGCCCACAACCAGTCGCGCGCCGGGAAGCTGTTCAGGTCGGGGCGTCCCGGCGCGAAGTCGATCTCCATCCTGGCGGCGGGCGGGGGCTTCGGTGATGGGACGCGGGTCGCCTGCGGGCTGAACGCGACCCGCGTCGCCGAGCCGCCGAAGGCCTGCAGGTAACCCTCGGCCTCCAGTTGCTCGTAGGTCGCCTGCACCAGGCCGCGGGAGACGCCGAGGTCCGCCGCGAGCCTTCGGGACGAGGGCAGCCGCTCACCCATGTGCAGCCGTCCCTCGCGGACCGCTGTTCTCAGGGCGTTCCGCATCTGCGAGCCCAGCGTCTCGGGGCTCTGGCGATCCAGCCGGATGAAGACCTCCGGGGTCGAACCGGACCACTCAACTGCCATGGAACCGGACCTTACACAGAGCCGCCTGCCCGGCCTACTGTCGCATCAACCGACCACGAGGACACCTGGGGCAAGCCATGCAGACCACTGCTCGTGCCACCGCGACCGGTCCGGAATCGCTCTCCTCACTGGAACCGATGTACGCCGCGATCCGCGCCGCGACCCGGGTCCCGGCCGACTGGCAGGCCGTGGTCGACGCCGTGGTCGCCGATCTGAGCGGGAAGCTCCCCCCGGCCGACGAGGTTCTGCGGGAGGTCCCGGCCCGGGCACGCCGGGGGAGTGACCGGAGCCAGGTACTTCATGTCGAGCCCGACGGCAGCTTCTCCGTCGTCGCGATCATCTTCCAGCCCGGGCAGGCGACCAGCGTCCACGACCACACGACCTGGTGTGCCGTCGCGGTCGTCGCCGGCGCCGAGCACGAGGAGCGGTTCAGCCTCGACGAAAGCGGCCGGACCCTGCTGCCGACCGGTACCCGCACCCACCAGGCGGGGACGGTGAGCGGCTTCGCCCCTCCCGGCGACATCCACCGCGTCACCAACCCGGGCTCGTCGGTCGGCGTGTCCCTGCACGTCTACGGCACCGATATCCGCCGGATGGGGAACAGTGTCCGCCGCACCTACGACCTGCCCATCGTCGAAGCGAGCGAAGTCGACTGAAGTGAGGAAAGGAGCGAACCCTCCCGCCGTCGACGAGGCCGGGAGGGCCGCGGTCAGGCGCCGACGTAGGCCGCGAGATGCTCGCCGGTGACGGTGGAGCGGGCGGCGACGAGGTCGGCGGCCGTTCCCTCGAAGACGATCCGGCCGCCGTCGTGGCCGGCGCCGGGGCCGAGGTCGATGATCCAGTCGGCGTGCGCCATGACCGCCTGGTGGTGCTCGATGACGATGACCGACTTGCCGGAGTCGACGAGCCGGTCGAGCAGGCCGAGCAGCTGTTCGACGTCGGCGAGGTGCAGGCCGGCGGTCGGCTCGTCGAGGACGTAGACGCCGCCCTTCTCGGTCATGTGGGTGGCCAGCTTGAGCCGCTGCCGCTCGCCGCCGGACAGCGTGGTGAGCGGCTGGCCGAGGCTGAGGTAGCCGAGGCCGACGTCGGCGAGCCGGGTGAGGATCTTGTGCGCCGCCGGCGTCTTCGCCTCGCCGTCGCCGAAGAACGCCTCGGCCTCGATGACCGGCATCGAGAGCACCTCGCTGATGTCCTTCCCGCCGAACTTGTACTCCAGGACCTCGGCCTGGAACCGCTTGCCCTCGCACTCCTCGCAGGTGGTGGCGACGCCGGCCATCATCGCCAGGTCGGTGTAGATGACGCCGGCGCCGTTGCAGCCGGCGCAGGCACCTTCGGAGTTGGCGCTGAACAGCGCCGGCTTCACGCCGTTGGCCTTCGCGAACGCCTTGCGGATCGGGTCGAGCAGTCCGGTGTACGTCGCCGGGTTGCTCCGTCGAGATCCGCGGATCGCGCCCTGGTCGACTGACACCACTCCGTCCCGCCCCGACACCGAGCCGTGGATCAGCGAGCTCTTTCCCGATCCGGCCACGCCGGTCACCACCACCAGCACGCCGAGCGGTATGTCGACGTCGACGTCCCGCAGGTTGTGAGCGTCGGCGCCGCGCACCTCCAGCACTCCCGACGGTGTCCGCGCCGACGGCTTCAAGGAGGCCCGGTCGTCCAGGTGCCGCCCGGTCAGCGTGCCGCCGGCCCGCAGCCCGCCGACGGTGCCCTCGAACACCACCTCGCCGCCGGCGGTGCCGGCGCCGGGGCCGAGGTCGACGACGTGGTCGGCGATCGCGATCGTCTCCGGCTTGTGCTCCACGACGAGCACCGTGTTGCCCTTGTCCCGCAGCCGCAGCAGCAGGCCGTTCATCCGCTGGATGTCATGGGGGTGCAGTCCGATGGTGGGCTCGTCGAAGACGTAGGTGACGTCGGTGAGCGAGGACCCGAGGTGGCGGATCATCTTGGTGCGCTGCGCCTCCCCGCCCGACAGCGTGCCCGCCGGCCGGTCGAGCGAGAGGTAGCCCAGCCCGATCTCCACGAACGAGTCGAGGGTGTGCGCCAGCTTGGCCAGCAGCGGCGCCACTGACGGCTCGTCGAGGTCGCGGACCCACACGGCGAGATCGCTGATCTGCATCGAGCAGGCGTCGGCGATGCTGATCCCCTTGATCTTCGATGAGCGGGCCCCCTCACTGAGCCGGGTGCCGTCGCACTCGGGGCAGACGGTGAAGGTGACCGCCCGCTCCACGAACGCGCGGATGTGCGGCTGCAGCGAGTCGACGTCCTTGGAGAGCATCGACTTCTGGATCTTCGGGATCAGGCCCTCGTAGGTCAGGTTGATGCCGTCGACCTTGATCTTGGTCGGCTCCTTGTGGAGCAGGTCGTGGAGTTCCTTCTTCGTGAACTTGCTGATCGGCTTGTCCGGGTCGAAGAAGCCGCAGCCGCTGAAGATGCGGCCGTACCAGCCGTCCATGCTGTAGCCGGGGATCGTGAACGCACCCTCGTTGAGCGACTTGCTGTCGTCGTAGAACTGGGTCAGGTCGAAGTCGGTGACCGAGCCCCGGCCTTCGCAGCGCAGACACATGCCGCCGGTGATGCTGAAGCTGCGCCGCTCCTTCACGGTCTGGCCGCCGCGCTCCATTGTGACCGCGCCTGCTCCACTGATCGAGGCGACGTTGAAGGAGAACGCCTTGGGCGAGCCGATGTGCGGCTGCCCGAGCCGGCTGAAAACGATCCGTAACATCGCGTTGGTGTCAGTGGCGGTACCGACCGTGGAGCGGGGGTCGGCGCCCATCCGCTCCTGATCGACGATGATCGCGGTCGTCAGCCCGTCGAGTACGTCGACCTCGGGCCGCGCCAGCGTCGGCATGAAGCCCTGTACGAAGGTGCTGTACGTCTCGTTGATCATCCGCTGCGACTCCGCGGCGATCGTGCCGAACACCAGAGAGCTCTTGCCCGAGCCGGAGACGCCGGTGAACACCGTCAGCCGGCGCTTCGGGATCTCGACGCTGACGTCCTTGAGGTTGTTCTCGCGTGCGCCGTGCACGCGGATCAGATCGTGGCTGTCGGCAACGTGCGGCGCAGACGACTGCGTGTCCGCGCTCGTGGCCATGCTCATCGTCTCTCCATCTGTTGGGCGGGCCCGCTTTCGCGGCCTCCATCGGCGTCGCCTGGCTTGATCCGACCGGCTTCGAGCAGTATGTCTGGTTTCCTTCGTCGGCGCGGTCGAGGCAACGGTCCACTGTCTACCCGATCGGCGGTCCCGGCGGGGGCCGGCGCTCAGCGGTCCTGAAGCAGCCCGAGGACGTTGCCGTCGGGGTCGGTGACGGTGGCCACCAGGCGGCCGCCGCCGACGTCGTGCGCGGGCTCCTTCACGGTGGCCCCCGCGGCGGTCACCTCGGCCAGCTTCGCCTCGATGTCCGGCACGTGCCAGTAGGCCACCGGTGAGGTCATGCCCTGCGGTCCACCACTCGGCACCAGTCCGATGTGCTGGCCCTCGGCCTCGAAGCCGACGTAGTAGGACTCGTCGGTCTGCGGCGGTACGCCGAGCAGGGCGGCGTACACCGCCTTGGCCGCCGCCAGGTCGGACACGGGATGCAGCACGGTCTTGATCCCCTGAGTGGAAGAGCCGGTCATGGTCACTCCTGAAGTAGTGGGTCGCAGCGACCCGGTGTGTGTCGCCGAGATCGACGATGAAAGGGAGGCCCGGAAATCGACGTGCCGGGCCGGTCCCGATCCGGCGCATCCCGCCGTATCCGGCGTCGTTGCGCACCTCACGGCCGAGGGCGTCGCGATGGAAGGTAAGGGAGGCGTCCGGGTCGTCATGCGGGAGGAGGGTCTAGTGAGTGGTGATGTCCATGGCGGTCAGGCTATGCGTGGCCCGGTGACCGGCGCTTCTCCAAAACTGCTCACTTGACGGTGACGTCGGGCGTTCGGCCGGTGTTCGCCGCCACGGCCATCTGCCGGAATTCGGCGCATTTGTCCCCCTGGTCTTGCGCAACCGGCAATTACAGCTTCGACTTCCCGTCGCTTGGGGTCAAGATCCCGAGGCCAGGATCGAGTCGCACGTCTTTGCACTCGGAGGTCTTGAGCATGTCCAAGCTGTCCCGCAGAAATTTCCTCGGCACCGCCGCTGCCGTCACTGGAGCGGCCGCCGCCGGCGCCGCCTTGCCCGGTGCGAGCGCTTCCGCATCTTCCGGCCATGACCACGGCGATGATCACGGCCATGACGGCCACGAGCACGGCCATGGGCACGGGCATGCGCACGGTGACATCCGTGACATCAAGCATGTCGTCGTGATCATGCAGGAGAACCGGAGCTTCGATCACTACTTCGGCGCCCTCAAGGGAGTCCGCGGTTTCGGTGACCGCTCCACCATCACGCTGCCGGGTGGCAAGACCGTCTGGGAGCAGCCGGTAACCCCGCTGACCGCCGGGGCAGCCACGCAGTACCCGTGGCGGCTGAGCGGAGCGAAGACCTGGAATGGAGCGACGCCGCCGAGCCCCGAGCTCGGCGCCGCCAACTACGGCGGCACCAGCCACGGCTGGACCGACCAGCACGGCGCCTGGTACGGCGGGCTGATGACGGGCTGGTACTACTCCAAGGGCGGCCCGACCACGCTGGGTTACATGGACCGTCGCGACCTGCCGTTCCACTACGCCCTCGCTGACGCGTACACGGTCGGCGACGCGTACCACTGCTCCGTGCTCAGCGCGACCGGGCCCAACCGCACCTACCTGTGGAGCGGCTCGATCAACGCGAACAAGAAGCACGGCACCTTCACCGCCAGCGACGGCGGCGACGAGCGCGGCAAGTTCCTGCCTTGGGAGTCCTACGCCGAGACGCTCCAGACGGCGGGTGTCAGCTGGCGGGTCTACCAGTGCGCCGACGACTACGGCGACAACGGCTTGGAGTACTTCAACACCTTCGCCAAGCTCGACCCCACCCAGGGCGGGACCGCCGCTCCGGGCAACGTCTTCTACGACAACGGCGTGAAGAACGTCCCCGAGCCGATCACCGGGCTGTCGGGCAACGCCGACAACCTCATCGCCGCGATCCGCGCCGATGTGCTGGGCGGCACGCTGCCGCAGGTGAACTGGGTCGTGAACAACCAGTTCTTCTCCGAGCACCCGGTCACGGCGCCGAGCAACGGTGCGTACTTCCTCCGCGGCGTCCTCGAGGCCCTCAACGCCGACCCGGACGTGTTCAACTCGACCCTGGTCATCATCAACTACGACGAGAACGACGGCCAGTTCGACCACGTCCCGCCGCCCATGCCGGCGCCGGGCGAGGAGGACGAGTTCGTCTCCGGCACCATGGCCGCGTACGGTGTCACGGCTCCGCTCCCCGTCGGACTCGGCTTCCGCGTGCCGCTCATCCTCATCTCGCCCTGGACGCGCGGCGGTTGGGTGACCTCGGAGGTCTCCGACCACACATCGGTCATCCAGTTCATGGAGAAGTGGACCTCCGCGCTCGGCAAGCCGGCCATCTCGCCCAACATCAGCGACTGGCGGCGCAAGGTCTGCGGCGACCTCACGAACGCCTTCGACTTCGACAAGCCGGTTTACGGCATGCCGCTCCTTCCGGCCACCGGGGCGCTCATCCCGGAGACTCGGTACACCCCGCTGCCGGGCGACAACACGATGCCGACTCAGGAGGCGGGCACCAGGCGGGCGCGCCCGCTGCCGTACCAGCCGAACGCCAACCTGGCCGGGTTCACCAGCGGGACGTCCGGCGTCGTGGCGAACCTGAAGTTCAGCAACGTGGCTCCGTTCGCGACCAAGGCGAGCCACTTCGCCGTCTACAACAACCGGGCCGCGATCCCGACGCTCGCGCAGTACCCGGCCGCGTTCCCGGGCCAGTACACCGTCGCGGCCCACGCGACGGCGGCCGGGACCGGCGCCGTGGGCGCGTCCGCCGACGACAGCGCGTACGACATCACCGTCACCGGGCCGAACCGGTTCCTGCGCCGGTTCGTCGGCGACGTCACCACCGCGGGCAAGGACCTCGTCGTCGAGGCGGACTACTACGACGGCAAGGCGACCACGAAGCCGGAGCTGACGCTGCGGCTGAGCAACCGCGGGAAGTCGCACGTGACGTTCACGATCACGCACAACCACTACATTTCGGGCAAGCCGCACACCGTGCGGGTCGCTCCTCACAGCGAGGAGGAGTGGACGGTGAACCCGCTGAAGGAAAGCAGCGGCTGGTACGACGTGACGGTCACGGCCAACTGCGACGCAGCCTGGTCGCAGCGGTTCGTCGGCCACATCGAGACCGGAGAGGCCAGCATCACCGGCTGATTCGGCGCCTCACCGAAGACCGGCCCTTCCCGCCATGCTCGGATGACGAGCACATCGCGACCGAGTCCGCGGGCGGGGCCGGGCCCCGGTGGGTGCCATGAAACCGGTCACAGGCGTGCGGCGGCACGAGACGGTCACGCCGTCGTCGCCGTATCCGAAGGATTCGGGCCAGTCGGCCCGGCGGCGCTGAACGGGTCGCCGGGCGGCAGCCAGGCCCTGTCGGCGTCCAGACTGAGGCCGCCGACGTCGTGGGTCAGTGCCTCGACGGTGGCCCGCACGGCCGTACGGGTCTCGTCGCGCCGGGAGACGAGGGCCCAGGCCCAGTACGGTGCCGGGTCGACCACCCTGCGCGGGTGAAGGTCGGGGGGCAACTGTGTGGTCTGGCCCTTGGCCGAGTTGATGACGGGGACGCGGAGCCGGCGTACGTGGTCGAAGAAGGCCCGGCCGGTGATGCCGCCGTCGTCGATGCGCACGACGCGGGCGCCGGTGTCCCGGGCGAACGCCTCGGCGTAGCGGTTCCAGGAGCCCCAGGCGGCGGTGTCGGCGTCCACCAGCACGACGGTGTCCTTGGCCCGCACGGCGGAGGTGCCCGCGCAGGTGGAGATCGCCAGGAGCCGGTCCGCGCCGACCAGCCGTGCCTCGAGGCCGTGAGCGGCCAGGGCGTCGGTCTGCACCGCGCAGATGGCCAGGTCGATGATGCCGTCGGCGACCCGGCCGACTTGGATGTGCGACGGCATGACCCAGGCCTCGACGTGCAGTTGCGCGACGCCGGACACGCGGGTGGTCAGGTCGGGCGGCAGCCAGCCGATGTAGCCGAGCCGGACCGGCTCGGTGGTGGCCAGGCCGGCCGCGGAGCGGCGCATCTGGTCGGCCTGATCAAGCAGCGCCCGGGCGGGGGCGAGCAGGGCCTGTCCGGAGGAGGTCAGCGCGACCGAGCGACGGTCCCGATCGAACAGACGTACGCCCAGATCGCGCTCCAGCACCTTGATCTGCTGGGAGAGCGACGGGCCCGCGATGCGCAACCGGGCCGCGGCGCGGCCGAAGTTCAGCTCCTCGGCCACCGCGACGAAGTAGCGCAGCTGGCGGAGCTCCATCCATCCAGCGTAGTTCTGTAGGAGGTTTCGCCTACCAGCAGGGAGCAAGCCGGTCATGGCGGGACGGCGCCGAGTGGACGCAGGATGGGTCCATGACGACATGCCGGGAACGGCTCCCGGCGCCGGCTGTGCGGCCTGGACCTGGCGGGGTGGCGGAACCCCTGAGGTGCCCGGGTCGCATCTTGTTCGAACGGGCCGGTGCCGCTGACGGCCGGAACCCTTCCGAGAGAGTGGACATGAACGCAGCTGGTGCGGGCCTGCCCCCTGAGAGGGATCCGGCCCAGCGCTGGTTCGCCGCCGCCTCTCATGAAATGCGCACGCCCCTCGCCGGGCTCAGGGCCGAGCTCGAGGAGGCCCGGCTGAATCCCGGCCAGGCCGAGTTGCCACGGGTCCTCGACGCGGCGCTGCGCAGCGTCGACCGGCTCGAAGCGATCGTCGCCGATCTTTCCCTGCTCGCGCAGATCGCGGAAGGCGTGTGGGTACGGCACCAGCCGGTCGACCTTTCCGCCGTGGCCCGCGTCCACGCCGTCGCGTCGGCCGCGGGCCCGGAGGTCGGGTTACGGGCTGCGGACCCGGTCATCGTCGATGCGGCGCCCACACTCCTGGACAGGCTGGTGGCCAATCTGCTGGAAAACGCCCGCCGATACGCCCGGCAGGCGATCCAGATCCAGGTTCGCCGGCATGGATCCACGGCCGAACTCATCGTCACCGACGACGGGCCGGGCATCCCCGCCCCGGATCGGGAACGGGTCTTCGAACGCTTCTTCCGGCTCGACAGTGCCCGCTGCAGGCGCCGCGGCGGCGCCGGCCTCGGCCTGGCCATCGCCCGCGACATCGCTCACGCGCACAACGGAACCCTGCACGTGGAGGACGCCGCCGGCCCCGGAGCACGCTTTGTGCTCCGTCTCCCCGTCGCCCGGCGTACCACCGGCCGGCCATGACCACAGGGGGCGGGCCGAAGTAGGCCCCGCCCTCCACCGACGGCACGGTGGCCGGGCCGCGGGGCCGCCACGGGTGGTGATCGGGGTCGAACAGCACGTGGGCATCGGGTCCCTCGGTTCTGCGGGCCGACAGGCCGCCGGGTGCCGCTGAGCGTAGGGCCGGCGCTGAGCGGAAATCAATACTTGACGAAGTTAAATATTGCTCCTACGTTTCGCCTATGTTTCCCGGGAACGGCACGGCCCCGCTCGTGTGGCACCGGCGGCAGTGGTGGGTGTTATGGCTGTGCTGACCCAAGGACCACCTCAGTCGGGTGAGTCCCGCGCGACGGCTCGGGCTGTCCTCCGCCGTCGTCGCCAGGGCCGCGCGCTCATCGACGCTGTCACCTGCATGAGTCGGCCGCGTCCGTACGCCCGTTCCTCTTCGAGGAGCGGATACGCGGAGCGGCTGCCGTGAGCATCGAGTCGTTCGTCCCCTAGCCCACCGACCCCGATCCGGCCACCGGCCGGCCATAGCGCACCAGGTACCACCCCACCCCCTCAACCAGGAGGTGTGACGTGACGTCACCCCATTTCCTGATGGAGCTGCACGTGCCGGCGTGCGCTGTGTCGAACGGCAGCCATGCCGGGCACATCCCGCAGTTGGGCGCCATCACCCGCACCGGACCGGCGATCATGAATGGCCGGGTCCGGCCGGCGGTCCGGCCCGATGTCGGCGTCGAGACGCACCTCGACTCCGCCGACGACCAGCGGGTGGGTTGATGGAGATCACCACCAAGCGCTCGAACCCGCCGGTTCGCGCGACCGAGCCGCCGGTCGAGCCTCGCGGGCCCCGGAACGCGCTCGCGCGCCATTGGAGTCGCCAACTGGCCGAGGCCCGGCGGTCCTGGCGGCTGAACTGGCAGCTGTATCTCCTGGTGATCGTGCCGGTGGCGTACTTCGTCATCTTCAAGTACATCCCGATCAGCAACGCCGTCATCGCCTTCAAGGACTACAACGTCATCAAGGGGGTCTGGGGCAGCGACTGGGTCGGGTTCAAGAACTTCGAGCTGTTCTTCAGCAACCCGGTCTTCGGCACGCTGCTGAAGAACACCTTCATCCTGGCGTTCTACCTGGTGCTGGCCAGTTTCCCGATCCCGATCATTTTGGCCATCGCGCTCAACGAGATCCGGGGCGGCCTGTTCAAGCGCACGGTGCAGCTGCTCACCTACGCGCCCTACTTCATCTCCACCGTCGTGGCGGTGTCGATGACGATCCTCATCCTGTCGCCACGGCTGGGCATCGTGAACGACGCGCTCGGCCTGTTCGGGATCCCGGCGGTCGACTTCCTCGGCGACCCGGACTACTTCCGGCACATCTACGTGTGGTCCGATGTCTGGCAGACCACGGGCTACTCCGCGGTCATCTACATGGCCGCTCTCGCCGGCATCGATCCGGCACTGCACGAGGCGGCCAAGATCGACGGCGCCAGCCGTTGGCAGCGGATCCGGAACGTCGACCTGCCGGGAATCATGCCCACCGCAGTGATCATCCTGATCCTCGGCGTGGGGAACATGATGGCGATCGGGTTCGAGAAGGCCTTCCTGCTGCAGAACGACCTGAACCTCGCGCAGTCGGAGATCATCGCGACCTACGTCTACAAGACCGGCCTGGTCAACGCGGACTTCAGCATGGCGACCGCCGTCGGTCTGTTCAACTCGGTAGTCAATCTCTGCCTGCTGCTGTTCGTCAACTTCGCCGCCAAGCGGATCACCGGGAAGGGGTTGTGGGGATGAGCGCGCTGACGACGTCGCCGACGTCCAAGCTGCGGCGCAAGCAGGCGGCGAAGGAGCGGATCCGCGAGCCGTTCCGCGACCGGGTGTTCGTGATCACCGTCACGGTCATGCTGGTGGTGATCCTCGCGCTGGTGCTGCTGCCGCTGATCTACATCGTCGCCAACTCCTTCAGCAGCGCGAGCGCCGTCTCCGCGGGCAAGGTGACCTTCTGGCCGGTCGACTTCTCGGTGCGCGCCTACAAGGTCGCACTGAGCAACCCGCAGATCCTGCGGGGGTACTACAACTCGCTGATCTACGCCGTCTGCGGCACCCTGATCAGCGTCACGCTGACCGTCGCCATCGCCTACCCGCTGTCGCGCAAGAGGTTCTTCGGGCGCAACGTGCTGATGACGGTCCTGATCTTCACCATGCTGTTCTCGGGCGGCCTGATCCCGACGTACATGGTGGTCCAGGACCTCGGCATGCTGAACACCCGCTGGGCGCTGCTGATCCCCAACGCCATCGGCGTCTGGCAGGTGATCATCGCTCGCACGTTCTTCGCCAACTCGATCCCGGAAGACCTGCACGAGGCCGCCATGCTGGACGGGGCGAGCGAGCTCCGCTACCTCCGGTCGGTGGTTCTGCCGCTGTCGAAGCCGCTGCTGGCCGTCCTCGCGCTGATGTACGTGATCTTCCAGTGGAACACCTACTTCGACGCCCTGGTCTATCTCAAGGATCAGGATCTCTTCCCGTTGCAGATCGTGCTCAGGAACGTCCTCATCCTCAACCAGCGCAACGTCGGCGTCGCGGACGTGGCCCAGCAGCTCCAGCAGCAACAGCTCGCCAACGTCCTGAAATACGCCCTCATCGTCGTCTCGAGTCTGCCCGTGCTGATCATCTACCCCTTCGTCGCCCGCCACTTCAACAAGGGCGTGATGGTCGGCGCCGTCAAGGGCTAGCAATTCCCCCCGATTGGAAGGAACCATGAAAATACACGCAAGCAGGAAAGTCGCCGCTGTGGCGATCGCCGCGGCGCTGGGTGTCGCGGGCTGCAGTTCCGGCGAGGACGACTCCAGCAAGCCGGAGCTCGGCGCGGGCGGCAAGGTCATCATCGACACCCTCGCACCCGCCGACGCGGACACGAACCTGGACACCAACCCGGTCACGAAGTTGATGAGTGACAAGTTCAAGATCCAGTTCCGCTGGCAGACCACCACGTTCGACGCGGGGCCGGCCAAGGAGAAGCGGCAGATCGCGCTCGCCAGCGGCGACTACCCGGACCTGTTCATGTTGATCCCCTGGGTGGACGGGTTCTCCCAGGCCGAGGTGCTGAAGCTGGGCAAGCAGGGCGTCGCCGTCCCGCTGGAACAACTGATCAAGGACAACGCGCCGAACATCCAGAAGGCGCTGGACTCCAACAAGACGCTCAAGGAGATGTCGACCGCCCCCGACGGGCACATCTACGCGTTGCCCCAGTGGTCGGACTGCTTCCACTGCAGCTATCCGGACAAGCTGTGGATCAACACGACATGGTTGAAGAAGCTCAACCTGCAGATGCCGAAGACCACCGATGAGCTGCGCGCCGTCCTTGAGGCGTTCAAGACCAAGGACCCGAACGGCAACGGCAAGGCCGACGAGATCCCGATGACCACGGACGTTCAGGACAGCCACCTGATCGAGTATCTGATGGGCGCGTTCGCCTACCCGCCGGCCGGCGCGAACAACGGCGGGGTCGGGCTGCTCACCCTCAACGGCAGCCAGGTCACCACCCCGGTGATCACGCCGGAGTGGCGCGACGGCCTGAAGTACATCAACTCGCTGGTCAAGGACGGCCTGATCGACAAGGCGGCGTTCACGCAGAACGCCGAGGCGCTCCAGGCGACCGGCAACAACCCCGACGCGGTCATGGTCGGCTCGGCGCCGCTCCTGCACCCGGGCATCTTCGTGCAGCTGGGCTCCAAGGACGGGCGCGACAAGCAGTACGACGCCGCCCCGCCGCTGACCGGGCCGTCCGGTAAGAACTACAGCGGTCTGAACTACCCGAGCTCCAGCACCTTCACCTTCATGCTGACCAACAAGGCCAGCAAGGAGGCCCAGGTCGCGGCGATCAAGATGCTCGACTACATCTACACGACCGAGGGCACCGAGACCGCGGTGATGGGTCCGGAGGGCGTGGGCTGGAACAAGCCGGGACCCGACGACATCGCGCTGGACGAATCGATCAAGCCGCTCTACAAGCGCACCCCGGGTTCGGAGGCGCCCAAGAACCTCTCGTGGGACGCGATGGCGCAGTACAACCTGACCCTCGACTACCGCAACGCCCAGGTGACGCCGAAGGACATCTACTCCGAGGACGGATACGAGCGGCGCTTGTTCGAGGCGACCAAGCTGTATGAGGGTCACGAGGACAAGGCGCAGTTCTTCCCGACCGTCTCGGTCTGGATCGACCCGAGCGTCAGCGGCGAGATGGCGACGCTGAAGACCAACCTCGAGAGCTACGTCGCCCAGGGCCAGCTGGCCTTCATCACCGGGTCCAAGAACATCGACACCGACTGGGACGCCTTCGTCCAGGGTCTCGACGGCGTCGGTCTGAAGCGGTACCTGGAGCTGAACCAGCAGGCCTACGACAAGTACAAGGCCGGCCAGTGACACCGCGCCCAGCCGGCCGGCGCCGGACGCGGAGCGGAGCCGATGCCGCTCCGCCCGGTGACGGCCGGCTGGGCGCGAGTTGTCCGCCGGCGCGAAGCGCGAACCCGGGCGGAGGCCTGACGCACACATGCCGACACTGTTCGACGTCACCGACTTCGGGGTGCTCCCCGGCAGCCACGTCGACGCCGCGCCCGGGGTCCGGGCGGCGCTGCGCGCGGCGGGCGACGTCGCCGGCCCGGTGGTGCTCCGTTTCCCGCCGGGCGACTATCACCTGTGGCCGGACGACGCGCAGCGCCGTGAGCTGTACGTCTCCAACACGGTGGGAGACGACCCGCGGCACAGCGTCAAGGCGATCGCGCTTCTCGTGGAGGCGACGGACGATCTCGTCATCTCGGGGGAGGGCGCCCGTCTCGTCCTGCACGGGCTCCAGACGACCTTCGCGGTCATCGACTCGCGGCGGGTACGCGTCGAGGGCCTCGAGTTCGACTTCGCGGTGCCGACGGTCGTCGACGCCACCGTCGCGGACGCGGGCGTCGCGGCGGGCCGGGCCTACCGGCTGATCCGGGTGCCCGCGGCCACGCTCTTCTCCGTCGAAGGCGCGTCGATCCGCTGGCACGGGGAGACGCTCGCCTCCGGCGCGGTCGCCTGGTCAGGGCGGGACGCGCTCGAGTACACCCAGATCCACGATCCCGTCCGCGGGCGGACGTCGCGCGGCCCCAACCCCCTCTTCGACCGGGTCCGGTCGATCAGGCCGGTGGGGGAGCGCGACGTCAGGATCGACTACGAGCACGCCGAGGAACCGGCCGACCTGGGACTCGTCTACTCGATGCGATCGACGACCCGCGACCACCCCGGCGGGCTCGTGCTCGACAGCTCCGATGTGACTCTGTCGCGGTTGCGGTTCCGCTTCCTCCACGGGTTCGGCGTGGTCGCCCAGACAAGCCGGGACGTCTCCGTCGAGGGGTGCGAATTCCAGACTCCGCCGGACAGCGGCCGGCACAGCGCCGGCTTCGCCGACTTCGTCCAGTTCTCCGGTTGCTCCGGAGAGGCGGTCGTGCGCGACTGCCTCTTCGACGGGCCGCACGACGATCCGATCAACATCCACGGCACCTACCTGCGGGTCACCGGTCAGCCGGACCGCCGCACCCTCGAACTGGACTACCCCCACCCGGAGACGGCGGGCTTTCCCCAGTTCTCGCCCGGTGACCGGATCGAGCTCGTCGATCGCGCCACACTCCAGGCGATCGCGTCGGCCACGGTACGCACTGTGCGGCAGCCGAGCGGTCGCGCCCACGATCAGCCGCTGCGCACCATCGTCGTGACCGTCGACGCGGAGCTTCCGGACGATCTCGCCGGGCGGACCGCGGTGGAGAACGTCACCCGGACACCGACCGTGCGGATCGCACGCAACATCTTCCGCAACGTCCCCACGCGGGGGGTGCTCGTGACCACCCGGCGCGCGGTGCTGATCGAGGAGAACCGTTTCGAGCGCACCGGGATGGCCGGAATCTACGTCTCCTGCGACGCCGACGAGTGGTGGGAGTCCGGGCCGGTGCGCGACCTGACGATACGCGGCAACGAGTTCATCGAACCGGGCGGGCCGGCGATCTTCCTCGATCCGACGAACACCCGATCCGACCCCGGGCATCCGGTCCACAGTGGTGTGGTCGTGGAGGAGAACCGATTCGTGCTCGACGGCGTGCCCGCGCTCGACGCGAAGAGCACGGACGGCATCCGCTTCCGGAACAACGGCATCGTCCGGCTCGGGCGGCAGACGCCCGACATCGTCCTGCGGTCATGCTCCGACGTGGGCGTCGAAGTCGACGGTGACGCGGGACGTGGTAAACCTGCCGGCGACTTTCCCCTTCTCCTGGAGGCCGACTGACGTGAGACCGCCCGAGTCGTCCGCGACGCCGACTGAGCGGCCCGGCCGCCCCGCCGTTGCGGAGCCCGTCGTGCTCGAGACCACCCAGGAGACCGCGATCTGGGGCTACTTTCCCACCGACCGGGCGCCGGTGCTGACGGTGGACTCCGGCACGGTCGTCAGGATCGACGCGGTGAACCAGGCCGGCGTGTCCGCCGCCGAGGGGCCGGTCGCCTACTTCGAGATGTTGGGCGTGCCCGCCGACCAGGTGCTGCCCGAGCTGGCGGAGATCGCGAAGAACCCTCGCCCGGCCGGCTCCAGCGGCCACATTCTCACCGGCCCGGTCCATGTGCGGGGCGCCGAACCAGGAGACGTGCTGGAGATCCGCATCCTGGACGTCTCTCCGCGCGTGCCGTACGGCGTGAACGGCACCGGCCCCGGCGCAGGAGTCTGCGGCGATCTGCTGGACACTGCGTCGACCCGCCTGCTCCAGCTGGACCCCTCGGGCCGGCATTACTCGTTCGGGCACGGCATCAAGATCCCGTTCAAGCCGTTCGCGGGGATCATGGCAGTCGCCCCGCCCACGTCGGCCGGCTTCGTCTCCGCCAACCCGCCGGACCGGTGGGGCGGCAACCTGGACTTCCGCGACCTCGTCGCCGGTACGACGCTGTACCTGCCGGTCTTCCAACCGGGCGGCATGTTCTACACGGGCGACACGCACGGCGCGCAGGGCCACGGCGAAGTCGACCAGACCGCCGTCGAGCACTCGATGTCGCTCACCGCTCAGTTCGTCGTCCGCAAGGGTGCGAGCCTGGAGTGGCCGCGCGCGGAGAGCGACGAGTACTTCTGGTGCATGGGCATCGACGCCGACCTCGACGTCGCACTGCGGATCGCCGTCAAGGAAGCCGTGGGCTATCTCGTCGAGGCCACCGAAGGTGCGCTGACGACCGCCGACGCCTACGCGCTGTGCAGCATCGCGGTCGACTTCGTCGTCGCCGAGGCGGTCGACGGCAACAAGGTCATCGTCGCCTACATCGCCAAGTCCCTGTTGCCCTGATGCCGTCGCCCTGACGCTGTCGCCCGAGGCCGGCCGTGCCGCCGGTCGAGGGCGTCGGGCTGACGGCAGTCAACAAATCCTGATATGTCCTTACAAATGCCTAACAATCACCAGTAAGATCGTCCGCAGGCGATCTCATGCGTGATACTCCCGTTGAGGATTTTCGGACCACCTGAAAGTGGACGTTTAGGTCATGTCAGATCAGTCGCCTTCCCCCTCCCGACGATCGGTTCTCACCACGGGCGCCGCCCTCCTGGCCGGTTTCGGCGTCGGCGCCGCGCTCCCCGCGCGGAGCGCCGCCGCCGCGTCGCAAACGGCGGAGGCCGCGTCGGGGGACCTCGCCGTCTACCGGCCCGTCGCCGTGTCGTCCACCGACTACGCCCCCACCCCGGCCGAGTTCGCGGTGGACGGGCTCACCTCCACCGGCGTGCGGGGCAGCGGATGGCGGGCCGCCGACGGCGACCCGCAGTGGATCTCCGTTGATCTGCAGGCGGACTGCCGGGTCGAGTCCCTCCGCCTGACCTTCGAGGCCACGGCGGACGATCCGGTCTTCGTGCCCTCCAGTGGCGGCAACCCGCGCGACAGCACGACCGGCCAGGAGATCCTGTCCAGCTGCGCGGTGGACTTCACGGTCGAGACGTCGCGGGACGACCGGTCGTGGACCACCGTCCACCGCGCCACCTCCGGGACCGGCGGCGTCGTGGAGATCGGCCTGGCCACCCCGGTCGTCGCGCGCTGGGTGCGGATGACCGTCAGCAGGCGCTCCACCGCCAACCCCCTCGGGCTGAACGGCTTCGAGGTGTACGGCAAGCCCCTCACACCCCGGCCTTCTGCCACCGGCTGGACCGACTGGGGGACCCACCATCACAAGGCGCCCGCGCTGCGGGTCGCGGCCGACGGCACGGTGCCGCTGGAGTCGGGCTGGACGCTGACCATGGACGAGCGGGCCGGCGGCCAGGGCGCCGACCTGTCCCGTCCGGGCGTGGACACCCGCCGCTGGTTGCCGGCGACCGTCCCCGGCACCGTTCTGGCCTCGCTCGTGGAGCAGGGCCACCTGCCCGACCCGGTGTCCGGGTTCAACAACCTCCATGTCCCCGAGGCCCTGTCCCGGCACTCGTGGTGGTACCGGCGTGACTTCCGCCTGCCCCACGGCCTGCGCACGGGCCCCGGCCGCCACGTCTGGCTGGAGTTCGACGGCATCAACCACACGGCCGACATCTGGCTGAACGGCCGGCAGATCGGGACGATGACCTATCCCTTCGCCCGGTCCGCGCACGACGTCACGGAACTGCTGGCCGCCGACGGCGAGCAGGCCCTGGCCGTGAAGATCACCCCGATGCCCTTCCCCGGCAGCCCCGCCGACAAGGGACCGGCCGGCCTGTCGTGGGTGGACGCCGGCGCCACGATGATGAACCGCAACTCGCCGACCTACCTGGCCTCCTCCGGCTGGGACTGGATGCCGGCGGTGCGCGACCGCGCCGCGGGCATCTGGAACCACGTACGGCTCCGCTCGACCGGCCACGCGGTCATCGGCGACCCCCGCGTGGACACCAGGCTCCCCGGCCTGCCGGACACCGGCACCGCCGAGGTGACGATCGTCGTCCCGGTGCGCAACGCCGACACGTCGGACAGGCGGGTGACGGTGTCCGCCTCGTTCGACGATGTCCACGTCTCCCAGACGGTCACCGTTCCCGCAGGTCAGACAGTCGACGTCACCTTCACCCCCGACGCGTACGGCCGGCTGCGCCTGCGCGACCCCGAGCTGTGGTGGCCCAACGGATACGGCGAGCCCGCCCTGCACGACCTGACCCTCGTCGCCTCGGCCGACGGCGTGGAGAGCGACCGGCGCACCACCCGGTTCGGCATCCGCCAGTTCGGCTACGAGTACGAGGTGCCGCTGTCCTTCGGCGGCGAAGGCGGCGACGCGTACACCCAGTCGGTGGACCTGGGGCCGCAGGAGGCGCGGCACGTGCGGGTCAGGTGCCTGACCCGGGCCACGAACTGGGGGAGTTCCCTGTGGAGCCTGTCGATCTTCGAGGGCGCCGTGCCGAGCACCGACCTGGCCTTACACAAGACGGCCACCGCCTCCACCGTGGACGAGACGTCTCACCAGCCCGGTAACGCCACCGACGGAGACCCGGACACGCGCTGGTCGTCGGCGTTCGAGGACGACCAGTGGATCAGCGTCGACCTCGGGTCCGTCGTCGCCTTCGACCGGATCGACCTGTCCTGGGAGCAGGCCTACGCCAAGACGTACGTCATCCAGGTCTCCCGGGACGGCGACACGTGGACCGACGCGAAGTCGGTGGACAACGGCGCCGTGCCGCTGCCGTTCAACCGGGCCTCGGCGAGCCTGCAGACCGTGGACTTCCCCGCCCGTACGGCACGGCACATCAGGATCAGATGCCTGACCCGGGCCAGCAGTTGGGGGTCGTCGATGTGGAGCCTGTCGGTCATCGACAGCGCCGTGCCGGGCACCGACCTGGCCCTGCACAAGACGGCCACCGCCTCGACAGTGGACGAGTCGTGGAACCAGCCCGGCAACGTCACCGACGGCGACCCGAACACGCGGTGGTCGTCGGCGTTCGAGGACGACCAGTGGGTCGGCGTCGACCTCGGCTCGGCCGTGACCTTCGACCGGGTCGTCATCGTGTGGGAGCAGGCCTACGCGAAGACGTACGTCATCCAGGTGTCCGACGACGGCGAGACCTGGACTGACGTGAAATCCGTCGACAACATCACGGTCCCGTTGAAGATCAGCGTCAATGGTGTCCGGGTGTTCTGCCGGGGCGGCAACTGGGGCTGGGACGAACTGCTGCGCCGCATGCCCCCCGAGCGCATGGACGCCGCCGTGCGGATGCACCGCGACATGAACTTCACCATGATCCGCAACTGGGTGGGCAGCAGCAACCGGGAGGAGTTCTACGCCTCTTGCGACGAGCACGGCCTGCTCGTGTGGAACGACTTCCCCAACGCGTGGGCCATGGACCCGCCGGACCACCAGGCGTTCCTCGACCTGGCGCGCGACACCGTGCGCCGCTACCGCATCCATCCCAGCGTCGTCGTGTGGTGCGGGGCCAACGAGGGCAATCCGCCCGCGCCGATCGACAAGGGCATGCGCGAGGCGGTCCAGGCGGAGGCGCCCGCCGTGCTGTACCAGAACAACTCGGCCGGGGGCATCGTCAGCGGCGGCGGCCCGTACGGCTGGATCGAGCCGGACCGCTACCACTCGCCGTCCACGTACGGCGGCGTCTTCGGCTTCCACACCGAGATCGGCATGCCGGTGGTGTCCACGGCCGAGAGCATGCGCAACCTCGTCGGTGGGGAGCCCGAGTGGCCGATCGGCGGAGCGTGGAACTACCACGACTGGAGCACCAGGGGGAACCAGGCGCCGCAGAACTACCAGGCCGCCATCGAGACCCGCCTCGGCACGGCCACCGGGCTGGACGACTTCACACGCAAGGCCCAGTTCGTGAACTACGAGAACCACCGCGCCATGTTCGAGGCGTGGAACGCTCACCTGTGGCAGGACGCCAGCGGCCTCATGCTCTGGATGTCCCACCCGGCCTGGCACAGCACGGTCTGGCAGACCTACGACTACGACTTCGACGTCAACGGCGCCTACTTCGGCGCCCGCAAGGCGTGCGAGCCGGTCCACGTCCAGGCCGACCCGGATGACTGGCAGGTCATCGCCGTCAACCACACTCCGCGGGCGCTCACCGGCGTGACGGTGACGGCGGCCGCGTTCGACCTCGGCGGACGTCGGCTCGGTGCCCCTCAGCGGATGAAGGTCGACGTCCAGCCGTCGGCCACGGAGAAGGCGTTCACGGCGGGGTGGACACCCGGCATGCCGGACTTCCATCTCCTCCGGCTGACACTGGAGGACGGCCGGGGCCGTGTGCTGTCGGAGAACGTCTACTGGCGGTATCGGGAGGCCGCCCACATGAGGGCGCTCAATGAGGCCCCGCAGGTGAAGGTGTCGGCCGACGCCGCGCGGGTGACCAGGACGGGGACGCGCCGCTCGCTCACCGCGACGGTCGTCAACCGCGGCTCGGCGGTCGCGGCGATGGTACGGCTGTCGCTCCTGGACGACCGGACCGGCGGGCGGGTGCTGCCGACCCTGTACGGCGACAACTACCTGTGGCTGCTACCCGGCGAGCCGCGGGCCGTCACCCTCTCCTGGCCCGCCGCGGCGCTGCCCTCCGACCGGCCCGCTCTGCGACTGGAGGGCTACAACGTGCCCCGGACGGTGACCCGGCCGTAGTCCATCTCGGTTCCCCGCCGTCCACCCGGGCGGCGGGGGGCCTTCGGCCGAACATCATCGGGACGGGCATCGTGGCGTGCCTTAGAGTCGGAATGTGCCGTTACTTGCCACGCCCGCTCTGCCTCCCGGCTCGATGGCGGCGCTGACGCAGCCCGAGATCCGTTTGAACGGCGTAGTGCTCCGGCCCTGGCAGGTGTCGGATCATCCGGCTGTCGTGGCGGGCTACGCCGATCCTGCCATTCAGCGCTGGCACTGCCGATCGATGACCGAAGACGAGGCCCGCGATTGGATAGGTGCCTGGCCGGGCCGGTGGCGCGGTGAGACCGGTGCCGGGTGGGCCGTACTCGACGCGGGGGACGTCGCCGGGCAGATCAGCCTGCGTCGGATCGATCTTTTCGAAGGCCTGGCCGAGGTGTCGTACTGGGTACTGCCCGGAGCGCGCGGTCGACGCATCGCCCCGCGAGCGTTGTCAGCGCTCAGCGCGTGGTGCTTCGAAACGCTCCGGCTGCACCGCGTCGAGTTGTGCCACTCGACGGCGAACGTCGCGTCCTGCAGGGTCGCCCACCACGCCGGCTTCGCCGTAGAGGGTACGAAACGGGGCGAGGCCCGCCATGCCGATGGCTGGGACGACATGCACCTCCATGCCCGCCTCGACGACGACGCCTGACGCGGGCGGGCGATAGCCGTACCCCGGCGCACGTGAGGCCGGGCAAGATCGCTTGCCCACGCTGCCGTTTATGCCACGGCGGGCACATAAGGGAAGGTCCGTGACGGCTTCCCTGTGACGGACTCCTTGGTGATCCCGATGCTGACCGGCGTGTTGCCGGCGAAGGAGAACATCACGTCCGGGGCGTTGTCGGTCAGGGTGCGGCCGTTCCACCCCGCGAACCCGAACGAGGCGGGTGTGCCGACGCGGTACGGAAGCATGTTGGGCAGGAACGCGTCGGTCGGATCGGATGATCAGAAGTCAGACGGCCCTCCCGGCGGCGATGCGGCCGGGAGCCGGAGAACGAACCGCGCGCCGCACAGGCTGTCCTCGATCCCGAGGGTCCCGCCGCCGGCCTCCGCGATCTGCCGGGCGATCGTCAGTCCGAGCCCGGCCCCTCCGGCGGACGTGGTGCGTGGGGGGTCCAGCCGGGTGAACCTCTGGAACACCAGCTCACGTTTGTCCGGATCGATGCCCGGGCCGTCATCGATCACTTCCATGACCGCGACGCCGTGCGGGAAGCCTGGATCATCGAGGGAGGCGCTCGGCTCCTGCCGTACGGAGACTCTGAGCGCGATCTGGGCGTGCCGCTCGGCGTTGTCGATGAGGTTGGTGAACAGGCGTGCCAGCCGTGACCTGTCGCCCAGCACGACCACGCCGGGGTCGATCGAGGTGTCGATCCGCTTGGCCGGCGGCCGGGAGCACAGCTCCGCGGCGACGAGTTCGGACAGGTCGACGGGCTCGTGGGCGCCCGCCATCCCCGATTCGAGCTGCGTGATGGTCACCAGGTTCTGCGCGATCGCCTGCAGGCGATCGAGGCGGGGCATGACGGCTGCGCCGAGCGCCGTCACGCTGGTCTCGTCGGGCGCGAGCAGAGCGTCTTCGACCTCCGCGCGCATGGCGGTGACAGGAGTCCGCAGGTCATGGGAGACGTCGGCGACCATCTGGCGCTGCCGGTCCAGCGCGGTCCGCAGCTCCCGCAGCGCCACGTGCAGCCGGCACAGCGTGTGGTTGACGCTCTCCGCGAGCTCGTGGATCTCGTCGTCGGTGGGAGGCACGGGAACACGGCGTCCGGAGCTGGCCGCGTTGATCTGGTCGAGTTCGCTCCGGATCGCGGTCACGGGTCGTAGGGAGGCGACGACCGTCCGACGGCCGAGGCAGGTGACGATCACGGCCAGCAAGGCCGCCAAGCCGCCGACCAGCGTGGCCAGTCGCGGGTCCACCCAGAAGGGGACCGCGGGTGAGGCGGCGTAGACGATCCATCGCTCGCCGCGGCGATGGACGCGCTGTGCGACCACGAGGTCGCATCTGCCGGAGTGGACTCCTCCGCAGACGACGGACGTGGAGGCGTTCCTCCCTTCTGGGGTGAACGCCGCGATGGGCGGCCTCCCTCGCAGGTCCGGAGTCGAGGCGACGACATGGCGGCGTGAGTCGACGACCTGGATGCTCCGCAGTGGGAGGGTCGCGAGGGGGTATTGCAGCCGCCCCTGCTCCAACTGGATGGCCACGCGCGCTCCCGCCGCGGTGATCTCCTCGGTGGCGGACTCGACGGCGTAACGCTCAATCGCGACCATGACAACGGTGGCCAGCAGCGCGGACAGCACAGTGGCCACGACACCGGTGAACAGAGTGACGCGTGTGGTGATCGAGAGTCGGCGTCTCGCACTCATTCCACTCCCCCTGTCAGTGGACCACATGGCCGCCCGGTCGCGGCAGCGGGGTTCCACTACGGGGGACTGTGCGCCGGTGCGATGGACGCGGCGACTCACGCCGGCGATCTACTGGCTCACTGGCGCTACCCGCGGTTGCGGGCCTGCGAAGGCACGCTGGACGCGGCGCCTTGCTTGGAAGTGGTGTCCTGCTTGGCCTTGGCGTCGCCGCGGGGCCTGGCGCTCGGCCTGGTGCCCGACTTGGTGCCCGGCTTGTGGCCGGACTCGGCGTTCGGCATGTGGCCGGGTTCGCCGGACGGGCCACGCGGAGGCCTGCCGGTGTGGGGTTCCGTGGTCGGGGCCGGTTCGGCGCAGGAGGCGCCCTTGTGTACGGCCCTTGCGGAGTCCTCGGCCGTGCCGAGAGCGGAACCGACCTTCACCGTGACCTTTCGGACGTCCGCGTATCCGCACTGGGGGGTCTTGAACCGCACTCTGAGCTTCTGGTCGTACACCGAGTGGCCTGACAGTTCGACCCGCCGTTTGGAGGTGCGTTCCACGGTCTTCGGGCCCACGGTGATCGTCTGGCGGAAGGTGGCCGTCAGCGTGACGGGGTCCGGCGTGACGTTCCTGACCCTGACCGAGAGAGTGCTGCCGTTCCAGGAGGAGATCGACACAGTGGGCGGCGTGCACGGGTCGCCCTTCACCGCGACGACCTCGCTCCGCGCCCCAACGGACGTCTTCGTGGTCGTCGACACCGTGACCTGCCGGTATACGGTCTCGCCGCAGCTCGGCGTGGCGAACCCCCCGTCGATCGCCCGGTTGTAGGCGGTGGAGCCCGTGAGGACGAACGTCGTCGTACGGCCCGCCGTGAGCGTGGACGCGGACGCCCCCTCGGCGAAGCGCACGGTGAGGGTGACGCTCTTCGGCGTCGACGTCCTCGCCCGGATCGTGGCGGTGCGCCCGTCGAAGCCGGCGATGGTCAGGTCGCTCACCTTGACCGCGACGGGGGCCGGTGCGCGTGTACGGCTCGGGGTGGGACTCGGGGTCGGTGTCCGGGTCGGTGTCGGAGAGGCATGGTGAGTGCCAGGCGAGGTCGTCTGCGGCGCGGAGGCGTCGGAAATGGTCGCGTCATGGCGATCGACGGCGAGCACGGCCACCGCTGTCACGGCCACCGCGAGCGCCCCGGCTCCGATCAGGACCCGCGGCCCGTGGCGCAGTGACCGCTTCCGCCTGGTCCGCGCGGGGGTGGTGATCGTCCGTGGCGCCGGCGTTGCCAGGGGTAAGCCCGGGGCCAGAGGGGCGGCCAGTTCAGCGAGGTGACGCCGGCCGCGACGCTCCCACTCCGGCCCGTACGCTCCGAGCGCCGTCGTCTCCAGTTCGCCGATGAACGCCCCGGCGGTCACGGGGCGGTCCGCCGGATTCTTGGCCAGCCCCCGGCTCACCAGGTTCCTGACCGAGCCCGGCACGGCCTCCACGGGGATCGCCGCGCTCTGGTGCAGGTGGGGGAGGGCCGCCGGGTGGTCCGCTCGGTACGGTTCGCGCCCGGTGAGGCACTCGAAGAAGACGCACGTCGCCGCGTAGATGTCGGTCGCGGGGCCGGCAGGCGCACCGTTCCACTGCTCGGGCGCCATGTAGGGCGGGGTGCCCGCGAGCATGCCCGGGCCGCCGTCCATGACGGTGGCGATGCCGAAATCGGTCAGCTTGCTGAACCCGTCGGCCTGGACGAGGACGTTCCCGGGTTTGCCGTCGCGATGGACGATGCCGGCGCCGTGCGCGGTGGACAACCCGAGCAGCGAGCTCTTCAGTATGGCCAGCGCCGCCTCCGGGCTGGTGGAACCGTACTCGTCGAGGATCTCGCGGAGCGACACGCCGTCCACGAACTCCATGACGACGGCGGCGCCGAGAGGGCTCTCGACAAGCCCGTAGCAGTGCACGATGTGCGGATCGCCGAGTTCGATCATCCGGCGGACCTGGTCGCGGAACGCGAGGCGGAAGCGGGAGTCGGAGCTGAGCTCGTCGCTCAGATATTTGATCGCGACAGGGACGCCGGTCTCCGTGTACGTGGCGAGGACGACCTGGCCGCTCCTTCCGGACCCGAGCACGCGTTCTTCCCGGTATCCCGGGATGGGCCAGGCGTTCATCGTTTTCCCCCGGAGTGATGACGCTCCCGAGTCCCTGGATGTACGCCTCATCGAATACGTGGATCGGCAGGGGATTGGTAGATCATCACTGTGATCGCTCAGTTACGGACAGGTACGGCGTTCAAGCATATGTCAGGGTTTATGGATTAGATTCCTTTAAGTAACTAAATGCTACATTTGGTAGACATTTCGCGGATGGTGTTTCCGTGCAGCTCAGGGGATGGCGGGCGATCACACGCCCCGAATCGGGGAGTCGCACGGGCTGCGGCAAAACGGCACGGTGATCCAGGATTCATTCGGCGAGAGCTGCTGCGCGCCGGGCCCGGGGTTTCGGAGCGACGGTGACGATGATCGCCAGGGCGCAGACGACGGCGATCGCCGCGACCGCGGCGGGCACTCCGGTCCGCGACGTCCCGAGCGGCAACAGCAGGATGACGGTGACGCAGCCCAGAATCACCGCGGGATGGATGACGGGCTTCGCCAGGATCGACGCGTGGACCATCCAGAGCAGGATGAGGAACACGCCGACAGGGATCGCGACGGCGTAGCAGACGGCGAGGGGTGATGTGTTGAGGTCGTGTCCGGTCTGCTCGACCGCGACCTCAAGGCCGGCGCCGAGGGCCGCGAGGGCCGCGAAGAGGCCGTAATGGCCGTATCCCCACAGGTAGGAACGATGGCGACGGACGCTGAGACCGTCGCCGGCCGGTGCGAGGAAGTACAGCCACCAGAGGGCGAACAGCAGGGCGAGACCGGAGACGGCGATGAGGACGAGAGAGCCGCTGACCTCGTCCGCCTTGATCGCTCCTTCGACGCTCCTTGTCGCGGCGAGGACGCTCTCGCCCAGCAGGATGATCGTGAACAGGCCGTAGCGCTCGGCGATGTGGTGCGGGTGCCAGTTGGTGGGTCTGGTCCGTTCGGCCCAGCGTGGCACCGCGAGTTCCAAGGCGACCAGGCAGGCGAAGAACGGTACTTGAGCCGATGGCGGCAGGGCGCCCGTTTCTGAAAGGACGAGGCGGAGTGCCCAGGCGGCCTGCATGAGGCTGATCCCGGCGGCGTAGCGCAGTGCGGTGCGCCGGCTCGCCGCGTCGTCGGCGCCGGCCCGCAGCCATTGGGCGACGAGCCCGATCCTCATGATGATGTAGCCGAACGTGACCGCGCGATAGTCGGAGTGGTCGGCCGCGGCCGGCACGCCGGCGGCGAGGACCAGCACGCCCGCCATCTGCACCATGGTCAGCAGCCGGTAGGCGGCGTCGTCGGTGTCGTAGGACGAGGCGAACCAGGTGAAGTTCATCCACGCCCACCAGATCGCGAAGAAGACCTGGAGGAACGGGACGAGCCCGGCCAGGGCGTGACCGTCGGCGATATCGTGTCCGAACTGGGCGGTGACGGCCGCGATCGCGACCACGAAGGTGAGGTCGAAGAGCAACTCGAGCTGGCTTGAGACGCGGTGTGGCTCGTCGATCGCACGCGCGCTCATCCGGATCCGGACTCTGATGCCTGCTGATGGCAAGATCTTGCTCCTGTCGCCGCGCGTCTTCGTCCTCACAGAAGACCGGGCAGGGCTCCGATCTGTGACACCTGAGCGACGCCGACCCCGTTCGTGTGGCCGAGATCTGCTTGCGCCCGTTCATCACGTATGGAGGGCGATCGAACGGCTCGTCTTCAGCGTCTCCGGGTGGGCAGGTCCGAGGTGCTGCCGCTGGAGGTCCAGCACCTGACGATAGATCCGTTCGGCCTGGTGAGTGCGGCCCTGGGCGGCGAGCACGTTGGCGAGATCGCGGCGGGTGGTGAGCAGCCGGGCGTCGGTGGCGCCGAGGACCCGGTCCATGGTGGCCAGAACGTCACGCAGCATGCTCTCGGCCGGTGATGGGCGGCCCAGTGCCGCGAGCGTGCGGGCCAGGGTCGCCCTGCTTGTCAGCGTCAGTGGATGGTCGGCACCCAGCACGCGAGACAAGGTGTTCACGACTTGGGCGGACAATGCTTCGGCGTCCTGGTGCGCGCCGCCCTCGTTGGTCCAATGCGCCAGATCCGCCCAGGCGTCGAGCGTTCTGGGATGTTCGTCGCCCAGGACGCGGCGGTCGACCTCCAGGGCTCGGCGGCAAAGGTCGGCGGCCTGTTCGGCGTCTCCGCGCATTCCGACCGACCAGGCGAGATCGACGATGGTCGTCAACGTGTCGGTGTGTTCGGGGCCCAGAAACGCCTCCTGGTCGGCGATCAGATCGCGGTACATCTGTTCGGCCTCGCCGTAGCGCCCCTGAGCCATGATGGCCCCGATGAGCTGGTCTCTGGTGAGAAGCGTGCGCGGATCGCCATCGCCCAGCACGCTCCGCCGGTCCTCAAGGACGGCACGGAACAGGTCTTCCGCTTCGCGGTTCCGGCCTCGGGCGACCAGTGTGACACCGAGAACGTGGCGGGCCTCGATCGCTTCGGGATGCAGGTCCCCGAGCCTGGACGCCGCGGCGAGGAGCAAGCGCGCTATCCCCTCACCACCCGCGCCCTCCCTGTTCCCGATCAGCCACAGCGAGTAGTGCGCGCGACCCGCGACCTGCGACAGGCTCAGCAGCGCCGGGGTGCCGAGATGAGGGGCCGCCCAGGTGAGCAGTGCCTCCACATGCGGGATCAGCTTCTCCCAGTGCGGCCAGTCGGCGGGACGTTCGATCTCCAGCGCCTCGGCAGTGGTGCCGACCAACCGTACGGCGAGCTCCGGAATCGAGATGTCCGTCGTCATCCGCGCCCGGCAGGTGTCGGCCACCACCGGATGAAGCGTGAGGTCGGGCAGGCCACCCGGCACCGGAACGGCGTCGATCAACGCCATTTCGGCGAGAGCGCGCAAGATCTGCTCGCTCACCGACGAGGCGAGCATGGCCATGGGAATCGGCGTGGTCGGCGCGAAGCAGGCCAGCAGATACAGCACCTCCCTCGCCCGGTCCACGCCCTGTTCCGCGAGCGCGTCCAGGGCAAGCTCCCAGGTGCGCGAGACCGTCGCCCACGCGTCGGAGCGCACGGCATCCAATTCGGTGACCGCCGCCTGACCGCTGTCCAACGCTCGCCGGTAGTCCGCGAAGCTGTGCCACCTCGCGAACGGAGAAGTCAGATACACCCCCGCCAGATGCAGCGCGAGGGGCAGCCCGCCAAGGCGCCGCGCAAGCTCCACCGCCTGCCGCCCGTCCGGATCGGGGATGCCCGGAGCGGTTCTTCGAAGTACGGCTGCCGCCGTGATGTCGTCAAGGAGCTTCAGCGGCACCACCCGCATCCCGCCGCCCCAGACCTGCGGATCGCCTACCCGCGTGGTCACCACGGTGAGGATCCCGCCGCCTTCCGCACCCAACCCGCGCCATCCGCAGGTGTCGACGTACCGTCCGCGGCCAGGACGGATGGCACGTCCGCGTTGTCGAACACCAGCAGAGCGTTTCGGCTTCCGGCGGGGCGCTCGGCCAGGAACGTCCAGAACCGGTCGGCCGCGGTCGGCGCGGCATCGTTCACGTCCCGCAGAAGTGATTCGGGCGCGCCCAGCCGTCGGAGGATCTCCACGATCCCGCCACGCAACGACATCGAATCCGCGACGTTCACCCACCATACGGGCCGCCCGCGCCGACGGAACTCCGCCGCCAGCCACAGCGCCAGCGTCGATTTGCCGACTCCTCCCATCCCGGCCAGCACCAACACCTGGGAAGCGCGCCTGCCCCTGCGCGTCAGCACGCTCCTCAGCTCCGCCTTGAGGCCGTCGCGGCCCAGGACCTCTGACGGCAGACGGCCGTACGGCGCCGCGACTGGAAGCGCACCAGTGGTATCGGCGGACGGCGAACGTGGTGGTCCGCCTCCGGCGCGCCGGACATCGCGACGATCCAGCACCGCCACCCGAAGCTGCCACGCGCCGACCCCCAGTGCGGCGACCCCGGCGGCCGAGGCCGCGGCACTCAGCAGATCCATGCCCCGACAATAGAATCGAAGCCTGACTCGGCCTACCCGTTCAAAGGCGGCAGTACTGCCCTGCGACGTGGCCGGGGTCTTCGCAGCGTGGTTACGTGTCGACGGTGTCCGCTCACATCGGCATGCGGATCGCCGCCGGCTGCGTGGCCTGTGCGACCAGGCGGTCCTTGCTGTCCCAGACGCACGTGGCCTCGTCCATCCGCCCGTTCGTGTGGCCGAGTCTCCGCCTGCTGGCGGGACCCCCGCCGCCGGGCGAGGGACGGAGAAGCGTAGGGTCCGGACATGAGCGATCATTACGACGTCGTGGTCCTCGGCGCGGGACCCGGTGGGTACGTCGCCGCGATCCGGGCGGCCCAGCTCGGGCTCCGTACGGCGGTCATCGAAGAGCGTTATTGGGGCGGCGTGTGCCTCAATGTTGGGTGCATCCCCTCCAAGGCCCTCCTGCGCAACGCCGAACTCGTCAACCTCCTGTCCCGTGAGGCCAAGACGTTCGGCATCCAGGTCGACGGTGAGATCACCTTCGACTACGGCGAGGCCTTCCGGCGCAGCCGCAAGGTCGCCGACGGCCGGGTCAAGGGCGTGCACTTCCTGATGAAGAAGAACGGCATCACCGAATACGACGGGCGGGGCACCTTCACCGATCCGAACACCCTGCGCGTGGACGGCGCCGACGGCACCACGACGACGGTGACGTTCGGCCACTGCATCATCGCCACCGGCGCCACCACCCGGCTGCTACCGGGCACGTCCCTGAGCGAGAGGGTCGTGACGTACGAGGAGCAGATCCTCAGCGAGAAGCTCCCCGAGAGCATCGTGATCGCGGGTGCGGGCGCCATCGGCGTCGAGTTCGCGTACGTGCTCAACGGTTACGGCGTGAAGGTGACGATCGTCGAGTTCCTCGACCGCCTCGTGCCGCTCGAGGACGAGGAGGTCTCCGCCGAGCTGGCGCGGCGTTACAAGAGGCTCGGCATCGACGTGCTGACCTCGACCCGGGTCGAGGCGATCGACGAGTCGGGCGACAAGGTCAGGGTCACCGTCTCACGCGACGGGCAGTCGGAGATCCTCGAGGCCGACAAGGTGCTGCAGGCCATCGGCTTCCAGCCGCGGGTCGAGGGCTACGGGCTGGACAACACCGGCGTACGCCTGACCGACCGGGGCGCCATCGACATCGACGGGCATTGCCGTACGAACGTGCCGCACATCTTCGCGATCGGCGACGTGACGGCCAAGCTCATGCTCGCGCACGCGGCCGAGTCCATGGGCATCGTGGCGGCGGAGACGATCGCGGACGCCGAGACGATGGAGCTCGACTACGTCATGATCCCCCGGGCCACCTACTGCCAGCCGCAGATCGCGAGTTTCGGCCACACCGAGGCTCAGGCGCGCGAGCGCGGCTTCGACGTCAAGGTGGCGAAGTTCCCGTTCACGGCGAACGGCAAGGCCCACGGCCTCGGCGACACCGCCGGCTTCGTCAAGATCCTCAGCGACGCGGCGTACGGCGAGATCATCGGCGCGCACCTGATCGGGCCCGACGTGACCGAACTGCTGCCCGAGCTGACGCTGGCCCAGCAATGGGATCTGACGGTGCACGAGGTTGCGCGCAACGTGCACGCCCACCCCACGCTCGGGGAGGCGGTCAAGGAGGCCGTCCACGGGCTGGCCGGGCACATGATCAATTTCTGAGCTCGTCCGTTTTCGCGAGGACGGGAGAGCCTTTCGCAAAGGCGAAGGGCTCTCCGTCGGCGGATGCGCCGCGCCCCTCCTTCGCAGCGTCTTCGGAAAGTGGATATAACGCGTTTCGTACTTTGATCATGAGCTATACGGTTGTCGTCCGTGTATCGCCCCCTCCTTTACGCCGCGCTCGTGCCGGTATTGCTGATGACCGGCTGTACGGCCGAGACCTCCACCTCTCCCGAACCCGCCCCCCGTGCCGTCGTGTCCGCCACCGCGTCGCCGGCGGCGGCCGAGGACAAGTACGCCGTCTGGAACGCCGGGCGCTCCACGCCCGTCGTCGACCCGATCTACCCGAAGCGGGGCACCGACGCCCTGGACGTGTTGCATTACGACCTGTCGCTCGACTGGTCGCCGTCCAAGCGCGTCCTGACCGGCACGGCCACTCTGCAGGTCCGGCCGACGAAGGACGCGGCGTCCTTCAGCCTCGACTTCACGCCCTACGAAATCGACTCGCTGACCGTGGACGACGCCCCCGCCACCGGCAAGGTGACCGAGGAGAAGCTCACCGTCGCGACCCCCGTCACCGAGGACAAGCCGTTCACCCTCGTCGTGGGCTACCACGGCAAGCCGATGACGACCCCGATGCCGTCGAAGCGCAGTGACGCACATCCGCTCGGGCTCACCGTCGACCGGGACGGCGGTCTGTGGACGATGCAGGAGCCGTTCGGGGCCTTCACCTGGTATCCGGCGAACGACCAGCCGTCGGACGAGGCGCTGTACGACATCTCGGTGACGGTGCCGAAGGGCTGGTCCGGCATCGCCAGTGGCTCCCCCAAGGGGCGGGACGGCGACACCTTCCGCTACCAGAGCACCGATCCCGTGGCGTCCTACCTGACCACGCTCGCCGTCGGCAAGTACAAGAAGGCCGCCGCGAAAGGCCCGCACGGGCTGCCGCTGACCTACTGGTACCTGCCGCGGGACAAGCGTGCCCTCCCCGTTCTGAAGAAGTCCCCGAAGTACCTGGCCTGGCTGGAGAAGAAGTTCGGCCCCTATCCCTTCCCCAGCGGCGGCGTCGTCATGGTGGACTCCGACTCCGGGATGGAGACCCAGCAGATGATCACTCTGGGGTCCGCCGTGGCCAAGGAGGGAGCGGACGGACTGGAGTTGGACGTCCTGCACGAGTACTCCCATCACTGGTTCGGCGACACCGTCACCCCGGCCGACTGGACGGACGTGTGGCTGAACGAGGGCTGGGCGACGTACGCCCAGTTCCTCTACCAGAGCGAAAGGGACAAGATCCCGGACGCCTCCCTCGACGGCTGGTTCCGGCAGTCCGACGCGGCTCTGCGCAAGGAGTTCGGTCCGCCCGGTCACCCCAGGCCGTCGGAGTTCGCCGCGGGCAACGTCTACATCTGCGCGGCGGCGATGCTCCGCCAGTTGCACAACACCCTGGGCGACAAGAAGTTCTTCGCGCTCGCCCGCGCCTGGGCGCAGGACCACCGGAACACCCAGCAGACGCGGGCCTCCTTCACGGCCTTCGTCAACGAGCAGACCGGCCGGGACTTCACCGCCTTCATCGACGCCTGGCTGGACTCGCGGACCACACCACCGAAGTCATTGAAGGATCGACGCTAGGACCATCCGGCCGACGCCGCCCATGTGCGGGTCGGCCGAGCCGGCGGCGGGCTCACGCACTGCGCAATGACGGGCCCCGCCGCCGGGACATCCGGAGCCGGATTCGTCCGGAGTCCCGGCCGGGTTCGAGCACCACCTTCTCGGCCGCCTCCGGCACGAGGCGGAGGTCGTGGGTGATGAGGATGGTGGTGCGCCCGGTCATCAGCCTGCGGAGCGGTTCCATGATCCTTAACGCGGTCGGCTCGTCGAGCCCGGTCATCGGCTCGTCGAGGACCAGCACGGGAGCGTCCCGCAGGAGCGCGCGGGCGATGGCGATCCGCTGCCGCTGGCCGCCGGACAGCAGCCGCCCCCGCTGACCGATGGGCGTGTCGTAGCCGAGCGGAAGCGCCCGGATGAAGTCGTGCGCGCCGGCCGCGACCGCGGCCTCCACGATCTCGGCCTGGCCCGCTCCGGGCCGGCCGTAGGCGATGTTGTCGCGCGCCGTTCCGGAGAAGAGCAGGTTCTCCTGCTGGAGAAGGGTGATGCGGTCGCGCAGCACATGGCGCGGCAGATCGCGGATGTCCGTGCCGTCGAGCAGGATGCGCCCCGCGGTGGGGTCGTAGAACCGCATCAGCAGCTTGGCGACGGTCGACTTGCCCGCCCCGCTCGGGCCGGTGCACACGATCAGCTCGCCGGGCAGGGCGCTGAACGACAGCCCGCTCAGCGTCGGGCGGGTCCTGGTGGGATAGGTGAAGTCGACGTCGAGGAACTCGACGTGGCCCCGGGAACGGGGGGCGATGAGGTGGGCGTCACGCCGGTCGCTGACGGCGGGACGGGCCCGAAGCACCTCCATGATGCGGTCGGAGCCCGCGGCGGCCTCCGAGACGGTGAGCGCGATCTCCCCGAGTTGCTGGACCGCCGGATACAGGTAGGCCAGGTAGGCGGCGAAGGCCAGCAGCCCGCCGATGGTGAGCCTGCCCTCAGCGATCTCCCACGCCCCGACGCCGATGATCACGAGCAGGCAGCAGGTCTCGATCACCTGTGCGGCCGGGCCGTACAGGGAGGACAACCGCGCCTGGGAGAGATTGGCGAGCAGCCACCCACGGCCGGCCTCGTGAAGGCGCCGGGCCTCGGCGTCCTGGCGGTTGTAGCCCTGCACGAGCGACTGGTTCGACAGGGCCTCCTCGATGGTGCTGTTCATGAGGGCGTTGCTGTAGCGCTCACGCGCGGCCGCATGCCTGAAGCGCGCCGCGAACACCTTGGCCATCAGGAGGAACGCCGGCACCAGCGCGAATGTCACCAGCGCGAGGTCCCACCTGATGTAGATGGCGGCGGCGGCGAAGAAGACCGCGCTGATCATCGCGGTGATCAGCCGGATCAGGCCGGAGGCCACGAGTTCCTCGATGGCCTCGATGTCGTCGGTCAGCCGGGCCATCAGGTCGCCGAGCCGGCGGTTCTCGAAGAAGTCGGGAGTCAGCGTCTGGAGATGTTCGAACACGTTGTCGCGCAGTCGCAGCAGGAAGCGCTCCCCGACGACGGCTGCGCCGTAGGCGCCGGCGAACGACGCCGCGCCGGCGACGGCCGCGAGGCCGAGCCAGGCCATCGCGGGCGTCCAGAACGCGCCGAGGTCCTGGCGGCTGAGGACCTCGTCGGTGATGAGCCCGAAGAGCCGGATCGCGGCGACCTCGCAGGCCGCGGCCAGGATCGCCGCGGCGACGCTCACGGCCAGCAGCCAGCGCAGGCCATGGGTGTAGGGCCAGAACCGCCGAAAACTCGTACGGATGGAGACGAAGGGAGCGACGGAAAGAGCGTGCGCGCCTGGCGGGTCTTCCGGAGAACGTGTGAAGGAAGGGAGCCGACGGGTGACCCGCCGGCTCCTATCCGGTCGTGCCGGTGTGCTCACCACCACCAGCGCCTGCGCCAACGACGCCAGCGCCGCCGCCGACGTCGCCTGCAACAGCCCCAGCTCTCTGAATCAGATGAGCCGAGGTTCGTTGGGAAGATCTTTCCGATACCCATCGATCCCTCCCTTGGTCGGTTCCTCAGGTGGGTCTAATTCCGACAGTAACCCCATTCGGGAATAAATCACCCACAGGGGTGCGGGTGAGGGGACGCGTGGCCGGTTGACGCAGGTCAGCCGCCTGGAGCGGGCGCCGGGTCGGCAGCCGTCGGGACGATTCTCAGAGGCGCAGGACTCGTGCTGACTCCTGCCCGCCGCATTCCTTGAGGATTCTGTCCGCCTGCCGCAGGTAGTCGTCGCCGATCTGGTGGCGGGAGGTCTCGTGCAGTGCCCAGCCGAGATTGGCCAGCGTGTAGCCCCAGCAGTGCCGGTCGGCGAGCTCGCGGAAGACGGCGGCCGCTTTGTGCAGTCCGTGGATGGCCTCGTCGGGACGCTTCTTCATTCTCAGTATGTTCGCCAGGCCCGCGCGGATCGCGCCCTGGGTGTGGCGGTCGCCGGTCTCCTGGATGACGGCCTCGGCGCGGTCGCGCAGTTCATCGGTCCTCTCGGATGACGTGACGATCGCGAGGACGGGCATCTGAGCGTCTTCCCATCGCCCGCTGGAGGCCAAGGCGATGGCGAGGTCGATGAGGGCCCGGTCTCGTGCGCCACTCTGATCGCCGGTATCGCCCAGGGCCTTCACCGACCGTTGGAGGGCGTCGATGGCCGTGTCCAGTCTTCCCTCCTGGAGTACCAGCACCCCATACTCGGCGAGGGCGACGCCTTCGGCCTGCCGGTCGCCGATCGCCTTGGCCTCTTCTATCGCCCATGCCTTGCGTAACGCGGTGGCTCCGTCGTGGTTCGCCCATACGCGGTGTTCGGCGTTCCACTCGAAGCCCGGCGGAACGTGGTCGGCTGGTACGTCGCCGGAGATCGCGTAGTCACCCAGTTCGTCCACCCATTCGACGCGGGCCGCAGGCCGGCCGTCGACCAGGACCCGGGCCCCGATGCCGCGGACGAACTCATGAGACAGGAAGTACCGTCCGAGTCGCAGGATTGCCGCGTCTGGTTCGTCCCCCGCCATGTCCTGTTCTCCGGTGAACAGGTGCACCAGGTCGTGCAAGCGCCAGTGCTCCCGTTCCAGGGAACGATCCCGCACCACCTGCTGGAGCAGGTGCGCTCTCCTGAGTGCGAGCAGCGTTTCCCGGACTTCTGGATGCGGGGCGGCGGCCAACGCCATGACCGCGGGGGTGGACAAATATGGGTTGGCGGGGATGAACCGCCTCATCTCGCCGACCGAATGGCGGGGATTGACCGCCAGCAGGCGCAGCAGGCGCTTCTGCGGGTCCGTCAGCTTCGCGTAGGACAACGCGAGAGCGGCCCGGACGCCGCGCACCAGGGAGTCGCGGTACTCCAGGGTGTCCAGGCGCCGGTGCTCGTCGGCGAGCTGTCGTGCCAGGTCGGCCAGAGGGCGGGATCGGTCGAATCTCAGCAACGCCGCCACGATCTGAAGGGCGAGCGGCAGGTGCCCGCAGAGCTCGGCCAACCGGCGCTCCTGCTCCCGGTCGCCGGCGCCGGGTCCGCCGAGGAGCTCCACCGCGGCCGCGGTGGTCAGTACGTCGAGATCGACGTGCAGGGCGTTGCGCGGATTGTCGAGCGTGTGCCTGGAGGTCACCAGCACCCGGTGGCCCCCCGGCCCTGGGAGCAGCGGCAGTACCTGTCCGTCGGAGGATGCGCCGTCCAGCACGACGAGCACGGGGCCGCCGCGCTCGGCCAGCCGCGAGCGATACTGCGCCTGGCGTGCTTTCGCAGTGGGATGCGTGTCCTGCTCGGGCACATTGAGGTCACGCAGCACCATCCGGACGGCCTGGTCGCCGTCCATCGACTCGTCGGGGTCGTAGCCGCACAGGTCCACGAACAGCGTCCCGCCGGGGAACCAGCCGTTAGCCACGGCCGTGTGCGCCACTTCCGTCACCAGAGCGCTTTTGCCCACCCCGGCCATCCCGGCGACGAGTGCCACTGGAGGGCCGCCGCCGGCCGGGTCCAGCACGCTCAGGAGTTCGCCGACCTCCCGCTCCCGGCCTACGAGATCTCCGTCCTTGTCCGGCAGACCGCCATGAGGCCACGGCGAGCGGGATCGGCCGTCCTGCCCCGAGAGGATGGAACGGGCCTGCGCCCCAGTGACCTTTTCGCCGGTGAGGGCGGCTCGCCGCCGAGCCTCCACTTCATGCAGGTCGTGCAAGTGGTCGACGTTCAGCAGGTCCGCCACCTCGTCGTCGAGCACGCCTCGGCGGTGGGCCTCGGAACGGAGCCCCTCGATGACCTTCCGGAGGACGTCGAATCGTTGCGGGAAATGTCGGCCGGCCAGCCAATGGCCGATCGTGGTCGGCGAGACCTTCGCCCGCCGGGCCAGCTCCCTGTCCGCGGGCTCGCCTTCCAGCTTCCCGTCGCGAATTCCACCGGCCGCCCGCAGGGCATCGAAGAACGGACCGCCGGCCATCGCCGCTCCTGTCGTCTGTCCAGACGGGCATTTCGCTCATGCAGGATAAGACGACGACCTGGCCGGATGCGGGCAAGCTGTCCAAAGCCCATCAAAGGGGTGCTGGACACCGGGTTGGACGGCCACGCTCGACTGCGTCACCCCAAGGCGGGGAAATGCGGACGAGGAGAGGTCGCCGGCAGTGAGTGTGCTTCAGGTATTCGTATTGCTTCTGGCAATGTCGGTCGCGGTCAACTTCGGCTGTGTGGCCGCGTTCATCACGCTGCGTACCGGCGCGGGCTGGGCTCGTGCGGTCCTGACCGGCGGCGGGGCCACGGGCGCGACCCTGGTCGTCTTCTTCAGCGCCGTCGCGGCCTACAACGGGTGACGGCGGCGCGGCTTTCCGGGCGGACGGTCTCAGAAGGTTTCGGTGAGGGCGTTGAAACGGGACAACATGTCGGCCAGCAGCCGGACCTCGTCCTCCGGCCAGGTGTCGAGCAGCGCGCGGAAACGCTCCTGGCGGGCCCTCCGCGCGCGGTCGAGTCTCTGCTGTCCTTCGTCGGTGAGTTCGAGGAAGTGGGCGCGGCCGTCGACGGGATCGGGGGCGCGCTCGATCAGCCCGAGCATCTCGAGGACCTTCAGCTGGCGGCTGATGGTGGCCTTGCCGATGCCGTAGTAGGCGGCCAGGTCGCTGGGACGTGCCGGAGCGGCCTCGTGGATGCGGACGAGCAGCCCGTACGCGCCGGCGTCCAGTTCGGGGTGCACCGCGCGCCTCATCTCGGCGGACAGGGCGCGAGATCGCCGGAACAGGACGCCGAGCTGGTGCTCGACCGCCGAGTACGCTTCACGCCCCTCGACGGGGACCACCGCTGTCGTCTTGGTCATCTCGCTGTCACCCGCCTTTCTTCAGCAGTATCAGGGCACCCGGCGTGTTCCCGTGGCGCGGAACCGATCAGGCCTGCGGCTGGAGTTCCCCCTGGACCGCCTGGATGTCCAACTCGACCTTCAGAGTGGCTCCGATCAGTGAGATCCCCGCCTGCACCACCTGGTTGTAATTCATCGCGAAATCCTCGCGGCGCAACTCGGTGACGGCACGGAACGCGGCTCGCAGGCCACCCCACGGATCGGGGCTCGTGCCGAGGTAGCTCAGATCGAGGTCGACCGGCCGGGTGATGCCGCTCATGTTCAGGACACCATGCAGCGTCCACCGATCCGGGCCCGCGGGGGACAGCCCGGTGCTCCGGTAGGAGATCGTCGGATGCGGCCCGACGTCGAGGAAGTCCGCCGAGCGCAGGTGGTCGTCACGCGTGCCGTTGCCCGTGTTGATCGACGCGGCGTCGATCTCGGCCACGACGCTGGACGTGTCGGCGCTCGGGCCGATGTCGATCCGGCCGGAGAAGTCGGCGAACCGGCCCTGCACGCTGGACAGCCCGAGGTGTTGCGCGGTCGCCGCCACCTTGGAGTGGGCCGGGTCGATGGTCCACACCCCGGGCGGCGGGAGCTCCACGCCGCCCTGCCGCGTGAGTACGAGGGTGCCCAGCTCGGCGGTGCCGGAGGCGGTCGCGATCGCCGTCGAGGCGATGGGGGAGTACCCGACCGCGGTGACGACGACGGTGTAGACGCCGGCCGCGAGAGGGCCGGTCAGCACCGCCCCGTCGTCGTCCGCCTCGGCACGTACGACCTGATGGCCGGACATGTCGGTCACGGTGACGACCGCGTGCTGTACCGCCCAGCCGTCTTTCGTCCGCAAGAGGGCGTGCAGGCCGCGCCGCCCCGCGCTCTCGGAGGTCTGCGGGCTGGTGTACATGCTGTTCCTGCTTTCACTGCTCGTCGGGCGGCGTCCGCCATGCCGGGCGCCTCTTCCGAGGCCGCCCGGCATCCCCCCTCGCCGGCCCGTCGAGGGCCCGGCCGGTCTTCTCCTCGCCCCTCGCCGCCAGGCTCCGTTCCCGGCCGTGGCGGCGTAGGGCCCCGCAGGGCCGCTCCCTCTCCGGGGACGCGGCCCCGGCGTCACTCGGGGTGTCCGAGCACGAGATCGTGTTCGTCGTCGCCCTGCCCGGTCAGGTTGAGGGCGCTCGCCACGGGCGGGTACCCGGTGGCGATGAGGGTGTACTGACCATCCGTGAGGTCGGCGAAGGCGTACTCTCCGTCCTCACCGGTCGTCGCCGTGCCGACGACGTTGCCCCCGGAGTCGAGCAGCGTGACCCTGGCGTCGGCGAGTGGGCCGCCGCCGCCCTTGCCCCGGACCGTGCCCCGGACGTGGGCGCCGGGCCGCAGTTCGATGTCCTGCCTCGTCTGGCCGGTCCCGACCTCGACCGGCACCGCGGCCGGACGGTGCGCGGCGGCGCTGACCGCGAGCGTGTAGGTCCCCGCGACGACTCCCACGAAGCCGAAGGCGCCGTCCGAGTCGGTCACCGCCGTGGTGACCACCTCGCCGCGCACGTCCGTCACGATGACCATCGCCTGGGCCACCGGCGCGCCCTCCGCGTCGCGCACGGTCCCGGAGAGCTTCCCCGAGCCCGCGAGCACCAGGTCGAAGTCCAGCGGCTGGTCGCCCACGACGACGGTCGCGACCTGAGGGTCGTAATCGCTGGCGGAGGCGATCAGGACGTACGTGCCACTGCCGGGCGTCCACATGCTGTACCCGCCGTCCGGCGTGGTGACCGCGCGCCCGAGTTGGTGACCCCGCACATCGATCAGAGTGAGGGTGGCGTGGCTCATCGGCGTGCCGTCCGCGCCGCGGACGAAGCCGCGGATTCCGCTGCCGGCCCCGGTTTCGCCGGCGCCCGCCGAGGCGTACGCCGCGTGCTGTGCCGCTGTCCGGGCCTCTGCCGGTGCGCCGGCCAGGCCGTTGGGCCCTCCCTGGGCGCCGGCGCCGACGGACACCAGTTCCTGCGTGTCGCGGTGCGCGTGCCGGCCGGGCGCCGAGCCGTTCGCCGCCGGCGCGTCCGCGCCCGCGCCCGCGGGAAGTTGCTCGGAACCGGAGCTACGGAGGGGGACCTCCTTGATGAAGAGGATGGCGATCAGCGCCAGCAGCGCGCTCGGCGCCGCGTACAGGAACACGTCGCCGACGCCGTGGCCGTACGCGCTCTGGACCACCGCCCGGATGGGGGCGGGCAGCGCGGACAGCCGGGGAACGGCACCCTCGCTCAGAGTGTTGTGGATCCCCAACCTTGTGAGGCCCTCGTTCAGGTAGTCCGTGATCCGGTGGCCCAGCACGGCTCCGAGAGCCGAGACGCCGATCGCGCCGCCGAGCGTACGGAAGAACGCGACGACCGAACTGGCCGCCCCGAGGTCCGCGGAGCTCACCTGGTTCTGGACGGACAGGACGAGGTTCTGCATGGTCAGGCCGACGCCGATGCCGATGGCGACCATGTAGACGGCCAGGAGCCAGTAGTCGGTGTCGTACCGCAACGTTCCCATGAGCCCGAATCCGGCGGTGAGGAACAGGCCGCCGATGACCAGGAAGATCTTCCAGCGGCCGGTGCGGGTGATGATCTGCCCGGCTGCGGTCGACGACACGGCAAGACCGAGGATCAGCGGCAGGGTCATGAGCCCCGCCTTCGTCGGCGTCTCACCACGCGCCAGCTGGAAGTACTGGCTGAGGAAGGTGGTCGCACCGAACAGGGCGACACCGACCAGCAGGCTGGACACGACGGCCAGGCTGATCGCGCTCTTGCGGAACAGCCGCAGCGGCACGACCGGCTCTCGGGCCTTCCTCTCCACGAGCAGGAAGAGCAGCGCCAGCACCACTGCGCCGCCGACCATCACGCCGGACTGCCAGGACAGCCAGTCGTACTTGTTCCCGGCGAAGGAGACCCAGATCAGGAGCAGGGACACCGAGGCGACGATCAGCACCGCGCCGGTCCAGTCGATCTTGACCTCCCGCTTGTGCACGGGGAGGCGGAGCGTCCTCTGCAGGACGATCAGCGCGACGATGGCGAACGGCACGCCGACGTAGAAGCACCACCGCCAGCCCAGCCAGGAGGTGTCCACGATCACGCCGCCGATGAGCGGGCCGCCGATGGTGGCGAGGGCGAAGACCGCGCCGAGGTAGCCCGAGTAGCGGCCGCGTTCACGCGGCGAGATCATCACCGCCATGATCACCTGAGTGAGGGCGGTGAGACCGCCGGCGCCGATGCCCTGGACGACCCGGGCCGCCAAGAGCATCCCGGGGTCCTGTGAGAGCCCCGCGATCGCCGAGCCGACCACGAAGATGATCAGGCTCAGCTGGACGAGTAACTTCTTGCTGATCAGGTCGGCGAGCTTGCCCCACAGAGGCGTGGAGATCGTGGTCGCGAGCAGGTCCGTGGTGATCACCCAGGTGTAGGTGGTCTCACTCGCGTGCAGATCGGCGATGATCGTGGGCAGTGCGTTCGACACGACGGTCGCTGCCAGGATCGCCACGAACAGGCCGAGCAGCAGTCCCGACAGCGCCTCCAGGATCTGCCGGTGCGACATCGGAGCAGAATGCAGATCCCGCGCCTCGGCCGGTACTGCGGTTGTCATCTAAGTCCTTTCACTGTCCGAGCCGCGCGGTGGGGTGCGGGAGGCGCGCGCGGCGGGGAGTTCGGCGATCTCCTCGTCGGGTCATCGAGGGGCTCGGCGAGGCGGTACGGGGAAAACAGCTGTCGGCAGCTCTCAGACGCCAATGGGGTGGGTTTCATCTGGTTGCCGAGGGCAACTATATGTGAATGCCTGAGGCAACCTGTATGGGGGGTATGGCGCTTATGTCCGATCTCCCCGCGCGCTGATCGGCCCGAGGGGTTCGGCGCGGCCGATTCAGCGCCACTTCAGGGTGGTGACGCCCCAGAGTTCGGCGATCCTGCCGTCGGCGACGCGCATCATCTCCATCAGGACGGCCGGTTCCCGCCGGTCGGGTGAGGCGTACACGCTGGACCGGACCCCGTCGAAGTCGGCGATCGTCGAGGCGCTGCTGGCCGAGCCGCTCGACGCGTACGCCCGGCTGGCCGGTCCTGACAGCGCGGACCGTCCGGCGGCTGAATTGCTCGCGGCGGTGGTCGACACGACCGTGGAGCTGCACGGGCTGGTGGACGTGATCGGCAACGACCCCTCGTTGCAGTCCGCCCGTGGCGCCCTCGTGACCCGCTCGCGTGAGATCAACGAGGCAATCGTCGTCGTCCTGGCAGGCGACGGGCCGGGCCGTCCGGGTGAGGTCCGGGCGCAGGCGGCCTACGCGGTCGTGAAGAACGGAACGCTGGCCCTGCTCACGTCGAACGGGGGCAGCCTGCCGGCGGCGGACCGCTCCCAGTTGCTCGCCGCCGCGTTGCGGGCCCTCGGCGGCTCCGCGAGCTGATCGCGCGGCCCCCGGATGACCGGCCTGTCGGTCAGCGGGTGCCGGTGATGAGCCGTTCGCGGTCGAACACCGCGGAGACGATCCGCCAGCCGAGGCCGTCGAGCAACAGCAGCGCCGCCACGAGGGCGAGGGCACGGCCGGGCGTCGGGTGGATCACGTCGAACGCGATGAGGGATGTCAGCGCGACCGTCGGGAGACCGGCGAGCAGGCCGAGTTGCTGGGAGACCCTGACGTCGGTGAACTTCGCGGAGATGCCCATGCCGGCCCAGATCGACCAGGTGGCGATCAGCGGCGTGAAGAGCACCTGAGCGAGGATCTGCGGCCACTGCAGCAGCGCTGAGGCCACGGCCGGATCCGCGAAGAGCTCGACGCAGGCGATGAAGACCGCATAGACCGCGTACGCCACCGCGGCCGACGGGAGGAGCGAGGCCAGCGCCTTGCCCAGCAGAAGCTCCTCGCGGCGTATCGGTGTGGTGAGCAGCGGCTCGAGGGTGCCCTGCTGGCGCTCGCCTGCCACCGCGTACGCGGCGATCAGCACGGGCACGAGCGCCGGGATGCCCAGCAGATACAGCAGGACATGCTCGTGCGCCAGCGGGCCTGCGGAAGAGGCGGTCAGGCCTAAGACCACGACGAGCGGCTGGACGAGGAAGATCAGTGGAATGATCGCCATCGTCACGACGATGGAGGGCGTGCGGCGGTACTCTCGCAGCTCTTTGCGGACGATGGCCCGGATGCGCCTGCTGCTCATGCTCATCTGCGCCCCGCCTGTTCGTCGGCGGGGGTGTCGGTGCCGACCAGTTCGAGGTAGACGTCCTGGAGCGAGTGGTGCAACGAGCTGATCGACAGAACGTCGGCGCCGGCGCCCACCAGGGCGCGGGTGGCGGCCGGCGCGGCGACCGCCGGGTCGCTGACCGCCAATATGTAGCCGCAGCTGCCGTCCGGGTGCCAGCCGTCGACGGCCGGGAGGTCGGCGAAGATGTGATCGGGGTCGGGCAGCGGGGCAAGGGTGGTGACCGTGAGGGACTTGGCGAACAGTTGATCGCGCAACTCGCCGGGCCGGCCGATCGTCCGCAGCGTGGTGTTCAAGATTGCGACGCGGTCGCAGAGTCGCTCGGCCTCCTCCAGGCGATGCGTGGTGAGGAAGATGGTCACGCCCCGCCGGCGGAGCCGGTCGATCAGCTCGTGGACGGCTCGGGTGGCGACCGGATCCAGGCCCGCGGTCGGCTCGTCGAGGAAGAGTATCTGCGGGTCGCTGAGCAGCGCCCTGGCCAATGCGACACGCTGACGCAGGCCCTTGGACAACGAGGCGCAGACGTCATCTGCCCGATCGGCCAGGTCGACGGTCCGGAGTGCGCGCGCGATGCGTTCGCGCGGGTCGGGTGTCCGGTAGAGGTCGGCGAAACACTCGAGGTTTTCCGCCACGCTCAGGCGCAGGTACAGGCCCGGCGACTCGGGCATGATCGAAATTCGCCGGCGGATCCGCTCCGCGTTCTGCGGCACGAGCGGGATGCCGGCGATCTCCGCCGACCCCGACGTCGGCGTGATGAGCGTGCCGAGCGTCCGTACCGTCGTCGTTTTCCCCGCGCCGTTGGGCCCGAGGAACCCGAAGACCTCGCCGCGGCCGACCTCGAACGACACGTCCTCGAAGGCGACGCGGTTCCCGAAGCGCTTGCTCAGACCGTGGACGGACAGCGCTGGGCCGCCCCTGCCGTGGTCCTGGTCGTCCATGTGTGCCGCCCTTTCGTCGACGGGCCCGCACCGGGGTTCAAAAAAGTGATATCACTTTGATATTCGTGATGTCAATGAATGCACGGCCCGCTCCCACGATGGCGAGATCTCCATGCCGTGCGATCCGCGCATGCGCAGGCACTCCAACCGGGGCGATCTCAGTCGATGAGTCGGCGCTCCCACGCCCACGCCGCGATCTCCACCCGGTTGCGGGCGCCCAGCTTCATGTGCACGCTGCCCAGATGCGTCTTCACGGTGCCGACGGCGATGAACAGCCGCTCGGCGATCTCGGCGTTGGTCAGGCCCCGGGCGGCCAGCTTCACCACGTCGAGCTCTCGTGGCGACAGGCCCGCGTCGTCGCGCGCCGGGGCGGGGGGACTGAGGTGCTGCAGCAGCCGTACCGTGATCGAGGGACTGATCAGGGCGTCGCCGGACACCGCGGCCCGCACCGCCTCCACCAGCAACGCCGGGCCGGAGTCCTTCAGCAGGAACCCGCACGCACCGGTGCTCAGCGCTGTGTGCACGTATTCGTCCAGGTCGAAGGTGGTCACCACGACCACCTTGATCGGATCGGCGACGCCCTTGCCCGCCAGCAGCCGGAGCGCCTCCAGACCGTCCATCCGGGGCATGCGGATGTCCAGCAGCGCCACGTCCGGCCGGAGTCGCCGGGCCAGGGCGACCGCTGCCACGCCGTCCGCCGCCTCGCCGACCAGTTTCATGTCCGGCTGGCTGTCGATGATCATTCCGAAGCCGGTCCGGACCATCGCCTGATCGTCGGCGACCATCACGCGAATCACCGCGCCACCTCCTGATTGAGCGGCAGCGCCGCGTCGACCACCCAGCCGCGATCGATCCCGGGCCCGGCGTCGATCCGGCCGCCGAGGGTCCTGACCCGCTCGGCCAGGCCGATCAGACCGTACCGGTGCTGCCCTCGTGGCGCGGTGGCGCGCGGCGCGGCGCAGATGCGACCCGGTAACGCGGGCAGTGGGCGGATGCCACCAAGGGCGTATGCATCGTCCTCGTGGTTTTGTGGCACGTCGTCGTCAAGCACTACCTGCAGATCAGCTGGCATATCGGGGTGCCCGTCCCCAGCGCGTGGGGAACGCTGGGCGAGCAACTCCTGCCGCTCCGAATGCCGGTGTTCTTCACCATCTCCGGAGTATTCGCGGCGAACGCTGTGAAACGACCGTGGCGGGTGCTCGGCAGGTCCCGGATCGCCGAATTCTCCTACCTGTACGCCGTCTGGTTGCTCATCCATACCGCGATCCTGGCCGCGGTCCCGGATTTCCGCACCGACCACGCCGATTCTGTGCTCGATCTGGTGGAACAGCTCACGATCACCCCCTCCAACCTGTGGTACCTGTATGCTCTCGCGCTCTATTTCGCGTTCGCCAAGGCCGTACGACAGGTGCCGCGGCCGGTGATACTCGCCGCCGCCGCGGTCCTGTCCGTGATCACGGCGGCGGGCGTGCTCGCCACCCCGGGCGACCGTGGCGGTTTCTACCAGAACCTGGTGTTCTTCCTCGGCGGTCTGTACCTCAAGCCCTACGTCGAGCGGTGGGCGGCGACCGCGACGAACCGCCGCCTGATTCTGACCTTCGTCGTGTACGCCGCGGCTCTGACGGCCATGGCCGCAGCCGGTGCCCAGCGCTGGGCCGGGGTGTGGCTGGTCGTGTCCGTCACGGCGGTGGCCTTCGGCATCACCGCCGCCGCGCGACTGAGCCGGTGGCGGGCGGTGGGTGACGCGCTCGCCGCCCTCGGACGCCGAACGTTGCCGATCTACGTCATCCACATGCCGCTGCTGGCTCTGTTGCACCGGTTCCTCGTCGGCCCGATGTCGGGCCTGGGCGGAGACGGCCAGGCGTTCATGGCGGCGGGCTACCCGATCGTGCTGACCGCCGTGGTGATGAGCCTGAGCCTTGCGATCCACCACGGACTCGTGGCGATACACGCGACGTGGTTGTTCGAACCACCTGGGGCGCGGAGGCGGCAGGCGGCGCTCACAGCCGGGTCTGAGAATGGCTCTCACTGTTAAGAAGTCCACGGATCTGACGTGCGGCTATGCCGACGCGCCGGCCGCCCTGAGCCGCCGCAGGGTCCAGCCGCGGCCCGCCGGGTCGAGATGCCTGGTGGCCTCGGCGAAGAGCTCGGCCGCCTGGCGGTAGGACAGCCGCCCCCGCCCGGTGACGGGGCAGCGGTCGCGGGCCGCCGTCCCCGCCGCCGCCCGCCGGCTCGCCAGGAACACCGGCCCCGTCGTACGGCCCGCCAGGAGCAGGGGGAGCAAGCGGGCCGAGCCGGCTCGCCAGCGGATGCCCGGCTCTTTGCGCACCCGTCGTCTGATCAGGTCGAGGTCGTCGGCGTTCAGGGCGAGCACACGCTCGATGGGGGCCGTCGTCTCGTACAGCAGGCGCCGGCATGTCTGCTCGCGGAGCGGCGCCGGGAGGGCGAAGACCTCTGCCACCTGCTCCGGCGTCAGTGTGGAGGGCGCGGAAGACGGCATGGCAGGCGGGCGGAGCCCGTCCAGCGGGTCCGCGTCGATCCAGCCGCGCGTCCGCCACCAGGAGATCGCGCCGCGCAGGATGGACAACTCCCTGCTGACGGTGCGCGGGTCGGCCGTGGCGGCCCGCCGTACGAGGGCGTCTTCCAGCCGCCCCGCGGCGCCGGAGGCGTCGAGCAGGGCCATGGGCACGATCGGCGCGACGGCCCCCCGGCGCGCCCTCCCGTTCGGCGGCGTTCTCGCGACGAGCGCCCACGCCCACGTGGCCAGGGCGATGCGGTAGACGCGGCGGGACGCCTCACTCAGGCGCAGCGCAGCGAGGTAGTGCTCGACCGCCACCGCGTATTCGACGGGGGCCGGGGGCGACGTCATCCGTGACTCTTTCCGCAGTAAACAGCCGAGCTCGGCGGAGTCGTGGTGAGTATAACTCCCCAGTTCCCACCGGCCATTCAGGCGCCCACAGCCCTATGCAGTAAAGGGACTCAACCTTGTTGAGCCGAAAATCTTGAACGATCGCCCGCGACCCCGCAGGGTGATGAGACATGGCGAGGACACGGCGGCTGGCCGCTCTGGCGCATCACGACCTGAGGCTGTTCTTCATCGGGGAGTCGGCGTCGTTGCTGGGATCGTCGATGGCGACGGTCGCGGTGACCTTCGCCGTGCTCGACGGTGGAGGGACCGGGGCGGATCTCGGCTACGTGATGGCGGCGCGGATCGTGCCCATGGTGGTCCTGATGCTCGTGGGCGGCGCGGTCGCCGACCGGTTCGGCCCCCGCCGGGTCATGGTCGCCTCCGACGTGCTGCGCTGCGCCGTGCAGGCCGTACTGGCCGTGCTGCTCCTGACCGGACGGCCCGCCGTCTGGACGTTCGTGGCGCTGCTCGCGATGTGGGGAGCGGGCGAGTCGTTCTACGCCCCCGCGCGCGGCGCGCTCATCCCGGAGATCGCGGCCGGGGGCGAGCCGTACGAGGGCAAGCTGCGCGACGCCAACGCGCTGGCCGGCATGGCCGGGTCGCTGGCGTCCGTCGCGGGGCCGGCGCTCGCCGGGATCGCCGTGGCGGCGGCCGGATCCGGCGCGGTCGTCGCGGTCGACGCGCTCACCTACGTGGTCAGCGCCGTCGCTCTCCTCGCCCTGCGCGTCCAGGACCGGCCCTCCCGGCCGGCGGGGCGCGGGGGAGGGGCGGCGTTGCTCGAAGGCTGGGCGCAGTTCCGGTCGAGGACCTGGTTGTGGGTGACGACGTTGCAGTTCACGCTGTTCAACCTGCTCGTGTGGGCGCCGTTCCTCGTGCTCGGACCGGTCGTGGCGCACGAGCGTCTCGGCGGCGCCCGTGACTGGGGGCTGATCATGGCGTTCTACGGCTCGGGCGCGGTCGTGGGCGGCCTGGCGTCGCTGGGCGGCCGGACCCCGCGCCGGCCGCTCGTCGTCGCGACGATCGCCACGGCGGGCTGGGCGTTACCCTCGGGCGCCATCGCCGCAGGCCTCCCGGTGATGCCCGTGGCCGGTGCCGCGTTCGGCGCCGGGATCGGCTCGGCGGTCTGCGGGATGCTCTACGCGACCACCAACCAGCGGCACATGCCGGCCGAGGTCATGGCCCGGATCACCTCCCTCACCACCGTGGGGGCGTTCGCCCTCGGGCCGCTCGGCCTGGCCGCGGCGGGGCCGGTGGCCACCCTGGCCGGGACGGCGGCCGTGCTGGGGTTCGGGGCGATCTGGCAGATCACCACCGGCCTGGCCGTGCTCGCCGTACCGGACGTGCGGAGGCTCGGATGAGGTCAGAAGCCCTCAGGGGCGTGGGGCACGTAGTGCTCCTCGAGCCGGCCGAGTTCGTCGGCGTCGAGCCGCAGGTCGACCGAGGCGATCGCATCGGTGAGATGCTCGATCTTCGTCACGCCGACGATGGGGGCCGTGACCGACGGTTGATGGTGCAGCCAGGCCAGCGCGACCTGGGCGCGGGGAACTCCCCGCTCCTTGGCGACGGCGCCGACCGCGTCGGCGATTCTCCGGTCGGACTCCTCCGCCTGCCGGTACAGCCTGCCGCCGAACGCGTCGTTCTGGCTCCGATTCGTCGTGGCGTCCCAGTCACGGGTGAGACGTCCCCGTGCCAGCGGGCTCCACGGCAGCACTCCGACGCCCTGATCGAGACAGAACGGAAGCATCTCCCGCTCCTCTTCTCGCATGAGCAGGTTGTACTGGTCCTGCATCGACACGAACCGGGTCCAGCCGTTGAGGTCGGCGATGTACTGCGCCTGCGCGAACTGCCAGGTCCACATCGACGAGGCGCCGATGTAGCGGACCTTGCCGGCTCGGATGAGGTCGTGCAGCGCCTCCATCGTCTCCTCGATCGGCACATTCGGGTCGTACCGGTGGATCTGGTAAAGATCGATGTAGTCCGTGTTCAGCCGCCGCAGGCTCTCGTCGACCTGGGTGAGGATCGCGGCCCGCGACAGGCCGCGGCCCTTCGGCCCAGGCCCCATCCGGCCGTGGACCTTCGTGGCGATGACCACCTCGTCGCGCTTGGCGAATTCACCCAGCAGGCGTCCGGTGATCTCCTCACTGGCCCCCGCCGAGTAGACGTTGGCGGTGTCAAAGGTGGTGATGCCGGCCTCGATCGCCCGCTGGACGAAGGGCCTGGCCTCGTCGAGGCCGAATGACCAGCTGTGGGTGCCCCGATCCGGATCGCCGAAGCTCATGCATCCGAGCACCACCTGTGAAACCTCCAGCCCCGAGGTTCCCAAACGAACGTATTCCATCAGTGCGCTCCCATCTCGATGTCCTACTTCGATCAGAATAGGCAGGCATGAAGCGGCCAGAGGCGTCGCGTGCCGCACTGGAAAGGGGCTCTCGTCATCCGTCGCCCCCACCGGAGGCCATCGCGAGCAGAGCTCCTGGGCCTTCGGGAGAGAGCAGGATGTCCTGGGCCGCCTTGGTGGCGGTGATCGCCTCTTCCATCCGGGCCAGCATCGAGCCCTCGTACGCGCTGATCGCCGCGTCCACGTCGACGTGCTCGGCGGAGGTGAGCGCCGTGGCGAGTTCGAGGGCGTCGAGCAGGCCCATGTTGACGCCCTGTCCCGTGAACGGAGGCATCACGTGCGCGGCGTCGCCGATAAGGGTCAGGCCCGTGTGCTGCCGCCAGCGCTGCCGCGCGGGAACGGTGTAAAGGGGCCACCAGATGAACGTGGTCTCCACCTCGTCGAGGATGCCGCGCATTCGCGGGGACCACTGCTGGAATTCGCGGTCCAGTTCACCGCGGATGAAGCCGGGATCCTTGAACGCGGCTCCGGCGGTGCGGTTCGGGTCCTCTGTACGCCGGTGGGCGAAGTAGACGCGGATCGAGCCGTCACCGTTGCGCTGGCAGAGGAACGCCTTGTCGTATCCGAGGACGAGGCCGGAGCCCTCTCCGACGACCTCGGCGGCGTAGGACCCGGGCAGCGGACGGGTGATCTCTCCGGCGATGAAGGCGACACCGGTATAGGCGGGCGCCTCGTCCGTGATGGCCGGGCGGGCCCTGGAGTTGACGCCGTCGGCGCCGATCACCAGGTCCGCGCCGATCGTGTCGCCGCTTTCGAGGACGATCCGCCAGCGCTCCCCGGTCTTCTCCACGGAGGTGACGTTCGCGCCCCAGTCGACCGTTCCGCTCGGGAGCGAGTCGAGGAGTAGGGAGCGCAGTTCGAGCCGGTCGATCTCCGGCCGCGCCTCGTCCTCGTCGGACTCGTCGGTCGACAGCAGCAGCGTCCCCTCGATGTCGAAGTAGTTGGTGTGCTGCCCTTGCGGGCGGGCGGCCTTGTCGAACTCGTCGGTCAGCCCGGCGGCGGCGAGGGCCCGCAGCCCGTTGTCTTCGCCGAGGTCCAGCGACCCGCCCTGGGTCCGCGCGAGCCGGTCCGCGTCTCGCTCGAGCACCCGGGTCCGCACGCCCCGCACGTGCAGGAGCCGGGCGACGGCGAGACCGGCGGGGCCGGCGCCGAGGATGACGATCTCGAGCTGGTTCAGAGCTTGTGCGGTGGGCATGGTGGAGTCCTTCCGATGGGGTTCGTAACCGACTGGGGAGCCGCTGACCGGCGACGTGGGTCAGTATTCGGGGACCTCGACCTTGCCCTCGGCGACCTCGATCATTTCCTCCGACAGCGGCTTCTCCGGCATGACGAGGGCCAGGACGAAGGAGGCGATCATGAAGGGGGCGGACCAGAAGAACACCGTCTGGAACGCGTGCAGGGTCGTCAGGGGAGTGGGGTGCGAGCCCATGGCGGTTGTGAGGATGGCGCCGAAGATCGCCGCGCCGAACGCGCCGCCGATGCTCTTGAAGAAGTTCAGCGCCCCGGTCGCGGTGCCCAGGTGCCGATACTCGACGGCGTTCTGCCCGGCGAGGAGGGCGACCTGGATCATGAATCCCATTCCGGCGCCGGCGAGGGTCAGCGGCACGATGATCGCCCACGCCGGGGTTTCCTGAGCCCCGAGACTGACCGCCCACATGGACACGCCCGCCAGCGCGGACCCGATCACCGGGAAGATCTTGTATCGGCCGGTTCTCGCGATGAACGGCCCGGCGATCGCGGTCGCGACGACGAGGCCGAGGAGCATCGGGATCAGGAACAGGCCCGCCACGAACGCGGAATATCCCTGCACGGTCTGCAGGAACAGCGGGACGTACAGCATCGCGACGAACAGGACCAGGGAGGCGAATCCGAACTGGATCGAGGAGATGGTGAAGATGCCCGATCGGAACAGGCTGAGCGGTGTGATCGGTTCCGACGCCCGCCGTTCGACGAGGAGGTAGGCGGCGAGGCCCGCGACGCCGACGCCGGCGAGGCTGAGGATCACGGGCGAGTCGAAGGAATGGCCGGGGCCGCCGAGGGTGGTGAACAACAGGACCGTTGTGGTCACCAACGCGGCGAGCAGGCCGCCCGCGACGTCTACGCGGCCGCGTGGGCCGGTGCGCCGAGGCAGGTGGACGCGGAGGGCGATCATGATGATCGCGAATGCTCCGATCGGGACGTTGATGTAGAAGATCCACCGCCAGGAGACCGCGTCCGCGAACAGGCCGCCGAGGAACGGGCCGGCGATCAGCGCGAGAGTGGCGACGATGCCCGTGTAGGCCTGGTAGCGGGAGCGTTGCCGGGCCGGCACGATGTCGCCGACGATCGCCATCACCAGGGAGTTCAGGCCTCCTCCGCCGATGCCCTGGAAGGCGCGGAAGATGATCAGCCAGAGTATGTTCCGTGAGGCCGCGGCCAGGATCGAGCCGATCAGGAAGATCACGATCGAGACGAGGAAGATCCGCTTCCGGCCGAACATGTCGCCGAGCTTGCCGAACAGCAGCGTCGTGACGGCGCTGGTGAGCAGATACGCGGACGCCACCCAGGAGATCTGGTCGGTGCCGCCGAGTTCCTTGCCGATGGTCGGCAGGGCGGTCGCGACGATCGTCTGGTCAAGGTTCGAGATGAACAGCACGAGCATCAGCGGGACGAGGATCGCCATGATCGCGCGATGGGTGAGCAGGGGTGGCACAGTGGGGTCCTCCATGCAGGTGAGTAGATGTGAAAGGTAAGTCACTCACCTAAATGGTGTCAATCCAGTATCACCATGACTGAGGAACGTAACTAGCTGTGTTTCAGTCATAGACTGTGGCGATGACCACCGACACGAAACCGCCGCTGCGAGAACGCAAGAAGGCGATGACCCGTCAGTCGTTGATCGACGCCGCGGAGCGGTTGTTCGAGGAGCGCGGTTTCGACGCGGTGACGGTGGCGGAGATCGCGGACGCGGCGAACGTGTCGGTGAAGACGCTCTTCGTCTACTTCCGGTCGAAGGAGGACCTCGCCTTCGCCGACGAACGGCTCATCGAAGCCCTCCTCGAAGGCCTGGCGAACCGCCCGGCCGGTACGGCGGCGGCGGACGTGGTGGCCGGAGTGCTGATCGCGGCGCTCGGCGACAGCGATGGCACCCCGGGCCTGGAAGGCTTCCACCGCGGCTACGGCCGGTCGGTGGCGCTCCAGTCGGGCCTGCTTCGGATGTGGGCCGACTTCGAGGACCGGATCACCGAGGAGCTGGCCCGCGAGGCCGGTGCGGAGGCGACACCGCGGCAACGCATGCACGCGATCCAACTCGTCGGCATCGTCCGGCTGGCGACCTCGCCCGAGGCTCGCGCCGCGATCGTGGGACTCGCCTCCGAGGAGGCCATCGCATGTGTCGAGTCGATGCTCGCCGAAGCCGCGGCCGTCGTCGCCCGGTCGTTTCCGGCTGGCCTGCCATGACGCCGTGATCGCGGTCCGTTCGGACCGTTCGTCGACGCCGGAGAGCGCCCCGTAAATACGCAAAGGCTGAGCCATCATTTGCTCGGCATTGACCTGGGATTTCCTACTGTGTCCAACATGAGGAGTTCCCTTGGCGAGTTCCTCCGTGCCCGGCGCCGGGTCACCACCGTCGATCAGGTGGGCCTGCCGGAGGTCGGGGACCATCGCCGGACGCCTGGGCTACGCCGCGACGAGGTCGCGATGCTGGCCGGCGTCAGCACCGACTACTACACCCGGCTGGAGCAGGGCAGAGAACGACATCCGTCGGATCAGGTGCTCGACGCCCTGGCCGAGGCCCTCCTACTCGACCCGGACGCCACCGATCACCTGCACGAACTCGCTCGCGCCCGGAGGTCCCGGCACAACCGGGTGGGACAGGCCGACCAACTCAGCTCCCACTTGCTCCAACTTGTCGACAGGTGGGAGCACACGCCGGCGTTCATCGTGAACCGCCGGTGGGACGTGCTCGCCAGGAACACGCTGTCCGCCGCTGTCTGCGGGTGGCTCGAGAACAGCGACAACATGATGCGGCTGGTGTTCCTCAACCCCGCGGCACAGGAGTTCTTCCCCGCCGACTGGGAACGGGAGGCCTACGCCTACGCGGCCCATCTTCGCGCCATGGTGGGAGCGGGTGGCGACGATCCGTTCCTGCTCGAACTGGTCGAGGAGCTGTCACGTGGAAGCGCGACCTTCCGACAGCTGTGGGCCCGTCATGACGTCCATGTCAGGACACATGAGTCCATTCGTCTGCACCACCACGATGTCGGCGACCTCGCCCTTCACTTCGAAGGGTTCGCGATCAACAGTGCCCCCGGTCATGTTCTGGTCGTCGGTCAGGCCGAGCCCGGCAGCCCGTCCGCGGACGGGCTGGCCAAGCTGGGCTGGCTGGCCGTCAGCAACCGGTGACCGGTACGCCTCGGAGCACCTCCGGGCTGTGGCTCGGGCGCGGCGTCGGCTCTGGCGCGGCACCGTCGGTGCCCGTCAGGAACCGAGCACGGGCGGATCGGCGCGAAGGCGCACCGCCTCGTCCGTGACCGCTCGGAGCGCGGCAAGTGTCTCCGGCCACGTCCTCACCGGCTCGTCGATCAGGTGGTAGGAGTGATGCTCGAAAACGGCCGCGGCTCCCGGTGCGCCCAACACGGTGAGCAACTGACTCTGGCGTTCCAGCAGGTTGAGTACGGCCAACCCGCGGTCTCGCTGTTCGGGGTCGCCGTACGCCAGCGGAGACACGGAGACGGTCATGGCCATCTGGTCGATCCCGTCTTGCAGCAGCGGTATCAGCTTCACCGCGGCCTCGGCGTCCAGCGGATCGGTGTTCTGCGCGAGGTGGTAGACCATGCGGCCGAAGATGACGATGTCGCTGATCCGGCGGATCTGACCGATGCGCGGTCGCAGTATCTCGACGCACTCCCGCGCGGCGTCGTCGGCGCGCTCGTGATCGCCGAGAAGGAGCATGACGGCGGCGTACCGGTTCAGGGTGCGGGCCGTGATCAGATGGGTGTTCTCGTCGCCGGAGTCGAGCGCCTGGCGGAACTGCTCGATCACCCCGCTGTGGCGGAGCGCAGGCTCCCGCTCGCCGAGGGCAGCGTGCAGTTCGGCGAGCAGGATGTGCAGGTCGGGCACGAACAGGTGGTACTTCGGGTTGCCGCCCGCTTCATGCGCCGCGATCGCCTCATGGGCGTCCGACAGGGCGGCGCGGTGGTGACCGAGCGCCTCCCGGACCTCGGCCCGTGTACGCAGGCGTGAGGTGAGCTGGTCGATCCACAGGCCGATGCCGGGCTGGCGTTTGCAGATCTTCTGAGAGAGCCGCACCGCCTCGTCGGCCATTCGAAGAGCTTGTTCGAATCGGCCTTCCTCGAAGGCGCGCGTCGCGCCCTCGGCGTTCCCCTCGGCCTGTCGAACCCACTCGTCAGGAACTCTGCTTCTCATTCTCCAAGAAGATAATCTTCGCCTCCATTAACACAACCGGCATAATCGAGGTTTCGCTGCGGACTGCCACGAGCTCCGTACCGATCGACCAGCAACCTGGTGCGGATCTCGCCGGAGATCGGCGCCATGACGAACCTGCGGCAATTCACCGACGCCAGGTCAGGGGTTCACGACTTCGGCGTCCGGCGGCAAGCCGAAAGTTCTGCGCGCCTCCTCGTAGATTCCGTTTTCCGAGTCCCACCCGGCGCCCGCCAACTCGATTGCCCGGGGCGCGCCTTCCGGCGAGAACATCGCGCGGGTGGTGGATATGTTCGATGCGCCGTCGGTTGGCTCGTCGACGTCCTGCACGATGAAGCGTCCGTTCACCGATTCCATGGTCAAGAGTTGCGGTACGCCGTAGCCGGTACCGCTGACGAGCCTGTTCCCGCGGCGGGCGAGTTCCTCGCACCAGGTCATGACGCCGACCAACAGCCGAGGATCTTTCCGGCGGACCTCAATGAGGTCCTCATGGCAGAACACCCGGGGATTCAAGCCGGGCTCATCAGTGGCCAGAAGGTCGCCCTCGTTGAGGCGGGGGTCCGCCTCAAGAAAGCGGTCGGCCGCCTCCATGAGTGCCGAACGCGTCGAAGCGTCGACCGAGATGACCTCTTCGTCGGCGGTGCCCGCGTAATCCGGTCCCAACAATCGCGGCACCAGCACGACGGCTCCAGCCATCGCGACAACCAGCGTGAAGATTGCCCAGAGCGCCGATCGTCTGCCCACGCTCGTCACGTGTCTCCTCGGCAATCATGGAAGCTGAGACGCCGAAATCTTAGCTCTTGACTGTTCTGCCGGCTCCTATCGGAGGGCTGGCGAGCCGCCCGAGGCGATCATCACCGGGATCGGCCCGAGGATGGTGTACAGGCCGAGCGTGAGCGGCAGGACCGGGGATCTCAGCCCGCGGCGGACGACAAAAGCAAAGGCGAGGAGATCTCACCCCTCACCACTTCCAACGTATAGCGCACAGGGGGGCTTGCGGCAAGACCCGGGTCTTGCCGCAGAATCAGCGGCCGGACACGGCACCGACGAGGAAACGGGGGCCACGACGTGGGTGTGTTGTCGGGGGGACGCGGCGACCTCGAACCGCCGATGAGATCGGCGGTGCAGTTGCGGACGCTTGACGCGAAGGTCCGGGGGTGCGCGCCGCACGACCAGGTGCAGCGGCGACGGAGCACGGCCGCCTCGGAGGTGTCGCGATGATCGAGCAGTACGTGTTGGATTTTCAAGAGGTTGACGAGACGCAGGTCGCGGTCGTCGGCGGCAAGGCCGCGCACCTGGGCGGGCTCTCGCGGATCGAAGGCATCCACGTGCCGGCCGGCTTTTGCGTGACGACGGCCGCCTTCCGGCGGATCATGGCGGAGGCGCCGTCGATCGACGATCGGCTCGATCAGCTGTGGCGCCTGAACCCGGATGACCGGGAGGCGATCCGCACGCTCAGCGCGGAGATCCGCCAGACCATTGAAGGGATCGCCATCCCGGGCGATCTGGCGGCGGCGATCACCCGCGCGCTCGGCGAGCAAGCCGCCTACGCCGTGCGATCCAGCGCGACGGCAGAGGACCTGCCGATGGCGTCCTTCGCCGGCCAGCAGGACACGTACCTGAACGTCGTGGGGCCGGCGGCGATCCTCCAGCACGTCAGCCGGTGCTGGGCGTCGCTGTTCACCGAGCGGGCCGTGACCTACCGCCTGCGGAACGGCATCGACCACCGTACGGTCCACATGGCCGTGGTCGTACAGCAGATGGTCTTCCCGGATGCGGCCGGCATCCTGTTCACGGCCGACCCCGTCACGGGCAACCGGAAGGTCGCCACCGTGGACGCCGGCTTCGGCCTCGGCGAGGCCCTGGTCTCCGGCCAGGTGAACCCGGACGTCTTCAAGGTGCGCGACGGCGAAATCGTCGCCAAGGCGGTCGCCGCCAAACAGCGTGCCGTCCACGCCCTGCCGGCTGGCGGGACGCGGGAAGTGGCGATCGACCCGCGGCGGCAGGAGCAGCCGGCGCTGACGGATGCGCAGGTCGTGCGGCTCGTGCAGTTCGGGCGGCGGATCGAAGCGCATTTCGGCCGCCCGCAGGACATCGAGTGGTGCCTGGCCGACGATGACTTCCAGATCGTGCAGAGCCGGCCGATCACCACGCTTTTCCCCATCCCCGCGGCCCGCGACCGGGAGAACCACATCTACCTCTCCGTCGGTCACCAGCAGATGATGACCGACCCCATGAAGCCACTGGGGCTCTCCATGTGGCAACTGACGGCCATGGCGCCGATGCACGAGGCCGGCGGGAGGCTGTTCGTCGACGCCACCCCGCGCCTGGCCTCGCCCGCGGGCCGCGCCGGCTTCCTGGAGATGGTGGGGAGATCCGATCCGCTGACCAGGGACGCGCTGGAGACCGTCCTCGACCGCCACGACTTCGTCCCGGCGCTCCCGGAGGCCGGCCCTGGCGGGCCGCCGGTCGGCGGCGCGTCCGCCCCGATCGAGACCGATCCGGCCATCGTCACCGAGCTGATCGAGCGCAGCCAGGTGTCCATCGCCGCCCTGCGGCGCGACATCCGGACGAAGACCGGACCGGCGCTGTTCGACTTCCTGCTGGAGGCCTTCCAGGAGCACAAGCGGGCCCTCGGTGATCCATTGAGCATGCAGGCGATCATGGCGGGGATGGAGGCCACCTGGTGGCTCAACGACCGGCTGCAGGAATGGCTGGGCGAGAAGAACGCGGCCGACACCCTCACGCTGTCCGCCCCCGGCAACGTCACGTCGGAGATGGGACTGGCGCTGCTCGACGTCGCCGACGTGATCCGCCCGCATCCGGAGGTGGTGGCGTTCCTGCAAGGCGTCGAGGACGACGGCTTCCTGGACGAGCTGCCGAAGTTCGCGGGCGGGACCGAAGCGCGTGACGCCATCGAGGCCTACCTCGACCGGTACGGCATGCGCTGCGTCGGCGAGATCGACATCACGAGGCCGCGTTGGCGCGAACGCCCCACCACGCTCGTGCCCGTGATCCTCGACAACGTCAGGAATTTCGAGCCGGGCGCCGCCAAGCGGCGCTTCGAGCAAGGACGGCAGGAGGCGCAGAAGAAGGCGCAGGAGGTGCTCGAACGCCTGCGGGTACTACCGGACGGGGAGCAGAAGGCCGACGAGACCAAGCGGATGATCGACCGGGTCCGGACCTTCATCGGCTACCGGGAGTACCCGAAGTACAGCATCGTCAGCCGCTACTTCGTCTACAAGCAGGCCTTGCTGGAAGAGGCCGAGCGCCTCGTGCAGGCCAACGTGCTCCTCGAGAAGGAGGACGTCTTCTACCTCACATTCCAGGAGTTCCACGACGTCGCGCGCTCGAACCAGGTGGATGACCAGCTCATCCAGCAGCGCAAGGACGCGTTCCGGTCGTACCACGCGCTCACGCCGCCCCGGGTGCTGACATCGGACGGCGAGGTCATAGCCGGGGCGTACCGACGCGACGACGTGCCGGCCGGCGCCCTGATCGGCCTACCGGTCTCCGCCGGGACCATCGAAGGGCGCGCCCGCGTCATCCTGGACATGGCCCAGGCTGACCTCGAACCGGGTGACATCCTCGTCACGGCCCACACGGACCCGAGCTGGACGCCCCTCTTCGTCGCCATCGCAGGCCTGGTGACGGAGGTCGGAGGATTGATGACACACGGCGCGGTGATCGCACGGGAGTACGGCCTGCCGGCTGTCGTCAGTGTGGTGGACGCCACCCGGCTGATTCCCGATGGGCAGCGGATCCGCGTGCACGGAAGCGACGGGTACGTCGAGATTCTGCCTTGACCGACCACTCACCGAGAAGGCCCGTCTGCCTTGCCGAGCACATACTTTCCAAGCGGCACTGACCTGCTCGGCATCCGGATCGGCCGCGAGCCGTGCGCCAGCCACCGTGCCGAGCGAGAGTGGTCAGGAGGCTTCGTTGCTGCGCGGTACGGTGACGATGGTTCGGGCTCGTTCGGGCGTAACCAGTTCGCGCAGTGTCGGGTCGGTGAGCAGCACGACTGGGGCAATGCGGAAGGGGGAGTCGGAGCGCCACTGGGGTAGGGCGCTTTCCAGGACGGCCCAAGCCCGGTCGGTGGCGCCATCTCGTGCGAGCGTGCGGGCTTGGTTCAGCGCCGTCTGGAAATCTGGTGGCTCGGGCAGCTGCGGTGGGACGAACGCGCCGATGCGCTCGATCTCCCCGTCGGTCAGGATCCCGGTGAGGAGCCGGAGATACGGGGCAACCGAGGATCCGCTGCGGGCCAGCCCGTAGAGAAACAGCGGCACGGCCTCGGCGCGCACCTGTTCGAGACCGACCGCCTCGATCACGTGCGGGTGGCCGAGGATGTCGTTGCGGATCTTGTGGTGAGTGTGGTTCAGATCGAGGAACGCGTTCAGGATGACGGAGAGGTACGCACCGGCACCCGAGCCTTTGACGGTGGCGCGCGCGAAAGCGTCCGCGGCGGCGTGGAGGTCGCCCCGCAGGGCACTCGCGCGGCCCGCGGCCATCAGCTCATCCGCACCGTCCGGATGCACCGCACGACCCTCGCGGCCACTGAGCATCTCAAAGGACCGACGTTCGGCGTCGACCAGCACGGCGAACGACTCATGCCGGTCCCCAAAACCGGGGTACCAACTGGCCCACACGTAGGCCGCCCACTCGCCGCCGGTGGACACATCGCCGGGATCGAGCAGCCAGTACTGGGCGTCACCATCCCCGGAGACCAGCAACGCGCGGTCCACGAGGGCGATCTCCTCATCCGTCCCATGCTCCCGCAGAATCTCCCACAGTCCGGCATCGGCATCACGCAGCCAGCCGACGTCACGAGACGGGCGCATCGCCCACATGAACGGACCGATGTGCAGCCACCCGTCTGAGGCAGCAAGGAACGACCGATAGCTGGGCGGCAGGCGAGTGCCAAGATGCTGCTCGACCGCGGCGAGCCGGCCCTCGTCGGCGCCGTCGAAGCCCAGCCAGCCGGCGGCCCGCTGCAGATCGGAGACCTCGCGCAGTTCGTCGTCAGCGGAGACACCCAACACGTCGGCGCTGTACTCGACGAGATAGCGCCGCCACTGTTCTACAGAGCGTGCTCCGTCGGTGGATGCCATGCCGTATCCGTTCAAGAGTCAAACCATTGGCACAAGGCGCACCATTTTGCCGCGAGTTGCACCCCCGGCACGACTCCGAAATGATCACGTCGCCCATCAACCCGAGGCCGTGACCAGATGCACGCAACGTGCTTAACGTTTCAGGTACTGAGTCGGCGCTCTCTTGGGCGGGTGGCTCGCGCAGCCCGCAAAATTCACTTCCGGGTAAGGGCCAACGGTCCTCAACGCTCCGCGGTAGTGGAGCTGGTGCAACGTGCCAGTTGGTGGTTCGTCGATGGTGTCGAGGACTAGCGGCCCGAGAGCGCCCTCAGTAGTAGGGGGTCGAGCAGCAACCGAACGGCCAGTGGCGTTAGTGAGCTGCGCTCCCCGCGTGCCTGTCCGGTCGAAGACGGCGAACAGTCCATCACCTGCGCGGCCAGCGGCGTGGTGGGCCAGTAGCCGGTCGCGCGACAGGTCGAACTCGATCGGCGCCACGATTCCGCCCGGGCGCAGCACCGCGGTCTGGCGGCGGAGCACCGCGCTAATCGTGCGGCTTCAACCGCCGCAGTTCCTCGCTCAGATAGACGGTGTCCGGATGGTCCGGCCCATGCGCGGCCTCGGTGATGGCCAGGGCCCGCTCGAACAGGGGTATCGCCTCGGCCGGACGGTCCAGCGCGAGCTGGCACGCCGCGAGTTCGCCCAGCGAGATCGCCACGTCCGGATGGTCCGGCCCATGCGCGGCCTCGGTGATGGCCAGAGCCCGCTCGAACAGGGGCATCGCCTCGTCCGGCCGATCCAGCGCCAGCAAGCTCGACGCCAGGTCACCCAACCGGATCGCCACATCGGGATGGTCCGGCCCATGCGCGGCCTCGGTGATCGCCAGGGCCTTCTCCTCCAGCGGGATCGCCTCGTCGGAGCGGTCCAGCGCGTGCAGGCTCTTTGCGAGATTCAGCAGCGAGGTCGTCATGAACGGATGGTGGGGCCCGTACGCGGCCTCGGTGACAGCCAGCGCACGCTCGTCCAACGGCACCGCCTCGGCCGGTCTGTCCAGGGCCCGGAAACTCGACGCCAGGTTCGTCAGCGACGTCGCCACGGTCGGATGGTCCGGCCCGAGGGAGATCTCGGTGATCTCCAGCGCCAGTTCCAGCAGGGGTACCGCCTCAGCGGGCCGGTCCAGCCTCAGGTAACAGGAGGCCAGGTTCGACAGCAAGGTCGCCATGATCGGGTGCTCCAGCCCTTGCGCGGCCGCGGTGATGGTCATCGCACGCTTGAACAGGGGCACCGCCTCGTCCGGCCGGTCCAGTGCCAGGAAGCACGCGGCCAGGTTGCTCAGCCGGATCGCCACGTCCGGATGGTCCGGCCCAAGGGCTGCCTCGGTGATGGACAGCGCGCGTTCGAACAGGGGCACCGCCTCAGCCGATCGATCCAAGCCGTACAGGCTCATCGCCAGGTTCCCCAGCCGGACTGCGAGCGTCGGGTGGTCCGGCCCGTACACGACCTCGGCGATGGACAGCGCCCGCCGCGCGTATCGATGGCCGAGCTCCACCATGCCCTGCGTGAACGCGTAGAGCGCGGCCATGTTGAGCAGGGCGCTCAGGTTCTCGGATTCCGTATCTGGCGGGTGATGGGCTTCGAGCGCGTCGATGTGCAGCAGGAGATCACGCCACGCCGGCCACCCGCCTGGGTCGGTGTCAGGGTAAGGCGGCGCCGCCGAGAGCACCGCGGCCACCGCGTCGTCACGGGCGGCCCGCCGGCGCGGGTCGTCGTAGTCCAGGCCGGTTCGGATAACCGACTGGAAGAGCCGGTGCGTGCTCACCGTCTCGGCCGCGTCCTCCCCGGATCGTGTGATCATGCTGTACGAGGCCAGCAGCCGCAACGAGCCGTCGAGGTCGTTCACCGGGGGCTGGACGAGGACGGCCCACGGCACGTTGTCCGGCGCCAGGTGGGCCAGCACGCGCAGCAGATGCTCGCTGCCGAGGCCGCGATCCTGGTCGTGCCGGCGGAGGGCGGCGAGGTGGGCATCCCACAGACGGGCCATCGTCCGCTGCTCGGTGGTGCCTTCCTCGCGTTTGCGATAGTGCTCCTCGGGGTGATCGTGCAGCCCGGCCAGGTAGCGGCCCAGGCTGGTCGTGCGCTCCATCCGAATGAACGCGGCGGCCTGCTCGACCGCCACCGGCAGGCGGCCCAGCTCCCGGACGATCTCCGCCGCGTGCTCGGCGTCAGCCGGACCGGTGCGCCCGCTGACCGTCATGAGCAGGTCCGCGGCGGCTTCCTCGCTCAGCACGTTCAGCGTGATGACGTGCGCGCCCGGCCAGTACACGTCACGCCGGGTCGTGATCACGATGTGCCCGCCCGGCCGCGCCAGCAGGTCCACCCACTCCCGCACGTTGCCGGGATCGTCGACGTTGTCGAAGGCGAGCAGCCAGCGGTCATGCGTCCGCAGCCAGGCGGCGGCCCATCGCGCCTGCTCCGCCAGGTCCTGCACCAGGGCGATCGGAGGATGAAGCGCCGCCGCCAGAGCGGCGAGCCCGCGCGTGATGGCGTCCGGGCCGTCCGCGGTGATCCACCACATCAGGCGATAGCGGTCACGATGCCGGGCGCCGTACACGCGGACCAGCTCGGACTTGCCGATGCCGCCCATCCCCTGGACCACCAGACGAATCACCGGTGCGGCGGCCGGATCCGCGAAGCCGGGTGCGTCGAGCAGGTCCGCCATCCGCGACAGTTGATCCTCCCGGCCGACGAACTTCGCCGACCGGGGAAGCTCAAAAGGGCGGGTCTCTCCTCCGTCGACGTCGCCGGCCGGTCTGACCTCCGTGTGAATCCGCGTGATGGTGATCGGCGAGTTGGGCCCGGTGGTGAACGGCCCGGTGATGTCCCGACCGGCGGCCACACCTCCGTGGCTCGCCCGCACCGTCGTGGTGGTGGTCGAGCCCGCCTGGGCGAGCATGGCGCGGATCTCCTCGGCCAGCACCAGATCCGCCGCCAGGGCGTTGCGGATCTCGACCCGTAACGCGGCCTGCAAGTCACCGTCGTCCGGGTCGGCCGCAAGCGCGGTCAGGGGACGCGGTGGCTCCGCGTCGCCGGAGTCGTCTTCCGCCGCCCCGAAGATGCGCCGCAGGATCCTGCGGCCCCATCCGACCGTGGCGTCCACCGCCTCGTCTTGCGCCTTGGCCAGCACCGCCGCCCCGTAGGCGGTGATGGCAGCACTCACGTACGGCCAGGCCTGACCGACCAGTGCGGGGATATCGCCACTCATACACCGAATCTAACTATGCAGCGACTGCGAAGGCGGCGACATAGCCGCGTCCGGGGCCGAGGTCTTCGTCAACCACGGTTGGGGCGACTCGGTTCCATCGGTGGCCACGGAGCAGGGCGAGGCCGCCGGGGCCTGCAAGGAAGAGGTGGACGTGGTCGGCAGGCGTCATTTCGAGTTGCTCGCGCACGGCGTTGCGTAGTGCTTGTGCGTAAGCGACGGCTTGCCCCGGACCGGCAACGGACTGGTCGTGGGCGCCTTCGGCTGGCATGAGGGTGAGTAGCGTCTGTATCGGCAGGCTGGCGGAGTTGGTGAAGCGGGTGACGGCCGGAGTCGGGTCCACAGCAATGCCAACACTGACCGCGAGTTCGTCCCCTGCGCCAAGAGTCGTTATCAACACCTGAGGTGCGGGGACCGGGACTCGAGGCGCATTCGATGACCACGGGGTGCCATTCTGCACGTACGTGACGGTCGTGCCGGTGACTTGGGCGAGTTGAGCGCCGACGGTGAAGAAGGCGGCGTCTCGGCCACAGCTCGAGGGCCGCGCGGGTCGAGCTCGCGCGGCCCTCGACTTGGGCGTGCTTACGCCACAGGCATGTCCCTCCGGTGCAGGCCCGCGAGGCCGACCGCGCCCAGGGCGAGCGCGACGGCGGTGAGCCACAACATCGGCGTCACGGTGAACGCGGAGCCGGGCAGCTTCGGCACGTGCGCGAACGGGGTGGCGTCGACGATCCACCGGCTCAGCCCGAACAGTGCGCCGAGCTCGACGAGCAGGACGGACACGATGAGCGCGGCCCAGGCCAGCGCGCTGAACCTCGGTGCCAGGCCGATCAGGGCGGTGCCGAACCCGGCCAGCACCCAGGTGGCCGGCAGTTGCACCAGCGCGGCGCCGAGCAGCCGTCCGATCTGACCGCCGACGTCGTGGATCTGCATGCCGTACCCGACACCGCCGGCGACGCCTGCCACGGCCAGCAGCAGGGCCGTGCCCAGGAGCGCGAACGTCAGGTGGCTCGCCGCCCAGCGGACCCGGCCGACCGGCGTGGCCAGCAGCGCCTCGACCCGCCCGCTGCTCTCCTCTTGGCGCAGCCGCAGTGTCGCCTGCACCGTGTAGGCGGCGGCGACCATGCCGGTGATGCCGAAGATCGCGGCCAGGAACGCGTCGGTGAGGCCGCTGTTCCCGCCCATCCGGGTCAGGATGTCGGTCAGCTGCTGGTTCGGCGACTGCAGGTCCCCGATGCCGGCGGCGGCGCCACCCATGACGGCCCCGGTCAGCGCGAGCCCGATGGTCCAGCCGAGGAGCAGGCCGCGATGCAGCCGCCAGGCCAGGGCGAGCGGGCTGCGCAGGGCGGGCGAGGACTCGGCGGGCCCGAGCCGCTGCGGTAGCAGACCGGCGCCCACGTCCCGGCGCGCGACGAGCGCGTATCCGGCGGTGGCGAAGACGGCCGCGATACCGACGAACAGCCCGGCCACCCACCAACGTTCTCCGGCGTACGGGCGCAGGTGCAGTGCCCAGCCGGTCGGGGACAGCCAGCTCAGCCAGGTCGGCCCGGTGTCGCCCACTGCACGCAGCAGGTAGGTCCCGCCAAGGACGGCGCCGGCGAGGGCGCTGGCCGCCCGGGCGCTCTGGGTGAGCTGCGCGCTCGCGGCCGCGACCGCGGCGAACAGCATCCCGGCAAGGCCGGTGGCGAGGCCGAACGCGAGCGATCCGGCGGCCGGCAGCCCGGTCGCCAGCAGCCCGAGGGCGATCAGCACCGCGATGGCCAGGTTCGCCAGGGTGGTGACGAGCAGGGCGGCGGTGAGCGGCGCATATCGACCGACCACGGTGGCGCCGATGAGCTCCAGCCGGCCGGACTCCTCCTCGGTCCGGGTGTGCCGTACGACCGTGAGCAGACTCATCAGACCGACCAGGATGAACTCGGTCACGCCGATCTTCCACACGGTGAGCCCACCGATCGACACGCCGAACAGCGGGCCGCTCAGCGCGACGAGCGACGGGTTGGCGAGCACGGCACTCACCGCACGCAGGTCCTGGTCGGTCGGGTACAGGCTCAAGTAATTGGCCGCGGTCCCCATCGGCATCACCGCGAGCCCGAGCACCCACACGGTCAGCCGGACGCGGTCGAGCCGCAGCGCCAGCCGCGCCAGGGCGCGCGTGCCGGTCAGCGAGTTCATCGGGTCACCTTCGTCTGTGGCTTTCCGTCGGCCTGAGTCCGGTCGTAGTGGCGCAGGAACAGCTCCTCGAGGGTCGGCGGCTGGCTGGTCAGGCTCAGGATGCCCACCGTGGTGAGCTGCCGCAGCACCGCGTCGAGAGCACTGGTGTCGACGTCGAAGCGCACGGTCCCGTTGTGGGTCCGCAGGTCGTGCACGCCGGGTAGCGTGTCCAAGCCGGGCGCGGGCCCGGCGAGGTCGACCTCGATCGAGGTGCGAGTCAGGTGGCGCATGTCGGCGAGCGTGCCGGTCTCGACCGCCCGCCCGTCGCGGATGATGGTGAGCCGGTCGCAGAGCGCTTCGACCTCGGCGAGGATGTGGCTGGACAGCAGGACGGTGCGGCCGTCGCGCTGCTGCTCCTCGCGGATCACCTGGCGGAAGACCTCTTCCATGAGTGGGTCGAGGCCGGAGGTGGGCTCGTCGAGAATGAGCAGGTCGACGTCCGAGGCGAGGGCGGCGACGAGGGCGACCTTCTGCCGGTTGCCCTTCGAGTAGGCCCGGCCCTTTTTGCGCGGGTCGAGGTCGAAGCGCTCCAGCAGCTCGTCTCGGCGCTTGACGTTGAGGCCGCCGCGTAGCCGGCCGAGGAGGTCGATGACCTCGCCGCCGGACAGGTTGGGCCAGAGGGTGACGTCGCCGGGCACGTACGCGAGGCGGCGGTGCAGTTCCGTGGCGTCGCGCCGCGGATCGCCGCCGAGCAGCCGGGCCGAGCCGGAGTCGGCGCGCAGCAGTCCGAGCAGGATCCGGATGGTGGTGGACTTCCCCGCGCCGTTGGGACCGAGGAAGCCGTGCACTTCCCCGGTCCGTACGGCCAGGTCGAGCCCATCGAGTGCACGGGTGGGCCCGAATGTTTTGACCAGTGCGTCTACGTGGATCGCCTCGGCCATGGTCCTCATGCTCCTTCGGCCCCGGGGTCGGTCCCCGTGGCGGTAGGGGGGTTGGGTGCCCGCAGTGGCTCCATCGCCGCGCGGGCTTTCGTGACGAACCCGGGATCGAGCAGCGGGTGGGAGTAGAAGTCGGCCAGGGCGCCGGCCATGCGCAGGTGCCCTTCAGTGGTGAAGATGTCGACGCCCAGCGCGCGGGACACGTGCTCGTGCATCGCGAGCATCCCGGACTGCATGCCGACGAACACCGCGGCGTAGGCCCGGTAGTCCTCGGTGACGGTCGGCGCGTGCTTGCTGATCCACTGCTCGCTCAGCGTCACCATGTCGTCGAACATCGCCGCGGCGCCCGACGAGCCGTCGAGCAGGGCGCGGGTGAGGTACCTGTACAGCAGCACGATCGTCGGATGGACCGACGGCAGGAAGCCCGGAGTGGCCACCTTGCCCTCGAAGACCAGATCTTCCTTGATCTTGACGAGCCGATCCAGCGCGTAGGCGTCGCAGACCTCGCGCAACGCCTCCTTGGACCCGAAGTGGTGCCGAAGCAGGCCCGGTGACACGCCTGCCTCCTGGGCGATGTCGCGGACCGTCGTGCCGTCGATGCCTCGCTCGGCGAACAGGCGGATCGCGGCGTCCCTGATCCGCGCTCGAGCCGTCAGGTCCTCGAACGCCGGATCGCCAATCGGGCCTCCCACCACTCGACCTCCTTATACAAATATATCGCCAGCTACCTGACCGGATAGCTCACTATACGCTCATATAGTGCGGCCGGCGCAAGGCCTCCGTGACGTGCAAGATCTGGCCTGACTGCCTGCGACTTCACCGGGCGAGCCGTCGCTGAGGCGAAGGAAGGCCCGGCCATGGATCAGTCGCGTTCCACCGGCTCCTGGGCGTGTAGAAGCTGTCGCAGACCGTCGGCCAGGGGCTCGAGGAGGGTGAGCCCCGGCCGCCGCACCTTCGGCAACGTCTTGCCGAAGCGGAAGACGATGCCGCGCTCGGCCTGGTTGATGACCCGAACGCCGGTGACGAGCCAGATCACGACGACCCCGACGATCGCGAGCGGGATGTAGCTGCCCATGGGGGATCCTTCCGCCGCAGGGCTAGGACCGGTCGGAGTGGCGCGGGCGTAGAGAAGCGGCGCATCGACCGTACGGCGGAGATCGCACGAAAGTTGCGATCTTTACGCCATTACTACGCCGATCTCCCAGTCCAGGCCGTCCGAGTGGAGCCGCGGAGGTGTATGGCCGCGCCTGCGGGGATCGCCACGAACGCTCGTGTGCGCAGATATTCATTAGATGCGCTTTGAGTGGGGCCGGTTCGGTGAAATCCGGGGAGAGGCCTCCGGCAACGTGGATCTCGAAAAGAAGCCGTGCATGTTCGGCTTTCGTGCGAGGACGAGCCCCGGATTCTCGCATTTCGACTTTCGGCGATGAGTTTCATGCCACGCGGGCGGTCCGGAAAGGAGCGTCGACGTCCGCAATCGCAGACCGTGCTCAGCGCGTCGGTCTCATGGAACTCGAAAATCGGCCCCGAAATCGGCCTTTAAATCGGCCCCGAATGCCAGGACGTAGAAACAGGACGTAGAAACAGGTCCCGCGCACGCGGCTAGTGACAAGATATTTGTAAAGGTTTTTTACTCCAATATCGGGCGGGTTCCGGCTGGGGAACGGCGTTGCTCCGAATCGCCCGATTTCGCCCAGAAGTCGAGCGGGTGTCGCCGATGGAGGCGGCGCCGCGACCGGTGACCGCCAGTGGCGGCGTCGCGACCGCCGCCGGGGCGCGCCGGAGCTCCCGCTCACACCACGTGTACGGATGATCACGCTTGGCGGCGCACTGCGCGTCCACATCGGGAATCGGTCGCCGAGGGCGCTGACCTGGGCGGGTGCTTTGTCCGTGTGACGGCTGAGTTCCCGAATTGAAACGTTTGTGTGTCGTGGGTCTTTACATCGGCTCTGTGGATGGATTAGAACGACATTCGTCCGATGTTAGGTGAGCTTCTCGAGCCAGAACCGGCTACTTGTCAGTCCGCAGCGCGCGAGATCCGACCCAGTCATCGGATCACTGCTCAAAAGCTCGTACAGCCCTGGAGGGCATCGTGCAGATCACCCCCCGCCGCCGGCGCATCCCGCTCCGGCGCATCCTCTCGCTCTGGTCGGCGATGCTCGCCGCGCTCGCGGGGCTCGTCACCGTGAACTCCGGTACGGCCGAGGCGGCGACCGGGGCGACCACGGCCTGGCAGCACGGGGAGTTCCAGCTCGACCCGGCCGGGGTCGTCAGCCGTTCCGACATCGTGCTCGGATCGCCGAACACCGACCCCATCGCGTCCATGCCGCTGGGCAACGGCTCGCTGGGCGCGGCCGCGTGGGCGGCGGGCGGTTTCACCGCGCAGCTCAACCGGTCGGACACCATGCCGGACCGCAAGTCTCCCGGCCAGGTCAACATTCCGGGCCTTTCCGTGATCACGCACGCCGCCGACTTCAGCGGGCTGCTCGACCTGACAAACGGCGTGCTGCGCGAGTCCGGCGGCGGCATGTCGATGAAGGCGTGGGTGGCGGCGGAGAAGGACGAGCTGATCGTCGAGGTCTCCGGCGCGAACCCCGACATCGCCCAGACGGCCACCATCAACCTGTGGTCCGGCCGCAAGCCGGCCGCCGCGGTGTCCGGTGGCATCGGCACCCTCGCCGAGACCTGGGTGGACGGAAACCCCTCGATCGGCAGCGGGAAGACGTTCGGCTCGCTGGCCGCCATCACCGCGGGCGGCCGGGACGTGACGGCCACGGTCGCAAGTCCCACGCAGGTGAAGGTCAACTTCAAGCCGCACGCCGACGGCACGTTCCGCGTGGTCGTGGCCTCGCCCGGGTGGACCGGCGGCGACGCCGCCGCGACCGCGGCCGAGCTGATCGGCGAGGACGCCACCGTGCGCGAGGCGAAGCTGATGAAGGCCCAGGACCGGTGGTGGGACCGCTTCTGGAAGCACACCGGCCTGGTCACGATGGACTCGGCCGACGGCAGCGCCGCCTACATCGAGAACCTGCGCACGCTCTACCTCTACGAGGAGGCGGCGTCCATGAAGGAGGGCATCTACCCCGGCAGCCAGGCCGGTGAGGCCGACATGTTCGCCTGGAACAAGGACACCCAGACCTGGACGCCGTCGGCGTACTGGCTGTGGAACCTGCGCACCCAGATCTCGGCGAACATGAGCTCGGGGAACTACCAGCTGAACACGCCGATCTTCGACATGTACTCCGACGACCTGGCCGACATCGAGGCGTGGACCAAGCTCGCGATGGGCGGGCTTCCCGGCTCCTGCGTGTCGGAGACCATGCGCTTCAACGGCAACGGCATCGAGATCAACGGCAACGGCAGCTGCAGCCAGGCGAGCGCACCGAACTGGAACGCGCTGAACATCACCAGCGGGCCCGAAGTGGCGATGTACATGTGGCAGCAGTACCAGGCCACCGGCGACCGCAAGATGCTGAAGAAGTACTGGCCCTTCATCAAGTCCACGGCGGTCTTCCAGCTGGCGTACCAGAAGGTGGGCGCGGACGGCCTGCTGCACGCGAACGCCAACGCGCACGAGACCCAGTGGTCGGTCAACGACCCGACCACCGACATCGCGGCCGACCTCGTGCTCTTCCCGATCATCCAGCAGGCCGCGAAGGAGCTCGGCACCGACAAGAAGGCCGACGCCGCCCTCGTGCAGCAGGTCGGCAAGGCCCTCACCCAGATCCCGCCGTACCCGCGGACCGACCAGGCCACCCGTACGCAGCTGCTCAACCCGCACTACACCGCGGCCGAGACGGCCGCCGCGGACGCGACCGGCACCGACATGATCGCGATCTCCTACGAGCCCGCGGCGGCGCGCAGGAACGGCGAGAACATCGAGCTTGAGCCGCTGTGGCCGTGGAACACGATCAGCGACCAGGACGCGAACCTCTTCGCGCTGGAGCAGCGCAGCTACGCCCACCGGCCCAACAAGGGCGGCAACGACTGGACGATGGACGCGATCCACGCGGCGCGGCTCCAGAACCCCGCCGAGGTGCGCAGCAACCTGATCTCGATCACCGAGGGCCACCAGGTCTACCCGAACGGGTTCGCCGACCTCGGCAACAGCGTCGGCTACCAGCCCTACATCGAGCAGGCGTCCGGCGTCGCGACCGCGGTCAACGAGGCGCTCGCGCAGGACTACGACGGCATCATCCGCTTCGCGCCGGCATGGCCGAGCGACTGGAACGTCAGCGGCAGCGTCTACATCCGGGACAACGGCAAGGTCGACGTCCAGGTGCAGGACGGCCGTCTCGTCACCGCCGCGATCGAGGCCGGGGCCACCGGCACGCTGCGGGTCAAGAACCCCTGGCCGGGTCAGCAGGTGGAGGTCGTCGACGGCAAGAACGGGCACAAGGCGGCCGCCGGCAGCCAGGGCATCCTCACCGTTCCGGTGAAGAAGGGCAAGACCTACCTCGTGCAGCAGGTCTCCGCGCCCACCACCGCACTTCCGTTCGCGAAGGTGACCGGGAGCGCGGCGACGGCGGCTCGGCACCTGGGCAAGGTGCAGCTCGGCCTGGACAAGACCACCCAGTCCGGCACCGCCACGGTCGGGACCGTCCTCGGCGGCACCAACCGGAGCCACGGCCTGACCCAGGTCGACTACAGCGGCTCGGCCGGCGCCACCACCACACCCGGCGACGTGAACGGCCTGACGGCGCGCACGACCGGCAGCGGGACCGACGGCGGCGACATGTACTTCGACGTCGACAACGACGTGGCCGCGACCGGGTCGTACAACGGGAAGGTCGCGGTGTCGTACTTCGACGCCGGCACGGGTGACATTTCGGTGCAGTACGACGCGGGGTCCGCGGACCGATACCACGTCGCCGGCACCATCGCGCTGACCGGCAGCCAGACCTGGAAGAGCGCCGAAGTGCCCCTCACCGGCGCCTACTTCGGCGGACTGCAGAACGCCGGGGCAGACCTGCGTCTGCACGCCGACCACGGCATCACCGTGCACAGTGTCGGCGTGACCGTCACAGGGCCCTGGGTGCCGAACCGGCGGGCGTTCCCGCCGGCACCGGCGATCGTCACGCCGCGCACCGGTGCGACGGTCAAGCTCGCCTCCTCCATCTCGGGCACGACGATCCCGAACGGTGTCGTGACCGTCCGCAAGGGACAGGCGGTCGTGTGCAGCGGGACGGCGGACGACGCCGGCGCCTGGAGCTGTGCCCCCGACGGGGGACTGGCCCGGGGACAGCAGACCATCAACGCCACGGTGACCGACCCGAGCGGACTCACCGGTGACGCCTCGGCGGCTGTCAGCTTCAACGCCTCCGACCTGCCGCCCGGCACGGCCGTGGTCGGCTCGGTCGTCGGACCGACCAACTACGCGTACGGCATGAGCGAGGACGAGAAGCCGTCGGGCGGCTTCGACGGACCGACGACCGCTTCGGTGATCGACGGCCTGACCGCGCGCACCAGCACGCAGAGCAACATCTACTTCGACATCGACGACTCGATCGCCCATGCCGGGTTCTACTCGGCGACGTTCACCATCTCCTACTACGACCAGGGCTCCGGGTCGTTCGCCGTGCACTACGACAACGGCAGCTCCGACCCTTACAAGTCGACGGCCGGCATCCAGCTGACCGGGACCAACACCTGGAAGACCGCGACGGTGAGCGCCTCCGACGCCTACTTCGGCGGCCAGCAGCACTCCGGCGCCGACTTCCGGCTCCGCAACGGCGGCGGCCAGGTGACGGTGCACAGCGTCGTCGTGAAGGTCAGCGGTGACGGCGTGCCCAGCGTCACCCGCTTCGCTCCGCCGGTGACGATCACCTCGCCTGAGGCGGGCGCCACCGTGACCGGCACCCCGGCCGTCTCGGGAACGAGCGAGCCGGACGCGAAGGTGACCGTGACGGCGGAGGGCGCGCCGGTCTGCACGGCCACCGCGTCGGACGACGGCACGTGGACCTGCTCCTCGTCCGCCACCCTCGGCGCGGGACAGCACACGCTCACCGCGACGGCCCAGGATGTGACCTCCACGCCCGCGACGGCGGCCACCGTGGCGATCACCGTGCAGTAACGATCACCGTGCAGTAACACCGTGACGTCCGCCGACCGTGGCCGCTTCACCGCCGCGGTCGGCGGACGTTTCCCATGCCGGCGCTCGCGGGGGCACGCTACCGCCGGGAACGGGGCCCGCACCGCGAACCTAAGGCCAGAGGGTTCGCGCAGCGGCATGGTAAGCCGGGGCCGGAATGTTGAGTAGGCCTGTACTCATGCCGAGCATGGCCTCCGCGGAGACAGTCATGACATGACCACGCTCTCGCCGAACGTCGACCTGGCCAGCCTCATCCGGATATATCTGGATAAGGAAGATGCTGAGGTCGACGACGTCCGGATGCAGACCATCGACCATGTTCTCGGCACGCCCTCAACGGGAGGTCTGCGCCGGATATCCGGCACCACGACCTGCGGCCGCCACTGGTCCTTCTTCGTGAAGTCCATCCACGCGGTCCGGCACTGGCCGAACATCGGCGTGATTCCCGAGGCCGACCGGGCGACGTTCGACGCCCATTTCCCCTGGAGGGTGGAGGCCGACGTCTACAACTCCCGCCGGCCGCTTCCCGAGGGGCTGCGACTGCCGCGCCTGTACTTCGTGGACGACCTGGGTGACGACCGCCTCGACCTGTGGCTGGAGGACGTCCAGGCCGCGCCCGTCGAATGGGACCTGACCCGGTACGCGGCGGCGGCCAGGGCGCTGGGAAGGCTGGCCGCCCAGCGGCCGGCCGATGGCCCCGGCGCCGAGCCGGGGCTGCGGATGTACGTCCAGAACAGGGTCATGAACGGTGTCCTGCCCGCGTTGCGCGAGCCTTCGCTCTGGCGGCACCCGCTCGTCGCACCGTACGCCGACGGCCTGCTGCGGATGGATCTCGACATCCTGGGTCACCGGATCCCCGCGATGCTCGACGCGGTCGATCGCCTGCCGCACACCATGGCGCACGGCGACGCCAGTCCGCAGAACCTGCTCGTGCCCGCCGACGCCCCGGACCAGTTCGTCGCCATCGACTGGGGCTGGCAGACCCCCGTTCCCGTCGGGTTCGACCTCGGCCAGTTGCTCGTCGGTCTCGCCCATCAAGGCGCGATCGAGCCCGGCGAACTGCCCGCCATCCATCGGGCGATCCAGGCCTCCTACGCACGCGGCCTCGCCGACGAGGGGATGGCGGACGACCACCTGGCGGCCGGCTACGTCACCACCATGGTGCTCCGCAGCGCGTTCACCGCCATCCCCGTCGAACGGCTCGGCGACCCGGTCACGCCGCGGTCGCACGAGCTCTTCCGCAAGCGCGTCGGCCTGGCCCGATTCCTCGCGGACCTGGGTCTCGCACTGTGACCCGACACGAAGTCAGACCGGCCACCCACAGAAGAGGACGACCCGATGAAGGCCATCCGAGCGGCTCGTCTGTTCGACGGCGACCAGGCATTTCCCGGCGGGGATCCCATCGTGGTCGTCGAAGGGGGCCGCATCGTGTCCGTACGGCATGGCGGCGCCGTCCCGTCCGGCGCGGACCTGGTCGATCTCGGCGACGTGACGCTGCTCCCCGGGCTGATCGACGCCCACGTGCATCTCGCCTTCGACGCCGGTTCGGACCCGGTAGGGAGCCTCGCCGTCCGCGACTCGGGCAGCGGTCCGCGCCCACGCCGAACGCGGAGTCGACGTCATCAAGATCAGCCGCACCACCGGGTCGTTGAGGACGCCGCCGTGACGCTTCGTGCGGTGCGGGAGCCTCTCGCCGGCGCGAGGGCCGCTACCTGCGCAGGAGCAACATGGCCGCGTCGTCGTCCAGAGGGCCGCCGACATGGTGCAGCAGATCGGCCCGGAGGACCTCCAGCCCCGCCTGCGGATCCTCGCACTGGAGGAGGCACATCCGTTCGCCGAGTGGGTAGAAGGCGCCGCGGCCGTCGCGCGCCTCGATCACGCCGTCGGTGTAGAAGAGGATCTGGTCGCCGTCGGCGAAGGGGACCTGGTACGGCTTGGGCCTGGTGTGCCCGAATGAGGTCAGCCCGAGGGGCACGGCCTCCTCGGGAGGCTCGGCCGAGTGGACCGTGCCGTCGCCGCGGAGGATGAGAGGGGAGGGGTGGCCCCAGTTGAGGAGGGAGATCGTGTCGTCGTCGCGGACTTCGGCGAGTATGGCGGTGACGAACTTCTCGCCGGTCAGGTGACGGACGATGCTGGTCTCCATCTGATCGGCGACGGCGGGTAACTCGTCCTTGTCGTAGACGGCTTCGCGGAACGCGCCGAGCACCCACGCCGCGGTCTCCACCGCGTCGAGCCCCTTGCCCTGGACGTCGCCGATCAGCAGCCGCACACCTTGAGGCGTGGTGGCCACCTCGTACAGATCTCCGCCGATCTGCGCCTCCGCCGCGGCGGAGGTATAGGAGAGGGCGACGCGCATGTTCCCGGCCTGACGAGGAACAGGGCGCAGCAGGACTCGCTGGGCGGCTTCGGCGACGAGACGGACGTTGGCGAGCTCTCGTTCACGCCCGATCCGCAGGTGGCTCGCCAGCATGCTCGCCCCGGTGATGGCGATGATCGTGGTGAGGGTGACGTAGTTCTGCGTTCTGCCGAGCAGGTGGTTGTAGGCCGCGAGCGGAAGTGAGAGCGCGAGCGCCACCACGCCGACCAGGGCGGTGCGCCGTACGCTCCCGGAGACCGAGGCGAACGTCGGGCCCAGCGTGAGCAGGGACAGGAAGCCGAGAGTAGGGCCGTTGAGTAGGTCGATCAGCGCCACCACGGCCATGACGGCGAACGGCAGCGACCAGAGCAGCTTCTGCGAATTGATCGGCAGTGGCGCCAGAGCCCCTCTCCGCCTCGACTGACTGAACTCTTGGCCACTAAAGCACAGCGGACGGTGACGTAGGGGCCACTTCGGTCACGAGCCCAGCCCCGATGGCCTGCATCTATCTCATCAAAAGCCGTTCGAGATGATTTTGTCGTGATCCGTACCTTTCGGTCGGCGGTCCTTACTCGTCGAATCATCGAATGCGGAAATCGAGCTCCGAACGGGGCACGTCTACGCGGCGTCCGGCCCACCCTGCGTCCGGGGGCTCGCCGCGACGGGGATTCCTGGGGCGCAGGTGCGGCCCCCGCCTGGGGGCACGGGGGAGCGCGCCTATCAGTGATCCCGGTGACTCTGCGATTATCACTGAATGGGATCACCAACAGGAGGAGCACGGATGCCTCTCGTGCCGGACGCCGAAGACGGCGGAGCACTGCGTCGAGTGAGTGTCACGGCCGGTCGGCTGCTCGTGGTGATCGCGCTGCTCGCGGTGATCCTCTGGGTGATCTCCGTGATCCAGACGGTGGCCATATCCGTGGTCTTCGCGATCTTCATCTCGGCGTTGCTGCTCCCTCCGGCTCGCTGGCTCAGGGCGCGTGGCCTCAACCGCGCGCTGTCCACCACCGCCGTGAGTTTCGGCGGCCTCGTGTTCGTCGCCGGTCTGTTCGCGCTGCTCGTGCCGCCCACTGTGAGCGGTCTGTCCGAGCTCAGTGAAAGCGTCGACAAGGCGACCGCCAATCTGCAGTCCCTCGCCGCCTCCTTCGGCCTGGACGAGGCCAAGCTCGCCGACCTGGTCACGCAGGCCCGCGAGTACATCAGCCATCAGAGCGGGCAGATCGCCTCCGGAGCCCTCGCCGGGGCGCGGACGGTCGGTGAGATCGTCGTCGGCGCGGTGCTGGCGTTCATCCTGGCCATCTACCTGGTCCACGGCGCCGACCGGCTGGCCACCTGGGTCACCGACCTGACCCCGAAGCATCGGGAGCCCATTCTCGCCACGGGCCGGGTGGTGTTCGACGTCGTCGGCCGTTACATCCGCGGTGTGGCGATCGTGGGCTTCGTCGACGCGTTCTTCATCGGCAGCGCCTTGTGGATCCTGGGTGTGCCGATCGCGCTGCCGCTGGCCGTGCTCACCTTCGTCGGGGCCTTCCTCCCCGTCATCGGCGCGTTCCTGGCCGGGCTGCTCGCGGCGGTGGTCGCGTTCGTGGCCAAGGGCTGGCTGGTGGCGGTTATCGTGATCGCCGTCACCGTTCTGGTCCAGCAGCTCGAGGGGCACGTGCTGGCGCCCCAGATCTACGGCAGGGCGCTCGAACTGCCCGGAGCGGTCATCCTCGTCGTCATCGCCGTGGGCGGCGTCGTCGCCGGCATCATCGGCGCGTTCCTTGCCGCGCCCGTGGCCTCCGTCATCGTGGCCCTCATCCGAGCGAGACATGCCGCCGCGGTCCCGCCGCAACCGCCCGCGGCCCCACCGCCACCGCCAGGTGCTCCACCACAGCCGCCGGAGCCCGCACCGCAACCGTCCGCGGCTCCAGGTCCGGCGCGGCCGGCGACGTCCTGACCGCACCGGCTGTTCCAGCGAGCGTGCGCCGAGCATCACGGTGAAGCCTGGTCCCCGCCTCGCGACGAGCGAGGCGGGGACCTTGGTCTCTCGGCCGGCTGTCCCTCAGTCGGTGTCTCTCAGCCGGCGTGCTGCGCCGTGCAGGGACGGCCGCCGCAGACGTCGACCACCACGCCGTATTTCAGGAAGTCCGCCTTCTGACGGCGGGCCGTCGCGTCCGCACGCGGGTCCTCATGGGAGTCGGTGCCGTACTGCTCGCCCAGCGGAGGCGTGTTGGTCACCGGGGGAGCGGGCGTGCCGCTGTCCCAGACGACCATCGCCGACCCCTGGTACGGCCGGCCCGGCAGCGCCGGGATGCCCCAGTAGGGGGCGACGTCGGGGTTGCGGCCCGCCGCGATCGCGGGCCGGTGGATGCGGGCGCCGATCGTCCGCGCCTCGACCTCGGCGGTGACCGTCGACACCTGGTGGTCACCGAACGCCACGTGCATCAGGATGCGGTGACGCGGTGAGCCGGGGAGCGGGTCGTCGCCCAGATGCTGGGCGTACCCGTCGGTCTCGGCCCGGTCCCACAGGATCTGGATCAGCCCGAAGCAGAGCTGCTGGTCCAGCTTGTCGGGGTAGTAGCCGTCCATGACCTGCTGGAAGGGCTGGAAGTCGACGCTCCGGTTGAGCAAGGTGCTGTAGTTCATCCCGGAGACCCCGAGCACGCCCCTGCTCACATCCGGCGACACCGCGACCAGCGCGCCGCCCGCGATGGAGCCCTGGCTGTTGCCGTCGTAGGCCAGGTCCGCATGCCGGTCGATCAGCGGGCGTCCCCTGTCGTCCTGGAACGCCTCGTCGGCGGCGAGCCCGTCCTTGGTGATCATCATGCGGCCGAGGAACACGAAGTTCACCAGGCTCTGCTGAAGCCGATCAGCCACGGTGTCGAAGCGGGAGAAGTCGGCGAACACCCCACTGACGTTCGGGATGTCCTCATCGGCCATGCCGATCCATTTGGTGGCGCAGAACAGGAAGTCGTGCTCGCCCGCCATGGCCCTGACATTCGAGGCCCGGACCTCCGTCGCCTTGCCGAGCAGGCCGTGCCCGTACAGGGAGGGGCGCGCGGGCCTGCTGAACGCGGCACGCGGGATCTCGCACTGGAACTGGGCGCGCAGGTCGTCACCGAGCGGCTTCGGCCTGCCGGAGGCGTCGCGGTTCAGCACGGATCCGGGCGGGCCGCCCGCCTTGTTGAGGAAGTTGGGCACGAGGAACTCGCCCGTGACCTCGCGGGCGATGTTCGCGTCCTGCTGGGGGGTGAAGTCGGTGACGGTCGTGACGGTGAACTTCGGCGACCGGCCGCGCAACTGGCCGAGTGCCTGATCCCGCATCCGCAGCACGGGTCCGGCGAGCCCCTGCTCGCTGGCGACGGTGAAGTCCCAGGCCAGGTAGAGATTCTTGGTGCTCACCCCCGCGCGGGCGACGTCGTGGAGAGTCCGCCGGAGCGCGGACTGCCGCCCGGCCAGCGGGTCCTTCGCGGGGAGCGTCCTCCCGGCGAGGCGGGTGAACGTCCCGGGGGCGGCGATCCGGGATCCGGAGGCGTTCTTGAGGTCCCTGAGGACGACGGCGTAGCGGTGGCCCTCACGGAAGTTCTTCGCAGGGCGGATGATCAGGGCCTGCCGCGCCGGGTCGGTCGCGTTGGCGTCGAGTTCCGCCCAGTACGGCCAGCGCTCGCCCGTCCGGGTGTCCACGATGACGATCGGGGCGTCCCGCTTCAGGGACCTCGCGACGTCCGTCACCGGAGCGGCGCCGGTCGCGCCGAGATCGAGGCCGGGAACATGGGCGAGCAGCATCGAGCCCGGTGAGAACCCGTCGGAGAGGTTCCACGCCGCCGGGTCGATGCCCTTGCCCGCGACGTTCTTGGGCGTCATCGCGCTGGTGAGGTCGAGGCGGAGCCCGGTCGGCGTGTGGGCGCTCGTCGTGAACCAGTCGTTGGGGAAGGGGAGCAGGCAGTCGGTCCCGGCGATGGGATCGCATCCGGAGCCGGGCGGAGACGTGGACGGGGTGGATCCGGCCGAGGCGGTGGGCGTGGCCGAGGCGGTGGGCGCGGCCAGCGCGGGCGCCGCCGAGCCCGCGATCACCGATGCTGTCAGGGTCAAGATGGAGAACGCTCGATGTAAGCGCACATGCCCTCCCGGTCCGTACTTCTCCGCTGAAGGTGACACCTGCGCTGAGATCTTTCAGGGGAAATGATCAGATTGCAATGATCTATAACTAATCGACCGTTTATCCGATACCTACCGGAGGGCCGGCCATCCCCCGGCGTGATCATGCACACATTCGGGGAAGTGTGCGCCGACCTGGGCATTCTCGAATCGTGATCATGCGCAGGTTCGCTTCCACTCCCGCCTACCTGCGCTTTCGGGCTGCGTGATCATGCATTGACCGGGTTCGCCGCACGGCCATCGAACAACCCCCCGGTCCGGCACGCCTTTCGATGAACAAGTCACCCAAGGACAAATGCATGATCGTGAAAGACGCTTTGCCTGGTCCACCCGCTTCTCAGCGAACCTGTGCATGATCACGCCGGATGAACGCCCAGGTCGACGGACCCTTCCTCGAATCCATGCATGATCACGCCCGGCGAAAGCGCAGGGCGGAAACTGGGGAACTTTGTCCTATTTACACCCCTATGGTGCTGTGTGTACCTTTAGCCTCCACGGCACGCACAACGATGACTCCCATCGTCGTTTCCGTTGCCGGTTCGTTGGCCAGACCGTGCGTCCGGCGGGACCCGTCCCGTCAGGAGCGTACGGCCGTCGAGTCCGTACCTCACGGAGCCGGGGACCCACTATTCCGGGGTGAATCGGAGCGCTGACCCCCAGTCGGCCGCACCGTAGGGCACTTCCTGCCCGAACCCGTCAGCTAACCCGGTAGGCGGCATGGAAGCAAGGAGTCAACCCCTTGATGCCCACCCATCGGATCTCCCCGACCTCTCTCAGACACCGGCTGAACCTCGCCGGCAGGCGACTGTGCGTCGTCGTCGCCGGTGCGACCGCGGCCGCGTCTGTCGTCACGGCCCCCCTCGTCCACGCCGTCCCGGCGCACGCCGCCGCGTTCACCTATGGGCAAGACGTCTCCGGTTACGAGGCGGACCATGACTGGAGCGCCAGCTCGGCGGAGTTCGGCATCGTCAAGGCCACCGAGGGCCTGAGCTTCCTCGATCCCGCCTTCGCCCGGCACTGGCAGGAGCTGGACAAGAAGGGCATCGTGCGCGGGGCGTACCACTACGGCCATCCCGGCAACGACCCCATCGCCGAGGCCGACTACTTCCTCTCCGTGGTGAACCAGCAGCCCGCCAAGCCCGGAGACCTGCTGGTGCTGGACCTGGAGACCACCGACGGGGAGTCGGTCGCCGACGTCAACACGTGGGCGAAGAGGTGGCTGGAGTACGTGAAGGCCAAGACCGGCGTCACCCCCATGTTCTACAGCGGCTGGGACTTCGCCGACACCTACGGCCACGGCCTGGGCGGCTATCCCTTGTGGGTGGCCTACTACGGCCGGGCCAAGGGCGACGTGACTCCGCCGGCCGACTGGAAGACCTGGACCATCCACCAGTACACCGACACCCCCATCGACCAGAACGTCTCCTCCCTGAGCCCCCAGCAGTTGCGCGCACTCGGCCGCCGCTGATCGTCAGTCGACGCGCGTGGCGAAGAATTCTTCGACCGTCTTGCGGGACTGGGTGTTGACGCCGGCGTAGACGGTGGGATCCACCGTGAAGTCGAGCAGCCCCATGCTTTCGCCGGTGGCCGGGTCCGTGGTGCCGATGACGATGATCCGGTCGACGTCCGAGGTCGTCGCGGACACCTGGCTTCCGCCGGTGCCCATGAGAAAGCCCATCGGATACGCGGAGAAATAGCCGAGAATGCTGTTGATCTCCGTCCGGCCCTCGGCGCCCACCATGAGGCCCAGCGTGTGCTCCTGGCCTCCGGCGAGCTCGTCGAAGGCCCCGACGGGGATGTTGTTGAGGAGACCCCCGTCCACCCACACCCCCTTGAGGGGATGCTCGGGGGTCGTCTCGCCGGGGTTGATCACCGTCTTGAGGTCGGCGTCGTCCTTGATGACCATCGGCTTGAAGATCATGGGAAGGCTCATCGAGATCCGTACGGCATCCACGACGCGGAAGTTCGGCGTCGTGTCAGCGGAGAAGATGTGGCTCTTCTGGGTCTCCAGGTTCGTTCCGGTCACGGCGAGCCGGGTGCCGAAGATCTGCAGGTGCTGCCGGAAGGTGATCTCGCTCGTCTGCACCATGGTTCCGGTCGGCGCGTCGTAGAACGACTGCCCGGTGCCGGAGACGACTGCGCCACCTGGGCCGTACCGGCCCGCCGCCGTGTTCGTGAGCCGGTAGCGGGGATCCGCCCGCATCATCCGTTCGGCGGCGAGAGAGATGTAGCGTGCGAAGAACCTGCGGATCTCGAGGCCGGGGAAGATGCCGTAGTCGGCCACCACGGACGCGGCGAGCTTACCTGTGGGCACATTGGCGAAGACCTTCTCGGCCGCCTTTTCGGGGAAGTCCACCAGAAGACTGAGGTAGAACGTCCACATCGTCGCCAGGAACGATCCCTGGACATTCGTCGCCCACTCCGCGAACCGGGCATACCTGAGGGGAGCGGTCCCCGTCAGCGCGTTGAGGACCTTTCCCGCCGTCGTCGCGCTGACCTCCTCGACGAAGCCGGCCATGTCGTACGTCGTGTAGTCGACCCGGAATCCGCCGACATGCGGGTTCAGGCCGGGCGTGACGTCGTCGAAGAACGCGTCGAAGTCGTTGGCCTTGAGGATGTGCTCCACTTCGGCCGGGGTGTAGCCGAGAGACAGGAAGAGCGCGTTGATCGCGCCCGCCGAGGCGCCCGAGATGCCTTTGATCTGTCCCCGGATCCGCCAGTCGATGCCGGTGAAGTACCCGGTCAGGCTCGACTGCGGGGCCAGGCTCGCCCGCCGCGGGTCGTACTGGAGCACACCGAGGGACTCGAGGGCGGTGAGGGCGCCGGGGTAGGCGTTGCCCGCACCGCCCCCGCCTTCGAACGACAGGTAGTTGATCTGGCTCTTGACCAGCCGCCTCATCGGCGTCGCGATTCTCGGCCGGCCGTCTCAGGGGGCACCGGTCGTCCAGTCCGGGAGCGTGCTGTCGGACTTCAGGTAGACCAGCGTGGTCGGGATGGTCACATCCCACGGCTCCCCGTACGCCGTCCGGCCCTCCGTCGCGTCGGCGAGTTCCGCGGCGATCGAGACGTAGAGGGGGTCGTCGATGGTCGGCGGCTCACCGCCGTTCCAGATCCGGCCGCCGGAGCTGAGGAAGAAGAGCACCGCGTCGTCGTACGCCGGAGTCACCGGCACCACGACTCTCGCGTAGCCGGCGCGCAGGAACTCCCCGAAGAGCGCGTCCCCGCTCACGAGGGCCGAACGCTCCAGCCATCCGGTCTTGTTCATCCAGAAATACGGATAGTAGAGATACGTCATCTGGCCCCACTCGAAGGCCTGCTCGAAGAACTGGGCGTAGCCGCCCTCGCTCGCCGCCTCGTCGACGTCGAACTCCGGCAACCCCGACGCGGTGCCCGTCAGGCTCATGGCGTCGAAGTCCTCGAAGTACTGCCGCGCCAGCATGGTGAGGCTGCCCTTCTTCAGCTCATCGAGCTGGATGCGGCGGTTCTCGATCTCGCTGCCGCCGTACGTCGCGGAGCCGGCCGTGAACCCGGCGCCGCTCACCTGCGCGTCGTAGGCCGACTTCTGCGCCTGGTAGGCGGCGACGACGGCGTCGTAGGTCTCCTGCTGCCACTGTCCGAACGCGGTATCGGTGAGCTCGCACTCCACTTCGATCGTGACGAGGTAGCCCCAGACGAGGGCGAACACCCCGACGGGGACCACCGTGTCCTCCCCGTCCAGCGCGACGTCGGCGTTCTCGCCGTTCGCGGAGTCCAGCTGCTGAGTTCCGATCAGGACGATGAGGTAGTGGCCGCCGCCGCCCTTCCACGCGTGGTAGTCGACGAAGCGGCCGGAGACGGCGCGATAGCCGGCCGGGACCTGGAGGGCGGCGTTCGACTTGGAGACGAGCGTGGTCGCGTTCAGACCGGTCTGCTCGAAGACGGTGGACAGGACGGTCGTCTCGGGCGGCGGCGGGCTCACGCCGGCCACGGCGTACCTGGCCACATAGTCCTGGTAGTTGGTCTCGTTCAGATCCGCGGGCCGGAGGTCTCCCAGCGGTTCCGGCTCGCTCAGGGTCACCCCCGCCCTGGGCTGGTTGGCCAGGGCGTGGAGGTAGTAGGAGGCCGGCGCCGGGATGAGGAACTCGAACATGAGGCGCTGTCCGTAGTCGTAGATCTGCGCCCGGTACTTCTTGTCGAGCCACTGGTAGACGCCGGCGACGTTGGCCGTGCCGCGGGTGTTGTCGAACCCGTGCTCGCTGCGCTCCTCGAACTCCTGCAGGATCCTCGTCGTCTGCTCCTCGCGGACCTGCGTGGTGATCGTCGAGACGGACCGCTCGGTCACGTCCTGGGCGAAGGTCGTGGCGGAGCTCGTGGACTCGGTGGTGGAGGTGCTCGTGGCGAAGTCGCCGTACGCGCCGACCTTCACCGGGCCGTACGAGGCGCTCACGGTCACGCCGGCCTGGATGCTCTGGTCCTGCGCGATGGTCTTCTGTGCCTGGGTGGACAGCTCGAAGCGGTCCGTCGCCTGAAGATCGTGCTCGCTCTGTTCCGTCGTCGAGGTCGCGGTGAAGACCGTCTGCTCCGTGCGGTTCAGGCTGCGGAAGCTCCGGCTCAGGTGCTCGGTCTGCAGGACGTTCTCGACGTAGGAGATCTCTCCGGCCTCGTACCTCTGGAGGGTCTGCTCCACGACGAGCAGCTCTCCGATCCCGAGTGGCCGTACGGGCCCGACACCCTCCTGCGGCGTCGTCCCCACCGAGCCCGGGGAGGCCGTCGTGCCGAACAGTCCCGAGGGGAGCCCCTGCACGCCGGTTCCCGGGCCACCCGGGTCGGCGAGCCGATCGACGGTCACCATCACCGGTGTCGGAATGCCCTCGAAGAACCGTGTGCGCGACGCGCGGATCCGGGAATCGACGGCCCGCAGCCCCTCGTCGACGTTCAGGCGATCGGTGGGAACACCCTCGCCCGTGAGAAAGCCCAACGTCCGTGCCGAGATCGTCTTGGCGACCGCGGGCAGCAGGACACGAGGGGACGGGGCCGTCGACGACGACGCCACGCCGTCCTCGGCCGACTGCTCGGCCGATCCGGCCGATCCGGCCGATCCGCTCGAGGGGCGTGCGGGCGGGCCGCGGCGGACCGTGCGCTCCTGACGGTTCCGCCGTCTCGCCGCCCGCAACTCGCGCCGGACGGCGTAGAGGTCACGAAGTTGTTCGAACCCGGCCTCGTGGAACCCGGGCGTGCCGCGCAGCGGCGGGGGAGGGGCCGGTGCGGACGCGGACCGAGCCTGCGGTGCCTCCCCGCGTCCGATCGACTTCTTCTGCAGGAACGCACCCGGGAGGATCACCCGCGCCCGCGACACCCGTCCGAGCCGGCGGCGATCGCCGAGAATGGCCGCGTCGCGATCGAGAGCCTGGAGAAGGTGCAGCGTGCGCAGTGAGAGGAGGGCCTTCTCCCGCTGCTCGGGCAGGTTCCCGGGCAACAGGCTGTGGGCGGCGTAGACGTCGAGGATCTTCGCCTTGGCCAACGGGTACGGCTTCTGCCCGACCGCGGCGCCGAGCGACCCGCCGAGAAGGCGCTCGACGTCGGCGGTGGTCATGTTCGCCGGCAGGCCCCTGCCGAGTGCGGCGCGGACGGCGGCGAATCCGGAGCTGTGCGCCAGATCCTGGAAATCGAGCACCGCGGGCGCTTCGAGGACGGCCTGTTCCGCCAGTGCCTTCGCGGACTCCCAGTCGGTGCGCTGGATCACCCGCTCGATCAGGGATCCGTCGTAGAAGGGCCCGTCATACGGAATGAGCACGTCAGGGAGAGAGGTCTCGGCCACCGGTTGCGGCGGGCGCACTGAAACGAACTTGAACACCGACTCCATCGGGGTGCCCGGCATGCCCTGAGCATGGGGGCCGCCTCATGACCCGTCAAGGCTCGTTGTCAGTGGTGCCCGCGTCAGCGATCCTCGCCCGGGTCGTCGAACAGCATCGTCTCCACCCGCCGCCGGTAGTCGTGATAGATCTGCCGGTAACGCTCGACGGCCCCGGTACGGTCGCCCTGTTCGAGCAGTTCAAGGGTCTGCCGGTAACCGTCCAGCCAGACGGTCCACACGTCGCTCTCGGTGGTGAGGGCGAGCACCCGCAGGGTGCGGGCGACCACGAGGTCGACGTGGGTCTGCAGTTCCCTGTTGCCGCTCGCCATGATGACGACCGTGCTGAAGTCCGCCCCCGCGGCCGTGGCGGCCGTCAGATTGCCCCGGCGCAGGTTGTCGGCGAACTCGTCGAGCTTCACGTGCAGGGTGGCGAGGTGCTTGTCGGTGATGTTGTCCACGCCCCACTCGAAACCGGCGCAGGCCAGCACCATCATCACGTCGATCAGCTCGAGCGCGCTCTTCTGGGTCACCTGGGTGACCTGCCGGGTCCGGTTGGGCGAGATGTCGATCAGGCCTTCGGCGGCGAGCTGGGTGATCGCCTCCCGCACCGGGGTGATGCTGACGCCCAGCCGCGCCGCGATCTCCGCGTCCTTGATCGGCGCGCCCGGTTTCAGCAGGCCGGTGATGATCTCCTCGCGCAGTCGGCGAAGGACGGCTTCTTTCCGCGTCAGCGGTACCGCGAAGGACATGGCGTTGCTCTCGGTCAGGGGGAGCTGACGCGGCCATACTACGATCTCCCGCTCGAGTTCCCGGTGGTTCCCGGATGGGCCGCCCGCCGCTCACCGCCGCTCACCGCTGCGCGCCGCCTGGCCGCCTGGCCGCCTGCCGGCCACCGGCCATCGGCTATCGGCCCATCCGGGTCCGTCGCAGCGCCCACGCCGACGCCGAGGGCGGAACCATCTGCCCGCCCACGGCGCCGATGTGTGCTCGCTCAGGCGAGGGCCCGCTTGAGACGGTCGATCCGAGCCGCCCAGATCCGCCTGGACAGCGCCGCCTCGGGCGCGAACGTCTCCGCGGCGTGGTAGCTGCCCGGGTTGACGTGGAGGTCGGTCGGGACGCCCGTCTGCATGAGCCGCTGCGCGAACGCGATGTCCTCATCCCTGAACAGGTCGACGGTGCCGACGTCGATGAAGGCCGGGGGAAGGCCGGACAGGTCCACGGCGCGCGCGGGGGCCGCGTACTGGTCGGCCTGCTTGCCGCCGAGGTACCAGGCCCAGGCTTCGACGTTGCCCGCGCGGTCCCAGATCCCGATGTCGGTGATCTCGTGACTGGACGGCGTCTCGTTGCGATCGTCGATCATCGGATAGATCGGCATCATGAACGAAAGCGCCGGGCCGCCGCGGTCCCGCGCCAGGAGCGCCGTGCCGATGGTCAGTCCGCCGCCCGCGCTCGCCCCGTAGATCGCCAGGCGATGGGGGTCGACGCCCAGTTCGGCGGCGTTCTTCGCCATCCACACCAGACCGGCGTAGCAGTCCTCGACCGGGGCGGGATGGGGGTGCTCGGGGGCGAGACGGTATTCGACGGAGACCACGACGGCGCCGACCTGGTCGCAGATCATCGTCGCATTGGGATCCTCGCCCTCGACACTGCCGAGGATCATGCCTCCGCCGTGGATGTAGTAGACGCCGGGCAGGGTCCCGGACGCGCCGACCGGCCGGTAGATCCGTACGGTGATGTCGGGCTCCCCGGCGGGGCCGGGGACGGTCCGATCCTCCTTGGCGACGTTGGGGTTGTCGGGCACCTCGATGGCGCCCAGCATGCCCTCGACGGCGGTGCGGCGCTGGACGATGTCGGGGATGGCGTTGAAGCCGCCGGGCATCACTTCGAGCAGCGCGTCCAGGGGGACGCGGCATTCGGGGTCGATCAGATCACGACGGGACATGAGCCCTCCATTGGGTCACTAATCCGGTGGGACGCGGCGTAGAGCGGTCGCGATGCGGGTGTCACCCGGCGGGCGGGCGATGGGATCCCGCGGGAGCGGCCGGCGACGCCGGCGATTTCGGAGAGAGGGAGAAGCCCTCGTAGCCGTGGGCGGCGACCTCGTCGCACTTCTTGCGGTATTCCCCGACACCGCCGGCATAGGGCATGAACACCTGCGGCTTACCGGGCACGTTGGCGCCCATGTACCAGGAGTTCGCCTTCGGGTAGAGGGTGAAGCCGCTGATGAGGTTGACGTGGTCCACCCAGGCGTCCTGAGCCTGCTGGACGGGTTCGATCGTCGTGATGCCGTGGCGGTCGAGGTACTCGATGGCGTCGGCCACCCAGTCGACGTGCTGCTCGATCGAGACGACCATGTTCGACAACACCGAGGGGCTGCCCGGTCCGGTGATCATGAACATGTTCGGGAATCCCGCGGAGCTGATCCCGAGGTAGGTGCGGGGGCCGGCGCGCCACGTCTCCTTGAGGGAGACCCCGCCTCGGCCGCAGATGTCGACGTTCGTCAGCGCCCCCGTCATCGCGTCGAATCCGGTCGCGTAGACGATCGCGTCGAACGCGTACTCCTTGTCGGAGGTGCGGACGCCCTTTTCCGTGACCTCCACCAAGGGCGTGCGCCGCAGGTTGACCAGGTGCACGTTCTCCCGGTTGTACGTTTCGTAGTAGTCGGTGTCCAGGCAGGGGCGCTTGGTCCCGACGGGGTACTCGGGGCAGAGGTCCGCGGCGGTCCGCGGGTCCTCGACGATCTGGTGGATCTTGCGGTGGATGAATCGCTTCGCCGTGTCGTTGGCCTCCTGGTCGACGGCGAGATCGGTGAACGCGGTCAGGAGGTTGACGAGGCTGCCGCTTTCCCAGGCCACCTCGAAGGCGGCATCGCGCTCCTCGTCGGAGACCTCGAGCGCGGACTTCGTCGCGGGCGCCGTGGGGACGCCGAATCCCGACTCCCTCTGGGCCTTGCGGAAGGCCCGGTAGTTCGCCTTCATGTCGGCGATCTCGTCCGGGCGCAACCGCCGGTTACGGGCCGGGAGGCTGTAGGCCGGGGTGCGCTGGAAGACGGTGACACCGGCGGCCTGCGCGGCGATGACGGGGATCGACTGCACACCCGAGGACCCGGTGCCGATGATCCCGACCCGCATGCCGGTGAAGTCCACGTCGTCGTGCGGCCAGTGCGCGGTGTGATAGGTGGCGCCCGTGAAGCGGTCGAGGCCGGGAATCTCCGGCAGCTTCGAATGCGACAGACAGCCGGTCGCCATGACGAGGAAGCGGGCGGTGACGGCATCGCCGTGGTCCGTGCGCACGAGCCAGGTCTCATCGCGGTCGTCGTACGCGGCGGCCGTCACGCGCGTCCTGAAGAAGATGTCCCTGCGCAGGTCGAACCGGTCGGCGACGTGCTGCGCGTATCGGAGGATCTCCGGCTGGGTCGGATAGCGCTCCTGCCACTCGTACTCCTGCTCGAGCTCCTCCGAGAACGAGTACGAGTACGCGAGGCTCTCCACGTCCACCCGGGCGCCGGGGTAACGGTTCCAGTACCAGGTGCCGCCGACGTCGGTGCCGGCCTCGAACACGACGGCGGACAGGTTCATCTCGCGGAGTCTGTGCAGCAGGTACATGCCCGAGAAGCCGGCTCCGACGACGACGACGTCCACGGAGGCGGGCACGGTGCGTGAGTCGGACGGGATGTCGTTGCTGGTGGCGGACATTGGTCCTCCTGGGGGCGGTGGACACGACGTACGGGTGTGCGCGGCGCGGACGTCGCCGGCCTCACGGCGTCGCCCGGCCATGAGGGCGTGCGCCATCGCCGGGCGGCAGGCGATCTCCTTCGCCGCCCGCTCATCGGGACAGCGGGGTGTGTACGGGTCTTGCCCGTGGGCTCAGAACGGTCCGGTGCCGGCGTCGCCGACCGGTTCGGTGCGTGGCAGGGGAGCGTCCGAGTTACAGGGGTACGGCGGCTTCGCCGAGCCGCGGGGCGTGGGCCCCGACCGCGGCTCGCGGCATGTCGTGGCGGAAGGCGCCGAGGTTCTCATGCGTGGCGGCCGGTCCGTGCGCCCGGCCGGAGGTCGTCTCGTGCGGCGGCTTCCCGCTACTGGCTGCGGTTCGTCTCAGGAATGCGGTCCCTGCCTTGTGCAGCGCCATTCGCGTCACCTCGCGTGATCAGGGGGACATCACGCACGTCCATGTGGAAGTGACACAAAAGTAAAATGCATCACGCAGCGAGTCAACGGCCTGGGATTCCCGGTGGTGATACCAAACTGGCAGAAATGACATGAGCCGGGTCCCTCGGATGCTCCTTGCGGAGCGCGAGGGACCCGGCCGTGTCTCACGATCGGCGTGCCGCCGCCCTCACCTGCCGGGCCGCACGTCCCGCCGATCGTGTCGTCCGCCTACAGGGTGGCGCACTGTCCCGCCTTCGGGCCGGACACGGTGTTGGGCGTGCCGCCGTTGCTCGGTGCCGGGGAGTTCCCGGTACACGACAGCGGCCCGCCGACGTGGTTGCCGGCGACGATCGGCGCCGCCTGCACATTGTTGTTCTGCAGGACGAGCGGGCCGCTCACCGTCGCGCCGTCGATCGTCACCTGACCCGTGGTGCCGGTGACCGTCACCGGGCCCTTGACCGTGGCCGGTGCGCAGTCCCCGTTCCCGTTGCCGATCCAGACCCGAACCCCGCCGGTCAGGGCGGCGGGTCCGGACACCGTGGTGTCGCACAGCAGGACGTCGACCGCACCGGACGCTGACAGCGGTCCGCGCACCTGGGAACCGGACGCGTACAGCCCGGCGCCGGTCCGCACGGTCACGGGTCCGTTGACCGTCGCGCCGTCCAGGCACGTGACACCGGAGGAGACGGTCAGCGGACCGGAGTGGGTCCCGGTGACCGTGGTCGTGCACGCGGGGACGCCGGTCGCCCTGACGGTGAAGCCGGCGACCACGCTGGCGGTGGCGCCGGACACGGTCACCTTCGCCTCGTAGAGACCGGATCCGGCGTACGTGTGATCGCCGCTGATCGTGTAGAGGCCGTTGACGATCTGGTTGGTGGCCTCTCTGCCGCTCAGCGTGCCCGCCGAGGTGGTGCCGTCGCCCCATTCGATCGTGGCGGACAGGGCGCCGAGCGTCTTGCCGGGAGCGGCCAGGGTCGCCAGCGGCCCGGTGATCGCGTTCCGGTCGCTCAGCGACTGTTCGCCGGCGACCAGATCGAGACCCCAGGGCACGTTGGGCGAGGCGTAGAAGTTCTGGTTCCGCGCCTGCCAGCGTCCGCCCTGCGCGGCGTCACGGACCTTGAAGGAGGCCAGGGTGCGGTCGGGGTGATCCGGCCCCGCCTTCGGCGACCACCCGATCTCCGCGATGGCGGTGAGCCGGGGGAAGGCCATGAACTCGATCTGGGCGAGGTTCTTGACCGTCTCCGTCCACAGTGGCGCCTCGACGCCGATGATGTCGGCGTCGGTGACCGCGGGCAACGTGTTGCCGGACACCGTGCGCGCCGGGATGAGCGTGCTCGGCTCCCAGTTGTAGAAGACGTCGTTGTCGCAGGTGCAGGCCCAGGTGGTCCCGATCGGCGTGCTCGAGTTGTACTTCATGTCGAGGTAGGTCTTGTTGGCGGGGGACATGACGATCTTCATGCCCTTCTGCACCGCGACCCGCCCCGAGTCGCCGCCCGACCCGTTGGGAGAGGTGCCCCAGTACTGCACGACACCCTGCGGCATCTCCGGGTCGGACCCGAAGGGCGCCTCGCCGATCTCGTTCCAGCCCATCGCGATCTTGCCCTGGGCCTTCACGATCTTGGACTCGCGGGTGATGAAGGACTGGTACGCGCTGGCGGGCAGGAGTGCCGTCGAGACCTCGTCACCACCCATGTGGAAGTACGGCCCTGGAGTCAGAGCGGACAACTGCTCGATGATGTCCGTGGTGATCTGCCAGGTCAACGGGCTGTCCGGGCAGAGCGCGCTGTAGTTCACCGCGTTGCTGAGGTTCCACACCGGCGGCTTCTTGTTGCTGCAGTTGATGCTCGGGTCGTAGATCGAGCCGCCCTTGTACGCCTGCGCCTCGGCGGAGGCGTACGACATGATGATCGAGTTGTTGTGCCCTGGGCTGTCGATCTCCGGCACCACCGTGACGAAACGCGACGCGGCGTAGTTGACGACGTCGACGTAGTCCGCCTGGGTCCAGAAGCCGCCCGGGTCAGCGTTGGTGGTTCCGTCGGACGCCCTGCTCGTGCCGCCGGAGTACTGGCTGCCGATGTCGGTGAGCTCGGGACGGCCGTTGATGGCGATCCGGAAGCCCTGGTCATCGCTGAGATGCAGGTGCAGCGTATTCACCTTGTACGCCGTGATCTCGTCGATGTAGCTCTTGACCACGGAGACCGGCTCGAAGTGCCGGCCGATGTCGAGCATCGCGCCGCGGTAGTCGTAGCGGGGATAGTCGGAGATCTGAACCCCGGGGACGGCCCACGTGGCCGGCTGCGGCGTCTTGCTCTCGACCCAGACGGGGAACAACTGCCGGAGCGTCTGCACACCGTTGAACAGGCCGTGCCCATTGGCTGCGGTGATCTTGATTCCGCTGTGCGTGACGTCCAGCTTGTAGCCCTCGGCGGCGGGGACGCCCGGGTCGCCCAAGGCCAGGGAGATGTCGCCGGTCGCGGCGGAGCCCTGCGAGACCGGCAGCGCGTAGCCCGTGGAGGGGCGCAGGACGGCTGCCAGTTGGTCGGCGATCCCGACGGCGGAGGGGTCGTCCACCACGATGCGGGCACCGGAGCCGAGAGTGAAGTCGTCCCCGGCCGTGGTGCTCATCGAAACCGGGAGAGGAACGATCTGGGGTGATGCCGGCGCCGTCGACGCCGTGCCGGCCTGTGCGGCGTTCGCCGTGACACCGGTGAAGGTTGTGGCGAGGAGCGCACCGATTGTCAAAGCAGAGAGCGCGCGGGCCCGAGGCCGCCGACTTCCGCCACGGCCCCTTCTCTGCTCGCGCTTCGCCGATAGGAACGAGATCTTCACGTCACTCCTTAAATCGGGGTACCGCATACCTCCAGCACGGGCCGCGTCCGGGCATTGGTTGGACATGTCCGGCGACCCGTTCGGCGCTGCAGCGTCCGTGCAGCTTCCTGATGTGGTGGTGGGGAGTTCACGCGGCCAGGAGACCGACCATCCCGGCGATCTTCTTGCTCATCTCGATTACCGCCTTGCTCTTGGGGGGTGGCTGGTCTATACCGGTTGGCGGCCTTGGGCGGCGGATAGATCCCTTATGTAGGGGTCTAAGGCTGTCAGGGTAAACAGAAGGCAAAGTTTTGGTCTATACCGCCATGTATCGGATTCGCAACAACGATGGCCGTTGCGGCAGCCGGTCTATACCGGGAAGGCGAATCGCTCTCGGAGCGTCATGAGCGGATCAGGGACGAGGGCGTTCCCTACCCGGGCCTGCCCCGGGGATCACGTACCCGCGTCCAGCGCTCCTGCCGCCGGGCTCGGCGGGCGTGTCCGCACTCGGCGGGTGATTTCCGCGGTGTCGGCGATGCCGGTCTCGGCCAGGGCGATGACGCGGGCGTGCGGGTGAGCGGCACCGGCCATCCGGGCGAGTACGTGTCCCGGGGGTGTCTGGATGAACAGGGCCGTGCCGAGCTCGCCGAGGATGGCGGTGGCGTCGCGCCATTTCACCGTCGTGGCGATGCCGAGGGCGAGGTCGTCGAGGACGGCGCCGGCGTCGTCGAGGAGGCGGCCGGTGGAGTCGCTGACATAGGGGACGGTCAGGCGACGGCGGGGGACCGCGCCGAGGTGGTCCGCCATGGCGCCGGCGACGCCGTCGAGCAACGGGCAGTGTGAGGGGACGCCGATGTCCAGGCGCTGCACACGCCGGGCGCCGGCGTGCGCGGCCGTCGTGGTCAGGCGCTCCAGGGCCAGGGTGCTGCCCGCGACCACGATCTGCTCGTCGGTGTCGACGACCGCCACGTAGGCCGGGTCGTCCCCGGTGCTGATCGATTCGACCATGCGCCGGACGTGGGACACGCTCAGCCCGAGGACGGCGGCCATGCCGTAACCGGAAGGGTAGGCGTCACGCATCAGTTCGCCGCGGTGGCGCACGGCCACGAGGGCTTCCGCGAAGGTGAGGACCCCGGCGGCGACGGCGGCGGGGAACGCTCCGATGGAGTGCCCGGCCACGGCGTCGGGAGTCACGCCCTCGTCGGCGAGGGCCCTGGTCGCGGCGACTCCGGCGACGCAGAGCGCGACTTGCGTGGTGACGGTCGATTCCAGCGCCTGAGCCGTGTCCTGCCGGGACGAGCCGGGCAGGATCCGCTCGGCCTCGGTGAGGGTCGCGGCGACGGCCGCGTGATCGGGGAGGTCGTGGAGCATCCCGGGTCGCTGGGTGCCCTGGCCGGGATAGAGGAAGGCGACTCTCACGCGAGGACCCACGGGTCGTCCACCAGCTCGGGGCCGTGGCCGGTGCGGGCCAGGACGGGACCGCCGGTACGGGCCCATTCGATGAGGCTTACCCCGCCACACGGGGTCTCCAGCTGGCAGTCGACCGTACCGGCGAGAGCGGCGAAGGCGTCCACCAACCGGGCGGCCACGCTCGGCTCCAGCCTGCGCGGTGTCCGGATCAGCAGGTCCAGATCGCTTCCAGGGTGAGTGGCGGCCTGGCCGGTGGCGAGTTCGAAGCCGACGCTGCCGACCGGACCCCAGACGGTGTCACCGCCCAGCTCGGCGGTCAGCCGCAGGGCGACGGAGGACAGGGTGACGGCCAGCCTGGGGAGGCGGGGGCGCAGCCGGTTCAGTTCCTCTGGCGGCACGCGGCGGGTCACCGCGCCGGCGGGGACGAGGACGGCATGGCGTTGCCATCGCTGAGATCCGCGCAGGCCGACGGGGATCAGGCCGGGCGGGTGTGGAGCCCGCCGTACGACGCCCCAGGGGCAGGCGGCGAGCGATGCGGAGGCCCAGCCGGGGAGCGCGACGGCGAGTGCCGCGCTCCCGGTGAGTCGCAGCAGGTCGTGTGGGCGCGGGGTCAGTGCCATTGGGCGGCGAGCGCCTCGCGGATGCGACGGGAGGCCGCCCGGGTCACCCGGGCGCCGGGTGAGGTGAGACGGTTGCTCAGGTCGCGGGGGCCGCGGCGGGCCCGTTCGACGGCGGCGGTGAGCGCGTCCTTCGCCGTCCGCACGTCTGTCTCGGTCGGGTCGTCGGCGTCCTCCACGTCCAGGAGTTCGTCGCACAGGCCGAGCTTCGCCCAGTCGGCGACCTCATAGGACAGCGGGGGGATGCGGGCGGCCAGCTCGTCGAGCTCGTCGGAGGTCCGGCGGGTCACCCTCGCCGCGGCCTCCTTGTGCATGGCGTGGATCACGACGCCGGGGTCGTCGAGCGCCAGGATCTGGTTCGCCTGATAACCGTGGGCGAGCAGGCCACCGGACAGCGCCGTCCCGACGATGAGTGTGATCACGGGGTGTCCGGCCGCACGGGCGGATGCGTAGGCGTCCACGGCGGCGGCGAGCGCATGGTGGATGCCGAGCAGCTCTTCGACGCGTCCGTAGGCCTGGCTCGGGAGGTCGACGACGGCGACGATCGGGCGGCGGCGGTCCTCGGCCCGATGCGCGTCCTCGGTGACCGCGCCGGTCACCGTCTCGGCGAGGGCGAGCCCTTCGCGGAGGCCGACCTCGCCCTTCCGGGCTCGGCGGTAGGGGCTTCGCGGGTCCGGCACGACGGCGATAAGGCGGGCGGTGTCGGCGCCCAGCGCGGCGTCCGCTGTGATCACGGAGGGGACCACATGGGTCACGTCGCCGTCGGCGAGTGCCCGAGTCCAGCTCTGACCGCGGCTCATGGCCGGTCTCCCTCCCGGGGTACGGCGTGCGCCCACACGGCCGCGAGGTCCGCCGGCGCCGGCGGGTCGGTCGGGTCGACGGCTTCGAGGCGCGCTCGCAGCTCGCCGATCCGCCGGGAGCGGTGTTCGCCCGGGACCCCGCGTTCCATGGCCTCGATCACGGCGGATCGCATGGCGGTGACGTCGTCGAGGACCAGCACGTCCGCCAGGCCGGTCCTGGTGCGTTGCGCGCCGCCGTCGATCGACCAGATCAGTGTGTGGTCGGAGGCGTCGAACTCGGCGACGCCGGCCTCGGACTCGATCACCTGGGGACCGTCCAGCCCGAGACGGCCCTCCGCTGTGATGATCAACGTGCTGCACAGTCCGGCGGCGATGCTCATGCCGCCGAAACAGCCCAGCGTCCCGGCGATGACGCCGATGACGGGCTGAAGGGCGCGCAGTTCCAGCAACGCGGAGCACACCTCCGCGACCGTGGCCAAGCCCAGGTTGGCCTCCTGAAGGCGTACGCCTCCGGTCTCCAGGAGCAGGACCGCGACGGTCGGGGTGCCGTCGCGGCTGTCCCGGGCGGCCAGAGAAAGCGCGGCGGCGATCTTCACACCGGAGACCTCACCGATGCCGCCGCCCTGAAACGCCTGTTCGATGGCGATCACGACCGCGGGCCGTCCGTCGAGCCTTCCCTTGACGACGATGACGCCGTCGTCGGACTGCGGGACCACGCCCTGGGGTTCCAGCCAGGGCGACTCGATGCGGTCGAAGGGGCCGCACAGCTCGCGGGCGGTGCCGTCGTCGAGCAGCGCCGTGGCGCGCGCCCGGGCGTCCAGTTCGATGAAGCCGGTGCGGGCGAGTATCGCGGTCCAGTCCGTGGGCCCGTCCGCCGCCGGTGGAGGGGACGTCATCGTCTGCTCTCCTCGACGGCCTGCCGCAGGCGCAGGGTGACCACGCCGGGAGTGGCACCGAAGTCGTTGAGCTCGAAGGCGGCGGCGACACGGTGCCGGGCGAAGAACCGCTCCAGCACGGTTCGCCACACCGTGTCGAACCCGTCGACGCTGGTGCGTACACGTACTCGCGCGGTGCCGGGCGGCTCCGGCGTCATCAGGATCTCCAGGTCTCCTGAGCCGACCACCCCGACGTGCGCCCGTCGGGGAGGCGGCCGGTCGGCCGGGAACTCGAAGTTCAGCGTCTGCACGCGACCATCCCCCGTTCGGCCTCGGTGAGATGCTCCGGCCACGGCACCATGTCGAGGAAGAGCGCGGCGGCCAGCAGGTCGCCGCTCCCACCCGGCGAGAGCCGGTGTGCCCGGAGCCGCTCGTCCAACTCCATGAGAGCGGCCCGGCCGGATTCCGTTCCCGCGCCTCCCTCGCCCAGGACGCGCGCGGCGCCGCGCTGGACGACGCGCAGCCCCCCGAGACCGCCACGATGCAGGACGCAGGTGTCGTCCAGGAGGCTCATCACCTCCAGCAGCGCGTCCAAGCGGGCCAGGTCCTCGGCGAGCCCGGCCGCTCTGGCCCGGCGCAGCCGCGGCAAGGCGACCCCGATGACGTGGGGGAAGGCGGCCTCGGCCTCGCCCCGAGCGCCGCACCCCCCGTATCGCCGCCGCACCCGCTCGCCATGGGAGACGGTCCGCGCCGGGCCGTGCCGATCGGGGAGGGCGGCCAGGCGGGCCGCGCGACAGGCCGCCTCCCGCTCGTCGCGGGAGCCGCCGGCGGCGGCGACCAGCAGTCCGAGCGCCCACAGCGCCCCGCGGTGCGTGTTCACCCCCCGAGTGACCCGCAGCATGACCTGGTCGCCCGTACGGCCGAGCCGGCCCAGCTCTTCGCGGAGCCCGACCCCGATGGCCGTTCGACTCGCCGCGTCCGCGGCGGATCTGAAGACGGGGCGCAGCGCCTCGGCGGAGGCGAGCAGGAGCGGCAGATCCATGTCGTCGTGCGCGCCGCCGCCGCGGTGGTCGACCAGGCCGGGCTTGGGACCCAGCCGGGCCTCCTCATGGAGCGCCCTGACCGCGAGATCGGCGAGCAGAGTCGCGGACGGCGCCCGCGCGTCACCGCCGGCGATCACCGGCGGATCACCAGGTCCGGAACTGGGCGGGTGGGTCATACAGGCCTCCAGACCAGGCGACGAGATCTTCGACGCTGCGGGCCGCCAGCAGGGAACGTCGCGCCCGGCGGACGTCGACCTTGAGGTCCTCGGGCAGCGCGACCAGACCGTCGCGGCGCAGTGCCTCGACGCGCCGCTCGTCCAGGCGCCGGCCGACCGGGGTGGCGCCCGCGATCGCGGCCAGCGCTTCCCGCCGGTCGGCCAGGCCGGCGGCCTTGTAGAGATAGGCCACGCCCTCTTCCGTGACCACGTGGCTGACGTCGTCGCCGTAGATCATGATCGGCGGGATCGGCATGCCGGAGTCCTTGCCCACCTGGACCGCGTCCAGCGACTCGACGAACACCGGAGTGCCGCCGGAGCGGAAGGTCTGGGTGATCTGCACGACGAGTTTGCGTCCCCGCAGTGCGGGGGCCTCACCGGTGAGCAGGCTCAGCCATGCGGGGGAGGCGTGCCTGCGGCCGTGCGGATCGTGTCCCATGTTGGGGGCGCCGCCGAAACCGGTGAGACGGCCCTCGGTCACGGTGGAGGAGTTCGCGTCGGCGTCGATCTGCAGCGACGACCCGATGAACATGTCCACGGCGTACTGACCGGCGAGCTGGCACAACACCCGGTTCGAGCGGAGCGATCCGTCGCCGCCGGTGAAGAACACGTCGGGGCGGGCGGCGACGTAGCGCTCCGTGCCGGGTTCGCCGCCGAAACAGTGCACCGACTCGACCCAGCCGCTCTCGATGGCGGGGATGAGCGTCGGATGCGGGTTGAGCGTCCAGTGCCTGCAGATCTTCCCCCGCAGGCCCAGTTCCTCGCCGTAGGTGGGCAGGATGAGTTCGATCGCGGCGGTGTCGAAGCCGATGCCGTGATTCAGCGTCGTCACCTCGTGCCGTTCGTAGACGCCGCGCAGAGCCAGCATGGCCATCAGGATGCTCACCTGGCCGATTTCCCGGGGGTCCCGGGTGAACAGCGGTTCCAGCACGTACGGCCGGGGGCTCTCCACGATGAGGTCCACCCAGTCGCCGGGGATGTCCACTCGGGGAACCCGCTCCACCAGTTCGTTGACCTGGACCAGCACCACCCCGCCGCGGAACGCCGCCGCCTCCGCGATGGTCGGGGTGTCTTCCGTGCCGGGGCCGGTGTACAGGTTTCCCTCGCGGTCCGCCTGCTCGGCGCAGAGCAGCGCGACATCCGGAGTGAGGTCGACGAACATCCGCGCGTACAACTCGACGTAGGTGTGGACCGCCCCGACCTCGACCTTGCCGTCGGCGAGCAACTGCGCCATGCGCACGCTCTGCGGGCCGGCGTACGCGAAGTCGAGACGGCGGGCCACGCCGCGCTCGAAGACGTCCAGATGCTCACGCAGGCTGATCGAGGAGATCAGCAGATGCAGGTCGTGGAGCACGCCCGGATCGCAATCGGCCAGCGCCTCGGCGAGGAAGTCCGCCTGTTTCTGGTTGTCGCCCTCCAGCGCGACCCGATCACCCGGACGCAGCAGCGACTGCAGGGCGTCGCGCATCCGCCCGGCGTCCAGCACCCGGCCCGAGGTGAAGGAGCGCACCGCCTCCAACCGCTCCCGCTTCGCCGTCCGCCGCTGGGTCCAGTCCCGGGGTGCCGCCCTCGCGGGCGTCACGGCCTGCCCAATGCCGTCATCCGTCCGTGATGCCTCGAACGGCGGCGCAATTAACTCAAAGGCAGTTAAAACGTCACAGGCTCGATCGGGCTGGAAGCGCTTCCCGGGCCGCGTGTTTCCTGACAAGATCCAACATGGGCGGTCATCAGTGATGTCGCCGAGGATTTCTTGTCGAAGATGGGCGAGCGCGGATGGATCCTCTCCAACCGGGCGATCCGGCGCAGGTCGGCACGTATCGGCTACTGGGGCGTCTCGGCGCGGGCGGCATGGGGCAGGTGTTCTTCGGACGCTCGCCCGGAGGACGCCCGGTCGCGGTCAAACTCATCCGTCCCGAGCACGCCGGCAGCGAGCAGTTCCGCGCCAGGTTCGCCAGGGAGGTCGAGGCCGCCCGGAGCGTGGGCGGTTTCCACACCGCGCCGGTCGTCGACGCCGACCCGTCCGCCGACCCGCCCTGGATGGTGACGGCGTACATCCCGGGGCCGTCCCTGCAGGAGGCCGTCGTCCAATACGGTCCGCTGCCTCCGGAGGCGATCCGGTCCCTGGGCGCGGGTCTGGCCGAAGGCCTCGCCGCCATCCACAGGTCCGGGCTCGTGCACCGGGATCTGAAACCCGCCAACGTGATCCTGGCCACCGACGGGCCACGCGTGATCGACTTCGGCATCGCCCGTGCCCTGGACGGCGCGGGCGGTGTGACCCTCACCGGCGCCGTCGTCGGCACCTTCGCGTACATGTCCCCCGAGCAGGTCCGGGCGGAGCAGGTCGGGCCGGCCGGCGACGCCTTCTCCCTGGGCTGCGTCCTCGCCTACGCCGCCACGGGCCACAGCCCCTTCGACGCGGGATCCATCGCCGCCGTCGTGCACCGCGTCATCAGTGAGCCTCCCGACCTCGTCGGTGTGCCCCTGGGGAACGGGCTGCGTGACCTGATCACCGCCTGCCTGGCCAAGGACCCGGCGGCCAGGCCGTCCATGAGTGACATCCTGGCCCGGCTGAGCGCACCCGGCGCCGGTGACCTGCCGCCCACCGTCGTCGACATGATCACATCGAGGGAGTCGCAGTCGCGCGCCGCCCTCGAGAATCACGGCGGTCACACGGCGACGGAGCACCTGGAGGCGCCGCCGCCCCCGCCCGCACCCCGGTTGATCAGGCGCCGCTCGGTGCTCATCGGCGGGCTCGCCGCCGCGGCCGCGATCTCCGTGCCCGCGATCGTCATCGTCGCGGCCTCCGACGATCCCCCAGGCGACACCGGCCCGGCGCCCAGCCGCTCCGCGGAACCCGAAGTCACCGCTCGCCCCGAGTTCGCCGTCCAGCCCGAGATCGCCGCGAGCCCTCCCGCCGAGATCCTCACCTACGAAGGTTCTCCCGGCGATCCCTCCGTCACCCAGATGGACTTCAGCCCGGACGGCTCGATCCTCGCCTGCGGGAACGGCTCGGGAGACATCCGCATGTGGAACGTGGCCTCCAAGCGTTCCATCGCCGACTTCGAGGGCCACGACGACTCCGTCAGATCTGTTGCCTTCAGCCCGGACGGCAAGACGCTCGCGAGCGGGAGCATGGACCTGACCGTCCGGCTGTGGGACGTCGCGACCGGGCGCACCACCGCCGTCCTCACCGATCACACCGACTATGTCTGGACGGTGGCGTTCAGCCCCGACGGCAGGACCCTGGCGAGTGCCGGCTGGGACGGCACCGTCCGCCTGTGGGACGTCGCGACCGGGCGCACCGTCGACGTCCTCACCACCGACGACAGCGTCTTCGGAGTCGCCTACAGCCCTGACGGCGAGCTCCTCGCGACCAGTGACGGCGGAACGGTCCGGCTGTGGGGCACCTCGTCGGGACGTTCCGTGGCCGTGTTCCCCGAGGAGCCGGAGCCGGTCGACGCGGTGGTCTTCAGCCCCGACGGCAGGACTCTCGCCGGCGCCTGCGGCGACGACGTCCTGTTATGGGATGTGGACAGCCGGCGCCTCATCGGCACCCTCGCCGGCCACACGGACAGTGTCGCGGGCCTGGCGTTCAGCCCGGACGGCGGAACGCTCGCCAGCAGCGGCTTCGACGGCGCCGTCCGGCTGTGGGACATGACATTCAGCAGGCCCACCAAGGTCCTGACCGGTCACACCGACATCGTGCTGTCGGTGGCGTTCAGCCCGGACGGAGGAATCCTGGCCAGCGGGAGCGGCGATCTCACCGTCCGGCTGTGGAACCTGAAGGGGTGACCACAGCCGGACCGCTCAGGCGTGATCGCTCACTTGAGCATGACCTTGATGGACTCCCGGGAGGCCATCGCGGCATACCCCTGGGCCACGTCCTCCAGCGGGAGCGTGGTGTCGAAGACCGGGCCGGGATCGAGGGTGCCCTCCACGATCCGCGAGATCAGGTCGGGGAGGTACCTGCGGACGGGAGCGACCCCGAGATTCAGGCTCAGATGGTGGATGAGGGGCTGGAACAGCGGCAACTCCGGCATCGTGTGCGGCATGCCGACCGCGCCGATCGCTCCTCCCTCGCGGGCCATGCCGACGGCCATCGCCCAGGACTCGGGCGTGCCGACCGCTTCCACCACATGGCGGACGCCCAGGCCGCCGGTCCTTTCGCGGACGGCCGCGATGCCCTCGTCGCCCCGCTCGGCGATGACGTCCGTCGCTCCGAACGCCTTGCCGATCGCGGCGCGGTCTGCGTGCCGGCTCATCAGGAAGATCCGGTCGGCCCCGAGGACGGCCTTCGCCCCGAGCACCGCGCACAGTCCGACCGCCCCGTCGCCGATGACGGCCACCGCCGAACCTTCGGTGACCCCGGCCATGACTGCTCCGTGCAGCCCCGTGGCCATCACGTCGGAGGTGGACAGGAGCGCGGCGTACAGCGACTCGTCGACTCCGCTCACGCCGCCCGGCACGGCCACGAGGGTTCCGTCCGCCTGGGGAACCCGCACGGCCTCGCCCTGGCCGCCGTCGGTGCCCGGCGCGCCGAAGGTGCCGCCGTTGGCGCACGAGCTCTGGATCCCGTCCACGCAGGCCGGGCAGGTGTTGTCGGACCATTTGAAGGGCGCGACGACGAGGTCGCCGGGGTGGAGAGTCCGGACCTCGTCGCCGACCTCCTCGACGATGCCCATGAATTCGTGGCCCAGCCGGGATCGCTCGGCGCGGTTGATGACGCCGCGGTAGGACCACAGGTCCGAACCGCAGACGCAGGAACGGAGAACCCTGACCACGGCGTCGGTGGGCTGGGACAACGACGCGTCGGGCACGTCGTCGACGACGACGTTCCCAGCGGACAGGTAGAGAGCGGCACGCACGGAGAGTTCGCCTTCGTTCGGGGGTTGACGTAGGGGTCGGGGGAGCGGGTCAGTGCACGACGGGGGTGCGGGCCTCGACGGCCAGCGCCGACTCCACGTAACCGGCGGCCGCGAGCAGTCCCATGTCGGTGCCGAGCGGGGACGACAGCTGAAGCCCGATCGGAAGGCCGTCCGCGCTCCAGCCGCAGGGCAGCACCAGCGCCGGTGCTCCGGTGAGGTTGTGGACGCCGGTGAACATCCCCTCGGCGGCGCCTTCGGGGGTGTCGACCGGAGGTGTGGTGACCGGCGCGACGAAGGGTGCGGCGGGAGTCAGCAGGACGTCGATTCCGGCATAGACCTCGGCCGCGGCGGGCAGCAGCCGCTCCCGCCTCGCCAGGGCTTCGCGGTAGTCGGCCTCGCTCACGCCGGAGCCGGAACGCAGCAGCCGCAGGGTCTCCGGGCCGTAGTGGCCGGGGTCGTCCGTCACCCGCGCGCCATGCAGCTGCCAGGCCTCGAACAGCAGGATGTCGGAGAACGTCTCCTCCAGCTCAGCGAACACCGATCCGTCGACCTCGGCGATCGGGCAGCCGGCGTCGCGCAGGACGCCGATCGCGTCGCGCACCGCGGCCGCCACATCCGGCTCAACCTCGGCGTGTTCGAGCTGACCTGGCAGGACGCCGATCCGCAGCGCCGTGCCGCTCAGGGTCTGCGGCCCGGCACCGGTCAGGGCCGAGAAGACCTCGGCCGTGGTCGCGACGTCGCGGGCGAGCAGTCCCACATGGTCCAGTGTCGGCGCGAGCGCCTCGACGCCGTCCACGGGCAGCGCGCCATAACTCGGCTTGAACCCGACGGTGGCGCAGTAGTGCGCCGGGATCCGGATCGAGCCGCCGGTGTCCGTGCCCAGCGCGACCGCGCAGGCGCCCACTCCGACCAGAGCGGCCGAGCCCCCGCTGGACCCGCCGGCGGTCCGTTTCGGGTTGTACGGATTCATCGCCTCGGGCACGTCCGGGTGGACCGCGCCGGCCGCGTACTCGAGCAGCGACGTGGCCGCGAAGACGTCCGCTCCGGCGGAGCGCAGCGTCGTGATGATCGGGGCGTCGGCCGTGGCCGGTTCTGAGCGCATCGACGCGGCGTTGCCGTTGCCGCGCGGGTGGCCCGCGATGTCGATCAGGTCCTTGACCGCGATCTGCACGCCGTGCAGCGGTCCTTCCGGTGCGCGCGAGGGCGCGTGGAACAACGTGACCACGGCGTTCAGCGGCCGGCCGAGTCGTTCCGACCGTTCGTAGGCGGCGAGCAGTTCCAGGTTGGCCACCTCGCAGGTGCGCTCGCCCCGCTCGATCGCCTTGATGAGCTCCCCGGTGTAGGTCGTCAGCGGCCCGGCGAGGTCGTGCAACAGGTCGTCGACCTCGGTCTTGCGCTTGCGGACCATCAGGTCGCGGTAGATGCCGCTGTGGGACTTCGCGCTGTTGCGGTTGAAGGTGACCAGCCGGGCGAGTGAGCCCTCGAGGTCGTCGGGCTCGAAACCGTCGAATCCCTCGGGCTTCACCGGCGCCTGCGCGAGCACCTCCCGGGCGATGGCGAGCATGAGCGGACGCCACCGCGGCGCCTCCAGGGAGTCGGCGATGGACAGGTCGGAGACCGCGCCGGCGTAGAGCATCGCGCCGTAGGCCTCCTTGCCCCAGAGGAATCCCATGATGTTGCCGGTGGCCTCGGCGTAGGGGAGCGCCGCGACGAGTTCGCGGACCCGCGGGGTGATCTCGCCGCCGGTCGACTCGCCGACGCGGAACGTGCCGATGTTGCCCTGCATGATCCGGCCGGGAGCGAGCACGTCCGCGCCGAAGTTCACGAAGCTCACGAGGAGCCGGTGGGCGCCGACCACGGCGGAGAGCGCGTCGGCGGTCAGGCCGTTCTGGAAGCTGACCAGGTAGCCGTCGGGGGCGAGCCGATCGCGGACGAGTTCCGCGGCCTGGGCGGTGTGATGGCTCTTGACGGCGATCGCGACGTGGTCCAGCCGGTCCGGCAGGTCTTCGGGGGTGACGGCCCGCGCCGCCACCGTGAAGTTCTCGACCGGTCCTTCGATGGACAGGCCGTCCCGGTTGATCACCTCGACATGCGCCGGGTCGGCGTCGCAGAACAGCACGTCATGGCCGGCGCGGATCATGTGGGCGCCGATCGTTCCGCCGATCGCACCGGCGCCGATGATGGTCAACTGCATGAGGGATCCGCCCTAGTTTGGTAGCTCTTGGGGGGCTTTGCCGTCGGACACTACCTGAACCGATTTGAATGCTCTAGTCTGCATCTGCTGGTGAACTCGGGACGGCGACCTTACGTATGACAGCTGATTCGCTCGTAATCTTTGCGAAACGTAGAAGTGCTCGAATACCTCATGGCCGCGCCCGATCAGCCTCCGATCGGATCCCCCCGGGCCTCTCCGAACCGTTCTGATCCACAGAGCACGACCGTGAAACCCATGAAGGATAGGCATGTCTGACCAGAGCCATGACGCGTTGAACACCTCGCACTCGGAGATACCCCCGGGCCTCAGGGTCCCCGCGATCAGCAGGCGCCGGATGCTCCAACTGGGCGCCCTCGGCATAGGAGCCTTCTCCGCTGCGCCGCTGCTGGCCGCCTGCGGGTCCACCTCGACCACCTCGCAGGCCACCTCGGGCGGGACCAAGAAGGGAGGCAACCTCGTCATCGTCCGCGACCACGACGCGGTGAACATGGACAAGACGACGGTGTTCAGCAACGGCTCGATCTGGATCTACAACCAGATGTACGAGCCGCTGGTGGCCATGACGGACGACGGCCAAGGGGTGAAGCCCTGGCTCGCGGAGAGCTACGAGATGTCGCCGGACAACCTGTCCTGCACGCTGAAGCTCAGGCAGGGCGTGAAGTTCCACAACGGCCAGCCGATGACCTCGGCCGACGTGAAGTTCTCCATCGACGAGTCGAGCAAGACCAAGGGCGGCTGGGAGTTCATCAACTCCGCGATCAAGGAGGTGACCACCCCGGACGACTACACCGTCGTGGTGACCACCAAGTACCCGTGGGCGCCGCTGCTGGCCGACCTGAGCTGCCCGAACAACGGCATCATCCCCAAGGACTACGCGGGCAAGACCAAGGACGAGTTCTACGCCGCCCCGATCGCGACCGGCCCGTTCATGTGGGACACCTGGCAGAAGGGCAGCTCTCTCACACTGAAGAAGCACCCGTCCTACTGGCAGCCGGGCAAGCCGTACCTGGACTCGGTCACCTGGAAGGTGGTCGCGGACAGCAACGCCCGCGCGCTCCAGCTGCAGGGCGGGCAGGCGCACATCAACGAGGCTCCGCCGTTCTCCAGCATCGCGCAGCTCAAGAACACGCCCAATGTGAAGGTCGATGTGTTCCCGTCCACCAGGACGGACTACATCATGATGAACTTCACCAAGAAGCCGTACGACGACGTGCACGTGCGCCGCGCCATCTCCTACGCCGTCGACCGGGAGGCGCTGGTCAAGAACATCCTGTTCGGCTACGGCACCCCGGCGAACTCGTTCATGATGCCGTCCACGCCGTACTACGACAAGAACACCCCCGGCATCCAGTACGACATGGCCAAGGCCAAGGAGGAGATGAGCCAGTCGAGCGTGCCGAACGGCTTCACCACCACCTGGCTGGCCATGTCCGGCGACGCGGTGGACGCGGCGATCGCGCAGGTCCTGCAGGCGTCGCTGAAGGAACTCGGCATCACCATGAACATCCAGAACGTGGACCCGAGCGCTCAGCACGACCTGACCGGCAAACTCCAGTACGAGATCGCGCACTCGTACTGGACGATGGACCTCGCCGACCCCGACGAACTGGCGCAGTTCGCGCTCGACCCGACGACCGGCGGGCACTCCTTCGACACCGGCTTCAACGACCCGTCGATCATCGACCTGGTGCACCAGGCGCAGAAGGAGTTCGACAAGACCAAGCGCCAGGACCTGTACAGCCAGCTCCAGCTGAAGGCCGCCGAGTCCGCGTTCATGGCGTTCCTGTTCTACACGCCGTTCCCGTACTCGACCTCCAGCAAGGTCCAGGGCTTCAAGGTCCTGCCCACCGGCTCCTACCACATGGAAGACGTCTCCTTCTGATCAGGAGTACGCCGACCGAACACATGGAGCGACAGAGTCGATGAAGTATCTGGTCTACATTCTCAAACGGCTGGTGTCCCTGATCCCGGTGCTGCTGGGGATCTCGTTCATCGTGTTCTTCCTCATCCGCCTGATACCAGGGGATCCGGCGGCCACGTTGCTCGGGTCGCACGCCACTCCCGACGCGATCCGCGAACTGCGCATCCAGTTGGGGCTCACCGATCCGTTGTGGAAGCAGTACCTGACGTTTCTCGGTCACCTGTTGCAGGGCAACCTCGGTTACTCGTACGTGTACAGCAGTTCGGTCCTGGACCTGGTCACGATCAGCCTGCCGGTGACGATCTGGCTGCTGGTCTCGGGCACCGTCTTCACGCTCCTGATCGCTGTGCCGTTGGCCGTCCTGGCCGCGGCACGGCGAAACGGGATCGCCGACAACATCATCCGGGCGGTGCCGGTCGTGGGACTGGGACTGCCGGCGTTCTGGCTCGGCATCATGTTGATCCTGGTCTTCGGGTTGAAACTGGGCTGGTTCCCGGTCGCCGGGTACGGTGACACGCTGTCGGACCACCTGCGCGGCATGGTGCTGCCGGGCGTCACGATCGCCCTGACCCTCTCGCCGATCCTGATCCGCAGCCTGCGGGCCAGCATGATCGACGTGCTGAGCAGTGACTACATCGTGACGGCGCACGCCAAGGGGATCAGCACCTCGCGAGTGGTGCTCGGTCACGCCCTGCGCAACGCCGCGGTCTCGTCGGTCACCGTCCTCGGCGTGAACATCGCCTATCTCACCGGATCGACGCTCGTGGTCGAACGGGTCTTCTCGCTGCCCGGCATCGGACAGCAGATGATCAATTCCATTCTCGGAAGGGACTTCCCCACCGTGCAGGGAATCACCTTGATGTTCGCGATCATGGTCGTGGTCGTGAACCTGTTGACCGACGTCACGCACGCCGCGCTCGATCCCCGGGTCAAGCTCGCATGAGCGCTTCGACGAGTGTCGGTCCCGTCCTGCCGGCGGTCACCGGCACGCCCCGGCGCAGGCGCGGGCGATGGAACGTCCCCCTTGTGGCGGGGCTGGTGCTGTTCGCCCTCATCGTCCTGTGCGCGCTCTGCGCGCCCCTGCTGACGAGCTACGACCCGATCCAGCAGAACCTGAACGACGCCTTCCTCGCGCCCGGTGCGAAGAATCACCTGCTCGGCACCGACTCGCTCGGACGCGACGTGCTCTCCAGGCTGCTCTACGGCGCGCGCGTCGACCTCCGGGTCGGCGTGCTGGCGGTCATCTCGCCATTCGTGATCGGCAGCCTGCTCGGCCTGATCTCGGGATGGTTCGGCGGGTGGATCGACGCCGTCATCGGCCGCATCGTCGACATGGTGATCGCCTTCCCGTTCCTGGTGCTGGTCATCGCGCTGGTGTTCGCGATGGGCCCCGGCACGACGAGCATCTACACGGCCATCACGCTGGTCGGCTGGGTGGCGTACTGCCGCATCGTGCGCGGCCAGGTGCTGATCGCCAAGGAGCAGGAGTACGCGATGGCGGCCAGGGCCAGCGGCCTGCCGACGTGGCGGATCCTGCTGCGGCACCTGCTGCCCAACGTCGTCCTGCAGGCGATCGTCTTCTCGATGAGCGACATCGTGCTGACCCTGCTGGCGATCGTGACCCTGGGCTTCCTCGGTCTCGGGGTGCCGCCACCCACCCCCGACTGGGGAACCATGATCCAGGAAGGCCAGCAGTTCATCTTGGACAAGTGGTACATGTCCACGATCCCCGGCCTGGCGGTCGTCCTGACCGGCCTGGCACTGGCGTTGATCGCGGACGGCATCGTGGAGAAGGCGAACAAATGACCGCGCCACTGCTAGAGGTCCGCGACCTGCACGTGGACATCCCGATGTCGCACGGACGGCTGCACGCGGTCCGCGGGGTGTCCCTTTCGGTCGGCGTCGCCGAGTCGGTCGGGCTGGTCGGCGAGTCCGGCTCGGGCAAGAGCCTGACGCTGCGCGCGCTGCTCGGACTGCTGCCACGTCCGGCCAGGATCGCCTCCGGAACCGTGCTGATCGACGGTGAGGACGTGACCGGGCTGCCGGCCAAGCAGTTGCACCGCCGGCTGACCGACACGATGGGCATGGTGTTCCAGGACGCCCTGACCGCGTTGAATCCGGTCATGCGCGTCGGCGACCAGATCGCCGAGGCGCCGCTGCGCAAGCTGGGCAAGTCGCGCAGCGAGGCGAAGGCGATCGCGATCGACCTCATGACGGAGGTCGGCATCCCCGACCCCGAGCGCCGCTACCGCCTGTATCCCCACGAACTGTCCGGCGGGATGCGCCAGCGCATCTGCATCGCGATCGCGTTGTCCACCAAGCCGCGGCTGATCCTGGCCGACGAGCCGACCACCGCGCTCGACGTGACGATCCAGGCGCAGGTCCTCGGCGTGCTGCGCCGGCTCAAGCAGGAGGAGAACGTCGGGCTCCTGCTGGTCAGCCATGATCTCGCCGTGGTCAGCCAGACCTGTTCGCGGCTCTATGTGATGTACGCCGGCAAGGTCGTGGAGTCCGGCACCCTGCTCGACCTGGTCACCGCGCCCAAGCATCCGTACACGTTCTCGTTGCTGCGTTCGGTGCCCGATCCGGATCATCGCGTCGCCCGGCTGCTGACGATCCACGGGCAACCGCCCGACCTCAGCGAGGCCATCAGCGGATGTTCCTTCGCAGCCCGGTGCCCGTTCGCCGAAGAAGCCTGCCACCAGCGGGAACCGGTGCTGGCGCCGGTCGGATCGGCACCGGGCGCCGTGATCCGTGAGAGCGCCTGCCTGCGCGTCGGCACCGCGGAGCGCTGGACCGAGATGGTCTCTGAAGAAACGGTGAGTCAGCAGTAATGGCGGGAAACGAGATCCTCTCAGTCGAAGGCCTGGCCAGGCACTTCACCCCTCCGGTGGCGGTCACCGACCGGATCTTCGGCAAGAAGCCGGTGGTGAACCGCGCCGTCGACGGCGTGGACCTGGTCCTGCACAAGGGGGAGACGCTCGGCCTGGTCGGCGAGTCCGGCTGCGGCAAGTCCACTCTCGCGCGCTCCATCGTCGGCCTCTACCGGCCCACCGCGGGTGAGATCCGCTATGACGGCGAACCCCTCCAGGCGAAGCGGACCCGTGCCCAGCACCGCGCCATACAGATGGTGTTCCAGGACCCGTACAGCTCGCTGAACCCCCGGATGACCGTCGAGCAAACGCTGTCGGAGTTGCTCCGGTTCCACAAACTGGTCCCGCGTAACAAGGTGGGGGAGCGCAACCGGGAACTGATGCACCTGGTCGGCCTGCCCGAGCGGGCCCTGACGCAGCGGCCGCGCCAGTTCTCCGGCGGGCAACGGCAGCGCGTGGGCATCGCCCGCGCGCTGGCGCTCGAGCCGACGGTGCTGATCGCCGACGAACCGGTGTCGGCACTCGACGTGTCGGTGCAGGCCAACATCATCAACCTGCTCACCGATCTCAAGGAGACGCTCGACCTGTCGGTCATCTTCGTCTCGCACAACATGGCGGTCGTGCGGCAGATCAGCGATCGGACCGCGGTCATGTACCGGGGCCGCATCGTCGAGACCGGTGACACCGACACCCTGTTCGACGACCCGGTTCACCCCTACACCAAGCTGCTCATCGGCTCGGTGCCGAGGCTCGCCGGCGAAGGCGACCGGGGCGAGCCGGACGCGGCGGTGGCCGAGGCCGTCGTCGCGGAGAGCGGACAGAGCCCCGTCCTCGACGAGGTCGTCCGGTCGGCGGCACGCGAAGGAACCAGTCCGTGCCGTTACGCCGACCGTTGCCCGGCCGTCGTCGCCGCGTGCGCCGACGAGCCCTCCCTGATCATCGATCCACGTGACGGCAGCCGGTCGGCCGCCTGCGTCCACGTACCAGAACGAGCTGAAGGAGTAATCGCGTGAGTGGCCCCATCGTCATCGGCAGTGAGCGGAGTGAGGCGGGACTCCCCGCGGCGATGGAGATCCTCGCCCGCGGGGGTTCCGCACTGGACGCCGTCGAGGCAGGGTTACGGCGGTGCGAGGACAACCTGGACGACCACTATGTCGGGACCGGCGGGCTGCCGAACGCCCAGGGCGTGGTCGAACTCGACGCGTCGCTGATGGTCGGTTCGAGCAGGGCCTTCGGCGCGGTGGGCGCGGTGAAGGGGTTCCCCAATCCCATCTCGATCGCGCGGGCCGTACTGGAACGGCTGCCGCAGCACAGCCTGCTCGTCGGCCCGGGCGCCGAGTTGTTCGCCGAGGAGAACGGTTTCGAGCGGGCGGAACTGCTGACGGAGGAGTCCAGGAAGCTGTTCCTGGCGGCTCTGGAGCCGTCGGCCGAGTCGGTCGAAGGGGAGCGCACCGCCGCGCAGGCCGGTGACGAGCTGTACCGGAAGACCGCACTGGACCTGGTCAACCACTTCGCCCCGCACGACGGGCCCTGGGGCACCATCAACATCCTGGCCCTGGACTCCTCGGGTGAACTCGTCGTCGGCGTGTCCACCAGCGGCTATCCCTGGAAGTACCCGGGAAGGGTGGGGGACTCGGCCGTCCCGGGCGCGGGCAACTACGCCGACCTGCGCTACGGAGGCGCCGCCTGCACCGGACGCGGCGAGCTGAGCATGCGCGCCCTCGGAGCGCGCGGCATCGTCGCGGACCTGGCGCGCGGGCTCGATCCCTCCGCGGCCTGTCTGGCGATGTTGGCCGACGCGGCGACCCTGCCGGACGAATACCGCGCCGAGTTGCGCTGTCTCGCGCTCACTCCGGACGGGCGGCACGGCGCGGCGGCGGGCCAGACCGGTTCGGTGTACGCGGTGATGACCGAGACCTCGACCGAACCCGAGTTCCACCCGAGGAGCGTGCTGTGAAGGTCTACATCTCCTCCGACATGGAGGGCACCGCGGGCGTCGTCGACTGGGACCAGTGCGTCATCGGGGGGTCGCAGTACCCGTATTACACCGAGTTGCTGACCGGTGAGATCAACGCCGCCATCGAAGGCGCGATGCAGGCCGGCGCCACCGAGTTCCTCGTCAACGACGCGCATTCGAAGATGGCCAACCTGAAGCCGGACGCGCTCGCCGGGCGGGCCGGTTATCTGTCCGGCCGGTACAAGCCGATGTACATGATGCAGGGGCTCGACGCGACCTTTGACGCGATCTTCCTGGTGTCCTATCACGGTTCGATGGGCAGCCGGGGCTCGGTCCTGTCGCACACCTATTTCCCCACGGCGTTCGCCGAGGTCACCGTCAACGGCGTCGTCGCGGGCGAGGCCGGGATCAACGCGCTGGTGGCCGCCGCGTACCAGGTGCCGATCGTGCTGGTCACCGGCGACGCGACGACCGCCGAGGAGACCGAGCGGTTCTGCCCGGGCATCAAGGCCGCGGTCGTCAAGACGTCCGTGTCCCGGTTCTCCGCCGAATCGTTGCACCCGGCGGCGGCCAGGGACCTGATCCGCGAGCAGGCCCGGTCGGCCATCGAGGACCTGCCCACCGCGTGGCAGACGGCCGTCAGCCTTCCCGCCACCTTGGGCATCTCCTTCCGCAGCAGTGATTACTGCGAGCTGGCGGCCAGGATCGCCGGGGTCGAGCGGACCGGCGACCTTTCGGCGACGATCACCGGCGAGGACCCGCTGTGGATCTACCAGACGTTCATCACCGTCGTTCTGCTGTGCCGGGGCCTCGTCGAATGAAGATCGTCGAAGTTCTCACCGAACCGGTCCGCACCGGATTCTTCGCGGACGACCAGGCGGCGATCAGAGCCGGCGCCGAGCATGACGGGTTCTCCTACGCGGGCAGTCCCGTCACTCCGGGCTTCTCAGCCATCCGGCAGGCCGGCGAGGCGCTGTCGGTCATGCTGCTGCTCGAGGACGGCTCGGTCGCCCATGGGGACTGCGCCGCGGTGCAGTACAGCGGCGCCGGGGGCCGGGATCCGGTCTTCAGCGCGGCGGCGGCCCGGCGGGACGTCGAGGAACACCTCACACCACTGCTGGCCGGTGCGGAACTCGGCTCGTTCCGTGAACTGGCCACGCGGGTGGACGCCTGCCGATCGGCCACCGGCCCGCTGCACACGGCCGTGCGGTACGGGGTGACCCAGGCGGTGCTCGACGCGGTCGCGCAGAGCAGACGGCTCACCATCGCCGAGGTCGTGCGCGACGAATACGCGACCGGCGTGGACCTCCGGCCGGTGCCGATGTTCGCGCAGACCGGCGACGACCGGTACGGCAACGCGGAGAAGATGATCCTCAAGCAGGTGGACGTCCTCCCGCACGGCCTGATCAACAACGTCGACACCAAACTGGGACGCCAGGGCGAACTGCTGGAGGAGTACCTGCGGTGGCTGGTCGAAAGGATCAGCCGGCTGCGACCCGTCAGCGGATATCTGCCGCGGCTGCATTTCGACACCTACGGGACCGTGGGCCTGGCGTTCGGCGGTGACGTCGACGCCGTCGCCCGCTATCTCGCCCGCCTCGGGGACATCGCCGCGCCGCACGAACTGGTCATCGAGCATCCGATCGACGCCGGCGACCGGCAGTCCCAGATCGAGACGTACGTGCGCCTCCGGGCGGCACTGAACCGGATCGGCTCACCGGTCAAGATCGTCGTCGACGAGTGGTGCAACACCCTTGAGGACATCGAGATGTTCGTCGATCAGGGCGCGGCGGACGTGATCCACGTCAAGACGCCGGATCTCGGCGGTATCAACAACACCATCGAGGCGCTGCTCCTGGTCCGTGAACGGGGTCTCGTGGCGTACTGCGGCGGGACCTGCAACGAGACCGACCGTTCGGCGCAGATCAGTGCCCAGGTCGCGATGGCCTGCGGCGCGGGCCAGGTGCTGGCCAAACCAGGTATGGGCGTAGATGAGGGATTGATGATCGTGGGGAATGAGATGGCTCGGGTCACGGCGATCGCGGCGGCCCGTCGCGCCAGGCAGCCGGTGCTGCCATGATGCCGCTGTCCGACGTCCGGATCATCGCGATAGAGCAGTACGGCGCCGGGCCGTTCGGCAGCGTGCACCTGGCGGATCTCGGCGCCGAAGTCATCAAGATCGAGGATCCGTCGTCCGGCGGCGACGTCGGCCGGTACGTGGTGCCGGAACAGCACGGCGAGGACAGCCTGTTCTTCGAGACGTTCAACCGCAACAAGCGAAGCCTCGGCCTCGACATCTCCACCCCGGAGGGCCGTGCCGTGTTCGAGGACCTGGTCAAGGTCAGCGACGTGGTGCACTCGAACCTGCGCGGGGACGTCCCGGCCAAGCTGAGGATCCGCTACGACGACCTCAAGCATCTCAACCCCGCGATCGTGTGCAGCTCGCTCAGCGGATTCGGGATGACCGGCCCCCGCAGCGCGGAACCCGGCTACGACTACGTGCTGCAGGGGATGGCCGGTTGGATGGACCTCACCGGTGAACCCGACGGACCGCCCACGAAGTCCGGGCTGTCGCTGGTCGACTACGCCGGCGGTCTGGTGGCGGCAGGCTCGATCCTGGCCGCGCTGCATGCCGCGCGACGCGACGGGATCGGCGCGGACTGCGACATCAGCCTGTTCGACACGGCCATCTCGATGCTGACGTATCCGGCCGCCTGGCAGCTCAACGGTGATTTCGAGCCCAAGCGGACCCATCATTCGGCCCACCCGTCGCTCGTCCCGTTCCAGGCGTTCCCCACCGGAGACGGCTGGCTGGTCATCGCCTGCCCGAAGGAGAAGTTCTTCCGCAGACTCGCGCGGGCCGTCGAGCGTCCGGAGTGGCTGAGCGACCCGCGGTATGCGAACTTCGCCGCCCGCAGGGAGAACGCCGAGGCGCTGCTGGCCGAGCTGGAAGAGGTGTTCGCGACCGGGACCAGCGAGCACTGGCTGGGCCTCCTCCGGGAGGCCGGTGTGCCGTGCGGCCCGGTGAACTCCGTGGCCGAGGCTCTGCGAGATCCGCACACCGTCGCCCGGGGCATGGTGGTCGAGACCGAGCACCCCTATTTCGGGACCGTGCGGCAGGTGGCGAGCCCGCTGAGGGTGGGTTCGGGGGAGCGCCGGTACAGACGTGGTCCCCGGCGCGACGAGGACGCCGACTACGTCCTCACCGAGTTGCTCGGTTACGACGCGGACCGTGTCGAGCGGCTCCGCGCGGTGCCGTCAGACGGGGAGCGTTGACATGACCGTACGCACCGGATGGCAGGGCCGCTACTTCGAGGACTTCGAGGTCGGCGACGTGTATCAGCATGGCCTGGGGCGCACGGTCACCCAGGCGGACAACGTCTGGTTCACCCTGCTCACCCAGAACACCGCTCGAGTGCACTTCGACGCGCATTACGCCGCGCAGACCGAGTTCGGCCGGCCACTCGTGAACTCGGCCTTCACCATCGCGCTCGTGACCGGGCAGTCCGTCAACGACGTCTCCTACAACGTGATGGCGAACCTGGGGTGGGACGAGGTGCGGCTGCCGAACCCCCTGTTCGAGGGCGACACGGTCTACTCGTCCTCCGAGGTGCTCGCGCTCCGGGAGTCGCGTTCCAGACCGGAGGTCGGAATCGTCACCGTGCGGACCACGGGCACCAACCAGGAGGGGACGGTCGTCATCACCTTCAACCGGACGGTGATGGTCTACCGGCGAGGCTTCGGACCCGCGCATGGACCGATGACCGGCGGATGACCGCCGGCCGCGACGGCGCGGCCCGACCGTCCGGCCGCGACGGCCCGTTCCGGCCTTCTGGCTGCCCCGGCCGGGCCTTCCGGCCGGGTCAGCCGGGCGGGCCCGACAACAACTCGGCCACCAGGTTCTTCGGCGCGATCTCCACGAGGCTCAGCATCGTCTCGGTCCGCTGCACGCCTTCGATCTGCCAGATGTGATTCATGAGCAGTTGCCGCAGATGCAGGTGATCACGTACCCGGAGCCGGGCGAGCATGTCGATGGCGCCCGTGACGATGTCGAGCCCCTCCAGTTCCGGGATGAGGGCGAGTTTCTCGACGAGTTCCCTCTGCTGGTAGCCCTGGACGGCCGTGATCGTCAGGTACACCGTCATCGGGAAGCCCGCTGCGGACCAGTCCAGGGCTATGCCGTAACCGCGGATCACGCCGAGGCGCTCCAGGCGCGCGATGCGTTCGCCGACCGCGGGGGCGGACATCCCGAGCTCACGGGCCAGCGCCCGCTGGGAGCGCCGGGAGTCCTTGCTGAGCAGCACGAGTATCTGCCGATCCACGTCGTCGAGGGGGACCGGCGGCGACTGCGCGGGAACGTCGGTCAGATCGCGCAGCGGAGCTGTCGAGGCGTTGGGTGCGGCGGCTCGGCGTCGAGGGGGCATGGCGGGAAGGCTACCTGGCCGCAAGTGCCCAAAGCGTACTTCCCACCGAAGTCGCCCGTATGGGGAACGCCACAACGCGCAACGCTCTCTTGCCGCCGCCGTGGAGAGGGCCGTCCGCATGGTGATGGTGGAGGGAGCAGATGCACCCAAGGGGTACGGACTGGTAATTAAGTGACGAATGGTTAGTATTAGCTCGGATCTCCTTACAGATGACCATCCTGAAGGTCGACTTGGGTTTCACTTCGCGAACCGTTCATCCGGACGGTGCGCGAACCGGCAGAACGGAGCGTGAAGACCAGTGCGGGTCTTCGACAGCAACTGGATGCAGATCGCCGCCTACCTCCAGCACGACGATCGCGTCGTGCTTCCCGTCGGCTCGACCGAGCAGCACGGGTACCTCTCGCTCGGGACGGACGCGCTCCTGGCCGAGCGGGTGTCGGTGGAGGCGGCGGAGCCGCTCGGCGTGCCGGTCCTGCCGGTCCTGCCGTTCGGCATGGCGCCGTACTTCACCGAGTACCCGGGCAGCATGAGCCTGCGGATCAGCACCTACATCGAGGTGATGCGCGACCTGCTGGACTGCCTGGCCTCCCAGGGGTTCCGGCGGATCGCGGTGGTCAACGGCCACGGGGGCAACGCGCCCGTCGCCGGCCTCATCCGCGAATGGATCAACCGGCCGCGGGAGCACCGCGTGCAGGTCGTGTTCCACAGCTGGTACAACGCGCCGAAGACGGCGGAGGCCGCCGCCCGGTTCGACGAGGACCAGTACCACGGTTCCTGGCTGGAGAACTTCGCCTGGACGAGGGTCGCCGGAGCCGAGATCCCCACCGGCAGCGCGCCGGTGCTGCCGAGGTCGGTGGCGAACAACGCGACCGCGCAGGAGATGAGGGCGCTCTCGCCCGACGGAAGCCTGGGCGGGGCTTATCAGCGCAGTGACGAGGACATGCAGATCGTCTGGGACGCCGGTGTGGCCGAGGTCCGCGAACTGCTCGAGAAGGGATGGCTCGACCAGTGACAACAGGCAACGGCAGGATCGCCGTCGTCACCGGCACGGCGCACGGGATCGGGTCGGCCATCGCGGCCGCGCTCGAAGCGGACGGGGCCCGGGTGCACGGCATCGACAAGGACACGGTGGACGTGACCGATTCGTCCGCGGTCCGCGACTACTTCGCCGAGATCGGTGACGTCGACATCCTGGTCAACAACGCGGGCGGGGTCGTCGGCCAGGTTCACCACCCGATCGAGGAGATCACCGACGAGGACTGGTCCGCCGTGGTCGCGGCCAACCTGACCAGCACCTTTCTGTGCACCAGGGCGGTGGCGCCGGGAATGAAGCGGCGGGGTTTCGGCCGGATCGTCAACATCTCGTCCGGCGCGGGCCGCAGCGTCAGCCTGACCGGCATCCAGGCCTACGCCAGCTCGAAGGCCGGCCAGATCGGCTTCACCCGCCAGATGGCGCACGAACTGGGCCCGTTCGGCATCACGGTCAACTGCATCGCGCCGGGATTCGTCCTGTCCAACCCCACCACCATCAAGCAGTGGGAGAGCTACGGCGAGCAGGGACAGGCCGCGCTCGTCGAAGGCATCGCGGTGCGCAAGCTCGGGGCGCCGGAGGACATCGCGCACGGTGTCCGGTTCTTCGTCTCCGAGTCCTCGTCCTGGATCACCGGCCAGACCCTCTCGATTGATGGCGGACATGCTCTCTTTTAACTCGACCGACGCCGAATACCTCGAAGAACTCGCCGGCTACGTCGCGGTGCCCAGCGTGAGCCGGGACGCGACCGAGGAGACCATGCGGTCCGCCGCGGAATGGCTCGCGGCCCAGTTGTCCTTCGCGGACGGCCGCGTCGTCGCGACGGCGGGTCACCCGGTGGTGCGGGGCGACTGGCTCGGAGCTCCGGGCGCTCCCACGATCCTGGTCTACGGCCACTACGACGTGCAGCCGACCGGCGACCTCGCCGAGTGGCGCACCCCTCCGTTCGAGCTCACCGTCGACGGCGACGTGATCCGCGGACGCGGAGTCACCGACGACAAGGGCCCGGTTTTCATCGTGCTCAAGGTGGCGCAGGCGTTCCTCGAGCAGGAGGGCGCGCTGCCGCTGAACATCAAGTTCCTCTTCGAGGGAGAGGAGGAGATCGGCAGCCCCCACCTTCCCGCCTATCTGCGGGAGCACGCGGACGAACTCGCGGCCGACCTGGTGATCTCCGCCGACGGAGCCATGTGGCGCCCGAGCGAGCCGTCCCTGTCGATCGCCTCCAAGGGCCTGGTCACCCTGGACATCGAGGTCACCGGCGCGGAGGGCGACCTGCACTCCGGGCGGTTCGGCGGCACGGTCGCCAACCCCGTGCACGCCCTGAGCGAGATCCTGGCGGGACTCCACACACCCGAAGGACGGGTCGCGGTCGACGGCTTCTACGACGGGATACCCGAGCTGAGCGACGAGCGCCGTGCCGCCATCGCGGCGGTGCCGTTCGACGAGGACCGCTACCGCGACGACCTCGGCCTGGACAACGTCTTCGGTGAAGCCGGCTACAGCACGCTGGAACGGCTGTGGGAGCGTCCCACCCTCGAGATCAACGGGATCAGAGCCGGCGGCAAGTACACCGTCATCCCGCACATCGCGACCGGCCACATCTCCTGCCGGCTGGTACCGGGACAACGCCCGGAGCGGGTGCTCCAGGCGATCACCGACCACGTGCTCGCGCACAAGCTCACCGGCGTCCGCGTCGCGGTCCACGCCGACGAGGGCGGGGTGCCCGCGTACACGATCCCGGCCGACCACCCGGCGATCCGGGCCGCCGGCGCGGCGCTCGAGCACGTCTACCCCGGCCAGGACGTCCTGCTGGCGGTCATCGCCGGGACCCTGCCCGCCACGGCGCTGTTCGAGGAGGTGCTGGGCGCCAAGACGCTCTTCTTCTCCTTCTCCACGGCGGACGAGAACCTGCACGCGCCGAACGAGTTCATGCGCGTCTCCCGGCTGCGCGAGGGCATGCGCGCCTGGGAACACCTGTGGCGGCTGCTCGCCGACGGACCCCACCGGCTGGCTCCGGTCCGGCACGACGGGCCCGCGCGATGACCGGTGAGCCGTACCGGTCCTACGGTTATCTCACCCCGGGCGTCGACCTTCCCGTCTTCGACCTGGCCCCGGAGTTCGGCCGCGTTCCGCCGTACACCGACGGGCTCGGCGCGGAGGACCGGTCGCGGGCGGAGCGGCTGCTGCGCGACACCATCGTGATCAGCCTGCACGACCATCCGGTGCGGTTCCCCGCCGACATGCGTCAGACCCCGGAGTACAACCGCACCGGACGCCAGCACACGGCGTTCGCCGGGCTCGCCGCCTCCGGCATGACCGTGGTGTTCGACAACATGATGGACGGCACCGCCTGCGTCACCGGCAACGCGCCGTGGCGGTGGCTGGACATCATCACCGATCTGGGCATGCGGCAGGCCGACATCGCCCACCAGGACGACGTCATCGTGGTCCGGACCCTGGCCGACATCGACCACGCCCACCGGACAGGCAAGGTGGGACTGGTGTTCGGCCTGGAGGCGGCGACACCGATCGAGAACGAGATCGACCGGCTCGACGTCCTCTACGGACTCGGTCTCCGCCAGATCGGCATCGCGTACTCCGACGCGAACGCGCTCGGCAGCGGCCTGAACGAGACCACCGACGGCGGGCTGACCGACTTCGGCAGGCGTGCGATCGCCCGGATGAACCGACTGGGCCTCGCGATCGACATCTCTCACTCCTCCGACCGCACCGGCCTCGACACGTGCGCCGTCAGCGAGCGGCCCGTCTTCATGACGCACGCGGGAGCCCGCGCGGTCTGGGACACGCCGCGGATGAAGCCGGACGACGTCCTGCGCGCCGTGGCCGAGACCGGCGGAGTGATCGGGATGTCCGCGGCGCCGCACACGACGCTGTCCCACGCCCATCCGCGGCACAGCATCCTGTCGGTGATGGACCACTTCCGGTACTGCCTGGATCTGGTCGGCATCGACCATGTCGCGTTCGGGCCCGACACCCTTTACGGCGATCACGTCGGTCTCCACACCGTCTTCGGGCACCTGCTCAAGGTGGGGGCCGCGGCCCCCGGGGGTCCCCCGTTCGAAAAGGTGGAGTACGTGGACGGCCTGGAGAACCCGACCGAGAACTTCGCCAACATCTGCGGCCTGCTGGTGCGTGAAGGCTTCTCCGACAGCGAGATCACCGCGGTGCTCGGCGGCAACATCCTCAGAGCGCTCAAGCAGATCTGGGTCTAACCCGGATCTGCTCCGCGGGCGACTCGCCCGCGGCATCCCCCAGGCGTACGCGCCGCCTCCCGTCCCGGCCGCGCGACGCCAGATCAGCCATCCCGTCGACAGGGAAGCCGACAGGGAAATCGACAGGAAAGAGGACCAGCGGTGGCCGACAAAGAGGTCGCAGCCGAGCCGAACGCCCAGCTCTCTCAGCTGAGTGCGGAGTTCTTCCAGATCAAGCACACGGCCGACCCGTTCAGTGCGACGCTGCTCGGCGTCTCCGGCTTCGACGGCCTGGTGCCCGACGTCAGCCGCGCCGGATCGAGCGCCGACGCCGCGAAGTTCGCCGACCTCGAACGGCGGTTGGAGGACATCGATCCCGAGACCCTCAACCCCGCCGACCAGGTCAACCACGCGGTGCTCGGCCGCCTCTCCTGGGCCGCGCGGTCGGATCTCGAGCACGCCCTGTGGGAGACGGGGGCGTCGGCGGACGGGTACTCCGCGCCGCAAGGGATGATGTTCATGGCGGTCCCCGAGGCGCCGCTGAAGGACGCCGAGGCCACCGAGCAGTACATCCGGCGGCTGTCCGCCCTGCCGCCGTTCCTCGACGCGATACTCGACCGCTACCGGGAGGCCAAGGCGGACGGCCGGATCCCGACCCGTGTCGGCGTCGGCCAGGCCATCGACCAGCTCACCGGCCACATCGCGCTCAGCCTGTCCGACGACACCCTGCTCAGCCCCCGGCTGCCGGCCGGCGTGGACGAGGACCGGATCAGGGCCCGCGCGGCCGAGATCGTCGAGGAGTCCGTCCGTCCCGCGCTGCGCCGGCTGCTCGACGGCCTGCGGGACGAACTGCTGCCGGTCGCCCGGCCCGACGACAAGGTCGGCATCCGGTTCGTCCCCGGCGGCGAGGAGGGCTACGCCGCCGCGGTGCGGCGGCACACCACCACCGACCTGACCCCGGAGGAGATCCACCAGATCGGCCTGGACTGCCTCGCGGAACTGCGCCCGGAATGGTCCGAGCTGGGCGGCCGGGTGCTCGGCACCGGTGACGTGCGGGAGGTCATGACCCGGTTGCGGGAGGACCGGTCGCTGCGGTTCGGCGACGCCGGTCAGATCGTCGAGACGGTCACCGACGCGCTGCGGCGCGCGGAGGACGCCCGCGACGACTGGTTCCCCGCCTACGACATCGCCGACTGCGTCATCGAGGAGATCAACCCGATCGAGGCGGGCAACGCGGCGCTGGCGTACTACCGGCCGCCCGCCGGTGACGGGTCCCGGCCCGGAGCACACTGTGTGCTCACGGCCGACCCGCAGGAGCGCTTCGTCTACGAGTACGAGGCGCTGGCCTTCCACGAGAGCACACCCGGGCACCACCTGCAGATCGCCTCGGCGCAGACGCTCACCGAGCTTCCGGAGTACCGGCGCTTCCTGGACGCCGAGGTGTGCGGCTACGTCGAAGGCTGGGGCCTGTACAGCGAGCGGCTGGCCGATGAGATGGGGCTGTACACCTCGGACGTCTCCCGGCTGGGGATGCTCTCGTTCGACGCGCTGCGGGCCTGCCGGTTGGTCGTCGACACCGGCATGCATCATCTGGGCTGGTCACGGCAGCAGGCCATGCAGTTCATGTGGGACAACACCGCGACCACCCAGGCCAACGTGCGCAACGAGATCGACCGCTACATCGCGTGGCCCGGCCAGGCGCTCGCCTACATGATCGGCCGGCGCGAGATCCGCCGTCTGCGCGGCGTGGCGCAGGATCGGCTCGGATCCCGGTTCGACGTCCGCGCCTTCCACGGGACGGTGCTCGGCAACGGCGCGGTCCCGCTCGGGGTGCTCGAGCAGATCGTCACCGGCTGGATCGACACCGTGCCCGCCTGACGCCTGCCCTTTCAGACTTCCGTCCCCCGCTTCTCCGGACTTGTTTTCAGCTAGGAGTGCACGTGTTCGTAGAGATCAATGGAGCGCAGCTCAACGTCGAGGTCCTCGGCCGGGAGGGCGCGCCCGTGCTGATCGCCCACCACGGCGGTGGCGGCATCGGTTCGCTGGCCGAGCCGAAGTCGACGTTCGGCCCGCTCGCCGACATCTTCCGCGTGGTGGTGTTCGACGCCCGCGGCTGCGGCCTGAGCGAGGCCGTGCCGCCCTACTCCCACGCGCAGTGGGCCGCCGACGTCGACGCCCTGCGCGAGTGGGCCGGCGCCGAGAAGATCGTGATCGCGGGCGGCTCCTACGGCGGTTTCATCGCCATGGAGTACGCCATCGCCTACCCCGACCGGGTGAGCGCGATGATCCTCAGGGACACCTCGCCGGATCGCACCAACCTGGAGGTCGCCACGGAGAACGCCCGCAAGCAGACCCGGGTGGAACTCAACTGGGAGAACTACGAGCGGTACTGGAGCGGCAACATCCGCGATGACGAGGATCTGAAGGCCTGCTGGGCCGAACTGATCCCGCTGTACGACTTCGAGTACGACCCGGTGGCCGCCGCGGCGCGGGTGGAGGCCGGCATCTACCGTCATGAGGCGCACAACTGGTGCTTCCAGCACAACGCCCCGATCTATGACGTCAAGCCGCAGCTTCCGTCCGTCACCTGCCCCACCCTGGTCACGGTGGGCCGTACGGACTGGGTGACCCCGGTGTCGTCGGCGGAGACGATCGCCTCGCTCATCCCGAACTCGAAGCTGGTCGTCTTCGAGAAGTCCGGCCACTCACCGCAGATCGAGGAGGCCGAACTGTTCCAGCAGACGATGCGCGACTTCCTCGCGGAGGCGTTGCCGGGGACGGCGGCCCGATGATCACGCGGCGGACGCTGAGCATCCCCGAACTCGGTCCGGACGGTCTCGACATCCCGTACTTCGACATCCGAGGTCGCGGGGACGGGCCCCTGCTCACGGTGCTCTCGGGCGTGCACGGGGCCGAGTACGCCTCGATCGCGGCTGTCCGCGAATTCGTGCGGGATCTCGATGTGGAGACCGTCTCCGGCCGGATCATCGCCGTTCCGGTGGCCAACGTGCCGGCGTTCTGGGCCAGGACGCCGTTCGTCGTCCCGGCCGACGGCAAGAACCTGAACCGGCACTTCCCCGGTGACCCCGACGGCACGTTCACCGAGGTGCTCGCCCACCATCTGTTCACCTCGTTCATGGTCGGCGCCGACTACGTGGTCGACCTGCACGCCGGCGACGTGCCCGAGGCGCTCGAGCCGTTCGCGATCTTCGAGGAGTCCCCGGTCGAGGCGGCGTCGCGCGACCTCGCCGTGGCGTACGGCGCCGGGCACATCGTCCGGCAGGCCGCGGTGGCACGGACGGTGGCCGGCAGCAGTTGCGCCGCCGCCGCGGATGCCGGCATCCCGGCCATCATCGCCGAGTCCGGTCAGAACGGCCTGCTCGACCGGGCCGCGATCGACAGGCACGTGGCGGGGCTGAGTAACATCGCCAGGTCCATCGGCGTGCTCGACGGTGATCCGTGGCCGGCGCGCGAAGCTCAGTGGCATGAAGGCTGGCACTGGCTGCGCACCGACCGAGCCGGCTGGTGGCAGCCCGCTGTGACGACGGGGGAGCCGGTGCCGGCCGGTGGGCTGCTCGGAACCATGAGCGACGTCTGGGGTGAGGTGTTCGCCGAGGTGCGGGCGCCCGAGGCCGGTACGCCCCTGTTCCTGACGACCAGCCCGGCGGTGTCCGCGGACGGCCTGCTGCTCGGTCTCGCGCGCTCGGGCACCTGAAACGTATGTTGTCCCACAAGTTCAGTGCATGTCTGGTTTCATGCTGTCCTGAGATCAACGGCAGCATCAGAAGGGCACAAATATGGCCGACGACGAGATCACCCGGACGTTCGCCGAGTTCGACGGCGACAACGACGGATACATCACCGCGGCGGAGTTCAAGCTCGCCATGAACGCCCGCCGCGAGGAGGTCAGCGCCGACGACCTCGACTCCATCTTCGAGCACACCGACGATGACGAGGACGGGCGCATCAACCTGGCGGAGTTCGCGGAGGCGTGGAACGCCTGAGGAACGCCCGACGGGACGGCCCCGCCCACCTGCACGGCTCAGCCGTCGGCGGGCAGGCGGGGCGTCCGCGTCGCAGGGCGGTCATCGACGAGCGTGGCCAGCGCGGCCAGCGCGCGCTCGGACGGGCTGCCGGGGGCGGCCTGGCCGACGATGAGTTTCTGACCGGGGTCGCCCGTGATGTCGAAGACCTGATAGTGAAGGGTCATCTCACCGACGACGCGATGACGGAAGCGGATAGACGGGTTGGTCTTGGCCTGGACGTCGTGGCGAGCCCAGATCCGGCGAAATTCCTCGCTCGCGCGTGAGAGTTCCTCGACCAACGTGACCAGGGACGGGTCGTCGTGCGCGCCCGCCACAGCGCGCAGATGGGCCACCTTGGCCCGGGCCTCCTGCTCCCAGTCGCGGTAGAACTCGCGTGCCGCGGGGTTGAGGAACGTCAGCCGCAACAGGTTGTCGTTGCCGTCCAGCCCCGCGTAGAAGGCGGACGCCAGCGGATTGGCGGCCAGCACGTCCCACCAGCGATTCACCACGAACGCGACCGCGTGGTCGCACCGGTCGATGAGCCGCCGCACGTCCGGGTCGACGCGATCCGCCTGCTCGGAGGGCGGGAGCTTGTTCCGGGGCCGTGCGAGCTCGAACAGGTGCGCGCTGGCTTCGAGATCGAGTCGCAGGACGCTCGCGAGGGCGTCGAGCACGTGCTCCGACGGGTGGCGGTCCCTGCCCTGCTCCAGCCGGACGTAATAGTCGGTGCTGACGCCGGCCAGCATGGCCACCTCGTCGCGGCGGAGCCCCGGCGTCCTGCGGCGATCGCCGGCCTCCGCCAGCCCGACCTGATCAGGGGTCATGAGCTGCCGCCGGGCGCGGAGGAACTCACCAAGAGCGGTCCTCATACCGGACAGGCTAGAAACCTTCACATCAAATATGGGCAAAGGAGTAGTACACGCTCGTTCAGACCCGTGGCCGAGGCGGAGAAGCCGGCCGTCCGACGGTCGACGGCCGTGGGCGCGACCGTCAGGCCATGTCCCAGAGCAGGCGGTAGTAGGCGATGCGGTCCCGGTCCGGGGTGATCCCGTACGCGTCGTAGACGATGCCGTCGTATCCCGGGCCGTAGTTCCACTCCGTGCTCCACGCCGCGACCGCGAGGTCGGCCCATCGGTCGGCCACTCCGAGCGAACCGAGGTCGACGTGCGCGGCGAACGTCCCCTCGTCGTGAAGCAGGGTGTTGGGGGCGCACGCGTCCCCGTGGCAGACGACGAGACGGTCGACGGCGGGCGGTTCGCCGATACGCGCCCGGGCCTCCGCGAGATCGAGGTGCCGGTGCTCGGAGAACCGGTCGGCGGGTCCCTCGCCGCCGGCGATGCGTTCGTCGGCGCGTGCGAGCCGTCGGGCGATGCTCCAGTCGAACGGGCACCGGTCCACGGGCAGGGCGTCGTGGAGCAGGCGCAGTCCTCGGCCGATCGCGGCCGCGGCGGTCGCCGGGTCGGCGGTCCAGTGCGGGTCCACCGCCGAGCGGCCGGGTACCGCCGCCGTGACCAGCCACGTCCCTTCGGTGTCCGCCCCCTGCCCGACGACTCGCGGGACGGTCGCCCATCGTCGTGCCCAAGCCAGGCGCTCGGCCTCGCCGGGGAGGTCGATCTCCGGGGTGCCGGCGGCGATCCACTTGACGTACCGGGTGCCATCATTCCCGCCGCCGAGGCGGAACGTCAGGCCGCCGAGTTCGTTGCGCCACACCGGAGTGACGGTGTCGCCTCCGGCGAGTGCCGAGACGGCGCCGGGGACGGGCACGGGGCCGGTCGGTATCTCGGAGGTGACGGGACGGCTCATGACGTGACGGTAACCCGGTACCCGGGTACAGGATGCACCCCGGATCATGCCGCCGGGCAGGCACGGCCACTCCATCGAAGATCGGCCTCGGGGTTGAGCGGCCGGGAACCGGATAGCCTCGCAGGGTGAACGGCACATCCCGCCCCCGTCGTCCATCGCCGCGCGCCGCCGGGCCCTGCCCCTGCGGCCTGCCCGCCGCGTATGGTGAATGCTGCGGCCGGTTCCACGCCGGGCAGCCCGCGCCGTCGGCGGAGGCGCTCATGCGCTCGCGCTACGCCGCGTTCGCGGTCGAGGACGAGGCCTACCTCCTGCGGACCTGGCACCCCACCACCCGGCCGGCCCGCGTCGAGTTCGAGCGGGGCATGCGGTGGACCGGGCTCGAGATCGAGGAGGTCTCCGGGGGGAGCCCCTTCCACACCACCGGCACCGTCACCTTCCGCGCCGGTTACGCCCACCGCGGGGAGCCCGGTGAGCTGCGTGAGCGGAGCCGGTTCACGCGGCATGAGGGTGCCTGGGTCTACGTCGACGGCGTCGTCACGACCTGACCGGGCACGCGTCGCCCGTCGTGAGGTCGGGAGCCGGGTTCCGGGCTCATATGATCAGGAGCCGTACGCAGCTCAACCTGAGCACGAGGAGAAGTGAGTGATGGCCGCCCGTATCGAGCACCTGGTCACCTCGGGCGTGTTTTCGCTCGACGGAGGCAACTGGGACGTCGAGAACAACGTCTGGATCGTCGGCGACGACACCGAGGCGATCGTCATCGACGCCGCCCACGACGCGGACGCCATCGCTGAGGCGCTCGGCGGGCGTACCCTCCGCGCGATCGTGTGCACGCACGCGCACAACGACCACATCGACGCCGCTCCCGCCCTGGCCGGCCGTACGGGTGCTCCCATACTCCTGCACCCCGGCGACCTGCCGTTGTGGAAGCAGACCCACGCGGAGCGGCTGCCCGACGGTGACCTCGCCGACGGCCAGGTGTTGTCGGTGGCCGGCACCCGGCTCACCGTGCTGCACACGCCCGGCCACGCCCCCGGTGCCGTGTGCCTGCACGCGCCCGACCTCGACGAGCACGGCACCGTTTTCACCGGCGACACCCTGTTCCAGGGGGGACCCGGAGCCACCGGGAGGTCGTTCTCCGACTTCCCCACCATCATCGACTCCATCCGCGACCGCCTCCTGGCCCTGCCGGCGGAGACGCGCGTCCGTACCGGCCACGGCGAGTCGACCACCATCGGCGCCGAGGCTCCCCATCTGGAGGAGTGGATCGCGCGCGGCCACTGAGGTGCGGCCGCCCGGTCCGAAGAACGAGTCGATAGCCGGAGCGGGCTGAAATTTCCTGACATAGTGGGCGCATGCGCTTGATCAAGTATGGGCACGCCTGCGTGCGCCTGGAGGTCGGCGGCAGGGTGCTCGTCATCGACCCGGGCACCTTCTCCGAGGCCGAAGCCCTCGACGGGGTCGATGAGGTGCTGGTGACCCATGAGCACCCCGACCATCTCGACGTGGAAAAGCTTCTGGCGGCGAGCGAACGCAACTCCGCGTTCCGGGTCCACATGCCGCCGTCGGCCGTGGAGGAGGCGCCCGAGCTCGGCGGCGCGGCGATCGCCGTCGAGGTGGGGCGGCGTTTCACCGCGGCGGGGTTCACCGTCGACGTCGTGGGCGGGGCGCATGCCGAGATCTATGACGGCCTGCCCGGCTGCGCCAACGTCGGGTTCATCGTCGACGGCGACGTCTACCACCCCGGCGATTCGCTGTTCGTCCCACGATCGCCGGTGGGGACGCTGCTCGTGCCGGCCGCGGCCCCCTGGCTCAAGCTCGCGGAGGCGCTGGACTTCGTGCGAGCGGTGAAGCCGATGCGGGCGTTCCCGATCCACGACGCCACCCTCAACGACCTGGGCCAGGATTACTTCGACTCCTGGATGGAGTTCAAGGGCGGGACCGACTACGCGCGAATTCCGGCCGGGGGATCCGCGGAGATCTGAATCTCCTGCCCCAGGACCGATGTGTCCAGCGGCCGAAGGGATCGCCCACCTGGCGGACGCCGTTTCCTGGGGCCGCTGCTCCTCGATGTGCTCGACCGGGCCTCGCGGCGCTCCTACGGCCAGAGCCGGTGGCGGGTCCAGCCTCCGCCGGCGCGCTCATAACGCAGACGGGTGTGACGACGCCGCTCGTCGGCCTGCCAGAATTCGACTTCCGCCGCGGCCAGGGCGTAGAGCGTCCAGTCGGTGGAGACCAGGTCCGGGTCGGCCGCGATCCTGGTCAGGGCTTCCTGCAGGGCCGCCTCCGCCTCGGCGGGGTCGTCGAGGACCTGCGACTGACGACTGCTGAGCGCCTCGGCCCGGGCACCGGGTGAGCGTGCGAGGAAATCGGCCGCGCTCGCTTCGGCGCCGGTCGGTGTGACGGCTCCGCGGACGCGGATCTGGCGGCCCTGTCGCGGCCAGTGGAACGTCAGCGCCGCATGCGGGTTGGCCTCCAGTTCGCGTCCTTTGCGGCTGGACGCGCTTGAGGCGAAGTACCAGTTTCCGGACGTGTCGACGTCCTTGCAGATCAGCACGCGTGCCGACGGCCGCCCGTCCTCGTCGGCCGTGGAGAGCGTCATCGCGTGGGGTTCGGGCACCCCGCCATCGATCGCCGAGGTCAGCCATTCGACGAACAACGTGACCGGATCGCCGGGCGCGGTCTCGGGAAGGAACAGCGGCAGTTCGAACGCGAAGACCGGCAACGAACGCAACAGACGCCTGACGTCGCTCTGCTCAGCCGACGGGCTCTTCTGAGACATGGGGTCGTTCTATCACCGCTATCGCTCGAAAGAGGAACTGTATACAGTATGGAACACGCTCGATCATGAGAAAGAGGGATCATGCTCACCAAGCGCGAAGCAGTCGAAGCCGTCCGCCAAGCCAAGGTGGTGACGGGCGTGACCTGGGCACAGCTCGCCGAGGCCGTCGGGCGGCCGCCGGTGTGGACGACTGCCGCACTGCTCGGCCAGCACCCCATGAGCAAGGACGAGGCGGCCACGGCCGCTGCTCTGCTCGAACTCGGGGAGGACGCGGCCCTCGCCTTCCAACTGCAGCCCACTCGCGGGGCGCTCGACGCCGCCGTCCCCGTCGATCCGACCATCTACCGGCTCCACGAGGTCGTCCAGGTGTACGGGCCGACCATCAAGGAACTGATCCACGAGCAGTGCGGCGACGGCATCATGAGCGCCATCAATTTCCGCCTCGACGTGCGGCGCGTCCCCGACCCGGCCGGCGACCGGGTCGTCATCACCCTCGACGGGAAGTACCTCCCCTATCAGTGGTGACAGCCGGGCGCGGCTCGCCCCGACGCCCACGTGGGCTCACCCCTGATCTCTCCTCGGCCCGGGGCGACCGGTTCCCGCACACGCGGCTTGGGTATCGTCGCCGACTGTCGGAGACGCTTCGCGCCGGTGGAGGGTTGGCCAATGGCTGGGACGCCGATCCACTCCGCGCTGGAGCGTCGCCTGGGTCTGACCGATGCCGTGGTGATCGGCCTCGGGGCGATGATCGGAGCCGGGATCTTCGCCGCTCTCGCGCCGGCGGTGCGGGCCGCCGGGTCGGGGCTGCTGCTCGGCCTGGCCCTCGCCGCCGTGGTCGCCTACTGCAACGCCACCTCCTCCGCCCGGCTGGCCGCCCGGTACCCGGCTTCCGGCGGCACCTATCTCTACGGCCGCGAGCGGCTCGGGGACTTCTGGGGCTATCTGGCCGGGTGGGCGTTCGTGGTCGGGAAGACCGCCTCCTGCGCCGCCATGGCGCTCACCGTCGGCTCCTACGTCTGGCCCGGCCAGGCGCACGCGGTCGCGATGGTCGCGGTGGTGGCGCTGACCGCGGTCGACTACGCCGGGATGCGGAAGTCCGCCGGCCTCACCCGGGTGATCGTCGCGGTGGTCCTGGCCGTGCTCGCCGCGGTGGTGGCCGGCGGTCTCGGCTCCGGCGAGGCGGACGCCGCGCGCCTGGCCATCGGAGGGGACGTCACCTTCGGCGGGGTGCTGCGGGCGGCAGGCCTGTTGTTCTTCGCCTTCGCCGGATATGCCCGCATCGCCACCCTCGGTGAGGAGGTTCGCGACCCGGCCCGCATCATCCCCCGCGCGATCCCGCTCGCCCTGGGCATCACGCTGGCCGTCTACGCGGCGGTCGCGATCGCGGCGCTGGCCGTACTGGGCGGGACCGGGCTGAGCGAGGCGACCGCGCCGCTCGCCGACGTGGTCCGCGCCGCCGGGCTGCCCGGCCTGGTGCCGGTGGTGCGTGCCGGCGCGGCGGTGGCCGCGCTCGGCTCACTGCTGGCGCTCATCCTCGGGGTGTCACGCACGACCTTGGCCATGGCCCGCGACCGGCATCTGCCGCATGTCCTGGCCGCCGTCCATCCGCGGTTCAAGGTGCCGCACCGCGCCGAGCTCGCGGTCGGCGTCGTCGTCGCCGTGCTCGCGGCGACGGTGGATGTGCGCGGCGCGATCGGTTTCTCCTCCTTCGGGGTGCTGGTGTACTACGCCGTCGCCAACGCCAGCGCATGGACCCTCACCCCGGACGAGGGCCGGCCGCCCCGAATCGTGCCCGCGCTCGGTCTGGCCGGCTGCCTGGCGCTGGCCTTCGCTCTGCCGGTCTCCTCGGTCATCTCCGGGGCCGCGGTGCTGGCCGTGGGAGCCGCCGTCTACGGAGTACGCCGGACGGTCGTGGCACGCCCGTGACGGATGCCCGCGGGGTAGCAGCGGGCGCGGGCATCCGCGGGGGAGGGGCGCTCAGACGGTGACGGTCTTGGGGTCGCTCATGCTGGGCCTGCCGGTCTCCACGTGCCCGGCGACGCGGCGAACGAAGGTGGAGTCGGCGTCGGATGTGACCTTCAGGTCGTACCAGCCGTAGCTGCCGCCCAGGACCGCGGAGTGCACCACGGTGGCGTTGGGCGCCAACGGGTACGTCGCCGGAGTGGCGCCGCCGTACGCGTCGGCGACGGTGACCCGGCAGGAGGCGCCCCCGCGGTTGGTGAGGGTCAGCGTGACGTCACCGGAAGCGGCGTCGTAGCCGACGGCGACTTCGGGGGCCGCCGGGTTCGTGCCCTTCGCCGGAATGCGCCCGGTGAAGGTGCGCAGGAAGCCGTTGGGCCCGTATACCGCCAGGTCGTAGGCGCCCTGGTTCTTCTTGGGCGGAGTCCAGGTGCCGGTCAGGGTCTTGCCCGCCTCCACCGTGTAGGTCCACGGGCCGCCGAGCCCGTTGGCGGAGGTCGCGTAGAACGTCGCGCCCGCCGCGCCCCGGCTGGCGAAGTCGACCGCGAACGTCCCGCCGGCGGCGTCGGTCCTGCCGTCGGCCTTCAGGTCGTACGGCAGGGGCCGCGTGTGGCGCAGCCCGGCCTCCTGCTTGGGCAGGACGGGAGTGGCCGGCGGTGTGGGGACGTAGTCGGCGTGCCGCTTGCGGTCCGGCGGAGCGTAGCCGGAGGTGTCGGGCAGCGGCGTCTGGGAGGTGTCGGTCTGCGCGAAGTCGAAGGCGCTCGTGAGGTCGCCGCAGACGGCCCGCCGCCAGGGCGAGATGTTCGGCTCGTGCACGCCGAACCGCTTCTCGACGAACTGGATGATCGAGGTGTGGTCGAAGGTCTGGGAGCAGGCCCATCCGCCCTTGCTCCACGGTGACACGACGAACATCGGGACGCGCTGGCCGAGGCCGTACGGCCCGGCCACATAACTGCCGGCCTTCGTGTAGAGCTCCCTGCTGACGTCCGCGGTCGATGTGCCCTGGGCGGCGGAGCCCGGAGCGTAGGGCGGCACGACGTGGTCGAAGAAGCCGTCGTTCTCGTCGTAGGTGATGAACAGGGCGGTCTTGCTCCATACGTCGGGGTCGGCCGTCAGCGCGGCCAGCACGCCGGCGATGTACCAGGCGCCGTAGTTCACCGGCCAGTTCGGATGCTCGGTGTAGGCCTCGGGCGCGGCGATCCAGGACACCTGCGGGAGCGTGCCGTTGAGGACGTCGGACCTGAGGATGTCGAAGAGCCCGCCGCCGGCCTTGACCTGGGTTCCCGTCCGCGCCCTGTCGTAGAGCGGGTCGCCCGGCCGGGCGTTGCGGTACTTGGTGAAGTACAGCAGCGAGTTGTCGCCGTAGTTGCCGATGTAGGGGTCGCTGGTCCAGCCCCAGGATCCGGCGGCGTTCAGGCCGTCGCCGACGTCCTGGTAGATCTTCCAGGAGACGCCGGCCTGCTGAAGCCGTTCGGGGTAGGTCGTCCAGCCGTAGCCGGCCTCGTCGTTGCCGAGCACCGGGCCGCCGCCGACGCCGTCGTTGCCGGTGTACCCCGTCCACATGTAATAGCGGTTGGGATCCGTGGCACCGATGAAGGAGCAGTGGTAGGCGTCGCAGATGGTGAAGGCGTCGGCCAGGGCGTAGTGGAACGGGATGTCGGCCCGCGTCAGGTAGGCCATGGTCGTAGCCGTCTTGGCGGGAACCCACTGGTCGTACTTGCCCTGGTTCCAGGCCTTGTGGCCGCCGTTCCAGTCGTGGTTGAGGTCCTGCAGGAACTGCATGCCCATGTTGGAGGCGGTCGGATGGAACGGCAGCACGTCCTTCGTGCCGTTGGACTGGTACCAGACCGGCTTGCCGCTGGGCAGCACGACCGGGCGGGGGTCGCCGAAGCCCCGCACGCCGCGGAGTGTGCCGAAGTAGTGGTCGAAGGATCGGTTCTCCTGCATCAGGACGACGATGTGCTCGACGTCCTGCAGGGTTCCGGTTCGTACGGCGGGCGCGATGGCGGCGGCACGGGCGATGGTCTGGGGCAGCAGCGAGAAGGCGGCGGTGCCGCCCGCGAGCTGGAGGAAACGTCGACGACCAATTCCGGTCATGGCGGGCCTGTCTCCTATGAGGGGTGCAGCGCTGACAGCTGGCTGCACCAATGGTCATCAGGCGATGACGAACGCCTCGGGACAGGAACGGAACATCATTCGGAAGGCCGTCTGAACGGCTTGGCCGCGGGTTCCGGCGTGTGCGGCGGCGCCGCATTCCCGTGGACTCAGGGGACCTGCACAAGTCGCCGGACGGCGTCGACCACGGTGGAGCGCCGGCGCGCGAGATCCGTGGGATCGGCGACGAGGTCGGTGACCTCGTCGGGGAGGAAGGTCCAGGCCAGGGCAATGCCCTGGACGAGGAAGACGAGCTGCTCGGCGTCGAAGCGCGTCGTCACCGTGCCGGTCGCCTGCGCGGCCCGGATGGCGTCGATCTTGTGCAGGCCCGCCTCGTCCGAGCTCGCGATCCGGTCGCCGGATCCACCGCGCTCGAGGCTGTGCCAGGCCACGATCCGCGCGATGTCCGGGTTCTTCGCGTGACCGTCGAACAACCTGCCGGCGTACCCGGGGAGATCGTCAGGGGTGATCGGGATCTCGGTCACCGTCTCGGTGACGATGCGGTCGAAGACCGCGTCGAACAGGCCTTCCTTGCTGCCGAAGTAGGTGTAGATCAGGCCGGGGCTGCAGCCTGCGCGTGCGGCGATCGCGTCGGTGCGGGTGGCGGCGATGCCCCGCGCGGCGAACTCCGCCAAGGCGGCGTCGAGCAGGTTGCGCTTCTTCGTGTCGGGATCCCGGGTGACCACCCGCTCACAATAATTTATTGAGCGCTCGTTTGACAACTTGTCGCATCGTGTGATCGGCTGAAGTCGGTTATCAAACGAGCGCTCAATAAAGAGCGGGATGGAGCAGATCATGGCGAACAAGGTGTGGTTCATCACCGGCACCTCACGCGGCTTCGGCCGGGCCCTCGCTGAAGCGGCGCTGGACCGGGGGGACTCGGTCGTGGCCACCGCACGCGACACAAGATTCCTCGACGACCTGGTCAGAGGGAGCGCCGGCCGCGCCGTCGCCGTGCCGCTGGACGTCACCGACGAGACCGCCGCCGAAACGGCGATCGCCGCCGGTGTCGAGGCCTTCGGCCGCATCGACGTCGTCGTCAACAACGCCGGCTACGCGGACTTCGGCTCCATCGAGGAGACGCCGCCCGCGCGGTTCCGGGCCCAGATCGAAACCAACCTGTTCGGCGTCGTCAACGTCAGCCGCGTCGCGATCCCGGTGTTCCGGCAGCAGGGACACGGCCGGTTCATCCAGTTCTCCACCATCGGCGGACGACGCGCCGGCGGCCCCGGCCTGGCCGCCTACACTGCGGCCAAGCACGGCGTCGAAGGCTTCTCCGAAGCCCTGGCATCCGAGACCGCGCCCTTCGGGGTCAAGGTCACGCTGATCGAGCCCGGCGGCTTCCGCACCGACTGGGCCGGCTCGTCCATGACGGTCATCGAGCCCGGCGACGCGTACCAGCAGACCCTTGGCGTCCTGCTCGGCATCTTCCGCAGCGGCATGCAGGCGGCGGGTGACCCGGCCAAGGCGGCCCAGGTGATCCTGCAGGTGGCGGACATGGACGAACCGCCGCTGCGGCTGCCGCTGGGCACCGACGCCGTCACCCTCATCAGGCAGGGCGACGAGGCCAAACTCGCCGAGATCGCCGCGTGGGAGACACTGTCCGTCTCCACCGACGCCGACGACGCCGTCCACCCGGACCTGAGCCGCCTGTGAGCCGGGCGTCGACGCGTGTGATCGGCGCGGGCTTTTCACCGGGCTGACGTGACGGGTCAGCCTGGTCTGCCGACGGGTCTGATCCGGTCCGGAAATAAATCGGTGTCCCGTCCACGCTTGGTTCGGTACATTCGCCACGAATCACGCGTTGCCCCGACATCGCAGCGCGCACCTTGATGACGGAGGGGAGCCGGTCATGCGTCACCGCATCGCTGTCGTCATTCCCCAGTCCCAGTATGAGGTGATCCTGGTGTCTTCGTCGGTGACCGATGCCGGCCGCGCGGCCGGCACCGGGCGTCCGTGACGAACGCCTGACCCCTTGTCCGCCCGGCACTGAGCCGGTCGGGTACGTCCCGATGCGGTGACGCCGCGTCAGGGGTTTCCGCGTGGCCTTAGCTCAGGCCGTTCTGTCCGGAATCGCGCTGTCCTGTTCGGATTTCCCTGAAGGGCCACGGACCGTGCGCACCAACCTGCACCGTCATCTCACCGACCCGCTGACCGGCGTTCGCAATCTGGGCATCCTCGCTCACGTCGACGCGGGCAAGACCACCATCACCGAACGGATCCTGTACGTGACTGGCGCCACCTACAAACGTGGCGAGGTACACGACGGGACGACCGTCACCGACTTCGACTCCCAGGAGCGCGACCGTGGCATCACCATCTTCGCCGCGGCCGTGAGCTGCGTATGGGACGGCCACCGGATCAATCTGATCGACACCCCAGGCCACGTCGACTTCTCCGACGAGGTGGAACGCTCGCTGCGGGTGCTCGACGGCGCCATCGCGGTGTTCGACGGAGTCGCGGGAGTCGAACCGCAGAGTGAGTCGGTGTGGCGGCAGGCCGACCGGTACGGCGTGCCGAGGATCGCCTTCGTCAACAAGCTGGACCGCGCGGGCGCCGACCTCGACACGGTGGTCGAGTCGATCCGCGAGCGACTGCGGGTGGCCACGCTGGTGGTCCAGATGCCGATCGGGCGGGAGGACGGTTTCACCGGCGTGGTGGATCTCCTTCGCATGCGGTCGGTGATCTGGGCCGACGGCCGTGACACGTTCACGGAGGGCCCGGTGCCGGACGACCTGCGGGACGAGGCGCACCGGCGCCGCCGGCAACTCGAGGAGGCGGTGGCCGAACTGCATCCGATCGCGCTGGAGGAGTTCTGCGCGGAGTCGGCGATCTCCGCACGGACTCTCGCCGCCGCGCTGCGCGACCTGACCGGCACCGGTGAGGGACTGGTGGTGTTGTGCGGATCCGCCTACCGCAACCGCGGGATCGAACCGCTGCTCGACGCCGCCGTGTCCTACCTGCCCTCGCCACTGGATGTGCCTGCCGTACGAGGCGTCCAGGACGGCGCGGTGCAGGAGCGGGCCGCCGACCCGGCGGCGCCGTTCGCCGCGCTGGTCTTCAAGGTGAGTTCGACCGCCACGGGGCGGCTGACCTACCTGCGGGTGTACTCGGGGACGGTCCAGAGAGGAGAGACGGTGCTGGACGCCGGCGCACGCCGTACCGAGCGGATCGGCCGCATCCTGCGGGTCCAGGCCGAACGGCACACGGAGGTGGACCGGGCGGTGGCCGGGGACATCGTCGCGGTGGTCGGGCTGAAGGCGGCCCGTACCGGCGCCACTTTGTGCGTCCCCTCCGCGCCGTTGGTCTTCGAACCGCCGGCGGCGGCCGACCCGGTGGTGTCGGTGGCGGTCGAGGCCCGCAGGAGCACCGACGCCGACCGGTTCGCGTCGGCGCTGGCACGACTGGCGGAGGAGGATCCGTCGCTCGCGGTCCGGACCGACCCCGAGACCGGTCAGACGGTGTTGTCGGGGATGGGCGAGCTGCATCTGGAGGTCGCGGTGGAGAAGATCCGTCGTACCCATGGGCTGGACGTCGACGTCGGCCGGCCGCAGGTGGCCCACCGGGAGACGGTCGTCCGCGGGGTGTCCGGACTGCTGTACCGGCACGTCAAGCAGGACGGAGGCGCCGGTCAGTTCGCCCACGTCGTCCTCGACGTGGCGCCGCTGGACGCGTCTCCGGACGCCGCCTGTGACGACGGCGGTGCGGCGGAGTTCGTGTTCCGCTCGGCCGTCGTCGGCGGGAGGGTGCCACGGGAGTACGTCCGGGCGGTGGAGGCCGGCTGCCGGGACGCCCTGGCGGACGGCCCGCTCGGCGGTCACCCGGTGACCGGTCTGCGGGTCACGCTGACCGACGGAGCCACCCATCCCAAGGACTCCTCGGAGATGGCGTTCCGCACGGCAGGCCGGCTCGCCCTGCGGGAGGCGCTGCGCGCGAGCACGATGGCGTTGCTCGAACCACTGGCCGAGGTCACGGTCACCGTGCCCGACGACGCCGTCGGCGGGGTCCTCGGCGATCTGTCGGCGCGACGCGGCCAGGTCTCGGGCTCGACCGTGCGGGCGGGCACGGTGGTGATCACCGCGACCGTGCCGCTGGCCGAGATGTTCGGCTACGCGTCCCGGTTGCGCAGCCGGACCCATGGCAGGGGGACCTTCACCACCCGGGCCGTCGGGTACGCCCCCGTGCCCGGCACGGCGCCGACAGGGACGCAGCCCCGGTAGAACCCGGCGGTGGCCCCGCCCGAACACGGGCGGGGCCACTACGGCCGTCGGCGACGACGTGCCGTCACGCGAGAACGGCGTCGCCTGCTGCCCGTGCCCGGCGTTCCCGCCACAACGCCGCACCGGTGATCAGCGCGCCCATGCCCTCCCAGAGCCCGACGCCGATGAAGGCGCCCGGTGCCACGCCGGTCAGCGCGAGCGTCGTGAAGAGGGTGAAGGTGACCACGCGGAAGGGGACGGTCCAGAAGAAGAAGGCCCGGAAGTCGACGGCTGCGGCGAGGACGTAGTAGACGCCCATGTTCACCGACGCCATCGACGAGGCGGCCATGAAGACGCGCGTGTAGTCGCCCGACGCGCGCTGCTCGGGGCCGATGTGCACGAAACCGAGCATGGACAGCTGCACGTCGGGCGCCACCAGCCCGATCAGGCCGAGGACCAGGGCCATGACCCCGAACACCGCCATGGTCCAACCCGACAGGGACCGCGGGAGTCGCACTGACATCCTCCAGTGATCAGACCGATGGATCTTCGGCTTGGGACCCCAGCATGATCTCCGGTCGTGCCGCTCATCGTCACGAGATCGAGGAATCCTCCACGCCGAACGCCGGCCGTGCGGACGTGGGTGGAGTGGACGTGGGTGGAGCGGCGAAGACGGGTGCAGCCGACCTGCGTCCACTCGGCTGAGGCGGCACGGCATATCGGCGGAAACATCAGGCGGGGGACCGGGCGCCCCCGTAGTTTGAATCGAGCGCCCAGACGGAAGAGTTCGCAGCCGTCGCCGCCCGAGCGAGCCGACGGAGCCGATCCGACGGTGATTCTTCCGTCGAGGCGGGCGCGGACCGCATAGGCGAAAGGTGGACCGATGACCGGCCTGCACGACATCCTGCTGCGGCACGTCGGCGAAGGATCGGCGCCGGGAGCGGTGGGCCTGGTGGCCCGCGGTGACCGGGTCGAGGTGGAGGCCGTCGGTTCCACCGGCGTGGACGGCACCTGCCCGATGGCCAGAGATTCGATCTTCCGGATCGCTTCGATCACCAAGCCCATCACCGCGGCGGCGGTCATGATGCTGGTCGAGGACGGCCGGATCGTGCTGGACGACCCGGTCGAGCGGTGGCTGCCGGAACTGGCGTCGCCCGTCGTCGTCCGCACGCCGAAGAGCCCGGTCGACGACGTGGTCCCGGCCGCCCGGCCGATCACCGTGAGTGATCTGCTCACCTTCCGCGCCGGGTACGGCTTCCCCTCCGACTTCTCGCTCCCGGCGGTCGGGCTGTTGTTCAGCGAGCTGAGGCAGGGGCCGCCGCAGCCGCAGCACGTCGTGGCGCCGGACGAATGGATGGCGGCGCTGTCCCGCATCCCATTGCTGCACCAGCCGGGTGACGCCTGGCTGTACAACACCTGTTCCGACATCCAGGGCGTGTTGATCGCCCGCGTCTCGGGCCTCCCGCTGACCGAGTTCCTGGCGGAGCGCCTGTTCGAGCCCCTGGGAATGGCCGACACCGGATTCGAGGTGCCGGCCGGCGAACTCGACCGGTTCACCGCCTACTACCGAACCGATCCGGCGGGCGGCCTCGAGCTGGTCGACGCCCCTGACGGCCAGTGGAGCAGCGCTCCCGCGTTCCCCTCCGGCGCGGGCGGGCTGGTCTCGACCGTCGACGACTGGCACTCCTTCGCCCGGATGTTGCTCGCGGAAGGCACCGTCGGCGGCCGCTCGCTGCTGTCCCCCGCCTCGGTGCGGCGGATGACGACCGACCACCTCACCCGGTCCCAGCGCGATGCCGGGGTGTTGTTCCTGGAAGGCCAGGGCTGGGGCTTCGGCGGGTCGGTCGACGTCGAGGACGTCGACCCCTGGAACGTGGTGGGACGCTACGGCTGGGTCGGGGGCACGGGAACGGCGGCGCACATCACCGCGTCCACCGGCATGGTCACCATCCTGCTCACCCAGCTTGAGCTGGCCGGACCGACCCCGCCGGCCGTGATGCGGGACTTCTGGCGGTACGCCGCCGGCGGCTGGTCCGGGCCCTCTCACGACTGCGAGTGAGCGGTCACGGTGGGTGATGGAACGGGTCGCTTTCGCGACCGGCCCGATGCCTGGTAAGCTCTCCCGCAGTTGCAGTTGTGGTACCCATAGAACTCTATGTGCACCTGACGGGATGTATCCGACGGGTGCACTGCTGTTTGGCCGGTCATCTCCGGATGGGCTCATTGCGGCGACGCGGAATCCGTGCAGTGCGGATTCCGGCTCTGCCCCCTCATCGAAGGAGATTTGATATGGCTACCGGAACCGTGAAGTGGTTCAACGCGGAAAAGGGCTTCGGCTTCATCGAGCAGGACGGCGGCGGCGCCGACGTCTTCGCGCACTACTCGAACATCGCCGCCCAGGGCTACCGCGAGCTCCAGGAAGGCCAGAAGGTGTCGTTCGACGTCACGCAGGGCCAGAAGGGCCCGCAGGCGGAGAACATCGTTCCCGTCTGACAAGTCGTCACTGAAAGGCCCGCGCCTCTTGAGGCGCGGGCCTTTCGGCTTTACCGGGGCCCTTTCGCTCGGTCGTTGTTTCACACCCACGAGACGATGAGCCGGTTGTGCGGCCGGTCGAAGACGAAGCGGCCATTGCGGCCATTGGCGGCCTCGAAACGCTCGTTTTCCTTGCGGGCACCGCCGGGCTGGATCTCGAAATGCGCGGCTCGGTGCCGATAGCCCTCTCGGCCATGTCGCCGGGGTGGTGGCCGTGCAGTGCGTACCAGTAGCAGTACAGGGTGATGAACGGTGCGTACCACCACGTGGATCTTCCCGGGCACGGCCTGGTTATGGTTGCCGGATGCGATACGAGTGGGGCGAGTACGCCTTCGACGGAGCGGTCACCGTGGAGTGCCCTTCCGCGGACGTCCTGCGCTGGCTGGTGATGCCCGACCTCATGAGCAGGTGGATAGCCGGCCTGGAGGCAGTCACCCTCATCGATTCGCAGCCCGATGTCGTCGGCGCCCACACCAGACTGGATTACGGAGGTGGCGCACGCAGCCCGGGCACCTTTCATGGGGAAGTCGTGGAACTGAGTGACCAGATACTCATCCGGTGCTACCGGCCTGCGTTCGCTCAAGACAAGTACGAACGGACCGTCCGCTACGACTTGCGCGCCATCGGTGCGGCAACCGCATTGCGCTGCTCGGTGCAGACCAGGCTCCTCGGTGTGCCCGCCGTACTCAGGCGGCTCCCGCAGCGGAACGAACAGGTGCATCTGAACCGCAGTCTGGAACGGCTGCGCTCCTTGGCTGGAGGGCGGCAACAGCTGCCACTCCTGCGTCGGATCCGCGACTCCGGGCTGCAGGCACAGCCTCTCTAACGGCTCGTCGAGGAAGCCGGGACCGGTGGACCTCACCCGCGGAAGGGATACCTCTTGTCGAGCTCGATGTTGAGTCGCAGGACGTCGACCCGGGGTTCGCCGATGAAGCCGAGCACCCGACCGTCCTCATTGGCCGTGATCGCTTTGAGCACCGCGTCGTCCGGGATGCCGCGTGCCCTGGCGACGCGCGGGGCCTGCAGTCGTGCGTACGCGGGGGAGATGTGTGGATCGAGGCCGCTGCCGCTCGCCGTCACCGCGTCGGCCGGCACGGCGGGCGTGGCGGGAGCGCGGCCCCGGATCGGCACGATCTCGCCCGGCTGGTAGTCGCCGCCGTACCGGGCGCATTCGACCGGCCGGCCGGCGTAGGTCGTGAGAAACGGCCTGGCCACGATGCCGCACTGCTCGTTCACGCTGACCACCCGGGTCGGTCTCGTCACGTGCCCGGTCCTGTCGCGGGGCCCGATGACCGACAGGACCGCGCCCACGCCGCCCGGGGTGCAGAACGGCCGGGAGCCGTCCACGCCCTCCAGCGCGCCCACGGCCTTGCTGCGGGCGCAGACCTGCGTGAGCAGGCTGTCCCTGGCCTTGTGCGCGGCGATCTCCGCCGCCTTCCTGGCCGGATCCGCCGGCAGCGTGTCGACGACGTCCTCCGGGCCCAGGTTGCTCGCACCGGTCGAGGTGGGGTCGTAGCCGGTCCCGGCATTCGACGGACGGCTCTGGAAGTACTGCCTGAGCGGGTCGCCGCTCTTGTCGGTGAACAGCTGGCCGATGAGCCGGCTGCCGACCGTACGGCCGCCGATCGTGACCATCGAGCCTTCCGCCCGGTCGTGGAGGCCGGGGAGGAGGGCGACACCCCAGACGACGATCGGATAGATCACCCCGGTGATCATCGTGATGACGACGAGAGCGCGGACCGCCGCCAGGTGCTGCACCACCCAGCCGGGCGCGCGCGTCATGAGCGACATCGGCACCACCTCCGGCGCGAGCTGAAGATCATCTGGGGTGTCATGACATCCCCGGAAGGAACTGAACCGGCAGGTCGATGAGCTTGATGCCGATGAACGGCGCGATGATGCCGCCCAGGCCGTAGATGTAGAGGTTGCGCGACAGCAGCTTGGACGCGCTCGAGGGCCGGTAGCGCACGCCGCGCAGGGCGAGCGGGATCAGCACCACGATGATGATCGCGTTGAAGATGACCGCGGACAGGATCGCCGACTGCGGGCTGTTGAGCCGCATGATGTTGAGGGTGTCCAGGCCGGGATAGACCGCCGCGAACATCGCCGGGATGATGGCGAAGTACTTGGCGATGTCGTTGGCGATGGAGAAGGTCGTCAGCGCACCCCGGGTGATGAGGAGCTGCTTGCCGATCTCGACGATCTCGATGAGCTTGGTCGGGTTGGAGTCGAGGTCGACCATGTTGCCGGCCTCCTTGGCGGCCGACGTTCCGGTGTTCATCGCCACGCCGACGTCCGCCTGCGCGAGGGCGGGGGCGTCGTTGGTACCGTCACCGGTCATCGCGACCAGGCGGCCGCCCTCCTGCTCCTTCTTGATCAGCACCATCTTGTCCTCGGGCTTGGCCTCCGCGAGGAAGTCGTCGACCCCGGCCTCGTCGGCGATGGCCTTGGCCGTCAGCGGGTTGTCCCCGGTGATCATGACGGTGCGGATGCCCATTCTGCGCATCGCGTCGAACCGCTGGCGCATGCCCTGCTTGACGACGTCCTTGAGGTGGATGACGCCGAGTACGTGCGCGGTGGCCTGCCCGCCCTGTTTGACGACCTCGCCGACCACGAGTGGTGTGCCGCCGCTGGCGGAGATGCCGTCCACGATGTGGCCGACCTCGCCGGTCGGGTGACCGCCGTTGTCGCGGACCCATTTCATCACCGCGGTCGCCGCGCCCTTGCGGAGCAGCCGGACCTGGTTCCCACCGCCGTCGAAGTCGACGCCGGACATGCGGGTCTGAGCGGTGAACTCGATCCAGGTCGCGTGGGAGAGCTCGCCGGGGGTGCGTTCGCGCAGGCCGTACCGGGTCTTGGCGAACACCACGATCGAACGGCCTTCTGGCGTCTCGTCGGCGAGGCTGGACAACTGCGCTGCGTCGGCCAGTTCGAGCTCGGTGACGCCGTCGACGGGCTGGAACGCCGATGCCTGGCGGTCGCCGAGGGTGATGGTGCCGGTCTTGTCCAGCAGAAGGGTGTCGACGTCTCCCGCCGCCTCCACCGCGCGTCCGCTCATGGCCAGGACGTTGCGCTGCACCAGCCGGTCCATCCCGGCGATGCCGATCGCGGACAGGAGGGCGCCGATCGTCGTCGGGATGAGGCAGACCAGCAGCGCGACCATGACGATGCCGCTGACGCCGTGGGCGTTCAGCGTCAGGGAGTCGGGCACGCCCGGCTGGATCGCCTTGGAGTAGATCGCGAGTGGTTGCAGCGTGGTGACCGCCATCACGAAGATGATCGTCAGTGAGGCGAGCAGGATGTTCAGGGCGATCTCGTTGGGCGTCTTCTGCCGTTTGGCGCCTTCGACGAGCGCGATCATCTTGTCGATGAAGCTCTCACCGGGCCGTTGCGTGATCTTCACGACGATCCGGTCGGACAACACCTTTGTACCGCCGGTGACCGCCGACCTGTCGCCGCCGGACTCCCGGATCACCGGGGCCGACTCGCCGGTTATCGTCGACTCGTCGACGCTGGCGATGCCCTCGACGACGTCGCCGTCGCCGGGGATGATCTCGCCCGCCTCGACGACGACGTGGTCGTGCTGCTGGAGCCGAGGTGCGGGAACCGCCTCTTCCCGGACCGGTCCGCCGGGCCTCCAATCGATCAGACGGCGGGCCGTGGTGTCCCGTTTGGCCCGTCGCAGGGCATCGGCCTGGGCCTTGCCGCGGCCTTCTGCCACGGCCTCGGCGAGGTTGGCGAAGATCGCGGTCAGCCAGAGCCAGACGACGATCAGCCAGGCGAACCAGCTGGGTTCGGCGATCGCCAGGACGGTGCTCCACACGGCGCCGATCTCGACGATGAACATGACCGGGTTGTGCCACATCGTGCGTGGGTCGAGCTTCTTGACGGCGTCGGGCAGTGCCCTGACGAGCTGCTTCGGATCGAGCAGCCCGGCCTGAACGCGCCCGCCGGACGCGACCTCGCCCATCAGCGGATCCCTTCGGCCAGCGGCCCGAGGGCGAGCGCGGGGAGGAAGGTGAGGGCGACCAGGATCACCGCGACACCGACGACCATCCCGACGAACTGCGGCCGGTACGTGGGCAGGGTGCCCTCCGACACCGGAATCCGGCCCTGCCGGGCGAGCGATCCGGCCAGCGCGAGAATGAGGATCATGGGGAGGAAACGCCCGATGGCCATGGCCAGCCCGAGGGCCGTGTCGTAGAACGGGGTGCTCGCGGTGAGGCCGCCGAACGCGGACCCGTTGTTGTTCGACGCCGAGGTGAACGCGTAGAGCACCTCGGAGAGTCCATGAGGACCGGTGTTGAGCATTCCTCTCCGCCCCCAGTCGCCGGCCATCGCGACCGCCGTACCGACGAGCACGCAGATCGGCGTGATGAGGAAGTAGGCGGCCGCGAACTTGATCTCCCGGCTGCCGATCTTCTTGCCGAGATACTCGGGCGTGCGCCCGACCATCAGCCCGGCCACGAACACCGTGATCACCGCGAGGACGAGCATGCCGTACAGGCCGGAGCCGGTGCCGCCCGGGGCGACCTCGCCCAGCATCATGTTGAACATGCCGATCATGCCGCCGAGGCTCGTGTAGGAATCGTGGGCGGAGTCCACCGCCCCGGTCGAGCTCAGCGTGGTCGCGCCGGCGAACGTCGCGGAGTTCGGCACCCCGAAACGGGTCTCCACGCCTTCCGACGCGGCGCCGACCGCGGTCGGCACCGTGCCGTGATGGCTCATCTGAAACACGGTGATCAACGTCAGGCTGACGATCGCCAGCGTCGCCATCACCGCGACGATCGCGTAACCCTGCCTGTCGCTGCCGACCATCCGGCCGAACGTGCGGGGGAGACTGACGCTGATGACGAGCATCAGGAAGATCTGGAACCAGTTCGTCCAGGGCGTCGGGTTCTCGAACGGGTGGGCGGAGTTGGCGTTGTAGAAGCCGCCGCCGTTGGTGCCCAGTTGTTTGATGACCTCCTGGCTGGCCACCGGCCCGCCCGTCATGACCTGCCTGGCGCCGGCCAGGGTCTGGAGCGGGTACGGGTCGTGGAAGTTCTGCACCGCTCCGCCGGCGATGAGAACGAGCGCTCCGACGAAGGCGAAGGGCAGGAGGATCCGGAGCACGCCGCGGATCAGGTCCACCCAGAAGTTGCCGAGGTGGTCGGTCCTCCTCCGGGCGAATCCGCGTACGAGGGCGATCGCGACGGCCATTCCGACGGCGGCGGACGCGAAGTTCTGCACGGCCAGCCCCGCCATCTGCACCAGGTGGCCCATGGTGGACTCGCCGGAGTACGACTGCCAGTTCGTGTTCGTGACGAAGCTGGTCGCGGTGTTCCACGCCTGGTGCGGTACGACGGGCCCGAATCCGAGGCTCAGCGGCAGATGCTCCTGCAGTCGCTGGAAGCCGTACAGGAACAGGACGGAGACCACCGAGAAGGCGAGCACGCTGCGGGCGTACGCGCGCCACGTCTGCTGCGCGTCGGGCCTGATGCCGATCAGGCGGAAGACGCCGCGTTCGACCCGCGACTGCCCGGTGCCGGTGTAGACCCGGTACATGTAGTCGCCCAGCGGCCGGTAGGCCACGGCCAGCGCGATCACCAGGGAACCGGTGAACAGGATCGCCGCGATCGTCGTGCTCATCTGGAACCGCTCCTTAGAACCGCTCCTTTAGAACCGCTCGGGGAACAGCAGAGCCGCCGCCAGGAAGATCACCACGGAGACGGCCAGGATGAGCCCGACGAGGTTGTCAATGCTCAAGACCGCTCGACCGCCTTCCGGGTGGACAAGAAGATCGCCGCGCCGGCCGGCTGCGCTCCAGGACGTGGTCACTCTCTGTATCCCCCCGTCACCATACGTCAAAGCCCATCCCGTACGGCCCGCGTCCGTGGCGGTGCGTGCAAGGTCCGCCACGCGTGGTAGACCGAAGGAGAGAAAGGCTGATCGAGGTCAGGCCGACGACGTGTTCAGCGGGCCGGAACCTGGGCCGCCTGGAGCCGGCCGACCGAGAAGCGGTGAAGGGGTGGGCCGGATGACGCGCGGGCGGCTGCGGGTCTACCTGGGAGCGGCGCCGGGTGTCGGCAAGACGTACGCGATGCTCTGCGAGGGCCGCAGGGCACGGGAGCGCGGACGTGATGTCGTCGTGGGTTTCGTCGAGACCCACGGCCGCGCACGGACCGCCGCGTTGCTCGAAGGCATGGAGATCGTCCCCCGGAGGACGCTCGTCCATCGCGGAGCCGGCTTCACCGAGCTCGACGTCGACGCGGTCATCGCGCGCAGGCCCAAGATCGCGCTGATCGACGAGCTCGCTCACACCGACGCGCCGGGCTCGCGCAACACCAAGCGCTGGCAGGACATCGACGACATCCTCGACGCCGGTATCGACGTGGTCTCCACGGTCAACGTGCAGCACCTGGAGTCGCTCAACGACGTCGTCCAGCAGATCACCGGCATCACCCAGCGGGAGACGGTGCCGGATGAGGTGGTACGGCGGGCCGACCAGATCGAACTGGTCGACATGTCGCCCGAGGCTCTGCACCGCCGGATGGCGCACGGCAACGTCTACCCGCCGGAGAAGGTCGACGCCGCGCTGTCGAACTACTTCCGCATCGGAAACCTGACCGCTCTACGTGAACTGGCGCTGCTCTGGGTCGCGGGCAAGGTCGACGAGCAACTCGACCGATATCGGGCCGATCATGGAATCGGCGGGACCTGGGAGGCCCGTGAGCGCGTGGTGGTGGCGCTGACCGGCGGCCCGGAGGGTGACACGCTGATCCGGCGGGCGGCCCGCGTCGCCGCCCGCAGCAAGGGCGCGGATCTGCTCTCCCTCCACGTCACACGGGCCGACGGGGCGGCCGTCGGGGACCCCGCCGGGCTCGCCCGCCAGCGCACCCTGATCGAGAGTCTGGGCGGCACGTATCACCAGGTCGTCGGGGATGACGTCCCCCGCGCCCTGCTGGATTTCGCCCGCGGTGTCAACGCCACCCAACTCGTGCTCGGCGCGTCCCGCAGAGGCCGGTTCGCCCAGTTGTTCTCCCGGGGTGTCGGCCTGACGACCACGGCCCGGTCCGGCTCCATCGACGTCCATCTGGTCCCCCATGCCGAGATCAGCAAGGGCAGGAGCCGCCCTTCACGGTCCCGGGCCGCTCTCACCCTCACGCGCAGGCTGGCGGGATGGGCGCTGGCCGTCGCCGGCCTGCCCGCGCTCACCGCCGCGTTGGGGCCGTCGCGGGACGCCCTGACCCTGCCCATCGACATCCTGCTGTTCCTCGTGATGGTCGTCGCCGTCGCCCTGGTCGGCGGCATGTGGCCGGCCGTCGCCTCGGCCGTGGCCGGATTCCTGCTGCTCAACTACTTCTTCACGCCGCCGATCGACGAGTTCACCATCGCCGATCCGCAGAACCTGCTCGCGCTGGCGATCTACGTGCTGGTCGCCATCATGGTCAGCACCGTCGTCGACCTGGCGGCTCGCCGTACCCGCGAGGCCGCCCGGGCCGGCGCGGACGCAGAGGTGCTGTCCACTCTCGCGGGGCACGTGCTCCGGGGAGAGGCGGCTCTGCCGTCCCTGCTCGCGCGGCTCCGCGAGACATTCGGGCTGGCGTCGGTCACCCTGCTCGAACGCCGGCCCGGGACCGAGCCCAATCCCGGCGACCAGTCCGATCCCGATGCCTGGCACGTCGCCGCCACCTCCGGGGACGAACCGAGTGCGTGCCCGGATGCGGCCGACACCGGTGTGGTCATCGACGACACTCACGTGCTCGCGGCGCGCGGACTGCTCGACGCCGCCGACCGCCGGGTGCTCGAGGCGTTCGCAGCCGAGGCCGTGGTCGCGCTCCGCCAGGAGCGGCTCGCCGAGGAGGCCGAACAGGTCCGGCCCCTCGCCGAGGCCGACAGGATGCGTACGGCGCTGCTCGCCGCGGTCGGCCATGACCTGCGGTCCCCGCTCGCGTCGGCCAGGGCGGCGGTGGAGAGCCTGCGCGCCACCGACGTCGCGTGGAGTGAGGAGGAACGCGTGGGGTTGCTGGCCACCGCCGAAGAATCGCTGGCCAGGCTGGAGCGGCTGGTCGTCAACCTGCTCGACATGAGCCGGCTGCAGGCCGGCGTCCTGGGAGTGTCCGTCGAGCCGGTCTCGCTGGAGGAGATCGTCCCCCGTGCGATCGACGATTTCGGGCCGCCGGGAGATCAGGTCGAAGGCGACGTCTCGGCAGGCCTGCCCGAAGTCGTCGCCGACCCGGCCCTGCTGGAACGGGTCCTGGTCAACCTCCTGTCCAACGCGGTCCGCTACAACCCGCCCGAGGAGAAGGTGCTGATCACCGCGAGCCGGTACGGCGACCACGTGGAGATCCGTGTCGTCGACCGGGGCCCGGGCATCCCGCCGGAGGCGCACGACCGGGTCTTCCTGCCCTTCGAGCGTCTCGGCGACCGCGATGACCACGCCGGCGTCGGTCTCGGCCTGGCTCTGTCACGGGGTCTGATCGAGGCCATGGGCGGCACGCTGACTCCCGGCGAGACACCGGGCGGCGGCCTCACCATGATCCTCACGCTGCCCGTCTCCTCGCGGCGTGCGGCACCCTGACCAGCCGCTCCATTGAGCGTGATCATGCACAGGTTCGGAAACAGCCGCCCTGAGCAGCCGGTTTCCCAACCGTGATCATGCACACTTTCGGAGAAAGCTGCCGCGACCTGGCACTACACGTGTGGTGATCATGCAATCGAACAGATCTGCATGATCACCGCGCACATAAGGCCTGAACAACACATCAATCGTCGAATCTGTGCATGATCACGAAACTCATCGGGTCTGGCCAGTACGTGTACGAGCGAACCTGTGCATGATCACGAAACCTGTCGGGCCTGGCCAGTACGTGTACGAGCGAACCTGTGCATGATCACGGTCTCGGCTCCTGGCCTCGCGGGATCGTCTGATCAGAGTTCCGCGAGCCGGTCCAGCGCCGCGTCGACGGTGGCCCGGGACGCGGGGACCAGGGGGAGCCGGACGTCGGCCGTCGGGATTCGGCCCTGGGCGTGGAGGACGCCCTTGAGCACCGTGGGGTTGGGCTCGCTGAACAGGGCGGCCGACAGCGCGGTCAGCCGGTGGCCGAGGTTCCGGGCGCGGGTCGCCTCCCCGGCGTGCCAGGCGGCGGCGAGCTCCACGAACGACTCGATGGCCAGGTGGGCCGAGGCCAGGATGCCCCCGGCGGCGCCGAGCGCGAGGAGCGGGGAGACGAACAGGTCGTCGCCGGCCAGGACCGCGAAGTCCTCCGGGAGGTCGCCGAGGAGTTCGACGGCCTGTTCGTCGACGCCGCCGGCCGCGTACTTCATGCCGACGACGCCGGGCAGCGCGCCGAGTGCGCGCAGGCAGGCCGCGCTGAGCGGCTGCGCGGTGCGGTAGGGGACGTGGTAGACGATCAGCGGCACCGGGCTGGCGGCGGCGAGGCTGGTGAAGTGCGCGAGGACGCCGGCCGCCTGCGGCCGGGTGAAGTACGGGACGGGCACCAGGGCGGCCGTCACGTGCGGCAGGTGCGCGAGCTCCGCCAGCGCCGCCGCGGTCGCGCGGGTGTCGTGGGATCCCGCGCCGAGGATGAGCGTGGCGCCGCGTTCCCGGCAGACGCGGACGCAGACCTCGATGACGGTGTGCTTCTCGTCCGCGGTGAGCGAGGCCGGCTCCGCGGTCGTCCCGAGGGCGACGATGCCGCGCGTGCCCGCGTCGAGCACGGCGTGGGCGAGGCCTTCGAGGCTGGTGGCCGCGACCGTGCCGTCGGCGGCGAAGGGCGTGATGAGCGGGACGTGGATCCCGGCCAGGGTGTCGTTACCGGGGGCGTCGGTGCTCAGGGCGTCGGGGCTCAAAGTCGCAGGGCTCATGGGATCGATGGTGGCCCGGTGGAATTGCCCAGGTCCAGTTACCTTTTCCGGCTCAAAGCGTAAGCTGAGCCGATGCTCGAGCTTCGCCGCCTCCGCCTGCTCCGGGAACTCGACCATCGCGGCACCATCGCGGCGGTCGCCCAGGCCTTGGCCTTCAGCCCGTCGGCCGTGTCGCAGCAGTTGGCGGTTCTGGAGCGGGAAGCCGGTGTGCCCTTGCTGGAACGTACCGGCCGCCGCGTGCGCCTCACGCCGGCCGGCCGCAACCTCGCCCGGCACGCCGAAGCGTTGCTGGAACGCCTCGAACTGGCGTCCGCGGAGTTGATCGACGCCCGCCGGGGCCTCGCCGGGCCACTGCGGATCGGCACCTTCCCGACCGCGGCCCGGGCGATCCTGCCGGCCGCGCTGATCGAGCTGAGCCGCCGGCACCCGGCGCTGGAGCCGATGGTGTCGGAGATCGACCCGGCCGCGATCGGCGACGCGCTGAGAGCCGGTGAGCTGGACGTGGCGCTGATCCACGACTACGACTTCGTCCCCCAGGCATCCACACCGGGCCTGACCGTGGCACCGCTGTGCGCCGAGTCGATGTATCTGGCCTCCGCGTCCCCGCTGGACGCGCCGCCGGACCAGGTCATCGCCCGGTGCGAGGCGGCCGACTGGATCACGGCTTCGCCGGGTACGGCGTGCCACCAGATGACGATCCGTGCTTGTCAGGCCGCCGGTTACACCCCGCGGGTCCGGCACCGCATCGACGAGTTCTCCACGGTGCTGGCCCTGGTGGCGGCGGGGCAAGGGGTCGCGCTCGTTCCCCACATCGGGACGTTCGACGCCCCGCCGGGCACGGTCCTGACGCGGGTGCCGATCCGGCGGCGCACCAAGGTCGCCTTCCGGAGCGGCGGAGGTGGGCATCCGGCCGTGGCGGCGATCACCGAGGCGTTGCGGAGTTCCGTTCCGGTCGGGCTGGACGCCGAGTAGACGCTACGAGGGCCGGTCCTGCGTCCTTCGCCGGATCCGGGAACGCCGGGCGAACCGGCGGTGACGCCACAACGCCAGCGGCACGGTTCCTGCGATAGCCGGCAGCAACGGCGACCCCACGACCGATGAAGCGGCGTTCAGCGCCGGCTGGGCGAACGTGTCGGGTATCGAAAGCACCTTCGCGCGATCGAACGGCCACGCTATGACGAAGGCTCGACCGACCACTTTGTCCACGGGGATCGTGCCTCCGCCCGTGTCGCCCGTATGGCGCCTGGAGTCGTACGAGACGGATCGGTGGTCGCCCATGACCCACAGGCGGTCCTTCGGCACGGTGACCGAGAAGGGCTGATCGGACGGCACGTCGCCGGGATACAGGTAGGGTTCGTCGATCGCGGTGCCGTTGACGGTGACCCTCCCCTTGGAGTCGCAGCACTTCACCGTGTCGCCGGGCTTGCCGATGACCCGCTTGATGTAGTCCTTGTCGCCGGGGACGAGGCCGAACTGGATGCCCGTCCAGTGGAGGGCGCGGGCGATGGGATTGCCGGGATCCTCGTACGGGACCTCGGGATCCCAGGAGTCGACGCCGGAGAAGACGACGATGTCGCCGCGTTCGATGTCGCGGACATGGTAGACGAGCTTGTTCACCAGGACCCGGTCGTTGATCAGGAGAGTGTTCTCCATCGATTCCGACGGGATGTAGAAGGCCTGGACCACGAAGGACTTGATCAGTAACGCCAGACCCAGGGCGACGACGACGAGGATCGGAAGCTCCCGGAAGAACGAGCCCTTCCTGCCCTTGCGCCCCTCGTCGGCCTGCTCGGTGTCTTCCGCGACCACGGTTACCTCGTCCCGGTAGGGCGGTGCAGGGAAGCACCGAGATTCTTGATCTTACTGGCCCTCGTCCCGGCACTTTGGACGCCCCGAGCCGAGGGTGCTTCGACACGATGAAGAGCTCCATTGTCCGTGGCCTCGGATCGGCGCCGGCATCGGGGCGGGCGCGGGGCGGGCGCGGGGCGGGCTCGGTGCGGGCGCGGTGCGGGCCGGAGCGCCGACGACGGAAAGGATGCGCAGGTGGGCGGCGCAGCCGGGTTCTAGGCTCCCGCGGAGTCGTTCACGGTGAGCACGATCTTGCCGGTCGTACGGCCTGTCTCGCCGCGTTCGTGCGCCTTGGCCGCCTGTTCCAGGGGCAGCACGGTGTCGATCTCGACCCGGAGTCTGCCCGCCTCCACCAACGCGGCGATCGCCTTCAGGGAGGCGAGGTCCGGCTCCACGAGCATGGACTCCGCCCGGATGCCCAGTGCCTCGGCCTGTGCCCGGAGCCCCTCGTCCGTGTTGGACAACACGAGCGAGACGATGACGCCGCCTCGGCGCATGGTGCGCAGAGAGCGCGGCCCGTGGTCGCCGCCCATGGTGTCGATCACCACGTCGACGTCCTCGACCACCTCGGCGAAGTCCACGCTCCGGTAGTCGACGGGTTCGTCCGCTCCCAGACCGCGCAGGAACGCGTGTTTGGCGGCGCTCGCGGTGCCGATGACGTACGCACCCCGGGCCTTGGCGATCTGCACCGCGAGGTGGCCCACTCCGCCGGCGGCGGCATGGACGAGCACCCGCTGCCCGGCCGTCACCCCCGCGGTGTCCTTCAGGGCCTGCCATGCGGTCAGCGCCGCCAGCGGGAGTGCCGCCGCGTGCACATGGTCGATGTTCCGGGGTTTACGGGCGAAGGTGCGGGCCGGCGCCGCCACGTACTCGGCGAAGGCGCCGTGCCCGTACGGGTAGCGCAGCATGCCGAACACTTCGTCACCCGGTTTGTACAGTGTCGTTCCGAGGCCGACCGACTCGACGACCCCGGAGACATCCCATCCGAGAACGAACGGCGGCTTTCCCAGCAAGCCGCCCGTGGCGCGATGCTTCCAGTCGGTCGGATTGACCCCGGCGGCGTGCACGCGCACCAGCACCTCGGTCGGACCCGGCGCCGGCCGCTCCACTTGTATTTCCCGCAGGACTTCTGGACCGCCGAGGGCGTCCTGGCTTATGGCACGCATCGCTCTCCGTCAGTGGGTCGATCCGAGGCGTTCGAGCAGGAGCCCCTCCCGGGTGGACCAGGGGCAGATCTCCACGCTCGTGGCCTCGCAGGCCTCCATGAGGGCCTCGGCTATCAGCGCTCCGGCGAGGGACTGCTCGGCGCGGTGTGTGCTGATGCCCGGCAGCTCTCCACGGTGGGCCGGGTCCATGTCGGCCAGCAGGGCGAGTGACGCCTGTACGCCGGTCAGCGACAGACGGCTGCGCGAGCAGGGCGGCTCGCCCTGGGCGAAGGCGAGCCGGGCGAGCTGGGTGAAGGTCTTCGAACTGGCGAGGACATGTCCGCCGGGCTGGGGCGTCGGCAGACCGGGTTGCCGGCTCAGCGCCCGCCGGAGGTGATGCCGGACCCTGCGCAGTTGCCGCGAGGAGGAGGCGGCCCCGCCCGGCAGCCATCTGCGGGTGATCGTCCTGGCGCCCAGCGGCAGCGAATGCACGGTGTGCGGTTCCCGGCCGGTGCCGGAGGCGATCTCTATGGTGCCGCCGCCGATGTCCAGGACCAGCAGTGGGTCCGACGTGTGCCCGGCCCATTGGCGGGCCGCGACGTAGGCCAGCCGCGCCTCTTCCCGGCCGGGCAGCACCCGGAGCCGGGTGCCCGTGGCCCCGGCGATCCGGGCGATGACCTCGTCGCGGTTGGGCGCGTCCCGGATGACGGAGGTGGCGAAGGCGAAGACGCGGGACTGCGCGGCCGGGTTGGCGTCCATCGTCTCGGCCACCGCCTGCTGGACGCTGCGTATCCCCTGCTCGTCCAACTGCCCGTCCGGGGCGAGCATCTGGTGCAGGCTCAGCCGTACCTTGTGGGACAGCACCGTCTCCAGGCCGGCCTGGCCGTGCGGCCGGCGGACCACGGTCAGCAGAGCGCTGTGACAGCCGACGTCCAGGACAGCCGCCTGCCGCATCCGCACCACCTCTCTGCGGTCCCCAGCCCATGGGGGACGGATCGTCGTTCGGCGGCCGGGCGTCAGCGGGGGACTGGTGCCGTTCGCGTACAGGCCGCGCCAAGGTTCAGGAGAGCCTACTCCCAGGGTAGTCGCTCCAGGGCCAGGTCGATCATCGCGTCGAGATCGGCTCGGGGAGTTCCGGACGCCGCCTCGACGGCGATTCCCTGGGAGAGCGCGGTGACGTATGTGGCCAGGACTCTCGGCTCGACCCCCTCGGGCAGCGATCCGTCGTCTCTCGCCTGCTCGAACCGCTTGCGGAGCACCGCCTCCCCGGCCACGCGCCGTCGGGCGGTTTCCAGCCGGGCGCCGTCCGATTGGCGGCGTAGATGCTGCCCGGCTTCAGGTTCATCGCCGAGGACAGGTCGGCCATCGTGGTCCCGTCGTAACCCTTCGCCGTGGGCGGGGTCGGCCCGATCGGGGAGATCACGGCGGAGGGATACGACCACACGGTCGCGGTCAATCTGCACAGCGTCTTCTTCGCCTCCCAGGCGGCCCTGGCGCACATGGGCAGCGGGGGCCGCATCATCACCATCGGCAGCATCAACGCCGACCGCATTCACTTCGGCGGGGGAAGCGTGTACGCCCTGACCAAGGCCGGGGTGGCGGGCTTCGCACGGGGACTGGCGCGGGAGATCGGCGGCCGCGGCATCACCGTGAACACCATTCAGCCAGGGCCCGTGGACACCGAGATGAACCCGGAGGACGGGCCGTTCGCGGCGATCACCAAGCCCTACATCGCCGTGGACCGGTATGGCACCGTCGACGAGGTGGCCGGCCTCGTCGTGTATCTCGCCGGTCCCGACGCCGCCTACATCACCGGTGCCACCATCAACGTCGACGGCGGATACGCGGCCTGACCCGCGGGCAGGCCGGTCAGGCATCCAGGGAGATCGCGTTCTTCGCCCGTTCGATCGACTCCTCGGAGGCGGGGCCGCCCGGGTTCTCCGTGGCCAGGGCCTGGTTGAGCTCGGCGAACGGGCGCATGCGCCGCTCGTACCGGGCCAGCGCGGACCGGTGGTCACCGCCGGCCGCGGCCAGTTCGGCGGCCAGCACGTACGCGCCGACCAGCGCGAGGCTGGTGCCCTGGCCGGACAGCGGCGAGGCGCAGTAGCCCGCGTCACCGAGCAGGGTCACCCGTCCGCGCGACCACGAGTCGATCCGGATCTGGGCCATCGCGTCGAAGTAGAAGTCGGGCGCCTGCCACATGGCCTTGAGCAGTCGCGGTATCTCCCAGCGCATTCCGGCGAGCCGGTCGGCGACCAGGCGGCGCTGGGCGTCCAGGTCACGGTGGTCGAAGTCCAGGGGCTCGGACATGAAGCCGAGGTTGACCCGAAGTTCGGTGTTGTCCCGTGCCGGGTAGATGCCGCCGCCGAGGTCGCCGTCGCGGATCCAGACCTGCCAGTCGTCCAGGTTCAGGATGTTCTCGGTGGTGAACACCGACACATAGGTGCCGAGGTGGTGGATGAACTCGGCCTCGGGGCCGAATGCCAGTCGCCGCACCGTCGAATGCAGCCCGTCGGCGCCCACCACGAGGTCGAACGTGCGCGGCCGGCCGCGCTCGAACTCCACCCGCACGCCGTCCTCGTCCTGTTCGATCGCGGCCATGGAATCGCCGAACACGTACTCGGTGCCCGCGGCCGTGCGCTCGTACAGCATCCGGGTGAGGTCCTCGCGGAGCACCTCGATGTCGTCGCTGTCCAGGCGGCCGCTGCTCGCCGTGTACTCGGTCGAGCGCATGATCTCGTTGCCGTCGCCGTCCAGCATGGACATTCCACGCATGCGGGTGCGCGACTCCCGCAACGGGGTCAGCATGTCCATCCGGTCGACCACGTCGAGCGCGACTCCGCGAATGTCGATCGCCTGGCCGCCGGCACGCGGTGCGGGCGCCCGCTCCACCACGGTCGGCGCGAAGCCGTGGTGGTGCAGCCAGTAGGCGAGGGCCGGTCCGGCGACGCTCGCTCCAGAGATGAGCACGGTTTTCATCTGTTCTCCTCCTACGATGTACGCGAGATCTGAATGTACATCGTACGCATCCATAAGAAAACGCGTTGACCTGCGAGTCTGCCCTAGTACAGGGCGATTCTTATGAGCTTGATGTAGGGTCTGTACTAGAACAGGCGGGAGGAGCCGAGCCGGTGACAGAGACCATCGAACCGCCCTACCGGCGCATCGTCGCCGACATCCGCCGGCGGATCGAGGACGGCCGGCTGGCACCGGGGGATCGGGTGCCGTCGACTCGTCAGATCGCCAGGGACTGGGGCGTCGCGCTCGCGACCGCCACGAAGGCGCTGGCCACCCTGCGTCAGGAGGGGCTCGTGCGAGCCCAGCCCCGCGTCGGCACGGTCGTGGCACCACGGGACGCCGGTGCGGAGGCCCGCCCGGCGCAGGGCGAGCCGCGTCGCAGGGCACGCCCGGCGCCGGTGGCCGAACAGGAACTGACGCGCGAGCGCATCGTGCGTGCCGCGATCGAGATCGCCGACGCCGAGGGGCTGAACGCGTTGTCGATGCGCGGTGTCGCGGCCCGGCTCGGCGTGGCCACCATGTCGACCTATCGTCACGTCGCCGACAAGGACGACCTCATCCTCCTGATGGCGGACGCGGCGTTCGGTGAGCACACTTACGCGCAGCCGCCCCCGGCCGGCTGGCGGGCCCAACTGGAAGACAGCGCGCGCGCGATGTGGACGCTGTACCGCCGCCATCCCTGGCTCGCCCAGTTCAACGCCCTCACCAGGCCGCTGCCGCTGCAGAACCTGCTGGTCCACGGCGAGCGGATCCTCACCGCGCTGGACGAGCAGGGCTTCGACCCGACCACCAGGCTCGATCTGCAGGTGCTGCTCTACAGCCACGTCCAGGGACTGGCCGTCCACCTCGAACGGGAGACCCACGCCCAGGCCGTCACCGGTCTGTCCGAGGACCAGTGGATGGAGCTCCACGGCCCGGCCATGGGCTCCATCGCCGCCACCGGCCGCTACCCGGCCTTCGCCAGGCTCATTGACGCCTTCGCCGAGGACGGCGGCTACGACCTCGACTTCGACAAGCTCTTCGAGCTCGGCCTGCGGACCCTGCTCGACGGCTTCGCCCGCCTCATCGAGCGGCAGCAACGTGGGCGAGGCGGACCGGCTGAGAGTTAGGGTCTGCCCATGCTCTTGTGGATCAACGGCCCCTTCGGCGGCGGCAAGACGCAGACCGCCCACGAGATCCGGCGGCGGCTTCCCGGCAGCGTCATCTGCGACCCGGAACACGTCGGATTCGGCCTGCACCGGATGATGCCTCCGCGTCTGCGCGGAGACTTCCAGGACCTGCCGGCCTGGCGACAGGGTGTGTTCGAGGTGCTGGACCTGGCCCTCACCCGGCACAGCGGCACGGTGATCGTTCCGATGACGGTCGTGGAGCCGGCGTACTTCGGGGAGACCGTCGGCCGGCTTCGGGAGCGAGGTCATGACGTCCGGCACTTCGCACTCCTGGCCGACCGCCGCACGGTGCTGCGACGCCTGCGCGAGCGCGGCTTCGGACACGTCGTGCGGTTCGTGGCCGGGGAGAACGCCTCGCTGCGCCGCGAGAGCTTCGCCGTCGCGAAGCTCGACCACTGCCTGCGGCGCCTGAACGACGCCGAGTTCGCCGAGCAGATCTGGACGGATCGGCTGACGGTCTCGCAGGTCGCCGAGCACATCGCCGGCGCCACCGGGCTCACCCTCGCCTCGAACACGGACAGTGCGCTGCGGGGCCGGCTGCGCCGGGCCTGGACCGGGGTGAAGCACATCCGGCTCGACTGAGAGACGGAGCCGGCTCCGCCGGGGTCAGGCGTCGTAGGTGCTGGACGCGCTCCCGGCCGGGCCCCCTCCAGAGCTTCCGGCAGAGGGGACGTTCGTACGGGCTCTGAGGCGGCGGAGCATGCGGGCGTCCTGGAAGCCGACCGCGCGGGCGGCCGACTCCACCGACGCGCCCCGACCGATCAGGTGCTCCGCGCGTTCCACCCGGAGCGTCTGCTGGTAGCGCAGCGGGGTCATCCCGGTCGCCTCGCCGAAGATCCTGGTCAGGGTGCGCGGGCTGACCCCGGAGGCGGTGGCGAGGCCGCCCAGCGGCAGCGGCTCGGTGAAGCGGGAGTCGATCAGGTCCTGCACCCGGTGGACCACGTCGCTGAGGTGCGAGCGGTAGCGCAGGGCCCCCGCCTGCCGCTCGTCGCCGTTGCGCCGGGTGTAGACCACCATCTCGCGGGCGATCCTCGCGGCGGCCCCCGGCCCGTGCCGTACCGCGACCAGGTGCAGCGCGAGGTCGATGCCGCTGGCGATTCCGGCCGAGGTCACCACCCGGTCGTCGACGACGAACAGCACGTTGCGGACCACGGTCGCCCGCGGATACCGGCGGGCCAGTTCGTCCTGCAGGCCGTGGTGGGTGGTGCAGCGCCTGCCGTCGAGCAGCCCGGCCCGGCCGAGCGCGTCCGCTCCCGCGCAGACGCTGGCCACGGTGCCGCCCGCCGCGTGATGCTCGGCGAGCCTGCGGGAGCTGTCCGGGTCGAGCCTCGGGCTGTCGTGGAATGTCGGCCCCCGCCAGCCCGGCACCACGACCAGGTCGCCCGTGTCCAGCTCGGGCCAGGTGACCTGGGCCCGGATCGGCAGGCCCTGGGCGGTGGGGACGTCCTCCCGCTCACCCACGTAGCTCAGCTCGTAGCCGTACCCGAGATCGGCGGCCGTCGAGAACACCTGGGCCGGACCGGCGAGGTCCAGCAGGTGCAGCCGGGGGAGGAGCAGGAAGACGACTCGGGGCACGATCTGGTCAGCCTACCAATGCCGTCGTGCTGGTGATGGCGGCGAAGCGGCCGGCCAGGGCGTACTCCGTCCTGGTGATGATCTCGGCCACCTGCAGGGTCCGGGGGTCGGCGATGATCTCCTCGAGCTCACGGTCCTGCGGCGCGTCGCGGTGCGGGATCGGGAAGGTCGCGGTCGCGTCGGTGACGAACGTGACGTCGAAGCCGAGGTCGGCCGCCAGGCGCGTGGTCGTCTCGCAACACTGCTCGGTCTGGATCCCGCAGACCACCAGATCGCGGATGCCCTCCGTCGTGAGGATCTGCTGCAGGTTGGTGGTGGTGAACGCGTTGCGTGAGGTCTTGGTCAGCACGGGCTCGCCCTCCTCCGGCTTCAGCCCGTCCATCATCCGGACGTGGCCCGAGTCCGGATCGAAGACGTTCCCCGTGCCCGGCTCGGTGTGCAGGACCCAGACGACGAGGTCGCCCCGGTCCCTGGCCCAGGTCACCAGGCGGTTCACCTGGCCCACGATGCCGGGGTTGGACACGGCCTGCCAGATGGGACGCCGCCGGAAGGACTCCTGGACGTCGATGACGACGAGTGCACGTTTCATACCGCCAAGCCTGTCGCCGGGCAGGGGGTCGGCATAAGACACCATCGAGGCTCGATGCGGAACGATCCGGTCGTCTCAGCCGACAGGTCAGGGCCCTGCCGGCTGGACGACCGGATGAGGACCGCGGCCCGGGCGGGTCACGGTCCTCATCGTGAGCGGCCGGCCGGATTCAGGAGCCGATCTTCTTGCCCTGCTTGTGCCAGGCCACCGCGACGGACGGCCGAGGCTGGGCGGCCCCGCCGTCGGGCCAGTGGCTGGACGGGTTGTCGGGCGTCGCACCGGTGATCTCACCCGGATGCTGTACGGCGACGAACACGCTGAGCTGGTCTCCGGTGATGAGCGGGCCGCAGGTCTCGGCGCCGAAGGGAACCGTCAGGAACTGCCGCACGTGGCCGCGCTCGGAACCGGCGAGCGGCATCGCGAACAGGCCGTCGTTCTTGCCCAGAGCGTTGCCGTCCGTGGAGATCCACAGGTTTCCCTGGGCGTCGAAGGTGACGTTGTCCGGGCAGGAGATCGGCGAGACCTTCGTCTTGTCGTATCCGCCGAAGTACGTCGAGGGATCGGCGGGGTCGCCGCAGACGAGGGGGAGCGACCAGCCGAACGACGTCGCGCCCGCGTCGTTCTTCCTCTCCACGATCTCCAGGATGTGGCCGTGCCTGTTCGCCGTCCGCGGGTTGACCTCGTCGACCTGGGCCGCGGTCCGGTTGGTGTTGTTGGTCAGCGCGACGTAGACGGCGCCGTTGACCGGGTTGCGCTCGATGTCCTCGGGGCGGTCCATCTTGGTCGCGCCGACCTTGTCCGCGGCCACGCGGGTGTAGACGAGGACCTCTTGGGCCGTCATGCCGGGGACGAAGGACTTGTCACCGCTGACCAGCGGGATCCAGGTGCCCGCCCCGTCGAACGCGCCGTCCTTCGGCAGCGTGCCCGAGCCGTCGATCTCGGCCGCGGGGCTGTCGCCGGTGAACGTGGCCACGTACAGCGTGCCCTCGTCCAGCAGATCCCGGTTGTGCCGGTCGAAGCCCGGGATGTAGCGGTCCTTGGAGACGAACTTGTAGATGTACTCGAACCGGCCGTCGTCGCCCATGTAGACGGCCACGCGGCCGTCCCGGGTGAGCGTGGTGGTGGCGGCCTCGTGCGCGAACCTGCCCAGGGCGGTGCGCTTGACCGGTGTGGAGTCGGGGTCGAACGGGTCGACCTCCACGATCCAGCCGAACCGGTTGATCTCCTGCGGATGCTTGGCGAGGTCGAACCGCTCCTCGACCCGGTCGAAGCGGCGGTTGCCGCTGGGGATCGCGGTGGTGGTGCTGATGCCGTACCGGGTCAGGTAGGTCTTCTGCGCCTCGGGGACCCCGTTGCCGCCGACGAAATACTGGTTCCAGTTCTCCTCACCGGTGAGGACCGTCTGCCACGGCGTCGTGCCTCCCGCGCAGTTGTTGAGCGTGCCGTACACCGTGGTTCCACGCCTGTCGGCCGCGGTCGTCAGCAGTGCCGAGCCGGCCGCCGGACCCGAGAAGGCCATCCGGGTCTGCGCGGTGATGCGGCGGTTGTAGCGGCGGCGGCCACGGGTCACGAGCTTCCACTGCCCGCTGTGCCCGACCCGTTCGACCTCCACGATCGAGCCGCCGTGCGCGGCCAGCCCGATCTTGATCTGCTCCAGCGGCGCGGTGTCGCCGGTGGTCCACCCGCGGAACATGAGGTTCTCGTCGGTGTACTCGTGGTTGACCCACAGCAGGCCGCGATCGCGTCCCAGCGGGAAGAAGGTCACGAAGTCGCAGTTGTAGCCGAACTGCTTCGCCTGCGCCGCGGCCGTCTGCCTGTCGAAGTCGAACGTGGGCGCGTCGGGGAGGACCGGGTCACCCCAGCGGACCACCACCGACGACACGTAGCCGGCCGCCACGGTCAGCGCGTCCGCGGAGTTCGGCGCCACGGGGGTGAATCCGAGGCCGTCCCGGTACCCGTGCCCGGAGGACGAGCCGCGACCGCTGTCGGCCGCGGCGGGCACGGCCGCACCGGTGACGCCGACGGTCGCGACCAGGGTGCCGAGGGCTCCTGCCCGGAGCGCGCCACGTCGGGAGAACGTGCCGGAGAGGATGTCGCCGAAATAGGGATTGTCACTGGTATTGGGAACTTCGTGTGCACAGGCATCACCACAACGGAAGCGGCATGTCATCGCATCGCGCCCGCCTGCGCGTGGAGCGGATAACAGCGGGAGCATCCTTCGGGGAGAAGGGTTCGCCACAGGGCCCTCCAAGATCGGAGACGATTGCCCCTTACCGTAAGACGTGCGATCTGAATTTCAGATGAATTGAGATTGCCCGTTGGGTGAATCGATTCCAGTGGTGGCGAGAAATAGGTCGTATTACTACATTCGGCCGATATATGGATAAATCAGCTGATGTCCTGATTAATGTGGGAGAGCTTGTCGGGGTTGAGGACGGCGTAAATAGCGTGGATGCGGCCGGCCCGGATGTCGAACGTGACGAGCTGCCGCTGACCGCCGATCACCGTCCAGATCGCCGGCTCGCCGTTGGCCTCGACCGCGCGCACGTCCTCGATCGGATAGCGGGACATCAGCCCGGCGACGAACGCCAGTACGTTGGCGCGGCCGACGACCGGGCGCAGCGCGGCGCGTACCTTGCCGCCGCCGTCGTTGTAGGCGACGACGTCCTCGGCCAGCAGGTCGGTCAGCGTGGCCAGGTCTCCGCCCCGCGCGGCGGCCAGGAACCGGCCGAGCAACTCGTCGTGGTCCGAGGCCGACGGGTGGAATCTGTCCCGGCCGTCCGCCAGTCGCCCGGCCGCACGGTGGTGCCACTGCCTGCACGTCGCGGCCGAGCTGCCGACGATCTCGGCGATGTCGTCGTACGGCAGGTCGAACGCCTCCCGGAGCACGAACACCGCGCGCTCGGGAGGGGACAGCCGCTCCATCAGATGCAGGGTCGCGTACGAGAGGGTGTCGCGGAGTTCCGCCGTGTCGAGCGGGCCGAACGCCTGGCCGTCCACCGGTTCGGGCAGCCAGGGACCGGTGTAGGCCTCACGGGTCACCCGCGCCGAGCGCAACTGGTCGAGAGCGAGCCGCGACACGATCGTCACGAGGAAGGACCGCGGCTCGCGCACCTCGGACCTGTCCGTCTGAGTCCAGCGCAGGTACGCGTCCTGGACCACGTCCTCGGCGTCCCACATGCTGCCCAGCAGCCGGTATCCGAGGCCGAGGAGTAACTGCCTGTGCTCCTCGAACACCTCCGCGGACGTCCGCATGTCCTGCCCCTCCTCCTCTGACTGTGTCTTCCGGTTCCCGCCGGGCCCGCCGGCCACCATCCTGCGGCCGATCGCTCCGGTGGCTCCGGCGAGGAGAACTCGCATGATCACTCCATGTCTCCGCCCCGGCCGCCGGCCGGGGAAGTTCGATTGCGGCGACAGGACGGGCGGACGGGCTCTCATGTGACAGACGCCGAATGTGATTCAGGCCACACAAGCCGTGGGGCGCGTTCAGCGGGGCAGTGTGAGGTCCAGGCCGAGCCAGCGGGCCAGGTCCTCGATCTCATGACCGATCTCCGCGGTCATGGTCTCGGTGAAGGCGACGTCCTGGTGGATCGCGTCGACCCGCAGCACCCCGGCCGCGCGGTCGGCGGTGGCGTCGAGCTTGCCCACCAGCCGGTCGCCGTAGAGGATCGGCAACGCGAAGTATCCCCACCGGCGCTTGGCGGCGGGCTTGTACATCTCCAGCTGGTAGTCGAACTCGAAGAGCTCGACGGCGCGCTTGCGGTCGTGTAACAGCCGGTCGAAGGGCGAAAGCAACGCCGCTCGCCCCGAGAACGGCCGGCCCAGCAGGGACGGATTGACTCGCCACCTGCCTTTGACCCCCTCGACCACGGCCGGTTCACCGGCCTCGCCCACGTCCGCGGGCTCACCGGGATAAGCCGGTCCTCGGGCGCGGGCGATGCCCAGAGCCCGCAGCCGCCGCTCGTCGCGGATGCGCAGCGCCTCACCGGCGGGGACCACCGGGTCGTCGGGGTAGACCCGCGTCGCCAGGTCCCAGAGCCGCTCGCGACCGCTGCGTCCGGCGATGGCGACCTCACCTCGCGCCACCATGAACTCCAGCAGTTGTGTGACGTTGCGGTTGTCGGTCCACCCGGTCGACTTCCACGGCGTCTTGCAGGTGTCCGGCAGATCGCGTGACGGGAGCGGCCCCGAGGAACGAAGCCGATCGAGGATGTCCAGACGGCACGCGTCGTTGGCGCGCACCCAGTCGCGGTTGTACTCCCGCCATGTGGTCAGCTTCCCGCTCCCGGGCCATTCGGCCATCTCGGCGCGGTACAGCGCGAGGTCCTCGCTGGGCCGGATCATCGCCCGGAGTTCGAGCAGCGTCCGGTTCTCAAGCGCCGTGGTCAAGCCGGTCGGCGCGTACGACGATCCGAGGCGACTCCACGCGACGAGGTCGGCGTTCGGTGCCACGGCGGCGGTCGGGTCGATCTGCAGCAGAGTCAGATGGCGCACCACATCGAGCAGCTCGGCAGGCCGAGAGCCGTCCAGGAGCTGCGCCTGCACGGCGATGCGGCGCGCGTCGGTACGGGAGAGCTCATGGACGGTCACGACCTCGAGGCTAGGCGACCGATCTCATCGGGAGCCACTGTCCGGACGATCTCTCCAGGATTCGCAGTCCGGGAGGATCCACCACACCGATGTCGCGCTCGTGGCCGCGTCTGGGCCTTCCCCGGTGCGCCGTACGGCCCGGCACACCGGGGAAGACGGGTCAGCGGGTGACGTCGGCGCTGTCGAGCGCCGCGAACAGCGGAGTCATCACCATCATGGCGGCGACGGCGAGCACCGGCGCGAGCCATCGGCGGACGAGGACGTGGAGGCGGGCGTGGGGGGTCATCACTCCTCCTGGGGGGTGGGTAGAGGCGGGCGGACCGGGGACGCGCCGGGGGAGCGGGAGGACGGGTGGGTCAGGGATGGAAGGGTGGACGGTGGGGTCAGGGATGGACGGGAAGCCGGGCGTCGTCCCGGACGAACAGGGGGATCCGGTCGAGAGGGGCGTCGACCGTGACCCGGGTGCCCCCGCGATGGACCACACCCGTGTCGGTGTGCGTCCAGGCGGCTCCGGCGGGCAGGTAGATCTCGCGGCTGCGGGCGCCGGGGACGGTAACCGGGGCCACCAGCAGGTCGCGGCCGAACATGAACTGGTCGTCGACGGACCAGGCGGCGGAGTCGCCGGGGAACTCCAGCAGCAGCGGGCGCATCAGGGGCAGCCCGGTGCGCTCGCCGTCGCGCAGCTGATCGTGCAGGTACGGCCGCAGCCGCTCGCGCAGGGCCATCACGTCCGTGATCGCATCTAGCGCCTCGTCGCCGAAGGACCAGACCTCGTTCGGACCGCCGGACACGCCGACGAAGCTGCGGTTGACCCGCGGCTCGCGGTGGCCGTGCAGGCGGAACAGCGGGCAGAAGGCGCCGAACTGGAACCATCGGACGATCAGCTCGCGGTACGCCGGATCGCCGGGGTCGCCGCCGTGGAAACCGCCGATGTCGGTCGTCCACCACGGCATCCCGCTCATCGCGACGTTCAGCCCGGCCCGTACGGAGGACGCGAGGGCGTCGAACGTGGCCGGGATGTCGCCCGACCACAGGGCCACGCCGTAGCGCTGCGAGCCCGCCCAGGCCGAGCGGGACAGCGAGAGCACCTCGGTCTCGCCCAGCGCCTGCATGTGCTCGTAGACGCCGCGCGCGTGCTCCCGCGGGTAGAGGTTGGCCACCTCGCTGCCCGGTCCGGCGGCGAAGCTGAGGTTGTGCGCGTGCCCGGGCCGCGTCTCCGGCTCGCAGGCGTCGAGCCACCAGATGCGGACCCCGGCCTTGTAGTAGTGCTCGTACAACTGGTCCCACAACCAGTCCCTGGCCCGCTCGTCGGTCGCGTCGTAGAACGCCACGCCGATGTCGGAGTCCGACTCGCCGTCGGGCCATTCGGCGTGCACGGCCGCGCCGCTCTCGGTGGCGATCAGCAGTCCGGCCTCGCGCATCGGGCCGTAGTTGGCCGACAGCGGGCTCACCGAGGGCCACACGGAAACGGCCGGCTCCACCCCGAGGCGTCGCAACTCGTCCACCATCGCGTGGGGGTCGGGCCAGGCGTCGTGGTCGAACTCCCAGTCGCCGATGTGCCGCCAGTGCAGGTAGTCGACGACGATGACGGACAACGGCAGGCCGCGGCGGGCGTACTCGCGGGCCACGCCCAGCAGTTCCTCCTGGCTCTCGTAGCGCAGCTTGCTCTGCCAGAACCCCGACGCCCACGACGGCAGCCGGGGAGCGTGCCCGGTGGCGTCGGCGTAGTTGGACAGGATCTCGGCGGGCGTCGTGCCCGCGGTGAGCCAGTAGTCGAGCTGCCGGGCCTGATCGGCCACCCAGCGGGTGCCGTTGGCGGCGAACTCCACCCGGCCGACCGCCGGGCTGTTCCACAGCAGGCCGTAGCCCCGGCTGGACACGGCGAACGGGATCGTCACCTCGCCGTTGCGCTGCCGCAGCTCCAGCACCATGCCCTTCTGGTCGAACCGGCCGTGCCCGTGCTGCCCGAGCCCGTAGATCCTCTCGTCGTCGTAGGCGGCGAACCGCTGTTCGATGCGGTGGTGACCGCCGCCCGCCGCCTCGAAGTGGCGCGACCCCGGCCACCAGAAATGGGCCGGTTCCTCGCGCAGCAACTCGGCCCCGGTGTCGGATCGAGTGGCGGTCAGCAGTCCCTCGGCGGTGACCGTGACCGTCAGCATGCCGCAGGTCAGCGTGGCCTGATCCGCGCCGATCTCGACGCGTGCGCCGTCCGGCGCGGGGGGTTCCGCGTCGAGCGCGCCGGGCAGGCCGTCGAGGATGTGGTGGACGCCGGCGCGCACCCGCACGCTGTCGCGGCCCCACGGCTGGATGGCGAGCACCTCGTGTCCGCGCCGCCAGATGAGCTGGTGCGCGGACTCGGTGAACGGACGAGGCAAGGGTTCTCCTGTCAAGGAAGATCAGAGGATTCGCAGGTGTGGATGCGTGGGGGCGGTCCACGACGGTCAGCGGTGTGGACGCGTGGAGGTGGGTCCGGGGCAGTCAGTGGGGTGAGGGGCGGGTCCACGGGAGGGTCAGTCCTTCACGCTGCCGGCGGTGATGCCGGCGGCGACGTAGCGCTGGGCCACCACCAGCAGCACCGCGACCGGCACGGACGCCATGACGCCGGTGGCCATCACGCTGTTCCAGTCGCTCATGTGCGCACCGATGAACCGGTAGATGCCGACCGTGATCGGCGCCCGCTCGTCGCGTGAGGTGAGGGTCACGCCGAACAGGAAGTCGGCCCAGGCGAACAGGAACGAGAACAGGCCGGCCGTGATCACGGCGTTGCGGCTGACCGGCAGGATGATCGACACCAGCGTCCGCAGCCGTGACGCGCCGTCGATCGCGGCGGCTTCCCGCACCTCGGCGGGCACCGTGCGCATGAACGCGTGCAGGATCAGGACGGCGAACGGCACCGAAAGCGTCGAGTCGGCCAGGACGAGCGCGAGCGGCGAGTTGATCAGGTGCAGGGCGTCCGCGGCGACGTAGAGGGCGTTGGCCATCACGATGCCCGGGATCATCTGCGCGATCAGCAGCGCGAACACCAGCAGCCTGCCCCCGGCCGCGCGAAGCTGGGCGAGCCCGTACGCCGCGGGGACGGCGATCAGCAGCGTCACGGCCACCGTGCCCAGCGACACGTACAGGCTCGTGAGCAGGTGACCGCCCTGACTGGACAGGGCGTTGCGGTACCCGTCGAAGGTGGCGTGGATCGGCAGCCAGGCGGGCTCGCTGCCGACCAGTTCGGTGGAGGGCAGCAGGGACGCGTTCACCATCCAGTACAGCGGGAAGAGCATGACCGCCAGGATCAGCACCCCTGCCGCCGTCGTGGCGAACCGCCGGACGGTCGTCATGCGGCGGCCCGCCCCTCGCCGTCGCGGGTGGCGCGGAGATAGACGAAGGCGAAGACCACGGCGACGACGATGAGCAGGTTGCCCACGACGGCTCCGTGACCGAACGTCAGCCGCTGGAACGACAGGTCGTAGGCGAAGGTCGTCAGGGTCTGCGAGGAGTTCGCCGGCCCGCCCTGGGTGAGCACCATGATCACGTCGAATACCTTCAGGGTGTAGATGAGCCCGAGGGTGAGCACCACCGCGGTCACCGGGCGCAGCAGCGGAAGGGTGATGTGCCGGAACCGCTGCCAGGCGCCGGCCCCGTCCAGTGCGGCGGCCTCGTAGAGGTGGACGGGTATGCCCTGCAGACCGCCGTAGAGGATCACCATGTTGAAGGGGATGCCGACCCAGATGTTGACCAGCGTCACCGACAGCAGGCTCACGCTCGTGCTGGCCAGCCACGGGATCGGCTGGTCGATGAGGTGGACCTGCATCAGCGCCTGGTTGAGCACCCCCGAGTCGGTCTCCATGATCCACCGCCAGGCCGTGCCGGACACGACCAGCGGCAGCAGCCACGGCACCAGCAGCAGTGAGCGCAGCACGCCGCCGAGGGGGAACCGGCGCTGGAAGAACACCGCCAGCGCCAGGCCGATGCCGAACTGGAAGAGCAGCGAACCCACCGTGAACGCCACCGTGTTCACCACGGTCTTGGCGAACGCGGGGTCCCGCCAGACCGCCTCGTAGTTCCGCCAGCCGACGAACGGCGCCCGTCCGGTGAAGAACGAGGTCACCGTGTAGTCCTGGAAGCTCATCCGCACGTTGCCCGCCAGCGGGTAAACGTAGAAGGCGGCGACGTACAGCCAGGCCGGCGCGATGAAACCGAAGGCGGCCCAGCCGGTGCCGCCCCGGCCTCCGCGAACGCCCGCGCTCCGCCCCATCGGCTTTCCGATGGGGCGCACGCGGACGTCGGCCGGCGCGGCCTGGCTGTGGGTGATGTCGGCCATCATCAGAGGGGTCCTCTCAGGCCGCGGCGTCCTGCGCCGCGGTCAGGGCCTCCTGCGGCGGCGTTCCGCCGGCCAGGGACGCCTGGATCGCGTTGAACAGCGCCTCGCTGGCCTTCGGATACGCGGTTCCCAGCTCGGCGGTGCGTGCCCGGGCGGTGGCCACCTCCTCGACGAACGCGGCCAACTGCGGATTGGAGGCGGACATCTGCTCGGCCGCCGCCTGGTTGCTCGGGATGTATCCGGCGTTGGTCGACCACTCCAGGCTCTTGTCCTGGCTCAGCAGGCACTTCAGGACCGCGACCGCGTTCTTCTCCCGGGCGGGGTCGCTGTGGCCCACGGTCCACACCTCGCCGCCGAGCGGGGTGACCGGCTTGGCCTCAGGTGACGGGATCGGGATCGGGACGATGCCGAAGTGCAGGTCCTTGTTCTCGTTCAGCGTGGGGAGCTGCCACGGACCGTTGACCATCATCGCGGCGTTGCCCGCCATGAACTGGTCGTTGACGTCCGCCTGGGTCCAGGTGACCACCGACTTGGACGCCGACTTGCCGTCCACCAGGTCCTTCCACAACGTCAGCGCCTGGACGGCCTGCGGCGAGTCCAGCTGCTTGAGACTGGCTCCGGCCGTCCAGAAGAACGGCTCGAACTGGAAGCTGCCTTCCTCGGTCCCCACCGCGGAGAACGCGATGCCGTACCGGGGGCCCTTGGTCAGGGCGCGGGCGGCCTTCGTCAGGTCGTCCCAGGTCTTCGGCGGCGTCAGGCCCGCTTCGGTGAAGGCGTCCTTGTTGTAGTAGAGCGCCAGGCCGTTGACGCCCGGCGCGATCCCATATGTCTTGCCCTGGAACTGGCCCGCCTCGACGATCGAGGGGTAGAGCCCCTCCGTGGTCAGCCCCGCGTCGGACAGCGGCAGCAGGCCCCCCGTCGCGGCCAGCTGGGGCAGGTCCGGGTTGTCGATGAGCGCCAGGTCGGGCATCGCGCGCGACGACGCCTGCTGCAGCAGCTTGGGCATGAACTGGGCGCGCGGCACCTGCTGATGCTCGATCTTGACGCCCACCTGGGCGCCGCACTCGTCCAGCAGCTTCGGCAGCTGGGTGTTCTGCGGCGCGGCCTCGTAGTAGTCGATCTCGGTCAGCGTCGAGGCACTGCCCGAGCCGGTCCCGGAGGTGTCCCCGACGCTGTCGCCGCACGCGGTCGCGGACAGCGCGGTGACGGTGACGACGGTGACGGCCGCGGCGCGGCGCGCTAACCGGACGGAGGGACCCGATATGCGTGTCATCGTGGACTGCCTTTCGAACTGATTCGACGAACGGCGATTGAACGTTCGCCTTGTTGTGGAGCGGAGGGGGTTAATTCGTCGTGGGGCGGCGGGTGCCGGCGGCGGCGTCGCGGCGCCGGCCGGTGCTCTCCCTGACCTTCAGCTCAGGTGCCAGCATGGTGACCGACGGCGGCCGCTCGCCGTTGATCAGGTCCGCCAGGCGCTGTACGGAGATCCGGGCCAGGTCCTCCACGGGCAGGGAGACCGTGGTCAGCGGATGGGCCAGGCGTTCGGCCGCGTCGTCGGGGCAGATCGCGATGACCGAGATGTCGTCGGGCACCCGATGGCCGAGCGAGGCGAGACGGTCGACGACGAGGGGGAGCGCCCACTCGTTGTAGACGATCAGGCCGCTCATCTCGGGGTCTTTCGCGAGCAGTTCCTCGAGCGCGGCGACCACACCGCCGGAGGAGGGGTCGCACGCGGTCCACGTGGCCTGGGCGCCCTGCTCACGCAGCGCCGTCATGGCGCCGTCGCGGGCGTGGGCGGCGTACGCGACGCCCCGCCGGTAGGTCTCGGGCGGCTGGCCCAGGAAGCCGATGTGGGAGTGCCCGAGTTCCAGCAGGTGCTCGGCGCACAATCGGCCGCAGGCGGCGAAGTCGAAGTCGACGTACGGCAGGCCCTGCGGGTTGTCGGGGGTGCCGACCAGGACCGCCGGGCACTTCAGCGAGCGCAGCAGCTTCGCCCGCTGATCGCGCTGCTGCACCTCCATCACCATGACGCCGTCGACCAGCGCCGTGCCGACCGCGTCCCTGATGGCGGTCTCGCCGTCGTCGTCGGGCAACATCAGCAGCTTGAGGCCGGCCTGCCGCGCCGCCGCCAGGGCCGCCCACACGTACGGCATCTGCACCTGGTTGTGCGGGCCGTGGACGAGGGGCAGCGCCATCGCGATGACCCCGGTGCGGCGGGTCCGGATCGACTGGGCGCCCGCGTGCGGCCGGAACTGGAGTTCCTCGATGCTGCGCTCGACTCGTTTGATGGTCTCGGCGGAGATCGACCGCTTGCCGCTCAACACGTACGAGACCGTGCTACGTGACACGCCCGCGTGCCGCGCGACGTCGGCGATGGTCACCGTCAAGGCCGTCTCCCGCTTTCGAACTGATTCGATTTCGGCAACGTAACATCAGCACAGATCGCTGACAAGACCTCAATGTGCGGATCGCCGCGTCACGTCTCCCGGTGGCGTGACACAGCCCCGGGGCCGCGCCGCCGCCTGGGCTGCGGCTGCGTCAAGGGCCATGATCGGAACCGATAGCCCGGGTGTCGGTTACCTTGCTAGT
>NZ_BOOQ01000031.1 GCF_016863315.1 Planotetraspora silvatica
CCCCTGGACCTGATTGGTTGTCGGAGGGATGCTCATGACGGCCAGCATGAAGGGTTGACGCAGCGTCAAGGTCAAGTCCGCGGGGCAGATTCGATTCGTCCACTCACTTGGCGAGGAGCTCGCGCAGCTTGGCCACAGAGTCGTCGAACGGGTCGTCCATCAGGGACTGGCAGACCAGGATGATCTGTCCGGGTGCGCTGCTGATCGGCAGGGTCTCGTAGGTGAGCTTCAGGTCGCCCACTTCGGAGTGGCGGAGGAAGGCCAGCCCGCGACTGTTGGTCCGGACATCGTGGCGCGCCCACATGCGGCGGAATTCATCAATGCCGGAAAGCTCCTCGATCAACTCGAGGAGGAAGGGGTCGTCGCAGTGCGGTCCCGCGGTGGCGCGGAGGTGGGCGACCCACTCGCCGACCGCGCTGTCCCAGTTCTGGTAGAAATCAGGCTCGTAGAAGGCGTGCCGCAGCAGGTTGTCGGCGTATTCGGGATTGCCGTAGGCGCAGATGGTGGCGCCCAGCCGGTTCTTGAAGATCACGTCCAGCCGGCGGTTCAGCACCAACGCCGGGTAGCTCCAGCTCTGTACGAGCTCCACCACGGCCGGGTTGATCTGGTCGGCGCGGTCGGCGGGTACGACCCTGCGCCTCCGCGGACGTACGAGATCGTGAAGGTGTTCGGTGGCCTCGGGGCCGAGCTGGAAGACCCGCGCCAGCGCCTCCAGCACCTGCTCCGACGGATGGCGCTCTCTGCCCTGCTCGAGCCGCATGTAGTAGTCGATGCTGATGCCGGCCAGCTCCGCCACCTCACTGCGGCGCAGTCCCGGCGTCCGGCGGCCTCCGATATGGGGCAACCCGACCTGGTCCGGGGTGGTGGCTTGGCGCCGAGCGCGCAGAAATTCCCCCAGAGCGCTCATCAAGACAGATTAAGTAGTAATAGGTCAAACCAACACAAAGCATTCCACAATTCGCCGCCTGGGCCCGGGACGAGACCGGCTGCGCTTTTCCGACCAGGACTGGCAGCGGTTCCTCTGGCAGATCTCGCCGATGAACGCCGGGCTCACCATCCAGGCCACCACCCGTCTGTCCACCCTGCCCCTCGGCCCGTGGGCGGGCCTCGGCGTGCTCGGCGGGTGGGCGGCGGCGGCACTCCTGGGCGGCGGGCTGCTCCTGCGACGGCGCGACGCCTGAACGTCAGGAGCAGAAGTCCGAGATGGTGCGGGTGAGGACGTCGGTGACCTGGTGCAGCGAGGCGATGTAAGCCCATTCGGTCGCGGAGTGCGCTCCCCCGCCGTCGACGCCGAAGAGCAGGCAGGGGATTCCGGCGCGGTCCAGGAGGGCGCAGTCGGTCCAGAAGGGTTCGGCGCGGATCACGGGCGGACGCCCGAGGACCGCCTCGGCATGACGGGTCAGCGTGCGCACGATCGGCGCCTGGGGATCGGCTTCGAACGGCTCCCGGTGCAGATCACGGTGGAGCCGGTAGTGGAAGCCGGGGACGCCGGCGGTCAGGCCGCCGAGGATCGCGGTGAGCTCCGCCTCCACGGTGTCGGCGCTCTCCCCCGGCACCGTGCGGCGCTCGATGGTGATCCGGCACGACGCGGGATACGTGGAGGCCTCCTCGCCTCCGCGGATGACGGAGGCGTGCACGGTGCCCGCTCCGAGGAGCGGATGCGGTGTCTGTGCGAGACGACTGCCCCATTCCTCGAGCGCGACGAGGAAGTGACCCGCCTTGGCGATGGCGTCGACGCCGAGGTCGGGCCGGGAGCCGTGGGCGGCGCGGCCCTGGATCTCCACGTCGAACCAGGCGAAGCCCTTGTGCGCGAGAGTCACTTCGAGGTGGCTCGGCTCGGTGACGACGGCCGCGTCGGCGGTGAACGCCTCCAGCACCTCCTCGGTGCCGGAACTGGCGTGCTCCTCGTCGGCGACGCACGCGAGGATGACGTCTCCGCGCAGCCGGACCCGGTCGACGGCACGGGCGGCCGCGGTCATCATGGCCGCGATCCCGCCTTTCATGTCGAAGGCGCCCCGGCCGAACATCCTGCCGTCGCGGATCTCCGGCTCGAGCGGGTCGCCGTCGTAGGTGCTGAGGCCGACGGTGTCGAGATGACCGTTGAGCATCAGCGAACGGCCTCCTCCCGTGCCCCGGGCGACCGCGACCAGGGAAGGGCGTCCCGGCCGCTTCTCCAGCCGGTGCACCTCGAACCCGCGTGGTGCGAGCCATCCGGCGCAGAAGTCGGCGATGCGGGCCTCGCCCGCGCCTCCGGGCACCAGATCGGGGTTGACCGAATCGATGCCGATGAGGCGCGCGAGGAGCGGCACCGGGTCCGGGCTGTTCAGGGACATCACCTTGGCTCCTTCAGATCAGACGGTGTGCGGGTTGGCGGCTGCGCCTTCGGTGCTGAGCAGGACCACGACCGTGTGCGGTCCCATGGCCAGAGCGGCACGGCGGTCGGCGCCCCCGGCACCGGTGAGCGCGGCTCGCACGCCGGCCAGCGACGCGGCGCCGCACGGGCCACAGGACAGGCCGAGGGCACTGAGGTCGCGGGCCGCGGCCGCACTGCCGGCGTCGGTGACCGCCACCGCGGCGTCCAGACCGTCACGGAGGTACGGCCAGGCGAGGCTGGAGACCGTGCCGCAGTTCAGGCCCGCCATGGTCGTCGTCCCCGTCTCCACGCTGACCGGCTCGCGCATGGTCAGGCTCGCCAGGACGCAGGCGGCGGTGCCGGGTTCCACCGTCAGCACGGCGGGAGCGGGGAGGGATGCCGGGCGGCTGCGGTAGTGGGTGACGGCGGCCTGGGCCAGCGACCCCACTCCGGCGGGGACGGCCACCAGGCCCGGCGATCCCGTGCCGCTCAGCTGCGCGTCGATCTCGGCGAAGAGGGTGGAATAGCCCTCGACGATCCATCCGGGGATCTCCTCGTAGCCGGGCCAGGCCATGTCCTGGACGAGCACGGCGTCCGGCTCGTCCGCGGATCGGGCCGCCTGCCGTACGGCCTCGTCGTAGCTCCCCCGGATCCGCTCTATCACCGCGCCTTCGGCGCCGATTGCGGCCACCGCCGACTCGTGCACACCGTCGGGGACGAAGACATGCGCGCGGTGCCCCCGCATCCGGGCCGTCCGGGCCACCGCCCTGCCGTGATTGCCGTCGGTGGCGGTGACCAGCCAGACCCGGGCGCCGGGCGGCCGTTCCGACAACACCCGGTGGACCGCCCAGGAGGCGCCCAGCGCCTTGAACGCGGGCAGGCCCAGCCGCAGCGACTCGTCCTTGACGAACACCTTCCCGACACCGAACTCGGCGGCCAGGGACGGAAGCTCGGTGAGCGGGGTGGGCGCATACCCCGGCAGGGACGCGTGGAAGTCACGCACATCGGCCGGAGCCGGGGCGCAGGTCCACAGACGGGCCGCGGGCCGGGCGAACCACTGAAGGCCGTGCCGTACACCGGTGGAAGGGATCACAGGTTCACGGTGCCCGCGCACCCTATCGTGGGTCCAGCGCACGTTTTCGACCGATATTCAGAAGAAAATCCGATCGATCGAGGGGGGCTCGTGTTCGACCTGCACCGGCTGCGCCTCCTGCGCGAGCTCAAGCATCGCGGCACGCTCGCCGCGGTGGCCGCCGCGCTGTCCTACAGTCCCTCCTCGGTCTCCCAGCAACTCTCGCTGCTGGAATCGGAGGCCGGCGTCCCGCTCCTGGAGCCCGTGGGCCGGCGCGTGCGGCTCACCCCGCAGGCCGAGATCCTCGTCGCCCACACCGAAGCCGTCCTGGAACGGCTGGAGCGGGCCCAGGCCGACATCGCCACCTCACTGACCGAGTTGACCGGCACGCTGCGCGTCGCCTCGTTCCAGACCGCGGCCCTGGCACTGTTGCCCGCCCAGGTGGAGCAGGAAGACCTTTGCGACGACCCGCTGCGCCTGGCCCGGCCCGACCACGCCGCGCGGCGGGACGGCGGGGCCCCGGCCGACCCACGCGAGGTGTTGCGCGCGCTGGCCGACCACCCGTGGGTCATGGAGCCGGAAGGCACTGCCGCCCGTCATTGGGCGATGACCCTGTGCCGCGACGCGGGCTTCGAGCCCGATGTGCGGTTCGAGTCCACCGACCTGCTCTTCCACGTGCGGCTCGTGGAGCAGGGCCACGCCGCCGCGCTGCTCCCCCACCTCGTGTGGTCCGGTCGCCGGCCGACCGTCGCGCTGAGCCCGCTCCCTCGCGACCCGCAGGCGCGTCGAATCCTCACCGCCGTGCGCCGCGGGCGCAGCGGGCACCCCGCCGTCCAGGCCTGCCGGGGCGCGCTCCGGCGGGCCTCCGGCGGGGACACGCCGATCACGCCATGAGGGTCAGCGCGGTCTCCCACAACCGCTCGGCGTTGGCGGGGTCCAGGGCGAAGGGGGCGACACCACCACCGAACGACGGCGGACGCTCATGGACGACGCGCGACTCGGCGCAGTCCTCGAAATAGCGGCCCCCCACACCGGCCAGCAGGGGCGAGGCGGCCACGAGCACCGATGTCGCCGCACCCTGCTCCACGCTCTTGCGGCGCTCGGGCGGCGTCTGCAGGCCGCCGGTGTGCCTCTGCAGGTTCGTGGCGATGGCTCCGGGGTGTACGGCATTGGCCACGATCCCCTCGCCCGACCATCGCCGGGTGGCCTCGACCGCCAGCAGCACGACCGCCGTCTTCGACTCCGCGTACGCCCCGATGGGGTGGTAGAGCCGGAAGCGGTAGTCGAGATCGTCGAAGACCACCGGGGCGTACAGGTGGGCGTTGGAGCTGACCGAGACGACCCGGGCGCCCTCGGCTCGGGCGAGTGCGTCGTGCAGCCCGAGGGTGAGGGCGAAGTGCCCGAGGAAGTTGACCGCGAACTGCGTCTCCCGGCCCTGCGGCGTACGGGTGAGTTCCGGCAGTGCCATGATTCCGGCGTTGTTGACGAGCATGTGCAGCGGCCCGTCCCAGGCGCCGGCGAACGCGCGGACCGAGCCGAGGTCGGCGAGGTCGAGGTGGCCGACGCCGACGGCCGGGTTGCCCGTCGACTCCGAGATCCCTGCGGCGGTCCGCCTGCCCGCGTCGACGTTCCGTACGCCGAGGACGACGTCGGCTCCGGCGGCGGCCAGGGCGCGAGCGGTCTCGACGCCGACGCCCGAAGAGGCGCCGGTCACCAGGGCGCGGGTGCCGGACAGGTCCACGCCGGCCAGGACCTCGTCCGCGGTCGAGGAGAATCCGAATGGTGTCTGCGAGCTTTCAGTCATGGTGGCGACGATGCCGCGGACCGTCACCGTGAGTAAGTCCCCGCCTGCACCGGTACCCGCAGGGACAGGATGCGCCGCCGGCAGGCTCGCCTGATGGGCGACCATCAGGCGAGCCCGCCGGAGCGCGGGCGCCGATCAGCCGTTCGGCGGGCGCCACATCGGGAACATCGGCGGGCCGTCGGGCAGGATCATCGGCGTCGTCTCGAGGTCGCGGTAACCGTGGCGCAGGTAGAGCTCACGGCTGCGGGCGTTGCTCGCCTCCAGGTACGCCGCGACGCCCGCCGCGTCGAGCTTGGCGTGGTGCTCGGCCAGCAGGCGGCTGCCCAGCCCCTGCCCCTGCCGCTCCGGCAGCACGGCGAGGAACGACAGATAGTGATGCGGGTCGTGCGGATGGTGCTTGGCCATCTCCTCGTCCAGTTGCGCGAGGCGCGACGCGTGCCGGCCGGCGAAGGCCGCCACCCGCTCGGCCTCGTCCGGGATGTCGGGCGGCGCCGCGGCGTCGTTGTGGAACCACACGGCGACCGCCGCCATGTCGGCCGTCGCGTAGACCTCGCCGTAGGTGAGGGCGTGCTCGGTGAGCATCGTGAAGAAGGGCGGCAGGACGCGCCGGCGGTCGTCGTCCGGCGGGACGAGCCAGGCCGAGACCTCCAGGTCGTGGAACGAGGTGCCGATGACGGCGCCCACCGCCTCGGCGTCCGTCATCCGGATGACGTCGGTCATCGCGCCTCCTCGGGGGTCGCCTCGGCGCCCATGCCGATGTTGGCGTAGACGCCGGGACGCCTGCCGCGCAGAGCCAGCCCCCACACGACGCCGAAGACGATGGCGACGAAGTACACGCCGGGCAGCACCCACCGGAGAAGGGAGTCCGGAGACACGCCCAGCACGGTGTCGAAGTTGACCAGGGCGAGAGCGAGCACGACGACCAGCAGGACCGCCGAGATGGCCGGCGCGATCCTGCTCCGCCAGGCCGTCTCGGTGCCGGGGTTCCTGGAGAAGTAGACGAACACGGCGACCGAGGTGGCGGCGAGCAGCAACAGGATCCCCAGGCCGCCGAAGGCGCCGACGGTGAAGAAGAGCTGGACGAGCGGGTCCGACCCGGTCGCGGCGTACAGGACGATGACGATCAGCCCGATGAGGCTCTGAGTGATCGAGCCGATGGCCGGCGCGCCGGTCGGCAGGGAGGTGCGGGCGAAGGCGGCCGGCAGCACCCTCTCCCGGCCGAGGGCGAAGATGTAGCGGGAGGTCGTGTTGTGGAAGGCGATCAGCGCCGCGATGATGCTGGTGGCGAACAGGACCGAGCCGATCGTCGCGACGGTCGACCCCAGGTGCTCTCCGGCCAGGCCGAAGAGCAGGCCCGGGCCCTGCGCCGAGGCCGCAGCGATCTTGTCCGAGCCGACCGGGACGGTCAGCGCCCAGGAGGACACCGCGTAGAGCCCGGCGATGACGGCGAGCCCGACGAAGGTCGCGATCGGCACCGTACGCTTCGGGTCCTTGGTCTCCTCGGAGAACACGACTGACGACTCGAAGCCGGAGAAGGCAGCCACGCAGATCGCGATCACCGCCCCGACGCCGGGGCCGAAGAGGCTGGACGGGCTGAAGACGTCGAGGCTGTAGCCGGAGGCGGCCGGGTGGAACAGGTCGGCGATGTCGAAGACCACGATGACGGCGATCTCGGTCACCAACAGGACCGACAGCACCTTTCCGTTCACGTCTACCCGCATGAGGCCGAGGATCCCGGTCAGGGCCCAAGCGACCAGGGCGATCATCCACCAGTCCGGGGAGATCCCGAACCAGTCGGACAACAGGGGCTGGACCGCCGACCCGATCACGCCGTAGAGCCCGACCTGAAGGGCGTTGTAGGCGAGGAGCGCGACCCAGGCGGTGGCCACGCCGACCGGCCGCCCGAGCCCCTTCGTGGTGTAGGCGTAGAACGCCCCGGCGTTGACGACATGGCGGGCCATCGTCACGTAGCCGATGGCGAACACCGCGAGGATCGCGCCGAGCACGATGAAGGCGAGCGGCACGCCGGTGACGCCGGTGACGGTGTACGCGGTGGTCACCAGGCCTGCGACGACGGTCAGCGGGGCCGCCGCGGAGATGACGAAGAACACGACGGACGGTATGCCGAGGCGGCCTCCGGCCAGTGCCGCCGAGACGGCGACCGGCCTTTGCTCTGTTTGGGACATCAGGGAACTCCCGGAGGGGTGGGGGGTGGGTTCACCGGCGGATTCTGAGTGATCAATTCCTGGAGCGGAGCCGGAAGAACGGCGATGGAGATCGACATATCGATCCACAGCCGATAGGCCGTGGATTTCGTCGTGATTGCCCCGTCATTTCGCCATGGATGAGGAAGAACGGATCATCGACCAACCGACGCCCCGCAAGATCGGCCTCAGTCACGGATGGTGATCGTAAGGCGAATTCGTGCGCATGTCATCAGCGAATGCGGTTCCGCCCTAAAATCCCCACCCGCACAATCGAATGCCCTCTTCCCGACCGACCGCCACAAGTCGTCCCAGCACTGTGCGCGGTTCACGAGCCGCGGTCATGCGGGGCAAGCTCCCAGGGCGGACGTCCGGAAGAACCCGGCGACCGTGCCGTAGCCTCGCGAGAGGAGGCGCATGACACCGGAACGACCGTCTGCGCCGGTCAGCACGGGGAATCGAGGAGCGGATGGACGCGGTGGTCCGGACCTCTGCGGGGAGGGTGCGCGGCGTCGCCCGGGACGGCGTCGTCTCCTTCCGGGGAATCCCCTTCGCGGCAGCGCCGGAAGGGCCACTGCGCTTCGCGGCGCCCGCGCCCGCACCGGCCTGGGACGGTGTCAGGGACGCCGTCACGTTCGGCGCCGCGCCGCCCCAGCCGCCGGCCATGCCGGGGATGCCGGCGATCTGGCGGCCCGGCGACGGGCTCGACTGCCTCACGGTGAACGTCTGGACGCCCGCCCTCGGCGCCGCGGGCCTGCCGGTCATGGTCTGGATCTACGGCGGCGCGTGGTTCTCCGGCTCCGCGAGCCAGCCCGGATACGACGGCGCCCTGCTCGCCGGTGCCGGGGTCGTGATGGTCAGCTTCAACTACCGCGTCGGCTTCGATGGCTTCGGGCTGCTGCCGGGGACCCCGGCCAACCGCGGGCTGCTCGACCAGGCCGCCGCCCTGGAGTGGGTACGGACGGAGATCGCGGCCTTCGGCGGAGACCCCGGCAACGTCACCGTCTTCGGCGAGTCCGCGGGCGCGGGCTCGGTGACCGTGCTCGTCTCCTCGCCCGCCACGCGAGGCCTGCTCCGGCGGGCGATCGCGCAGAGCGTCCCCGTCGGGACGATCACGGCAGAGGAGGCCGAGCAGGTCACCGGGCTCATGGCGGCGGCGGCCGGGGCCGAGCCCACGAGGGAGGGCTTCGCCGGGCTCTCACCCGAGAGGATCCTGCGGGTCCAGGGCGTGCGGCTGCCCGGACGCGACGAGGGCATCACCCCCTTCGGTCCGGTCATCGACGGAGAACTGGTCACCGGCCAGCCGTGGGAGACGATCGGCGAGGGCCGCGACGTGGACCTGATCTGCGGGTTCACCCACGAGGAGTTCCAGCTGTTCGCCCCGGCCACCGACCCGGCCGTCATCGATCTCGCGGCTGCGGCCGCCTCCTTGAGGCTCGGGCCGGACGCCGCCGGGGCCTACCGCGCCGCCTACCCCGGCCTCGGCGAAACCGCCCTGTTCTCGGTGATGATGTCCGACGCGCTGTTCCGGATGCCGTCGACCTGGGTGGCCGAGGCGCACGCCCGGGCGGGCGGCCGCACCTGGCTGTACGACTTCGCCTGGCGGAGCCCCGCGTTCGGCGCCTGCCACGCTCTCGACGTGCCGTTCACCTTCGGCGACGGCGAGACCCCGATGGCCGCCTGGCTCCTCGGCTCGCCGCCGCCCGCCGACTTCGCCGTCCTGTCGGAGCACATCAGGAGGGCCTGGACGGCCTTCGCCGCCACCGGCGACCCTGGGTGGCCGCGCTTCGACCTCGAACACCGTAGTACCAGGATCTGGGACGTCCCTCCCTCCGACCTCCCCTATCCCCTGGCCGCCTCGGCCGAGATCTGGGGTCGCGACGGAAGATAGCGCCCGCCCCGATCGCCCCCGTCAGTCATCGACGATCGCCGGGCCGGGCCGTACCTGAGACGCCTGACCGTCCGGGCCGTACCTGAGGCTCCTGACCGTCCGAGCCGTCGCGGAGCGCGGGCCTGGTGCCGATGACGGCGGTGGCGTCCAACTCGCTGGAAGCGGCCACCCGCGGCACCAGCCCGCTGCTCGCGACCGCCTCCGCGGCACGCCGGGCCTGGCGCTCACTCGTCTCCACGAGCAGGTGCCCGCCCGGCGCCAGCCAGACCCGCGCCGCGGCGATCACCCGCCGTACGACGTCGAGCCCGTCCGCACCGCCGTCGAGAGCCATGTGCGGCTCGTGGACGCGGGCCTCGGGTGGCAGCGACCCGATCGCCCCGGTGGGCACGTAGGGCGGGCTGGCGACCAGGACGTCGACGCGACCGCGCAGAGTGGCGGGCAGCGGCTCGTAGAGGTCGCCCTCGTATACCTGGCCGCCGTAGGGGGCGAGGTTGCGGCGGGCGCACAGCACCGCGGCGGGGTCGATGTCGGCGGCGTGCACCTCGGGCCGGTCCAGGGTCGCCGCCAGTGCGGCGGCCATCGCGCCGGAGCCGCAGCACAGGTCGACGACGACGGCGCCCGCGGGGGCGAGGGCCGCGGCCTGGCGGATGAGGAACTCGGTGCGCGGACGGGGCACGAAGACCCCGGGGTCCACGGCCACGCGCAGGCCGCAGAACTCCGCCCAGCCGAGGACGTGCTCGAGGGGCAGGCCCGCGACTCGCCGGTCCACCATGGCGACGACGTCGTCCGGTGTCCGGGCCGTGGAGACGATCAGCTCCGCCTCGTCCTCGGCGAAGACGCAGCCGGCGGCTCGAAGCCTGGTGACGATGACGGAAAGCGGAAGGGAGGAAACCGACATTGGGGAGCCTTTCGGGATGCCGACGGGGCTCCCTCGGTCACCTGTCCCAGGATGACCGTGTGTCCGTGTGAGGGAGCACCCGACCTGATACAGCGGTAATGGGTCTCACCTCCTCGGAACGATCAACGGTGATCAGTGCGATCACGGCCACGCTACCAGAGCCCTCCGAAGTGCCGGATTCCGCCCGGCCTCCGGACCGTCGCCATCGCGCATGCCTGGTCCGCCGGGGCGGATTGCGGGTCCGAATCCCGCCGCAACTGCTGGTCCGATGCCCGCCAGGGCCTGACCGCGACTTCGTCCTAGGTTTGGCGTCATGAAGATCCCATTCCGACCGGATGGGGTCTGACAAGGGAGAGGACCTCCATGGATCTGCAGCTTTCCGGCCGCGTCGCGGTCGTCACCGGCGCCTCCAAGGGCATCGGCCTGGCCGTCACCCGCACCCTGCTCGATGAGGGGGTCAGGGTCGTGGCCGCCTCGCGCAAGAGCACTCCGGAACTGGAGGCGCTCGGCGGCGACGCGCTGATCCACGTACCGGTGGACCTGATGAACCCCGAGGCGCCCGGCCAGGTCGTGTCACGCGCCGTCGAGGAGTGGGGCGGGCTCGACATCCTGGTCAACAACGCCGGTGGCCCGCCCCCGGGGGTGGCCCTGCCGCGCATGTCGTTCCTCGGCCCCGCCGACGACGACTGGCGGGTGATGTTCGAGTTCAACCTGTTCTCGGTCGTCCGTGCCGTCCGCGCCGCCATCCCGCCGATGCTCCGGCGTAGCGGGGGTTCGATCGTCAACGTCTCGTCGGGGAGCGCCAGGCTGCCCGCCCCGATGAACGTCGACTACAACGCGGCCAAGGCGGCCCTGAACAACCTGACCAAGGCGTTGTCGGAGGAGTTCGCCCCGCAGGGCGTCCGGGTGAACGCCGTCTCCCCCGGGCCCGTCCGGACGGCCTGGTGGACCGAGGAGGGGGGCGCGGCCGACATCATCGCCGCCCAGGCGGGCACCGACCGCGACAACGTGATGGACAGCGTCGCACCGGAGATGATGAAACTGTCCACCGGGCGCCTCGTCGAGCCGCAGGAGGTCGCCGATGTGATCGCCCTGCTCGTCTCGCCGCGTTCGGCGAGCACGACCGGCGCGGACTTCGCCGTCGACGCCGGATTCCTCAAGGAGATCTGACCTGGCGGCGTCACCTCCCGTGCGCCGTGACTACCAGTGGGCGGGACGGGCCAGGGTCTGGGGCAGCTTCGTCGCGGCGTCGCCCCTGGCCGCGTTGAGCTGGGACTGGGTGAGGAAGATGCTGCCCGTCAGGTCGGCCCCGCCGAGGTCCGCGTCGCGGAAGTCGGCCCCGATCAGGTCGGCCGCCCTCAGGTCCGCGTTCGTGAGATCGGCCGCGATGAGATAGGCGCCGCGGAGGTTCGCACCGCGCAGATCGGCGCCCGCGAGGTTCGCCCCGATGAGGTCCGCTCCCCTGCGGTTCTTCTTCCGTCCGGGGACGCCGGCCCGTACGAGTTCGCTCGTGCGCAGCAGCAGGGCGTTGACGCCGTCCCGGTGCGCGGCCACGTCCAGCTCCGTGAGCTCCTCCGGGGGACCGAGGGTGAGGCGCTCCGTCTCTTCGAACGCCTTCCGCAGGTCGTCGCGGACGGGCCGGGCGGGAGGGAGGGTCAGCGCCTCGGCCAGGTACCAGAGGAGCTCGTGAAGCTGCCGCATGACGGGGAAGACCGCGAACATCCGGCGGGCCGTGCCGGGCGCCCCACGCCAGTCCCGCCCCTCGAAGGTGATCTGGGAGACCTTCTGCCCGGCACCGAAGCAGTCGAAGACTGTGCAGCCGGAAAAACCCCTCTGCCGCAGCTCGGAGTGGACGCCGCAGCGGAAGTCGGCCTTCAGGTTGGGGCAGGGGTCTCCCGCCCTCTTGCCGATCGCGAAGTCCGCCGACGCCGCGAACGGCAGCGCGACGCAGCACAGCGCGAAACAGCTTCCGCAGTCGGCCTGCAGATCAGGGCGGACCGGAGCTCCGGGCTTGTCTGACAACGTGCGTGCTCCCCGTTCCGGACACGGTGCTCGAGATGGGACACCATTCTCCCAGCTCCGTGTTCTCCCATGAACGGGGGACGGGCAGGGCCGCCGTGTCCACAACGGCGTCCCTGCCCGGCTGGGGCGCCGTCGCCGGCTTTGGCCGGCGCCCCGGGAGAAGGCGGATATCCGCCGGTCAGAAGCCTCGGGCGAGGCGGTAGTAGGCCTGGTTCCAGCGCAGCTCCTTGGCGAGCGAGCGCGAGGTGGTGTCGGCGTCGATGAGGACCAGCTCCACGCCGAGCATGTCGGACAGATCGGTGAGCTCCTCGGCGCCGACCGCCGCGGACAGCACGGTGTGGTGCGGGCCGCCCGCGGTCAGCCAGGACTCGGTCGAGGTGCGCAGGTCGGGCTGGGGACGCCAGACCGCACGGGCGACGGGCAGCCGAGGCAGCGGCTCCAGCGGCGCGACGACGTCGATCTCGTTGGCCACCAGGCGGAACCGCTCACCCATGTCGGCCAGGCCCACGACCACGGCGGGGCCGGGCGCGGCGTCGAAGACGAGCCGGACCGGGTCCTCCCTGCCGCCGATGCCCAGCGGATGGATCTCGCAGGACGCCGTGCCGCCGGCGATGGACGGGCAGACCTCCAGCATGTGCGCCCCGAGGATGAGCTCCTCCCCCGGCGTCAGGTGGTAGGTGTAGTCCTCCATGAAGGACGTGCCGCCGGGCAGCCCCTCCGCCATCTTCTTCAGCGTGCGCAGCAGCACCGAGGTCTTCCAGTCGCCCTCGCCGCCAAAGCCGTAGCCGTCGGCCATCAGGCGCTGTACGGCCAGGCCCGGAAGCTGCCGCAACCCGCCCAGGTCCTCGAAGTTGGTGGTGAACGCCTTGAACCCGCCGGCGTCCAGGAAGCCGCGCAGTCCCAGCTCGATGCGGGCGGCGTAGCGCAGGGAGTCGTGCCTGTCTCCGCCGGCGCGCAGCTCCGGCGCGACCTTGTAGAGCTCCTCGTACTCCTTGACCAGCGCCGCCACGTCCGCGTCCGCCGTGGCGTCGACGGCCTCGACGAGCTCGTTGACGCCGTAGGTGTTGACCGAGACGCCGAACGTGATCTGGGCTTCGACCTTGTCGCCTTCGGTCACGGCGACGTCGCGCATGTTGTCGCCGAACCTGGCCAGCTTCAGGGAGGCCACCTCGGCCCGGCCCGCCGCCGCCCGCGCCCAGGTGCCGATCCGCGCCGCCACCGACGGGTCGCTGACGTGCCCGGCGATGGTCTTGCGTGCCACGCCCAGCCTGGTCTGCATGTAACCGAACTCCCGGTCGCCGTGGGCGGCCTGGTTCAGGTTCATGAAGTCCATGTCGATGGAGCTCCACGGCAGCTCGCGGTTGGCCTGGGTGTGCAGGTGCACCAGGGGTTTGCGCAGCGCGTCGAGCCCGGCGATCCACATCTTGGCGGGCGAGAAGGTGTGCATCCAGGCGACCAGGCCGATGACCTCGTCGTCGGAGTTGGCCTCGAGGCAGAGCCTGCGGATCGCGCCCGCGCTGGTGAGCACGGGCATCCAGACCACCTCGACGGGCAGCGCGTCGTTCAGCTCCTCGGCGATCCGCCGGGACTGCTCGGCGACCTGGCGAAGCGTGTCCTCACCGTACAAGCCCTGGCTGCCGGTCAGAAACCAGATCTTCAACGCGAGCTCCTCTGCCCGTAAACGTTCTGATAGCGGTCGTACAGACGATCGACGTCGTCCTGCCTGATCGGCAGAGGCTCACCGAGCTGCCGGGACACGTGCACGGTCCTGGCCACGTCCTCGCACATCACGGCGGCCTTGACCGCCGCCTTGGCCGAGGCGCCGATGGTGAAGACCCCGTGGTTCTGCATGAGCACGGCGGGCGAGCGGTGGCCGGAGAGCACCTTCACGATCCCCTTTCCGATGTCGTCCCCGCCGATGAGCGCGAACGGCCCGATGGGGATCTCGCCGCCGAACTCGTCGGCCATGGCGGTGAGCACGCAGGGGATCGACTCTCCCCGTGCGGCCCAGGCCGAGGCGTAGGTCGAGTGGGTGTGCACCACTCCGCCGACCTCCGGCATGTGGCGGTACACGTACGCGTGCGCGGCGGTGTCGCTTGACGGGGCGTGCGCGCCGTCCACGACGTTGCCCTCCAGGTCACAGACGACCATCGACGCCGGGGTGAGGTCGTCGTAGGAGACGCCGCTCGGCTTGATGACGAACAGGTCCTCACCCGGCACGCGGCCGGAGACGTTGCCCGCCGTCCAGGCGACGAGGTTGTAGCGCACCAGCTCGGCGTGCAGACCGCAGACGGCCTCCCGGAGCTGCTCGATCATGCCGTGGCCTCGTTTCTGATCGCGCGGAGGCGGTGCAGCAGCCCGCCGTCCGCGAAGTGGTCGTGCAGCCGGCGGTACTCGGCGTACAGCCGGTCGTAGGCGTCGGCCCGGGTGGAGTCGGGGACGTAGGCGTTCTGCGTGCGCTTGCCCATCGCCGCGGCGGCCTCGGTGATGTCGGCGTACGCGCCCGCCGCGACCGCCGCGTGGATGGCCGAGCCCAGGGCGGGCCCCTGATCCGACCCGATGGCCGACAGCGGACGGCGGAGCACGTCGCTGTAGACCTGCATGAGGAAGGCGTTCTTCAGCAGCCCTCCCGCGACGACGAACTCCCCGACCGGCACTCCCGCCGCCTCGAAGGTCTCCACGATCACCCGGGCGCCGAACGCGGTCGCCTCGATCAGCGCGCGGTAGACGTCCTCCGGCCTGGTGGCGAGGGTCTGGCCGACGATGACGCCGGACAGGTTGTGGTCGACCAGCACCGAACGGTTCCCGCCCTGCCAGTCGAGCGCGACGAGCCCGTGCGCGCCGACCGCCTGCCGCTCGGCGAGCGAGGTCAGGTATTCGTGGACGGTCAGCCCCGCCTCGGCGGCGCGCTCGGCGTAGGAGCCGGGCACCGACGTCTCGACGAACCAGGCGAAGATGTCGCCGACGGCCGACTGGCCGGCCTCGTAGCCCCACAGGCCGGGCACGATCCCGTCGCGCACCACGCCGCACATGCCCGGCACCTCGGCGAGTTCGTCCGAGGGCATGATGTGACAGGTCGAGGTGCCCATGATGGCGACCATCTGGCCCGGCCGTACGGCGTCCGCGGCCGCGGCGGTGACGTGCGCGTCGACGTTGCCGACGGAGACCGCGATGCCCTCGGGCAGCTTGGTCCACCGGGCCGCCTCCACGCTCAGCCGGCCGGCGAGTCCGCCGAGCGGGGCGAGGTCCTGCCCGAGCGTGGCGGGGAAGCCGGCGAAGCCGGGGTTCAGCGCGCTCAGGAAGTCGTCATCGGGGTAGCGGCCGTCCTGGTGGATGCCCTTGTATCCGGCGGTGCAGACGTTGCGGGACTCCACGCCGGTGAGCTGCCAGACGATCCAGTCGGCGGCCTCGATCCAGCGGGCCGCGGCGCGGTAGGTCTCCGGGTCCTCCTCGAGCACCTGCAGCGCCTTGGCGAACTCCCATTCCGACGAGATCTTCCCGCCGTAGCGCGGCAACCACGTCTCGCCCCGCTCGGCGGCGACGGCGTTGATGCGGTCGGCCTGCGGCTGGGCGGCGTGGTGCTTCCAGAGCTTCGGCCACGCGTGGGGGCGGTCGGGGTGCAGCTCACTGAGAGGGACGCCGTCGGCGGTGGTCGGCAACATCGTGCAGGCGGTGAAGTCGGTGCCGATGCCGATCACGTCGGAGGCGGGGACCCCCGCGACGGCCAGCGCCTTCGGCACCGCCACACGAAGGACGTCGCGCCAGTCCTCCGGCGACTGGAGCGCCCAGTCGGGTCCGAGCCGGATCGCGGTCCCCGGCAGCCTGTCCTCGATCACTCCATGCGTGTATTCGTGGACGGCGCTGCCCAGTTCGGCGCCGTCGCTCACCCGAACGACGACGGCACGTCCGGACAAGGTGCCGAAGTCGACACCGATCACGTATCGGTCGTTGTTATCGCTCACTTCAACTCCAACGGGGGACGGGGGTACGGCCGGCGCTGCTTCCGATGCTCCGGGAGCGGCGCCAGGTAGCCGGACGAGGGGTCTATGCGCCCGGCGGAGCGCTGCTCCCCCGGACGACGAGGTCGGGCGGCACGACGAAACGTTCCAGCACCTCCGCCGCGCCCTCCTCGATCTGCCCGAGGAGCACGTCGATGCTGTGCCGGCCCACGGCCCCGAAGTCCTGCCTGACGGTGGTGAGCGGCGGTGAGAAGAACTCCGACTCCGGGATGTCGTCGAAGCCCACGATGCTGATCTGGTCGGGCACCCGCACGCCTTCCTCGGTGAAGGCGCGAAGGACGCCGAGCGCCATCTGGTCGTTGGCGACGAACACGGCGCTGATCTGATCGGCCATCCCGGCCAGGTGCCTGCCCGCCGTGTAACCCGAGCGCGGGCTCCAGTCGCCCGGAAGGACGTCGGGGATCTTCCTGCCGGCGGCGGTCAGGACGTCGCGCCAGCCCTCGATCCGTCCCTCGGCCTCCAGCCAGTCCTGCGGGCCTCCGATGTGCCAGACGGTCTCGTGCCCGAGTTCGAGCAGGTGAGCCGTGGCGAGCCTGGCGCCTTCCGCCTGGTCGACGCAGACGACCGGCACCTGGCCGGTATGCCCGCCCTCCACCGCGACGATCGGGATGCCCGGCGACAGGTCCTCGAGCGCGCTGGCCGCGGACCGCTGCGGCGCGACCACGACGATGCCGTCGACGCCCTGCTCGATCAGATAGTTGACGGCGTCGCGCATCCCGGCCCGGTCGATCGTGCGCAGGCTGACGATGCTGACGAAGTATCCCGCGTCTCTCGCGGCCTGCTCGATGCCGTAGACGGTGCTGGCCGGGCCGTACAGAATGGTGTCGAAACTCACGACCCCCAGGGTTCGGGAGTGCCGGGTCACCAGGGCGCGGGCGACCATGTTGCGGCGGTAGCCGAGCCGGTCGATCGCCTCCAGGACACGGGAACGGGTCTCCGCCCGAACGTTCGGGTGGTCGTTGAGCACCCGAGAGACGGTCTGGTGCGACACGCCCGCCGCCTTGGCCACATCGGCCATCACCGGTGGGCGGCCCCCCGTGCTCGATCCCACGCGCACTCCTCTCCTTCTTCTCAGAGAACGACTGTGAGCGTTAACAACCACCAGCGTCAAGAAGAGTTTTTATAACGTTCCGGTAACGACGCCCCATAGACGGGCGATTACCCCCTTGTTACGGCGACGTTATCGGCGTCTATTGACAGTGAGAATGTTAGCGATAACACTACCGAACTCAGGGTCAGACGACTGACCGGGGCGGAGCTCTGCCTTCGCGGCCTCCTTCCGGGCCCGGCCGTCTCCTCGTGCCGCATCAGGCCACCCCCATGCGCAAGGAGAAAAAATGAGATTTCGACGATTGGCGGCGGTGGTCCCCGCCGTGGCCCTTGCTGTGCTCGCCACGGCGTGTGGCTCGAGCGAGAAGACGGTGGACACCGAGGCCACGTCCGGAAGCACCGCCGGCGCCCTCGTGGGCGTCACGATGCCGACCAAGTCCTCGGAGCGGTGGATCCACGACGGCGACAACGTCAAGGCGGGGCTGGAGAAGCTCGGCTACAAGGTCGACCTGCAGTACGCGGAGAACGACATCCCGACTCAGGTCAACCAGATCGAGAACCAGATCACCAAGGGCGCCAAGCTTCTGATCATCGCCTCGATCGACGGCACCGCGATCACCACGCAGCTGCAGGAGGCCGCGGACAAGAAGATCCCGGTCATCGCCTATGACCGGTTGATCCGCAACAGCCCGAACGTCGACTACTACGCGACGTTCGACAACTTCAAGGTCGGCGTCCAGCAGGCCACCTCGCTGCTGGTCGGCCTGAAGCTGAAGAACGAGGACGGCACGGACGGCTCCGCGAAGGGGCCCTTCAACATCGAGCTGTTCGGCGGCTCCCCCGACGACAACAACGCGACGTTCTTCTTCAACGGCGCCATGTCGGTGCTCCAGCCGCTGATCGACAACAAGACGCTCGTCGTGAAGAGCGGCCAGACGGACTTCAAGACCGTCGCCATCCTCCGGTGGGACCCCGCCACGGCGCAAAAGCGCATGGAGGACCTGCTCACCAAGACCTACAGTGGCGGCGACGCCAAGGTCGACGGTGTCCTGTCCCCCTACGACGGCCTGTCGATCGGCATCCTGTCGGCGCTGAAGAGCAACGGCTACGGAACGGCCGACCAGCCGTACCCGATCGTCACCGGCCAGGACGCGGAACTCGCCTCGGTCAAGTCGATCATCGCAGGTGAGCAGTACTCCACCATTTACAAGGACACCCGCCAGCTGGCGGACGTTACGGTCAAGATGGCGGATAGCGTACTCAAGGGTGCCAAGCCCGAAGTCAACAACACCAAGGACTACGACAACGGCAACAAGGTCGTCCCGTCGTACCTGCTGGAGCCGGTGATCGTTAACAAGACGAACTACCAGAAGGAAGTCGTCGACACCGGTTACTACACCCAGGCCCAGCTCGGCGGCTGACCCCCGTATGAGGTGCGGCCCTGAAGAACGGGGCCGCGCCTCCTCCACAGCTCACCGAGAGGCCATGAGCGAGAATGACCGATGACATCCTGCGGATGCGCGGGATCACCAAGACGTTCCCCGGAGTCAAGGCGCTCCAGGACGTGAACCTGTCCGTGCGGCGGGGCGAGATCCACGCCATCTGCGGGGAGAACGGCGCCGGCAAGTCGACCCTCATGAAGGTCCTGTCCGGGGTCTACCCCCACGGGTCCTACGAGGGCGAGATCTCCTTCGACGGAGAGCCCTGCCGGTTCGCCGACATCCGGGACAGCGAGCACCGCGGGATCGTCATCATCCACCAGGAGCTGGCGCTGTGCCCGCAACTGTCGATCGCGGAGAACATCTTCCTGGGTAACGAGCAGGCCACGCGTGGTCTGATCGACTGGAACCGCACCAACGCCGAGGCCTCCGAGCTGCTGAGCCGGGTCGGCCTGCACGAGAACCCGGTGACCACGATCTCCGACATCGGAGTCGGCAAGCAGCAGCTCGTGGAGATCGCCAAGGCGCTGGCCAAGAAGGTGCGGCTGCTCATCCTGGACGAGCCCACGGCCGCGCTGAACGACGAGGACTCCGAGCACCTGCTCGACCTGCTGCGCGGGCTGCGTGACGAGGGGATCACCTGCGTGATCATCTCGCACAAGCTCAACGAGGTCATGGCGATCGCCGACTCGATCACGATCCTGCGCGACGGACGGTCGATCGAGTCGCTCGACATGGCGACCGACGAGGTCACCGAGGACCGCATCATCTCCGGGATGGTCGGCCGCGCCCTCGAGAACCGCTTCCCTCCGCACGAGCCGCAGATCGGCGAGGAGGCGCTGCGGATCGAGAACTGGACGGTCCACAGCCCGACCCAGCGGGGCCGGGAGGTCGTCAGCGACGTCAACCTCACGCTGCGCAAGGGCGAGATCGTCGGCCTCGCCGGCCTCATGGGCGCCGGCCGCACCGAACTCGCGATGAGCGTCTTCGGCCGCACCTACGGCACCAACATCTCCGGCCGCCTCTTCAAGGAAGGGCGGCCGATCGAGGCGCGCACGGTGCGCGAGGCGATCAGCAACGGCATCGCGTACGCCACCGAGGACCGCAAGCGGTACGGCCTCAACCTGATCGAGGACATCAAGCGCAACGTCTCCGCGGCGGCGTTGTCGAAGCTCGCCCGGCGGGGCTGGGTCAACGACAACGAGGAATACCGCGTCGCCGACGAGTACCGCGCCAGCATGAACATCAAGGCGCCCAGCGTCTCGAGCGTCACCGGCAAGCTGAGCGGCGGCAACCAGCAGAAGGTCGTCCTGGCCAAGTGGATCTTCACTGACGCGGACGTCCTCATCCTGGACGAGCCGACCCGGGGCATCGACGTCGGCGCCAAGTACGAGATCTATACGATCATCAACCGCCTCGCCGACTCCGGCAAGGCCATCCTCGTCATTTCGTCTGAACTGCCGGAGCTGCTGGGTCTGTGCGACCGGATCTACGCGCTGTCGGCCGGCCGGATCACCGGTGAAGTCCAGCGCAGCGACGCGACGCAGGAACGGATCATGCAGTACATGACGAAGGGACTGGACTAGATCCGATGAGCAGCACCTCCCCCTCTGACGCGGCCCTCGCGCCCGGCGCGAAGGACACGCCCGCACCGGGCACGCCCGGCAGGTCCTCCGGCTTGTCGATCAACGTACGGCAGAGCGGCATCTACATCGCCTTCGCGCTGATCGTGGTGCTGTTCACGATTCTCACCGACGGGGCGCTGCTCCAGCCGCAGAACATCTCGAACATCATCGTTCAGAACTCCTACATCCTGATCCTGTCGATCGGGATGATCCTGATCATCATCGCCGGCCACATCGACCTGTCGGTCGGCTCGGTCGTCGCGGTCACCGGCGCCATCGCCGCCGTCCTGATGGTCAACTACGGAGTGCCCTGGCCGCTCGCCCTGCTGATCACGCTGATCGCGGGTGCGCTGATCGGCGCCTGGCAGGGCTACTGGATCGCCTACTTCGGCATCCCGGCCTTCATCGTCACGCTCGCCGGCATGCTGCTGTTCCGCGCGCTCACCCTGACCGTGCTGGGCAACCAGGGCATCGGCCCGTTCCCCGACGCCGTCCGCACCCTGTCGAACGGCTTCACCGACGGTTACTTCGGCAACATCGGCCTCGGCCCCCTGGGCGGCGCCGACCTGTTCAGCATCCTGCTCGGCATCGTGGCGGTCGCGGGCATGGCGATCGCCCAGTGGCGCACCCGCGCGGCTCGGATGGGCTACCGCCAGGCCGTCGACTCGCTCCCGATGTTCCTGCTCAAGATCGTCCTGGCCGCCGCGGTCATCCTCTTCGTGATCGTGCAGCTCGCCCGGTTCAAGAACCTGCCCTGGGTGCTCGTGCTGCTGGCGGCGCTCGTCCTGGGCTACTCGCTGGTGACCAACCGGGCCGTGTTCGGCCGGCGGATCTACGCCATCGGCGGCAACCTGCAGGCCGCGCTCCTGTCCGGCATCAAGGTCAAGTCGGTCATCTTCTGGATCTTCGTCAACATGGGGGTCCTGTCCGCGATCGCCGGCATCATCTTCGCCGGCCGTCTCAACCAGGCGGGCCCGACCGCGGGCAACTCCTTCGAGCTCGACGCGATCGCGGCGGCGTTCATCGGCGGCGCGGCCGTCCAGGGCGGCGTCGGCAAGGTGGTCGGAGCGGTCACCGGCGGCCTGATCATGGGCGTCATCAACAACGGCATGTCCCTCATCGGCTCGCCGAGTGAGCGGGTCATGCTCGTGAAGGGCGCCGTCCTGCTGGCCGCGGTCGCCTTCGACGTGTGGACCAAGCGCCGGGCGGCGTCGGCCTCGCGCTGACCCCCGGATACGTCAGCGGCCGGGCCGCATCTGGAGGTGATCACGCCTCGACATGCGGCCCGGCCGCTTTCGCGCTACAGCCGGGTCCGTCAGGCGGTCCTCTGGCCGTGTCCCCGTCCGCCGTCCCGCCGTTCGCGCGGCACCAGCGTCGGGTTGACGTTGTCGAGCACGGTGTCGCGGTCGATCACGACCCGGGCCACGTCGTCCCGGCTCGGCACCTCGTACATCACGTTGAGCAGGATCTCCTCGAGGATCGCGCGGGTCGCCCGCGCACCCGTACGGCGGAGCAGCGCCTGTTCGGCGATGGCGGAGACCGCGTCGCCGGTGAACTCGAGTTCGACGCCGTCGATTTCGAAGAGCCTCTGATACTGCTTGATCAGCGCGTTGCGCGGCTCGGTGAGGATGCGCGCCAGTGCCGTCCGGTCCAGCGGGCGGAACGTCGACACCACGGGAAGCCGGCCGACGAGCTCGGGGATCAGCCCGAACGCCAGCAGGTCCTGCGGCATGACCTCGGCGAGGACGTCCCGCTCCTCCGGGCCGCTGAGCACCGCGCCGAATCCCGCTCCGGCGCGGGCCGTCCGCCGTTCGATGATCGGCTCGAGGCCCGCGAACGCGCCGCCGAGGATGAACAGCACGTTGGTGGTGTCGATCTGGAGGAACTCCTGATGCGGGTGCTTGCGGCCGCCCAGCGGAGCGACGCTCGCCGTCGTGCCCTCCAGGATCTTCAACAGCGCCTGCTGGACGCCCTCGCCGGACACGTCACGGGTGATCGACGGGTTCTCGCCCTTCCTGGCGATCTTGTCGATCTCGTCGATGTAGACGATGCCGGTCTCGGCCTTCCCGATGTCATGGTCGGCGGCCTGGATCAGCTTGAGCAGGATGTTCTCGACGTCCTCCCCCACGTAGCCGGCCTCGGTCAGCGCGGTGGCGTCGGCGATCGCGAACGGCACGTCGAGCATCCGGGCGAGCGTCTGGGCGAGGTGGGTCTTGCCGCAGCCGGTCGGCCCGATCAGCAGGATGTTGGACTTGCCCAGCTCGACGGGCTCGCCCCGCGCGCTCTCCCCCACTCCGGGCCGGATGCGTTTGCAGTGGTTGTACACCGCGACGGACAGGGCCTTCTTGGCGTCCTCCTGGCCGATGACGTACTGGTCGAGGAACGTGTGGATCTCCCGTGGCCTCGGCAGCGCGCGCGGCTCTCCGACGGGGGGTTCGCCGAGTTCCTCCTCGATGAGCTCGTTGCAGAGTCCGACGCATTCGTCGCAGATGCAGATCCTGCCGGGGCCCGCGATGAGCTTCCTGACCTGCGTATGGCCCTTTCCGCAGAAGGTGCACTTCAGCGGATCGGCGTGGTCGGTGCGTGCCACTCGGGGAACGCCTCCTCAGCGATCGTGCGGGGTCAGAGGGTGGCGGGGAGCGACGTCAGCCGCCACGTCCCCGGGTCGAGGGCGCGCACGTCGTCGGCGGCGCCGACCGGTGCCAGAGCGGGGAAACGGCGCAGCAGCGACGTGAGCGCGACCTCGGTCTGCACCCGGGCCAGGGACGCCCCGAGGCAGAAGTGCGGGCCGTGCGAGAAGCCCAGATGGCCCGCCGATCCCGCCGTCCGGCCGACATCGAGCCGGTCGGGGTCGGTGAACGCGCGCGGATCGCGGTTGGCGGACGCGACCGCGGCGGTCACGGCGTCACCCTTCTGGATCCGGGTGCCGTGCAACTCGACGTCCTCCCGCGCGAAGCGCGGTATCGCCAGCAACGCGGGACCGCACCAGCGCATGAGCTCCTCGACGGCGCGCGGCATGAGCGCGGGATCCTCGCGCAGCGCGGCGAGCTGCCCGGGGTGGTGCAGCAGGGCGTGCACGGCGTTGGCGATGAGGTTGGCCGGGGTCTGACCGGCCAGGACCAGATTCCAGACGAGCGTCACCAACTCGGTCTCGCTGAGGCGGTCCCCGTCCTCGGCCTGAGCACGGAGAAGGTCCGACAGCAGGTCGTCGGCGGGTTCTTCACGCCGGCGTGCGATCGCCGCCTTGGCGCCCTCGATGATGCCAGGGACGGCCGAGGCGAAGCCCTGACCCGAGGCCGCCACGATCGTGGCGCCGTACTCGCGCCAGCGGGGACGGTCGGGCCCGGGTATGCCGACCAGTTCGCAGATGACGTCCATCGGCAACGACCGCGCGAAGTGCAGCAGCAGGTCCACCGCACCGTCCTCGGCGTGGCCGGGGAGGTCGTCGAGCAGGGCGTCGACGATCGGCTCGATCCGCGGCCGGAACTCCGTGGCGCGGCGTGCCGTGAACGCGGGGACGACCAGCCTGCGCAGCCGCAGATGCTCCTCCGCGTTCATCTCGGCCATCGACCGCATGTACGGCAGGCAGTCGCCGGGCACGTCGGGACGGATGAAACTACTCGAGTTCAGCTCGAACCGGGGGTCGGCCAGCAGCGCACGGGCGTCCTCGTGCCGCGTCACGGCCCACATCCCGCCGAATCCGGGGGCCGACAGACGCGCGATCGGCGACCGCTCCCTGGCGTTCCCGTACGCGGTGAAGGGATCTCGCATCACCTCGATGTCCGACAGGTCGATCTCGGGGACACCGCTCACCGTCTGGCTGACACCGGCCATGGACGCTCCATCATTCGAATGGTGTGATCAGATGATCTCATCATGTGAATGGTCACGGTATCTTGCTCCGGGACGAACGGCAACGCCGCGACAAGGGGGATCATGAGCCGGCTCACCAGGGCGGAGACACAGGAGCGCAACCGCGCCAGGGTGCTGGACGCCGCGAGGGCCGAGTTCACCGAGCGGGGCTTCCGCGACGCCAAGATCGACCGCATCGCCGAACGGGCCGAGCTCACCCGCGGCGCGGTGTACTCCAACTTCCCCGGCAAGCGGGCCCTCTACTTCGCCGTGCTGGCCGACCTGGCCGAACGGACACCCGAACCGTCACATCCCGAGCCCGGCCGTACGGCCAGGGAGGCGCTCGGCGCGTTCGCCCGCGCCTGGGTGACCCGGCTCCCCCTCGCCACGGACGCCGAGCACGGCATGGCCGGGCTCGGCAGGGACCTGATGCCCGAGGTGCTCGCCGACGAACGCATCCGGCGTCCGTTCGCGCAGCTCATGATGCTCGACGCGATCCTGCTCGGCCTCGCCCTCGAACGGCTGGGCCCGAGGACGCCCGGCGGCCGCCTGGTGCGCACCGCGGAGGTCGCGCTCACGACCCTGCACGGCGCGAGCCAGATGGCCGCCGCCGCGCCCGGTTTCGTGGAGCCCTTCAACGTCGTGAGCGCCTGCGAGCAACTCGCGGACCTCGACCTGGGCGACCGGTGGCCGCCCCCGGCCATGGTCCCGCCCATCCGCGCGACGGACGAGGCGTGGTCGCCGCCGCCGGCGTCCGACCTGGTCAGGGACGAACCCGCCCGCCTCACCGGAGACGGCGTGGTGACGGTCCTCGGCCTGCACCGGCTCTCCGCCGTCGAGGACGCGGTCCGCGCCGCGCCGGCGGGGGCGGACGTCACCGCCGTCCTCGTGACGAGCTCGCCCGGCGAGCTGGGGCAGCTGGCCCGGCTCGCCATCGCCGACTTCCGCGTGTGCCTGCACCAGGCCTTCCCGATGGCGGCGTGGCCACGCGTGCAGGTCGTGTGCGACGAGACGGGCGCCCTCGCCGAGGCGGCCGGCGTCCCCGCGATCAGCGACGGGACCGAGACCGCCGTCCGCGTCGAGGCGGGCCGGATCGTCGCCCGCGCCGAGGGCTTCGGCGCGGGTCACGCGGCGGCCTCGATCACACGCGGCTAGAACACCGGTTAGCCGGCCAGCTTCTTCATCGACGAGACCGACCAGGTCAGCGTCAGAGCGCCGAGGGCCAGCGTGAGGCCGAAGGCGAGCGGGATCGAGCCGTCGGTGAAGTCGCCGGCGAACAGTGAGCGGCCCGCCTCGACCGCGTGGTAGAGCGGGTTGAAGTGGGCGACCGTCTGCATCCAGTGCGGGGCCAGCGACATCGGCAACATGATGCCGGTGAGCAGGATCAGCGGCAGCGCGAAGAACTGCATGATCTGGCTCATCCCGTTCTCGTCCCGCAGCGCGAGCGCCAGGCCGTACGAGAGCCCGGAGGCGAGCAGGCCGGTGGCCGCCATGAGCACGAGCATGACGAGCACCCCGGGAGCGCTGGCCCGCATGCCCATCAGGAAGGCCAGGCCGATCACGAGAAGCGCCTGGACGACCAGCACGAGCATGTCGCGCATGGTGCGGCCCAGCACGATCGCCGGTCGCCAGGCGGGGCTGACCGCCAGCCGTTCGAGATAGCCGTTGCGAATCTCATTGATCATGCCGAAGCCCACGAACAACGATCCGAACAGGGCGATCATCATCAGCACGCCCGGCGTGAAGAGCCGGAGCGTGTCGCCCATCGTGCCGCCGACGGTGGTGTTGGCCACGAGCGGCGCGAACAGCAACAGGTAGAGGATCGGCTGGAGGATGCCGAACAGCGGCCACACCGGATTGCGCAGGGTGAGCTTGAGCTCGTAGCCGAGGAACAACATCGTGTGTCGGAACATGGGGGTCCTATCGGTTCTTGGCCGGGTCCTGAGGTCTCAGTCGGCGTCGCGGAGGGATCGGCCGGTGTGACGGAGGAAGACGTCGTCGAGCGTCGCCCGGTCGAGGGAGATGGACTGGATGCCGAGCCCGCCGGCCTCCAGGGCGCGCAGCAGGTGCGGAAGGTTGTGCTCACCGTCGTCGACGTAGACGCGCAACGTCTCGTCCTCGGTGCGCACCTCCTTCACGTACGGCTCGGCGGACAGGAGCGCCTGGGCCGGCTCGTTCGCGGCGTCTCCCAGCCTGAGCGTGACGACGTCGCCCGCGATCTCCTTCTTCAGGTCGTCGGGCCTGCCCTCGGCGACGACCAGGCCGTGGTCGATGATGACCAGCCGGTCGCAGAGCGCGTCGGCCTCCTCCAGGTAGTGGGTGGTCAACAACACGCTGGTCCCCTGCTTGCGCAGCGCGCGGACCTCGTCCCAGAGGTTGGCGCGGTTCTGCGGGTCGAGGCCGGTGGTCGGCTCGTCGAGGAAGAACAGCGGCGGCCGGTTCACGAGCCCGATGGCGAGGGCGAAACGGCGCTTCTGGCCACCGGAGAGCGTCTTGATCGGCCGGTCGGCGAACTCGGTCAGGCTGAAGGAGGTGAGCAGTTCCTCGCTGCGGGACTCCGCCTGCTTGCGGGACATGCCGCCGAGCCGCGCGGCGAGGACCAGTCCGTCCCGTCCCGGGGCGTTCTCGTCCACGCCGCCGGCCTGACCGACGTAGCCGATGTTCTCCCGCACCTTGCCGGGCTCCTTGGCCACGTCGTGGCCCGCGACGGTGGCGGTCCCCGCGGTGGGCGGGATGAGAGTGGCGAGCATCCTGATCGTGGTGGTCTTGCCCGCGCCGTTCGGGCCGAGCACGGCGAAGATCTGCCCCGCCTCGACCTCCAGGTCGACGCCCCTGACCGCCTCGACCTGCTCGGTCTTGCCGCGTCCTCGTTTGGCGGTGAACGTCTTGCGCAACCCGTGCGCTTCGATGATCACTGGTTCCTCTCCGTTCTGAGAGCCCTCATGCCGTCGGCCGTGCCGACGGGCGGAGGGGCGAAATGGGCGGTGGCCGGCACCTGAATGTGGGCCCGGGCCGGCCGGCCGAGCCAAGTCTGGAGCCTCCGGCAGAGGAAGAGTCAACCGAATTAAGGATGATCCGTCATGGAATCGCGGGGCCCCGGCAGTGCCTCCGAGCATACGACGTACCCTAAACTTCCTTAAACTTCCCTCATGTGCAATCCTTTGAGGGAAGTTAAGGGATAAGGGGATGTGACGGTGCCCGATCAGCTCTATTCGGTGGACCAGGTGGCCGATCTTCTGGGCCTCCACGTGAAGACCGTTCGCGGCTACGTCCGCGACGGGCGGTTGACGGCGGTCCGCATCGGCAGGCAGTACCGGATCGCCCGCGAGGACCTGGAGGCGTTCACCGGACATCCGGTGCCCAAGCCCGCCCGGGAGGACGCGCCTCGTCACCGGCGCACCGAGGTCACCAGCATCGTGCAGGTCGACGCCGTGGACAGGGCCACGATGGACCGTCTGAGCACCTTGATCACGGCTTCCGTCTCCCATCCCCACGACGGCGGACGCCTGCACGCCGAGATCGTCTACGACGAGGAGAGGGCCGGCATGAAGATCATCCTGTTGGGAGACCCCGGCACCACCGCGGATCTGCTCAAAATCATCGATGTCATCGTGGGAGAGCGGCCATGAACTCCCTGTACACCTCGGCCGAGGGCGCGCGGGCAGTCGAGCGGCGCTACCGCGAGTACCTGGAGGACTGGCCGGTGCCCAGCGAGCATCTGCACGTCCCGACCCGCGAGGGCGAGACGTTCGTGGTGTCCTGCGGACCCCGGGACGCCCCGCCTCTGGTGCTGCTGCACGGGTCGAAGGCGAACACCGCGATGTGGGCGGCCGATGCCGCCGCCTGGTCCGCGCGATTCCGCGTCCATGCGGTCGACATGATCGGCGAGCCGGGTCTCAGCGCGCCGTCGCGGCCCGCCCTCGCCTCCGACGTCTACGCGTCGTGGCTCGACGACGTGCTGGACGCACTCCATGTCGAGCACGCGTCGGTCGCGGGAGTCTCGCTCGGCGGATGGCTGGCCGTCGACTACGCGACCCGGCGTCCGGGGCGCATCGACCGTTTGGTCCTGCTCTGCCCCGGCGGCATCGGCAGGCAGAAATACGGCGTGCTTCTCGCGGCACTGCTCCTGGCGCCGTTCGGGCGGCGCGGACGGCGGGCGCTGATGCGGTTCGCCCTGGGCACCCGGCCGCCCGCGGAGGCCCGCCAGGAGCCCGAGGGCGCACGGGCCTTCGCCGACTACGTCATGCTCATCGACAGGCACTTCCGGCCGAGGATGGACCGGCTCCCCGTGTTCGGTGACGACCTGCTGCGGCGGCTGACCATGCCCGTCCTGGTGATCGTCGGCGGCAGGGACACCATGCTCGACTCGTACGGCACCCGCCGCCGTATGGCGCTGAACGTGCCGCAGGCGACGGTCGACCTGCTACCGGAGGCCGGGCATCTCCTGCGGGGACAGACCGCGCGGATCCTCGAGTTCCTGCGGGCGACCGAGGGGACCCGGCACCATGTCTGACTCGCTCCGGCACATCAGCGGAGTCCCCGTCCTCGTCTGCGAACCTGACGGGCCGGTTCTGCGCGGCGAGCGTGACGCGCTGGACCTCATCGGCGAAGCCTTCGGCGCCGGCGCCGAGTGGGTCGCCGTGCCCGCGAGCCGTTTCTCCGAGGAGTTCTTCCGGCTTCGCACGCGCGTCGCCGGCGAGATCATCCAGAAGTTCGTCAACTACCGGCTGGGCCTGGCCGTACTCGGTGACGTGTCACGGCACACGACCGCGAGTCCAGCCCTCCGCGACTTCGTGTACGAGAGCAACAGGGGCGCGCAGACGTGGTTCGTCCCCGATGCCGAGTCCCTCGCCGACCGGCTGGCGGGCACCGGCTCCGCCGGCGGGTGAGGCCCGCGGCGGCCGGGAAGGAACCGGCCCCCTGTGGCCCGGGCCGGGGCCGAACGGTGAAGCCGTTCCCGCGACGTGTTTGACCACGGGGAACGGCTTCACCAGGCGTCGCCGCGGTACGGCGCGCCCGACGGCGTCACCGCGTTACGGCGCGCCGTTGTCCGGGAATCTCAGACGGCCGGCGCGCGGAGCGGCTCCAGGGCGCGGCTCCAGGCGACCAGCTGGTCGAACAGGGTGGTGAGGTTGTCCTCGTGGTAGGCCGCCGGGGTGAAGATGTGGTAGTTCTCGAAGTCCGTGGCCAGCGACAGCGCCACCTGCGCGCGCACGTCCGCGATCTGCAGCTCGGCCATGATCAGGCGAAGGTGCTCCACTGCCCGGGTGCCGCCGACGGAGCCGTAGCTGACGAAGCCGGCCGCCTTGTTGTTCCACTCGCCGTACAGGAAGTCGATGGCGTTCTTCAGGGCGCCGGACGTGGAGTGGTTGTACTCCGGCGTCACGAAGATGTAACCGTCGTAGGACGCGATCTTCGCAGCCCACTCCTGGGTGTGGGCGTTGGCGTACTGGCCCATCGACGGGGGGATCGCCTCATCCAGGTGGGGCAGGTTGTAGTCCTTCAGGTCGACCAGCTCGAACTGGGCGTCGGTGCGCTTGCCGGCGTGCTCGTGGACCCACTTCGCCACGGCCTCGCCGTTGCGGCCGGGGCGGGTGCTGCCGATGATGATCGCGATCTTGGTCACGGAAGATGCACTCTCTTTCAGGTCAGGGCGCTCGCCCGTTCGGGGGGACGAATGGGCAGGTCAAGGCGGCGCGCCCCAACTAGTTGCTGAACTAACTAAAAGGTAGCACGGTCGTTGCTTAGTCAAAGAAGTAGACTGGGGCCATGACAGCCACACACCCCCAGCCCCTGTCAGCACAGGAAGAGGCAGCCTGGCGGGCGCTGGCTCAAGCGATGGTCGTCCTTCCGCGCGCCCTGGACGCCGACCTCATGGCCAGCCATGGCATGAGCGTGAGCGAGTACGGCGTACTGGTGCAATTGTCCGAGGCGCCCGACCGGCAGCTCCGGATGAGCGAGCTGGCGTCGGTACGCAGTTTCACCCCCGCCGGCATGACGCGCATCGTCGACCGGCTCGTCGCCCACGGCTTCGTCGAACGCCGCAAGTGCCCCGAGGACGGCAGAGGGTCGTTCGCGGTGCTCACCGAGGCCGGGTTCCGCCGTCTCGAGGACGCCTACCCGAGCCATCTCGCGAGCGTTCGCCGGCACGTCATGGACCACGTCGACCCGGCCGACCTCGACGCGTTCATCCGGGCCCTGAGTCACATCCGGGAGTCGACGGAGGGCTGACCCGGTCCCCCGTCACAGTTCGTCGTCGACGGCCTGATCGGCCGCGCCCGCGCCCGGGTTCACCAGGGCGCACCGGTCGAACGCCAGACAGCCGCAGCTCGCACAACCGCCGAACATCTCGCGGGCGCGCTCCAACCGCGAGATGCGGTCGTCGAGATGCGCGCTCCAGCACTGGGCGGCCCTGATCCAGAACCCCTTGGTCGGAGCGGCGCCCTCGGGCAGGAACGCGAGGACCTCCCCGATCATCGCCAGCGGCACGCCGGCGGTCTGCGAGGCGCGGATGAACGCGATCTTCCCCAGTGCCGCCCGGCCGTACCTGCGCTGATTCCCGGGGGTGCGGCGGCTGTGGAGCAGTCCCTGCCGCTCATAGAACCGCAGCGTCGTCGCCGGCACACCGCTGCGTCCAGCCAGCTCGCCGATCGTCAGCTCGCCGGCCTCCCTCGGTAACGACGTCACGCGATCACCCTAGCTTGACTTACACCATTGTTTAAGTCCGAGCCTTCTCCTGAGGTTCCCACGCGGGCTCCTCCCGCCGGCCGATCCGGCCGGCGGTCTCGATCCATGAGGGGATTCCCATGCCTGATTTCCTGGTGATCGGCGCCACCGGCAACGTGGGACGGCACGTCGTCTCCCATCTGCGGGACGCCGGAGCCGGCGTCCGGGCCCTCGCCCGCAGGGCGACGGCCGACGGTCTCCCCGCCGGGGTGCGCGCCGTCCAAGGCGACCTCACCGATCCGGGCACGCTCGACGCCGCCCTGGACGGGGTGACGTCGGTCTTCCTGCTCTGGCCGTTCCTGACCGCCGAGGCGGCGCCCGCCGTGGTGGACGCGCTCGCCGGGCACGCCCGCCACGTCGTCTACTTCTCCGCGATGTCGGTCCGCGACGACCTGGAACCCAAGGAGAACGGGATCTGGGGCGAGGTCGAGCACCTCATCGAGCGGTCGGCGCTCGACTGGACCTTCCTCCGCGTGGGCGGCCTCGCGGCCAACGCCCTCGGGTGGGCGGACCAGATCCGCGCCGAGGGCGTCGTGCGATGGCCGTACGGCGCGGCGGCCCGGTCGCTGATCCACGAGCGGGACATCGCGGCCGTGGCGGCGCGTGCCCTCCTCGAGGACGGCCACGCGGGCGCGAAATACGTCCTCACGGGACCGGAGGCGGTCAGTCAGGCCGATCAGGTGCGCATCATCGGCGAGGAGATCGGCCGGTCCGTGCGCTGGGAGGAGTTGTCTCCGGCGCGGGCGCGGGAGCAACTCCTGACATCGTGGGGCGACCCCGCCTTCGTCGACGGCGCGCTGCGGTACTGGGCCTCGCTCGTCGCAGAGCCGGAGCGGGTGACGCACACGGTGGAGGAGGTCACGGGCACCCCGGCGCGGACGTTCCGCGAATGGGCGCGCGAGCACGCCGGCGACTTCACCTCCGCGGTTTAGGCGTCGGCGTCGGCCGGCCTCACCGAGGCCGACCAGCGCTGCTCGATCCGCCCGAAGCGCCAAACGGCCAGCGCGACGACCCAGGTGAGCACGAACAGCGCGACGATCCCGTAGCCCACGTAGTTCAGGTCGAGGCCGGCGATCGCCGCCAGCGGGCCGGTCTCGATCCCGAGCTTGTCCGCCAGCAGCCCCAGCAGTTCGACGGCTCCGATGATGACCGCGACCGCGACCGACAGCGCCGTGATCGTGATGTTGTAGTAGACCTTGCGGACCGGCTTGGAGAAGGCCCAGCCGTACGCGAAGTTCATGAAGCAGCCGTCGATGGAGTCGAGCAGGCTCATCCCGGCGGCGAACAACACGGGCAGGGTGAGCACGGCGTACCAGGGCAGGTTGAACACGGCCGCGCCGCCGGCGAGGACCAGCAGGGACACTTCGGTGGCCGTGTCGAATCCCAGCCCGAACAGCAGGCCGATCGGATACATGTGCCAGGGCTTGCGTACCGCCTTGGTGGCGCCCGACAGGATCCTGTTCATGAACCCGCGCTTGTTGAGCTGCTCCTCCAGGGCGGCCTCGTCGAAGGCGCCCCTGCGCATCTGGCGGAACACCTTGAGGATCCCCCACAGGACCACCATGTTGATCGCCGCGATGATCACGAGGAAGACGCCCGACACGAGCGTGCCGATGAGCCCGGTGACGTTCTGCAGGGTGGAGGACTCGCTCTCGACCTGGCCGGCCAGGGTTCGCACGCCGAGGCTCAGGAGCAGGCACAGGCCGAACACGATCGAGGAGTGCCCGAGGGAGAACCAGAACCCCACGGAGAGGGGGCGCTGCCCGTCGGCCATCAGCTTCCTGGTCGTGTTGTCGATGGCGGCGATGTGGTCGGCGTCGAAGGCGTGCCGCATGCCCAGCGTGTACGCGGTGAGGCCCAGGCCGACGGTGAAGGCGCCGGACGCCCCGAGCTGGTAATGCCGCGGGACGACCAGCGCGAGGAGGGAGAACCAGCCGGCGATGTGCAGGGCGATGACGAAGGCCGCCATTCCCGCTATGCGAATCCACTCCTCGCGCGACATCCCCGACATTCGGCGCCTTATTGTGGCCGCCGTACTTCCCATGTGGGCCCCCCTCCGGACATTCCGGATATTAGGGCTATTGCAAGTTCTTTGCAATTGGGAACCGGCGGCGCGGCCAAGGCTCAGCCAGGAAGGACGCGCGAGAACCTCAGGCGCTGCCGGGCGCATCATGCTGCGCCGCACTGTGACCGCGTGAGCGCCCGTCATCGCGCGCCGAAGAAGTCGCGCAGCGCCCGGGCCACGACGAGGGGGTCGTCGTCCGGCGCCGAGTGCCCGACGCCCGGCAGGGTGATGCTCCGCGCGTCCGGCAGCACTGTGGCGAGCCCCTTCAGCGCGACGCCGAAGTAGGCGGGACTCTTGGTCCCCCCGAGGAGCAGCACGCGCGCCCTGAGCGTCGCGTACTCCTCGATGGTCTCGGCCACTTCCCTGATGATGTGCATGTCGTAGTGCTCCGTGGGGACCAGTTCGGCGATGGGGACGTCGTCTTCCGGAAGGTCGCGTTGCAGGCGCGAGCCGATCGCGAGGAGCGGCACGAGCACGAATCGCGGGACGCGCCCGAACACCGGTTCTGCGCCCAGGCCCTTCATCGCGGTGACCAGGGCGGATCCGATCTTGCCCGCGGCGACCTCGCGGTCGTAGCGCGGCACCCAGTCCATCGGCACCGAGCCCGCCAAGGACAGCGGGGGCTCATACAGGGCGAGCCGGTCGATCTCGGGCGTGACGAGGGCTGTCCGCAGCGCGACGAGCGCACCTGAGCTCAGGCCGAAGACCCGCGTGGCCCCGGTCTCCGCGACCAGTGCCTGGAGGTCTTCGACCTCCCGCGTGACGCCGAAGTCGTCGCCGTGGGGTCCGCTGAGCCCACGTCCACGCCGGTCGGGCACATGGACGGTGAAATCGTCCGACAGGGCGCCGGCGAGCTTCATGAAGTGCTGCGCGGCCAGCATCCCGCCGTGCATGAGGATCAGTCCGGAGCCGCGGCCGACCCGCCGATAGCCGATCGCCGTGCCGTCGGCGGAACGAATCCGACCTTTGGTGTATCCGTGCACCGCAAATCCCTCCGTCGATGCGCGGCGGCTGCAGGGGGCCGCCGCCAGCGCACGTGAACAACGTTCACGTGTACATTGTTCACGTACGCGGAGCCGAACTGTCAACCCGGCCAGGAGGATCCCAGTGGGAGAGCGGCGCGCCCAGGTGCTTCAGGCGGCGATCGAACTACTCGACGAGGTCGGCCTGGACGGGCTGACCATGCGGCTTCTGGCGAGCCGGCTGGGGGTGCGGGCAGGCGCCCTGTACCGGCACTACGCCAGCAAACAGGCCCTGCTGGACGCCATGGTCGCGCACCTGGCCACCCCGCCGGCCGGCGCCGTCCCGTCCCCCGACCACCCCTGGGACGAGCGGCTGCGCGGGGTCGCGACCGGCCTGCGCGAGGTCATGCTGACCCACCGCGACGGCGCGCGTCTCATGTCCACCTTTCACCATCCGGGCGGCGAGGCCGTCGCCACCTTCCACGGGCTCGTCGCCACCTTGGCCGCCGCGGGCGCCCCCGCGGACACGGCCGTCGTCGCCATGGACACCGTCCTGGCCTACGTCAACGGCTACACGATCGAGGAACAGGCCCGCGAAGCCGTCACCGGCGCCCGGACCAGAGAACGTCGCGACCAGGCCTTCGCCGACGGCCTCGAATTGATCATCACCGGCATCAGGGAATCCCTCTCCTGAGTTCTCAAGAGGCAGCGCGGCTGAGTTCTCTCAAGGGGCAGCGCGGCTCCTTCACCCGCGACGGCAACGGCGCGGTCGTGGGAGTCGCCCTCACCGGCCGGCTGTTCCACCGGGTTCCGGCGACCTCCGCGTGAGGCCCGGGCGCCCTGTCAGAGGCCGTGCCGGCGATCGCCGAGCACGGCCTCGCTGACTTCGCGTTCCATCGCCGCGGAGAACGGAGCCCGGCGGTCGGCGACCGCGCGGCGCGTCTCCTCGGCGATCAGGTCGGCGTTGATCGCCGCACCGGCGCGCACACCCGCGGCGGCGGCGCCGATGACCTGATCCATCAGGTTGGCCACGTTGCCGGCCACCCACACACCGGGCACGCTTGTGGCTCCCGTCGGGTCGGCGGCGATGTAGCTGCCGATCACATGGCCGCCCATCTCCTGGACTGTCGTCTCGAGGCCGAGACCGGTGAGCAACTCCGCCCGTGCGGTGAACCGCGGAGTCGTCGCGAGAGCCCTGCGGGCGACCACCCGGCCGCCTGCCAGCCGTACGCCGGTGAGCCTGTCGTCCTCGGCCTCCAGTCCGGTCACCTGTCCTTCCACCACGGCGATGTCGCGGGCGGCCAGTCGTTCCCGCTCGTCATCGGTGAGTGCGGGCGCCGTGTGCAGGAAGAGAGTCACGTCCTTGCTCCACTGCCGCCACAGCAGCGCCTGGTGGACCGCCAGCGGGCCGGTGGCCAGGATGCCGATCGGCTCGTCGCGCACCTCCCAGCCGTGGCAGTACGGGCAGTGCAGCACGTCGCGTCCCCACCGCTCCGCCAGCCCGGGAATCTGAGGCAGCTCGTCGACCAGACCGGTGGTCACCAGTAACCGGTCCGCAGCCACCGTCGGCCCGCCGTCGAGCACGACCAGGAAGCCTCCGGCGTCCAGGCGCTCGGCCGCCGCGACGTGGCCCGTCATGATCTCCCCGCCGTAGTCGGCCACCTCGGCGCGGCCCGCGGCCAGCAACTCGGAGGGCTGCATCCCTTCGCTGGTCAGGTAGGTGTGCACGTGGGCGGCGGGGGCGTTGCGCGGCCGTCCGCCGTCGATCACCAGCACAGAACGACGTGCCCGTGCCAGGGTCAGCGCCCCGCTGAGGCCGGCCGCTCCCCCGCCGACGACAACCACGTCATAACGCTGTACTTCTTCTGCGGTCATGGGTTGTACCTCCGTTCGGGGAAATGGTCGGCCCTCACGGCAGCGATTGGCAAAGTTAGTTGCCGGATCGGCAATTCGACGGGACGGCGGCGCGGTTCGGAACATTGACAGGTGACCATTTGGTCACCTAACTTCGTCGCGTGACCGACGACGACCGAGTGTTCAAGGCGCTGGCCGACCCGACTCGAAGGCGCCTGCTCGACCGGCTGTTCGCGCGGGACGGGCGAACGCTGTCCGACCTCGAGTCCGACGTGGACATGACGAGGTTCGGCGTGATGAAGCACCTCCGGCTGCTCGAGGACGCCGGTCTCGTCATCTCACGCAAGTCCGGCCGGGAGAAGCTGCACTTCCTGAACGCGGTGCCCATCCGGCTCATCCACGACCGCTGGATCGACAAGTACACCGAGCCCCAGGTGTCGGCGCTCGTCCATCTGAAGACCGAGTTGGAGAAGACCATGACCACCACCGAGACCGGCACGACCGTGCAGGTGCATCGCGTGTACATCAAGGCGACCCCGGAGGCGATCTGGACCGCGATCGTCGACCCGGAATGGACGCGGCGCTACGGCTACCGGGGCGTGGTCGAGTTCGACCTGCGCCCGGGCGGCGGCTTCCGATCGCTCGCCGGCGACGAGATGCCCGGCATCGACCCGGCCGACTGCCTGGTGGAGGGCGAGGTCATCGAGGTCGACCCGCCGCGCCGGCTCGTGCAGACCTGGCGTCCGACCTGGCTCGACGAGCCCGTCACGCAGCTCACGTACGAGATCGAGGAGGGCCAGGACGGCGTGTGCTCGGTCACCATCACCCACGACGTGCGGGACGCGCCGCAGACGGCGGCACAGGTCGCGGGCCAGGTCCAGAACGCGGGAGGCGGCTGGACCGAGGTGCTGAGCGACCTGAAGTCGCTGCTGGAGACCGGGTCGAGCCTCTACCGCTGACCGGCCGGGCACCGGGGCCGGCCCGACACCCATCGATCCTCAAGGGAGACCGACGTGACCGCAGTGAACCCCGGCGCGACCTCGGCGAGTGCCGAGGACCCCGAGGCGCATCCCCGGCGGTGGTGGGTGCTCGCCCTGCTCTCCGGCCTGGCGTTCATGATCCTGCTGGACATGACCGTCGTGAACGTGGCGCTGCCACTGATCCAGGACGGCCTCGGCTTCTCCGAATCCGGCCTGACCTGGGTCGTCAGCGGCTACGTGCTCGCGGCCGGCGGACTGCTGCTGCTCGGCGGAAGGTTGGCCGACGTCTTCGGCCGGCGGCGCCTGCTGTTGACCGGCGTGGTCGTCTTCGCGGTGTCCTCGGCCGTCTGCGGGGCCGCCGTCTCTCCGGGGATGATGATCGCCGGCCGGTTCGCCCAGGGGATCGCCGAGGCGATCGCCGCCCCCGCCTCACTCGGCCTGATCGCGCTGCTGTTCACCGATCCGAAGGAGCGGGCGAAGGCGCTGGGGATCTGGGGCGGGCTCGTGGCGCTCGGCGGGACCCTCGGCTACGTCATCTCCGGCGTCCTGACCAATCTGACGACCTGGCGCTGGATCTTCTTCATCAATCTCCCGGTCGCCGTGGTGGTCCTCCTGATCCTGCCGCGACTGGTCGCCGAGAGCCGGATGGTGCGCGAGAAGGACCACCGGCTCGACGTCGCCGGGGCGATCACCTCGACCGCGGGTCTCGTCGCCGTCGTCTACGGCCTGCTGCAGGCGGCCGAGCACCCCTGGGGGTCCGCGGCGGTGGTGCTTCCGCTCGCCGCCGGCGGCTGCCTGCTCGCCGCGACCGTCGTCGTCGAGCGCCGCGCGAAGAATCCGCTCGTCCCGCTGGACTTCTTCGCCAACCGCACCAGGTCGGTCATCAACGTCGTCTCCCTGTTCTTCATGGCGGCGTTCATCTCCTACACCTTCATGCTGACCTTGTTCGAGCAGCGGGTGCTGGGCTACTCCTCGCTGGTGAGCGGGCTGGCCTGGCTGCCCCTCGGGATCGCCATCGGAACCGGCATCGGCCTGGGCAGCACGCTGACTCCGCGCATCGGCGTCAGAGCGGTGACCTCCGCCGGCTTCGTCGGCGCCGGGGTCGGGCTCCTCCTGACGAGCATGATCGACATCGACGCGTCGTACCCCGGCGGGATCCTGCCGGGGATGATCGTGTTCGGGGTGTTCGCCGGCGCCACCATGCCGGCCGCGACCACCGCCGCGTTGCACGGGGTCACCGTCCAGGACTCCGGCCTGGCCTCGGGGGTGCAGAACACCATGCAGCAGGTCGGCGGTGCCCTCGGTCTCGCCGTCCTGGTGACCCTCGCGCTCCGTCACGCCGGGGACGCGATGCGGCACGGCGTGCCCCCGGAGATCGCGATGACGGCGGGCTACGTCATGGCCTTCCGCGTCGGAGCAGCCCTGCTGGTGCTCGGCGGAGTGCTCATCCTGGCGCTCTTCGAGCGCGTGAACCCAGAACTCCGAGACCCCACATCCGAGATCACCCAAACCACCCCCCGGGCGTGATCATGCACAAGTTCGCGATCACGGCCACCGACCTGCCCACCCTTGGTTGGTGATCATGCACAGGCTCGGCGAAACCCCCACCGACCCGCACCTTCCTCCCGCGTGATCATGCACGGGTTCGCGGAAAGCCTCATTGAGCTGGGCGTTCTCAGTTCGTGATCATGCACAGATTCGCATTCACCCCTGCCGACCTGCGCTTAAGGGCTACGCGATCATGCATTCACCCATCATCACCCGCCCACTGAACGCCCCTTCCAAGGCCGGTACTCCGTTCAAGGAACGCGCCCCTCAACGACCACTCGCATGATCACGCAGGGTGTTTTCCCTGATCCGCCCACCTCTCCGCGAATCTGCGCATGATCACGAATCGGGTACGCCCAGGCCGGCAGGCCTTTCACCGAATCCCTGCATGATCACTCCGGGGGAAGGCGCAGGTGGGAGCACTTGATCACGAACCTGTGCATGATCACGGCAGGTGGGTGGCGGCGATGGTGTGGGCGATGCGTTCGAGCAGTGGTCCCGCCTCGGCGATGCAACGCCGGACGTCGGGCTCGATGTCGGTCAGGGCGTAGACCGCCTCGATCCCCGCCGCCTGTAGCTCGGCGTCGCCGATGGACCGCCGCCCGCACACGGCCACGACCGGCACCCCATGCTTGGCGGCCGCCGCCGCGACGCCCACGGGGGCCTTGCCTCGCAGCGACTGTTCGTCGATCGATCCCTCGCCCGTGACGACCAGGCGTGCGCCTTCGACCTGGCGGTCGAAGTCCAGCAACTCGAGCAGGTACCCGATCCCGGGCCGGACCTCCGCCCGCAGGAAGGCCAGCGCGGCGAAACCCACGCCCCCGGCCGCGCCCGCGCCCGGGCGGCCCGCGACCCCCATGCTCCGCACCACGCCGTCGTGCTCGATCGACCCCGTCAGGCCGTGCGTGTGAACCGCGACGGCGGCGAGCCTGGCCAGGCCCTTCTCCAGCACGGCCACGTCCTCCGGTGACGCGCCCTTCTGCGGCCCGTAGACCGCGGCGGCGCCGTACGGCCCGAGCAGGGGATTGTCCACATCGCTCGCGACGACGAACTCCACTCCGCCGACCCCGGTTCCGCCCGCTGCCGGGTCACCCGGAGCCGGCTGTACGAGCGCCGACGCGTCGATCCGGTCGAGCCGCCGCAACGCGGCGCCGCCGAAGGGCAACTCCTCGCCGTCCTCGTCCAGCAGCCGCGCGCCCAGCGCCTGCACCATGCCCGCTCCCCCGTCGGTGCAGGCGCTGCCGCCCAGCCCGAGGACGATCCTCGTCGCGCCGTGCCGTACGGCATGGGCGATGAGCTCCCCGGTCCCGTAGCTGGTCGCGGTGAGCGGGGCGGGCGCACCGGGCAGCCTCCGCAGCCCTGACGCCTCGGCGAGCTCGATCACCGCCACCCTGCCACCGACCCGGGGGGACGCCGCACCTTCTCCGGGCACGTCATGGGCCTCGTCGCGCACGGCGTACGACGCGAGGATCGGCTCCCCCGTGGGGCCGGTCACCTCGACCTCGACCCGGGTGTAGCCGGAGGCCACCACGGCGTCCACCGTTCCTTCGCCGCCGTCGGCGACCGGCAGCCCGACCACCGGCACGGGCCCCAGCCCCGCCGCCACATGGGCGACCACCTGGGGCGAGGTCAGCGACCCCCTGAACTTGTCCGGCGCGATGACGACGTGGCCCTTCATGGTCCCCTTCTTGCGGCTCGGTGATGACGACGCCGTCCATCATCCCGCCGGGGTCCCGGTTCGTGCGCACCAGGACCCCGGCCCCGGAACATCCCTCGACGCGAGGCGTGCGCTCCCTAGTGGGGCAGACCGGTGTAACCGGGGAAGTTGCCGGGCAGGCGTTCGCCCTCCGGCCCGAGTGTGACGGCCCTGACCAGCAACTCCCCTCCGACGAACGCTCCGCGCCACGAGGCGCCGAGCCCGCCGAACAACTCCTCCCGGTCTCCTCGCGAGCGAGGCGCGTTGACCCCCACCTTGAAGGCCCGCACCTCGGAGGCCAGCCGCATGGCGGTCTCCTCCTCGTCGCAGGAGATGGTCGCCACCAGCGCGCCGTTGCTGGCGTTCATCGCGGCCAGCAACTCCGCCTCGGTGTCGACCACCACGATGGTGTCGACCGGCCCGAACGGCTCCGCGTGACGCAGGGGCGACGAGCCGGGCGGGGCCAGGATCGCCACAGGCGCCAGGTACGCGGAGGTGTCCTGGCCGGGAAGGAACCGGCCGTCGGCCAGCGAACCCCGGTAGAGCGGCACCCCACCCATCGTGATCGCCTCATCGACCTGATCGGCCAGATCCTTCACCTTGGTGTTGTTGATGAGCGGGCCGAAGTCGAGCTCCGGCAGCGGGTCGTCCGCCGACTCCACCGCGAGCGGATGCCCGAACCGGACCGATCGGACGGCCGGGAGGTAGGCCGCCAGGAAGTCGTGGAACAACGCGCGCTGGACGATGAACCGCGGGTAGGCGGTGCACCGCTGCTTGCCGTAGTCGAAGGTCTTGCGGATCTGGCCCGCCAGCCGGTCCCAGTCGCTGTACTCCCAGACCCCCCAGCAGTTGAGGCCCTCCTGTTCCAGGATGTGCCTCCTGCCGAGGTCGGCGAGAGACGTCGCGACCTTGGCCCCCGCGTCGCGCCCCCCGACGAACGAGACGCACCCGAGTTCCCGGCTGCGGACCAGCGCCGGGGACAGCTCGGCGCCTCCGCCGCTCACCAGGGTGATCGGCAACCCTTCGCCCACGGCCAGTGCGCACGCGAGGGTGAGGCACGCGAGCCCGCCGTCCGTGGGCGTCTTCGCGATCGCGGCGTTGCCGGCGAGGGTCTGCACCAGCATCGCGTGCATCAGCACGCTCAGCGGATAGTTCCAGCTCGCGATGTTGCTGACCGGCCCCTGCAGCGGGGCGCGCCCCTCCACCATGGAGTCGGCCTCTGCGACGTACCAGCGCACCCCTTCGATGCACCGGTCGACGTCGGCGAGGGCGAGCTTCCAGGGCTTGCCGATCTCCCACACCAGCAGCAGGGCCAGAAGCTCCCGATGCGCGGTCATCGCGTCCAGCGTGGCCGCCACACGAGCTTTGCGCTCGGCGAGCGGCACGTGCCGCCACTGCTGGTGTTCGTCGAGGCTCGCCCGCACCGCCCTCGACGCGGTGGACCGGTCGAGGCGCGGGGGGCCGGCGATGGTGGTCCCGTCGACGGGCGACGCCGCCGGCGCCGGGCGGCCGTCACGCTGCCACATCCCGGCCCAGTGGTTGAGCACCCTGTCGTCATGGAAGGCTTCCGGCGCCGCCGAACGGCATCGGCTGTAGGCGTCGGTCCAGGTGGTGCCGGGCTTGAGCAGGAGTGGCATGCGCGTTCTCCTCAGTCGGACCAGTCGATGGCGAGGGCGAGTTCCGGAAGCGGTTCGAACTCCTTGATCGCGTCGAGGGACGGCCCCATCGCGGCGTTGGCCTCGCGTTCGACCATCACCTCGACCAGCACGGGCAGTTGTGCGCGCTCCGCCTCGGCGGTGGCCCAGGCGAGGGCGTCGCGGATGTCGCCGGGCACCTCGACCCTGCGCGCGGGACAGCCGAAGGCCTCCATGACCTTCACATGGTCGATCCCGCCTTCGCCGTAGTGGAGGTCCACGGCGTAGTTCATGTCGTACGGCAGTTCGGCCTGCCGGATCAGCCCGAGGTACTCGTTGTTGATCATCACGATGACAAACGGGATGCGGTACTGCGCGGCGACCGCGACCTCCTCCATCAGGAACTGGAAGGAGTAGTCGCCGACGACGGCCACGACCTGCCGGTTCGGATGGGCGCACTTGACGCCAATCGCGGCCGGCACCTCCCAGCCCAGCGGGCCCGCCTGCCCGCACACGAGGTAGCGCCGGGGAAGGTAGGTCTTCTGGAACTGCCCCGACCAGATCTGGTAGAGGCCGATCGCGGTGACGAAGGTCGTGTCCTGGCCGAAGAACTCGTTGATCTCCTTGAAGACGCGGGGCGGCTTGATCGGCACGTCGTCGAAGTCGTCCCGCCGTGGCAGCGCGGTGCGCAGCTTCTCGACCTGCTTCACCCAGCGTCCCGGCTTCTTCGGCGAGGTGTGGCGCCGGGCCTCCTCGCCGAGGGCGGCCAGCGTCGGCCGCGCGTGGCCGACCAGCCCCAGGTGGGGCTCGAAGACCTTCCCGATCTGGGTGGGCTCGATGTCGGCGTGGATGAAGGTACGGCCCTTCCGGTAGACGTCCAGGTCTCCGGTGTGCCGGTCGCCGAAGCGCGCGCCGACCGCCAGGACCAGGTCGCTCTCCAGGAACGCCGCGTTCCCCCACCGCGTCTGGGTCTGGATTCCGGCCATGCCCGCGAAGAGGGGATGGTCCTCGGGGAAGGCTCCCTTGCCCATGAGCGTGACCTGAACCGGCACCTGCAGGTGTTCGGCGAGGGCGCGCAACTCGGCCGACGCGTCCCCGATGACGACGCCGCCGCCGGCGAGGATCAGCGGCCGCTGCGCCTCCATCAGCAGGTCGACGGCCGCTCGGACGGCCTCCGCCCGCGGCTCCGGCACGTCGACGGGGAACGGGCCGTCGAGCTCGGGGTCGTAAAGGCAGGTGCCGCGCTGCACGTCGATCGGCAGGTCGATGAGGACGGGCCCCGGACGCCCGGAGCGGGCGATGCGGAAGGCCTCGCGGAACACCCACGGCGCCTGCGCGGGCTCCTTGAGCTGCACCGCCCACTTGGTCACCGGTTTGGCGATCTCCACGATGTCGACGGCCTGGAAGGACTCCTGGTGCAGCTTGCCGCGCATCGCCTGACCGGTGATGCAGATCATGGGGATGGAGTCCGCCAGCGCGGTGTACAGGCCGGTGATCATGTTCGTGCCGGCCGGTCCCGACGTGCCGATGCAGACGCCCACGTTGCCGGTCACGCGGGACCAGCCGTCGGCCGCGTGGGTGCCGCCCTCCTCGTGCCGGACCGTGATGTGCCGGATGGAGCTGTGCTGCAGCGCGGCGTAGAGCGGTAGGATGGCCGCACCGGGGATGCCGAAGACGGTGTCGACGCCCTCGGACTCCATGACGGCGACCGCCGCCTCCATGCAGGGGATCCGCTTCACCTGGCCTCCTCGGGGAGCGTGCGCGAAGTCGTGCGGCGCGTGTCGGTTGTCGCGCTTCGCTCGTTCACGAGTTGATCCTTTCGATCACCTTGAGCAGTGCGGAATGGTCGAGCGACCCGTGGCCCTGGGCCTTCGCCGCGGCGACGAGCTGGGCGACCAGGCCGGTGAGCGGCAGGGACACCCCCGCCTCGCGGGCGGCCGCGACCGCGATGCCCATGTCCTTGTGGTGGAGGTCGATGCGGAAGCCGGGCGCGAACTCGCGCTTGATCATGGATTGGCGCTTGAGATCGAGGATGCGGGAGCCGGCCAGGCCTCCGGCGAGCACGTCCATGCCGGGGCCGGGATCGACTCCCGAGGCCTCCAGCAGCACGATCGCCTCCGCCACCAGGCCGTAGATCCCGCCGACCACGAGCTGGTTGGCGGCCTTGACCGTCTGCCCGGCGCCGTGCGGCCCGACGTGCACGATGGTCGTGCCGAGGTGACCGAGGATCTCGCGGGCCGCCTGGAAGTCCTCGGCCCGGCCGCCCACCATGATCGACAATGTGCCGTCCACGGCTCCGCGCTCCCCGCCGCTCACGGGCGCGTCGAGCACGCCGACGTCCCTGGCCGCGGCCTCCTGCGCGACCTTGCGGGAGGTCTCCGGCTTGATGGTGCTCGCGTCGATGTACAACAACCCGGGCTTGGCATGCGCGAGCAGGCCGTCCTCGCCGAAGGCGACCTCCTCCACCTGGGGGGAGTCGGGCAGCATGGTGATCGCCACATCGGCGCCCGCCACCGCCTCGGCGACGCCGGAGGCGGTCTTGCCGCCGATCGCGGCCAGGGCGGCGAGCCGTTCTGCGCTGACGTCGTAGCCGACGACCGTAAAGCCGGCCCGCACCAGATGGGCCGCCATCGGGCTGCCCATGATCCCGAGCCCGACGAATGCGATGTTCATCCGTTCCTCCATGCGAAGCTCTCGGCGCTCGCGCCGACGGGCCGGTACTCGAGACCGACGTGGCCGCGGTATCCCACGGCCTCCAGGCGCTCGAAGATCTGCTTGTACGGCATGGCCCCGGTCCCCGGCTGGCCCCGCCCGGGGTCGTCGGCGATCTGGACGTGACCGAACCTGGCGGAGTGCGTGTCGATGAGGGCGATCACGTCCTCGCCCATCCGGTGCAGGTGGTAGAGGTCGGCCAGGAAGGCGAGGTTGGGGGCGCCCGCCTCGTCGATCACCTCGAAGGCTGCGGCGGACGACCAGATCGGATAGTGCGGGTTCTCGTGGGAGTTGATCGCTTCGACGACCACCGTGGCGCCGATCCCCGCCGCGGCCCGCGCCGCGAGGGAGAGGTTGGACAGGGCCAGCTCGCGTTGCGCCTGCGCGGGTTCGCCGGGTACGCGGTTCCCGTAGAGCGCGTTGAGCACCCGGCAGCCCAGTGCGCCGGCCAGGCCGACCGCGACGTCGATGTTCGCGCGGAACCGCGCCGACCCGTCCGGCCGGGACAGCAGGCCCCGGTCCCCCGCGGCCATGTCGCCGGCGTCGAAGTTCAGCCCGGCGAGGCGGACCCCGGCGTCCTCGATCGCCCGCTGGAGCCGGTCGAGTTCACGCTGCTCGGGAACCGGGCCGTCGAAGGGCCACCACAGCTCCACCGCGTCGAACCCCGCCTTGGCCGCCGCGGCCGGACGTTCCAGGAGCGGCAGCTCGGTGAAGAGGATGGAGAGGTTGACGTCGAACTTCACGATGCCTCCAGGAACGTCACGATGCCTCCGACGGTGGTCGCCGTCGGGTGGTCGCCGTCGGGTGGTCGCCGTCGGGTGGTCGGGAGCCCGGCGCGTCACGGCGGGCGGATCCGGGCTTTCAGCGGGTCTGGACGGTGTCTCGCATCAGGCGGGCGGTCTCGCTGGGGGTCTTGCCGACGCGGACGCCGACCTTCTCCAGCGCTTCCTTCTTGGCCTGGGCCGTACCGGCCGAACCGGACACGATCGCGCCCGCGTGACCCATGGTCTTGCCCTCGGGCGCGGTGAACCCCGCCACGTAGGCCACGACCGGCTTGGTCACGTGCTGCTCGATGTAGGCCGCCGCCCGCTCCTCGGCGTCGCCGCCGATCTCACCGATCATCACGATCGCGTCGGTGCCCGGGTCGTCCTGGAACGCCTGCAGCGCATCGATGTGCGTCGTCCCGATGACCGGGTCGCCGCCGATGCCCACCGCCGTCGAGAAACCGATGTCCCGCAGCTCGTACATGAGCTGGTAGGTCAGCGTGCCCGACTTCGACACCAGGCCGATACGGCCGGCGGAGGTGATGTCGGCCGGGATGATGCCGGCGCTGGACTGCCCGGGGCTGATCAGGCCGGGGCAGTTGGGCCCGATGATCCTGGTCTTCCCCGTCGCCCGGGCACGTGCCCAAAAGCGCAGCGTGTCGTGGACGGGGACGCCCTCGGTGATCACCACGCAAAGCGGGATCTCCGCGTCGACGGCCTCCTCGACCGCGCCTCTGGCGAACCTCGGGGGCACGAAGACCACCGACACGTCGGCGCCGGTCTCGGCCATCGCCTCGGCCACCGAGCCGAAGACGGGCACCCGGCGCTCTGCGAAGTCCACCGCCTGCCCGCCCTTGCCGGGAGTCACCCCGGCCACGATGTCGGTCCCCGCCGCGAGCATCCGGGCGGTGTGGCGGGTGCCCTCCGCGCCGGTCATGCCCTGGATGAGCACCTTGCTGTCCTTGGTCAAGAAGATCGCCATCGTCGCTGCTCCTCTCCGCGGCGCACGTCGGTCGTACGGGCGTCGCTGCCGGCGTTCACTTCGGCGCTCCTGGCGGTGCTCACGCGGCGGCCAGCTCCGCGACGAGCTCGGCGGCGCCGTCCATGGTGGTGACCACGCGGACCATCGGGTGTCCCGCGTCACCGAGGATCTCGCGGCCGAGCTCGGCGTTGTTGCCGTCCAGCCGGACCACGATCGGGCACCGCGCGCCCTCTCCGAGGACCTCGAGAGCGGTGACGATGCCGTTGGCGACCGCGTCGCAGGCCGTGATCCCGCCGAAGACGTTGACCAGCACCGCCCGGACGTCGGGGTCGGACAGGATGATCTCCAGCCCGTCGGCCATCACCTGGGCCGAGGCCCCGCCTCCGATGTCGAGGAAGTTGGCCGGCCGTACGCCGTCGAACCGCTCGCCCGCGTAGGCCACGACGTCGAGCGTGCTCATGACCAGCCCGGCCCCGTTGCCGATGACGCCGACCTGGCCGTCGAGCTTCACGTAGTTGAGGTGCTTGGCCCGCGCCCTCGCCTCGAGGCCGCCGTCGTCGGAGCCGTCGGCGAAGGCCGCGTGGTCGTGCCGGAACGCGGCGTTGGCGTCGAGGGTGATCTTCCCGTCGAGCGCGAGGACTCTGCGGTCCGAGGTGCAGGCGAGCGGGTTCACCTCGACCAGCAGCGCGTCCTCCTCGACCAGGACCTCCCACAGGCGGACGAGCGTGGCGGCCACCGCGTCCTGGACGTCCTCGGGCAGGCCGGCGCGGGAGGCCAGCAGGCGGGCGGTCTCGAGGTCGAGGCCGGACGCGGCGTCGATCGGCATCCGGGCCAGCGCCTCGGGCTTGGTCGCCGCCACCTCTTCGATGTCCATCCCGCCCTCGCTGGACACCATGGCCAGCAGCGTGCGGTCGGCCCGGTCGACGAGATAAGCCGCGTAGTACTCCTCGAAGCCGCCCGTGGCCTTCTCGACGAGCACGGTGTGGGCGGTGTGTCCCTTGATGTCCATCCCGAGGATCCGCCGCGCCTCATCTTCGGCGGCCGAGGGACCGGGCGCGAGCCGCACTCCTCCCGCCTTCCCCCGGCCGCCCGTCTTCACCTGGGCCTTGATGACCACCGGGGCCCTCAGCTCCGCCGCGATCGAGCGCGCCTCCTGGGGGGTGGCCGCGACCTGGCCCGGCGGAACCGATATCCCGTGCCGGGCGAACAGCTCCTTGGCCTGGTACTCGTACAGGTCCATGGGGGTCTCCTTTAAGGGGGCTCGTAGACTGTATACCGTATGGAATCGACTTGGTCCAGGGTCTCGACAGCCGCCCCGGTCTCGGGATATTCCATACAGTATGGAGAAACCAAACGTCGTCCGGGACTGGCAGGGCCGCGCCTATCTCGTCGGCGAGTCGCCCCGCGACCTGATCAATCGACCGAGGTCATGGATGCTCTGGTTGCCGTGGGCCGCCATGATCGCGATCGCCCCCCTGCAGTACGGCTACGCGGCGGCCGTGCCGGGACTGCTCGGTCCCGGAGACCGGTCCGTCGCCGGAGTCCTCGCGCCGCTGGCCGTGTGGATCGTCTGCCAGGCCGTCGTCGCCTTCCCCACGGCGTACCTGGTGCGCGGCGGCAGGCTCGGTGTGCGCGCCGCCCTCGGCGCGGGCGCCGTACTGACCGGCACGGCCCTGCTCACCCTGGCCCTCGCCGACGGCGCCGCGATGATCCTGGCCGGGTACGCCCTGCTCGGCGGGGCGGGCGCCGGGCTGGTCTACGGCGTGTGCACGGAGGTCGTCTCCCGGTGGTTCCCGGAGCGCCCGGGCACTCAGGTGGCCTTCGCGACCGGCGCGTTCGCCTACGGCGCCGCGCCCCTCGCCGTGGTCGCCGGCGCCGGTCCCGATCATCTGGGTGCCGCGTTCGGCGTCTCGGCCGTCGTGGCGGTCGCCGCCATCGGGCTCGCCGCCCGGTTCGTACGGCTCCCGCCTCCGCGCTGGTGGCCCTCCCACGTCGATCCGCGCGATCACGCACTCGACAGCCTGGTGCTGCGCAGGACTCCCCCGGCGCTGCGGGAGTTCTCCACGGGCCAGGCGCTGCGGACGGGGGCCCTGTCCGGTCTGGTGGCGATCCTCGTCCTGGCCGGCGCGGTCTCCATCTTCGACGTCGTCGTCCTGGCCACGCTGGAGGCGCCGGCCTCGTGGCTCGCCCTCACCCTTCTCATCGCCCTGAACGGGGCCGGCCGGGCCTGCGCGATGGTCGCCTCGGAGCGGTTCGGCCGCAGGCGCGTGCTCAGCGCGGTGCTGGCCCTGCTGGCCGTGGGACAACCGCTGTTCGCCGCGGGGGCGACGCCGGGCTCCACCGGCCTGATCTTCGTGGCGGCGGTCTTCGCGGGGCTCGGCGGCGGCGCCTTCTACCCGCTCATCGCGAGCCTCGTCCGGGAGTTCTTCGGTCAGGAGCGAACGGCCGAGATCCATGGGGTGGTCTACAGCACCAAGGCCGTGGCGGGGGTCCTCGGCGTCGGCCTCGCCTATGCGGCGCTCACGTCCGGGAGCCAGGCGACGGTCTTCGTGGGAATGGCGATGGCCGCCGTGCTTTCGCTGGTGGTGAGTCATCGGCTGCGCCGTCCTGGATGTCCGGCGACACTGCCGGCGGGCATGTGATTGGCTTCACAGACGGCGGGCAAGCGTTCAACTGTATGCTGTAGGCGGTCTACGAGAAACAGTGACGGGATATATGCGGCATTCGGCCGCTCCTGTCGCGTCATTCTGGAGTGATGGACATGTTGCGGACGGAATTGGCGAACCAGGGAGCCGCTCCCAAGATCGCGCGGCCCGTACCGCTGCGGGAGAGCGTATTCGAGGCGCTCCTCGAACTCATCCTCACCGGGCATCTCAAGCCCGGGCAACACCTCGCGGAAAGCGAACTCGCGGGCCTTCTCGGTGTTTCCCGGCAGCCGATCAGAGAGGCTCTGCAGCTGCTGAGCGGAGAGGGCTGGGTCGATCTCCACCCCGGTCACGGCGCGTTCGTCCACGCGCCGACCGTGGAGGAGGCGGATCAGCTCCTCGCCGTGCGCACGCTGCTGGAGACCGAGTCGGCCAAGCTGGCCGCCCGCCATTCGACCCCCGACGGCGTCCAGCGGCTTCGCGCGCTGTGCGCCCGCGGCCTCGCCGCGGTGGACGCCGACGACGTCGACATGTCGGTCGCGATCAACTCCGAGTTGCACGCCGCGATCACCGAGCTCTCCGGCAACAAGGTGCTAGCCGAGCTGGCCTCCCTGGTGTCCCGGCGGGTCCGGTGGTACCACACGCCGGTGGCGCGCAAGCGGGGCCGGGACTCCTGGAGCGAGCACACCGAGCTGGTCGACGCCATCGCCGCGGCCGACGAGGACCGCGCTGCCGACATCATGCGCAAGCACACCGAGCACACCCGCGACTCCTACCTGGAGCAGCGCCAGGCCGAGCCGGTCGAGTCGGCGCCGGAGCCCACGCGACGCCGCAGGCCGCGTTCTCCCAAGTGAAGGACCAGAGAAAGGCATACTGAAAGACATTCACGCCTGGCGCGTTTCCTGGAAACGCGCCAGGCGAGCCATTGATGCGCACGGCGGGCGATCAGCCGAATAAGTCCCCCGCTTTCGTGCCGAGATCCGCCCGGCGGACGACGCGGGCGCACCTGCGGAATTGGCGTGCCAGATTCGCCGGCCTCCTGAGACGGCGTCCCGGATTCTCGGAATTGACATGGAATTCACGAAGGCTCCGTTTGGTTGAAACACCTCGGGTAGAGAATTTCAATGGCACCGAAATAGTGGCCCGCCGAAGCCCGGGGGGCGCCGGCCGTTCGGCGTTCGCGCAGGCCGGAGGCGCAGGGACCGAGGGCGGGAGCACGTCTCGGACATCAGACCGGGCACGGAGAGATCGAGGAAGGAAGAATTCGATGAAAACGCTCATGGACAGATTCCGGGCACTCCTCCAGGAGCCGGCGGGACATCCGGCGGACGGCCGGATGATCGGCGTCGGACTGGCGGCCGCGATGCGCAAGCACGGCTCGGCCGACGGCGTGGAGCGCTACCTCGCGGACTGGGCCGGCGACCACAGGATCGACGTCTCCCCATGACCAATGGGCAGGAGGCTCCGGAGTGGAGGCCTCCCGCCCATGGCCGCGATGCCGTCGATCAGGTGTCCACGGACACCTGATCCCGTTCCACTTCGACGTCCTTCCTGCGATCGCGGCGCGACTTCAGCAGGCTGGCGACCGTGGTGAGGGCCAGCGTGCCGATGATGACGCCGAGGGACGCCACGATGGGCACCTCGGGCGCCCAGGAGACGCCGTCATGGTGGAGGGCCTCCATCACGAGCTTCACTCCGATGAAGGCGAGGACCACCGCCAGGCCCTTGTTGAGGTAGACCAGCCGCTCCAGCAGCCCTCCCACGAGGAAGAAGAGCTGGCGCAGGCCCATCAGGGCGAAGACGTTGGCCGTGAACACGATGTAGGGCTCCTTCGTCAGGCCGAAGATGGCCGGGATGGAGTCCAGGGCGAACAGGAGATCGGAGGTCCCGATCGCCACCATCACGATCAGCATCGGGGTGACGAGCCTGCGCCCGTCGATCCGCGTCGTCATCGCGGCACCGTGGTAGGCGTCGGTGGACGGCACGAGCCGCTTGACCGTGCGGAGGGCGAGGTTCTCCGAAAAGTCGGCCTCCTCTTCCTTCTCGGTGATCAGCTTGTACGCGGTGTACGCGAGGAAGGCTCCGAAGATGTAGAAGAGCCAGTCGAACCGTGTGATCGCCTCCGCGCCCACCGCGATGAAGGCGCCCCTCATGCCGAGTGCCAGCACGATTCCCGTCATGAGCACCTTCTGCCGATACCTGTGGGGCACGGAGAAGCGGCTCATGATGATCAGGAAGACGAACAGGTTGTCGACGCTGAGGGAGTACTCCGTGATCCAGCCGGCGAAGAACTCGCCGCCGTGTGTCGGGCCGGCGACGAACACCATGCCCAGGCCGAAGATCACCGCGAGCAGGACGTAGAAGGACACCCACCAGACACATTCACGGAAGGACGGCTGCCGCGGATTGCGGGAGATGAGGTAGAAGTCGATGGCGAACATGGACAGGAAGCCGCCGACCGTGACCAGCCATACCCACACGGGCAGGTTCATCGTGCTCCTTTCTCACGGCGCCTGAATGCCCGCCTCTGCTCTCGCGCCCGCCAGAGGGTCTCAGCGTGCGCGACATAGCGGCCGAGCAGCTCGTGTGCCATCGGATTGCGATCCGCGACGCGCATGAGCCAGTACGGCGCCAGGCGCTCGTGCAGCCAGACGAAGCCGATCGCGAAGCCGAGGCTGACGACGGCCTGGAAGGCGAGGAAGGCCGGCAGGTCGTCCGACAGCGCGACCCGGCCGAAGACGACCTGGCTCGTGAACGTCTCCTGGACGAGCCGGCCGAGTGGGAAGCCGACCAGCCAGTAGACGCCGGCCGGAGCGAACACGCCGGGCTGGAACAGGTTCCGGCCGAGCAGCATGCCGTACCCCGCCCCGAGCAGGCCGAGAGGAACGGCCAGTGACAGCGCGGAGACCAGCGCCCAGGTCGCGGAGTGTCCCGCGACGAGAGTCAGTCCGCCGGCCATGGCGCCCGCGACGAGCCCGATCAGCAGTCCGGGCAGGGCGACCTCAACCCGGGAGCGGACATCGGTCATCACAGCACCACGCCGTACTTGAAGACGCTGTAGAACAACATCCCGAGGTAGAACACCGCACCGAACCCGATGATCAGGTTCGTGTACAGCTTGGGCCGGATCGGTTTGGGCAACATCCGGTTGTTCACCAGCAGGAGGGTGACGCAGTAGGCGCCCATGGCGAACGTCGACAGGAACGCGAGCGTGTCGAGGATCGCTCCGGGGCCGTCCGCGGGCCCGAACAGCAGGATGAGGATGCCGAAGACGATCACGCCCCACAGGAAGCCGGCGTAGAGCTTGGAGATGCCGAACTTCTTGGCGCCGGGCACGAAGTGGTAGCTCATGTCCGCCTGCCCCCGGGAGAAGGAGTCGAACAGGCCCAGCGTGGCGTTGAGGCCGATCAGCGCGATGAAGCCGAGGAAGACCGCACCGAGCACCGAGCTGCCGGCGGAGGCGAAGGAGTCGGACATCGCGTTGAGCGACGCCTCCCTGTCACCGGCGAGGATCAGTTCCTTGACGTTCGAGTTCTGCCGTGACGCCGCCTGGGCGAGCACCGTGAACGAGACGGTCACCAGCATGGTGATGCCCCAGAAGAGCAGGAAGGCGTCGAAGGTGACCCAGCGCCGCCAGCCCTTCCACTTGCGCATCTCCTCGGGGTTGTCGGTGTCGAACATGAAGCCACGCGCGGGCATGGCCTCCTCTTCACCGGCGTGCCGCAACCCGCGGATCTTCGGGATGTGCGAGCCCATGCCGGCCCCGGAGTCGCGCAGATGCAGGGTGTACCACATCTGCTGCATCCCCGAGGGACCGGCGAAGGCGATCGAGCCGACGATGACGGGGAACCACGTGGGAGACAGTGCCCCGTCCGGGATGTAGCCGAAGGCGAACATGCCGGTGATCGTGCTGGACAGGTCCGACCAGCTGCCCACCATCGCCGCGATGATCGCGGTTCCGATGACCAGCACGCCGATGAGGATCGACAACACGTTCTCGAGCAGGTTGTAGATCACCTTGGCCAGGCTGAACACGATGCCGACCAGGATGAGCCCGACGCAGGCCGTGACCACCCAGGGTATTCCGGTGATCTTCTCGAAGGCCGCGGCGCCCGCTGACAGGTGCCCCGGCCAGATGTAGACCAGGATCGCGACCGTGAAGAAGAACCACATGAGCGGCTTGAAGACGCGGGCCGCGCCGAAGAAGATGCTCTCCCCCGTGGCCATCGCGTATCGGGCCATCTCCAGCATGACCACGGCCTGGAGGGTGACGCCGATGAGGAAGAGCCAGCGGATCTCGGGCCCGAAGAGCAGAACCAGCCGGGGCCACATGTAGGACTCGCCCATGCCCACGCCCAGCGCGACCAGGAACACGGTCGGGCCGAGGATGTGCACCGAGGGAGGCGCGTCGGGTAATGACCGGATGGGCATCGGCTCGAGCCGGCCCGCTTTCCATACTCGTTCGTCCTGCACCGGCGAGACGCCGGTCTGGCCGGCTCCCGACGTCGCCGGTGTTTTGGATGTCTCCACCTAAATCCTCCTGGGGAGTTGATCACTTCTAAGGCAGCCTTGAACGCCCCCTCACTCGCCCCGAAAGCGGCCGGCTCAGCCGCTCAGCAGTCCCGCGGCCCTGGCCCAGCGATATTTCGCGCCGAGCACGGCCACGGGCTTCTCGGTCGTGTATGGATAAGCCACCACGCCGTGGTCGAACAGGTACTCGCATGCCTCCTCTACTTCCGTGTCGCCCGCGAGCGACGCGACCACCGGCTTCGTGTTGCCCTTCGCGCGCTCGTCCGCCACCACGCGGGCGATGAGCTCGGCGAAGACCATTGGGGGGGTCACGATGGTGTGCCAGTAGCCGAGGACCAGTGCGTGGATCCGCGGATCGGACAGGCCGAGTCTCACGGTGTTCTCGTAGGTGCTTGGTGGCTCACCTCCGGTGATGTCGATCGGGTTGCCCGCCGCCCCGAAGGGGGGGATGTAGGCGCGGAAGGCCTCGTCGAGATCCGGGGGGATCTCCATGAGCGTGAGGCCGTTGTCCACGCAGGCGTCGGAGAGCAGCACGCCCGAGCCGCCGGCTCCGGTGATGATGACGACGTTCTCGCCCTGCGGAGTGGGCATCAGCGGCAACGAGCGGGCGTACTCGAGCATGTCGTTGAGCCCGGCCGCCCGGACGACGCCGGCCTGGCGGAGGATGTCGTCGTAGACCTTGTCGTCGCCGGCCAGCGCGCCGGTGTGCGACCCGGCTGCCCTGGCGCCCATGGCGGTGCGGCCGGCCTTCAGGACGATCACCGGCTTGGTCTTCACCACTCGCCGGACGGCGTCGACGAAGCCGCGCCCGTCCTTGAGGTCCTCCAGGTGCATGGCGACGCAGCGGGTGTTGTCGTCCTGCTCGAAGAAGGTGAGCAGGTCGTCCTCGTCGACGTCCGCCTTGTTGCCGACGCCGACGATCGCGGAGACACCCATCTTGGTGGTACGGCTGAAGCCGAGGATGGCCATGCCGATGCCGCCGCTCTGCGAGGTCAGGGCGACGCTGCCCTTCACGTCGTACGGCGTGCAGAACGTCGCGCAGAGGTTCTCCGGCGTGTAGTAGTAGCCGTAGATGTTGGGCCCGAGCATGCGGACCCCGTGCCTGCGGGCGATCTCGACGATCTCCTGCTGGCCCTCGACGTTGCCGGTCTCGGCGAAGCCCGACGGGATCATGATCGCCCCGGCGACGCCCTTGCGGCCGGCCTCCTCCAGGGCGGCGGCCACGAACTTCGCCGGGATGGCGAACACCGCGACGTCGACGTCGCCGGGGACGTCGGCGATGCCGGGATAGGCGGGCAGGCCGAGGATCTCCGGCGCCTTCGGGTTGATCGGGTAGATGTGGCCCCGGTAGCCGCCGTTGATGAGGTTCCGCATGACCGAGTTGCCGATCTTCCCGGTCTCCCCCGACGCGCCGATCACTGCCACCGACCGGGGCTTGAAGATCCGGTTCATGGAGGCGAGGATCTGGTCGCGCGGAAGCCGTACGGGCTCGACGACCGGCCCGGCGGCCAGCAGGATGCGCACGTCGGCGGCGATGGCGCCCTCGGCGGTCGCGAAGACGGGGTTGAGGTCCACCTCGGTGATCTCGGGGAAGTCGCTGACGAGGGCGCCGACCCGCTCGATCATCGCCGCGAGCGCGGCCCGGTCGGCGGGAGCGGCTCCGCGGGCGCCCTTCAGGACCTCGGCCGCCTTGATGTCGTCGAGCATCCCGGTGGCCTCGTCCCCGGAGAGCGGGGCGAGACGGAAGGTCACGTCCTTGATGACCTCGACGAGCACGCCGCCGAGGCCGAAGGCGACGACCTTGCCGAAGGTGGGGTCGGTGACCGCACCGATGATCACCTCGTGGCCGCCGCCGATCATCTGCTGCACCTGGACGCCGTCGATCGCCGCGTCGGCGTTGTAGGCCCCGGCGGCGGCCATGATCTGCGCGTAGCCCTCGCGTACCGCCTCGGGCGTGGCGAGCCCGACGAGCACGCCGCCGGCCTCGGTCTTGTGCAGGATGTCCGGGGAGACGATCTTGAGCACGACGGGGAGGCCGATCTCGGCGGCGAGCGCCGCCGCCTCCTCCGCGGAGGTCGCGAGGCCCTCGCCGGGGGTGGCGATGCCGTACGCGTCGCAGATCCTCTTGCCCTCCGGGGCGGTCAGGCCGGTACGGCCCTCGGCCCTCGCCTTGTCCAGAACCTCGCGCACCGCCTGGGGGTCGGGGGTGACGTTCGGCATCAGATGACTCCGTTCGACTTCAGCTCGGCGAGCTCCTCGGCGGTGACGCCGAGGTTCGCGTAGATCTCCTGGTTGTGCTCGCCGAGAAGCGGCGGGGTGGTCACGTTGACCGGGGAGTCCGACAGGTGCAGGGGGCTGCCCACCGTCGCGAATACGCCGCGCTCGGGGTGGTCGACGTCGACGATGATGCCCTCGGCCCTCAGCGAGTCGTCCTCGATGAGCTCCTTGGTCGACAGGATCGGGCCGCAGGGGATGTTCTCCGCGTTCAGCGCGTCGAGGACCGCCCACTTGCCGTGCAGGCTCGTCCACTCCTCGATCAGCTGGAACATCTTGTCCAGCTTGGGCAGCCGGGCCGCGGGCGTGGACCACTCGGGGTCGTCGGCGAGTTCGGGGCGGCCGATGATCCGGGCCAGGGGGGCCCAGCCGGGAGGCTGCACGATCACGTAGATGTAGTCGTTGGGCCCGCCGGGGGCGCACTTGACCGCCCATCCCGGCTGACCGCCTCCCGAGGCGTTGCCCGAGCGGGGGACGTCGTCGCCGAAGGTCCGGTTGGGGTACTCGGCGAGCCCCCCGTGGGCGAGGCGCTGCTGGTCGCGCAGCTTGACCCGGCACAGGTTCAGCACGGCGTGCTGCATCGCGACCTGGACCCGCTGGCCGCGGCCCGTCTGGGTCCGCTGGTAGAGGGCGGCGAGGATGCCGGCCACCGTGTGGATCCCGGTGCCCGAGTCGCCGATCTGCGCGCCCGTCGCGAGCGGCGGGCCGTCCTCGAAGCCGGTGGTGCTCATCGAGCCGCCCATCGCCTGGGCGACCACCTCGTAGGCCTTGAAGTCGGCGTACCGCCCGGGGCCGAAGCCCTTGATGGAGGCGTAGATCAGCCGCGGATTGAGCTCCTGGAGCCGCTCCCAGGTGAAGCCCATGCGGTCGACGGCTCCCGGACCGAAGTTCTCCACGAGGATGTCCGCGTCGCGCACGAGCTCCGTGAAGATCTCTTTCCCCCGCTCGCTCTTCATGTTGAGCGTGATGCTCTTCTTGTTGCAGTTGAGCATGGTGAAGTAGAGGCTGTCCACGCCCGGAACGTCCCGCAGTTGCTGCCGGGTGATGTCGCCCGTGGGCGACTCGAGCTTGACGACGTCGGCCCCGAGCCAGCCGAGGAGCTGGGTGCAGGAGGGGCCGGACTGGACGTGGGTCATGTCGAGGACGCGGACACCTTCGAGTGCGCTGCTCATCGAGGCCCCCTACTTGTACATGGTCTGGTTCATGGTCCCGGGGGCGTAGACCTCCGGGTCGACCCATACGTTGATCAGCGAGGGCTTGCCCGACTCGCGGGCCCGCTCCAGCGCCGGGCGGATGCCGGCCGGGTCGCGGACCTCCTCGCCGTACCCGCCGAGCATCCGGGCGAACTCGTCGTATCTGACGTCGCCCAGGGTGTTGCCGACGCGCCCCCGGTCCTCGCCGTACTTGGCGGCCTGGCCGTAGCGGATCTGGTTCATCGAGGAGTTGTTGCCGATGACCCCGATGAACGGCAGGTCGAAGCGGATCATCGTCTCGAAGTCCCACCCGGTGAGGCTGAAGGCGCCGTCGCCGAACAGGCACAGCACCTCCTTGTCCCGCTGGGCGAACTTCGCCGCCATCGCGAAGGCGACGCCGACGCCGAGGGTGCCGAGCGGGCCCGGGTCCATCCAGTGGCCCGGCGACTTGGGCTGGACGACCTGGCCGGAGAAGGTGACGATGTCGCCGCCGTCGCCGATGTAGATCGTGTCCTCGGTGAGGAACTCGTTGATCTCGTGGACGAGCCGGTAGGGGTCGATCGGCTGCGAGCCGGACAGCTGCCGGGGCAGCCGCTTCTCGAACGCCTTGGTCTCGACCTCGCGCAGTTCCTCGATCCACTTCTTCCTGCGGGCGCTGCCGTTGTCCTCACGGCCGGTGGCCGCGGCGGCGGCCGCCGACAACACGAGCCCGGCGTCGCCGACGATGCCGAGGTCGATGTCGCGGTTCTTGCCGACGGTGCGGTAGTCGAGATCGATCTGGACCACCTTCGCGCTCGGGGACAGGCGCTTGCCGTACCCCATGCGGAAGTCGAACGGCGTGCCGACGATGATGATGAGGTCGGCCTCGCTGAAGGCGTAGCGCCGGGACAGCTGGAAGTGGTGCGGGTCGCCGGGCGCCAGCGTGCCGCGGCCCGAGCCGTTCATGTACGCCGGGACGTTGAGCGCGCGGACGAAGTCGACGGCGTCGGCGGTCGCCCGGCAGGTCCAGACCTGGCTGCCCAGCAGGATCGCCGGCTTCTCCGAGTGGACGATCAGGTCGGCGAGGCGCTCGATCGCCGCCGGGTCGCCGGCCTGGCGGGTGGAGGCGCGGTATCGTCCCGCCTCCGGGATGCGCGCCTTGTCCAGCGGGACCTTGGCGTCGAGCACGTCGCGCGGGATCTCCAGGAACGACGGCCCGGGGGCGCCGTTGTAGCACTCCCTGAAGGCCATCGACACGATGTCGGCCACCCGCTCCGTCGACGGCACCGTCGCGGCGAACTTGGTGATCGGCGTCATCATGTCCACATGCGGGAGGTCCTGCAGCGAGCCCATCTTGTGCTGGCTGAGCGCCCCCTGACCGCCGATGAGCAACATCGGGCTCTCGGCCCTGAAGGCGTTGGCCACGCCGGTCACGGCGTCGGTGGTGCCGGGGCCCGCGGTCACGACGGCGCAGCCGGGTTTCCCGGTGATGCGCGCGTAGCCGTCGGCGGCATGCGCGGCCACCTGCTCGTGCCGGACGTCGACGACCTCGATGCCCTCGTCAATGCAACCGTCGTAGATGTCGATGATGTGGCCGCCGCACAGCGTGAAGATCACATCGATCCCCTCCGCCTTGAGCGCCTTGGCCACCAGGTGACCGCCGGAGATCGTTTCCGGTACGGCATCCGCTGTCATCTGTGTTCGTCCTCTCGCTGTCGCGATTCGCGTTAACTCCATACTGCATACCGTATGTTGCAGGTGTACTCCGGTGTCCGGGCGATGTCCAGACCCTTTCGCCCCGGGGGCCGGAGGACGTCTCAGTGGGGAAGGGCGAGCAGCTCGACCTGACCGCCCTCCCACCTGGGCGGAACCACGGCAAGCCCGTCGGCCAGCGCCGCGCCCCACAACGACCCGGGACGGTCGTGCCCGACGGGGATCGCCCCCCGGGCCGAGCGGCGGACCGCCACCAGGCGGGTGTCCGACGGGTGCGCCGGCACCGGCACGGCCAGCGAGGTGCGCTCGCCGCGGGCCTCCGGCAGGCCGAGCAGTCCGCGGACCGCCGGGACCAGCAGGGTGAGCGCCGCCGACAGGGCGGCGTAGGGGTTGCCGGGCAGCCCCACGACGAGCCGGCCTCCCGGAAGGCGCGCGAGCAACTGCGGATGGCCCGGCCGTACGGCCACGCCGTCCACGAGGATGTCGGCGCCGAGCCGCGCCAGCACGGGACGCAGATGATCCGCCCGGCCTTTGGAGGACGCCCCGCAGACGGCCGTCACGTGCTCGAACCCGCCGTGTGCGGCGAGGGCCGCGGTCAGCGCGGCCTCGCCGTCCGGCACCCACCGCGGCTCCCCCGTCGTCCCGCCCGCCCAGCCGACCAGACCCGGCAGGAAGGGCCCGACCGCGTCGCGGACCCTCCCCTCGGCGGGCAGGCCGGAGCCCACCACCTCGTCCCCCGTGACCAGCACGGTGACGAGGGGCCGCGGGCGGACCCGCAGGGTGTCGTGGCCGAGCCCGGCGGCGAGCCCGAGGACCACCGGCGTCACCGGCGCCCCGGCGGCCAGGACGGCGGTGCCCTCGGTGCACTCCTCGCCGCGGCGGCGGATGTGGCGGCCGGGCGGGGACTCCCCCGACACCTCGATCGTGGTCAGGTCGCGCCGCACGGCCGCCCCTTCGTACGGCAGCACCGAGTCCGCGCCCTCGGGGACGGGGGCGCCCGTGGCGATCTCGACGGCCGTGCCCGGCGGCAGGGCGCCGTCATGCCGGGCCCCTCCCGCCAGCACCCGGCCGACGACCCGCCACGGCGCGGGACCCGCCACCGCGTAGCCGTCCATCGCGGACACGTCGTCACGGGGCAGGTCGACCAGGGCGCGCAACGGCTCCGCCAGGCGGCACCCGGCGGCCTGCGGAAGGGGCAGGCCGGAAGGGGGAAGCGGGCGCACCGCCTGGGCCGCGATCCTGCGCGCGGTGTCCCACGGGACCGCGGCCTCGGGCCGGTCCCGTCTCGGCGGATCCGCCACGACCGCGGTCGATCCCCTTAACCGAACCCTGTCGGTGACGGTCATCAGCGGCTCCTTGACCTCATTTTTGCCATACTGTATACCGAATGCACAGTCGACGCGAGAACGGAGCTACTGTGAAGGTCGCTGTTCTTGGCGCCGGCGCCATCGGCGCGTATGTGGGCGCAGCCCTGCATACCGCCGGCGTCGAGGTGCATCTCATCGCCCGCGGGGCCCACCTTGCGGCCATGCGGGAGTCAGGCGTCCGCGTGTTGAGTCCCCGGGGGGACTTCACCGCCCACCCGCACACGACCGACGATCCGAGTGAGGTCGGCCCGGTCGACTTCGTCTTCCTCGGCCTCAAGGCCAACTCCTACGCCGCGGCCGACGGCATGATCCGCCCGCTGCTCCACGAGGACACGGGAATCGTCGCGGCACAGAACGGCATCCCCTGGTGGTACTTCCACCGGCTTCCCGGCCCCTACGAGGGCTACCGCATCGAGAGCGTGGACCCTGGCGGCAGCGTGACGGCCGCGCTCCCCCTGGAGCGGGCCATCGGGTGCGTCGTCTACGCCGCCACCGAGATCGAGGAGCCGGGCGTGATCCGGCACCTGGAGGGCACCCGCTTCTCCATCGGAGAGCCGAGCGGGGAGCTGTCCGCCCGGTGCCTGTCGCTCAGCGAGGCCATGGTCGCCGGCGGGCTCAAGTGCCCCGTCGAGTCCGACCTGCGGCGCGACATCTGGGTGAAGCTGATGGGCAACATCGCCTTCAACCCGATCAGCGCCCTGACCAGGGCCACCATGGCCGGGATCTGCCGGCACCAGGGGACGCGCGAGCTCGTCGTCGCGATGATGCGCGAGACCGTCGACGTGGCCAGGCGGGTCGGCTGCGACCCGCACATCTCGATCGAGCGCCGTCTCGCCGGCGCGGAGAAGGCGGGCGAGCACAAGACCTCCACACTCCAGGACCTGGAGAAGGGGAAGCCCCTGGAGCTGGACGTGATCCTCGCCGCCGTCGTGGAACTGGCCGATCTCACCGGCACGCCGGTCCCCACCCTGCGCGCCATCCACTCGGTGACCGACCTGCTGGACGAGCAGGTGAGGCAGAGCCTTGTTCCGGTCGCGTGATCCGGAATACTGTAGACCGCATACAGAATCGGGAAAGGACGGCGCATGAAGAGGAAACGTGCCGAGCACTACGACCGGCTGACCCATCCCCTCGTGCGTGAGAACGGCGAGCTCCGCAGGGCCACCTGGGAAGAGGCCCTCGGCCGCGCCGCGGAGGGGTTCCGCCGCAACATCCAGGCACACGGGCCCGACGCGTTCGCGATGCTCTCGTGCGCCCGGTCGACCAACGAGATGAACTACGTGGGCCAGAAGTTCACCCGCGTGGTCATCGGGACCAACAACGTCGACTCCTGCAACCGCACCTGCCACGCACCGAGCGTGGCGGGACTGTCGGCCGCGTTCGGCAGCGGCGGCGGCACGTCCTCCTACCAGGAGGTCGAGGAGGCCGACGTCATCGTGATGTGGGGCTCCGCCGCGCGCAACGCCCACCCGATCTTCTTCCAGCACGTGCTGAAGGGGATTCGCAAGGGCGCCCGCATGTTCGCCGTCGACCCCCGGCGCACCGGGACGGCCGAATGGGCCGACCGCTGGCTCGGGCTCAACGTCGGCACCGACATCCCCCTCGCCCACGCGGTCGCGCGGGAGATCATCCACTCCGGCCTGCACAACCAGGTGTTCATCGAGCGGGCGACGGAGGGCTTCGAGGAGTACGCCGCGTCCGTCGAGCCGTGGACCCTCACCGTGGCCGAGCAGGTGACCGGAGTCCCGGCGGAGGCGATCCGCGAGCTCGCCCACGCCTACGCCCGGGCCGACCGCGCCCAGCTCTGCTGGACGCTCGGCATCACCGAGCACCACAACGCCACCGACAACGTGCGCGCGCTGATCAACCTGTCGCTGCTCACCGGCCACGTCGGCCGGTACGGCTCGGGCCTGTCGCCGCTGCGCGGTCAGAACAACGTGCAGGGCGGCGGCGACATGGGCGCCATCCCCAATCGGCTCCCCGGGTTCCAGGACATCCTCGACCCCGAGATCCGCGCGCGCTTCGAGCAGGCGTGGGACGTGCCCATCCAGCCCCGGTACGGGCTCAACCTGACCGAGATGCTCGAGGCGATGGCCGAGGGCGAGGTCACCACCTGCTACCTCATCGGGGAGAACCCGGTGCAGTCCGAGGCCGACTCACTCAACTGCGTCAAGCGGCTGAGCATGCTCGACCACCTCGTCGTGCAGGACATCTTCCTCACCAAGACGGCGCAGATGGCCGACGTGGTGTTGCCGGCGGCCGCGGCCTGGTGCGAGAGCGACGGCACCTTCACCAACAGCGAGCGGAGGGTGCAGCGGGTCCGCAAGGCGCTGGAGGCGCCCGGCGAGGCCCGCGACGACATCTGGATCCTCTGCGAGCTCGCCCGCCGCCTCGGCCACGACTGGGACTACGACGGCTCCGAGCAGGTGTGGGACGAGCTGCGTGCCGTGTCCCCCGCCCACAAGGGCATGACCTACCAGCGGCTGACCGACCTGCAGGGCATCCAATGGCCGTGCCCGTCGGAGGACGCCCTCGAACCGCCCTTCCTGCACGGGCGGCTGTGGGACCCCGACCCCGCCAAGCGCGGCAGGCTCGCGCCGTTCGCCGTGTTGCGGCACTCTCCCCCGGTCGACCTGCTCGACGAGGAGTACCCGCTGCGGCTCACCACGGGCCGCCGGCTCGACTCCTACAACACCGGCGTGCAGTCGTCGGGCTTCGCCTCGCCGCTGCGGCGGGGGGAGAACATCGAGCTGTCCCCCGAGGACGCGGCGCGGCTCGGCGTCACCGCGGGTGAGGAGGTCAGGATCAGCTCCCGGCGGGGCTCGGTGGTCGCCCCCGTCCACATCGACCCGGCGCTGCGGCCCGGCCTGGTCTTCATGACCATGCACTTCCCCGACGAGGTCGACACCAACGCCCTCACGATCGAGGCCACCTGCCCCATCGCGGGCACGGCCGAGTTCAAGGCGGCGGCCGTGCGCGTCGACAGGCTCGTGCCCGCGAAGGCCGGGTGACGGGCGCATGGATCTGCGGTTCCGCGACGTCGAACCCACCCCCGAGGAACGCGCCGCGATCGACGCCGTGCTCGGCCCTCCCCCATCGGCGTGGGAGGGCGGAGCACGCACCGAGGCGGACCTCCGGTTCGCCTCCGGCGGTCACGCCGCCCGCGAGCGGCGTGACCAGCTCCTCCCCGCGCTCCACGCGGTCAACGACCGGATCGGCTGGATCAGCGAGGGGGCGCTCGACCACATCTGCCGCCGGCTGACCGTCCCCCCGGCCGAGGCGTACGGCGTGGCCACGTTCTACTCGCTCTTCTCGGTGAAACCGCGCCCCAAGCGCGTCCTGCACGTCTGCACCGACCTCGCCTGCCAGGCGCGGGGGGCCGACGCCGTACGGCGCAGCGTCGAGGAGCAGTACGGCCCGCCGGGGGTGTCGTGGACGCCGAGCCCATGCCTGGGGTTGTGCGAGCGCGCTCCGGCGGCGCTCGCGCTCGAGGCCGGCGAGACCCCGAAGGCGGCGGTCTACGGCGACCTCCCCCACGACGAGCCCGTCGACCTGACCGAGCGCGACGAGCCCGCGGCGGAGGCGGCGGTCCCCCAGGCCGGCGACCCGTCCCTGGTGCTGCTGCGCCGCATCGGCAGGGCCGATCCCGCGAGCCTCGACGACTACCGCGCCAACGGCGGCTACGCCGCGCTGCGCCGCGCCTTCGACCTCGGGCCCGCCGGGGTCATCAGGGAGGTGCTCGAATCCGGGCTCGTCGGCCGCGGCGGCGCGGCGTTCCCGACCGGGCGCAAGTGGGAGGCGACGGCCCGTCAGCCCGACCACCCCCACTACCTCGTCTGCAACGCCGACGAGAGCGAGCCCGGCACCTTCAAGGATCGCGTGATCATGGAGGGCGACCCGTACGCGCTGGTGGAGGCCATGACGGTCGCGGCGTACGCCGTCGGCTGCCCGAAGGGTTTCATCTATCTGCGCGGCGAGTACCCCAGGGCGCTGCGGCGGCTGGAGCTCGCCATCGCCACCGCACGCTCGCGCGGCTTCCTCGGCGACGACATCCTCGGCCACGGCTTCTCCTTCGACATCGAGATCCGCCGGGGCGCGGGCGCCTACATCTGCGGCGAGGAGACCGCCATCTTCAACTCGATCGAGGGCCATCGCGGCGAGCCGCGCACCAAGCCCCCGTTCCCGGTCGAGAAGGGCCTGTTCGGCAAGCCGACGGTGGTCAACAACGTCGAGACCCTCGTCAACGTGCTGCCCATCCTGACCATGGGCGCCCCGGCGTACGCCGCGGTGGGCACCCCGTCCTCCACCGGCACCAAGCTGTTCTGCCTGTCGGGTTCGGTGCACAGGCCCGGCATCTACGAGTTGCCGTTCGGGGCGACCCTGCGCGACCTGCTCGAACTGGCGGGAGGCGCGACCGGCGGCGGCCTGCGGGCGGTCCTGCTGGGCGGCGCGGCCGGCGCGTTCGTCCGGGCCGACGAACTCGACGTGCCGCTCACGTTCGAGGGCACCCGGGCGGCCGGCGCGACGCTCGGCTCCGGCGTGGTCCTGGTGCTCGACGACACCGTGGACATGGCCAGGATCCTGCTGCGCATCGCGGAGTTCTTCCGCGACGAGTCATGCGGGCAGTGCGTGCCCTGCCGGGTGGGAACCGTACGGCAGGAGGAGGCCCTGCACCGGATCAGCCGGCGGCCCCCGGGCGCCGACTCCGCCGACGACCTCACGCTGCTGCGCGATGTCGGGCGGGCCATGCGTGACGCGTCCATCTGCGGACTCGGCCAGACGGCGTGGAACGCGGTCGAGTCCGCCATCGACCGGCTCGGCGTCTTCTCTCCCTCGGAGGCGAAATGACCGTCCCCCTCCAGCCGCCCCGCCGGCTTCTCGAGATCACCGTCGACGGCGAGGCCGTACGGGTCCCGGAAGGCTCGACCATCCTCGACGCGTGCACGGCCACCGGGACCGGCGTCCCGACCCTCTGCTACGGCGACACGCTCACCCCGAAGAACGCGTGCCGGGTGTGCGTCGTCGAGGTCGAGGGCTCACGGACGCTCGTGCCCGCCTGCTCGCGCAAGGCGGAGGCCGGCATGGTCGTCGGGACGTCGACCGAGCGGGCCGAGCACAGCCGCAAGGTCGTCCTGGAACTGCTCGCGTCGTCGGTCGACCTGTCGACCACGCCGCGGGCGGCCGAGTGGATCGAGGAGTACGGCGCGAGACCCGAGCGGTTCGGGCCGGACGCGGCCACGGTCGAGCAGCCTGTGAAGGTCGACAACGACCTGTACGTGCGCGACTACAACAAGTGCATCCTGTGCTACAAGTGCGTCGACGCCTGTGGCGACCAGTGGCAGAACAGCTTCGCCATCGCAGTCGCGGGGCGCGGTTTCGACGCGACGATCTCCACCGAGCACGACGCGCCGCTGACCGATTCGGCCTGTGTGTACTGCGGAAACTGCGTCGAGGTCTGCCCCACGGGGGCGTTGTCGTTCAAGTCCGAGTTCGACATGCGGACCGCCGGCACCTGGAACGAGGCCGAGCAGACGCGGACCACGACGATCTGCAGCTACTGCGGCGTGGGCTGCAACCTCACCCTCCACGTCCAGGAGAACCGGATCGTCAAGGTCACCTCGCCGCACGACAACCCGGTGACCCACGGCAACCTGTGCATCAAGGGGCGCTTCGGGTTCCAGCACGTCCAGAACGTGGCGAGCGATGGGTAGGGTCACCGTCCAGCGCCGCATCCTGCGGCTGCGCGACTCGGCCGCCACGCGCAAGGTCGACATGCTGGCAGCGGAGGAACCGCTGGAGATCCGGCTGAACGGGAGTCCGCTCACCATCACGATGCGGACTCCCGGCGACGACTTCGACCTCGCCGCGGGGTTCCTCGTGAGCGAGGGGGTCATCGGCTCAGCGGAGGACGTCGACACCATCCGCTACTGCGCCGGGGCGACGGTGGACGGCGAGAACACCTACAACGTCCTCGACGTACGGCTCGCGCCCGGCGTCGAGCCCCCGGCCGTCTCGCTGGAGCGCAACTTCTACACCACCTCCTCCTGCGGGGTGTGCGGCAAGGCCTCGCTCGAAGCGGTCACCACCGTGGCCCGGTGGGAGGTCGCGGGCGATCCCGTACGGCTGGAGCCCGCGCTGATCTCGACCCTGCCCGACCGGCTCAGATCCGCCCAGCGGGTGTTCGACCGGACCGGCGGCCTGCACGCGGCGGGCCTGTTCACGTCCTCGGGCGAGATGTTGTGCGTGCGCGAGGACGTCGGGAGGCACAACGCCGTCGACAAGCTGCTGGGCTGGGCGCTGCGCGGCGGCCGGCTCCCCCTGGCCTCCACGGTGCTGATGGTATCGGGGCGCGCCTCGTTCGAGCTGGTGCAGAAGGCGGTCATGGGCGGTGTCCCGGCGCTCGCCGCCGTGTCCGCTCCCTCGTCGCTGGCCGTCGAGCTCGCCGCGGAGCGAGGGCTGACGTTGCTGGGCTTCGTCCGCGGCACCTCCATGAACGTCTATGCCGGCGAGGAGAGGATCACGCGGAAGGCCGCCTGAAATCCGAATATGCCTTGCCAAGTATATTCCGGCTATGGCATGTTAAGGGAGTGTCCGACGCGATCTGGTCCGTGCTGATCGACCCCAACCGCCGCGCGATGCTCGATCTGCTGCGCGAGCGTCCCCGCACGGTGGGCGAACTGGTCGATGAGCTCGACCTGACCCAGCCGGCCACGTCCAAGCACCTCAGGGTGCTGCGTGACTCGGGCTTCGTGCGCGTCCACAAGGACGCGCAACGTCGCGTCTACGCCATCGACCCGGCTCCGCTCGCCGCGCTCGACGCGTGGCTCGCGCCGTACCGGCGGTTGTGGAACGACCGGCTCGACGCCCTCGGACATCACCTCGACACCACGAAGGAGCCCTGATGGACCGCGGAACGTTCGTCCAGCACGAAGGCCGCCCCGCCGTGCGCTTCGAGCGCACCTACGCGCACCCGGTCGAGCGGATCTGGGCGGCCGTCGCCACCCCGGAGGGACTGGCCCACTGGTTCCCCTCCAGGGTCGAACTGGAGCCGCACACCGGGGGAAAGATCACTTTCTCCGACGATCCGAACACCGAGCCGACGGCCGGCACGGTCCTGGCGTTCGAGCCGCCCCTGCGTCTGGCCTTCTCGTGGGGCGGCGACGAACTGCGCTTCGACCTCGAACCGGTCGACGCGCACCACTGCCGCCTCATCCTGATCAACGTCCTCGAGGCACGGGACACCGCCGCGCGCAACGCCGCCGGCTGGTCGGTCTGCCTCGCCGAACTCGGCAAGCACCTGTCCGGTGCGCTCACGGACGGACCGCACGGTGAGGCGGCCGAGCCCTGGAAGCCCCTCTACGACGCGTACGTGGCGTCGGGCATGCCGTACGGCGCGGCCATTCCGGGAGCCCCTTCCGGCGCCTGAACCCGAGGGATCCCGGGTCGTCGATCCGCGCCGCCGCACGGTCACCCTGAGGCGACCGCGATTGACGCAAAGTTATCGGAATTTGGACCCGCCGCCGTCCTTACACGGGAGATGTCACGGATGTAATGTGAGCGTAAATCGGGGGCTCCACCAATGGTTACACCCCGGATTTGGAAGCCAATCGTGCACCGCCTGACGATCAGGGGAGAATCAGGCATGCAGCACAGACGCGCCCCTCCATGTCCGCCGTCGAAGCCTATGGGCGTCTTCACGTTCCGCCACGTCTTGGCCTGAACGTTCCTCATTAAATGCCGAGCCGCACCCGGGCGACGAGTCACCGTTTCCGGCCCGTGGATTCGAGCGGGCTGCGGCATTTCCGTCGACGACGTGTTCTCGCGCGCCGAGAGAGCAATAAGACGCCTCTCGGTGACACCCGCGCGCCGACGATTCACCGAATGATCCAGGGCGGCTCATCAATGCTGCCCGAACGGAGAAGATTCCACGAAGAAGGGAATTCGGCATGAGCATGCTTCGCCGGAGGTTCACCCGATTAACCATGGCGCTGATCACCGCGGCCGCCGCCCTCGTGGCCGTGCCACTGGTCACCGCCCAACCCGCTCAGGCCGCGGCCAGCATCTGCTCGTCCCGCTACGGCGCCGACTGGAACGTCGGCAACCAGGGATTCTGGTGGGGAGCGGCCGCGGCCAGCAGGGCGCAGAGCACGCGCATGGTCATCGACATCGCCGGTCCGTCCACGGCCAACGGCGCGTTGTCGCATATTTGGAACTGGTACAACGGCGAAAGCCAGTACTGGTGCCTGCACCGCATCAACTTCGCCGACGGCTCGTACGCGTACCAGATGCGGAATTACTACACCGGAAAGTGCCTCGACCTCGTCACGAATCCCGCCAACGGATCCCGCGTGAAGCAACAGGACTGCAACTCGGGCTATCCGAACCAGCGGTGGGTTCAGGAATACGTAGGCTCGGTGACGACGCCCGAGGGATCGAAGTCCGGTTATTCGTTCCGTCGCGACGACACGAACTACTGCCTTGACGTACTGGGTCAGGGAACGGTCGCGGGAACTCCTCTTCAGGTGTGGGGTTGCAAATACTCCGGCAACCAGGTGTTCTACTGACCGGAATGAGATCCGCAACGATCTCATTCTGCCGGACCATTCCGCCGCATAACGGGCCGGTCCGTCGAGATTGAGATCCGAGTAGTGACCTCCGTACGCCGGCGTGAGTGATTCGCATTCAGCGACGATCCGCGGACCAGGGCGGCATGCAAGAACTCACGCCGGCTTCGGGTATGTACCCCTTCGGGGGTGGGGGTGATGACCCGGTGTCTGGTGACGGGGGCCACGGGCTACATCGGCGGAAGGCTGGTGCCGCAACTGCTGGACGCCGGTTATGAGGTGCGGTGCATGGCCAGGGCCGCCGGCAGGCTGCGTGACCAGACCTGGCGCGACCGGGTGGAGGTCCGCGAGGCCGACGCGCTGACGCCCCGGCAGACCCGGGCCGCACTCGACGGCGTCGAGGTCGCCTATTACCTCATCCACACGATGGGGTCAGGACGCGACTTCGCCAGGAGGGACCGGCGGGCGGCCGAGGTCTTCGCCTCCGCGGCAGGGGAGGCCGGTGTCCGCCGGATCGTCTACCTCGGCGGCCTCACCACGGCCACCAGGCCGTCGCCGCACATGCGCTCACGGGGAGAGGTCGAGCGGATCCTGCTCGGCTCCGGTGTCCCGGCCGTCGCGTTCCGCGCAGCGATGATCATCGGCTCGGGGTCGGTGTCGTTCGAGATGTTGCGCCACCTCACCGAGCGTCTGCCGATCATGACCACGCCCCGCTGGGTGCGCACGCTGACACAGCCGATCGCGATCAGGGACGTGCTTCGCTACCTGGTGGCCGGCGCGGAACTGCCCACCCAGGTGAGCCGGGCCTTCGACATCGGCGGCCCCGACGTCCTGTCCTACGCGGACATGATGCAGGGATACGCCGACGTCGCCGGCCTGCCTCCACGAGTGATCATCCCCGTGCCGGTGCTCACCCCGCGGTTGTCGAGCTACTGGGTCGGGCTGGTCACTCCGGTGCCCGCCGGAGTCGCCCGCCCGCTCGTGGAGTCGCTGCGCAACGAGGCGATCTGCCACGAGCACGACATCACCCGGTACGTCCCCGACCTCCCTGAAGGGCTCATCGGATTCCGTCAGGCCGTGGATCTGGCCCTCCGGCGGATCAAGGAGGCCGACGTCGCCACCCGCTGGTCGTCGGCCTCGACCCCGGGCGCGCCGAGCGACCCGCTTCCGACGGACCCCGACTGGGCGGGCGGCAGCCTCTACGTCGACGAACGCAGCAAAGTCGTCGACGCCTCCCCTGCCGCGCTGTGGCAGGTCATCGAGGGCGTCGGAGGCGACAACGGGTGGTACTCCCTGCCCGTCGCCTGGCGGATCCGCGGGCTGCTGGACCGCCTCATGGGCGGAGTGGGCCTGCGCCGGGGCCGCCGCGACGCCCGCAGGCTGCGCGTCGGGGACGCGGTCGACTTCTGGCGGGTGGAGGAGATCGTCCCCGGGACGCTGCTCCGGCTGCGCGCCGAGATGCGGCTGCCCGGCCTGGCCTGGCTGGAGCTCGCCTGCCACGAGGAGGACGGCCGGACGGTCTACCACCAGCGGGCGATCTTCCACCCGCACGGCCTGCTCGGCCACCTCTACTGGCGGGGCATCTCCCCCTTGCACGGCCTGATCTTCGGCCGTATGCCGGGCAACGTGGCCAGGGCCGCGGCGCGGCTGCCGCACCCCGTCTGACGGTCAGCGGGCGGTCACCGCCGGGACCAGGGCTCCCACGGCGTCGGCGTAGTAAATCGATCCGCCCAGGTGGAGGGCGAGCCGGCGGAAGGTCCAGCCGTCGCCGGGCGAGTGGTCGAGCTGCTCAGGCGTGAGTGCGTCCAGCCGGTCCGTCCAGATCTGGGCGAGGCGGGTGATGCGGCTGCGGGCCTCATCCAGGTCCTGCGCGGTGAAAGGGGCGAGGTCGGCGGGGGTCGTGGTCGGTCATCGCGGTCACCACCAGCGCGGGCCTGCGGTCATCGGTGATCGGGGATTCGTCGGTCATGATCGGTCTCCGTTTCAGCCAAGGGGCAGCTCTCTCGGTTCTCATGGAATCTCTGAAGGTTTCCGTGAGAACGGGAAGAGACGCGGCCATCGGATCGGCCGCGTTCGCTGAGGACGCGAGTACGAGGCCGGCCTCGACACCGTAGGCTCCGGAAATTTCGGCGGCCGACGAAGCGCAGCGGCATGCCGTCCAGGTGGCGGGCCTTCGGGAACCGCGGGAGATCATGTCGCGGAATATCGTGCGTTGCACCGTTCCATATGGTCCAATCGCGGCACAACCGATCAGCGGACCAACGGGAGGCCGTGATGGCCGTGTCCGAGACGGAGTCAGTGTCAGGCCTGGTGGCAGGGCTCGTCCCGCCGGAGCCCCACTCCGACGGCGTGACCGAGATCCGCCTCCACGGCGTGGGCGGCGCGTCACCGCGGAGTCTGCTGGGCGAGTATCCGCTTCAGCAGGTCGGCGGAGACGCGATCGCGGGGTTCTACCGCAGGCCCGACGGGGAGGGCCGCCACATCGAGGCGTACTCCTGGGGTGGGCTGACCTCGCGGAGCGGCGCCCGGGTGTTGTGGTTGCTGCTCCTGCCGTTCCTGCTGGCGAACCTCGCCGGATGGATGTTCCCGTCCCGGTTGCTGGACCGTCCACGCACCTTCGCGGTCTACCGGGCGGCGGTCCGCTGGGCGGCGCTCGCCGTGACGCTGAACGCCGTGTTGTTCCTCACCTGGATCCCCGTCGACTACCTCGGATACCAGTGCGGCGGCCGCGCCGAGTGCGTCGACCCGTGGCCGCTGTACGGGTTCGGGCTCCAGTTCGGGTTCGTCCAGGACCATCCCGGGCGGCGGATCCTCCTCGCCGCGGCCGTCCCCCTGCTGGCGATCGCGATCATGATCGTGCTCTCCCGCCGGACGCTGGGCCGGTATGAGACGGTGCGGCCGCCGGCCCGCGGCCCTCTTCCCGCGCCCGATCCCGCACGCAGCGCGGCCGCGCTGACCGCCGGGCTCGCACATCCCGATTTCTGGAACGGCAGGCGTGCGACCTCCCGGCTGGGCACGGCGCACCTGGCGGCGGCGGTCGCCATGCTGGCCGCGCTGATCGCCCACACCGTACGGTCGACGGTCGACGTGGAGCAGCGGCCCCTCGCGGTGGGCGCGCTGATGCTGAGCGGCATCGTCCTGGCCGGTGTGGCCGTCGCGCTGGTCGCCGAGACGGCGAAACGGTGGCCCGAGAAGCTGGCCGGGACCATGCTCGGGTTCGCCGTGGCCGCCCTGGTCCTGTCGGCGATCTTCGCCTGGCTCCAGCCGGCCGTCGCCTTCGTGGAGGGCGAATTGCCCGGCATGGGGCAGGCCGTGAACCTCACCAACGGCGCGGTCGCCGCGACTCTCACGCTGTTGCTGCTCGCGGTGCTCGCCGGCACGGCCCTGCGGACGAGCGGGTGGCTCCTGTTGATCGCCACCGTGGCGGCGACGCTGCTGGCGCTCTGGGTCACGGACGTGGCGGAGTTGACCGGCGTCCGGATGGTCGCCGTTCTGGCGCTCGCCGCAGGGCTGGGCCTCGCGGGCCAGGTGGCACGCCGAAGCTACGACAGGTTCCGCTGGGCGGCGCCGTTCGTCGTGATGGCGCTCGCGGCGGGGGTGCTCAACGTTTTCATGCTCGGGTTGCTGATCAGGGTCGCGGACACGGTGGGCGCGATCCACTACTCGGAGACGGACTACCTTCTGCCGCCCGAGGAGCCCGTCATCGCCGTGTTCCAGGTCATCCGGCCGTTCGCGCCGTACCTGGTCCTGCTTCCGGGGGCGGTTCTCCTGCTGTTCCTGCTCTGGCAGGGCGTCCTGATCTGGCGTGCCGCGAGCGGCCCGACCGCGGAACGGACCCGGCAGGCGTATCTCGCGCAGGAGAGGGACGGCGCCCCACCCCTCGACGGTCCCGCGGAATGGGTGGCCTCCACCGTCTCCGACCCTGCCGTACAGGACCCGGCCGTCCACGACTGGCTGCGCGTCCGGCCCTGGGCCCGGACCGTGGCCGCCTGGCAGCGCATCGGCCGGTCACCCCTGGATCTGGACCTGCTCTTCACCGCCGTCGTCGTCGCGGGGGTGTTCCTGGTCGCCTCCATGCAACTGGACGACGCCGGTGGGGCGCCCCCGTGGATGATCGGCCTCGGCACGACGGTCGCCGCGGCGCTCCCCCCGCTGCTCATCGTGTTGTTGCGATCCGGCTGGAGCGACCTCGGGCGGCGCAAGGTGATCGGCGTCCTGTGGGACGTCGGCACGTTCTGGCCGCGTTCCTACCATCCGTTCGCTCCGCCGTCGTACGCCGAGCGCGCGGTGCCGGAACTCCAGCGCCGGATCTGGTGGTTGCACGACAACGGTGGCCGGATTCTGCTCACCGCGCACAGCCAGGGCTCGGTGCTGGCCGCCGCCGCTCTCGCGCAGCCGGATCGCCGCAGCCCGGACGACCGGGTGTCGCTCGTGACGTTCGGCGCTCCGGTTCACAAGCTTTACAACTGGGGCTTTCCCGCATACTTCAACCAGGACGTGCTGAGCCGCCTGCGGATCGAACGATGGGAGAACCTGTACTACCTGACCGACTACGTGGGCGGTCCCGCCGCCGTCGGTGCCGCCTGCGATGACGTCGAGATACCCGACCCGCCCACCAGCACGTTCCGGTACGGCGAGCCGGCACCCCGGGTCGGCAGCCACACCGGTTACTGGGACGACCCCGCGCTGTGGAAGGCCGTCGGCCAGGCGGCGGCGCTGCTCGCGGCCCGACGGACGCCGGTTGAGGAGTCGCAGGTGTGAACGCCCCTCAGGCTCAGCCGAGAGCGAGCGCCACCGGGAGGAACAACCGGTCTCGGTCGCCGGGCAGGTCCGCGCCGCGAATCATGACGGCCGTCGTGAACGCCCGGCTGAGGCCGTGTTCCACGGCCCAGTCGATCAGGGCCGGCCATCGGTGCTCCACGTCGACGCGCAGCGTGCCCTCGGCCTCCGCCGCCAGGTCGGAGAGCAGCGCCAAGGCCGTCGGCTCGTCACCGGCGATCAGTGGTCCGAGCGCGGTGACGCTCTCGTTGCGCCAGGCACCGCCGTACCCCGTGATGCCCGAGGGCCCTTCCACGACTCGCATCGACGTGCAGAACGCGGGCAGCCGGGTGACGAGTTCGGTGCGCGGCACGCCGCACACCTCGGCGTCCAGAGCGAGCACCGCGGGGAGGTCGGAGGCGGCCATCGGGCGCGACACAGGCCGGGCCGGGTCCGAGCGCGAGGAGCGGAACGACCCCGTGTACGCGCTGCAATGGCCGATGGCGCGAAAGCCCAGGCGTTCGTAGAGGGGACGCCCGTAGTCGGTGGCGCTCAGCCAGACGCTTGCCGTGCCGCTCCGGTCCAGTGCGTGCGTCATGAGCCGCCTGCCGAGGCCCCGGCGTTCGTGTTCGCGCGCGACGAGCATCATGCCGATCGCGGCGATCCCCGTGCCGTACCGGCTCGACACCACCGCCCCGGCCAGCCCGCCGCCGGGGGCGTCGATGCCGTAGACCTCGCCCACATCGAACAGCAGGCGCCATCTGTGCTCTTCGCTCAGCCACTCCCGGTCCTGCGCCAGCAGCATGCAGTCGGGGAGGTCGTCGATGCCGAGCCGGCGGATGGGCATGTCCGCCGGAAGCCGCGTGCCGCGGTTCTGGTCGACATCTGCCTTGATTTCCGCATCGATTTCCTGCACGACCAGGGAGAATAGCGGCCCGCGGCACGCCACGTCGATCGATTAACCGGCCGCGTCCTGCTCGTCGAGGAGGCCGGCGTCGTGGACCAGCAGGGCGATCTGCACGCGGTTGTTGAGCCCGAGCTTGGTGAGGATTCTCGACACGTGTGTCTTGACCGTGGGCACGCCGAGATAGAGGACGGCGGCGATCTGCGCGTTGGACCTGCCTTCTCCGACCGCGACGGCCACCTCGCGTTCGCGGTCGTTGAGAAGCGCGAGGCGCCGCCCGGCGTCAGCGCGGCGCCGGTCCTGGCCGGAGCCGGCGACCCGGGCGATGAGGCGCCGGGTGACCGCCGGGGAGAGCACGGGGTGGCCCTTGGCGACCTGGCGCACCGCGGCCACGATCTCGTCGGGCGGGGTGTCCTTGAGGAGGAATCCGGCCGCTCCGGCGCGCAGGGCGCGGAGCACGTGCTCGTCGGCGTCGAAGGTGGTCAGGACGACGACCTCGGGCGCGTCCGGGCGCGCGCGCAGGGCCTCGGTGGCGGAGAGCCCGTCCATCGCGGGCATCCGGATGTCCATCAGCACCACGTCGGGGCCGTGGAGGTCGACGAGGGCCAGCACTTGGGTGCCGTCGCCCGCTTCGGCGACCACGCGGATGTCGGACGCGCCGCCGAGCATCATCGTCAGCCCGGCACGCACCAGGGGATCGTCGTCGACGATGAGCACGCCCACGGGGAGAGGGTCTGTCATGTCGGCCAGGGTAACCACGCCGTCAGCCGCCAGCCGCCCTCCTCGGTCGGGCCGTGCTCCAGCCGCCCGCCGGCGAGCGCGACGCGTTCGGCCAGCCCGAGGAGTCCCTGGCCGTGCCGCCACTGACGGTGCCGCTCACCCGGCCGCCGCTCTCCGGGCAGGGCGCCGTTGCCCACCTCGACGGTCAGCCCCTGTCCGGGCGCTCCCGCCGCCCGCAGCCGCACATCGGCCCCCGCGGCGTGCTTTCTGGCGTTGGTCAGGCCTTCCTGGATCACGCGGTAGGCCGTGCGGCCCATGCTGTCGGGGACCGGGCCGCCGGTCTCCTCGCGCAGGTCGACCCGCATCCCCGCCTCGACCGACTCGGCGACGAGCTGGTGGATGTCCGCGAAGGTGGGCTGTGGCAGCTCGCCGACCGGGGCGCGGAGGACGCCGATGACCTCGCGCAGGTCCTGCAGCGCCTGGTGGGCGCTCTCCCTGATGACCTTGGCCGCGCGGGCGATGTCCTCGGGCGGGGCGTCGGGGCGGTACTCCAGCGCACCGGCATGCACGCTGAGCAGGGACAACCGGTGGCCGAGCACGTCGTGCATCTCCCTGGCGATGGCCTCACGCGTGCGCGACTGGGCCTGCTCCGCACGGAGGTGCGCCTCGGTCTCCGCACGGGCCGCCCGGTCACGCCAGGACTCCACCAGCTGCCGCCGGTGATGGATGAACATGCCCCAGCCCACTGCGGCGCCCTGGATCGTGAGGCCGAGCAGCCACAGCAGGAACCCGGGTGTGTCCGGCTCAGGACGCAGCTCGACGTAGACGACGCCGGCGACCAGGCTCAGCCCGAAGACGATCCCCGTCGTCCGGGGCGGCCGGTGGACCGCGACCGTGAACAGGGCCACCAGCATCGCGCCCGCGACCAGCTCGGAGAACGTCGACAGGGCGATCAGCACCATGGACAGCTCGACCGGCCTGCGGCGGCGCAGCCACAACGCGGCGCAACCCGCTGCGGCGACGATCTGGTCGACGTTGAAGAGCCACGCGGGCTCCGGCATGGCGATCTGAACGCGCTCGGCGCCCGTGAGCAGTCCGAAGCCTGCCGCGAACAGGAACAGGCAGGTGTCCACGATCCAGTCCCGGGTGCTGCGCCGGGCCGCGGAGGTGTCCATCGCCTCGAGGCTACCGATCGGCCGGGATCCGGTCCCCTGCGGAAAGGGCGACGGTACCGAAGTCCGGCAAGACGCTACTTTGGTCGGCGGTGGCCCTCCGGACGGATACGCCGGGCGGGCCGCGGAAAGCCTCATGGCCGTTCCGCGGCCCGGCGACGGTTCCCTAGCGTTCCGACCATGCGAAAAACCGTGCAGTTCGCCGGGTTCGTCATGATCCTCCAGGGTGTCAGCGGCGCGATCGACCATCTGGCGGTCCAGCCGTTCTTCGGGATCGTGCTGAACCTCTTCAACCGCGTCGTCGTCCCCCGCGTGAGCCTCCTGTCCGAGTATCCGCTCTTCGCGAACCTGACGCTGGCCTTCCTCGGCGTGATCGTGGTCATCGCCGCGGAGCCGCCCAAGCGGTCATGACAGGGCTTCGACCCCGGTCCCCGTCAGGTTCTCCAGCATCCGCTGGAGCATCCCGGTGAGCTCCCGCACCTCCGCCTCGGAGAATCCGGCGAGCAGCCGCCCGGTGACGCGCCCGAAGACGGGGGCCACCCGAGGGATGATCGCGCGCCCCTCGTCGGTCACCTCGATGACGATTGACCGCCGGTCGCCGGGGTGCCTGCGCCGCCGTACCAGCCCTTTGTCCTCCAGGCGGTCCAGCAGTCTGGTCATGCCCGCCGTGTCGGTCCCGAGCTGCGGCGCGAGCTGGTTGGGGCTCGCCTCCTGCCGCGCGGCGTGAAGAAGGAGCGCCGCCTGCTGGGACGTGACGTCGAACGGGGCCAGCTGGCTCTCCACGGCGGTGCGCAGCTCGCGGCCTACCTGGTTGAGAAGCGAGCCGCCTCCCAGGACGAGCGCGATCGGGACGTTGCGGCTCTGGTCCTGGAACGGCCGGCTTCCGGCTGATGGGGTTTCCATCGCGTCATGGTAGCTGGCACGACTGTTGCTGTCGCGACAGCTATCGGGCTACGGTGAGGCCGTTCCCCCGAAAGGACCCCCACATGAATGAAGATCCTTTGAACGGCCCGCACGTCCTCGTCGTCGGTGGCGGCGTCGGCGGGCTCTGCCTCGCCCAGGGACTGCGGAAGTCCGGCATCCGTGTCGACGTCTACGAACGCGACGAGTCCGCCCGGTTCCGCGGCCAGGGCTGGCGCATCTCACTCAAGGAGGAGGGCACGTCCGCCCTCAGAAGCTGCCTGCCGGACCACCTGTTCCAGCTCTGCGTCGCGACGGCCATCAGGCCGGCCACGCGGATGGCCTTCCTCGACCACCTGCTGAATCCCAAGTTCGAAAAGCCCATTCCGCCGCTGCCCGACGACGTCTTCTTCGGAGTCAACCGGCTGACGCTGCGCGAGATCCTGCTGTCCGGCCTCGACGACGTCCGCCACTTCGGCAAGACGTTCGTACGGTACGACCATGCCGAGGACGGCCGGGTTCGGGCGCACTTCGCCGACGGGACCTCCGCCGCCGGCGACCTGCTCGTCGGCGCCGACGGGACCAACTCGGCGGTCCGCCGCCAATTGCTGCCCGGCGCCGAGGTCGACGACCTCGGGAACGTCGTCTACGGCAGGACGCCCATCACAACCGGCATGCTCGACTGGGTCCCCGAGGTCCTCGTCGACAGCTTCAACCGCCTGATCTCACCTGACGGCGCGGCGATGTCGGTGGTCACGTGCAGGACCAGGGAGCCCGCGCCCGAGGCCGCCGCACGGCTCGCCCCCGGCGCACGGCTGACGGACATGCCCGGCTACTTCGCCTGGATGGTCTCCAGCGACGGGCCGGCAGGCTGGTCGGCCGGGGCACCGCTCAGCACCGAGCAGTTCAGGCAGGCCGACGGGGAGAGCCTGCACCGGCTGGCGTACGAGATGGTCGCCGGCTTCCACCCGCTGGCCCGGCGGATCCTCGACGAGGCCGACGTCCCGGCCACCTTCCCGGTCGGACTGCGCAGCGCGCGGCCCGTCGCGCCCTGGGCCACGACCGACGTCACGCTTCTCGGCGACGCCGTGCACACCATGTCGCCCGGTCGCGGCGAGGGCGCCAACACCACCCTTCGCCACGCCGAACTCCTGCGGCAGGCGCTGGCAGGCGTCGCGGCGAAGGGCGTGCCCCTGCTCGACGCCGTGGGCCGTTACGAGGCGGAGATGCTCCGGCACGGCTTCCAGGTCGTCTCCGCCTCGCTGGGCAACCCGCTCATGCCGCGTCCCGCCGTCACGATCCCGTCTCGGCCAGGCCCGCGCGGCGCCGGATGACCTCGGCGACGGCCGCCCAGTCGAGGTCGGCGTCGCCGTGCGCGATCGCGTCGACGAAGGAGTCGCGCAGCACGCTCCCGAACGGCAGCGGCACGTTCGCCTCCGCCCCGGCGGTCAGCGCGAGGGAGATGTCCTTGAGCCCGAGTGCGAGGCGGAAACCCGCGGGCTCGTAGCGCCGCTCGGCGACCATGGATCCGTAGCCGGTGTAGATCACGCCCGGGAAGATCGTGCTCGTGAGCAGGTCGACGAGATCGGCGGACCTGATCCCCCTCGCCTCCGCGAGGGCGCAGGCCTCGGCGACGGACTCGATCGCGCAGGCGACGAGGAAGTTGCCCGCGATCTTGACCACGTTGGCCTGGTGCGGCCTGTCACCCATCCGCCATGTGCGCTGCCCCATGGCCGCGAACAGCGGCTCCACATGGTCGATCAGCCCGCTGTCGCCCGCAGCGACGATGTTGAGCTTCCCGGCGGCCGCCACGTCGGAGCGGCCCATCACCGGCGCGGCGAGGTAGCCGAGGCCGTGCTCGGCGTGGAGGGCGGCGGCGCGGTCGGTCAGTTCGACCGAGACCGTCGCCATGTTGACGTGGACGGTCGCCTCCGCTCCTTCGAGCAGACGCGGATCCAGCAGGACCGACTCGACGGCCTTGTCGTCGGACAAGATCGAGACGACGACGTCGTTGGCGAAGACGTCCTCCAGCCCGGCCGCCTCGGAGGCGCCCTGGGCGACGAGTTCGGCCACCGGCTCAGGAGATCGGTTCCAGACCTGTACGGCATGGCCCGCGCGAACCAGGTTGGCCGCCATCCCCCTTCCCATGGCGCCGAGCCCCACGAAGCCGACGTTCATCGCTGTCATCTCTGGATCCCCTCGATCTTCCGCTCGCGAGACGGGGAGGCCGTGCACGCCTCTCATCGTCAGGGTCTGGCGCTCGTCCTACCCAGCACCCACCGGACGTGCACGTTAGCACCGGGCCGCAGCTAATGGTGAACCGGTTATAGTGGTTCCGTGGCGAATTCGGACGGCATCGGGGACAGCGGTTTCAGGTTCGGCAACGGGCGACTGTGCTTCACGTTCACCGCGACTCTCGGCGACCGGGGCGCGCCCGTCCCCCTTGAACGGCTCGCCGTCCCCGGCGATCTCGCGCGGTGGTGTGTGGAAGCCGGACTGCTCGACGAGACTCCCCCGGCCGGCGCCGCCGCGCTCGCCGGAGCACGCCGCCTGCGCGAGGCGATCGACCGCGCCGCCGAGCGGGTTCGCACCGGAGCCTCACCCGGCCCGCAGGACGCGGAGATCCTCAACGACTGGGCCGCGCGGCCGGCCCTCGCGCCCCAACTGGACGCGACCGGCGGGCTCGGCTGGCGCCAGGAGGGTGCCCAGGTGCGGCACGTTCTCGCTCTCGTCGCACGCGACGCGGTGGACGTCCTCACCGGTCCGATGAGATCGCGCCTGCGCCGCTGCGCCGGCCCGGACTGCGACGGCCTGTTCGTCGACGTCTCCCGGCCGGGGAACCGCCGCTGGTGCTCCATGAACACCTGCGGCAACCGCGTCAAGAAGGCGGCCTACCGGCAGCGCCACGCGCAGTCCGGGTGATTCACGCCGCCGTACGGCTCGGCCGTACGGCGAGCGGCCACAGACCGGCGAGCACGAGCGCCAGGAGCGCGGCGGGCACCACGGGGCCAAAAGACCCCCCGTGATCGACCATCCACCCGCCGGCCGCGGCCCCGACCGCCACTGATGTGAGCAGCACGACGTTGTGCCACTGCACCTTTCCCTCGGTGACCAGGCCCGCCACCACACCTGTGAGCGTCCCGGTGAAGAAGGTGGTCGACAGGCCGGGGATCCCGAAGGTCCTGACCACCGCGCTCTGCGCGCCCATGGCCAGTGAGGCCACGCCGGCCAGCGTGAGACGCACGCCACCCGTGGGGTGACCCCCCTCCACCGCCCACACCCCCAGCAGGCCGGCCAGCATCAGGAACTCGGCCCCCAGCACGACCGCCACCCGGACGCCCCAGCCCGGATGGCCCGGCCCGGTCCGGCCGATCACGTGGCTGCCCGCGAGCACGCCGGCGACGAACCCGGCGATCGCTCCCGTCGCGTGCGCGGCGAGTGTCGCGTCGGGACGGCCCGCGGCGAGGCCGAGCAGGACGAGGTTCCCGGTCATGACGCTGGTGAAGACGCCGCCCAGCCCGAAGAAGCTGATCGCGTTGGTGGCTCCCGTCGCCAGCGTCAGCGCGGTCGCCAGGATCTGCGGCCCGAGCCGGACCCACCTTCCCGCGTTCGCGGCGGTCGCCGAAGCCCGCATCCCGTCTCCCCCGCCCACCGCCCCGGACGGACGGACCTACCGTTCAGCATCCCCGGACTCGGCCGGGCGCACCGCGTGGGACCCGATGAACGTCTCGATGCCGTCGAGCACCCGCTGCAGGCCGAACTCGAACGCGTGCCGGGGGTCGTAGGCCGCGTTGTGCGCCTCACCCGCCGCCGCGCCGACGCGGGTCGCGATCGGGTAGCGGGCGGGATCGAAGACCTTCGCGAAAAACGGGGAATGGGCGTACCACCACTCCTCATCGGTCATCCCGGTGCTCCCCTCGGCCTGGGCCGCCTCCACAGCGCCTCGCGCGGCGCCGGCGACGTAGCCGTCGATCAGTGTGATCACCGAGTCCATCTCGAGGTCGTCCAGCCCGATGCCGTCGACCGCGCGCAGCTCGTAGTCGTACTTGGCGACGATGTTCGGCCCCAGCGGCGGACGGCTGGCGGAGACCTGCGACATCCACGGGTGCCGCTGGAAGAGGGCGAGGTTCTCCCTGGCGATCAGCTCCAGCCTGCCGCGCCAGCCCCCGGGGACGTCCTCGGGCATGGCCACCTCGCCGCACACGGTGTCGAGCATGACGTCGAGCAGCTCGGCCTTGCCCGGCACGTAGGTGTAGAGCGACATCGTGCCGACGCCGAGCCGTTCGGCCACCTTGCGCATCGACAGCGCGGCGATCCCCTCGGCGTCGGCCACCTCAATGGCCGCCCGCACGATCAGGTCCACGCTCAGGTCGGGCTTGCCCTTCCTGCTCGCCCGCTCGCCCGTGCGCCACAGGATGGCCAGGCTGCGTGCCGGATCTCCCCTGCCCGTGTACTCCGTCATCGCCGCGAAGTCTATCCTCGCGGCCGTACCGTATGGTGTACGGTACGGCGTACGGAATCGACTGGACGGAGACTGAGAATGACGTTCGCAGTGGTCGCGGAGGGGCTGCGCAAGCGCTATGGCGACACCTGGGCGGTCGAGGGCTTCGACCTGGCCGTGCCCGAGGGCACGGTGTGCGGGCTGCTGGGCCCCAACGGCGCGGGCAAGACGACGGTCGTGCGGATGCTGACCACGCTGCTCCGGCCCGACGGCGGCTGCGCCGCGGTGGCGGGTCACGACGTCGTACGGCAGGCCGCACAGGTGCGCTCGCGCATGGGACTGGTCGGTCAGAACGCCGCCGTCGACGAGATCTTGAGCGCGCGGCAGAACCTGGTCATGTTCGGGCGGCTGTCCCATCTGGGCCTCGCCCGGGCCCGCTCCCGCGCCGAGGAGCTGATCGAACGGTTCGACCTCGCGGAGACGGGCGGCAAGCCGGTCAAGCAGTTCTCCGGTGGCATGCGCCGCCGCCTCGACCTGGCGGTCAGCATGATCCTCTCCCCGCCGGTGCTGTTCCTCGACGAGCCCACGGCGGGGCTGGACCCGCGTGGCCGCAACGAGGTGTGGGAGGCCGTGCGGGCGCTCGTCGCCACAGGCTGCACGGCGCTGCTCACCACGCAGTATCTGGAGGAGGCCGACCAGCTCGCCGACCGGATCTCCATCATGGACACGGGCAAGGTCATCGCCGAGGGGACGCCGGGAGAGCTCAAGTCGGCGCTGGGCGGCGACCGCGTCGAGGTGGTCCTCCACGACGCCGCCGACCTGCCGGCCGCGGCCGGCCTCGTCGAGCGGGCGACCGGCACGGAGCCCTCGCTCGATCCGGACACCCGCCGCGTCGGTGCGCCCGTGCGCGAGAAGGCGGCGGCCCTGGCCGAGCTCGCCCGCCTGCTGGAGGCCGCCGGTCTGGCCGTGGAGGACATCGGGGTCCGCAGGCCCACCCTGGACGAGGTGTTCCTCCACCTGACCGGAGACGCCCGCGACCCGCACAAGGAGGTGGCCGCATGACGCCGGGCACCGCGGAGGTTCCGTACGACCCGATCACACGGCTGCGGTGGGCGGTCGCCGACTGCTGGACCATGACGCTGCGCATCCTCGCGCACTGGGCCCGCCGGCCCGGTCAGGTGGCCGTCGGCCTGCTGTTCCCCGTCATGATCGTGCTGATGTTCGGCTACCTGTTCGGCGGCGGCATGGCCGTACCCGGGGGCGGCGACTACCGGGAGTACCTCATGCCCGGCATGTTCGCCATCAGCATGCTCTTCGGCATCGAGACGACCTTCACCGCGGTCGCCGCCGACGCGGCCAAGGGCGTGACCGACAGGTTCCGGTCGATGCCGGTGGCCCGGTCCGCGGTCGTGGCCGGCCGGTGCGTGGCCGACATGCTCAACGCGGCACTCGGCCTCGCCGTGCTGATCCTGTGCGGGCTCGCCGTCGGCTGGCGGTGGCACGACGGCTGGGGCAGGTCGGCCGCGGCGATCGGGCTGCTGTTGCTGCTGCGTCTGGCGTTCCTGTGGGTCGGCATCCACCTCGGGCTCGTCGTCGGCTCCCCCGACGCCGTCGTGGCCGTCCAGATCCTGGTGTGGCCGGTGGGCTTCCTGTCCAACGCGTTCGTGTGGACGGACACGATGCCCGGCTGGCTCGCGGCCGTCGCGGAGTGGAATCCGCTGGCCGCCACGGTCACCGCCACCCGTGAACTGTTCGGCAATCCCACCGGCGGCGGATCGTGGATCGCCGGGCACGCGACGCTGATGGCCGTGGTCTGGCCGCTGGCGCTGATCGCGGTCTTCTTCCCGCTCGCCGTACGCCGCTACGCCCGGCTCGACCGCTGACGCGAGATTCCACAAGCGGCCCGACCACAGCCGCGAGACCACAGCCTCGACGCCGGCCGCCGCCGGGCACGTGAGCCGGGGGCGTGAGCCGGGGGTATAGCCGCCCTCCACCTCCCGCTGTGTCCGTTATAAGGCCTTATGGGAAAATTGAAGGGCCATGTCGACGGACATAGAAGTGATCCTCAACGATCAACCTGGTGAGCTGGCCCGGCTGGGGGAGATCACCGGGGAGTCGGGCGTGAACGTCCTCGGCCTGGCCGCCGTCACGGGCGAGGGCAAGGGCGTCGTCCACATACTCGTCGACGACGAACTGGCCCCCAGATGCCGGAGAGCACTCGAAGCCGCCGGAATGGGCGTGGCGGAGGTGCGCCCGGTCATGGTCGTCGACGTCGAGCACCGCCCCGGCACACTCGGCGAGCTGGCCAGGGAACTCGCCGAGGCCGGCGTCAACATCGACCTGGCCTACACGACCTTCGGCGGCGTGCGGCTCGTGATCGCCACCGACGATCTCGACGCCGCGTCCGCCGCGCTCGACTGGCCGCCGGATCGCCCGGCGCCCGATCCCCCCAGCATCTGGGATCAGCCCGAGTGATCCCCGCGGCGCATGCCCGGCGAGACGGCGCTCCTCGACCACCTCGCCGAACCGGCGCCGGACGCCGGCTGCGGGCCGGCGCCGCCACCTGACCCTCCGCCCGTGCGCGCGGTAGGAGACGCGGGCCGATCGGACGACGGGAGTACTCTCCGTCTCCTCCTTGTGGCCGAGGGGAATCAGGGGCGTCTCAGGGTCGCGCCCGATGTCCCCTGCATCCTGCTCGACGAGGCTTGATCTCGTGCTGGACGTCCTGCGAGACCAGAATCTCCTTATCGTCTGCGTGGCCCTGTTCGGGTTCCTCGTCCTCGACGGCATGCTGCTGATCGGTCTCGTCATCCCGGCCGACGCGCTCATCCTCCTGGCGGGCACCACGGCGGCGGGGCCGGCGGAGGTGGCGGCGGTGATCGCCTCAGGCGCGGCCGGGTGCGTCACGGGCGCCTCCGCCGGCCATCTCCTCGGCCACCGGTACGGCTCTCGCGTGCTGCGCGGCCGGTGGGGCTCCCGAATCGGCGAAGACCGGTGGCGGCGGGCCCGCGACGTCCTCGACCGCAACGGCCTGGCACTCGCGCTGTCGTATTTCCTCCCGGTCATGGACTCGCTCATCCCGGTCCTGGCCGGGACGCTGGGCATGCCGTACCGGCGGTTCATCGGCTGGGTCGTCCTCGGCGGAACCGCATGGGTGTCGACGGACGCGATCGCGGGATACGCCGCGGCGGAGATCGGGAACGGCTATCTGCTGGTCATCGTCGCGGTCGTGCTGATCGGCGCGTCCACCGCGGTCCGGCTGCGCCGCTCCCGCCGCACGGAGGACGTCGAGACGCCCGAGACCGCCGACGCCGCATGATCACGCACGGTGCCTCCCCTGGTCATGGGGTGAATCCCCGAACCTGTGCATGATCATGATCGGCGTTCGCCCTGGTGGGAGGGCATCTCGCCGAACCTGTGCATGATCACGGCCGAGGTGGGGGTGGCATATGGGGTATCGCTGCCGAAACGCAACTTCGGAGTAATAGATTAGAAACTTATAATCTATTAGGTTCCCTCTATGAGGCCGACAGAGTCGACGGACTCCCCATCCGCTGAACTGCCCGTGGAGATCGACCGTGCGTCACCGCTCCCCTACCACGAGCAGATCTACCGGCTGCTGCTCGACCTGATCGTCTCCGGACGCCTGGCACCCGGTCAGAAGCTGGTGCAGGAGAAGGAGTACGCGGCGCGCCTGGGAGTCAGCCTCGCCCCGGTACGGCAGGCCATCCTGGCGCTCACCAAGGACGGCTACCTGACCAGGACACGGGGACGTGGCACCTACGTCCGCGAGGTCAAGGTCGGCACCGACATCCAGCTGCTGTCCAGCTTCACCGCGACGCTCGCCGCGACCGGCCTGCCCGTCGCCATGCGCATCCTGGCCGCGGAGACCGTCCCGGCCTCCGAGCAGGTCGCCGCCGCACTGGGGCTGCCCGTCGGAGCCGAGGTCCTCCATCTGCGCCGGGTCGCGTTCCTGGCGGGCGAGCCCGTGGTGCTGCTGTCGGCGTCGTTACCGGTGGCGCTGTTCCCCGGCCTTCCCGACGCCGACCTCAGCGGCTCGCTCTACGACCTGCTGCGCGAGCGGCACGGGACGGTGATGACCTCCGCGCGCAACGTCATCGAGGTCGTCAGGGCGCTCCCCGAACACGCCGGCCACCTCCAGGTCCCCGTCGGCGAGGCACTGCTCCGCATCGAGTCCGTCACCCGGGACCAGCGCGGCACGGCGGTGGAGTTCTCCCGGGTCCTCTACCAGGCCGACCGGTTCAGGTTCGAGATCGAAAGCCGCCCCGAACACGGCGTCGGCTTCCACCCGTCCCCGGCATCTGCCCAGCCGGCCGCCACCAGCACTCCCAGTACTCCCACCGCGACCACCGCGACCACCGCGACCACCACGACCACCGCGACCACCGCGACCACCACGACCACCGCCTCCACTCCCCACCCCCCATCCGGCCAGACCTCCCAGGTCTCCCAGACCCCTGAGACACCCCCGACGGCACCACGCGAGAGCCCCGCCGCACCAGCGCTGCCCGGCTCCGCAGCTCCATAGCACCACCGCTCCGCAGAGAGAGGGGCCATCGCCGTGGCCATACCGAGTCAACTCCCAGCGTCGTCCTCTGACGGGCAGGCAGGCGTCTTCATCCGGAACGCCACCGGGCTGATCCGCGAGGTGTCGTTCTTCGACGCCTTCGTCATGAACACCTTCGGCATGAACGTCGCGGTCGGCGGCGTCTTCCTGTTCCTCCAGGCACAGACGGCGTTCTCCGGGGGCAACATGCTGCTCTCGGTCGTCATCGGCACCGTGCTCATGGCGTTCACGCTGCTCCGGGTGTACGCGGAGTTCTCCGCCGCGATGCCGCGCTCCGGCGGGGACTACGTGTTCGTCAGCCGGACCCTGCACCCCATCCTCGGTTTCCTCCTCTCCTGGAGCCAGGGCCTCTGGATGATCTTCTTCTGGATCGGGTTCAACGCCTACTTCGCCCTGACCTTCGCGGTCCCCGCGGCGCTGGCCACCCTCTCCTCGGTCACCGGCCAGTCGGTGTGGCTCGACATGAGCAACGGCCTGCTCGCCAAGCACGACCTGCTCGGCATCACCACCCAGTGGTGGGTGCTCGGACTCGGCACGATCATCACGGTCGGCTTCGGCGTGCTCATCGTCCTGGGCGGCCAGCGCTACTGGCGGTGGCAGAAGGTCCTGTTCGCCGTCGCGGGGCTCAGCCTGCTCGTCTCCTTCGCCCTGCTGCTCTTCAGCGGCGGTCACATCTCCGCCGGCTGGAACGACTTCGCCGGCAGGAACCACGGCCTGGCCTTCGACCAGATCATCCCCGCGGCCGAGAAGGCCGGCTACACCGGCAACGGCGCGTCGTTCAGCTTCAGCGACACCCTGCTCATGCTCCCGTGGGTGTTCTTCGTCGTCGGGTACGCCCAGGGCTCCGCGCAGATCGGCGGCGAGATCAAGCGCGCGTCCAAGACCCAGTACCGGGCCATGGTCGGCGGCGTCCTGATCAACGGCCTCGTCCTCGCCCTGATCACGATCGTGCTCACCGCGCACGTGAGCCCCAAGTGGCTGGGCAGCCTGGGATACCTGGCCGCTTCCGCCCCCGACACCCTCGGCCTGCCCGCCGGGCTGCCTCCGGGGTTCAACTTCCTCGCGGCCCTGCTCACCCACAACGTCGTCCTGCTCCTCCTGATCGGCATCGGCTTCGTGATCTGGGCGGTCATGGGCACCCCGCTGTCGATGATGCAGTCGACCAGGTACATGCTGGCCTGGTCCCTGGACCGGACGGTCCCGCAGCGGCTCGGCGACGTCAGCGAGCGATTCCACACCCCGGTCAAGGCCATCGCCCTGTGCGTCGTCACCGGCGAGATCGCCCTGGTCGCGCTGGTCAACTGGTCCGACGCCAGCCTCCTCGGCGCCCTGCTGGCGCAGATCCTGGCGTTCATCATCGTGTCGCTGGCCGGAATGGTGTTCCCGTACCGGCTGCGCAACATCTGGGAGTCGGCCGGCGGGAAGCGCGTGCTCGGCGTCCCGGCGGTCGCCCTGGCCGGGGCGGGCGGCGTCATCGCCCTCGGCGCCCTGATGGTCATGTTCATCACCGACGACACGATCAACTCGACGTTCGCGGTCACGCGGCAGCTGTCCCTGTGGTTCATGGTCGGCGTCCTCGTGATCGGAGTCGTCTGGTACGCCGGCGCCCACCTCGTCAACAAGAGCCGGGGAGTCGACCTCGGCCTGGTCTACCGGGAGATCCCCCCGGAGTGACCCTCCGCCCGCGTCCCCGCCATCCCGCGATATCGAAGGAGCCGTTCAGATGCGTCCCACCCGTGCCGCCGGCCCGCGGCGAGTACTGGTCATCGGCAACCTGACCATCGACGACGTCGTACGGTCCGACGGCACGGTGCGCATGGCGAGCCCGGGCGGCAACGTCGTGTACGCGGCGCTCGCGGCGCGGCTGTGGAACCCGGCGACGGGGATCGTCACCCGGCGTGGCGACGACCTCCCCGCCGAGATCCTGACCACCCTCGAGCGCCTGGATGTGGACACCTCGGGGGTGCGGACCGTGGACGGCCCCACGATCCGCAACTGGGTGATCTACGAGGACGACGGACGGCGGCACTGGATCTACCGCACGCCCGCGGAACGCTCGACGGAGGTGGCGGTCCGGCCGGACGACATCCCCTCAGGCCGGCTGGGCGGAGCCCCGGTCGTGCACCTCGCGGCGATGCCGCTCGCCGCGGCCGCCGCCCTGGTCGAGCACATCAGGACCGAGGCCCCCGACGCCCTCATCACCCTCGACACCCACGAGGACTGGGTGGGCGATCCCGAGGCCGTGCTCGACCTGGCCGCCCGCGTCGACGTGTTCGTCCCGAGCCGGGAGGAGCTCGCCGGGGTGACCGGCTACGACGACCCCGCCGAAGCCGCGGCCGGCCTGCGGCGGCGGGGGGTTCCCGCCGTGGTGGTGAAGCTCGGCTCAGACGGCGCGCTCGTCGACGCGGAGGGGCTGCCCGGCCAGGCGCGCGTCGCCGCCTACCCGGCCGATGTCGCGGACACCACCGGCGCCGGCGACACCTTCTGCGGTGCGCTGGCGGCCGCGCTCGCCGCGGGACTCCCCCTGCTCGACGCCGTACGGCGCGGCGCGGCGACCGCGGCCTGGGCCATCGCCGAGTTCGGGTCGCTCGCGCTGGCCGGACTCGACGCGGATACGGCACAACGAAGGTTCGAGGCCCTCCAACCCGACCACGTCCCGAGGGCCTCGGCACCGGGTTCCGCCGCCATGCCGTACGACATCGACGTGATGCGCCGGGAGATCGACATGATCCCGGAAGTGATCGTCCAGCGGCTGGCCGACCCGGACGGGCAGTCGGAGCGGATCGCGCGCATCCTCACCGAACGCGGCATCGAACACCTTTTCCTGGTCGGCTGCGGCGACTCCTACTTCGCGGGCCTGGCCACCGCCCTGGCCTTCCAGCGGCACACCGCGATCTCCGCACGCGCCGTGCACGCCCTCGACTTCGCCCGTTACCAGGTGCGTTACCTGCCCGAACGCAGTGCCGTCATCTGCGTCTCGTTCTCCGGGAAGGTGGGCCGCACCACGGAGGCGGCGACGCAGGCCCGCCGCTTCGGGCACCTGTCCATCGCGCTGACCAACAACCAGACCGGCGCCCTGGCCGAGGCGGCCGAACTGGTGCTTCCCATCGGCGTGCCCACCCTGGGGTTCTCCCCCGGCACCAGCACCTACCTCGGCATGGTCGCCACCCTCGACGACCTGGCGCTGCGCTGGGCCGCCGCCCGGGGACGCGACACCACGGCCGCCCGCGACGCGCTCCTCGCGATCCCGCGGCTGGCCGAGCAGACTCTGCGGGCCAACGCCGGCTCCGCGGAGAAGGCGGCCCGCTCCCTCGCGGGGCAGAGCTGGATCACCTTCCTCGGCGGCGGTCCCAACGAGTCGTCGGCCAAGTTCGGCGCGGCCAAGCTGTTCGAAGGCCCCCAGGTCGTCGGGGTGAGCACGAACATCGAGGAATGGGCGCACGAGGAGTACTTCGTCAGCTCCGCAGGCACCCCCGTGGTCATGGTGGCGCCCTCAGGAGCGTCGGCCGACCGGGCCGCGGAGATCCTGAGTGAACTCGACTTCATCGGAGCCTTCCCGATCGTCGTGAGCGACGTCGCCCCCCGAGTGCCCGCGCTGCACCTGCCCCTCGCCGCCGCCGTGCCGGAGGAGTTCTCGCCCCTGCTCGCCGCGCTCCCGCTGAGCCTCCTCGGATTCCATCTCGCCGAGACCCTGGGCAAGAAGAGCTACAACTTCCCCAGTGAAGCGGCGAAGACCGAGCATTACGACACGATCCACCGCATCGTGATTGGAGAGCCGGCATGACCACCGCCGGGCCGTCTTCCGCATCCCCTCCGGGCGCGCCCCTCGCCGACATCGAGGCCGAGGCGGCCCGCCTCATCTCCGCCTTCGCCACGCGCGGCCTGGCCGTACGGCTGGTCGGCGGTCTCGCGGTCGCCCGGCACCGGCACCGCGACGTCCCCGCCACGCTGCGCCGCACCTACGGCGACATCGACCTGGTGATCCACCCGAAAGACGGCAAGGCGTTCAAATCTGCAATGGTGGACCTCGGCTACGCGCCCAACGTGCGCTTCAACAACATGCGCGGCGACCGGCGGATGTTGTTCACCGACGAGCCGAACGGCCGCAAACTCGACGTCTTCGTCGGCGGCTTCCAGATGTGCCACAGCATGGACCTGGCCGGACGCCTGTCCCTGCATCCGGAGACCCTCTCGCCCGCCGACCTGCTCCTGACCAAACTGCAGATCGTGGAGGTCAATCGCAAGGACCTGACCGACGCCCTCACGATCCTGCTGACCCACGAGGTCGCGCCCCCCGACGTCCGCGGCGCCGATCCCGACCACGTCAGCTCCGACCGGCTCGTCGAGGTGACCAGCGGCGACTGGGGCTGGTACACGACCGTCACCGACAACCTCGCCCGCCTGCCCGAACTCGCCGCGGAGCTCCTGCCGGGACCGGAGGCGACGGCCGTCACCGACCGGGCGCGCGGGATCGCCGACACCCTGTCCGCCGCCCCGAAGTCGCTCAAGTGGCGCGCCCGCAACACCGTGGGCCGTCGTATGACCTGGTTTGACCTCCCTGACGAGATCGGAGGGCCGATCGATGCGCAGCCATGACATCAAGATCTTCTTCGCCACCGACATCCATGGTTCCGACCGCTGCTTCCGCAAGTTCGTCAACGCCGGCAAGTTCTACGGCGCCGACGTGCTCATCATGGGCGGCGACATCACCGGCAAGATGCTCGTCCCGATCGTGGAGACCGCGGGCGGACGGTACCGGTCCCACGTGTTCGGCCGGGACCGCGAGGTGGAAGCCGAGGAACTGCCCGCCCTGCGCAAGCTGATCGCCGACGGCGGCCTCTACGCCTACGACACCACGCCCGATGAGATCGCCGAGTTCCGCCGGCGGCCCGAACTCGTCGAGGAGACCTTCCGCAAGCGCATGCACGCGACGCTGACGGCCTGGATGTCCCTCGCGGAGGAACGCCTGGCCGGGACCGGCATCATGTGCCTGCTCGCTCCCGGCAACGACGACCCGTTCTTCATCGACGACGTGCTCCGCTCCTCCACCATGCTGATCAACCCCGAGGGACAGCTGGTCGAGCTGCCCGGAGGATTCACGATGATCTCCGTCGGCTACTCCAACCCGACGCCGTGGGCCTCCCCCCGGGAACTGCCGGAAGACCAGCTCGCCGAGCGCATCGACCGCGAGGCCGCCAAAGTCGCCGACACCTCCAAGGCGATCTTCAACCTGCACGTGCCGCCCAAGGACACCCCGATCGACCAGGCCATGGCACTGGACGAGGAGTTCCGCCCCGTGCTGAAGTCCGGCAGCCCGGTGATCACCGGAGTCGGCTCGTCGGCCGTCCGCGACGCGATGGCGACCTACCAGCCCCTCCTCGGCCTGCACGGGCACATCCACGAGTCCCGGGGCGAGGCCGCGATCGGCAGGTCCCGCTCGATCAACCCCGGCAGCGAGTACTCCGAAGGCGTCCTGCGCGGCGCGCTGATCAGCCTGTCGACCAGGAAGGGCGTCCGTGGGTACCAGCTCGTCGCCGGATGACGCCCCCACGTCGCCGTCACCGGTCGTGGCCGTCATCGGTTCCGCGCGCATCGAGGAACCCGACCCGGCCTGGCAGGAGGCCCACACCCTCGGCACCGCGCTCGCCGCACGCGGCTGGACGGTCATGACCGGCGGGTACGGCGGCCTCATGGGCGCGACCGCACGCGGCGCCCACGAGGCCGGCGCCACCGTGATCGGGCTGCCCATGCGCGGCTGGGCGGCGCTGACCCCGAGCCCGTGGTGCACCGAGCTGCGCTGGGCCGGCGACTACTCCGACAGGCTGCGCCACCTGCTCACCGCCGACGCGGTCGTCGCCCTGCCCGGAGGGATCGGCACGCTCGCCGAGGCCGCCGTCGTCTGGTCGGCCCTGCAGACCGAGCCCTGCGCGGCCCGGCTGGTCCTGCTCGGACCGCGATGGCGCAGGCTGCGCGAGTCCTTCGCCGCCGACCTGGTCATCGGCCCCGACGACCTCGGCCTGGCGCCCGTGGCCGGCGATGTCACCGAGGCGGTCTCCCTGCTGGACGCCGCGCTGGCCTCCGGACCCGCCACCGCGCCGGGCCCCCGTGGCTGACCTGCCCGCACCCTCACCAGAGGCGGCACCCGACCTCGTGATCCGGGCCGCCCGGGCCGTCACCCCCGAGGGAGAGGTCCCGGCCGTCGTGACCGTCCGGGCCGGCCGGATCGTGACGGTCGAACCGTACGTGACGGACGCACCGCCCGGCCGCGGGATGTCCGCCCGAACCCATAGCCGGTCGGCCTTCCCCAGGCGCGGCTTCGCGGAGGTCGTCGACCTCGGCCCCGACGTGGTGCTGCTCCCCGGGCTGGTCGACACACACGTGCACGTCAACGAACCCGGCCACTCCGACTGGGAGGGCTTCGCCAGCGCCACCCTGGCCGCCGCGGCCGGCGGCATCACCACCCTCGTAGACATGCCGGTCGACAGCGTCCCCGCTACCGTCGACGTCGCGGCCCTCACCGCCAAGCGGACCGCCGCCGCCGGCCGATGCCACGTCGACGTCGGCTTCTGGGCCGGAGCCACCCCCGGCAACACCGCGGAACTCGCCGCGCTCCACCACGCGGGCGTGCTGGGCTTCAAATGTTTCCTGGCGGACGCCGGCGCCCCCGACCTGCCGCCGCTGTCGCCCGACCAGCTCACCTCGGCGATGCGGACGCTGCGCGACTTCGACGGCCTGCTCCTCGTCCACGCCGAGAGCGACGCCGAACTCGCCGTCAGCCCGCCCGCACACGGGCGGCGCTACGCGGACTTCCTCGCCTCACGGCCCGGCCGGGTCGAGGACACCGCCGTGGCCGCGGTCGTCGACGCCGCACGGCAAACCGGAGCACGCGCCCACATCGTCCACCTGTCCAGCGCCACCGCGCTGCCGCTGATCGCCGCCGCGCGACGCGACGGAATCAGAATCACCGCCGAGACGTGCCCCCACTACCTGGCGCTGACCGCGGAGGAGATCCCCGACGGCGCAACCGAGTATGCGTGCTGCCCGCCGATCAGGGACGCCGCCAACCGCGACCTTCTCTGGTCGGCGCTGCGCGACGGCATCCTCGACCTCGTCGTCTCCGACCACTCCCCCTGCGCCGCCGCGCTCAAGCACCTCGACACCGGGGACTTCGGCGCCGCCTGGGGAGGCGTCTCCTCCCTCCAGCTCGCCCTGCCCGTCGTGTGGACCGAGGCCCGCGGGCGCGGGATCCCCCTGGCCGAGGTCACCCGGTGGATGAGCGAACGACCGGCGCGCCTCGCGGGCCTCACCGCCAAAGGCCGGATCGCCCCCGGCCACGACGCCGACCTGTGCGCCTTCGCCCCCGACGAGCAGTGGACGGTCCACCCGGACGACCTGCACCACCGGCAGCCCGTCACCCCCTACGCCGGCCGCCGCCTCCACGGAGTCGTCCGCCGCACCTGGCTGCGCGGACGCGACATCGACCCGCTCCGCCCCGCCGGACGACTGCTGACCCCTACGGCCGACCGCCTGGAGGACACCCCGTGAAGATCCTCGTCGTCAACCCCAACACCTCGGCGTCGACGACCCGCGCCATCGAGGAGACCGCCCTGCGCGCGGCCTCACCGGGCACCGAGATCCTCGCCGTGCAGCCGGCTTACGGAGCCGACGCCATCGACTCCGCGATGGAGAGCTACCTGTCCGCGGTCGCCGTGATGGACCGCGTCCTGAGCGTCGCCGAGCCGTACGACGCCGTGGTGATGGCCGGGTTCGGCGAGCACGGGCGAGAGGGCGTGCAGGAGATCGTCGACGTCCCCGTCCTCGACATCGCCGAGAGCTCCGCGCACGTGGCCCAGATGATCGGCCGCAGCTACTCGGTCGTCACCACCCTGCAGCGGTCGGTCGGCGCCATCGAGGACCGGCTGCGGCTCGCCGGCCTGGCCGACCGCTGCGCCTCCGTCCGCGCCTGCGGCCTGTCCACCTCGGACGTCGACCGCGACCCGGCCGCCGCCATGGAGGCGATCGTCGCGGAGGCCTCCATCGCCGTACGGTCCGACCACGCCGAGGTCGTCTGCCTCGGCTGCGGCGGCATGGCCGGCCTGGACGAGGCCATCTCCGCACGCCTCGGAGTGCCCGTCGTCGACGGCGTCGCCGCGGGTGTGCGCCTGGCCGAGGCGGTGGTGGGACTCGGCCTGCGCACCAGCAAGGTCTGCACCTACGCGCCCCCGGAACCCAAGGAGATCACCGGGTGGCCGATTTCCCGCAACCTCGGCGGCGATGCCGGCATGGAGGCCCGATGAACACCTTCCCACTCGGAAGCGCCGACCTGGCGTCCCGCCGGCTCGGCGGCAGCGTCGTCTCCGCGAGTGACGAGTCGTTCGGCTTCAAGGAGAACCTGCTGGTCCCGGCCGCCCCCGATTTCACCCCCGGCCGCTACGACCATCGGGGTGAGATCGTCGACGGCTGGGAGACCCGGCGCAGGCGCGGCGAACCCGGCCACGACTGGGCCGTCGTCCGGCTCGGCGCGCCCGGCGTGATCACCCGCATCGACGTGGACACCAGCTTCTTCACCGGCAACTTCCCGCCGGTCTGCCAGGTCGAGGCGTGCGGGCTCGAGGGCTATCCAGCATCCGCCGAACTCGCCGCCGCCGACTGGGCCGAGATCGTGCCGGTCAGCCCCCTCAAGGGAGACAGCCACAACCTCTTCACCGTGACCGACCTCCGCAGGTTCACCCATGTCCGCCTGTCGATCCACCCCGACGGAGGAGTCGCCCGGCTCCGCGTGCACGGCGAGGTGGTCCCCGACCCCCGGCTATGGGACGGCCTCACCATCGACCTGGCGTCGCAGGAACACGGCGGACTCGTGGTGGCCGCGAGCGACGACTTCTACAGCTCGGCCGAGGTGCTCAACCGCCCCGACCGCGCCCGCACGATGGGCGAAGGCTGGGAGACCGGCCGCCGCCGCGACGACGGCCACGACTTCGCCGTCATCAACCTCGCGGCGACCGGCCGGCTCCGCCAGATCGAGATCGACACCAGCCACTTCAAGTACAACGCCTCCGCGGAGGTCGAACTGCACGGCTGCGCGCTCGTCGACGGCACGCCGCCTCCCCCAGCCGACTCCTCCTCGTGGTTCCGGCTGCTGCCGCGCACCGCCGTACGGCCGGACACGCGGCACCTGTTCACGCTCGACCGGCCCAGCGCCCCGGTGACCGCCGTGCGGATCGACGCCTATCCCGACGGGGGCATCTCACGAGTGCGGCTCGTCGGAGCGCCGGAGCCGGGCGCCCGCCGCCGGGCGGGACTGCGCTGGTTCGACCGGCTCCCCGACAGCCAGGCGACGGCCTGCCTGACCGGCGCCGGGGTCTCCGCGGAAGACGTCTCCGCGGTGCTGGCCGCCCGGCCGCTCGGTGAGGACCTCTCCGCGGTGCCGGCGGGCCTCGCCGTGACGGTCCTCACCGAATGGATCGACGGCCGGCCGTAAGCGCGTTCTTCAGGACCACATGCTCACTGAAGCCTCAGGGTGATGAACGGGTCGTCGTCCTCCGGCGGGAGGTAGCGGGACACCTCCACGAATCCGTGGGACAGCGCGAACCGCAACCCGTCCACATTGGAGGCCAGAACTATGGTCTCGATCGTCCTGGCGCCCGACGCCCGGGCGTGCGCCATCTCCCGCGCGAAGAACTCCTCCCCGTATCCGTTTCGCCGATGAGCGGGAAGCACCCGGACGATCACCGTGGCGGTCGCCGAGTCGCCCACCGGGGGGCGCACGGTCGCGCAGCCGACGAGCACGTCGTCGAGATACGCCACCTCCAGGTGGTTGCGCACGACCCGCTCACGCACCTCGTCGGACGACAGGGGATCGGTCGGAATGATCGTGTTGTGGACGTGCCGCCAGTCTTCGAGCGTGGCGTCGCCCACCGGTTCGATCCGGAGGAGAGGCATCGCGACACTCAACGGCATCGGCCACGGGAGCGTCAACTACTTAACCGCCCAGTACCCCCACACCGCGCGGACTTCGGGCGCTCTTCCACCGGCCACGGCGACACCCCCCTTCTCGGCACCCGCCGCGAGTCAGCGACGGCGGCCCAGGCCGACCCGGCGCGTTGTGGTCGGGGCCGGTTTGGGGGTTTTGGCGGGTTGAGGGAAATTTCTCAGTGCCAGCGCCTTTACATTGTAGATTTCTATTACGATCGGACGTGATGGACACCCCCGCCGTACCGGATCGCAGCCCGGCTCCCCGGTCCGCGCCCGATCCCTACAACGCCTACCTCGACGCGCTCCCCAGCCCCGAGTCCAAGCGCACCATGCGCGGGTGCCTCGACCGGGTCGCCCGCCTCATCACGGGAGACCCGGACGCGACGGGGGCCGGTCAGCCGTGGGAACGGCTGCGCTACGAGCACACCGTCCGCCTCCGGACCGTGATGCGCGAGCAGGGGTGGTCGCCCGCGCACGTCAACAAGCATCTGGTGGCACTGCGCCGTGTGCTCAAGGAGGCCTGGCGACTCGGGCTGATGACAGGTGAGGACTACCAGCGGGCCGCCGACCTGCCCGCCTTCAAACACACCCGGCTCCCCGCGGGCGACCATGTGCCGGCGGAAGTCCTCGCGGCGTGCCTGGACGCGTGCGACGACGACCACTCCCCCGCGGGACGGCGGGACGGCGCCATGCTCGCGGTCCTGTATTCGACCGGGTGCCGCAGAGCCGAGCTCGCCGGCCTGAAACTCGGCGACTTCGACCGGCCGGCCCGATCGCTGCGCGTCCGGGGAAAGGGCGACAAGGAGCGTCTCGTCTACCTGACGGCCGAAGCCGTGCAGCGCCTCGACCTGTGGCTGTCGGAACGCGGGAAGCAGGCCGGGCCGCTCTTCTGCCCCATCAACAAGGCCGGACGGCTCCGCCTGTCCCACATGACCGGCCAGGCCGTCGCCGACATCGTGGCGCGCCGGCTCACCTCGGCAGGGGCGTCGAAGAGGACCCCGCACGACTTCCGCCGCACGTTCATCGGCGAGCTGCTCGACGCCGGCGTCGACCTCGCGACCGCTCAGGCCCTGGTGGGGCACGCCTCGCCCGCCACGACCGCCCGGTACGACCGGCGCCCGGAACGCCGGCGCAGAGAGGCCGTCGACCGTCTCCGGATCCCCGGGGCCCCACCACCGCGCTGACGGCGCGCTCGTGGACAGGGCCGCCGCATGAGCGCCTGCCCCGCCGAGGGTATCGGCTCGAATGCCGACTCAGAAAAAGATTCCCCCCAAACAGGTCTATAACGGACATTCGGTCTCGCCACCGGAATAGGCACCTCGGAGAGTCCGTTAAGCTCAGTGTTGGCCGATGTGGTTTGTGTCCCCCGGGCCGCAATTACCGCCTTCACGGAATACCGTTCGGCTGGAGCCGTGTTGTGCATCTCGCCGAGGAGGCGACCGCCACATCGGCCCTCGGCATGACCGCCCCGCGAGACATCGTCTCGCGGGGCGTTCGTCTGTCCGGCGACGGTGAAGGCGGCTTGCTCCAACCCGGCGGGCGCCGATTTGGCGGAGACGTACAAAATATGTGAACGGCAGTTGCCCGAGCCACACACTCCGCACGGCATCGGCCAGGCCTAGGGTTGATCGCGTCGCCCGTCGGAGGAGATCCCGTGCTTTACCGCAGTGCCAAGATGGTCACCGCTCCGCTGGTCCGCCTGTTGTGGTTGCCGAAGGTGGAAGGCCGGGAGCACGTTCCCGCGAACGGCCCGGCGATCCTGGCCTCCAACCATCTCTCGGTGCTGGACTCCTTCTTCCTGCCCGCCCTGCTGCGGCGCCCGATGCGGTTCGTCGCCAAGAAGGAGTACTTCACCGGCAACCGGCTGACCGCCACGTGGATGGGGGCCATGGGGACGATGCCGATCGACAGGGAGAACGCGTCCGCCGCCCAGGCCATGCTCGACTCGGCGGTGGAGGTCCTCAACGCCGGCGAGATGTTCGGGATCTACCCCGAGGGCACCCGTTCCCCCGACGGCCGCCTCTACCGCGGCAAGATCGGTGTGGCGTGGCTCACTCTCACGACGGGCGCCCCCGTGATCCCCGTGGCGATGCTGGGGACCGAGAGGGTGCTGCCGCCCGGGACGTCCGTTCCGCGGCTACACCGGTTCGGCATCCGCCTCGGCGCCCCCATGACCTTCACCGGAGACGCGGCCAGCGCCCGTGACCGCCGTGACGTGACCGACGAGGTGATGACGGCCATCCAGAAGCTCTCCGGTCAGGAGTACGTCCCGCGGTACGCCGCCAGCGTGAAGAACGCCACCTGACATCAGTGTGGATAACGATTTGTCCACGCTAGGCTCTCCGTCGTCCCGCAATCTCGGCTCCGGGGTTGCCGTGCTGGTTCAAGGACATGGGGGTGCACATGCCGCGAGGACGCACAATCGCCATCACATCGGTCGCCGGTGTGCTCGTGGTGGCCGCGGCCGCCGGAGGCGCCTACTACGTGCTCCACACCCGCGGCACGCCCCAGGAGACGGCGCAGCGATTCACCGCGGCATGGACGGACGGTGACCTCACGGCCATGAAGAGCGATCTCGTGGCCCCCGCACCGGAGTTCGACGCCGCCTACGCGGAGCTCACCAAGAACCTCGGCGCGACCAAGGTGGCCGTGAGCGACCTCACCGTGGGACAGCCGGTGAACGACCACGCCACGGCCACCTACACCGTCACCGCCACGCTCAAGAACATCGGCGATTGGTCCTACAAGGGCACGCTCGACCTCGCGGTCAAGGATCACTACTGGAAGGTGGACTGGTCGCCGAAGGCGGTCCACCCCGACCTCGACGGCTCCGACCACCTGGCGATCAAGACGTCGTGGCCCGAGCGCGCGGTGATCATGGCCTCGAACGGCGAGCGCATCGACACCGGGGACGTCGGCGGCTCGGTCCAGCAGCTCGTGGGATACCTCGACAAGGCCACCGCGAAGGACGTCAAGAAGCTCGGCGCCGCCTATCACGTGGGGAACGCCGTGGGCCGGGGCGGTCTCCAGGAGACCTTCCAGAAGCAGTTGGCGGGCACGCCCACCACCGAGATCCAAGTGACCGGGCCGGAGAAGAAGACCCTTCACACGATCAAGGGCAAGCCCGGCAAGGACGTCACCACGAGCATCGACCTGCGCGTGCAGACCGCCGCGGCCAATGCCGTACGCGACAACAAGAAGCCCACGTCGCTCGTCGCCATCCGCCCCTCGACCGGCGAGATCGTGGCCGTAGCGAACAGCGTGGGCGGCTTCAACAGGGCACTGGGCGGCACCTATCCCCCGGGCTCCACGTTCAAGACGATCACCGCGGCCGGACTGCTCAACGAAGGGCTGACGCCCTCCTCCAAGGTCACCTGCCCGGAGAAGTCGAAGATCGGCGGACTGGACATCCGCAACTCCGACCACGAGGCGTTCGGCTCGTTGTCCTTCCTCGACTCCTACGCCCACTCGTGCAACACGACCTTCGCGCCGCTGGCCGCGTCGAAGCTGGGGGCGCAGAAGCTCTACGACATGGCCACGCTGCTCGGTTTCAACCAGCCGCTCAACATCGGCGTGACGACGACGAAGGCCAGCATGCCCAAGGCCACCAGTGACGCCGAACTGGCCGCGGAGGCTTTCGGGCAGGCCAGGATCACCTCGAGCCCCCTGGTCATGGCCACCGTCGCGGCGGCCGTGGCCGACGGCAACTGGCGGCCCCCCACGCTGGTCCCCACGCTCAAGCAGAAGCTGAAGGTCAAGCCGCTGCCCGGCGGGGTGAAGGCCCCGCTCCAGCAGATGATGCGGGCCGTCGTCACCAAGGGCACCGCGCACGCGGCGGGACTGCCCGCCGGCACCGGGGGCAAGACCGGGACGGCCGAGTTCGGCCCTGCGGGCAAGATCCAGACTCACGCCTGGTTCATCGGTTTCCGGGGGGACATCGCGTTCGCCGTGGTCGTCGAGGCCGGCGGCATGGGCGGGGACGTGGCGGCTCCGATCGCCGCCGACTTCCTCAAGTCCCTCGGGTGATCGTGGCCTCCGCGCCCCGGTAAGGGCTCATCCGGACAGGCCTGCGCGGGGCCCGGCCAGGCCGGGCGCTAGTTGTCCGATTTCGCCCGTCCGGACCACTCGACCGGCCGGGAACCGCCGGCGAGTCCGGACAGCAGGGCCAGCCCCTGCTCGGAGGCGCTTCCCGGCTCGGCATGGTAGACGACCAGGACCTGGCCCTCCGTGCCGACGACGGCCAGTTTCTCGAAGCGCAGTTCGAGCGGTCCGACCTGGGGATGGTCCAGGTGCGAGATCCCGCTGCTTCTCGGCTTGACGTCCTGACGGGCCCACAGGCGCCGGAACCGCTCGCTGCACACCGACAGCTCTCCCACCAGTTCGGCGACACGCGCGTCGTGCGTCTCATCGCCGACGAGCGCACGCAGACCCGCCACGGTGCTCGCGGTGATCTTCTCCCAGTCGCGGTAGAGGACCCGCACGGCGGGGTCGAGGAACGCGGCCCGCACCTGGTTCACTCCCCGGGCGTAGATGGGCGACAACGCCGTCGCCAGGGGGTTGGCGAGCAGGACGTCCAGGTGGCGGCTGTGGACGTAGGCGGGGGTGTCCGACCACGACATGACGAGCTGCTGAATGCCTGACGGCACCCGCTCGGGCTTGCGCTGCGCGCGCCGGCGTGTCGTGGGACGCGCGAGCCGGTACAGGTGGGCGATGCCGTCGGCGTCGAGTCGCAGCGCCTGGGCCAGCGCGTCGAGCACCTGCTCGGACGGGTGCTGGTCGCGGCCCTGCTCCAACCGGACGCAGTAGTCGATGCTGATGCCCGCCAGCATGGCGAGCTCCTCGCGGCGCAGGCCGGGCACCCGGCGGCGCCCCATGGCAGGCAGCCCGACGTCCTCCGGGCGCACCAGCTCCCGCCGCGCCCGCAGGAATTCCCCCAGCGAGTTGCCTTCGTCCATGCCTTCCACGTTATGTGCGTGGCGGCGAAAGATCCTGTCCCTGCTACTCCCAGGAACACCGGATCCCGGCCCCCGAGGGCGAGGTTGCCCGGAACTGCGACCTGGCTCACATGGGGAACGCGGCGGCGTCGTTCCGGATGGCCATGACCAGTAACGTGGCGATCAATGTGGCGATCAGGAGCCAGCTCACGATGATGATCACCGTGGAGCGCTGGGGCCGCCTCGCGCGGGCCGGTGTCGCGCGCCGTCCCTGCGAGCGTCGCTCCACGCGCTCGTTGAACGACTCGAGCCGGGCCGCGAGGCGGGGATCCTCATCGGTGAGATGCCGCTCGATCATCGCCAGCATCCGCGCTTCGTCCTGCGACCAGGCCATGGCGCACCTCCCCGGAACGCAAGGTGTGTGCGGACGTTCTGCCCAACGATGAAGATCGTTAGCCGCTTTCGAGAGCCCGTATTTACCCGCGCGTTGTGAGTTGCGATCTTCATCGAACTTTTGTTCCAATCAAGGAATGCGCTGGGACAATCTGCGTCTGACCGATCACGATGCGGACACGGCGGCCACTCCGCTGTTCGCGCGGAACGCGGTCGCGAGGACATTCGACACGCCCGATTTCCGCGGCATCACGTTCTACGAGGTCCGCGCCCGGTCGATCATCAACCGCGTCCCGGGAGCGAGCCGGGTGCCCTTCGAATGGACGATCAACCCCTACCGGGGGTGCAGCCACGCGTGCACCTACTGCTTCGCCAGGAAGACCCACGAATACCTGGATCTCGGATCGGGGGAGGACTTCGACTCGAAGATCATCGTCAAGGTCAACGCCCCCGATCTGGTCCGCAGGGAACTCGCCGCCCCGAAGTGGGCGGGCCACCACATAGCGATGGGCACCAACGTCGACTGCTACCAGCGGGCCGAGGGCCGGTACAGGCTGATGCCCGGCATCCTGGCGGCCCTCAGGGACGCCGCCAACCCGTTCTCCATCCTCACCAAGGGGTCCCTCATCCTCCGCGACCTCGACCTCCTCGTCGAGGCCGCCGAGGTGACCGACGTCAGCACGTCCGTGTCCGTCGGCTTCGTCGACGACGCCCTGTGGCGCGCGGTCGAGCCGGGCACGCCCCATCCGCGCAAGCGACTGGAGGTCTGCGCCACCCTCAACGACCACGGCATCCGCTGCGGCGTCCTGATGGCCCCGATCCTCCCGTATCTCACCGACTCGCCCGCGATGCTCTCGGAGACCGTCGAACGCATCGCGGACAGCGGCGCGACGCACGTCGCCCCCATCACGCTCCACCTGCGCCCCGGCGCGCGGGAGTGGTTCATGGCCTGGCTCTCCCGCGAACACCCGCGCCTCGTGCCCCGCTACCTGGAGTTGTACGGCAGAGGCGCGTACGCCCCCAAGGCCTACCAGGAGCGCGTCCGCCGGGAGGTGGAGGCACTCGCCCGGCGATACGGCATCGGCAGGACGAACGCCCGCGACGCCCGGCGGATCACCCCGCGGCCGCGGCCCGCCGCACCTCCGGCGCCGGAGCAACTCACCCTCATCTGAGACCTCCGCGCGCCATGACCACGGGATCCGGCCCGATACGATCGCCCGCCGTGGAGGAGTACACCGAGTTCGACGATCCGGGTGGGTTCGACCGGTTCATCCGCGCCCATACGGCGCTCGGGGCCGTGCCGTACGTGCCGGAGATCCGGCTGCACCTGGCCCGCCCGGGCACCGCCCCGCCGGGCGACCTCGCGGCCGACGCCGGGCCGACGGCCGCGGGCGCACGCGGCCACCAGGCCGCCGATCCCCCCGCCGGTGGGAACCCGGGGGCGGCGACCGGCGAGGAGGCGGACGACCGGCTCTACGAGATGTGGGAGCGACTGGGGCGGCTGCCGTTCTGGGCCTACGCCTGGGCGGGCGGCCAGGCCCTCGCCCGCCACGTCCTCGACAACCCGGAACTCGTGCGCGGCCGCACGGTGCTCGATCTGGCCACCGGCTCGGGCCTGGTCGCCGTCGCCGCCGCCATGGCGGGCGCGGCCCGGGTGATCGCCAACGACGTCGACCCGCACGCCCTCGCCGCAGCGGCCCTGAACGCACGCGCCAACGCGGTGGCGGTGACGGTCCGGGGAGGCGATCTGCTCGATTCGACGCCCGCGGAGGATGTGATCCTCGCGGGGGACGTCTTCTACGAGCGCCCTCTCGCCCGCCGGGTCATGCCCTTCCTGGAGCGGGCAGGCGGCGTGGTGCTGGTCGGCGATCCTGAGCGCGCATGCTCCTACCTGCCCCGGGATCGATTTCAGCCGGCCGGGCGGCACATGGTGCCTGCGCCGCTGGAGAACGCACCCGTCACGACCACCACGATCTGGCATCGAGTGTGACGTATATCACACCAACGCGAGACGCCTTGATCGCGTCTCAGGAAGGGGAATTTGAACACGAGATAAACGAGGCATGACTTGTCATATACCTTCGTCCATCCAGGCCGCGTCGCGAAGAAGGCAGGCCGGGCAGTGCTCCGGTCGTTGCTCAACGTGGTCCGGCGGACGCTCCTCGCGGCCATGAGTGCCCGCGACTGGCAGCGCGCCCGCTCGGCGCCGCCGCCGAGTGACCGTCAGATCCGGATCCTGCTCCTGCACGCCAACGGTATGGGCGGCACCATCCGCACGGTCTTCAACCTGGCCGGCCACCTCGCCCGGACCCACGACGTCGAGGTCGTCAGCGTGGTCAGGGCCCGTGAGAAACCCTTCTTCCCCATCCCGCCAGGTGTCCGGGTGCGCTACCTCGACGATCGGGTGTCCGGGCGCAAGGGTTTCCTGTCGCGGATCCCCGGCGTCCTCGTCCCGAGGGAGGAGGCGGCCTCCGACTCGTTCACGCTCGCAGCCGAGATCAAACTGATCCGGTACATCCGTTCACGCCGCGAGGGCATCCTCATCAGCACCCGGCCCGCCCTGAACCTCCTCACCGCACTGTTCGCGCCGCCCGAGGTCGTCACCGTGGGACAGGAGCACCTCAACCTCGCGTCCCACAAGAAGCCGGTGCGCCGGCAGATCGTCCGCCGGTACGGCAAGCTCGACGCCCTCGTCACGCTGACGGAGACCGACCTCGTGGCCTACGACGCCGCGCTGCTCAGCAGGCCGAAGGTCCTCACCCAGATGCCGAACGCGGTGACGGCTCTCAACGGCGGCATCTCCCCGCTCACCGGAAAGACGGCCATCACCGTGGGCCGTCTCACCCACGCCAAGGGCCATGACCTGCTGATCCGGACCTGGGTGCACGTCGCGGCACGCCACCCCGACTGGACCATGCGCATCTTCGGCAGCGGGCGCAAGCGCGGCAAGTTGCTGGCGTCCATCGAAGAGCACGGGCTCACCAGCAAGGTCGTCCTGGAGGGCGCGGCCACGGATGTCGGCTCGGAGATGGCCAAGGCGTCGATGTTCGTGCTGAGTTCACGCCTCGAAGGCATGCCGATGGTCCTCCTCGAGGCCATGAGCAAGGGCCTGCCGGTCGTGAGCTTCAACTGCCCCACCGGGCCCGCCGAGCTGATCACGAGCGGCCACGACGGGCTCGTGGTCGACATGGGCGACGTCGAGGCCCTCGCCGACGCCATCTGCACGGTCATCGAGGACCAGAGCCTGCGCGGCACGCTCGGCGCCCACGCGGTGAAGACCGCGGCGGGCTACGACATGGAGATCATCGGCAAGAGGTGGGAGGACCTCCTCGCGTCACTCGTCCAGCCGAGGTGAGCCCGGCTTCGGCGTCTCCGCGAACATCAGGAGGCGCCGGGCCAGCGCCCTGACCTCGTCCCTGAGCCCGTCCGGCCTGATCACGGTGAACGGCCAGCCGAGCCCGGCCAGCAACTGCGCCATGCCGTCCAGCCGCTCGGCCCGGCCGGTCATCCGCGTGCCGCCTTCGTCCGGGACGAGCGTGGCCACGGAGGCGGGGATCCGCCGCCGCGCCTCCTCAGGCGTCGTGGCCAGCACGACCTCGACCTCGTGCCGGTACGGCACGGCGGCCAGAGACTCCATGACGTGGCCCACCGGATCGAACCGTCCCGGCGGGGAGAACGTCGCCTCGGTGACATGCGCCCCCGCGACCCGGTCGACGCGGAAGGTCCGCACCTGCCCGCTGCGGTGATCGAGGCCGGTCGTGTACCACCTGCCGGAGTGGAAGACCAGGCCGTAGGGGTCGAGGTCCCGCTCGCTGTCCTCCCCTTTGAAGGAGCGGTAGGCCAGCCGTACTCGCCGGCGGCGCCGGACCGCCTCCGCGAGCGTGAGCAGTGCCGCGGCGCTCGGCCGGTGATTCCCGGCCGCCCGCGTCGTGAGCGCGACGATCTCCTGCACCGCGCCCACCCGCTCGCGCAGGTCCTTCGGCAGAACCCGCTGGATCTTGGCGAGCGCGCTCTCGGTCGCCGTCTCCCCCACCGACAGTCCCGTGCGCCGCCCGGACAGCAGGCCCAGCACCACGGCCGTCGCCTCGTCGTCGGTCAGCATCAGCGGCGGCAGTTTGTATCCCGGCGTCAGGCGGTAGCCGCCGTAGCGGCCGCGCCCGGCCTCGACGGGCACGCCCAGGTCGCACAGCCGTACGGCGTAGCGCCTGACGGTGCGCTCGCCCACCTCGAGGCGCGCGGCGATCTCCGGGCCGGTGAGGCCGGGGCGGGCCTGGAGGAGTTCCAGGAAGGCGAGCACACGATTCGTCGACATATCAGGACCGATTCTGACCGGATTCGGTCCTACCGTCGACTCATGACGACATACGTACTCGTTCCTGGTTTCTGGCTCGGCGCCTGGGCGTGGCAGGGCGTGGCGGCTCCGCTGCGCGCGGCCGGGCACAGCGTCTTCCCGCTCTCTCTCACCGGCCTCGCCGAGCGCTCGCACCTGGCGTCACCGGATCTGGACCTCGACACCCACATCTCCGACATCACGAATCTGCTCGCCTTCGAGGACCTGCGCGACGTCGTCCTGGTCGGGCACAGCGGCAGCGGCGCCGCGGTCACCGGAGCGGCCGACAGGGCGGCGGACCGGATCGGCCGCGTCGTCTATGTCGACAGCGGGCCGGTGCCGTCCGGGGTCGCGCAGATCGACCTCACCGGCCGCGAGGCCGTCGAGGCGAACGCGGCCGACGGGTGGCGGTACCCGTTCCCCGCGTGGGAGGAGTTCGCAGGCTCGGAGGTGAGCCTCGAAGGGCTGGGACCCCGCGAGCGGGAGCTCATGTCCGCCCGGGCCACCGATCAGCCCATCGGCACGATCACGCAACCGCTGATCCTCACCGGCGCCTTCGACAAACTGCCCAAGACGCTCATCAGTTGCTCATTCCCTCTCGACAAGGTCAACGCGATGATCGCCGCAGGACACCCGTTCTTCGCGGCGCTGTCGGGCCCGGAGTGGGAGCTGCTCTCCCTGCCGACGGGTCACTGGCCGATGTTCTCCCGGCCCGCCGACCTGGCGTCGCTTCTCGCGGGCATCGGCTGATCCGAGGCCGCGTGCGGCCTCGGATCAGATCGTGGACAGGCCGAGCTCGACCGGTTCGGCGATGACGTCGACGAGCGCGTCGTTGCGCAGGACCGTGATCGGCAGCGGTTTCCCGATCGCGTCGGCGAACATCAGCCGCTGCAGGCCCTGGGCGTCCTCCACCGGCGTCCTGCCCGCGGTCAGCATCAGGTCGCCCGCGCGCAGGCCCGCCCTGGCCGCGGGGGATCCGGGCACGACCTCCATCACCCGCAGCGCGCTGCGCTGCGCGACGCGTTCGCGGATGTCGGGCGGGAGCGGCGCCGGCGTCGTCACCAGCCCCAGGTAGGCGCGCCGGACCCGGCCGTCGCTCATCAGCGCGGCGATGATCGAGCGGGTGGTGGAGTTGATCGGCACCGCGAGCCCGAGGCCCGCGCCCGCCACCGCCGTGTTGATCCCGACGACGTGGCCGTCGGCGTCGGCCAGGGCTCCCCCGGAGTTGCCCGGATTGAGCGCGGCGTCCGTCTGGATGACGTCCTCGATCAGTCGCACGGCGGAGCCGCTCCTGGCAGGCAGCGACCGCCCGAGCGCGGACACGACGCCCGCGGTCACCGACCCGGCCAGGCCGAGGGGATTGCCGACGGCGACGACCAACTGCCCGACGACCAGGGCGTCGCTGTCGCCCAGCACGGCGGGTCGCGGGGTCGTCCCGAGCGCGCGGATCACGGCCAGGTCCGACAGCGGGTCGGCGCCCACGACGGTGAAGTCGCCTGAGACGCCGTCGGAGAACGCGACCGTGCCGGTCTTCGCGCGGCCGACCACGTGGGCGTTGGTGAGCAGGAAGCCGTCCGAGGTGAAGACGACCGCCGACCCGCTCCCCCGCCCGGCCGTGACGGCCGCGACCTTCGGGGTGAGCTCGGCGGCGACCGAGGAGACGATCTGGGAGTACGCGTCGAGCGCCACAGGACCTCCCGCCAGTGCTGCTTACTTGATTACACGATAAGCGCGCGGCAGATCCGCCGGTATTCCCTGAGGACTTTTGTCCCATCGAAGCGCGGATCGATGGATCTACTGGCGACGATCACGCCTTTCTAGCGTTGTCCTCATGGAAATCGACGCTGTGTCACTGACCGCGGTGACCAAGAGCTTCGGAGCCGTCCGCGCCGTCGACGGCCTCACCCTCGCCATCCCCCGGGGCCAGACCGTGGCCCTCCTCGGCCCGAACGGCGCCGGCAAGTCGACCACGATCGGCATGCTCCTCGGCCTGATCCCCCCGGACTCCGGGAAGACCGCCATCTTCGGCATCGACCCCGGCCAGGCCGTACGGCAGGGCCTCGCGGGCGCGATGCCCCAGGAGGGCGGGCTCATCCCCCGCGTCACGATCCGCGAGTTGCTCACCTTCATCGCGGGCACCTATCGCGCGCCGCTGCCCCTGGAGCAGGTGCTCGCGCTGGCGCAGATGACCGGCCTGGAGAACCGGCGGGTGGACAAGCTCTCCGGTGGCCAGGCCCAGCGGGTGCGCTTCGCCATGGCACTGGTCGGCGACCCCGACCTGATCGTGCTCGACGAGCCGACCGCAGCCCTCGACGTGGAGGCGCGGCGGGAGTTCTGGAACGGCATGCGGACGCTGACCGGCCGGGGCAAGACCGTCCTGTTCTCCACCCACTACCTCGACGAGGCCGACGAGCAGGCCGACCGCGTCGTGGTCGTCGACCGGGGCCACGTGGTCGCGGACGGCACCAGCACGGACATCAAGAAGATCGTCGCCCTCACCACGGTGAGCGTGACGGCCGTCGGCGAGGTCGCCTGGCTCGGCGACCTTCCCGGCGTGACCCGCCTGGAGGTCAGGGGTGACCGGGTGCACCTGCGCAGCGCCGATCCTGACGCCACCGTGATGGCCCTCGCCCAGGCGGGAGCCGTACGGAATCTCGAAGTGACCCCCGCCGACCTCGAGGACGCCTTCGTCGCCCTCACCGCCAAGGAGACCGTGTGATGTTCGGCTACATCAGGCTCGAGCTGCTCAGGACCATCAGGGACGGCGGCTTCATCATCTTCGGGATCGCCTCCCCCGTCGTCATGTACCTCGTGCTCTCCAATCTCGCCCTCGCCCCCGGCGACAAGCACGCCGGCGCGATCGTCACGATGGTCAGCATGGCCGCGTACGGGGCGCTCGGCGGCGCGTTCAACAACGGCAGCGGCATCGCCGAGGATCGGGCCGCCGGCTGGCTGCGGCAGTTGCGCCTCACCCCGCTGGCGCCGGCCCAGGTGGTGAGCGGCAAGGTCATCACCGGCGTGCTCGGAGTCGTGCCCAGCATCGCGGCCGTCCTGCTCACCGGTGTGCTCGTCAACCACGTCACGCTGAGCGCCGGGCAGTGGCTCGCCATCGTGGGACTGCTGTGGGCGGGGACGGTCCCGTTCTCACTGCTCGGGCTCGGCAACGGCTACAACCTCACCGGGCAGACCGCCGCCATGGCCAACATCGCGGCGCTCCTCGGCCTGTCCATCGTCGGGGGCCTCTGGGTCCCCACCGCCGGATTCCCCGGCTGGCTGCGCGCGATAGCCGAATGGACGCCGTCGAACAGCTACGCCGCACTCTCCTGGGACGTCGCCTCCGGCACGGCTCCCGGGCCGCGCGCGATCGCGATCCTGTGCGGATGGCTGGTCGTGTTCGGCCTCTACGCCCGGTACGGCTACCGCCGCGCGGGCCGGACCGCGTGACGCCTGTGGGACGATCGCAGCCGATGAAGCAGAACAGAAGACCGGTCGAAGAGAGCTGGCTGAACCCGCTCGGCGAGGACGAGCAGGGCCCGGACGCCAAGGGCATGTACATCTGGGTCATCCTCGCCGGCGGCCCCGTGTGGGACATCGCGCACGGGCGGTCCCATCCGCTCTGGGCCGCCTGGGCGGTGACGGCGGTCTGCGCCGTGCTCTACATCGTCACCGTCCAGCTCGCCTTCGCCGGCTCGCGCCGGGCGGAGCGCCTCTTCCTGCCGCTACTGGCCGCGACGACGATCGCCGCCGCCGTGTTCTTCCACGGCAACTGGACCTACCTCCTGGTCATGCTCGCGATCGCCATGGGGGTGGCCGTGCAGGGACGCTGGCTCCCCGTCCTGCTGATCGCACTCGTCCTGACCGCTCTCGGCTTGCAACTCGCCGCCGGAGCCGGTGTCGGCGACACCGTGTTCCTGATGTGGGGGCTGTTCACGGCGGGGCTCATCCCGGCCATCATGATCCGGCTGTGGGACGCCATCAGGGAGCTCAAGCACACCCGGGAGGAGCTCGCCCACGCCGCCGTGTCCGAAGAGAGACTGCGCTTCTCCCGGGACCTCCACGACCTCCTCGGGCACACGTTGTCGGTCATGGTCGTGAAGGCGGAGGCCGTACGCCGCCTGGCCCACAAGGATCCGGACGGGGCCGCCCGGCAGGCCGCGGACATCGAGCAGATCGGGCGGGAGGCGCTCACCGAGGTCCGCGCGGCCGTCACCGGCTATCGCGGGCGGGGGCTGACCGCCGAGCTGGAGTCGGCCCGCGCGGTGCTCGCCGACGCGGACATCGACCTCACGATCCGCACCCCCGTCGTACGGCTCCCGCCGGAGACCGACGCCCTGCTCGGCTGGGCCGTACGCGAGGGGGTGACCAACGTCATCCGCCACAGCGGCGCGCGCTCGTGCGAGATCGACCTGGGCGGATCGGGCGACCTCGTGCTCGAGGTCCGTGACGACGGCGCGTCCGCGACCGGCCCGGCCCGCCGCGGCAACGGCCTCGTCGGGCTCGGCGAGCGGGTGGCCGCGGCGGACGGGACGCTGGACGCCGGGCCGCGGCCCGGCGGCGGCTTCCTGCTCCGCGTGACGCTGCCCGAGCAGGGAGAGAACGCGTGATCAAGGTTCTGCTGGCGGAGGACCAGGGCATGATGCGGGGCGCCCTGGCCCTGCTTCTCGGCCTGGAGGACGACATCGAGGTCGTCGCCCAGGTGGCGTCCGGTGACGACGTCGTCACGGCCGCCCTGGAGGAGCGGCCCGACGTGGCCCTGCTGGACATCGAGATGCCCGGCCGCACCGGGCTCGACGCGGCGGCCGACCTGCGCGACCGCCTGCCGGCCTGCCGGGTCGTGATCCTCACCACGTTCGGCAGGCCCGGATACCTGCGGCGGGCGATGGAGGCGGGCGCCTACGGCTTCCTCGTCAAGGACGGCCCCGTCGAGGAACTGGCCACCGCGATCCGCCGGGTGCTCCAAGGCGAGCGGGTCATCGACCCGGCGCTGGCCGCGGCCGCGCTCAGCGCCGGGTCGAGCCCGCTGACCGACCGGGAGCGTGACGTGCTCGCCGCGGCGTCCGACGGCTCGACCATCGCCGACATCGCGCTGCGCCTCCACCTGTCGGAGAGCACGGTCCGCAACTACCTGTCGTCGTCGATCGGCAAGACCGGGACGCGCAACCGGATCGAGGCGGCCAGGACCGCCCGCCACAACGGCTGGCTCTGACCCGCCTCCCGGCTGTCGCTGTGGGACTCACTGCACGTCGAACTCGTCGCCCTCGGGGCCGGCCATGGTCCTCCACGACCTCGTAGCCGAGGGCCTCCGCCCAGAAGGCGGCCTACGCGGAGAAATGCAGCTCCTACGGTCGGTCGCAATGACGACATTGGACATCTCCGATAAGTGAAGATCACAAAGTTCTGTCGTTAACTGGACGCCCGTCCAGTATAACGATGTGCGGGTCAGCCCCTCCACGTAAGGGACATTCATGGCCATCCGCACCTCCGCCCGCCGAAAACTCCTGTCGACCGTCATCGCGACCGCCGCGCTCGTCCTCTCGAGCCTCGTGGCGACGACCACCATGGCCGCACCCGCTCTCGCCGCCGCGCCCTGCGCCGGCGGCGGTATGGCGATTCCCGTCGAAGGCACTGATCCCACGGCACCGGAGAACCCGGAAGATCAGGGCCAGCAGATGACGCTTGAGCAGATGCAGGCCTACGTGGCCTACAACGAAGGCCCCTACGGGCTCGCCGGCAACGCCCACGTTTACCCTGACAGCGCCACCCCGCCGAACCCGACCGTGGGCATCGGATTCAATCTCAACCGGGCCGGCGCCCGTGAGACGATCACCGCTGTCGGAGCCGACTACGACGCGGTGCGGGCAGGCACCCAGAACCTGACACAATTCCAGATCACCACATTGTTCGTTAACGACTGGAACGCCGCGGTCAAGACCCTCCGCACCGCGATACCGAACTTCGACCAGTTGTCGTCGGCCAGGCAGGTGGTGCTGATCGACATGGCGTTCGCAATGGGCGGCGCGAAATTCCTGACGTTCAAGAAGATGATCGCGGCCGTGAACAGCGGTGAGTGGAACGCGGCGGGCTACGAGATCGTCCACTCCGACTGGGCGTCACAGGTCGGGCAGCGAGCCCAGAAGAACCAGCGGCTCATGACCGCCGGAGCGGTGTGCCGGCCGACCGACATGCCGAAGAAGACCACGGCCACGCCCCGAGGTGGCAACTCCGGTGGCACGGTCTACCCGGGCGGCATCTACAGCGAGCCCCTGCCGGGCGGCGGCGGGATCCGAACCTTCTGGGTGGTGACTGTCTGCACGATCACCGATGTCTATCAGGTCAGGGACGGCGTGCCGGTCTACATCGGTTCGAACATGGTGTGCTCCAGCACGGCGACCTGATGTCCGTGGGCCCTACAGCGCTCATCTTCTGACCTTCTGACCGAACGTCGAAGGGCCGGCAGCGGTGGGTCGATCCCACCGCTGCCGCGGTGTCTCCGGGACTCAGGGTTGCGTCGCCGAGGGGACGAACCCGGCGTCGAAGGTGATCGCGGCGAGGGCCTTCTGTCCCTCGGCGTTGGGGTGGAAGTAGTCCCAGCCGCTCAGGTGCCTCAGCGTGAAGGGGAAGGAGAAGACCGCGCCGCCGTCGTACCGGCAGGCCGTGCCGTACAGGGCGCACGCCTGGCTGAGCTGTTCGTTGTAGGCGATCACCCGCTCGCGGACCCGGTCCCGGCGCGCCTCGTCGGTCTTGCTGAGGGACGCCGCGTTCGCCAGCATCGACGGGCAGATCCGGCCGAGGGCCCAGAACGCACGGGCCCAGGCGTTGTCCTTGCCCACCCGCCACAGACGCTTCAGGTCGGGAACGCTGGCGACGAAGACGCGGGCGCCCGTGGTCCGCAGGACCGCGAGCGCGGCGTCGATCCGCTGGCGGTAGGTGGCGACCGGCGTCATGGCCGCCTCCGAATCTCTGCAGGCGTCCTGCGCTCCGATCAGGATCGTCACGTACTCGGCGCCCCTGGCCACCGCCTGGCGGGCCTGCGCCAGGAGGTCGGCACTCGTCGCGCCGGGTACGGCGAAGTTCAGGTTGTGCCCGTTGATCGCCGGCCCCTGCGCCAGCAGTCGCAGGTAGTGACTGTCGACGCCCGGATTGTCACCCGCCGCCCACGAGCGTGACGTACACGACACATACCAGCCACAAGCATTGAATCCAGAACTAATAGAGTCCCCCAGCGCGGCCATTACCCTGGGCATCGCCTGCGGCAGCGTCTGCGCGTGGGCCGTGCCGGCTCCGACGAGGACCGACGCGACGACGACCGATGTGATCTTCTTGATCATGAGCACCTCCGGGAGACCAAAGTTAGGGATCACCCCGGGGATCGCTCTATGACCACAAGGAGAGCCGAGCCTTCCATGACCAAGTCCCTATCGGTGCTTGACACGGCCGTCCCGGCGTTCGGGGGTCGGTGTCGAACGTGTTCAGTTCCTGCGTAAAGTGAGGCAAATGAGTGTCGCGCTGATCCGCCCCCTCACGGTTCGCACGATCGCCGTGAGCGATCCGGACAATCTGCTCTCGCGCCTTCCCGGCGCGGGGCCGTACGCCTGGGTGAGGCATGGCGAGGGTCTCGTGGGCTGGGGAGAGGCCGCCCGCGCCACGGTCCCGCCGGGCCCCGGCCGCTTCCAGTGGGCGCGTGAGTGGTTGTCGTCGGTCTTCGACGACGCGTGGATCGACGACGAGGTCGGGATGCCGGGATCCGGCCCCGTGGCGTTCGGGTCGTTCACCTTCGACGCCAACGCCGAGGGCTCCACCCTGGTGGTCCCCCAGGTGATCCTCGCCCGCTCCGGTGGCCGCGCCTGGCTCACCACGGTCGGCGACGCCGGGTCCGACGCCGTCGCCCCGTTAGTCACCGCCCGGGGGATCACGTACGGCGACGGCTCGCTGACCGCCCCCGAGTGGCAGGAAAGGGTCGCGAGAGCCGTACGGAAGATCAAGGGCGGCACGCTGGACAAGGTGGTGCTGGCCCGCGACCTCCTGGCCACGGCGGACCGGGAGATCGACATCCGGGTGCTGCTGTCCCGGCTGGCCTCGCGGTATCCGGAGTGCTACACCTTCTCCGTCGACGGGCTCGTCGGCGCCACCCCTGAGCTCCTCGTCCGCCACAAGGGCCAGTCGATCGAGTCGCTGGTCCTCGCGGGCACCATCGCGCGCGGGTCGGGCCCCGCCGACGACGCCGCCCGCGGCGAGGCGTTGCTCGCCTCGGAGAAGGACCGCTATGAGCACGTCTGCGCGGTCGTGTCCGTCAGGGAGGCGCTGGCACCCCTCTGCGCCGCCCTCGACGTGCCGGACAAGCCGGAGCTGCTCGTGCTGCCCAACGTGCAGCACCTCGCCAGCCGGGTGACCGGCCGCCTGTCCGACGGCGCCTCGGTGCTCGACGTGGTGGCGGCCATGCACCCCACCGCCGCCGTCGGAGGCACGCCCACGGCGAAGGCGCTGAGCGTCATCCGCGAGCTGGAGGGCATGGACCGCGGCCGATACGCGGGACCGGTGGGATGGATCGACTCGCGCGGCGACGGTGAGTGGGGCATCGCCCTGCGCTGTGCCGAGGTCTCCGGCGACCGCGCCCGCCTGTTCGCCGGCTGCGGCATCATGGGCGGGTCCGATCCCGTCGCGGAGCTCGCCGAGGCGCAGGCGAAGTTCCGCGCCATGCAGTACGCCCTGGAGGGCTGAGGCCCGCCGCCGAACCGCGGGTCCGGAGCCGGGCCCGGACCCGCCGGAACCGGCAGGCCCTGATCCGCCGGCCCGCGTTCGCTCAGCCGGCCAGGTAGACCAGGCCCCCGAGCGTCACCACGGCACGTCCGGCGGTGACGGTCGCCAGCCACTCCTCGAAGGCCGGAACCCTCTCCTGCGCGACGGCGACCTCGAAGGTGACGCCCGGCCCGTAGGCCACGCCCCGCAACGCGTACGGCGAGGCCCGCAGGTCGTTGTCCAGGCGCCCCGCGTGGGCGTGGTCGATCGTCACCGTGGCGACCGTCGCCGGGACCATCGCGACGCTCTCCGCGCGGTCGAGCGTCTCCCCCACGGCACCGCCATACGCCCGGGCGAGACCGCCCGCGCCCAGCAGCACCCCACCGAAATGCCGGGTGACCACGGCGACGACGTCGGCGAAGCCCCGGCGGCCGAGCATCTCCAGCATGGGCGTGCCCGCCGTACCTCCCGGCTCACCGTCGTCGTCCGCCTTCCGGACCCGGTCGCCGATGATGTACGCCGTGCAGTTGTGCGTGGCGTCGGCATGCCGGCGCCTGATCCCGGCGATGAACTCGCGGGCCGCCTCCTCGGTTCCCGCCGGAGCGAGGGCGCAGATGAAGCGCGAACGGCGGACCTCGATCTCGTGCTCGGTGATGTTCTTGATCGTCAGGTACGGCGCGGCCACCGCGTCAGGCTACACACCCGCCGGCTCAGCCGACGCGCCCGTCATGCCCCCGGGCCACCGGGCCCTCCCATCGCAGGTCCGGCAGGTTGACCACGATGGCCTCCTGGGTGCTACGCGCGATGACGACGACCGCCTCGTTGCCGGGGTCGGGGTTCTCCTCGCGATGCGGCACGAACGGCGGGACGAAGATGAAGTCGCCCGGCCGGGTGTCGATCCGGGTCTCACGTTCTTCCTCCCCCTCCACGTCGAGGAAGACGAATGACGGAGTCCCGCTGACGATGTAGATGGCGGTCTCGGAATCACCGTGGTGGTGGTTGGCCGAGATCGTCGCCGGTGCGACGCGGGCCTGTCCCATCCACAGCCGCTCGGAGTGCACGCTGGCGCCGCTGATGGCGGCCTGGCGGTACATTCCCGACGTCTGCGCCGTCTCCGATGTGAGCGCGGCGGGTGCGATGCGGTGCAGCCGCCGGTGGAACGGGTCCTCCGGCAGCACCAGGCCTTCCGCCATCAGGCTTCTCCTTCTCCGTGTCCAGTGATCCGAGTGTCCGGTGTTCCGCAATCATGACCCCCGGCGCGCCTTCGTGCGTGCGGCTGGCCCGTCGCCGATCGGTTTCTCGGGATGTGCGGCCGCGCGGACCCCGCCCGGCGCCTTTACATAGTAGATTCATTAGCGGCGACATCCGCGCAGTTGACAACCAGGTATCGGAGGACTTTCTTGCCCGTGTTCTTTGTCCGGACATTCTGCGCTCGGTAAGATCGATCCGGCTGAGGAGGAGAACATGAGCGAGCTCCAGATCGACCTCGACCGGTCGAGCCCGGTGCCCCTCTACTTCCAGGTCGCCGAACAGATCTCCGAGGCCATCAGGCGCGGCGACCTCCCGCCCGGTTCCCGGCTCGACAACGAGATCCTGCTCGCCGACCGCCTGGGCCTGTCCCGGCCGACGGTCCGCCAGGCGATCCAGTACCTCGTCGACAAGGGGCTGCTCGTCCGCAAACGGGGAGTCGGCACGCAGGTCGTGCACGGCCAGGTGAAGCGCTCGGTCGAGCTGACGAGCCTCTACGACGACCTCCGGCGGGCCGGCCAGGAGCCCGCGACCAGCGTGCTCGCCATCGACACCGTCGCCTCCGACGAGAGCATCGCCCAGGTGCTCGGTCTCACCACCGGGGCGGAGGTGCTCAGGATCGAACGGCTCCGCTACGCCTCAGGTGAGCCGCTCGCAATCCTCCACAACTGGCTGCCGCCGGGGCCCGCCACCCTCACCGCGGCGGCGCTGGAGGAGCGCGGCCTCTACGAGGTGCTCCGGGCCGCGGGGGTCCGGCTGAGGGTCGCCAACCAGCGGATCGGCGCGAAGGTCGCGAGCCCGGCGGAGGCCCGGCTGCTCGGCGAGCGCCGGGGCGCGCCGCTGATCACGATGGTCCGCACGACGTACGACGACCAGGGAAAGGCCGTCGAGCACGGATCGCACGTCTACCGTGCGTCGCACTACTCCCTCGAGGTGACGCTGATCGAGCGGTAGCCCCCGTGCGAGGTCAGGCGCCGACGGCCTCGGTCGCGGCGGCCTGCTCCTCCTCGGCGGCGACCGACTTGGCCGCCTTGCGCTTCAGCCACATCGTGGTCGCGATGCCGAAGACCACCGCGACGCCCAGGCCGGCCCAGGAGAAGTTCTTCATCCACTTGTCGGCCACCACGCCCAGGTAGTAGACGCCCGCCGTGGTGCCGCCCGCCCACAGGACGCCGCCCAGGATGTTCGCGACGGCGAAGCGCCAGTACGGCATGCGCAGCGCCCCGGCGAGAGGTCCGGCGAGGATGCGCAGCAAGGCGACGAACCGGCCGAAGAACACCGCCCACATGCCCCACCGGTGGAAGACCTGCTCCGCCTTGGCGATGTGAGCCGGCCCGAAATGCTTGGGGAAGCGCCTGCCGAGCCGATCGAACAGCGGCTGCCCGCCCTTGCGCCCGATGACGTAGCCGATCGAGTCGCCCACGATCGCCCCCGCGCTGGCGCAGATCCCGACGACGAGGGGATGGACCACGCCCTGGGCCGCCAGCAACGCGGCGCTCACCAGCACGATCTCTCCCGGAAGGGGGATCCCGAGACTCTCGAGACCGACCACCAGGCCCACGAGAACGTAGACCCAGACAGAGGGAATGGTCTGCAACCACTCGTCGACGACGTGCATGTCACTCCACTTCTGTCCGGCGAACCAGGTACATCATGCCGCCGCGCCCGGGGCGGCGCATCCCTCTCGGGGACCAACGGGGATCGGCCACGAGGACGAGGCCTAGGCGCGCATCGCCTCCCGCACGGCGTCGCGCATCGCGACGTGGACGGCCGCGTTCTCCGCGCGGTCCGTGCGCACCTCGACCATCCGGAGACCATCCCCCTTGATCGCCCTCGGCAGGTCGTCGATGTCCTCCACGAGCGTGTGCGGCACCCCGCTCGCCGCCGCGACGTAGCCGAGGTCCACCCCGTGCGGCGTGCCGAAGACCCGCTCGAACGGCCCCTCGAGAGCGGCCTGCGGCAGCAACGAGAAGATCCCTCCGCCGTCGTTGTTCACGACGACCAGGCACAGGTCGGGCCGCGGCTCACGCGGGCCGAGCACCAGCCCGTTCTGGTCGTGCAGCAACGTCAGGTCGCCGATCAGCGCGTACGTGGGGCCGTTGTGGGCGAGCGCGGCGCCCATGGCCGTGGAGACGAGGCCGTCGATCCCCGACGCCCCCCGGTTGGCCATCAGGCGCAGCCCGCGGCGGGGCCGCATGGTCTGGTCGAGTTCCCTGATCGGCGTCGAGGACCCGCAGAAGAACAGCGAACCGTTGGGGAGCAGTCCGGCGAGGTCACGGGCGAGGCGCGGCTCCGTCAGCCCCGCTGAGCCGAGGACGCCGTCGATCGCCTCCCTGGCCACATGGTCGGCCTGCCGCCAGGAACGCAGCCACGAGTCGTCGCCCGCCGCGATGGGGATCTCCACGGCCTGGGCCACCTGCGTGGCCGACCTGGTGGGATCGGGCCAGCGGGTGAGGTCGGTGGCGACGACGATGTGCTCGTCGGCCCGCCGCAGCCACGACATCAGGGGCCGGGACAGGCCCGGACGGCCGAGGGTCACCACCACGTCGGGCCGGTGGGCCCGCGCGAACTCCGGGTCGGACAGGAGGAAGTGATAGGCCGAGATGGCGTGGTCGCCGTACCGGCCGCCGCCGTTGGGCTCCGACAGGACCGGCCAGCCGGCCATCCCCGCCGCCGCGACGTAGCGCCGGACACCGGGTGCGCCGTCGCCCACGACGAGGACGCCCCTGCGGGTGGGCGGGATGTGCAGGGCGGACGAGGGCGGCGCGACCCTGGCCCTGATCCACGCGCCTCCGGCGTCGCCGTCGAGCGACTCGCACCACGTCGTGTCGCCGTCCGGGATCAGCGGCTCCCTGAACGCCACGTTCAGGTGGACCGGTCCCGGGTCGGACGGGCCGAGCGCCCGCTGGTAGGCCCGGCCGGCGAGCGACCGCCAGTAGGCCACCTGGCCCGGCCGATCCTCCGGCACGCCGATCTCGGCGTACCACCGTACGGCCGAGCCGTACAGCTTGACCTGGTCGATGGTCTGGTTGGCGCCGGTGCCTCGCAACTCGGCCGGCCGGTCGGCGGTCAGCACGAGCAGCGGCACACCCGACTCCGAGGCCTCGATGACGGCCGGGTGGAAGTTCGCCGCCGCCGTGCCCGACGTGCAGATCACCGCCACCGGCCGCTCGGACCGCTTCGCCAGCCCGAGCGCGAGGAAGGAGGCCGACCTCTCGTCGATGCGCACGTGCAGCCTGAGACGGGACTCGGCGTGCATGGCCAGCGCGAGCGGCGCGGAGCGCGATCCCGGCGCGAGGACGACGTCGGTCACGCCGCAGCGGACGAGTTCGTCGGCCAGCACGGTGGCGAGCGCGGTCGCGGGGTTCACGGCCGCGGCTCCACGATCCGCCTGACGGCGCGGCGTCCCTCCGGGGACGGGTCGGCGATCATTCCCATCTACGGGCGGCGCGGGAACTTCGAGAAGTCAGGGGTGCGCTTCTCCTTGAAGGCGTCACGGCCCTCCTGGGCCTCCTCGCTCATGTAGTACAGGAGCGTGGCGTCACCGGCGAACTGCTGCATGCCGGCGGCGCCGTCGGTCACGGCGTTGAGCGCGCCCTTGAGCATCCGCAGGGCGAGCGGGGACTTGTCCAGCAACTCGCGCGCCCACTGGACGGTCTCCTCCTCGAGCCGCTCGAGGGGCACGACGGCGTTGACGAGGCCCCACTGCAGGGCGGTCTCCGCGTCGTACTGGCGGCAGAGGTACCAGATCTCGCGGGCCCGCTTGAGCCCGACCGTCTCGGCGAGCAGCCAGGAGCCGTAACCGCCGTCGAACGAGCCCACCTTGGGGCCCGTCTGGCCGAACTTGGCGTTGTCGGCGGCGATCGTCAGGTCGCAGCAGACGTGCAGCACGTGGCCGCCGCCGATCGCGTAACCCGCGACCATCGCGATGACCGGCTTGGGGCAGCGGCGGATCTGGACCTGGAGGTCGAGCACGTTCAGGCGCCCGATGCCGTGGGTCTTGTCGTCGACGTAGCCGTCGTCACCGCGGATCTTCTGATCGCCGCCCGAGCAGAACGCCTTGTCGCCCGCGCCGGTGAAGATGATCACACCGACCTCGGGGTCCTCCTGGGCCACGTTGAACGCGTCCCGGAGTTCGAAGAGCGTCGTCGGGCGGAACGCGTTGTGCCGCTCGGGCCGGTTGATCGTGATCTTCGCGATTCCCTCCACCGTCTCGTAGACGATGTCCTCGTAATCGCCGGACCGCTTCCAGTCGAGCCCGATGGTCACGCTCGCTCCTCAGTCGTCTCGTATCCGCGGTCGTCACGTATCGGCCCCCGCACCGGACGCGCCCGTACCCGGACTAACCTTACGACCGTGCCGACCCGATTTGGACAGCGACCGGTCCATGCCCTGCTCATGCCGCCGGGACCCGCCCTGTTCGACGCCGTACGGCACGCCCTGTCGGGGGACGGCCCCGCCGTGTTGCCGCTCTCTCCCGACCTGCCGCGACCCGCATTGGAGGCGGCCCTCGCCGCCCTGCGGCCCACCCACGTCGTCACCCCCGACGGCGTACGACGAGAACCGGACGGCGTGCCGACCGACGCGACTGTGATCATCGCCACATCGGGGTCCACCGGGCCGCCGAAGGGCGTCGAACTGACGGCCGCCGCGCTCACGGCGTCGGCGCGGGCGTCCCTCGCCCGTGTGGGCGCGCGTGAGGGGGAACGCTGGTTGTGCTGCCTGCCACCGGCGCACATCTCCGGGATGCAGGTGCTGGTCAGGTCGCTCCTGAGCGGGAGCGAGCCGATCATCCACGAGGGCTTCTCCCCCGGCGACGTCGCCGCGAGCGGCGCGGACCACGTGTCCCTCGTGCCCACCCAGTTGCGGCGGCTGCTCGACACGGGCGCGGACGTCTCCGCCTTCCGCACGATCCTCCTCGGAGGCGCGGCCGCTCCCCCCGGCCTGATCGACGAGGCGACCCTGGCCGGCGCGCGGATCGTCACGACGTACGGCATGAGCGAGACCAGCGGCGGAAGCGTGTACGACGGCGTCCCCCTTGACAATGTAGATCTCGAAATCGGCGCCGACGGCCGGGTCCGGATCGCCGGGCCCGTCGTCTTCTCCGGTTACCGCCTGCGCGAGGACCGCCCCTTCGACGGGAGGTGGTTCGTCACGTCCGACCTCGGGGTGATCACCGACGGCCGGCTCTCCGTGCTGGGCCGGGCCGACGACGTGATCAACACCGGCGGCCAGAAGGTCGTCGCGGGGGTCGTGGCGAAGGTCCTCGCCGGCCATCCGGGCGTGCGGGACGTCGCCGTCGTCGGCAGGCCCGACCCCGAATGGGGCGAGATCGTCGTGGCGGTCGTCGTCGGCGAGGTGACCCTCGGCGATCTCCGTTCCTTCGCGAAGGAACGGCTGCCCGCCTACGCGGCCCCCCGCGTGGTGGAGGTGGTTCAGGCGATCCCGGTCCTGGCCAACGGGAAACCCGATCTCACCGCCCTCAGGCATCCGTCCCGGCGATAGCCCGGCGGCGGGCCTGGCCCCTCCGGGAACGGCCCTCCGGGAACAAACTGAGGCCGCTGGCGTTATTGCTACTGGTGCGCGTGCCGTACCGCCACCACCCACCCGACCACCGCACGTATGAGAACTCCGGTAAAGGAGGAGGTGCCTTCATGCCCCGCACTGCCGTGGCGACCGCGCCCGACAGCGAGGTGCCCCCGACCACCCTCGGCCGCCTTCTGGACCAAGGGCGAGCACAGGGTCACCTTTCCCTGTCGGAACTTCGCGAGGCGTTTGCCCGGTTCGGGGTCAGCCCCACCGAGGGCCGCTCGATCCTCAGCGAGCTCACCGAGGCGGGCGTGAAGCTGGCCTCGGAGGATGACACCGCCGTACCCGCCCAGAACGCGGGGAAGAAGACTCCGGCGAGGAAGACCCGCAGGGCCGCCGCGACCGCCGCGTCCCGGCGCTCCGCGGCGAAGACGACCGCCAAGCCCGGCGACGACACGTCCGGCGAGAACGCCGAAGACGAGGACTGGTCGCCCGAGGACGCCGAGCACACCGGGACGATGGACCTCGACGACAACTCGTCCGTCATGGGCGACTCGGTGCACACCTACCTCAAGTCGATCGGGCGCCGCACGCTGCTGACCGCCGCGCAGGAGGTCGAGCTCGCCAAGCGCATCGAAGCCGGCCTGTACGCGGAGTACAAGCTGGAGACGGCCCTGGAGAGCGGCGAGAAGCTCGCCCCGGGCGTCCGCGAGGACCTCCAGTGGGTCATCGACGACGGCAAGCGCGCCAAGGACCACATGCTGGAGGCCAACCTCCGCCTGGTCGTGTCGGTCGCCAAGAAGTACACCGACCGCGGCATGTCCCTCCTCGACGTCGTCCAGGAGGGGAACCTCGGCCTGATCCGGGCCGTGGAGAAGTTCGACTACACCAAGGGCTACAAGTTCTCGACCTACGCCATGTGGTGGATCAGACAGGCGATCCAGCGCGGCTTCGCCGACTCCGCCCGCACGATCCGCCTGCCCGTCCACGTGCTGGAGATGTTGTCCAAGCTGTCACGCGTCGAGCGTGACATGCACCAGCGTCTCGGCCGTGAGCCCACGCCGGAGGAGCTGGCGGTGGAGCTCGACAAGACGCCCGACCAGATCGAGGAGCTGCTCCGTACGAGCAGGCAGCCGATCAGCCTCGACTCCACGATCGGCGAGGACGGCGAGACGAGGATCGGCGACCTGATCGAGGACGTCGACTCTCCCGAGGCGTCCGAGGTCGTGGACCGCCAGCTGCTGGCGGAGCAGCTCAAGGGCGTGCTGGGCAACCTGAGCCCGCGCGAGGCGAAGATCATGAGTCTTCGTTTCGGGCTGACCGACGGCAAGCCGCACACCCTGGACGAGATCGGCAGGCACCTGGGCCTCACCCGGGAGCGGATCCGCCAGCTGGAGAAGGAGTCGCTCTCCAAGCTCCGCCACCCGAGTAACGCCCGCCCGCTGCTCGACTGGGCCAGCTGACCCGAGGGGCTCGCGCCCGACCGGCGCGAGCCCGAACGGCGTTCCAGCGGCGTCCGGGTTCCCGTCCGCACCTGTTCGCGTGCGTCGGTGTTCCTGCGTGTCCGTGTCCGTGCCGTCAGCCGGCCAGCGTGATGATCGAGAACACGGCGCCACCGGGGTCGTCGACGACGGCGACCCGTCCCGTCTCGATGTCGAACGGCGGGACGGAGACGACGCCGCCCAACTCGGCGACCTTCGCGCAGGACGCGTCGCAGTCGCCGACCGCGAAGTACACCATCCAGTGGGCGGGGATCTCCTCCGGCCACATCTCGTTCATCGCGACCATGCCGGCGACGGTCCGGCCGCCGGTGTCGAAGTCCGTGTAGGTGTTGGCGCCTCCAGGATGCGACCGCTTGCGGCCCCGCCATCCGAACAGGCGGCCGTAGAACGCGACGGCCTCGGCCGTGTCGCGCACGGCGAGTTCACTCCAGCACAGCGCCCCGGGCACGCCGGTGACCGCGGCACCGGCGAACCCCGCCGCCTGCCACACCGCCAGAGTGGCGCCCGCAGGATCGGCGAGGTAGGCGCTCCTGCCGTGGTCGAAGATCTCCAGCGGTCCCGCGGCGAGGCGGCCTCCGGCCTCGACGGCCAGCTTCGCCGCGAGGTCCGCGTCCCGCACCGCGACGTAGGTCGTCCACCAGCGCAGCCCGTCGTCGGTGGCCGGGCCGATGCCGGCCACCGGAGCTCCATGCAGGTGGGCCACCGCGTAGTCCTCCCGCTCGGGCATGGCGGCGAAGTCCCATCCGAACAGTGCGGAATAGAAGTCCTTCGCCGCGCCCACATCGGAGGCGCCGAGATCCGCCCAGCAAGGAGTTCCCGGCGCGAACGCGATGTTCTCCGACATGGCCGGCCCCTCCACACGTGCGGCGTCAGCGCCCACGGTACTCAGGTCGCCCGCCCCTGAGAGCCGGAAAGAACAGTCCGGTACGGCCCCCGTCTAGCGGGCGGCGGCGGAAGCCCGCGGAACGCGGGCGATGCCGGTCAGCCGGTGCTCCTCGCGCAGCGTGCGGAGGCGGTTCACCTCGGCGGTCCACTTCGCCCCGTCGGGGGTGGCCCGGGCCTTGCGCCGCGCGATGCGGTCGTCATAGGCCTTCTCCCCCAGCGTGACCCGCTGCACCGCCTCGGCCGCGCGCAGCGCCTCGGTCAGGGCGCGGTCGAAGTCGATTCCCGCCGCCCGCAGCTCCTCCACAGAGGCGCCCCCGGCCCGCTTGGCCCGCAGCGCCTGCTCGGCCTCCCTCGCCCTGTCCAGCAGAGCTCCGAAGTCGCCACCGAGCTCCTGGTCGGCATGGTAGCGGTCCGCCTCACGGCTCACCCGCCGACGGAAAATCGCCATCGTCAGCCCCTCCAGATCGAACAAACCATCGCTGGCGGTAGCGTACGCGCTCCTCACGGGGTCTCGCACACCAGGGTGCGGCGCGCTTTACGAAGTAAGGACGCGTGTGGCAGCATGATCGATATGCCTGCCAAGCGACCACCCGTCCCGCTGTCCCTGGAACGCATCATCGACGCCGCCCTCCACATCGCCGACGGGCAGGGCCTGCGCAGGCTCACCATGCGCCGACTGGGCGACGCGCTTCAGGTCGAGGCGATGGCCATCTACCACCACCTGCCCCGGGGCAAGGACGCGCTCATGGACGCGCTGGCCGAGCACGTCACCGCCGTCCAGGTCGGCCCGGAGGGTCTGGACGGCTGGCAGGACAGAGCCCGCGCCTGGGCCCGCGCGAGCCGTACGGCGCTGCTCGAGCATCCGGGGGTGTTGTCCCTCGCGCTGACCAAGCCGCCCAAGGGCTCGGCGCTGATCGCGATCAGGGAGCAGACCGAGCAGCTTCAGGAGGCCGGACTGGGCGACGCCGGCGAGGCGGTCCGCGCACTGCGCGCCTACGTGTTCGGCAGCGTGGCGGTGGAGGTCCAGCAGTCCGGGTGGGCCGATCCGGACGCGACGGTGCAGCACGCCAGGACCGCGGACGGCGAGCGGGAGTTCCAGCACGGCCTCGACGCCCTCATCGCCGGCCTGGAACGATGATCCGCAGGTCAGAGGGCAAAAAACCGACGAACCACGCAGAACGCTCAGCGGATCAAAAGAAATGGTAATCAGTCAGTTACCAGACGGACGGCGTGTCGAGGTTGGACCGTTATCGTCCATGGGGCAACCTTGTGTTACAAGTCACATCAGCGAGGCCGGTCCACTCAGTCCGCACGCGGGCCCCCCACCCGGACCGGCGATATCGTCCGAACGGACTATGTCATGCCGATGTGACCGGCCAGCAAACTGGTGAAGTCCACAAATACGTCAACCCCGAAGGCTCGCCCCCCGTACAAAAGAGGGAAGGAAGACATCGGTGACGGCCACCACCGTCCGCCGGTGAACGACCACGAGCGATCGATAAAGACACGGAGCCCCGGCGATGTGCCCTCATGACCCGGCCTGTCCCCACGCGGACGCGAAGGACCGAGAAGCCGCCCGCACGATAGCGACGCACCCCGAGCAGGGATGGAGCCTGCTCTGCAACGGTGTCGTGCTGTTCGAGGACACGGGAGAGCTCCTGCCGGACGGAGGCGTGATCGCTCCCCACCGCCCCACCGACATGGCCGTCAACGCAGCCTGAGCTCCAGCAGCCACCCGGCCACCTCCTCGCCCACGCGGGCGGGATCCCTCTTCAGATCGTGACCCTCTCCCGCCAGGACCACCAGTCGCGCCGCGTCGGCCGCGTCAGGAACGCCGAACGGGTCCCGGTCTCCGTTGATCACCAGTACGTCGGTTCCCGCCTGCCGCAACTCCCCGGCCCGTGAACGCTCGGGCCGGCCCGGCGGGTGCAGGGGGAACGCGAGCGCGACCACCGCGCAGGCCCCGACCGCCGATGCCGTACGGCAGGCCACCCGGGCCCCGTTGCTCCGGCCGCCCTGGACGAGCGGCAACCCCGGCCGGCTCTCCCGCAACCCCGCGACGACGCTGACCCACGCCTCGTCCTGCTTGACCGCGGACCCCGGCGCCCGCGCGCCCCTGAGCCGGAACGGCTGGACCACCCGCGCCACGGTCCCCCCGATGGCCAGCACGGCGTCCCGTACGGCGAGCAGGTCGGGCGCGTCCACTCCCCCCGCCGAGCCGTGCGTCAGCACGAGCAGCAGCCGGGGATCGGCGGCCTCGTCGATCTCGACCCGCGCGGGACCGTGCGGTGTGGCGACGTCCATGCAGGTGACCGTACCGGCTCCGACTTTCGCAGGACGGGCGACCCGTCCGGAGGGAGGATGGCGCGCGGCCCGCGCTACGGCCACAATGTGATCGTGCCCGATAACCCCTCGCAGCAGCACACGACGTCCAACGCCACCCGGCAGGATCTTCGCGCCGTCATCGCGACGCGCCGGGACCTCGGCCCGGACTACGAGGACGCCCTCGTCGACTCGTTCCTCGACAAGCTCGACGTCGAGATCGCCGCACGCGTCCGGTCGGAGGTGGCCGCGCAGACCGCCGGGATCGCCAAGGACACCCACCGCGGCAAGGACACCACCGTCCCCGTGGCTCTCGGATCACTCGGCATCGGCATCCCCCTCACCGCCATCGCGTCGAGCAACGCGGGAGGCGCCGGTCTGCTCCTCGCCTGGGCCGGGATCATCTGCGTCAACGTGGCCTACGCGCTCAGCCGCCGGTCGAGTCGCTGACGACGTCGCCCGTCACGGGCCGGACGTCGCGGTTGAGGCGGAGCCGGACCTGCTCGGCGAGCACCTGGTCGGGGTGATCGAGACCGTAACGCCAGACCGTCTCGGCGTCGGCGTCGCGGCCTCGCAGCGGCAGCGTGCGGGCGAGCAACTCGATGGCGAGCGCCCCCGTCTCCGCCTCGCCGTCCTCCCAGCGGCCCTCCTCGACCGCTCCGGCGAACTGCCCGCAGGCCATCTCCAGATGGGCGATGCCGAGGAGCACCCGCAGGCGCGCCACATCGGTCACGGCGGTGACGGACAGGGCCTCCAGCAGGACGTCTGCCGCCTGCTCCGGCTCCCCGTCCGCCAGCAGGTCCGCCGCCATGCGTTCGGCGACGACGGACAGCCCCTGGGCCGCGTCGGCCTGGTCGGGGCCTTCGGCGTCCGAGGCGAGCTCCGCGAAGATCGCCGCCGCGGCGTCGAGATCACCGGTCTCGGCTAGCCGGCGGGCCTGGTCGATCGGCCGCCCGGGGTCGATGGCCGTCATGAGGGGGGCCTCACAGGGATGAGGAGGGGTGGGGAACGATCAGCAAGATCTTAACGACCTGTGCCCCGGTGCGGGAGTGACATGCGCAACTGGTCCGCCACCATGCCGTTCCCCTGCCCCCCTTCGGCCGCTCAGTCCTCGTACGCCTCGAGCGGCGGGCACGAGCAGACCAGGTTGCGGTCGCCGTAGGCCTGGTCGATCCGGCGGACCGGAGACCAGTACTTGTTGTCGCGCAGCGAGGGCAGCGGGTAGGCCGCCTCCGCCCTCGTGTACGGGTGCGACCACTCGCCGGAGACCAGGGAGTCCGCCGTGTGGGGCGCGTTCCGCAGCGGGTTGTCCACCCGGTCGTACTCGCCGGAGGCCACCCGGGCGATCTCCGCGCGAATGGCGATCATCGCCTCGGCGAACCGGTCGAGTTCCGCCAGGTCCTCGCTCTCCGTGGGCTCGATCATCAGGGTGCCCGCCACGGGGAAGGACATGGTCGGCGCGTGGAAGCCGTAGTCGACCAGGCGCTTGGCCACGTCGTCCACGGTGACCCCGGTCTCCTTGGTGATCTGCCGCAGGTCGACGATGCACTCGTGGGCGACCAGGCCGTCGCGTCCGGTGTAGAGGACCGGGTAGTGCGGCGCGAGCCGCCTGGCCAGGTAGTTGGCCGACAGGATCGCCTGCTCGGTGGCCTGCCTGAGCCCGTCGCCGCCCATCATCCGCACGTACGCCCAGGAGATCGGGAGGATGCCCGCCGAGCCGTACGGCGCGGCCGACACGTGCGCGGGGAGGTGGTCCGCGAGGTGGGCCTTGACCGCCACGGGGCCGACGCCGGGGCCGCCGCCGCCGTGCGGGATGCAGAAGGTCTTGTGCAGGTTGAGGTGGGACACGTCCGAGCCGAACTCGCCGAGCTTGGCCAGGCCGACCAGCGCGTTGAGGTTCGCGCCGTCGACGTAGACCTGTCCTCCGGCCTCGTGGACCCGCGCGCAGATCTCGACGATGGTCTCCTCGTACACGCCGTGCGTCGAGGGGTACGTCACCATGATCGCGGCCAGCGCCTCACGGTGCTTGTCGATCTTGAGGGAGAGGTCGTCCAGGTCGACGTTGCCGTCGTCGTCGCACGCCACCACGACGACCCGCATGCCCGCCATGACGGCGCTGGCGGCGTTCGTGCCGTGAGCGGACGACGGGATGAGGCAGACGTTCCTGCCGGCGTCCCCGCGGGAGCGGTGGTAGGACCGGATGGCCAGCAGCCCGGCGAACTCCCCCTGGGAGCCGGCGTTCGGCTGGATCGACACCCGGGCGTAGCCGGTGATCTCGGCGAGCCAGCCCTCGAGGTTCCCGATCAGCTCCAGGTACCCCTCGGCCTGCGCGTCCGGCGCGAAGGGGTGGATCCCGGCGAACTCCGGCCAGGTGATCGGCTCCATCTCGGTGGTCGCGTTCAGCTTCATCGTGCAGGAGCCCAGCGGGATCATCGAACGGTCGAGCGCGATGTCCTTGTCCTGGAGCCGCCGGAGATAGCGCAACATCGCGGTCTCTGACCGGTAGGAGTGGAAGACCGGGTGGGTCATGAACTCGGAGGTCCTGACCAGGTCGCCCGGCAGGGCGTCGGCCGTCGCCCGGTCGAGGTCGTCCACCACGACGCCCTCGCAGCCGAAGGCCCCCCACACCGCGTTCAAGTGGGCCGTGGTCGTCTTCTCGTCGCTGGCCACGGCGACGTGGTCGCCGTCCACCCGGCGGAGGTTGATCCCCCCGGCGGCCGCGGCCGCTACGACCTCGTCCGCCCGGCCCGGCACCCTGGCGAGCACCGTGTCGAAGAACTCGTCGTGCACCACCTCGACGCCGTTGTCCCGCAGGCCGGCGGCGAGGATGGCCGCGTGCCGGTGGGCGCGCTGCGCGATCCGCCGCAGCCCGTCGGGCCCGTGGTAGACCGCGTACATCGACGCCAGCACGGCGAGCAGGACCTGCGCGGTGCAGATGTTGCTCGTCGCCTTCTCCCGGCGGATGTGCTGCTCACGGGTCTGCAGGGCCAGCCGGTAGGCCGGGCGCCCGTCGGCGTCCACGGACACGCCGACCAGGCGGCCGGGCATCTGCCGCTGGAGCCCCTCGCGGACGGCCATGTAGGCGGCGTGCGGGCCGCCGAACCCGAACGGGACGCCGAAGCGCTGCGTGGAGCCGACGGCGATGTCGGCGCCCAGTTCGCCCGGCGAGGCCAGCAGCGTCAAAGCCAGCAGGTCGGCGGCGGCCACCACCTGAGCCCCCTGAGCGTGGGCCCGGTCGGCCAGCGCGCGGAAGCCCGCGAGACGGCCGCTCGCCCCCGGGTACTGCACGAGCACCCCGAAACACTCGGGCAGGTCACCCGCGAGGTCCGACTCGACGAGCGTGATCCCGAGCGGCTCGGCGCGGGTCGCGAGGACGGCCTTGGTCTGCGGCAGCGCCTCGGCGTCGACCACGAAGACGTCGGCCTTGACCTTGCTCGCCCGGCGGGCCAGCGTCATGGCCTCCGCGGCGGCCGTGGCCTCGTCGAGGAGGGAGGCGCCCGCGACGTCGAGGCCGGTCAGGTCCGTCACCACGGTCTGGAAGTTGAGCAGCGCCTCGAGCCGCCCCTGCGAGATCTCCGGCTGATACGGGGTGTACGCGGTGTACCAGCCCGGGTTCTCCAGCACGTTGCGGAGGATGACGCCGGGGGTGATCGTGTCGTGGTAGCCCAGCCCGATCATGGAGGTGAGCACCTTGTTCCGGCCGGCGAGGGCGCGCAACTCGGCGAGTGCCTCCTGCTCGTTCACGGCATCGGGCAGCGCCATGGCGGTCGCCGTCCTGATGGCCCCGGGGACGGCCATCGCGACCAGATCGGCCACCGACTCATAGCCGACGGCCTGCAACATCCGCGCCTGTTCGGCGTCGGACGGACCGATGTGGCGGGTCGCGAAGGGCGGAGCGGAAAGATCGCGGAGCGGGGACCGATCGGTCATGACAGGGGCCTCCTGGGCGGGTCGAGACCAGCGCGCGCCGTACCTTCTGGCACGGCCCGTCGTCTTGCGGTCTCCCCCTCTGTCATCGGACCTGAGAGCTTCACCGGGCGATCGGCATGCCCGGCTTTCCCCTTCGGTGAGGCCCCACCTGGCTTGGTGCGCCTGCTTTTCAGAGTCGCCTCGTCCGTGCGGTACCGGTTACCTGAGAGATTCCGGGGAGGTTGCTCCTTCGGCGCCCCTGGTCAAAGGGGACTCTCCCGCACGAGGTCATCAGCCAGACCAACTCTACCGGCTACCGGAATGGGCGGTGACGCCCCTATGGTCCTGATCGGCGGACCGGTTCGTCAGCCGGTCTTGCGGGCCTTCCTGCGGCGGGCCAGTTCGTCCGCCGGATGATCACCCTCCGCATCGGAGGCGCTCTCCGCGCGCTCACTCGGAAGCTCGGCGAGCGACCCCTCCACCTCACGCCAGACCCTGCCCAACGCGATGCCGAAGACGCCCTGACCACCCTGGAGCAGGTCGATCACCTCATCGGCCGACGTGCACTCGTAGACGCTGACGCCGTCGCTCATGAGCGTGATCTGCGCCAGGTCGTGCACCCCGCGATCACGCAGGTGCTGCACGGCGGTGCGTATCTGCTGGAGGGAGACGCCGGTGTCGAGGAGTCGCTTGACCACCTTCAGGACGAGGATGTCGCGGAAGCTGTACAGGCGCTGCGATCCCGAGCCCTGTGCGGCTCTTATCGTGGGCAGCACCAGCTCGGTGCGCGCCCAGTAGTCCAGTTGCCGGTAGGTGATACCGGCCGCCGCGCAGGCCGTGGGACCGCGGTAACCGACGTCATCGGGCAGAGACGCGGGCTGCTCGTCGAACAGCAGACCCTGCTCGCCGGCACGCTCGCGTGCCGCCTGCCGGACCGGATCATGTTGTCCGGCCGACTTACCCTCGCCGCTGCTGACCGCCACTGCGGACCTCCGGCTTTCTCTCATCCCACGGTCTGATCTGGGGGTTCGTGAATTACAACCGTGGTTTCCCTTGCACCGTAGGACCGGGGCCATCCTCAGTCAACGACCCCGTCCGGCGCGTCGTGAAGCGCAATATCCCGAAATCAACCCGCACGGCCGAAGTCTTCCGGGGTGATGTTGTCCAGGAACTGGCGGAACTTCTCCACCTCGTCCTCCTGGTCGTCCGGCATGCTCACGCCTGCCTCCTGGACCACGTCCTCGCTGGCGTAGATCGTCGCCCCCGTCCGCAACGCCAGCGCGATCGAGTCCGACGGACGTGCGCTCACCTCTACGCCGTTGGAGAACACCAGGTCGGCGAAGAAGATCCCATCACGGAGGGCGACGATGTTGACGGTGCGCAGACGCACCCCCAACGCCTCCAGCACGTCCCTGAACAGGTCGTGGGTCAGCGGCCGGGGCGGCGGTTCCTCCGCCTGCGCCAGCGCGATGGCGGTCGCCTCGGTCATGCCAATCCAGATCGGCAAGTACCGATCACCGCTCGTCTCCTTCAGGAGAACGATCGGCTGGTTGGAGGGCATCTCAACGCGAACCCCCACGACCTCCATCTGCAACACGGGCGACTCCGTCTCAAAGCGTCGCGGCATATCACCAGGCATTCAACGTAACACCGCGACGGAGCGAATGAGCCGGTCACCGTCCCAGAACGCCGCGAACACTGCCACGAAGTAATGCGCTGTGCAATTTCTGGAGAAGTCCGGAGATCTCCCGACCTGTCTCGCCCGCCTGATCGATCGCCCCGGGCGCGCGGCGCCGCAACAACGGTGCCACGGCCTGCTCCACGAGGCCGGCCTCCCGCTCCACGACCGCCTTGACGGCCCGCAGATGCCGGGGATGCAGGCCGAAACGCGCCAGCTCGGCGACGTTCCTGGCCACATCCAGCGCGTCGGCGTCGTAGCGGCGCGCGACCGCCACGACCAGCCCGAAGCTCTCCATCTCGGCGAGAGTCTCGTCGTCGATGCCCGCGGCCTCGAGCAGTTCCTCCCTGCTCAGCCGTACGGCAGGGATCTCGGAGGACACGTCGCGCGGACGGGTGGCCTGCTCCTCCAGATGATCCTTGATCACACGGAGGGGAAGATAGTGGTCACGCTGCGCGGTCAGGATGTAACGAAGGCGCTCCACGTCGTTGTGCGTGAACTTGCGGTAGCCCGAGGGGCTCCGCTGGGGCTCGATGAGCCCCTCGCCTTCCAAGAACCGGATCTTGGAGATCGTGACGTCGGGGAACTCGCCCTGCAGCAGGGCGAGCACCTCCCCGATGCTCATGAACGCCCTTACGGCCTGCGCGCCCATGACTCCACCTCCTCACCGATCACGGTCCTCCAGGGCCACGTGTGAGGAACACCAGCCGGAACTTCCCGATCTGCACCTCGTCGCCCCCGGCGAGCGGGAACTCCTCGATCCGCTCACGGTTGACGTAGGTGCCGTTCAGGCTTCCGACATCACGCACGGTGAACTGGCCACCACGCCGGTAGAACTCCACGTGCCTCCTGGACACGGTCACATCGTCCAGGAAGATGTCGCTTTCCGGGTGACGACCCGCCGTAGTGAGGTCACTGTCGAGCAGAAAACGACTGCCCGCGTTCGGCCCGCGCATCACCACCAGCAGCGCGGTCCCCGGAGGCAGTTGCTCGAGGGCCGCCCTGTCAGGCAGCAGCGTCTGCCCGAGCTCCGCCTCGATCGCGTCAAGCGAGATCGTCGAGGTGGTGTCGGGTGCGACGGGCGCCGGAGCGCTCAGCGGCGAACCGCATCGTGAACAGAAACGGGCATCCTCGGGGTTGGCATGACCGCACTGCGTGCAGTAGACGCTGGGCATCGATCGGCTCGGCCTCTCTCACGACTTGCTCAGACTGCGAATGCCGCAACTTACGCTGATCAGGGACAAAGGTCAAGAAGCGTCGCTGGGCGTGGACTGCCCAACGCTACAGCCCCCAGCCGTCCATGGTCCATCCCGCCACACGCGCCCATGGCCGCGCCTCCGGCACGGCAGGTTCTGTGTTCCCTTGCCTCGCCTCCGGCTCGGCGGGTTCGGGGCGCCTTAGAGGCCGGGTCTTCCCTCGTCACGTCCTCGCTCGTTCCTCGCTGCGGGCGTTCCTCAGTCCAGATCCCGGCCGCGCCCCTCACGCTCCACGTCGCTCATGCGCTGACCTCGTCTTCCACAGCCGTTCTGGGCCCTCACGGGCTTGTGAGGGGCGCGGCGGTGCCTGGACTGAGGAGTGAGCGGGGAGCGAGGCACGAGCGACCCCGAAGGACGAGGGAAGGCTCCGCCTCAAGGGCGCCCCGAGCCCGCGCGAGTGGAGCGAGCGCCATAAACACTGTGATCAATCTCATTGGGAGCCGGCGGCCTGTTCCACCACGCGGGCCCATCGTTCGAGGATGCCCTGGGCGCTGTCGACGTCGTGGCCCTCGGCCCACAGGTGGGTGACGGCCTCGGACGGGTCGGGCAGGACGAGGGCCCAGCTGCCGTCGTCCTCGACGACCCGCACCCCGTCGGTGGTGTCGATCCTGTGGCCCTCCGCGGCCTCGACCACCGAGCGCATGACCGCCCCCTTGTGGGCCCACGGCGTCGGCACGGTCCGTTTGAGCAGCTTCGCCTCCGGGATGCGGGCGTCGATCTGGCTGAGGGACAGCCGGGTCCGCGCGACCAGGCCGAGCAGCCGGAGGAACACCGCGAGCCCGTCCACCGTCGGGGCGAACTCGGGCACGATGAAGCCGCCACGCCCGTCGCAGGCGAAGATCATGTCGGGGTGCCGCGCCGCCGTCGCGAGCGTGTCCACGCCCGTGGCGGTCCAGTCGACCTGCACGCCGTGGAACCGGCAGACCATCTCGGCGACCCGCGTCGTCGTGACGGGGAGCGCGACCCTGCCTCCCCTGCGCTCGGCCGCGACCAGGTCGAGCACTACGAGGAGGGCCCGCTCCTCGCTGATGAGCTGACCCATCTCGTCGACCAGGGACACCCGTTCGCCCACCGGGTCGAACCGTACGCCGAAGGCCGCCCTGGACGAGGCCACGAGCTCGGCGAGCCGCTGGAGGTCGCGGCGGCGCTCGGCGAGGCTCTCCGTGGGCGAGACGTCGTCGAGGCGGTTGTTGACGGTCAGCACGTCGACGCCGGCGCGGCCGAGCAGGCTGGGCAGCACGAGCGAGGACGTGCCTCCCGCGCAGTCGACCACGACCTTCATCTCGGCGTCCTTCACGCCGGTCATGTCGATGCAGCGCAGCAACTCCCGGGCGTAGGTGTCGACGGCCCTCGCGGGGAAGGTCAGCTCGGCGATCTCCCCGGGGAAGGCCCGGCGGTACTCCTGGCGTGAGAAGACCCTCTCCAGCTTCCGCTGGGCCGCCTGGGACAGATCGGCCCCGGACTCGTCCATGAACACGATGTCGACGCTCTGGGGGTCGCCCGCGGTGGTCCGCAGGGCGATGCCGCCCCGCACGTTCTCCCTGGAGGTGTTGAACCGGGTCACCGGCAGCGCGGCGGCCTCCAGGTCGACGACGTTGATGGCGCTGGAGTTGAGCGCGCTGATCACGGCCCGCTTGAGCGCCCTGGCGGCGCGGGAGGCGTCGCGGGACGTGACGACGGTGTCGCCCTTCCTGAGCGTGGTGGCGTAGGCGCTGGCCAGCCGTACGCACAGCTCGGGGGTGATCTCCACGTTGACGAGGCCGGAGACGCCGCGGGGACCGAACAGGCTGCGCTGGCCGCGCGACTCCCAGATGACGCTGGTGTTGACGACCGCGCCGGCCTCGATGGTCTTGAACGGATAGATCTTCACGCCGGAGGAGACGTAGGCCTCGGCCTCGATGACGCACTCGTCGCCGACGACGGCGTTCTCCTCGATCCTCGCGCCGGTCATCACGTCGGTGTTCTTGCCGATCACGCAACCCCGGAGGTGGGCCGCCGGGCCGACGTAGACGTTGTCGCTGACGACGGCACGGTGCAGGAAGGCCCCCTCCTTGACCACCGCGTTGCTGCCGAGGACGGTGTATTCGCGCAGTTCGGCCCCGGCCTCGACCTTGGCGTAGTCGCCGATGTAGAGCGGGCCCTTCAGCACGGCGTCCGGGTCGACGGAGGCGCCCTCGGCGGCCCAGACACCCGGTGCGAGCTCGAACGCGTCGAAGTCGACCCTGACCTTGCCCTCCAGGACGTCGGCCTGGGCCTTCAGGTAGCTCTCGTGGGTGCCGACGTCCTCCCAGTAGCCGTCCGCGACGTACCCGAACAGCCGTTGCCCGCTCTCGAGCAGCTTGGGGAAGACGTCGGACGACCAGTCGACGGACTGTCCCGGCTCGATCTGGTCGAGGACCGAGGGCTCCATGATGTAGATGCCGGTGTTGACGGTGTCGGAGAACACCTGGCCCCATGTGGGCTTCTCCAGGAAGCGCTGGATCCGCCCGTTCTCGTCGACGATGATGATCCCGAACTCCAGCGGGTTCGGCACGCGCTTGAGGCCGATGGTGACCAGGGCCCGGTTCTCCCGGTGGAAGCGGAGCATGTCGGTCAGGTCGATGTCGGTCAGGGCGTCGCCGGAGATGACGAGGAACCGGTCCTCGCGGAGTTTGTCGGCCGCGTTCTTGACGCTGCCGGCCGTGCCGAGCGGGATCTCCTCGGTGGCGTAGTGGAGGCTCATGCCGAGCTCGTCGCCGTCGCCGAAGTAGTTGCGGATCAGGGCGGCCAGGAACTGGACCGTGACGACGGTCTCGGTGTACCCGTGGCGCTTCAGCAGCCGGAGCACGTGCTCCATGATCGGCCGGTTGATGATCGGGAGTAGGGGCTTGGGCTGGTTGGCGGTCATCGGCCGCAGCCGTGTCCCCTCCCCGCCCGCCATGACGACGGCCTTCACGGTCACCCCTTCGTTAGGTGGCGCACCTGTACGACATACAACACCCCCGCCCACCAATACAGACCAGTTCCCCAGATGGCGAAGGCCCATCCGAAGATCGTGGAGATCTCCGCGTACCAGCCGTCGTGGGAAGCGAGGAAGAGCAGCGGGAAGGCGTACATGAGGGCCGCCGTCGCCGCCTTGCCGAGGAAGTGGACCGGCAGCGCCGGGCCGTACCCGTGGCGGCGCAGGACCGGGGGGACCCACAGGAGCATGACGTCGCGCAGCGGCACCACGAGCGCCAGCCACAGCGGGATGGCGTCGCGCAGCACCAGTCCGACCAGGGTGGCCAGGATGTAGAGCCGGTCGGCGAGCGGGTCGATCAGGCGGCCCAGCTTGCTGGTCTGCCCCCAGGCGCGGGCGAGCTTGCCGTCGAGCCAGTCGGAGAACCCGGCGAGCATCAGCAGCAGGATGGCCCAGCCGTCCTCGTGGGGTCCCAGAACGAGCCAGAGGAAGACCGGAACGCCGAGTAGCCGCAGTGCGCTCAGCAGGTTGGGAACCGTGTAGATCCGGTCCTCGGCAGCGTCCACGCCCCAGACCCTACATGCCCCTTTCCCGCGCGCCGCGAGGCGGATCCAGGGCATTGAACTCCGCGTCGACCAAGCCGAACCGGTGGGCCACGACCGCGGCCTGAGTCCGGTTGCGCAACTCGAGCTTCTCCATGATCGCCGCGACGTGGCTCTTGACGGTCGTCACCCCCACGTGGAGCCGGTCGCCGATCTCGGCGTTGGACAGGCCCATCCCGACCAGCGTCAGGACCTGGACCTCACGTTCCGTGAGGTTGCCGGGGAGCCGGGCCGTCTGCCGCTCGGCCGCGAGGGCGCGCTCGACCACCCGCCGCAGCACCGTCGGGGCGAGCAGCGGCTCCCCCAGGGCGGCCCGCCGCACGGCCTCGACCATCCGGTCCGGGGAGTCGTCCTTCACCAGGAAGCCGAGGGCTCCGGCACGCAGGGCGGAGTAGACGTTCACGTCGTCGGAAAATGTGGTCAACACCACGATCCGCGCGGCCGGGTCGGCGGCGAGGATGCGACGGGTGGCCTCGAGCCCGTCCACGCGGGGCATCCGCAGGTCCATGAGCAGCACGTCGGGCCGGTGGCGCTCGGCGAGCCGCACGGCCTCGGCGCCGTCGGCGGCCTCGCCGCAGACCTCCATGTCCCCCGCGGCCTCCAGCATCATCCGCACGCCCGCCCGGACCAGCGCCTGGTCGTCGACGACCACGACGCGGATCACGACGGGCTCCGTGAGGTCCACCGGCATTCCGGGTCGGCCTCGGGGCCCTCCGCGGGGTCGGGCAGGGGTAAGGACGCGGCCAGGCGCCAGCCGCCGTCCTCCACGGGCCCGGCCGTGAGCCGGCCGCCGAGCGCGCGGGCCCGTTCGCGCATCCCGGCGATCCCCTGCCCGGTCGAGGGCAGCGTCTCCCCCGGTCCCGCCGTGCCGGGGCCGTTGCGGACCTCCACGGTCATCGTGCCCTTCTCCATCCCGACCGTGATCTCGGCCGTCGCCTCGGGACCGGCGTGCTTGAGGACGTTCGTCAGTCCCTCCTGGACGATCCTGGCCGCGGACGCCCGGACGACCAGCGGCGCCGCCACGGCCTCGGTGGCGATGCGCAGCTCCACCCGCAGGCCGGCGGTGGCCATCCGCGCGACGGCGTCGCGCATGATGTCGTCGGGGTCGGCCAGCGTGAGGTCGAGGCTGACGTCACCGGGACCGGTGTGCGCGAGTTCGTCGCGTTCGGGATCCCTGAGGACGGTGAGCAGCCCGCGGAGGTCCTCCAGGACGCGGTGGCCGGTCTCCCTGATGTCGGCCAGCGCCTCGGCCGCGGGCCCGGTCGCCCCGGCGTACTGGGCGGCGCTCGCCCGCAACACCATCGCCCCGACGTGGTGCGCCACGATGTCGTGGACGTCGCGGGCGATCCGCTCCCGCTCGGCGAGCCGGTCGGCGCGCAGGCGCTCGGCGCTCAGCTCCCTCGCCTGGCGCCCCTCGGCCTGGCGGGCGCGGACGTACCGTCCGATCGCGACGGGGGCGGTCACGATGGCCATGAGCGTGACCACGCGGACGAACGTGATGTCGGCCGGGTCGTCGACGATCACGATGGCGGTGACGGCGCAGGTCAGCAGGTACCCGGCGCCCACCCACGTCCAGCTCGCCGTGGTGGAGAACACGCCCAGTGCGACGAGCGCGAGGAGTTGGAGGCTGCTCCCCGTCCGCGGGGCGTACTGGTCGGCCACGACCAGGACCACGCTCTCCAGCAGCAGTACGGCCCCCGGGTGCTTGCGGACGACGCCGAGGGCGAACCCCGCCACCACCACCATGAGACCGACCGCCCACACGGGCGGCTTCCCGCTGTCCCAGAAGGGCCAGGTGCCGAGGACGGCGAAGGCCACCCCGCCGCCGGCGAGCAGCAGGTCGAGCAGGGGCGCCGGATCCTCCTTGCCCTGACCCCTCTCGCTTCGCAGGTATCGGCCGATCAGCACAGGGAAGGCGATGATGCCGACCGAGTAGAACCACGAGTTCTGCGTGAAGGCGATTCCCGGGTCGGCCAGGTTGACGGCGGTCGCCGCACCGGCGAGGACCGCCACGGGAGCCGTCCAGCGCCACCCCCGGCTCCGGGCCAGCATCCCGACCGCGATGGGCAGCAGGATCTGCACCGTGTCCGTCGTCCCGGCGCCGAGCTGGTCGCACACGACGAGCAGCACGGCAAGGTAGACGGCGACCGGGCCGGGCCGCCTGCGGACGAAGCCGAGCGGCAGCCCGGCGAGAAGGGAGAACAGCCGGGCGATCCAGACGGGCGCCGACGGCCCGCCCACGTGCCCCCCGGTGACGAGCACGTCGAGGACGACCCCGCACACCGCGAGGAAGACGTCGAGCACTGCGTCACGCCACCGCATAGGGGAACGGTATCCGCAGCACGGGCATGGTCCTCTTCCTCCGGAGGGACGAGACCGTCTCCTCCTTCTGGCCGCCCGGGCGGGGCCATGTGGCCGCGTCCCGGGGTCCTTGTGGCCGCTCACACGGGCCGGACGACGGGGGCTCCGCGTGGGAGCGCGCCCCTAGCTTCGAGGCATGGCGAACGAGTCAGCGATCTTCTTCAGTCAGTTCCTCCGGGCGCCCGCCGTCACCGGTGCGATTGCGCCCAGTTCCCGGCGGTTGTCCTCGGCGGTGTGCGTGCCGGTGCCGGAGCGGGGCGACCCCGTGGTGGTCGAGCTGGGGCCGGGCACGGGCCCGTTCACCGGCGAGATCCAGCGCCGTCTGGGCGGGCGCGGACGGCACCTCGCCGTCGAGATCAACCCTCAGCTCGCCGAACTCCTCGACGGCGCCCACCCGGGCGCGGAGATCGTGGTCGACAGCGCCGCGCGGCTTCCCGCCCTCCTCGCCGAGCGGGGCGTGGCCGCGGCCGACGTGATCGTGAGCGGGCTGCCCTGGGCCGCCTTCTCCTACGGCCACCAGTCGGAGGTCCTCCGCGCGGTCGTCCAGTCCCTCGCTCCCGGCGGGGCGTTCACGACGTTCTCCTACGTGCACGCCAGGGCGCTTCCCCCCGCGCTGCGTTTCCGCAGGAGGCTCTCCGAGTCGTTCGAAGAGGTCGTGCCGGGGCGCACGGTGTGGCGCAACCTCCCGCCCGCCTTCGTTTACCACGCGCGGCGCCCGCGCCGCTGATTCCCCGCCGATACGGAGACTCATAGGGAGATCGCTTCGTTCTACTATTGCGCGCGACCAGGAAATGGAGACAGTTATGGACTTCTCACTGCCGGAGAGCGCGCAAGCCGTACAACGCGGCGTCGCGGACATCTGCTCCCATTACGACATGGCTTACTGGGAGCGCTGCGAGGCCGGGAAACGGTGGCCGGAAGAAGTCTGGGAGGACCTCGCCAAAGGCGGCTGGCTCGGCCTCGCCGTCCCCGAGGAGTACGGCGGCGCCGGGCAGGGACTGCTGGAGCTCGCGGTCGCCACCGAGACGTTGTCGGCGTCCGGTTCCGCGGGCGGTTCCGCGTTCACCTACGTCCTGACGCCGGGCTTCGGCGCGATGACCCTGGCCAGGCACGGCACCCCGGAGCAGAAGGCCGCGCTGCTCCCGGGGCTGGCGACGGGCGAGCTCGAGACCTGCTTCGCCCTCACCGAGCCGGACGCCGGGTCCAACTCGCTGGCGATCTCCACCTTCGCCCGCGAGGACGGCTCCGACTTCGTCGTCAACGGGCAGAAGATCTGGATCACCGGTGTGCAGCGCGCCACCTGGATGTTGCTCGTCACGCGGACCATCCCCGCCGCCGAGGCCAGGCCGCGGACCAACGGCATGACGGTATTCCTGGTCAACGTGCCGGAGGCGGTCGCGGCCGGGCAGTTGTCCTACCGGCCGATCCCGAAGATGGGCGCGAACACGACGCCGTCGAACATGGTGTTCATCGACGATCTGCGCGTGCCGGCGACGAACGTGCTCGGCGAACTCCACGGGGGCGCCACGGTGCTCTGGGACGTCCTCAACCCCGAGCGCATCCTGCTGGGCGCGAGCGCCCTCGGCGGGGCCGAGGTCGCGCTGCGGGCCGGAGTGGACTACGCGAAGCAGCGCGAGGTCTTCGGCCGGCCGATCGGGTCCAACCAGGCCATCGCGTTCCCGCTGGCGCAGGTCAAGGCCAAGATCGAGCTGGCCAGGCTCATGCTCTACAAGGCGGCCTGGTCCTTCGACAACGGGCTCCCCTGCGGCACCGAGGCCAACATCGCGAAGCTGACCGCGTCCCAGGCGGCGTGGGAGGCCGCCGACGCCGCGTTCCAGACCCACGGCGGCATGGCCTACTCGCTGGAGTACCCGGTGGCCCGGCTGCTCACGGACGCGCGCATCGGCAAGATCGCGCCGGTGACCGAGGAGTTGCTGCTCAACTACCTCGCGACCCAGGTTCTGGGGCTGCCGCGGAGTTTCTAGCCGCCGGATCCGCCATTGCGTATGCGGCTTCGGGGGAAGTAAAGACATACGTAAGGCAGCGGTGAAGGGACATCGGATGGACAAGCCGTACGCGAGCACCGTGATCAGGGCGGACGCCGACGAGGTCTGGGCCTACCTCCGGGACTTCGGCAACCTGGCGGAGTGGCTTCCCGGCATCACGACCTGCGAGATCGAGGACGGCGGGACGCTCGCTCCCGGGGCCGTCCGGCGGATCGAGGGCGCCGGCGGGGTCTTCCGGGAACGCCTGTCGTCCCTCGACGACCCGGAGCGGTCGCTGACGTACGAGATCCTCGAATGCCCGCTGCCGGTCAGGAACTACCGGGCGACATGCCGGGTGGCCCCGGTGACGGACACCGGTGAGGCGTTCGTGGAGTGGTACGCGTCCTTCGAGGCCGACGACCCGGGCCGGGTGGCCAAGATCTTCACACGTGGCGTCTTCGCCCCCGGCCTCGACTCCCTGCGCAAGCGGTTCGGCTGACCGCCGCCGCGCGGACCCTCAGGAGAAGCGCGGGGGCCGCTTGTCCCGGACGGCCCGGACCCCTTCGGCCACGTCGGGACCGGTGAAACCGAGGAACTCCATGGCCAGCGACGCGTCGAACGACGGGCCCGCCAGCCGGAGCCAGTTGTTCAGGGAGTATTTGGTCAGCCGGATGGCCTCGGCGGAGCCGTTCGCCAGTCGCACCGCGACGTCCAGCGCCCTGTCGTGGACCTGGTCGTCGTCGACGCACAGGCTGACCAGGCCCATCGCCTCCGCCTGCTCCCCCGACACCGGCTCGCACAACAGCAGGTGGTACTTGGCCTTCGCCAGGCCGCACAGCAGGGGCCAGACGATCGCCGCGTGGTCGCCCGCCGCCACCCCGAGCCGCGTGTGACCGTCGATCACGCGTGCCGTACGGCCGGCCACCGAGATGTCGGCGAGCAGCGCCACCGCGAGCCCCGCGCCCACGGCGGGCCCCTGGATGGCCGACACCACCGGCTTGGGGCAGTTGATCACGTTGTAGACGATGTCGCGCGCCTCGGCGAAGACGCGCATGCGGGTCGCGTGGTCGCGTGTCATCTCCTCGATCATCGACAGGTCGCCTCCCGCGGAGAACGCCGCGCCCTCCCCCCGGATGAGCACCGCGCGGACCGCGTCGTCGGCGCCGGCGTCCTGCCACACCTCGGCGAGCTCACGGTGCCCGGTGCGGTCCACCGCGTTCAGCCTGCCGGGCTCGCTGATGACGATCCGCAGCACTCCGTCGGCCGGCCAGTCGATCTTCAGCTTCTCGTAGTCCCTCACGCCTGCGCACAGTAACCGCGCAGCACCCCGGAGGGAACGGTCACGGCCGCGCGGCCTCCATCAGAGATTCGACGAGCCGGTTGTCCGTACCGCGCTCGGGGTGCCACTGGACGCCGACGGCGAACCGGTGGCCGGGGATCTCGATCCCCTCCACGATCTGGTCGTCCGCCCACGCGACCGCCTGGAGCCCGGTGCCGAGCCGCCTGACGCCCTGCCGGTGCGCGCCGGTCACCTCGGCGTGATCGCCGATCGCCTTGCCGACCTTGCTCGAGACGCTCACGGTGATCTCGTGCCTGGCCGTCTCGTGCCGCTCGTGGGCGACGACGTCGGGCAGCCAGGGGATGAGCGTGCCGCCCTGGGACACGTTGAGCATGTGCATGCCGCGGGAGATCGCAAGCACCGGGAGGTCCGCCTCCACCGCCGCCCGGGCAAGGGCCAGTTCGAAGCGGTCACGGTGGACCTGCGGCTCCTCGACCCTCTTGTCCGGCTCCTCGCCGTACAGGGAGGGGGAGATCTCCACGCCGCCCGCGAGGATCAACGCGTCGAGGCCGCGCACATAGTCGGCCACGGACGCCGGACTGGTCGGGGGGAGCAGGAGCGGGGCGCCGCCCGCCTTGTCCACGGCCGTGGCGTACGCCTGGGGCGAAATGGCGGCCTCCCTCACCCATACGCTCCATCGCGCGGCCTCGAGGTAGGTGGTGATACCAACGATCGGACGCGCCATTGCGATCTCCCGGGTGTCTTACAAATCGGTACACCCATAATGGCGTAGCCGGAATTCACTTTGTCCCACTTACCTCACTATTACCGCAGGTAACAGCAAGCATCCACGATTACAATCCATTACCAGACAATCACAATGAGTTGGTTTTCGCACCACCTTGTGAAGAATCGGTTGTGACGTCCGACTGTGAGTGCAAGACTTCCGAATGAGCGCGGTTGAGCCGGGGCTGGCGGCGCTCATCACCCGGAGCCGTCAGGGAGGTGGATCGACAAGACCGGAGCTGGTCCGGTCCCAAGGGTGGGACACAGTAGATGACGCTTAATCCGCGCCTCGTCAAAGAGAGCTTCTCCGTCATCGAACCCGTCGCGGGTAAGGCCGCGGCGTTTTTCTACGGGCGACTGTTCGCGGAGAACCCACGACTGCGGGCGATGTTCCCGCCTGCGATGGACATGCAGCGTGACCGCCTTTTCAGCGCGCTCACGCGAATCGTCTGGTTGCTCGACAGCCCCGATGGTCTCGCGGCCTACCTCGGCCAGCTCGGGCGCGACCACCGCAAGTACGGTGTCGTCGACGAGCACTACACTGCCGTGGGCAACGCTCTCGTCGCCACGATCAAGCACTTCGCCGCCGACATGTGGACCGACGAGATCGAGTCCGCCTGGGTCGAGGCGTACGGCCTGGCCTCCTCCGCCATGATCGAGGCGGCGGCCGCGGACGCCGGTGTCTCGCCCCCCTGGTGGCTGGGAGAGGTCGTCGACCACGACCGGCGGACCCGTGACATCGCCGTCATCACGGTACGGCCGGCGCAGCGGCTGGAGTTCACGCCGGGGCAGTACGTCACCGTGCAGACCGCCCGGTGGCCACGGGTCTGGCGGACGTTCTCGATCGCCAACGCGCCGCGCGACGACAACACCATCCGCCTCCACGTGCGTGCCATCCCCGGCGGATGGGTCAGCTCGGCACTCGTCCAGCACACCCGGATCGGCGACCAGATCCTGCTCGGCCCGCCCGTGGGCACGATGGCGCCCGTCGAGTCGGACCGGGACATTCTGTTCGTGGCGGGCGGCACGGGGCTGGCCCCGCTGAAGGCCATCATCGAGCACGTCATCGCGTCCGGCCGCAGGCCCAACATTCACCTGATCTTCGGCGCCCGGCGCTCGGCCGAGCTCTACGACATGCACGACCTCATCCGGATGGAGTCGAGCTTCCCATGGTTGCGCGTGTTGCCCGTGGTCTCCGACGAACAGGCCTACGACGGGATGCGCGGGCGGCTGCCCGACGTCATGGAGCGCTTCCATTCCTGGGCCGAGCACGAGGTCTACGTCTGCGGCCCGGGCTCGATGGTGAACGAGACCGTCCAGCGGTTGCAGATGTCGGGCGTCCCCCTGTGCCGGATCCATCGCGACACCATCCAGGGCGAGCCCTAGCCGACTCCCGTATCTCCCTGACCGGCCGCCGGTCTCCTGGCACGATGGGCCCAACCCGGAAAGGCGCCGTGCACGAAGCCCATCAGGAGGTGTTCATGGAAGCCCTGCTCGCGATCGGCACGCGCAAGGGTCTGTTCATCGCACGCTCGTCCGGCGGCGGGCCCTTCGAGGTCGACCCCGTCCGCTTCTCCACCATCGGCGTCCACTCCGTGGCGATCGACACACGCGGGGAGACTCCGCGGCTGCTCGCGGGCATCGAGTACGGTCATTTCGGGCCCTCGGTGATGTGGTCGGACGACCTCGGGCAGACGTGGCAGGAGGCGGCCACGCCTCCGGTGGCGTTCCCCGAGCGGACGGGTGCCTCGCTCGCCCGCGTGTGGCAACTCCAGCCCTCGCCGACGGAGCCCGGCGTGGTGTGGGCGGGCGCCGAGCCCGCTTCGCTGTGGCGGTCCGAGGACGGCGGCAAGACCTACTCGCTCGTCGAAGGTCTGTGGGACCACCCCACCCGGCCCGAGTGGCAGCCCGGCGGGGGCGGCCTGTGCCTCCACACCGTCATCCCGCACCCGACCGATCCCCGTCGCATCGCGGTGGCGGCCTCGGCCGTCGGATTCTTCCGCAGTTCGGACGGCGGCGCCTCCTGGGAGCCCGCCAACCGGAACATCCGGGCGCCCTTCCTGCCGGAGGGCGCGCAGTATCCCGAGTTCGGCCAGTGCGTGCACAAGGTGGCGCAACATCCGGCCCGGCCCGAGCGGCTCTATCTCCAGCACCACTTCGGCGTTTACCGGTCCGACGACTTCGGAGGCTCATGGACGGACATCGGCTCGGAGTTGCCGTCGGACTTCGGCTTCCCGATCACCGTCCACCCCTCCGATCCCGACACGGTCTACGTGTTCCCGCTGCACGCCGACATGGACCGCACGCCGGTCGGCCACCGCTACAACGTCTTCCGCAGCGATGACGGCGGGGCGGGCTGGAAGAGCCTCGGCGACGGGCTCCCCGACGGGCCGGTGCACGCCGCGGTGCTCCGCGACGCCCTGGTGGCCAGCGAAGCGGGCGTCTTCTTCGGCACCCGTGACGGCGAGGTGTACGGGTCGGAGAACGCCGGCCTGAGCTGGACGCTGATCGCCCGCCACCTTCCCGACGTCCTCACCGTCCGTGCGGCGGTGCTCTGAGGTGACCAGGCCCGTCACGCTGGTCACCTTCGTGGTGCCGCACATGCTCCGGCACTGGATCGGTGACCGGTCGGAGGTCAGGGTCTTCGCGGTGGCGCCGCCGGACGAGGACATGCCCACGCTCGGGGCCGCCCTCGACACGCTCCGCCGTACGCACCCCTCGCTGGAGGAACGACTGCGCGACGCGGACGGCCACATCCGGCGGCACATCAGCATGTTCGTCTGCGGGGAGAACGCACGACAGCTCGGAGGACTGTCGTGCGCGCTGCCACCCGGCGCCGAGGTCTACGTCCTGCCCGCGCTCGGTTAGGCGGGCGGGGCAGCGCCCCGGTCAGGCGGGGGTCAGACCTTCCGCCAGCCGGGGACCCAGGCGCCGTCCTCGACGACGTAGTCCCCGAACAGGGCTGGCGCCTCCTGCTTCATGAGCTCGCCGATCCGCTGGAACACCAGGCGGATCTCCTCTTCCGCGCCCACGGCCGTGCGGGACTCGATCGTGTGCCTGAGCGTGCGGACGTTGGCCGTCCAGACCAGGCCGGTCGCCAGGCCCTCGGGGGCGAAGCGGCGCATGAACGAGGTGTGGTGCTTCTTCTCGGCGAACTTCACCCCCTCCTCGTCGAGTCCGAAGTGGCCCGCCATCCAGGTCTGGAACTCCTCCAGCTGGTCGAGCACCGCGGTCGCGCGCTTCATCAGCTCGGCGTCCTCCTTGGCCCAGTCGGGGAACCAGAACGGAAGATCCGACAGGCGGACGAACCGCAGCGACTCCTGCGAGATGGCCACACCGGGCCGGTGCCGTACGAGCTCGTGGGTGAAGACCCGGCTGACGTTGTGCAGGACGAAGCTGAAGCTGATGTGTTCGAGCACCGACCCGTGGGCGCTGGCGAGGATGTTCTGGAGGTACTGGGTCTGGTCGGTCCTGATCCGGGTCACGTTCGGGTTCAGCCCCGGCTCGAACGACCGGTAGCACAGCCGCCCGGCGAACTCCGCGAGGTTCTGCGCGTCGAACTCGCCGCGCTCCAGCCGATCCAGCCAGCTCTCCCCGCCGATCTCCCGCAGGTAGCGGGCGAGCTCGTCGTAGTCCAGCTCGGGCCGGGCGACGATGAAGACCTCGGGTTCCACACTGCGCATGATGATCGTCCCCGTCCACTGTTGTACTTGGCGAGTAGGCCACCGCTCGGCTCACTCGGCCCAACACCCTACCGATGGACGGCCTCGCGCCGTCCATCGGCTCTCGGATGATCTCGCCGCGTTCCCGGGGTCCGCTCAGGTGATGTCGCGGCGGACCGTCGTGGCCGAGGCGACGACGGCGAACAGCAGCCCGTACGCGACGAGGACGAGCGCGCCGCCCCACGCGGGCAGCCACTCGGGCCTGCCGAGCCCGGTGTCGATGTCGATGCTCATCAGGGACTGTGCCGCCCCGCCCGGCAGCCACTTGCCCACCGAATGCAACGCCGGAATCGCGGTGAAGATGCTCTCGATCACATACGCCCACACCACCGCACCGACGATGCCGGCGATCTGGTTGCGCACCAGCGCCCCGAGGCCGATGCCGAACAGCCCGTAGAGGGCCAGGCTCGCCAGGATGCCGATGCTCACCTGGGGGATGCGCGTCTCCGCCAAGGAGAACTCCCCACCGGAGAGCAGCACCGTGGGGACCACCGTGGCGGCCTCGAACACCAGGATCACGAGTGCGAACAACAACCCGATCAGGAGACCGGTGATCAGCTTGGCGGCGATCACGCGCTCACGGCGCGGCGTGGTGAGGAAGGTTCCCGTGACCGTCTGGTAGCGGTACTCGGAGGTGATCATGACCACCCCGAGGATCATGACGAAGATCCCGCCGCTCGAGCCGACCGACCAGGCGACCTGGGCCCATTCCATGGTGTCCCGCTTGGGCAGGGCCGGCCCACCGTTCTGGCTCACCCCGGCGAACGCGATGATGAAGGCCAGGTTGACCCCGACCAGGACGACCATGACGATCAGCATGATCCACCACAGGCGCGTGGTGAACAGCTTGCGCAGCTCCGCCTTGACGAGCCCGATCATCGCTCCCCCGTCAGCTCGAGAAAGACCTTCTGCAGGTCGGACCGTTCCTGGGTCACCTCGGTCAGCACGACGCGCCGGTCGAGCGCGATCTGCCCGACGGCCTCGGCGCCGATCCCCCGGACGCGCAGAAGGCCGTCCTCCACCCGCTCGACGGCGGCCCCCGCCGCCTCCAGCGCCGGAGCGAGCTCCGCCGCGTTGGTCGCGCGGACGCGGATGGCCGTGTCACCGTTCGTGGTGAGCTCCGCCAGCGTGCCCTGCCGTACGAGCCGGCCCTTGGCGATGATCACCACGTTGTCGACGGTCTGCTCGACCTCGGCGAGCACGTGGCTGGAGACCAGCACCGCGGCGCCCTGGTCGTGGGCCAGATGGCGGAGGAAGCCCCGGAGCCACTCGATCCCGGCGGGGTCGAGGCCGTTGGCGGGCTCGTCGAGAATGAAGATCTTGGGCCGGCCCAGCAGGGCGGACGACAGCGCGAGGCGCTGCCGCATGCCGAGCGAGAAGCCCCCTACGCGCTTGCCCGCGACGTCGGCGAGGCCGACCATTTCGAGGGCCTCGCCGGCCCGCTGATCGGGCAGGCCCGCGGCGACGCACAGGATGCGCAGATGGTCGAGGGCCGTACGGCCCGGGTGGAAACTCGTGGCTTCGAGCACGGCCCCGACCTCGCTCACAGGCTGGGGCAGCGTGACATAGCGCCTGCCGTCGACGAGCGCCTCCCCCGAGTCGGGGGTGACCAGGCCGAGCAGGCTACGCAGTGTTGTGGTCTTACCGGCGCCGTTGGGACCGAGATAGCCGGTGACAGAGCCCGCCTCCACAGTGAAGGAAACCCCGTCGACCGCTTTCACCGAGCCGAACGACTTCGCAAGGTCGCGGATCTCAATGGCAGTCATCCCGGCGATTATCTTGTGACCTGCGCGGCGTTTCCTCCTTCTTGATGATGATCCGCCGGAGTCAGAGGCGATACACCCGTCTGGCGTTGCCCGACCCGATCATGTGGGCGATCCTGGCCGCGTCCGCCGCGCTCCATTCCCCTTCGGCGATGCGGCCGGCCAGCACCCGCGCGAGCCCTCGCCGGTGGTACACCGCCCCGAGGAGGCACAACTCCGCGACCCCGTAGCAGTCGGAGCTGAACATCTGCTTGTGGAAGGGGACGAGTTCGAGCATCTCCCCGAGGATCGCGGCGGATCCCGCGGCCGTGTACGTCAGCGCGAGGCCCACGTCGACGTAGACGTGCGGGAAGACCGCCGCCAGGTAGGCCGCCTGGCGGTGGAACGGGTAGCAGTGCAGCAGGACCACGGGCATCCCGGACGGCGCCACCGCCCGGATGAACCCCGTCAGCAGTGAGGGGTCCGAGCGGTGCAGGTCGAGGTCGGCGTCGCCGTACCCGCAGTGGAACTGGAGCGGCAGGCTCCGCTCCCTCGCGACGTCGACCGCCGCCCAGAGCAGGTGCCGCACCAGGACGGGGTCGGTGAGCCGCTCCTTGGGATCGGACAGCCGCCGGCCCGCGGAGGCGATCACGGCTCCCCTGGACGGCCGGGAGGGGTCGAATCCGAGCCCGCAGCGGTAGGCGGCGATCGACTTCAGCCCCACCGCGCGCGCGGCCCTGACGGCGAGCTCGTCGCGCAGCGCCTTGACATAGCCCACGGCGGAAAGGCCGGCGGTGGCGACCTCCTGCTCGATCTGCTCCAGCCGGACCACCTCGTCGGCCGCGGCCCCGCCCGTCCGGCCCATCTCGGCCGCGCTGAGCAGCTCGGGCCGGTCGAGCCCGGTGTCCACGAGGAAGGCCGCGATGCCCGCCTTCCTCAGCAGCCGGCGGTTCACCTCGGCCGCGCCGAGTTCCGCCCTGCGGGACAGGTAGACCGCGGGCGACACGTGCGGCTCGAGGTCGAGAGCGGGGGCGCACCAGCGCCGGATCGCCATGCCCGCGGGAGTGTCGAAGTGCGTGGTGCCGGGCGGCGCGGGCGTGCCGGCCTCCGTGATCAGAGTCTCGAACTCCGACCTGGACAGGTCGTCGCGCCGCACGCCGTGACAGTGGTGGTCGACCATCGGGGCGACGAGCGCGGCACGGACCGGGTCGGGCAGGGGCACGGGCAGCGCGTCGTCCACTCTGATCTCCGGCACGGGAGTGGACTTTACGGCTCCACTCCCGTGCCGGCGCGCCTTTCGCGTCCCTCTTTACCTGCTTTACCCGGGCGGGCTCAGCGGATTCGCCCCGGCAGGTCCAGCGGGTTCAAGCGGGCGGGACCAGCGGATCCACCGGGTTCACCCGACCGGGCTCAGCGGGCGAGCCGCAGGACGTTGGCGATGATCCGGGCTCCGGCGCCACCCTGCGTGGTGAGGATCGACTCGGGGTGGAACTGCACCCCGAAACGCCGGTTCTCCACGTCCTCGATCGCCATCGCCGCGCCGTCCTCGGTGGACGCGGTGACCGTGAAACCGCGCACGCCGGGCTCCTTGGCGTGCACCGAGTGGTAGCGGGCCGCGACGAACTCCTCCGGCAGACCCTCCAGCAGCGCGCTCGGGCCCTCGCGGCGGACGTGCCCGCGCTTGCCGTGTTCGGGGTACGGCAGGAGCTCCAGCGTGCCGCCCGCGTGCTCGACCATCGCCTGGAGGCCCAGGCAGACACCGAAGACCGGCAGGCCCTTGGCGTACACCGCCTCGACCAGGGCGGAGGCGCCGAAGTCGGACGGCCAGCCGGGGCCGGGCGAGAGCACGACCAGAGTGGGCGCGATCTCCTCGATCGTCTCCGGCGGGAAGCCGTGCCGCAGCGTCACGACGGAGGCCCCCTGCTGGCGGAAGTAGTCGGCCAGGGTGTTGACGAACGAGTCCTCATAGTCGACCAGGAGGACCTTGTGGCCCTCGCCCGGCAGGTCGGCCGTCCGCTCCCGCACGGTCTCCGCCCGCTCACGCCCGACGGCGGCAAGCGCCGCGAGCAGGGCACTGGCCTTGAGCTCGGTCTCCCGCTCCTCTGCTTCGGGGTCGGAGTCGTACAGCAGCGTCGCCCCCGCCCGGACCGCGGCGACCCCGTCGCGGATCTGGGCCGTCCGCAAGGTGAGGCCGGTGTTCATGGAGCCGTCGAAGCCGATGAAGCCGACGGCTCCGCCGTACCAGCGGCGGGTGGTCTCCTCGTGGTCCTCGATGAACTGCATGGCCCACGTCTTCGGGGCCCCCGTGACGGTGACGGCCCACATGTGCGTGAGGAACGCGTCGAGGGCGTCGAACTCGGGGCGCAGCCGGCCCTCGATGTGGTCGACGGTGTGGATCAGCCGGGAGTACATCTCGATCTGCCGCCGGCCGATGACCTTCACGCTGCCGGGGACGCAGATGCGCGACTTGTCGTTGCGGTCCACGTCGGTGCACATGGTCAGCTCGGACTCCTCCTTCACGCTGGACAGGAGGGTCCTGATGGCCTCGGCGTCCTCGACGGGGTCGGCGCCCCTGGCGATCGTGCCGGAGATCGGGCACGTCTCGACCCGGTCTCCGGTCACCCGGACGTACATCTCGGGGGACGCGCCGACCATGTGCTCGCCGTCGCCGAGGTTGAGCAGGAACTCGTACGGCGCCGGGTTGCTGGTGCGAAGGGACCGGTAGAAGGCGGAAGGATCGGTGCAGGAGGAGTGGAAGACCTGGCCGGGGACCACCTCGAACAGGTCGCCGCGCTTGAACTTCTCCTTGGCCGTGGCGACGATCTCGGCGTACGTCCCCTTTTCCGGATTTTTCGGTATTTCGGTGGGGATGGTGAGCGGGAAGCTGTCGCCTGACCGTTCCAGTCCCTTGGTGGAGACGCCGTCGACGGTGAAGTCGTAGGTGTACTCCATGCTCGTCTCACGGACCCGGTCGATCACTACCAGCCGGTCGGGCAGGTGGAGCACGAGGTCACGCTGGTTCGCCGGGCGGCTGAGCCGGTAGCGAATCGGCTCGAACTGGAATGCCAGGTCGTAGCCGAACGCGCCGTAGAGCCCCAGGTGCGGGTCGTCGCCCTGGAAGGCGGCGATCACCTCGCGGATCGCGGTGAAGACCGTCGGCCGCCGGCTGCGGAACTCCTCGGGCAGCAGGTCCTCCGACTCGGCCACGTGGACCTCGACGTGACCCGCGTCCGGCTCCGACACCGGCTTGCCCGCGGCGAGCAGGCAGGAGGCGATGACGGGCAGGACGACGCGGCCGCGCTCGTTGAGGGCGCGGGCCGAGATGCGCCGCCCCCTCGCCACGATCTCCACGCAGGGATCCACGTAGCCGAAGGCCCAGCGGCTGTAGCGGCCCGGATAGTCCATGCCGGAGGAGAACGCCCCGCCACGGCGCTCCCCCAGGGCCGTCACGATCTCTTCGAGGGCCTCCTCGGACACCTCGCGCACGCCGCGCTCGACCCCGATGCCCCCTGCGGTGGTATATCCGCTGGTCTCCACTGTCTCGCCCCTTTAAGTCGTATGCCCCGGGGGCGGACACACATAAAAGGCCGCCTCTCGGGGCGGCCAGTCGATCTGCTCATAACGAACCCGCGCCGCCTGCTAGCGGCGCCACCACTGAAGGGCTTCGGAAGTTCGCATGTCGTAAGGGTAGCGGCGCGCGTCGTGATCAGGCAACGCCACAATACGATCATGAAATCGGACAAACAGTACGATAGGCCCCAAGAAGGCACAGAGTATTGATATTCTGTTACCAAGAGGTTAAGGAGGCGGCGTGGCTTACCTGCCTGTTCCCCGGCTACCCGTCCCACGGCTGCCGGTTCTTCCCCGGCCACCCGGCGTACCCGCTCGCCGCGTGCGGGTGCTGCGTGACATCCCCGTCTGCATGCCGGACGGCGTGGCGTTGCTGACCGACCACTACATCCCCGTCGGCGCCCACCAGCCTCCGACCATCCTGATCCGCACACCGTACGGCCGGGCCGGGGTCTTCGGCTGGCTGTACGGCTGGACGTTCGCGCGGCACGGTTTCCAGGTGATCATTCAGAGCTGCCGCGGCGGCTTCGGCTCCGGCGGCCTGCTCGACCCCCTGGGCGACGAGCGCGAGGACGGGCTCGCGACCGTCGGCTGGATGCGGGCCCAGCCGTGGTACGGCGGCAGCTTCGCCATGCACGGCCCCTCCTACCTCGGCTACAACCAGTGGGCGATCGCCTCGGAGACGCCCGATCTCGCGGCCATGGCGACCCAGGTCACCGCGTCGAACTTCCGGGACGCGGCCTACGTCGGCGGAGCGTTCGCGCTGGAGTCCACGCTCATCTGGACCACGCTGACCACCCAGATGGAGGGCCGCCTGGGCGGCATGGCGGCGCTGACCGCCCCGTGGCGGACGCGGCGCGCCGTCCTGTCGGGCCGCCCGCTTTCGGAACTCGACCTCGCGTCGGCGGGCCGGCCGATGCCGTTCTTCCAGGACCTGCTGGCCAACCACTCCGACCCGGCCTCGCCGTACTGGAGGAAGAGGGACTTCTCGGCCACCGTGGGCGAAGTGACGGCCGAGGTCACGATGACCGGCGGCTGGTACGACGTCTTCCTGCCGTGGCAGCTCAAGGACTACGCGGCGATGCGGGCGGCCGGGCGGCAGCCGTACCTCACGATCGGGCCGTGGTACCACGCCGACATCCGGCACGGGAGGGCGTCGAACATCGACGCGCTCGCCTGGTTCCGCGCCCACCTCATGGGTGACACCTCCGGGCTGCGGGCGTCCCCCGTCCGGCTCTACGTGACCGGCGCGAACGAATGGCGGGACTTCCCCGACTGGCCGGTGGCGGGCACGCGGCCGGCCCGGTGGCACCTCCAGCCCGGTTTGGCTCTGTCGCGGGACAACCCGCGCGAATCCCCGCCCGACGCGTACCGGTACGACCCGGCCAACCCCACGCCGGTCATCGGCGGCCCCGTGCTCATCGGCAACTCCGAGCCGCGCGACAACCGGAGGCTGGAGTCCCGGAAGGACGTGCTCGTCTACACGTCGCACGTGCTGGCCGAGGACACCGACGTGATCGGGCCGGTGACGGCCGAGTTGTACGTGCGGTCGAGCCGGGAGCACACCGACATGGTGGTGCGGATCTGCGACGTGCACCCCGACGGGTCGTCGATGAACGTGTGCGAGGGGGTCAGGCGGCTGACGCCCTCGATCCCCGCAGACGGGGACGGCGTACGCCGGGTGGAGGTCGACCTGTGGCCCATCGGTCACCGGTTCCGCCGCGGCCACCGGATCCGCGTGCATGTGGCGAGCGGGGCCTACCCGCGGATCGCCCGCAATCCGGGGACCGGCGACCCGCTGCCCTTCGGCGCCACCATGTACCCCTCCGACCAGGAGATCCTGCACTCCCCCGCCCACCCCAGCGCCGTGATCCTCCCCCACCTCCCTTAACCCCGGCCCTTAAACCCCGGCCCTTAAACCCCGGCGTGATCATGCAGGGGTTCGGAGATGTGCCCGCCGACCTGCCCGCTCTCTTGCCGTGATCATGCAGGGGTTCGGAGATGTGCCCGCCGACCTGCCCGCTCTCTTGCCGTGATCATGCACAAGTTCGGGGGCTGCGGGCGCGACCTGCGCGTCTCCCCGGCGTGATCATGCACAGGTTCGGCGGCGTGGACCCTGAGCTGCGTGAACGCCGACCGTGATCATGCGCAGATTCGTGATCGTACGGTCCGACCTGCGAATTCTCGGTTGGCGATCATGCACAACCCGCAAGAGCTCCGACGTGCGGATTCGCCGTACACGACACACCCGGCGAGCCAGCACATCCCTGACAGCCATGAGCAAACGGGCATGCGACAGAATTCGAGTACGACGGTCGCGAGTGCATGATCACGGTCGGCGTTCGCGCAGCTCAGGGTCCACGCCGCCGAACTTGTGCATGATCACGGTCAGCGTTCACGCAGCTCAGGGCCTTGCCGCCGAACCTGTGCATGATCACGCCGGGGGGATGCGCAGGTCGCGCCCGCAGCCCCCGAACTTGTGCATGATCACGGCGGGAGAACGGGCAGGTCATGGCAGGCGTTCACGAACCTGTGCATGATCACGGCGGGGGGTTTGGAAAGGGGGTAAGGGTCGCTCGTCGCGGCAACACGACCGTTTGGCGATCAGTGATCCCTCCCCTTCACCGCGGACTTTACGCTGCGGAGCAGTCCGTGTCCGAAGGAGCGTGCGATGACCACACCCCGCACTGATCGCAGTCCATGGAACTGGTTGCTCCTGCTGCCGATCGCCATTCCCCTGATACCGGCCCTGTTCAACGCGGTTGAACCGCGATTGTTCGGCATCCCGCTGTTCTACTGGCTGCAACTCGGCTTCGTCCTCGTCAGCGTCGCGGCGACCCTGGTCGTCTATCACATGACGCGGAGGGCCCGATGACCACCGAGATCGTCATCTTCGCCGTCCTCTTCCTGATCGTCAGCGGCATGGGCTTCGTGGCCTCCCGCTGGCGGCGGCCCGACGACATCGCCAGCCTGAACGAATGGGGGCTCGGCGGCCGCAACTTCGGTTCGTGGATCACGTGGTTCCTCGTGGGCGGCGACCTCTACACGGCCTACACGTTCGTGGCGGTGCCCGCCCTGCTGTTCGGGGCCGGCGCGACGGGCTTCTTCGCCGTGCCGTACACGGTGATCGTCTATCCCCTGGTCATGATCGTGCTGATCCGGCTCTGGTCGGTGTCGCACGTGCACGGGCTCGTCACCCCAGCCGACTTCGTGCGGGCGAGGTTCGGATCGCCGACCCTGGCCCTTCTCGTCGCCATCACCGGCATCGTCGCGACCATGCCGTACATCGCGCTCCAGCTCGTCGGCATCGAGGCGGTCCTCAAGACGATGGGGGTGACCGGTGATCTGCCGCTCATCATCGCCTTCGCGATCCTGGCCGCCTACACCTACCAGTCCGGGCTGCGCGCCCCCGCGCTGATCGCCTTCGTCAAGGACGCGCTCATCTACGTGGTGATCCTCGTGGCGGTCATCTACATCCCGACGCAGCTGGGCGGCTGGGGATCGATCTTCGACGCGGCCCAGGCCAAGTTCGACAAAACCCCCGCGGCCACCGACGGCATCCTGCTCAACGCCAACAACCAGCTCCAGTACGTCACGCTCGCGCTGGGTTCGGCGCTGGCGCTGTTCCTCTACCCCCACAGCGTCACGGGCGTCCTGGCCTCCAAGAACCGCGACGTGATCAAACGCAACATGTCCGCGCTGCCCGCCTACAGCGTGCTGCTGGGCCTGATCGCGCTGCTCGGCTACATGGCCATCGCCGCGGGGGTGACGCCCATCGGCACCGACGTGAACACGGTCGTGCCGCAGCTGTTCGACAAGATGTTCCCCGACTGGTTCGCCGGGGTGGCGTTCGCCGCGGTCGGCATCGGTGCGCTCGTACCCGCCGCGATCATGTCGATCGCCGCCGCCAACCTGTTCACGAGGAACATCTACCGGGAGTACATCAACCGGGACGCCACGGACGCGCAGCAGGCGTCGGCCAGCAAGATCGCCTCGCTGGTCGTGAAGGTCGGCGCCGTGCTGTTCATCCTGCTCATCGATCCGCAGTTCTCGATCGACCTGCAGCTGATCGGCGGCGTCATCATCCTCCAGACGCTTCCGTCCGTCGCCCTCGGGCTGTTCACCCGCTGGTTCCACCGGGCCGGCCTGATCGCCGGATGGATCGCCGGCATGGGGGCGGGCATGCTGATGCTCTACAACGTCGCCAACCCCGCGACCCACCACGACCACTTCGGCGGTTCGGCGTTCGCCCTGTCCAAGCTGGGCCTGGACACCAAGATGACGATCTACGCCGGCTTCCTCGCGCTCGCCGTCAACCTGATCGTCGCGCTGCTCGGCACGGTCATCGCCAAGTCCGCCAAGGTCGTCGACGGTCCCGACGCCACCCGTACGGACGACTACACGGCCGACCAGGGCGACCCCCGCGTCCACGACCTGGAGGTCACCAGCTCCACGTGAGGCCGCATGTGACGGCCGCCTGACATCCGGCGCGGCCCGGTGACCTGGACGGGTCACCGGGCCGTCCTCGCCCCGGTGGCCTTCGGCACGCCCGGGTGAAGGGCCGCCTGTCCCGGGTCGGCGAGTGACTGTCACATCCTCCGGGGCGAAATCGTCTTCCCTACTGTGTCCCCGCAAGCTCAAAGTGGCGTAAAAAGGGCACGCACCTAGGGGCAACCGATTCCGGGACCAGGAGAGCATGAGCATGGCTGAACGGCAGAGAGTGGTCGTCGTCGGAGGCGGTTTCGCGGGCTTCACCGCCGCCAGGACCCTTGCCCGGATCACGCGGGGGACGGCGGAGATCGTCCTGATCAACCCGACCGACTACTTCCTCTACCTCCCACTGTTGCCGGAGGTCGCCGCCGGGATCCTCGACCCGCGCAAGGTCGCGATCCCGTTGTCCGGCAACTGCCCGGGCGTACGGCACCTGCTCGCCACCGTGAACTCCGTCGACGTGCAGGCCCGGAGGTTGACCTGCACCGACCCGGAGGGAAGCTCCCGGGAGCTCGAGTACGACCGGCTGGTGCTCGCGGTGGGCAGCGTCAACAAGCTGCTCCCCATCCCGGGGGTGGCCGACCACGCCCACGGGTTCCGCAGCATCGGCGAGGCTCTCTACCTGCGCGATCACCTCATCCGGCAGATCGAGCTCGCCGACGCCTCCGACGATCCGGAGGAGCGCAGGGCCCGCTGCACGTTCGTCGTCGTCGGCGCCGGATACACCGGCACCGAGGTCGCGGCCCAGGGCCAGCTGCTCACCCGGGACGCTCGCCGGCACCGGCCGGGCCTGAGCGACCAGCCGCTCCGCTGGATCCTCGCCGACCTCGCCCCGCGCATCCTGCCCGAGCTCGACGAGCACCTGTCCCGGACGGCGCAGCGGACCCTGCTCAAGCGCGGGATGGAGATCCGCACCGGCACGAGCGTGTCCGAGGCGACCGCCGAGGGGGTCAAGCTCTCCGACGGCGAGTTCGTGCCGACCCGGTCGCTCATCTGGTGCGTGGGCGTGCGACCGGATCCCTTCGTCGAGTCACTGGGCCTGCCCACGGAGAAGGGCCGTCTGCTGACGGACGAGTACCTGAACGTCCCCGGCCATCCGGAGATCTTCGCCTGCGGGGACGCCGCGGCGGTGCCGGACCTCACCAACCCCGGCCAGTACACCGCGATGACCGCCCAGCACGCCTCCCGTCAGGGCAAACGCGTCGCGCACAACGTCGCCGCCTCCCTCGGCACGGGCAGGCGGGAGCCGTACAAGCACGGCGACCTCGGGTTCGTCGTCGACCTGGGCGGCGTCAAGGCGGCGGCCAACCCGCTGGGCGTGCCGCTGTCCGGCCTCCCGGCGAAGGCCGTCACCCGGGGGTACCACCTGCTCGCCGTGCCGGGCGGCCGGGCGCGCATCGCCGGCAACTGGCTTCTCGACGCGCTGCTGCCCCGGCAGACGGTGCAGCTCGACCTGGTGCACGGCCAGGCCGTCCCGCTCGCCGGAACCACTCCGGAACGGCCCGACGAACCCACCGGCTGACCCCTGTCCTCGCGTAAACGATCGACGGCGCGCCGACTCCGGTAGTGTGCGCGACGCGGACGTTCCACCCAGGCGAGGAGGTGGCGAAAGTGGACGAGGCGGGCGCGCCACTGGTGCCGGGATACGAGGTGCTCGGCCTCCTCGGCCAGGGCGGGTTCGGCGTCGTCTACCGGGCCAGGCAACTCGCGGTGGGCCGAGAGGTCGCCCTGAAGATCGACAACCGGGTGCTGGTCTCCGAGCGAGACCAGCGGCGGTTCATGCGCGAGGTGACGGCGGCCGGCGCCCTGTCGGGGCACCCCCACGTAGCCGACATCTACGACGCGGGCATGCTCCCCGACGGCCGGCCGTACATGGTGCTGGAACTGTGCCCCGGCGGATCGCTGGCGGACCAGCTGAAGCGCAACGGCCCGCTGGGCGTCCACGAGGTCCGTGACATCGGGATCAAGATCGCCGACGCGCTGGCCGCCGCCCACGCGAACGGAGTGCTGCACCGGGACGTCAAGCCGGCCAACATCCTGATCAACTCCTACGGGATGGTGGCCCTGACCGACTTCGGGCTGGCCACACGGCCGGGGGGCGATCCCGCGCGGAGCGAGATGTCGGTGACCAGGGACTCGCTCACCCCCGCGTACGCCCCTCCGGAGGCGTTCGACATGACCGAGCCCACCGCCGCCGGGGACGTGTACGCGCTGGCCGCCACCCTCTACGCGCTGCTGCAGGGCAGGCCGCCCCGCTTCCCCGAAGGCGGTGTGGTCAACCTCGCGGTGATCATGGTGTTGCATCGGCGGCCCATCCCTGAGATCCCCGGCGTTCCGCCGGCGTTGACCGCCGTGCTCAGGCACGGCATGGCCACTGATCCCGCGCAGCGCGTCCAGACCCCGGCCGAGTTCCGCGACGCGCTGGCCGCCCTGGACGTCGACGGCTCGTCCATGTCCTCCGGATCTCCCCTGTCTTCCGGGTCTTCCGGCGTTCGCGGGGCGTCGTCGACGGCGGGCCCGGCCGCACCGTCCTACGCCATGAGCGGTCCGGGCGCCGGGCGGCCGTCGGCGGACCCCCAGTCGACGGGGCCGGGTCTGCTCTCCGAGGCGGGCAGGCCCCACACCGTTCCGTCCGGTCTGCCGTCGGGAGGCATGCGGCAGTCGACGATCTTCGCGGCCGTGGCCGCGGTCTTCGCGCTCCTGCTCGCCGCCGGGATCGGCGTCCTGATCTTCGACCGTCCCCCCGGACCCCCGCCACCCCGAGCGGGGCAGCCACCCGGCCCGCCGCCGGGGCAGCCCGGAGGCCCGCCGCCGCCCAACTACGAGGTGCCCGTCACCTCCACCGGTTGCCCGGCCTCCGCCGTCCAGGGGGTGATGGGAGCCGCGTGCGTCGTCAAGCCGGAGTGCTGGCACGGACTGACGTCGGTCGCGGGGGACACGACCGCGCGGCCCGCGTCCTGCGGCGGCCCGCACTCCTGGGAGACCTTCGCCATCGCGCCCCTGCCCCTCGACCTGACCACGAGCGACCACGAGTCGGTGGCCAGACACCCCGTCGTGGCGAGCCTGTGCGCCATGGACATCCTGCTCAAATCGCGGCACGGCGCCGCGGCGAAACTGACACCCGACAGGTGGGAGGTCGACGTACTGCCGCCGAGCGCCGCCCGGTTCGCGGCGGGTTCCCGGGTCTACCGCTGCGTCGGTCACGTGGCCGGCAAGGACACGACGGGCAGCGCCTTCGCCGTCCCGAGCTGACCGGGCCGGACGACGGACGAGGCGCGGCCTTCGCCGTCCGAGCCGTCCCGACCTGTCCCGAGCCGACCGGGCTGTCCGGGCCGTCCCGGGGACGAACGGCTACCGCTGCCGCCCGGCCAGTTCGGTGAGCTCCGCGAGGCCGTCCCTCAGGTAGTCGATGAGGTCCCAGACATCGGGGACCATCTCCCTGTCGACGACGATGCCGAAGTCGATCCGGCCGTCGTAGGAGAACACCGTGATGTTGATCCCGCCGCTCACATCGGTGATCACCGACATCGGGTACTGGGCCAGCACCCGGCCGCCGCAGATGTAGAGCGGCGACTGGGGCCCCGGAACGTTGGAGATGAGCAGGTTCACCGCGGGAGCCGTACGGGATGCGAGCCGGAAGGCCGAGCGGTTGGCGAGCGCGCTCAGCGCGGCCGGCATGGCCTGGCTGAACTCCAGGAGCCACGTCGCCGGAGCCGCCGCGAACCGTTCCTTCACGAGCTTCATGGCCTGGTTGACCGACTTGAGGCGCTCCTCCGGGTCGGCGACGTCGGTCGGGATCGTCGTCATCGCCAGCATGACCTCGTTGGCGAGGGAGTCGTCGGGCAGTTGCCCCCGGGTCGAGATGGGGATGCCGGCGACCAGCGGCAGGCGGGGCAGCTCGTCTCGTTTGTCCAGCCAGCGCCGCAGGGCCGTCGCGCACAGCGCCAGCACGACGTCGTTGACGGTGACGCCGAAGGCGTTCTTGACGTGCTTGACCTCCGCCAGCGGAAGCGCCCCGAAGGCGAACCTGCGGTGTTCGGACACCCGGCCGGAGAACGGCGTGCGCGGCACCGACATCCGCGGCAGTCCCGGCAGGTCGGTGCCGCCGCGGATCAGGCGGGCCAGCAGCCCGGCGCCTGGGATCTGGGAGACGATCGGCACCTCGTCCAGCCTCGACACGGCCTCGCCGAAGAACCGCATCAGGGCCAGCGGGTTGTCCAGAACCCGGGCGACACCCCTGATGATCATCTCGAGGGGTTCGGGAGCGCGCTCGGCCGACTTCCAGACCGGCACGTCGGGCGCGTCGTCCGCCGGCGGGACCTCGCGCGGCTCCGGCGTGAAGTCCATGAGAGCCGCCAGCACCTCGGCGCCGGTCACGCCGTCGACGGCCGAGTGGTGCACCTTGGTGTAGACGGCCACCCGTCCGCCCGCGAGCCCGTGGATCAGGTAGAGCTCCCAGAGCGGGCGCCGCCGGTCGAGCCGCCTGCTGTGCAGCCGGGCGGCCTGGGCGGCGAGCTGGTGGTCGCTGCCCGGCGGCGCCAGCGCGAGTTCGCGGACGTGGTAGTCGAAGTCGACCTCCTCGTCCTCCGCCCAGTAGGGGTGATCGAGCCCCAGCGGCACCTCCACCAGGCGGCGGCGCAGCGGCGGGGCGAGGTGGAGCCGGTCGCGGAGCAGGCCGACCAGATCGTCCCGGGTGATCACTCCCCCGGGGGCGGTCGACGGGTCGAGGATGGTGAGCCCCGCGATGTGCGCGAGGTTCGTGGCCGTCTCGAAGTTGAGGAACTGCGCGTCGAGGGCGCTGAGCTGCCGTCCCATGACCTACTCCCTGCCCCGAAATCCGGCCTTGGACCGCCGCCGCACCACGCCCGTCCCCGGATGGTGAAATCAGAGGACGAGCGTGGTGCGGGCGGCGGTCGCCAGCCTAGACGCGCAGCAGGAAGATCTGCTGGGTGCCGTCCCGCTGGGTGCGGGTGGCCCGCCGATCGCTGGTGAAGACCACGAAGCCGTCGCCCGCGGACGGGAAGGTGCCGTTGCCGAGGGTGCTGAGCTGCACCGGCGCCGTCCATCCCGTGCTCCGGTCGAGCCGGGACGTGAAGACCTTCCACCGCCAGTCGGCGGAGCGGGTGTCGTACCAGACCGCATGGACGGAGCCGTCCGAACCCTGGCTCAGGCTGGGACGCTGGCTCATCGCGTCCGGGTTCAGCCCGACCGGCTCGGACGCCGACCAGGTCCTGCCCCCATCGGCCGACCGGCTGGCGCGCAGGGACAGGTTCGCCCCCGAGCTCTGCAGCTTCTTGGTCTCCCACATGATCACGAACGTCCCGTCGCGGTCACCGGCGATGCTGGGATGCCGGTCCGCCGCGTTCGTCGCGGCGCTCACCTGTACGGGCGTCGTCCAGCCGCGCCCCTTGGCGTCCCGGACGCTCGCCACGATCTGCCAGTTGTCCGGGTCCGTGCCACCACCGGCGGGCTGGCCGGCCGGCGGGGTGTGCCCCGTCCACAGCGGGTCGGGGTCGAACCGGTTGTCCTGCCAGGTCACGACGACGCTCTCGTCCCGGCCGACGGCGATCGCGGGGAACAGTGAGGCCGGGTAACGCGGCGACCGCGCGTCCGTGGCGGGCGTGCCCGCGGTGACGGTCTTGCCCGGCGCCGACAGGTTGACGGGAGCCTTGTCGACGCCGATCACCTGCGCGTAGACGTCGAACGCGCCGCCGTCGTTGTCGGCCCAGGCGACGACGGCGTGCCTGCCGTCCAGGACCGACACCGCGGGGTGGATCGCCCGGCCCTGGGTGTCGGTGAGGCGGACGGCCGGCTCGAAGGAACGCCCGCCGTTCCGGCTGTGGCGCAGGAAGATCTGCGACCGGTGCGGCCGTTCCTGGCCCCGCGAGTCCTGCCACACGACCCAGACGTCGTCGCCCGACGCCGCCACCCGCGGGGAGCAGGCGGTGGGTGAGCCCGCCGACAGTTCCAGCGTGTGGGCCGAGTGCCCGTGCGACTCCACCCGGCGGTAGACGACCGAGGTCCGGTGGTCGTGGTGCACCTGGGCGACGACATGGGCGACCCCGCCGTGCCCGGCGACGTCGGCGAAGCCCGCGAACTCACCGGTCTCACCGAGCACCAGGGACGCCCGGTCGTCGCGGGTCTCGGCAGGGGGAAGGGCGATCTCCGGAGCCGGTACGGCCGGCACCTTCAGGGAGACGAACACCGGCGAGGTGGCCGCCCGCAACTGGTCGGGGAGCGTCGGGTCGGCGTCCACCCCCGACGGGTCGCCCGGTGCGCGGACCTCGGCCCGGAACCAGTTGTGCGTGCCGTCGAGGGTGAAGGGGACGAGATACGTCTGGTCGGCCGAGCCGGGGGTGAAGGTCGCCAGCGGGCCGGCCGTACGGCCAGGGGACGCGTAGACGAGAACCTTGGCGCCGGCGCCGCCGCGGATGCGTACGCGCAGACGGGCCTTCTTCGGCAGACGGCGGTCACGCACGATCACCTCGTCTCCCCCGATGGCCTCGAACACGCCGTCACCGTCGACGTCGGCCTCGATCGTGACGAACGCCCCCTGGGGGGTGGCCGAGACCGCCGTGCGCCCGGCGCGGATCGCGTCGAGGATCCCGCGCACCGAGCGTTCGGCCGCGAACACCCAGGTGGTCGGCTGGCCGGGGCTCGCCTTTCCCCACACCTCGCGGAAGTGGCAGTCGCTCGCCCCGACCGCGCCGAAGCGGAACCCCTTGTTCCACCGGTTCTCGGCGTAGTCGATCTCGGCGTCCGGGTCGGAGGCGACGTTCCACACCTCGACCGTGTTCACGCCCTGAGCGCTGGCGTTGTCGTTGGGACCCGCTTCGCGGGTGTACTCGCCGTCGTCGGGGTGGGCCGTCCCCCACGACGCGTCCTGCGCGTGCGCGTCCCAGATCGACTGCTGCACGTGCCGGAACGTCGCGGAGCCGGGCGGGTTGACCCCGTCCACGATCGTGTCGACCGCTCCGAGGACGGTGGCGTGCGGGGAGCCGTTCGCCTCCTCCCCGGGGATCAGGAGCAGCTTCGACGAGTGCCACTGGGGGTCCCAGTGCTGGTCGTAGGTGCGGTGGTCGGTCAGCGGCAGGAAGTCCAGCCCGACCCGCTCCGCCTCGCCGATCTGGTCGCTGACGGGGAGGTTCCCCGGCAGAGCCTGCTTGGACGTCTGGCGGGGGAGGCTGCCGTCGGCCGAGTGGTCGTCGTGCGCGTGAGTCTCTCCCGCCAGCCACTCCCCTCGCGGCGCCGCCTTCTTCGACTGTGCGGAGGCCGTCGACTGAGTGGACGCGGCCTGTGCGGCCGTCTGCTCCACGGACAGTCCGGCGGCCGCGACCGCCGTTCCTCCCACGACGATGAACCGCCTTCTGTTCAGCTCCATTGACGTTCCCCATCTGTTGCCGGCGCCGAGGTGATCCCGGAGTGAAACCCGTCGAACGCTAGCCAGCTCTCTCCCGTCCCAGCTGAATGCCACCAAAATCCTGAATGTCCGATTTATTAATCACTAGGACACCCCCACCCCCTCGTCGTGATCATGCACAGGTTCGTGATCAAGCGCCTTGAGCTGCCCCCACCCCGAGCGTGATCATGCACGGGTTCGGGGAAGTGCCCGCTGACCTGCTCATTCACGTTTCGTGATCATGCACACGTTCTGAATCAGCATCCTCGACCTGCGGCGATGTCGTCCGTGACCATGCACGGAGTCCTCGATGTGGCCCCGAGCGGGCGAAACGATGCTCGTGATCATGCGATCCACGCTGCGGCCCGGCCGCCGCATGGGCTCCCGATTCATCGCGGCGAACGCGCACGCCGCAGAGCTACGGCCGCTCCGCCGTACTCATGCACGGCCCTGATCCAGATCGGAGCAGGCAGGCCGATCGCCCAGCCGTACATGATCACGAGCGTGGGAAGCGCAGGCCAGGCGGCGCATTCCCGAAACCGTACATGATCACGGCCGAACAACACCAGGCCAAGGCCCATGATCACGAACCTGTGCATGATCACGAAACATGAAGCGGGAGGTCGGTGGGCACTTCTCCGAACCTGTGCATGATCACGGCGGGAAAGGGTGTGCATGATCACGGGCGGAGGAGGGTGAGGAGGGCGGCGGAGAGGATCGCCAGGGCTGTGCCGAGAAAGATCATTCCGGCGCGGAATCCGTTGTTCGTCGTGTCGTCGATGCGGACCCGGGTAGGTCTGGCCGGGTCGTACAGAACCGGAACCCTGTCTCCCGGCATGGCCGGAGGCGGGGTGCCGCCCAGCGGGGACTCGGCCTCCACCCGCTGGCCGTAGACCGTCGTGAAGCGCACTGTCGGGTGGTAGACGATGCGGCCGTTGCGGGACCGGCTCGGGCGCAGCCGGACGACCTCCCCCTCCACCCGCTCTGCGCGCCTGCGGAACCGGCGGGCGCCGATGCCCAGCCCGCCGCCGACCAGAGCGGTGACGACGCCGACGACGCCGAGAACGAGGGGTAACAGGAGGTTCGGTGGCACGTTCGCACCGTAGGGCGTCGGGCTTGCCCCTGGCTTGCGATCGCCTTGCCCGGCCGGCCGCTTCCCGGAAACGGTCAGGGGCGCAGGCGCATCAAGGTCTCGGCCACGTCGAACACCGACTCTCCCAGATCGAAGCGGCTGAACAGATGGATCTGCTCCCCCGCGTCGATCTCGAGCAACTCGGTGGTCAGGCCGTAGCGGCGGCGGCTGTCCACCCGGATCCTGTCGACGTCGTTCCAGGAGATCCGCTCCTTGCCGGCGAGCCCGGTGACGATCAGCCCGTCGTCTCCCACGGCCAGCCGTACGGGCGCGAAGAGATCACGGAACACCAGCACGGCGAACCCGACGGCGGCGATTCCGGCAAGCAGAAGCTGCCGGCGGTCACCGATGAGCGCCAGCCCCACGCAGACGGCTACGCCGGCGGCCTTCAGAACAGTGACCTGCCAGGGCACCCGCCATTCGTGCCGCGGCCCCTCAACATCAGCCACCGTGAGAGCGTAACCCCTCGGAGGGCCGTCCGCAGATCTTGCCCCCGCTCCGTGGTGTCCCTCAGAGCGGGTGAGGGTCATGTCACCGGGAGGATCCTGGCTTCGACGACACGGCCGTCCTCGATGTCGAGGACGCCCACGGTGCTGTGCGGCTGCCTGCGGCGGTCGGTCGGAGAGCCCGGGTTGAAGATCCGGACGCCGTCGCCCGTCAGGTCCATCGGGATGTGGGAGTGGCCGAAGACGACGAGGTCGGCGTCCGGGAACCGATGGCGCATCCTGGCGGTCCGCCCCGTGGCCTGCCCGCTGTCGTGGATCATCCCGATCCGCAGGCCGTCGACCTGGAGTTCCATGGTCTCCGGCGCGCCCCACACGGCCACGTCCGGCCCGTCGTTGTTGCCCAGCACCGCCCGGACGGGCGCGTACGCCGCGAGCTCGACCAGCACCTCCGCCGTGCAGACGTCTCCGGCGTGCAGGATCAGATCGGCCCCGCGAAGATGCTCCGCCACCGCCGGTGGGCACGACTTCCACCGTCGTGGGGCATGGGTGTCCGACAGGACCACGAGCCTCATCGTTCCATCCTCCTCGAACCACCCGCGGACACCCGCAAGTCGGCTGGGGATCACGGGATAACACTGAATAATCGGGGGAATAGGAACCCACGTCCCCGCCGTGACACGTCGCCGACGTGAGGCACGCACCACACGCCGGCCCCCACCCGGCGCTCGGGAGGAACGATGACGAGGCAGATCGCCGACGGCTTCCAGAACCCCCGGCTCATTGAGCTGGAAGCCCGCGTCCGCGGGCTGGAGACACAGGTCGCCCACCTCACCGAGCTGGTCAAGGCACTCTCCGGCGAGCGCGACCCCACTTGACCGGCCGCCCCATCCTGATCGGCCGACCGTCCTGACCGGCCGCCCATCCTGACCGGCCACTACCAGGACGCCGCCCGGTTCCGGACTGTCACCGGGACGGCGGGTCACCCGGACGTACGGCGCCGCCCACCTGCTGCCGCCCGGAAGGGATCGGCGTCGGCATGTACGGCTCCCGCCTGGTGGTGGCCGCCATCGCCCCCAGCGCGACCAGCACGACGGCCGAGATCGCCAGCAGCGCCAGGACGACGAGCACCGTCAGCGCCGCCAGGGAGATGATCGCTCCCAGCAGCTCCGCCATGCGTGGTCCCCCAAGAGGTCGGCCTCACGATCTCGCAGGGCATCCCGAGATCGCATATAGCGGCTGAGTGCCCCTTTTACGGCGATTCATACCTTTGCCCGGTGGACACCGCGGAACCGCGCCCATCGAGTGCCCCGGGACGACCGCCCGGGAGCTGGTCGAGGCGCCGGAGGATCATCCCCTCGCGCAGGGCCCAGGGGCACAACTCCAGGACCGGCAGGCCCAGCAGGTCCATCGCGGCATCGGCGACGACCGCCCCCGCGAGAAGCTGCGGCGCCCTGCCGACGGACACTCCGGGCAGCTTGGACCGCACCGCCGCCGGCATGGCGGACAGCCGTGCCGTCCATTCCGTCAGGGCGCCGTGCGCCAGCGTGCGCCTGACGTACGGGCCCTCACTCGAGGAGGCCGCGCCCGCGATCCTCGCCAGCTGGCGGAAGGTCTTCGACGTCGCGACGGCGTGATCGGCCCGGCCGTACCGGGTGACGGCTCCGACCCGCCGGGCGATCTCGGCCCGGGCATGACGCCGGAGCAGGCGCACCTCCTCGGCGGGCGGCGGGTCGGAGGTGAAGAAGTCACGGGTCAGCCGGCCCGCCCCGAGCGGAAGCGACACCGCCACGTCGGGCTCCTCGTCGATGCCGGAGGCGATCTCCAGCGAGCCGCCGCCGATGTCGACGACGAGGAGCCGGCCCGACGACCATCCGAACCAGCGGCGGACGGCGAGGAAGGTCAGGCGCGCCTCGTCGTCCCCGGAGAGCACCTGGATGCCGACCGGCGCCCCGGACTCGATCCGGCTGAGGACGTCCTCGCCGTTGACGGCGTCGCGGACCGCCGAGGTGGCGAAGGCCACCAGGTCCTCCACGCCCTTGTCCTCCGCGATGCGCAGGGCGTCCGCGACGGTCGCGCCCAGCCGGGCCGCGCCCTCGTCCGACAGCCGGTTGCCGTCCACGAGGTGCTCGGCCAGACGCAGCTCCTCCTTGTGGGAGAAGGCGGGGATGGGGCGAGCGCCCTGGTGCGCGTCCATCACCAGCAGGTGCACCGTGTTGGAACCGACGTCCAGGACTCCGAGTCGCATGATCCGACGCTACCGCCCACGACAGGCCCGCATCCGCACATCCCCTGCCAATACGCCGTGCGGAACACCGGAATCGGTCGCTCAGTGATGTACTTCACGATACCGAGCTAACTGAGTGTTACGATTTGCGACTTAATAATTACGTATCGTGGCGGACCCTCCCCTTGCGGGTCATTCCATGACAAGACGACACTCGAAAACGGGCCTCATCGCAATCTCGGCAGTTGGGCATGAGATCACGCGGTGACCCGTCGACCAAGGGGGTGGTCCAGGTGCCGGAGGGGTTCAGCACCTACGAGACGTGGCCTTTCGAGTGCCTGCATTGCCTGCGCGTCTGGGAGGAGGAGTACCTCGTCCACCGCCAGACGGACGGGCACGGCAACGATGTGGTCATCTGGACCCGGGAGGGCACACAGGTCCAGCCTCCCTGGTCGGGCATGGTCTGTCCCCACTGCGGGTGCGGCAGCGTGACGACCTTCCCCACCGGCTACCTGGCCCATCACGCGGAGATCACCACCGTGCGCCGGGCCGCCGCTCCCGCCGCGCTGGACATGGCCGGGCAACGGCGCCCCACCCCCCTCCTGCCGTACGCCCTGCTGGCGATCTCGCTGCTCGTCTTCACCGGCTCGGAGATATACGGCCAGGTGGTCGGGCGCTGATCACGTCATCGGGGCCCCGGCGGGAAACGACCCGCCGGGGCCTCGGCACGCAGCCTGTCTCACATATTGACGGTGCTTCAACCTGTGGGTAAGTTCACCTTAAATTAAAAGGAAAGCTTACTAATAGTTCCCCGCGAACACACAGGCAGGAACCGCGCCATGCCACGGTCGCCGCCCACCGTCCTTCCGATCCCCGTGTCTCGAATTCCCCGCGACCGGCCTCGCGCCGCCTCGCACACGCGTCCTCCGCACCCTCCCCTCGTATCCGCCCCTTGGACGTGGAGCACATATGAAACGCAGGATCCTTCCGACATTGTTAGCGGCGATGGGGGCACTGCTCCTGCCGATCGCCGTCTCGGTGCCCAGTGCGTACGGGGCGGTCACCGTCCCGATCCGCGCGAACGCGGGCGGCCCGGCCCTGACCGACGGCTCGGGCAACGCCTGGGCGGCCGACAAGGCCTACTCCAGCGGCAACTGGGGTTACGACACGCTCTATGGATCAGGCTCGACCCCCAGCGCGATCGCCGGGACCACCGATGACGCGCTGTACCAGAACTACACCCTCTTCAGCGGCTGGACCGGCTACAAGTTCGACGTGGCCAACGGCACCTACCAGGTGACGCTGAAGATGGTCGAGGACTGGGCCAACGGCCCGGGTCAGCGCAAGTTCGACGTGCGCGCCGAGAACACGACCGTGCTCACCGGCTTCGACGTCTTCGCCTCTTGCGGGGCGCTGACGGCCTGCGACAGGACCTTCACCACCACGGTCAGCGACGGCCAGCTCAACGTGCAGTTCAACATGAACGGCGGAGCCAACTACGCGACCGTGTCGGCGATCTCGGTCACCGGCGGAGGCGGCGGAGGCGGCGACACGACCGCGCCGAGCGTCCCCGGCAACCTCCGGGTCACCGGCACCACCACCTCCAGCGTCTCGCTGGCGTGGAACGCCTCCACCGACAACGTCGGCGTCACCGGCTACGACGTCTACCGGGGCGGCGCCCTCGTCACGACCGTGACCGGCACGTCGTACACCGACACCGGGCTCACGGCGGGCACCGCCTACAGCTACACCGTCCGCGCGAAGGACGCCGCGGGGAACGCCTCGGCCGCGAGCGCCGCGGTCACGGGCACCACCCAGACCGGCGGAGGCGGAGGCGACACGACCGCGCCGAGCGTCCCCGGCAACCTCCAGGTGACCGGCACCACCACCTCCAGCGTCTCCCTGTCCTGGAGCGCCTCCACCGACAACGTCGGCGTCACCGGCTACAACGTCTACCGGGGCGGCACCCTCGTCACGACCGTGACCGGCACGTCCTTCACCGACAGCGGGCTGGCCGCCGGTACCTCGTACAGCTACACCGTCCGCGCGAAGGACGCCGCCGGCAACCTGTCCGCCAACAGCTCCGCGGTCTCCGGCACCACCCAGACCGGCGGCGGAGGAGGGGGCGGCAACAAGCTGCTCGGCTACTTCGCCCAGTGGGGCGTCTACGCCCGCCAGTACTTCGTGAAGAACATCGAGACCAGCGGCTCGGCGTCCAAGCTCACGCACATCAACTACGCCTTCGGCAACGTCACCAACGGCCAGTGCGCCATCGGCGACGCCTACGCCGACTACGACATGGCCTACACCACCGCCAACAGCGTGGACGGCAAGGCCGACACCTGGGACGCCGGCGTGCTCCGCGGCTCCTTCGGCCAGTTGCGCAAGCTGAAGGCCCTGCACCCGAACCTCAAGATCCTTTGGTCCTTCGGCGGCTGGACGTGGTCGGGCGGATTCGGCCAGGCGGCGGCCAACCCGACCGCCTTCGCCAACTCCTGCTACAACCTGGTCGAGGACCCGCGCTGGGCCGATGTGTTCGACGGCATCGACATCGACTGGGAGTACCCGAACGCCTGCGGCCTCAGCTGTGACAGCAGCGGGCCGGCCGCGTTCAAGAACCTGATGTCGGCCCTGCGCACCCGCTTCGGCCCGAACTATCTGGTGACCGCCGCCATCACGGCGGACGGCAGCAACGGCGGGAAGATCGACGCGGCCGACTACGGCGGCGCCTCGCAGTACCTCAACTGGTACAACGTCATGTCCTACGACTACTTCGGAGCCTTCGCGCCCACGGGCCCGACCGCGCCGCACTCACCACTGACCTCCTACACCGGCATCCCGACGGCGGGCTTCAACTCCGACGCCGCCATCCAGAAGCTCAAGGGCCAGGGCGTGCCGGCGAGCAAGCTGCTCCTCGGCATCGGCTTCTACGGCCGGGGCTGGACCGGCGTCACCCAGGCCACGCCGGGTGGAACGGCGACGGGCCCGGCTCCCGGCACCTACGAGGCGGGCATCGAGGACTACAAGGTCCTCAAGAACACCTGCCCGGCGACCGGCACCGTCGCGGGTACGGCGTACGCCAAGTGCGGAAGCAACTGGTGGAGCTACGACACCCCCGCGACCATCGGGGGCAAGATGAGCTACTCGAAGAACCAGGGCCTCGGCGGCTCCTTCTTCTGGGAGCTCAGCGGTGACACCTCCAACGGCGAGCTCATCACGGCCATGAAGAACGGCCTGGGCTGACCGGACGGCCGGGGAGGCTCCCGCCTCCCCGGCCTCTCAGGTGCTCCGGCCTCTCGGCCCCGAGCGCCCGAGCGCCCGAGCGCCGTGGGATCAGCTCACGTGGACCTGGGGGCGGCGGCCGATGTCGGGCTCCGCCTTCCTGATGACCTCCCGCGTCAGCGGCGGCACGTCTCCCCCGCCGAAGACCAGGTAACGCAGCAGCGCGCCGACCGGGTTCCCCTCGGCCCAGTGGAAGTACACGTGCGGCCGGTTGCCCGTCACGTCCCTGAGGTGGAACAGGATCGCCGCGATCGTGTTGGCCACCGCGGGGCTCTGCACGGTCAGCACCTGGTAGCCGTGCCGCGTCTCCCCCTTGACGAGCAGGTCCGCCTCAAACTCCGACGCGTCGCCGAGGGTGACCTCCAAGAAGATCATCGGCTCGTCTTCGGGCAGATGATGGTATTCGCGCGTCTCGCGGTCCTTCTCGGCGTACTCGGCCGTGTCCCGCGCGTCGGGCTCGTTGGCGATCAGGCGGAGCTGTCCCGGCGCCTCGGCGACGATCCGGCGTGCGGTCTCGTCCAGCCTCACCTCGGTGACCCGCAACTCCGTCGACCGGGTGGCGCGGGACACGAGCGAGCTGACGACGATGGCCACGACGAAACCGATCGCGATGCTCAGGCCGTCGGGCCGCTCCCTGATGTTCTCGACGGCGGTGTAGGCGATGACGAGGGAGATCAGCCCGAACCCGGCTCCGGCGACCGTGCGGCCCGCGCGGAAGACGGTGAGCGTGACGGCGATCGCCGCCGAGAGGATCAGCACGAGCACCCCTGTGGCGTACGCGCCACCCTGGGGCTCCACCTGCGCGCCGAAGAGGATCGTGATGCCGAAGGCGATGGCGGTGAAGACCAGGACGAGCGGGCGCACGGCCCGGGCCCAGTCGGGGGCCATGCCGTACCGGGGCAGGTAACGGGGGACGATGTTCAGCAGCCCGGTCAGCGCGGACGCGCCCGCGAACCAGAGGATGGCGATCGTGCTGACGTCGTAGACGGTGCCGAAGGCGTCGCCCAGGTTCTCGTGGGCCAGGTAGGCGAGCGCGCGGCCGGACGCCTTGCCGCCCTCGGCGAACTCCCCGGCCGGGATGAGCATGGTCGTCGCGACGCTGCTCGCGAGGAGGAAGACGCTCATGATCAGTGCGGCGGTCGTGAGCAGCCGCCGGGCGCCGGCGATCCGGGCGCGAAGGTCGCCCTCGATCTGCGGCATCACGGCCACGCCGGTCTCGAAACCGGACAGGCCGAGGGCGAGCTTCGGCAACACCAGCAGGGACATCGCGATCATCGCCACCGGGCTGGAGTGATCAGCCGTGAGCGAGTGCTGCCAGCCGTCCAGAAGCTCGGGGTGCGACACGACCTTCGCCAGGGCCACCCCGACGACCACCACGTTGAGCGCGAGGTAGACCACGACGAGGACGACCGCGAGCCCGATCGCCTCGCTGAACCCGCGCAGGAAGATGCCGCCGAGCAGCGCGATCAGCAGCAGCGTGATGCCGACCTCGTGGCCGCTGAGGAACCCGGGCACGAACGGGTTCTGCAGGATGTGGGCGGTGGCGTCCGACGCCGACAGGGTGATCGTGAAGATGAACGCCGTCGCGACGAACCCGAGCAGCACGAGGACGAAGAGCTTGCCCCACCAGCGCGGCAGCAGGCCCTCCAGCATCGCGATGGAGCCCATTCCATTGGGGCTGTGCTGTGCGACCGCCCGGTAGGTGGGCAGGGCGCCGAACAGGGTGAGCAGCACGAGCAGGAGCGTGGCGATCGGCGACAGCGCTCCGGCGGCGACCGCCGCGATCCCCGGCTGGTATCCCAGGGTGGAGAAGTAGTCGACGCCGGTGAGGCACATGACCTGCCACCAGGTGTGCCGCTTCTCCGGATGCTCCTCATGCGGGCCGGTGGCCCGGCGTTCGCGCTGAAGGCCCTCAAGGAGCCAGGCACGGACGGTCCCGGGGCTTTCCCGCTGCGCGGACGTGGTCAATCCGGCTCACTCTCCTCGGCTGGGGGGACACGATGGCGGCAGGGAGACCATACTGACCAATCACGCGGCCCGCCGCGTTCCGCCGGTCCGTTTCCTGCCCCGCCGTCCAGACCGGTCGTCCGGCTCGTCATCCGGCCTTCTCCGCGGAGGCGGGATCACCTCCGCGATCCGGCAGAATGAGTGCCCTCCCGGAAGAAAGCAGATCAGGATCGTGACGACCACCATTCAGCAGCGGATCGCCGAAGAGCTCGGCGTGCGCGAGAGCCAGGTGACCGCGGCGGTCGACCTGCTCGACGGCGGGGCAACGGTCCCGTTCATCGCCCGCTACCGCAAGGAAGCGACCGGCACGCTCGACGACGCGCAGTTGCGCACCCTCGAAGAGCGGCTGCGCTACCTGCGCGAGCTGGAGGAACGGCGCGCGGCGATCCTCGACTCGATCCGGTCGCAGGGCAAGCTCGACGAGGCGCTCGAGGCGCAGATCATGGCGGCCGACTCCAAGGCCCGGCTGGAGGACATCTACCTGCCCTTCAAGCCCAAGCGCCGGACGAAGGCCCAGATCGCCAGGGAGGCGGGGCTCGAGCCGCTCGCCGACGGCCTGCTCGCCGACCCCTCCCTCGACCCGGCCGGCACGGCGGCCGCCTACGTCGGCGAGGGCGTCGCCGACGCCGCGGCGGCGCTCGAAGGCGCCAGGGCCATCCTGGTCGAGCGCTTCGGCGAGGACGCCGACCTGATCGGCGACCTGCGCGAGCGCATGTGGGGACGCGGCCGGCTGGTCGCGCAGGTCAGGGAGGGCAAGGAGGAGGCCGGGGCCAAGTTCTCCGATTACTTCGACTTCTCCGAGCCGTTCACCAAGCTGCCCTCGCACCGCATCCTCGCGATGTTCCGGGGTGAGAAGGAGGAGATCCTCACCCTGACGCTCGACCCGGAGGCGGACGAGCCGAACGGCTACGAACTGCGCATCGCCGGCCGGTTCGGCGTCTCCGACCAGGGCCGCCCGGCGGACAAGTGGCTCGCGGACACCGTCCGCTGGGCCTGGCGAACCCGGATCCTGGTGCACCTCGGCATCGACCTGCGCACGCGCCTGTGGCAGGCCGCCGAGGAGGAGGCCGTCCGCGTTTTCGCCACGAACCTGCGCGACCTGCTGCTGGCGGCCCCCGCGGGCACCCGCGCGACCATGGGCCTCGACCCCGGCCTGCGTACGGGAGTGAAGGTCGCCGTGGTCGACGCGACGGGCAAGGTCGTGGCCACTGAGACGATCTACCCGCACGAGCCGAAGCGGCAGTGGGACCAGTCCCTCGCCGTCCTCGGCCGGCTCGCCGCCGAGCACGGCGTCGAGCTGATCGCGATCGGCAACGGCACGGCGTCGCGCGAGACCGACAAGCTCGCCGGCGAGCTCGTCAAGCTCATGCCGGGCCTGACCAAGATCGTGGTCTCGGAGGCCGGCGCGTCGGTCTACTCGGCGTCCGCCTACGCCTCGCAGGAGCTTCCCGGGATGGACGTGTCGCTTCGCGGCGCCGTCTCCATCGCGCGCCGCCTGCAGGACCCCCTGGCCGAGCTCGTCAAGATCGACCCGAAGTCGATCGGCGTGGGGCAGTACCAGCACGACCTGTCGGAGATCAAGCTCTCCCGATCGCTCGACGCCGTGGTCGAGGACTGCGTGAACGGGGTGGGCGTCGACGTCAACACCGCCTCGGCCCCGCTGCTCACCCGCGTCTCCGGGATCGGCTCCGGCCTGGCGGAGAACATCGTGGCGCACCGCGACACCAACGGCCCGTTCCGGTCGAGGAGCGCGTTGAAGGAGGTCCCCCGGCTGGGCCCCAAGGCGTTCGAGCAGTGTGCGGGCTTCCTGCGCATCCCGGGCGGCGACGACCCGCTCGACGCGTCCAGCGTGCACCCGGAGGCGTATCCCGTCGTCCGGCGGATGCTCCAGGTCACCCAGGGCGAGCTCGGCACGCTCATCGGCAACACGGCGGTGTTGCGCTCCATCCGGCCGGCCGACTTCGTCGACGACACCTTCGGCCTGCCCACCGTCACCGACATCCTCAAGGAACTGGAGAAGCCGGGCCGCGACCCCCGGCCCGCGTTCAAGACCGCGACCTTCAAGGAAGGCGTGGAGAAGATCGCGGACCTCACGAGCGGCATGATCCTCGAGGGCGTCGTCACCAACGTCGCGGCGTTCGGCGCGTTCGTCGATGTCGGCGTGCACCAGGACGGGCTGGTCCACGTTTCGGCCATGTCGAACAACTTCGTCAAGGACCCGCGTGACGTCGTCAAGCCCGGCGACGTGGTGCGGGTGAAGGTCCTCGACGTGGACATCCCGCGCAAGCGCATCTCGCTGACGCTCCGCCTCGAGGACGAGGTCACGGCCGGCGGGCGGCCCGAGCGTGACGGCGCCCAGGGAGGCCGGGACGGTCGGCCCAGGCAGGACCGGGGCGGCGCGGGCAGGGGCGGCGGTCAGAACCGGGGCGGCCAGAACCGAGACGCACAGAACCGGGATGCGCAGAACCGCGACAACGCGGGCAACCGGGGCGGGCGTGGCGCGGGCGGCGGTTCCGGTTCCGGTTCCGGCGGCGGCGCGATGGCCGAGGCCCTGCGGCGTGCCGGGCTGGCCGACCCCGGCGCTTCGGGGGGCGGGTCGTCACGCGGGTCGTCGGGGCGCGGCCGCTGAGCTCCCCGGCTCGTACGGCTGCCGCCGCGTGACGGTGCGGGGGCCCGCGCCGAGGGCGTCCGCACAGAGCCGCGCGAACCAGGCGACCCCGGGGAGCAGCAGGATCCAGCCCATCAAGGCCCAGCCGAGGTGGAGGTGCCCTGCGGTGTACGCGAACGCGGCGACGCCCTGGGCGCGCACCCCGTCGGACCGCTCGTAGGTCATGCGGCGGATGCCGTGCGAGTGGTCCTCGGCGGCACGAATGCGCAGGGCCACGGGGCTGCGCCGGGCGATCCACCGACCGACCGCGCGGCACTGCCCGCATCCCTCCGCGACGTACACGACGGCGTGCGGCGTCTCCGGATGCGGGCGCAGACGCGGCCACCACGGGCGCACCAGGGCCTGGTAGCCCGCCCACGCCTCCCCGTACCGCCCGGCGAGCTCCTCGCCCTCGTGCCATGCGGCCAGGCCCGCGCCGTAGGCGACGACGACGACCGCCCCGGCGAGGAAGCGCACGTCCAGCGCGCCGAGCAGGAGGAAACTCGCGGCCATGGACACCTGCATCGGGTTGCGGACGTAGGCGTAGGGCCCGCCGGTCGCCAGGCGGCGCGGCGGGTCGTACGGCAGCGGCGTGCCGCCCGCACACGCGAACTCCCGTACGGCGGCCAGGCCGAGTGTCATCGGTGCCGCCAGGAGCTGCGCGAACAGCCCGATCACCCACGCGGGCCGGTGCCACACGCCGGTGAGCGCCACCGGGAGGCCCAGCATCAGGCCGCCGGCGAGCACGACCTGCGCCGCGACCCGCCACGGCAGCCGCCGGTCATCGCGGGTCCAGCGGGCCAGCAGGAGGCCCGGGACGAGGCACAGCGCCACCGCGAGGGCTTCGCCGTACAGCCAGCCGGGCCCGAGCCGCACCACGGGAGCCGCCAGCGGCATCAGCGCGAGGTCGGCCCAGGCGAGCACGGCGACGGTCAGCGGCAGCGGGAGGCTCCTGCCGGCGTGGGCGGGCAGGGCGCCCCACAGCAGTGCCCAGCCGATGAGCAGGTCGACGGGCGTCCCCGCGACGACGGCCCCGTCCGCGTGGAAGGTCCACCATCCGGCGGCCAGGGCGACCTCGTTGACCACCGCGAGGGTGAGGAGGTTCCACGCCGCTGCGACGATCACGGCCGCGACGTCCCGGCCTGCCGGTCGCCGTACGGCCAGGGCGAACCAGAGCGCGGCGACGGGGCCCAGCAGGGCCAGCGCCCGGATGAGGGTGATCATGAGGTGAAGGTGGCGGCGAGATAGCCGGCCGCCTCTGACAGCGCGTACCGCTGGAGCGGGCCGAAGTACCATCCCGGGCCGAAGGTGCGGCGGTAGCGCAGCGTCACCTCCAGGCGTTCGCCCTGCCAGCGGAACTCGGCCTCGCGCAGGTCGAGCCACCGGGCCAGCGTCGTGTCCTCCACCACGGCGAACACGACGCGTCCGGAAGCGAGCGCGCTGACCCGCAGCGTCATGGAGCGCGGCTCAGGCGGCGCGCCGATGCCCAGCGGCCTGCGCGGCGTGAACGTGATCTTCCGGGTGTCGCCGATCTGGAGGCCCTCGCCGTCCGAGGCGAGCGGCCGGGGGAAACCCGCTTCGAGGAACAGCGAGTCGAACGGGCGGAAGACCGGGGTGCGCGTGAGCGCGACGCCGATGTCGGCGCCCGGTGCCGCGACGCGGGTCGCGCTCACCTCCTCGAGGGGCGGCGCGGACGAGCCGCCCTGTAAGGCCAGGCCGAGGAGGAGCGGAATGGCCACCAGCGCGTGTTCCCGCCTCCTCCCCCTGGCCACCCAGTCCAGGACTCCTCCGATGAGGAAGCCGATGAAGTAGAAGATCGGCGCCGCCATGAGCAGGCAGACGATGCCCTCGTTGAGCAGCGGCCCCGCGAGGGCGAGCCCGATGGTGATCACCGACATGATCAGGCCCGTGGCGCTCTTCGGGCGGGCGGTCAGCGCCACGGTGAGGGCGATGACCGCCGGGATGCCCACGTAGAACAGCACGGTCTGCTCCAGGTGCCCGGCATGCAGCACGCGGTAGAGCAGCAGCGCGGCGAAGAGACCGGCGAGCACGGCCGCGAGGAGCAGTCGTGCGCTCCTGTGGTCGTCGGGATCCATCGGCACCCCCAGGGGAATTGAGCGAATGATTTAATCGACTGATTAAACCGTATGATGAGGGCACCGCGGTCCGTCGTGTCAAGAGGGAGTCGCCATGACCGGGAAGCAGCAACCGGGCGCGGAGACGCGCGAGCGGCTCATCGAGGCCGCGGCCGAGACGCTGCGCACCGAGGGATACGCCGGAACCAGCGCGCGCACGATCGCCCGAGCCGCCGAGGTCAACTCGGCGCTCGTCTTCTACCACTTCGGCGGCGTCGACCCCCTGCTGCTCGCCGCGCTCGACCGCTCGTCAGAGCAGCGCATGAGCGCCTACCAGGAGGCGGTGGCGGGCGCGCGAACCCTGGAGGAACTGGCCGAGATCGCGACCGCCATCTACCGGGCCGACATCGAGGGCGGCCACATCACGCTGTTCTCCGAACTCGTCGGCGCGAGCATCGCCCGTCCCGAGCTGCGCAAGGAGATCGTCGAGCGGGCCGAGCCGTGGATCGATTTCGTCGAGCGCACGCTCGACCGGGTCATCGGCGGATCCCCCCTGGCCAAGCTCCTGCCGCCGCGCGATCTGGCGTACGCGGCCATCACGTTCTACCTCGGCGTGAACCTCTTCACCCATCTCGACACCGACAACAGCCGCACCGAGGCGTTGTTCGCGCTGGCCGGGCGGGTCGCGCCGCGGGCAAAGTTGCTGACCCTGCGTCTGCCCCGCCGCCGCTGAGTCGCGGTTGCGCCGCCACTGAGCCGTGCCCGTCGCCCGCGGGCGGAGCATGGCGGGAAATTGTCTAGGCTGATCGAACCATCCCCAGTCCCCCACAAGGAGCGTGTTCTATGGCAGTCCACCATGGCTGACGGGCGGATGTGGCGCCTGGCCGCCGGAGCGCTGGCGCTCGGCGCCGCCGGATACGCCCTGCGCGGAATCCCGGCCGCCCTCGGCTCGCGGCCGTCGGGCGACCGGGCCCGGCGGGTGAAGCGGTCGCCCCAGTTCCGCGACGGCGCGTTCAGGAACGGCAACCCGAGCCCGATCCTGCCCCCCGGAACGGTCAACCGGGTCGCCCGCGAGATGATCTTCGGGAAGCAGCGGCGCAGTCCCCGGTTGCCGGTGCCCCTCGTGACCCCCACCCGCGCGCCCGAGAGCGAACTGGACGTCATCTGGTACGGCCACTCCTCGGCGCTGGTGGAGATCGAGGGCAGGCGGGTGCTGTTCGACCCGGTGTGGAGCGACCGCTGCTCACCCTCCACGCTGGTCGGCCCGCGCCGGCTGCATCCGGTCCCGGTGCCGCTGCACGACCTGCCCGAGGTCGACGCCATCGTGATCTCCCATGACCACTACGACCATCTCGACCTGGAGACCGTCCGGGCGCTGACCCGTGCGGGGTCCGCGCCGTTCCTCGTGCCGCTGGGGGTGGGCGCCCACCTGCAGCGGTGGAAGGTGCCCGCGTCTCGGATCATCGAACTCGACTGGAACGAGGAGGCCTCGGTCGCCGGGCTGCGCTTCGTCGCGACCGCCGCCCAGCATTTCTCCGGCCGCGTGTTCACCCGCGACCGGACCCTCTGGGCCTCATGGGTGGTGGCCGGCGAGCGCAGGCGGGTCTTCTACAGCGGCGACTCGGGGTACTTCGCCGGGTACGCCGCGATCGGCGAGGAGCACGGCCCCTTCGACCTGTCCCTCGTCCAGATCGGCGCGTACAGTCCCGGCTGGCCGGACATCCACATGACGCCGGAGGAGGCGATCCTCACGCATCTCGACGTGCGCGCGGGCGTGCTCCTCCCGGTGCACTGGGGGACGTTCAACCTCTCGTATCACGCCTGGAGCGAGCCGATCGACCGGCTCTGGCAGGAGGCGAAGGCGCGCGACGTCCGGCTCATCGTGCCCCGGCCGGGCGAGCGGGTGAGCGTGGACGACCCGCCGCCCGTGGACGCCTGGTGGCAGACGATCGCGTAGACGCCCCGGTCAGATCGACAACGTGGCGACGATCGGCGCGTGGTCGGAGTCGGCCGCGTCCCGGCGCGCCGCGGGCTCGTCGCCGACCGACGGCAACCCGTGGTCGACCACCGACCGGACCGACTCCACCCGGTCCAGGACGGCCCGGCTGACCAGGATGTGGTCGATCAGCTCGCCTCGGCCGTGGTAGACGCGCGAGTGCCGCTCGCCCTCCGGGATGAGCGGCGCGAGGTTCCACAGGCGCGTCGCGTCGCCCTTGTCCGGCCGCCGCTCCCCCACCGTGCCGATCTCCGAGCCGGGCGGGCCGAGCAGGATCTGGGTGGTGGCCGCCTCGGGCTCGTCGTTGAGATCGCCGAGCACGATGACGTCGCGCGTCTCGCCCTGCCGGCCGAGCAGCCGGTCGGCCAGGGTCCGCACGGTGACGGCCTCGGCGCTGCGCCGGTACAGCGCGTACGCGCCGAACCTGGCCCGCTCCTCCTCGTCACGCGGCTGGAAGCGTTTGCCGGGGAAGGACAGCAGCTTCGACTTGAGGTGGCAGACCACGATGTCGAGCGCCGTTCCCTGTCGCGGCTCCACGCGTACGGCCAGCACGCCGCGGCTGGTCTGGAAGGTGGTCGCCCCGTTGTCGTCCGCCTGGACGGGCGACAGCGGATGGGAGAAGGCGGCGATGTCGTGGAGCACCTGGAGAGGGAACCTGCTGACGAAGCCGACGCGTATGCCGCGCGGGTCGGGATGCCGCGAGAGCGCGACGTGCCACTCCCCGCCGAGGAGGGCGACCAGGTCGCCGAGGGCGGCCGGATCCCCGACCTCCTCGACGCCGAGGACGTCGGGCGAGATTCTGGTGATCGTCCCGCTCAGCGCCTTGAGCTTGGCCTCATAGGCCGCGGGGTCGCGCGGGCCGTACTCGCCGCCCGGACGGTAGAGGTTCTCGAGGTTCCACGTGCCGACTACAGCCATGGCCGCCACCCGGGGTAGGGGTCGAATCAAGGGATTTCAGGGACGGACTCACTATGTACCGTTCCAGATGTCCTGGCGAGGACATCGCATCGCGAAACCCAACACAGTTTCTGTAAAGCCGCTCCACCTGGACATGTCAGCCCCATGGGGCGGGCGGCGGCTGCGAGCCACGGGCTGTGCTGGGCGCACGATCTCTCGTAGTCTCAGCTCTCACAAGCGCGGACAGAAGGAACTCCCCCTATGGCAGATGCAGGGTCCTGGGTCGTCATCGGCCTGGACAACGGCGGTACCAGCAACAACGCGACGGTCCTCGACGCCTCGGGGCGGTTCCTGGTGGACCGGCTGGTCGAGACTCCCAGCCTCGTCCGGGAGGGCCCGGAGACCGCTGTGGAGCAACTCGTCCTCGCCCTGCACAACGTGCTCGACGTCACCCGCACCGCCGTGGAACAGGTCCGCGCTGTGGGCCTGGACACTCCGGGGCCCGCGAGCGCCAACGGCGTGATCTCCTCGAAGGGCGCCACGAACTTCGTCGACCCCGGCTGGTACGGCTACGACTTCCGGGGCGCGCTCGAAGCCCGGCTGGGCCTGCCCGTCGTCTACAACAACGACGGGAACGCCGCCGCCCTCTACACCCACCACGTCCGTTTCGGTGACGACGCCTGGGACAACTCCTCGGTCTCCGCCATCGTGGGCACCGGGCTCGGCGGCGGCGTCATCGAGTCGGGCCAGGTGGTGAAGGGGGCCGCCGGCATGGCCGGCGAACTCGGCCACGTCCACATCCCGATGCACGGCCTGCTCGAGGACGGCCAGCCGCTGCCCGCCTGCAACTGCGGGTTCGACGGCGACGCCGAGAGCGTCGCCTCCCTGACCGGCATCGAGAAGAACCTCCTGCCGTACTGGCTGTCCCGGTTCCCCGATCACGAACTGGCGCGGGTCGAGCCGATCGGCAAGGCCGCCAAGCTGCTGCGCGGCTATGCCGAGAAGGGCGACGAGCTCGCGCTCAAGGTCTTCGGGCAGCAGGCGATGGCGATCGGGCGGCTGTTCACGATCGCGGCCAACTTCACCGACCCCGACGCGTACTTCGTGGGCGGCGGCGTGGTCGAGGCCGCGCCGCACTTCCGTGAGTGGTTCCTCGAGAAGGTGCGCGAGCACACGCTTCTCCGCGAGGAGCAGCGGCAGGTGGCGACCGTGTCGCTCGTGGAGGACCTCGACATGGCCGGGGCACGCGGCGCCGCGCTCGCCGCCCTCAGCGAGACCGTCGGCCGCTGATCTCGAGGCCCGGGTTGCCTGTAATCTCGCGGCCCGGGCCGTCCGGCGGAAGACTTGGACGGATCACCATGCGCAAGGGCCCCTTGTGAGCGAAACGTCCAGGTCTGGTTGCGGAGGTCCGCAAGTCCGGCACGATGCGGAGACGTGAACGACAAGGACCTCCTCAACGGCCGCCGATTCGCCATGGTCAGCTCCACGTCCAGCTCCGTCGACGCCGACGCGCCGACCGAGTTCGCCTACGAGGAGGCAGGCGGGGTGATCTGGGGCAGCTACGCCGGGGACACGGTGGAGCACGGCCGGTTCGTGGGGACCAGGGACGCCGACCGGATCCAGCTGTCGTACGTCCACCTGCTCAGGACGGGTGAGCGGGCGGCCGGCCAGAGCAGCAGCCGCATCGAGGCCCTGCCCGACGGCCGGCTGCGGCTGGTCGAGGAGTTCCAGTTCGCCGGTGACGACGAGACGCACGTCAGCGTCTGCACCGAGCTTCGCTGAGGACCCCTCCGCAGCGCCTCGGCCTCGCCGGGCGTCTGCTCATGACTCCTTGCCGAGCCCCGCCCGGCCTTCCGCCGCGCCCACGAAACCCAGCTTGCCGAGGGGGACGGGGTCCTGGGCGAGGGCGGGGGCCGATCGGCGCACGGGGCGGCCCTGGCCGCGGTCGCTCGGCAGGACATAGGGCCGTCTGAGCACCTCGTCGAGGATGAAGACCGTCTCGGTCGCCTTTACCGCCGGGATGTTGGCCAGACGATCGGTGACCATGGTGTGGACCGCGGCGACGTCGGCCACCCGGATCTGGATCATGGCGTCGTGTTGTCCCGTGGTGATCGCGCAATACTCCACCTCGGGCATCTGGGCGAGCTGGGCGCGGAACTGACGCCACATCTGCTGCCGGACCGTCACGAAGATCAGCGCGGTGATGCCCAGCCCGGCGCGGGTGTGGTCGATCTCGGCGGTGAACCTTCTGATCGCGCCGTCGGCGCGCAGCGCCTCGAAGCGCGTGTACGCGTTCGCCCGGGAGATGCCGACCCGCTCGGCGAGCGCCGCGACGGAGATCCGCCCGTTCTCCCGGAGCACTTCGAGGATCTTCAGATGCGTGGCGTCGAGCTCCAGGCCGATGCCGATCCGTCCAGGCGGGCCGCCCTCAGTGCTCGGGTTGCTTGACGTTTCGGTCATCGTCTAATCCTCCGTGGGCGTTTCGTCTCGGCTTTGCCGTACGAGCTGGACTTTCTGCCGGACAATCCTGGACGATCGGCGACCAAACGTCTACACGGTCCATTTTCGGAGGATACAGAAATGGCGACCCGTTCGCGGCAGGCGCAGGCAGCCCTGCTGCCGGTGCTGCTCACCGGCTTCCTCTCCCTCGCCGCCTGCTCCGGCGGCGGTTCGTCCACGACGCCCTCAGGCGGCGCCGCGAGCAAGACGCTCGTGATCGACACCTCGTTCGACCTCAAGACGGCCGACCCCGGGCGCACCTACGAGCCCACCGGCCTGATCGTCGACAAGGCGATCTACGACACGTTGCTCACCTTCGACGGTTCCGACGTCACCAAGCCGGTCCCGGCGCTCGCCGAGTCGTACGAGCTGTCGCCCGACGGCACCACGCTCACGCTGAAGCTGCGCAAGGGGGCGACCTTCGCCGACGGGTCCCCCGTCACGGCCGACGACGTGGTCTTCTCGCTGACCCGGGTGCGGGACATGAAGGGCACGCCGTCCTTCCTCCTCGACGGGGTGGACGTCGCCAAGACCGACGAGTCCACGGTCACCCTGACGTCCAAGACGCCCAACCCCGCCCTGCCGTTCCTGCTCCCCAACCCGGCTCTCGGCATCCTCAACTCCAAGGTCGCCAAGGCCAACGGGGCGACCACCGACTCGACCGACAAGGCCGAGCAGTACCTGAACTCGACCTCCGCCGGCTCGGGGCCGTACACGATCGAGTCGTTCAACGTCAGCAACCAGGTCGTGCTCAAGGCGAACGCCAAGTACTGGGGCGAGCACAAGCCGGTCTACGACAAGGTGGTCATCCGCAACGTCGAGGCCGCCACGCAGAAGCTCAACGTGCAGCGCGGCGACAGCCAGGTGGCCCTGAACCTGTCGGGCGACCAGGTGTCGGCCATCTCCGGCGGCCTCCAGGTCACCAAGACGCCGTCGGCCAACGTCATCTTCCTGCTGGCCAACCAGGACGCGTCGGTCAGCAAGGTCACCTCGAGCCCCGGGTTCGCCGAGGCGATCCGCAAGGGCGTCGACTACGCGGGCCTGCTCGAACTGGCGGGCGAGGGGTCGGTGCAGGCCCCCGGCGTGATCCCGTCGATGTTGCTCGGTGCGCTGCCGCCCGACCAGGTCGCCAAGCGTGACGTCGAGGGCGCCAAGGCCGCGCTCCAGGCGAGCGGCCAGAGCAACCCGACGGTCAAGCTGGAGTACCCGAGCGAGCTGACCGTGAACGGCCTGTCCTTCCAGCCGCTGGCCGAGCGGATCCAGGCCAACCTCAAGGAGGTCGGCATCAACGTGGAGCTGGCGCCCGCGCCGGTCACCACGGCCCTGGACAACTACCGCAACGGCAAGGAGGAGCTCGGCCTCTGGTACTGGGGCCCCGACTACCCGGACCCCAGCGACTACCTGGCCTTCCTCCCCGGCAAACTCGTCGGCCTGCGATCCGGCTGGAAGGCGGGAGCCGACAAGGAGCTCGAGGCGGCCGGTGACAAGGCGGCCACCACCCTCGGCGACGACGCCAGGAAGCAGGCCTACGCCGACATCCAGACGAAGCTCAACGCCTCCGGCCCCTTCGTCCCCCTCATCCAGCCGAGCCAGAACATCGTGACGGCCGCGTCCGTCACCGGCCTGGCGTACAACCCCGTGTGGACCGTCGATGTCGCCAGCCTCGGCGCCAAGTAACGAGCCCGAGTCCGGTACGGCCGTGCAGGGGCCTACGGCCCCCGTGCCGCGTGGCCGTACCGGACGGGGACCGCGCGGCTCACGGAGGCCCCTGGCCCGCTTCCTGGCCCGCAGGGTGGCCATCGCGCTGCTGCTCGCGCTCGCCATCACGCTGGTCACGTTCGTGCTGACCAACCTGGTCCCCGGCGACCCCGTCTCGGCCAACCTCGGCCAGCAGGCGCTGGGCGACCCCGCCATCGTGGCCCAGTGGCGGACCGACCACGGCCTCGACCGGCCGCTGCCGGAGCAGTACCTGCTGCATCTGGAGGGCCTGCTGCACGGCGACCTCGGGATGAGCCAGCAGAGTCACCGCCCGGTCGCCGACGACCTGGCCGAGTTCGTGCCCGCGACCCTGGAGCTGGCCGGAACCGCGATCATCATCTCGCTGGTGCTGGGCGTGGCGTTCGGCGTGATCGCCGCCCTCCGGCGTGATCGGCTGTCCGATCACGTGCTCAGGATCGCCAGCCTCATCGGCATCTCCGTGCCGACGTTCTGGCTGGCCCTCGTGGCGTTCTACGTCTTCTTCTTCCGGCTGCAGATCACACCGGGCAGCGGCAGGATCGACCCGGGCCTGAGTCCGCCGCCGCAGGTCACCGGGCTCTACACGGTCGACTCCGCGCTCGCGGGCCAGTGGGACGTGTTCTCCTCGGCCATCGGGCACCTGCTGGCCCCCGCGCTCGTGCTCGCCCTGTACACGATCGGCCTGCTCACCCGCTTCACCCGTTCCGCGGTGCTGGAGGTGCTCGGGCAGGACTACGTCCGCGCCGCCCGCGCGAAGGGGCTCCCGGGGCGGGTCGTCCTGTTCCGGTACATCCTGCGTCCGGCCCTCGTGCCGATCATCACCGTCGCCGGTCTCGCGTTCGGCAGCCTGCTGTCGGGGACGGTGCTGGTCGAGGCGGTCTTCGCCTGGCCGGGCGTCGGCCAGTACGCCTACAAGAGCGCGACGACTCTCGACCTGCCGGCCGTCATGGGTGTCGGCCTCGTGGTCGGCCTGGTCTATCTCGTCATCAACCTCGTCGTCGACGTGCTGTACGGCGTCATCGACCCGAGAGTGAGGGTCTCGTGAAAGGATCCGGGATCCTGGGCCGGACCCGGCTGCCGGAGGCCTGGCGGCAACCGCTGGCCGTCGCCGGAGGCGTCATCGCCCTCGCCTGGATCGTGATCGCGATCGCCGCGCCCCTGCTGGCGCCGCACGATCCGCTCGCACAGGACCTGCCGCGCCTGGCGCCGCCCGGTGCCGGGCACTGGTTCGGCACCGACCAGCTGGGCCGCGACATCCTCAGCCGGATCATGTTCGGCGCGCGGGTGTCGATCCCGCTCACGCTGCTGCTCGTGGTGCTGTCGGTCCTGATCGGCGGCCTACTGGGCGCCGCCGCCGGATATTTCGGTCGATGGGTGGGCGAAACGATCATGCGGATCGCCGACCTCGTGTTCGCCTTCCCCACGGTCATCCTCGCCATGGTCGTGGCGGCCGCCCTCGGGGCGAGCCTCACCAACGCGGTCCTCGCCGTACTGGTGGTCGCGTGGCCGTCCTACGCCCGGGTGACGCGGGGCCTGGTGCTGGGAGTGCGGGAGCGCGAGTTCGTGCTGAGCGGGCGTCTCCTCGGGTTCTCCGCCTGGCGCTCGCTCCGGGTGGACGTCCTGCCCAACGTCACGGGGCCGATCCTGGTCCTCGCCACCCTCGACATCGGCACGGCGCTGCTCCTGCTCTCCGGGCTGTCCTTCCTGGGACTGGGCGCCAAACCCCCCTCGCCCGAGTGGGGCGCGATGGTCGCCTCGGGAGTGGACGTCTTCGACAGCTGGTGGGTCGCCACGTTCCCCGGTCTGGCCATCCTGACCGTGGTCCTGGCGTTCAACTTCCTCGGTGACTCGCTGCGCGACGCCCTCGACCCCCGCACCGCCCGGGCCATCAAGGAGCGTGCGCTGTGACGCTGACCATCTCCGGGCTGAAGGTCTCCATCGGCGAGGCCGAGATCCTGCGCGGCGTCGATATCGCCGTCGGCGCCGGCCATGTCCACGGCCTGGCGGGCGAGAGCGGCTCGGGCAAGACCGTCACCGGGCTCGCCGTGCTGGGCCTGCTCCCCCACGGCTCCCGTACGGCGGGCACGATCCAGCTGGAGGGCCGGGACCTGCTGGCCATGCCGGCCAAGCAGCTCAACGCGGTACGCGGGGCCGAGATCGCGATGGTCTTCCAGGACCCGGCCACCAGCCTGCACCCCATGGTGACGGTGGGCGTCCAGCTCACCGAGCACATGCGCCACCACCTCGGCGTCGGCAGGAAGGAGGCGCGGGAGCGGGCCCTCGGCCTGCTCGCGAAGGTGCGGATCCCCTCTCCGGAGACGGCCGTCGACCGCTACCCCCACCAGTTCTCCGGCGGCATGCGCCAGCGGATCGCCATCGCCGTCGCCCTGGCCTGCGAGCCCAAGGTGCTCATTGCCGACGAGCCGACGACCGCGCTCGACGTGACCGTCCAGGCGGGCATCCTCCGGCTGCTGCGCGGGCTCTGCGACGACCTCGGCCTGGCCGTGCTCCTCGTGACCCACGACCTCGGGGTGATGTCGGCCGTCGCCGACGAGGTCAGCGTGATGAAGGACGGGCTCGTCGTGGAGACGGGACCGCGCGGGCAGGTGCTCACGGAGCCCCGCCACGCGTACACCCGCACCCTGCTGGAGTCCCTGCCAGGGGACGACCACAAGCTTCCGCAAGAGGAGCGGTGATGACGCTGCTGACGATCGACAACCTCGTCGTCGAACACCGGACGCCGGGGCGCCCCCTCGTGCGCGCCGTGGCGGGCGCGAGCCTGACCGTCGCGGCCGGGGAGGTGGTCGGCCTCGTCGGAGAGTCGGGGTGCGGCAAGTCCACCCTGGCTCGCGCGGTGTGCGGCCTGCATCCGGCGGCCGCGGGCACGATCACGGTCGGCGGGCATCCCGTGACCCCTCTCGGGCTGCGCAGCAGGCACCGGGCGCTCACCGGCGCCCAGATGGTCTTCCAGGACCCCTACGCCTCGCTCAATCCGCGGCGCCGGGTCGGAGCTCAGATCGCCGACGGGCTCCGTACGGCGGACGACCGCACCACCGCCCCCGAGGACCTGCTCGAACGCGTCGGGTTGCCCCGTGACTTCGCCGAGCGGTTCCCGCACGAGTTCTCCGGCGGCCAGCGGCAGCGGATCGCCATCGCTAGAGCCCTCGCGGCCAGGCCGTCCCTGCTGATCGGGGACGAGCCCATCTCCGCGCTCGACGCCTCGGCCCAGGCCCACGTGGCACGGCTGATGCGCGACCTGGCCGTGGAGTCCGGGGCGGGGCTCCTGTTCATCAGCCACGACCTTTCGGTCGTTCGGCTGATCGCCGACCGCATCGCGGTGATGTACCTCGGGAAGATCGTGGAGACGGGACCGACGGCGGAGGTGTGGGCCGACCCCAAGCACCCCTACACTCGGGCTCTTCTCGGCGCGATTCCGATTCCCGACGGCCGCGGCGTGCTTCCCGCGGAGTTGCCGGGCGACGTTCCCGACCCCGCGGATCCGCCCTCCGGGTGCCGGTTCCACCCGCGCTGCCCGCTGGTGATGGACGTCTGCCTCGATCGGGAGCCGGAGTTCGGCCCGGTCGCCTGCTGGCTTCACGAGCCGGCGTGACCGAGCGGCACGCTGGACCATGCCGGAGTGAGCCGCGCCTGATGGACCTCCGCTGATGGATCCCCTCATGCTCGGCGACGTGCGTGCCAGGATGGCCGCGACCGGCGTCGACGCGCTGGTGCTGCGCCCCTCCCCCGACTTCCGCTATCTCGGCGGGCGGGGCACCGGCTATCTCGTCGTGACCGCCGAGGGGCCGCCGCGGACCGCCCGGGGGCCGGCCGAGGCGGCGGCCCTCGTTCCCGCTTCGGCGCGTCGCGTGGCGGTGGATCCCGAGACGCGGGCGCGGGAGTTGCTCATCATGGGGCTGGACGCCGAGCTCATGCTGGCCTCGGCCGTCCTCGGGCCGCTCAGACTGACGAAGCGGCCGGCCGAGGTGGCGGCCCTGCGGCGGGCGGCCTCGGCCGCCGACTCGGTGCTGCTCGCGGCCCGGGAGCTGACCTGGTTCGGCGCCACGGAGCGGGACATGGGCTTCCTGCTGCGGGCGATGCTGGCGGAGGCCGGGTGCGACGAGGCGATATCCGTCGTCGTCGCGGCGGGCGAGCACACTGCCGAGCCGTCGCACGAGCCGTGCGGCCGCGTGATCAACCCGGGAGACGCGGTCGTCGTCTCGGTGTGCGGGCGGTGGGACGGCTACTGCGCGGAGGTGGCCCGTGTGCTCGCGGTCGCCGAGCCTCCTGAGGACTTCGAGGCCATGTATTCGGTGGTCCTCGCGGCCCAGCAGGCGGCCTTCGACCTCGTACGGGCGGGAGTCCCAGCTTTCGAACCGGCCAGGATCGTCCGGGAGGTGATCGAGGGCAGCGGTTACGGTCACTACGTGTCCGAACGGCAGGGCCGCGGCATCGGCCTCAGCGACGACGAGGGCCCGTCCCTGACGTCCGGCCAGCATCTGGCCCCCGGCATGACGATCTGCCTCGAAACGGCCATCTACCTGCCTGAGTTGTTCGGCGCGCGAGTGGCCGACGTCGTGCTCTGCGGCCCTGAGGGGCCCGAACGGCTGAGCCCAGGGCCCCGGAACCTCCACATCGCCGACCACTGACCGCACGGGCCGCCTTACACCGGAGGCATCGGGTCGTACTGCATCTGGCGCCGGACCGTCCGCGCGCGTTCGACCCCGGCCAGCCTCGCGACGAGGTGCAGCGCCATGTCGATTCCCGCCGATACCCCGGAGGACGTGACGATGTCGCCGTCGTCCACGAAACGTTCGTCCGTCCGCACGTCGATGGTCGGGTCCAGTTCCTTGAGGCGATCGAGGCTGCCCCAGTGCGTGGTCGCGGGGCGGCCGGTCAGCAGCCCGGCGGCGGCGAAGACGAGCGAGCCGGTGCACACACTCGTCAGCAGCGGGACCCTCCCCCGTTGCTCGCGCACCCACGCGAGCCGGTCGGGGTCGTCGAGGTGGGGCCGGGTGCCCCGTCCGCCCGGATAGACCAGCACGTCGAGCGGTCCCACGTCCGCGAAACCATGGTCCGCGTGCAGCGTCATGCCCTTCGACGCGAGGACCGGTCCCGCCTCGGGGGCGAAGGCCACCACCTCCGCCTCATCCGGGCATGTGCTCGCCCACATGCCGAACACCTCCCAGGGACCGACCGCGTCCAACTCCTCGACGTGCTCGAACAACAAGATGCCGATACGTGTCATGCCGACCATCCTCACGCATCGCCTGGTCATCGCCACTCGATTTCGCGTGCTTATGACGAGCCAAGGGCGCTTTAGTGGGGAATATCCCGGAAGCGAGCTCTATGCAGGAGATCGCTTCTGCAAAAGTGAGCAAATAACCGCTATCGGCATCAGAAACCCCACCTGACACGGTGGAAGATAGAAAGGTCGTTTTGCACTCGTGGACCTCACGGGCAGCTCGACCGCACCCCGCCACCGTGCCGGGGGGTTTCGCACTCGGGGGAGGAACCATGACCGTGGCTCAGACGACGAGGCCGTCACGCACGCGAACGCCCAGCACCTCCAGCACACGCTCCACGATGGCGAAGAAGAACTCAGGCCACCAGCTCAAGCTCAACCTTCCGTTCATGAGCATCCAGGTCCGGCAGCCGGAGATGCGGATGCCCCACATGGACATGCCGCACATCAGCAAGCGTGAGGTCGGGCAGGCCGTGGACATCGCGCGGACCTTCCTCCCCCCGCCCGAGCGCATCGCCTACTACGGCGGCCTGGGAGCGCTCGCCGTCCTCGGGTTCCTCGAGTGGCCTGTCGCGGCGGCGATCGGCGCGGGCACCATCATCGCTCAGCGCACCCGCGCCCAGGAGCGCTGGTCCCCGCTCCGTCCGCAACGCACCACACCGCCGAGGACCGCACGGTCGGCTGAGCGCAAGGCCGAGGGCGCGGAGGAGCCGACGACGCGGAAGCCCACGGCCCGGCGCACCACCGCGCGGAAAACGACGACCGGGACCGCCAAGCGGACCACCGCACGGACGACCACAGGGCGTGCGGCCACCGCGCGGACCACCGCCGGCCGGACCACTACCGCACGGACCACCACGGGACGGACCACGGCCGGAGGCACCGCCACCGGCCGCACCACAGCGGGCCGTACCACCACCGCACGGACCACCGCCGGCCGGACCACCACCCCACGGACCACCACGGGACGGGCGACCACCGCACGGACCACCACCGGACGCGCGACCACCCCGCGTACCACCGCCGGACGCACTACAACGGGACGCACCACGACTGGACGCGCGACCACCACCGGACGCACCACCGCTGGCCGTACCACCACGGGACGTACGACCACCGCACGAGCCACCACCGGACGCGCAACCACTGCACGGACGACCGCGGGACGTACGACCGCCGCACGTGGAACGGCCGCACGGACCACCACCGGACGCACCACCACAGGACGTGCGACCACCGCACGAGCCACCACCGGACGCACCACCACTGGGCGGACGACCGCCGCACGTGGAACGGCCGCACGGACCACCACGGGACGGACGACCGGAGCCACCACCGCCGCGCGGAGCACCACCGCACGGACGGCCGGAGGCACCGCCGCTCGATCCACGGCCAGGCGCACCGCCACCGGACGGACGACCACGGGACGGAGTACCACGGCACGGACGACCGGAGGCGCCACCACCGCCCGGAGCACCGCCCGACGCACGACCGGAGGCACGACGACCGGCCGCTCCACCGCGGGCCGGGCAGCCCCCCGACGGGCCACCGGGCGCACCACCGTCGCTCGGACGGCCACAGGGCGAACCGCCGCCAGGCGCACCACCACGGGACGCGCGACGGGACGTGCCACGACTGGACGGACCTCAGCGGCCCGCGCCTCCGCGACACGGACGTCGCCCGCCCGAATCGGCGCAGGGCGCACCACCGCAACCGCGCGGACGTCGGCGGCACGCTCTGCCACCGCGCGAAGCGGCGCGGCAAGCACCACGGCGGCGCGGAAGGCCACGGCACGGTCGTCAGCGGTTCGCATCTCGGCGGCACGCGCCTCCGCGACACGAACCGTGACCGCTCGGACCGGTGCCGCGAAGCCGTCGGCGGCGCGGGCATCGGCCAAGCGCACCACCAAATAGACGCAGCACGGACCGGCGTGGCCGCGCCCACAGTGCGTTCCGGGGTTTCACCCCTGGGGTTCGCACCACGGAACACGTGACCACGTCGCCTGCTGACGTTCACCGCACGACCCGACCAGAACAACCGGCAACGACCAGCTTGAACTGCTTGACCAGCACGACCTGCTTGAACTGCGTTGCCCGCGTGGCCTTCGTGACCCGATCCGGCTGACCCCGGTCGGGACCTCGATCGGTCCGGGGGTACGTGCGCTCAATTTCGATCACTCTTCGTGGTCGAACCTGTTCGATCAGTGCCGGGCGATCATTCGTGATCACCGGCGTGTCCACCACTTCCAAGATTCGATCTCCGGAGACGACATGTGGCCGTTCGGCTCGCTGGCCGCCGACTCATTGCTGGCCCTGGTGCCGGACCAGGTCCTCAGCCTGGTGCCCGACCCCGTCCTGTCCCTCATACCGCGGGCCCGGCGGACGCAGGTGTGCACCGGCGGGGTTCGGATCAGCCTGCGCGTCATCGGCGGGCCCGGCACCGAGAAGGCGATCAGCGGCCTCGAGGCACGGCTGTGCGACGCGGGAATGGCGCGGGCGGAGGTCAACGGCGCCCTCGGCTGCGTCTTCGTGGCCTGCGATCCCGAGACGGTCGACATGGACAAGCTCCTGCGGATCGTGGAGGAGTTCGACGTCGACGACCCGGACGGTGACCCGGACAGGGACCAGATCGGTGAGCGGGAGACCGGTGACCAGGACGAGGCCGGCCCGGAGACCGGCCTGATCGGCATACCGGAGATCGCCGGCCTGGCGCAGCGTGCCGTCCCGGACGACGTCATGGACGCCGAATCGGCCCGCACCGACGCACCTGAGGAATCGGCGGCGGACGAGGACGAAGAGGAAGCCGACGGCCTCGACAGCGAGACGGCCGACGGCTGGGAGATGGACGGAAGCCCGGAAGACGGCGCCGACGAAGGCGTGTGGGCACGTGACGCCCGCGAACACCACGCTCGGGCGGCGTTGAGCCTCGCGGGCAGCCTGGTCGGCACAGGAGTGGCGCTCGCGGGGAGGGCGACGCGGGTATGGCGGCTTCCCCCCACCGTTCCCACGTTCCTGCACCTCGCCGAACACACGCCGCGCGTCCGCCGGGAACTGGAGCGGCGCATCGGCTCTCCCGGCACGGAAGTGCTCTTCGCGACCACCCGGCTCGTCGGCCAGACGCTGGGCCAGCGGCCGGCCGGGCTGTTCGTCGACTCGCTCGCCGCGGCGGGCCGGTACGCCGAGGCTCGCGCGGGGCTGGGCGCGTGGGCCCGTCTGGAGGAGGCGTTCGCCACCCACGACGGGGCCTACGCCCATGTCCGGGCGGAGAAGGAGCCCCGGCCTGAGTCGCTGCCACGCGGGCCGATCGAGCGCTACTGCGAGATCGCGAGCCCCGCATCGCTGGCGGCTCACGGCCTGACGCTCGCCGCGAGCCGGAGCCGCGCCCGCGCGTTGTCCGTCCTCATCACGGGGACGCCGAAGTCGGCGCGTGTGGGCCGGGACGCCTTCGCCAGCGCGGTCGGCCGGGCTCTGGCCCGGCGCGGCGGCGTGGTCCTCAACCGGCACGCCCTTCGCCGGATGGACCGCGTCGACACCGTGGTGCTGGACGCCGAGATCCTCACCACCGGAGCCTGGACGATCGACGCGGTCGTCCCCCTGACCGCCAAGCTCGACCTCGACGACCTGCATGACCGCCTCTACTCGTTGCTCGACCTCACCGACCCGGAGGCCCGGCGGCGTCACGACGGCTGGAAGGCCGAGCCGTACAAGGGGGACGATGATCTGGCCCAGGTGGCACAGTGGCGCGCGCAGGGCATCCGGCCGGTCACCGTGATCAGGGGCCGGACGGCCGTCGCGCTCGTCGGCCTGGCTCCCGAGCTCGACCCGCTGGCCGAGGCCCTGGTCGAGGCGCCGGCCGGCACGTGCGAGGTGCTCCTGGCGGGCGGCCCGTCGTGGCTCGCCCGCCGTCTCCAGGTCACGCAGGTCACCGGCGGCGAGGGTCTCACCGACGCGGTCATGGACCTGCAGGCCGAAGGACGCGGCGTGGCCGTGGTCGCCATGGGGTCGCACCGCGCCCTGCGCCAGGCGGACCTGGGCGTCGGCCTGATCCGGAGGTCCCGTCAGGTGCCCTGGGAGGCGGACGTCCTCGGTGACCTCGGCTGCGCGCATCTGATGCTCGCCTGCCTGCCCGCCGCCCGGCGTGCGAGCGAACTGGGCGTACGGCTCGCCGCGGCCTCCGCGGTCGTCGGAGGCGCGCTGGGGATCCTGGGGCTGGAGCGCACCGCCGTGCGGCGAGCGCAACTCGTGGCCGACGGGACGTCGCTCGCGTCCCTCGTCATGGGCACATGGGCGGGACGGCGCATGGGGAACGGCGAGACGCCGGTCACGGCCGACCGGACCCCCTGGCACGCGATGTCGGCGCAGGACGTGCTGGCCCGGCTGAACACCTCCCCCGGCGGGCTGACCGAGGCGGAGGCCGCACTGCGCAGAAAGACGTCGGCACGATCCGCCTCGGCGGGCCCCGAGTCACTGGCCAGGGCGTCGGTGGAGGAGCTGGCCAATCCGCTGACCCCCGTGCTCGCGGCGGGTGCGGGGGTGTCCGCGGCCATCGGATCGGTCCTCGACGCGGTGCTGATCGTCAGTGTGATGGTCGTCAACGCCGTGCTCGGCGGCGCGCAGCGACGCGACGCGGGCCGGGTGCTGAGCGCGTTGTCCGAGGCCACGGCCGTGGGGGTACGGCTGCGCCGCCCGGACGGCGCGGGAGACGGCGGCCAGACGGGCACCGCCGCGGACCTGGTCCCCGGCGATGTGATCGAGCTTCGCGCGGGCGACGCCGTGCCCGCGGACGCCCGGCTGCTCAAGGCCGTGGGCCTGGAGATCGACGAGTCCACCCTCACCGGGGAGTCGCAACTCGTGAGCAAGGCGGTCGCGCCGACCGCCGCTCCCGCGGTCGCCGACCGCAGCTCCATGGTGTACGAGGGCAGTTCGGTGGCGGCGGGCTCCGGCCTCGCGGTGATCGTGGCGACGGGCGAGGAGACCGAGACGGGCAGGACGGCCAGGCTCGTCCACGGCGGGCCTCCTCCGAGTGGTGTGGAGCTGCGGCTCCGGACGCTGAGCAGCAAGATCGTGCCGATGGCGATCGGCTCCGGTGTCGTCCTGATGGCCGGTGAGCTGCTCCGCGGCGCGTCGTTGTCGCAGGCGCTCGCACCGGCCGTGAGCCTCGCCGTCGCGGCGGTCCCGGAAGGGCTTCCGTTCGTCGCCACGCTCGCGGAGCTGGCGGCGGCGAAGCGTCTGTCCACCCGCAACACGCTCGTCCGCAACCCCTCGACGATCGAGGCGCTCGGACGGGTCGACGTGCTGTGCTTCGACAAGACGGGCACCCTGACCGAGGGCCACATCAGGCTGCGCCGCGTGTCCGACGGCCGGATCGAGGGCGGCGCGGGCTCGATGACGCCGCGGCTGCGCCGCGTCGTCGCCGCGGCTCTGCGCGCCGGGCCGAAGTTCGAGGGCGGCCGGGTGCTCGCGCACCCCACCGACCGTGCCGTGGTCGAGGGGGCGCAGGGCCTCGGGGTCGCGGCCGACGAGGGGCTGGAGAAGTGGGAACGGGTCGACGAGATGCCGTTCGAGCCGGCGAGGGGTTTCCACGCCGTGCTGGGGCTGGCCGAGTCCGCCCACCTGCTCAGCGTCAAGGGCGCTCCCGAGGTGGTGCTGACCCGCTGCGCGACCCTGCTCCGCGACGACCAGGAGGTCGAGCTGGACGAGGACGCCCGGCTGGAACTGGAGACCGAGGTCGAACGGCTCGCCCTGCAGGGTTACCGGGTCCTCGCCGTGGCGGAGCGGCCGGCGTCCAGCCGAGCGGATCTGGACGAGTCGCGGGTCGACCGGCTGTGCTTCCTCGGGTTCCTCGGCATGGCCGATCCCGTGCGCCCGACGGCCGCGCGGAGCGTGCAGGGCCTGATGAAGGCGGGCGTCCGGGTGATCATGCTGACCGGTGACCACCCGAGCACGGCCGAGGCCATCGCGGCCGAGATCGACGCCGTCAACGGCCTGCGGGTCATGACGGGGCCCTCGCTCGACGCGCTCGACGACGAAGAGCTGATGAAGATCCTTCCTGAGGTGTCGGTGTTCGCGCGGACCACCCCCGCGCACAAGGCACGCATCGTGTCCGCGCTGCGGCAGTCAGGGAGCGTCGTGGCCGTGACCGGAGACGGCGCCAACGACGTGCCCGCGATCCGCCTCGCCGACGTGGGCGTCGCCCTCGGCTCCCGCGCCACGGCCGCGGCCCGTGCCGCCGCCGACATCGTCGTGACGGACGACCGCATCGAGACGATCATCGACGCGATCGTCGAGGGCAGGGCCATGTGGGGATCGGTCCGCGACGCCCTGGGCATCCTGCTCGGCGGGAACATCGGGGAGATCATCTTCACTGTCGGATCGAGCCTGCTGACCGGTCGCAGTGCGCTGAACGCCCGGCAACTCCTGCTGGTCAACCTGCTGACGGACATGTTGCCCGCCATGGCGGTCGCCGTACGGCCGCCGAGCGCCGCCAGTCCGGAGAAGGTCCTGGCGGAGGGCCCGGAGAGCTCTCTCGGCTCAGCTCTGACCAAGGACATCAACGTGCGGGCCGTGACGACCGCCTCCGCCGCCGCCGTAGCGTGGATCGCCGCCCGGATGACCGGCACCCGGAGCAGGGCGGACACGGTCGCGCTGGTGGCCCTGGTCTCGGCCCAGTTGCTCCGGACCCTCAGCGCGGGCGGGCGGGACCGGACGGTCACGATCGCCGCGGTCGCCTCGATGGGCGCGCTGATGGTCATCGTGTCGACTCCCGGCGTCAGCCAGTTCTTCGGATCACGCCCGATCGGCCCGTTCGGCTGGGGGATCGGGCTCGGATCGGCCGCCGCGGCCGGGATGACGGGGGGCACGGTCGAAAAAATGATCGAGAGAATGTACGGCTGACGATCGCCGATCGTTCACCATCGGTTAACCATATCTGTACCGATATGGTCAGTTTTATGCGACACTATCCCGTGGAATGTAAGTTTATAGCCACGAGGTATCTAGTGTCCGAGTTTCTTACCGCGATGCTGGCCAAGGCCGTCGTGATGATGCTGGAGGCGCTGCTCATGCGCCTGATCCAGTCGTTCGTGACGTCCGGGTTCCGCATCAGCTTCCCGCAGGCGGCCTGAGGCTCCACGCCTCGGCCCCCGGCCAGAGACCCGGCCGGGCCCGGAACACTCCATCCGGGCCCGGTTAACCAGCCATTCCATGGATCGTTCACGGGCGCGAAGCCCGTGAACCGTCGTCGCCCACGTCAGTGCTTGAAAGCGTGCTTGACCTTGTCGGCGGCGTCCTTCACCTTCTCGCCGGCCTGCTTGGCCCGGCCCTTGGTCGCGTCGGCGCGGCCACCGGCTTCGAGATCTTCGTCGCCGGTCGCCCGGCCCGTCATCTCCTTGACCTTGCCGGCGACCTCCTGCGCCATGTTACGGATCTTGTCTCCGGCGCCCATCGGTCATCCCTCCCGGTCGGTTCGACTGAAGAACCACCTTCCCCCGCCCGTGGGCTCAAACCTCTCACGACGCCCGCCAAATACCATCATTCCGTCACAATCTGGATCAAACGGATACCCCGGGCGTAAGATGGACATAAGTGTTTAAATCCACACCTTCAGAAGGGTGGTGTAACAGATGACGCATAGCACTGACATCGGGTCGCACCCCGACATCGTGCAGATGCGTGCGCGGTACGAGGCCGCCGCGGCTAATCCCGTAGCTCAGGGAGCGGATGGCCTCGCGCTACTCAGCGGCATGTACCTCGCGCTCTCACCCTGGATCGCAGGATTCAGCAACAGGGGCCCGCTCACCATCAACAACCTGATCACGGGCCTCGTCGTCACGCTCCTCGCCCTGGGGTACAGCTCGATGTACGGCCGCACCCATGGCATCGCGTGGGTCCTGCCCCTGATCGGGCTCTGGACCATCATCGCCCCCTGGGTCATCCGGGGAGACATGGCGTCAGCCAGGACGATCTGGAGCAACGTGATCGTCGGCGCGATCATCCTGGCCCTCGGGCTGGCCACGATGCGCTTCGGCATGATGGGCGACCACGACCGGTCCGGCGGGTTCCGTAAGCCGAAGCTCACCGAGCACTCGACTCACGGCCAGGAGCGCACCCAGTACGGCCAGGAACGCACCCCGTACGGTCAGGAGCGCCCCCCGTACGGCCAGGACCGTCCGGGCCCGACCTCACGGACCTGACCAGTCCGATGACGCCTCTCCGATAGGAGGAGGCATCCGACGTGGGGCATCCGCCGCCTCAACCGGCTCCGGACGCCCCACGGCCGGTCATGGGGAACCCGTCTCCCGGACGGGCCCTCGAGAACAGACTTCCGATCGAGCACGCGGGCCGCGTCAGACGGCCCGCATCACGTGGTCACCCATATCAGCGTCGGCCGATCCGCGCCGAACGTCCTCGTGACCTCGGCTCCCACCCGCGGCGCGGACACGCGCACACTTCGGCAGCCCAGGGCCCGCGCCAGCGCGGCCAGGTCCGCGGAAGGCGGACCGGACGCCCAGACCGGATTCCCAGGCCCAGAAGCCGCATCGCCGTCGCCCGGAACCTCCGGGCCCTCCACGACGACCACGGGCAGCGGCAGGGCGAGATCCGCGGCGGCCGCCAGCTCGGCCAGGGCCGTCATCGCACCGTGTTCGTCGAGCAACACGGCCACCGGTGTCCACGGAGCCGCGATTTTCGCTCCGACCCCTGCCGGAAGGCCGAACCCGGCGACGGTGTCGCCGTACAGGAACGCGCCGGGATGGTGGGCGGGCAGGTTGGCCAGCACTCCGCGGGCGGAGAGCGCCGCCGCGCCCGCGGCCACGACGGCGTCGCGCGGCAGAACCGCGGCCAGGGCGTCGACGACCTCCAGCCACTCCGCCCCCTCCGCGCGTGACTCGGCCCGCTTCCGCCGGCGCCATTCGTCGCGGATCTCGTCGCGCAGCTTGCGATCGGCCGGATCCAGGTCGCCCTCGCCCGCGGCGGGACCGTCGTCCGGGCGCCCGTCCAGACGTTCGAACAGGCCGCGCAGCGCCTGCGCCGCGTCGGCGACCACGGCCACCTCGGGAACGGCGTCGGCCACGATCTGCGCCGGGTCGAGATCGATCCGCACCAGCCTGCCGTACAGGGGAAGCGGGCCGTTCCACAGGTCAGAGGGCGCGAGCTCGCAGCCCACGACCAGGACGGCGTCGGCCTGCTCCACCAGGTCGGCCACCGTGTGCAGATGTATGCCCGCGCCGAGCGCGAGCGGATGGTTGTCCCAGATCACGCCCTTGCCGCCCGCGGTCGTGACCACGAGCGCGCCGAGCCGTTCGGCCACCGCGCGCAGCTCCCCCGCGGCGCCGCGGGCTCCGCCGCCCGCCACGATGACCGGCCGTTCGGCGGCGGAAAGCCGCTCGGCGGCCGCGTCCAGGTCCTCCGCCCGCGCCGCCGGTACGGCAAGGCGGATCGGGGCGACCGGCCGGGCTGCCCCGAGGGCCTCCGACAGGTCGGCGGGCACCTCGATGTGCGCGGGCCGGGGACGTCCCGACGTCATCGCCGCGAACGCCCTGGCGACCGCGACCGGGATCTCCGCCACGCTCGTCACCCGGTGGCTGTAGGCGGTGACCGAGCCCATCACGGCCGCCTGGTCCCCGATCGCCTGCCCGGCGTCGCAGGACACGAGGAGGACGGGCACGGAGTCGCGGTATGCCTGGGCGACCGCGCCCATGGCGTCCAATGTCGGCGTTCCTGAGGCCAGCAGGCAGACGCCCGGCCGCCCGGTGACCCTCGCGTGTCCGTACGCGGCGTGGACCGCCCCCTGCTCACGCCGCATGCTCACGTGCCGGACGCCGAATCCGTGCAGATGACGGTAGGCCGGAAGTCCGTGCGTCCCGGGGGTGCCGAAGACGATGTCCACGCCGTGCGCCGCCAGTGCCCGGATCAGCGGCTGTCCCGCCATGGCTCCGTCCGGGCCCACCCGCAAGAGGTTGATCTCGATCTCCTCGACGTCCGGCCGCGTGGCAGGGCACCGCGAGGCCGCGGCCACCACCGGCGCGGCGCCTTAGTGGGACAGGTGGGACGCCGGAGGACATCCCCATCAGTCTGTGCGGGAGGGAGGATACGCAACTCCGTGATCACTCCCGCGGCCGGGTGCGCCTTCCGGGGAAAGTTGGAGCTACAACCTTGGCGATCGATGCGCCGTCGTCTCCTCACGGGAGCGCCCACCCAGAAGAGTCCCGCGCCGCCACAGACCGTCGACGGCCAGAGCCCCGCCGCCGCTGAACGCGATGAGCAGGCACGCTCCCGCGAGCGCCAGCACATACTCGTATCCGCCGTTCTCGGAGCTGAGGCCATGGGGGCCGTGGACGAAGACGATCGCCCCGAGCATGTCCATCGCCAGCAACGTCGCGAACAGCGGCAGGGCCGCGCCGAGGATCAGCGCCGTTCCCCCGACCAACTCCAGCACCGCGACCCCCGGGCCGGCGATCCCGGCCAGCGGGATGCCCACGTCCTCGAACATCTGCGCCGTCCGTGCGAGGCCCATGTCGGCGACCTTCATCCACCCATGGAAGACGAAGATCACACCGATGATCACCCGGCCTGCGAGCGTCGCGACGCCTCGCGCCCGATCGAACATGACGACTCCCCCGATATCGCGTGTTCCGTGGCGGCGACCTCCGCTCCGCGCGGGATCGGCCTCCCCCATTCAACTGGGCTGCCACGCGCGCCCGGGTCGCGCAACGCCGGGTGACGAGCGGACCGATGGTCCTGGCTTCCTGCGACGATGCGGGTATGCAAAGGGACATTTCCATCGTCGTGGTCGGAAGCGGAATCGTCGGCGCGAGCGCCGCCTACCATCTCAGCGCCCTGGGCGTCGCCGTGACCCTGGTCGGCCGGCCCACGGCCGGCGAGGCGACCGCCGCCGGCGCGGGCATCCTCTGCCCATGGGTCGATCACGAAGGCGAAGACGACTGGTTCCGGCTGGCCCTCGACGGCACCCGCTACTACGACCGCCTGGTGGAGTCGCTGGTGGAGGACGGCGAGCACGACGCCGGCCACACGAGGACCGGCGCGCTCCTCGTGGCCGACCTGCCGGGCGAGCTGGCCGGCGTCGAGTCGCTCCTGCGGAGCCGGCAGGATGCGGCGCCCGATATGGGGACGATCTCCATGGTCGACCGGCCGGAGGACCTCTTCCCCCCGCTCCGCCCGGGCCTGGCCGCGCTGCACATCGAGGGGCCCGCCCGCGTCGACGGAAGGGCCGTCAGGGACGCCCTGCTCCGCGCCGCCGCCAGGCACGGCGCCCGTACGGTCACCGGGACCGCGTCGTTCACCGCGGCGGGCGCACTGCTGGTCGACGGCTCACCGCTGGAGGCGGACACAGTCGTCGTGGCGGCGGGGGCATGGACCGGCGAGCTGTGCCGACCTCTCGGGCTCGAGATTCCCGTCGGGGCGCGCCGCGGCCAGATCGTGCACGCGGAGGTGCCCGGGACCGACACGTCGGGCTGGCCGATCGTGTTGCCGCGACGAGGGCCGTACCTGCTGGGTTTCCCGGGCTCGCGCGTGGTGCTCGGAGCCACCGTCGAGGACGCCGGGTTCGACGCCCGGGTGACGGTCGGCGGGATCGGCGAGGTGCTCGCGACCGGTGTGGAACTCGCCCCCGGTCTCGCCGCCGCGACCCTCGTGGAGACGCGTGTGGGCTTCCGCCCGGTGACGGCGGACGGCCTGCCCCTCATCGGCCCTCTCACCGACCGCGTCGTGCTGGCCACGGGACTCGGCGCGTACGGTCTGACGGCCGGGCCGTACGCGGGGCTGCTCGCCGCGCACCTCGCGCTGCGGGAGGCGCCGCCGTCGGACGTGAGCGCCTTCTCGCCGCGCCGGACCGTGCGGGGAGCGGCGAGTCAGGAGAGCTGAGGCGCCCGCGGGCGGCGCGCGGCATGCGTCTATTCTCGGAAGACCGTCCCCCAGGAAGGACCGTGCCGATGACCACGACAGCCCCCGTCGCGAGCCCGGTGGACTTCAGCGTTCACGGCGACTACATGGTGAAGCCCCCCGTCCGCGAGGACGGCTCCTTCGTGCGCCCCCTGTATCCCTTCCAGGGCCGGATCACCGCCGACGGGGAGAGCGGCTACCGCGCCCAGCCGGGCCGGTACCACCTCTACGTGTCGTACGCCTGCCCGTGGGCGCACCGGGCGGTGATCGTGCGGTCCCTGCTGGGCCTGGAGGACGTCGTCAGCCTGTCGGTCGTCGACCCGGTCCGCGACGGCCGGGGCTGGGCCTTCCGCGAGGGCCCCGGACACGGACCCGACGAGCTCAACGGCTTCGCCCTGCTCCGCGAGGCCTACGAGGCGACGGAGCCCGGCTACGACGGCCACGTGTCGGTGCCCGTGCTGTGGGACCGCGAGAGCGGCCGGATCGTCAGCAACAACTTCCCCGACATCACGATCGACCTGGGCACCCAGTTCGCGGAGTGGGCCGACCCCGAGTTCGACCTCTACCCGGCCGCGCTCCGCGCCGACATCGACGCCCTCAACGAGCAGGTCTACGCGACCGTCAACAACGGCGTGTACCGCTGCGGCTTCGCGACGAGCCAGGAGGCGTACGACTCGGCGGTGTCCGCGCTGTTCGCCACTCTCGACGAGCTGGAAAGGCGCCTGGCCGATCGCCGCTACCTCTTCGGCGACCACATCACCGAGGCCGACGTCCGGTTGTGGGTGACGCTGGCCAGGTTCGACAGCGTGTACGTCACCCATTTCAAGGCCAACCTGTGCCGCCTGGTGGACCACCCCAACCTGTGGCGCTATGCCCGCGACCTCTATCAGATCCCCGCATTCGGCGGGACGACCGACTTCGGCCACATCAAGCGGCACTACTACGGCACGCATCCCGGGATCAACCCGACCCGCATCGTGCCGGCCGGGCCGATCCTCGACTGGTCCCTACCGCGGTCGCAGTAGTCATGACCGGTACATGGGAACGATGAGCGCGGCGCGGTGCGACCCTAGCGTGGACGGGTGCAGCACCTGAGAGCGTCCCTGAAAGAGGCACTGCGGGCGCGGCCGTACATCTTCGACACCGCCGTGGCCATCTGCGTGTACGCGGTCATCCTCATGGCGACGTCCGCGGGGCCGGGCCCGGGGCCCGAGCTGACGCCGGGCCTGGCGGTGGCCGGGGTGGCGGTGTCCGGCGCCCTGGCGTTCCGGCGGCGTCGGCCGCTCGGCGTCCTCGCCGTCACCGTGGCCGGGACCGTCGTGCACGACGCGGTCGCGTCGTCCCGGAGCCCTCTCATCCTCGCCGCCATGGTGGCCACCCTCTCCACCGCGACCCTCGTGCCGCGCAGGACGGCATGGGTCGCGGGCACGGCGGCCGCGCTCACCCTCGCGGTGAGCCGGATGCTGACCTCGCATGAGACATGGCTCCACCCCGAGATCGTGGGCCTGGTCGCCTGGCTGGGCATGGCCACGGCGGCAGGCGACGCGCTGCGCAGCCGGCGCGCGTATGTGGCCGCCATCGAGGAGCGGGCGCGCCGCGCCGAGCAGACGCGCGAGGAGGAGGCCGAGCGCAGAGTCATGGAGGAACGCCTGCGGATCGCCAGGGAGCTCCACGACGTCCTGGCGCACCACATCGCCCTCATCAACGTCCAGTCGCAGGTCGCCGCGCACGTGCTCGACGACGAGCCGGCCCAGGCACGTGAGGCGCTGGGGCACATCAGGCTCGCGGGCCGCGCCGCGCTGGAGGAACTGCGGACCACCGTGGGCCTGCTCCGCCGGCCGGGCAGCCCGGACGAGTCCCTCACCGAGCTGGTCACAGAACCGGCGCCGGGGCTCGACCGGCTCGACGACCTGATCGGTTCGTTCACGGCCGCCGGGCTCGCCGTCGACTTCCGGATGGAGGGCGACCCGCGCCCGCTCCCCGCGCCCGTCGAGCTGGCCGCCTTCCGGGTGACGCAGGAGGCGCTGACCAACGTCAGCAAACACGCCCCGCGCGCCCGTGCCACCGTCCGGATCGTCTACACACCGCGGGATCTCGTCGTGGACGTCGCCGACGACGGCGGCCCGCTCAAGGCCCCCGCGGACGCCGGCCACGCGGGCCACGGGCTGGTGGGCATGCGTGAGCGGGCCCTGTCGGTGGGCGGGACGTTCACCACCGGCCCGTCCGTGACAGGCGGCTTCCGGGTGCTGGCCGTGCTCCCCGCCGCGCTGGGCGTGAGCTCGGCATGACGGGGGTCTCCCCGATCCGCATCGTGATCGCCGACGACCAGGCGCTGGTCAGGGCGGGATTCCAGATCCTGGTCGACTCCGCGCCCGACCTCGCCGTGGTGGGGCAGGCGGCCACCGGCGACGAGGCCGTACGGCTCGCGCGGGCGACCCGGGCCGACGTGGTGCTGATGGACATCCGCATGCCCGGGATGGACGGCCTGGCCGCGACCCGGGCGATCACCTCCGACGGTGAGCTCTCCTCGGTCAAGGTGCTGGTCCTGACGACCTTCGAGATCGACGAGTACGTCTTCGCGGCTTTGCGCGCGGGGGCGAGCGGGTTCCTCGGCAAGAGCGTGGAGGCGGGCGAACTGCACGATGCGATCAGGCTGATCGCGCGCGGCGACTCCCTGCTGTCGCCGGTGGCGACCAAGAGCCTGATCGCCCGGTTCCTCGCGGGCCCGGCGTCCACCGTGGAGCACGTGCCCGAGGACCTCGACTCCCTCACCGACCGTGAGCGTGAGGTCATGATCCTCGTGGCGGCCGGGCTGACCAACGACGAGATCGCCGAGCGGCTCGGCATCAGCAGGACGACGGCCAAGACGCACGTCAACCGGGCGATGCTCAAGCTCGGCGCGCACGATCGCGCGCAGATGGTGATCATCGCGTACGAGACCGGGCTGGTGCGCCCGGGATCCCGCTGACCCCGTCCGCGGTGTAACCGTCCGCTGGCCGCTACTGCGATCGCGGTACCCGAAGACCGTCCTCGCGTCGGACGAGTCGGGTCCCCGCGCACGCGAGCCTTGAGACATCACGACGGGCTGCCGTCGGCCCGGGCCGAAATCGCATGAGCCCCGGTCATATGAAGAGAAGTGGAACGATGTCCTTTCTGGCCAGATTGAGCCTCGCCAACCGGGGGCTGGTCGCGCTCCTGACCATCATGGTGGTCGGGTTCGGCGCGTATACGATCCCGGCGATCAAACAGCAGTTGCTGCCCTCGTTATCCCTCCCCACCGTGTCGATCATGTCGTCGTACCCGGGAGTGGCGCCGCAGATCGTCGAGGAGCAGGTGACCGTGCCGCTCGAGGACGCGGTCCGCGGCCTTGCGGGAGTCACCGGGGTCACCTCGATATCCAGGGAGTCCGGCGCGACGGTCGGGGTGGTGTTCGACTTCGGCGCCGACATCGACGCCGCGCAGGCCCAGATCCAGCAGGCGATCAGCCGGGTGTCCGCGCGGCTGCCCGTCGGCGTCGACCCTCAGGTCCTCGCGGGAAGCACCGACGACCTGCCGGTCATCCAGCTCGCCGCGGGATCGACCGGCGACCAGCGCGTGCTCGCCGCCAAGCTGAACTCCCAGGTCGCTCCCGCGCTCAGCGGAATCGACGGAGTCAGAGACGTCTCCGTCAGCGGCGCACGCGACCAGGTCGTCACCGTGACGCCGGACGACGACGAGCTGGCCCGCCACGGTCTGACCGCGGCCGCCGTGGTCGGCGCCATCCAGGCGGCCGGCGCCCCCGTTCCCGCCGGCACCCTCACCCAGTCGGACCGGACGCTGACCGTGCAGGTGGGCAAGGGCTTCACCGGCGTCGACGACCTCAAGAACCTCTACCTGACCCCCGCGCCTCCGGCCTCCGCCGGTGGGACCGCCGGGCCTCCCGCGGGCCGCCCGGCCGGCCGGACCGCGCCCGCCCCGGTACGGCTCGGCGACGTCGCGAAGGTCACCCTCGGCCTCGCCGACACGACCACGCTGACCAGGACGAACGGCAAGCCCAGCCTGGCCGTGTCGATCACGATGAAGTCCGGCGGCAACGCGGTGTCGATCTCCGACGCCGTCCGGGCGAAGCTGCCGGAGCTGACACGGGGACTCGGCGGGGACGCGCAGCTCACCGTGGTGTTCGACCAGGCGCCCTCCGTGCGGGAGTCCATCAACAGCCTGACCACCGAGGGCCTGCTCGGCCTGGTGATGGCCGTGCTGATCATCCTCGTCTTCCTCGCGTCGATCCGCTCAACCATCGTGACGGCGTTGTCGATCCCGCTGTCGGTGCTCATCGCGCTGATCGCCCTGTGGGCGCGGGATTACTCGCTGAACATGCTGACCCTCGGCGCGCTCACCATCGCGATCGGCCGCGTCGTGGACGACTCGATCGTGGTGCTGGAGAACATCAAACGCCACCTGTCGTACGGCGAGGCCAAGCGGCAGGCGGTGGAGAACGCGGTCCGCGAGGTGGCGGGCGCGGTCACCGCGTCGACGCTGACCACGGTCGCGGTCTTCCTGCCCATCGCGTTCACCGGCGGCCTCGTCGGCGAGCTCTTCAGCCCGTTCGCGGTCACGGTGACCGTGGCGCTGCTGGCCTCGCTGCTCGTCGCCCTCACCATGGTGCCGGTGCTCGCCTACTGGTTCATGAAGGCGCCGCAGGGGGCCGACGCGGAGGCGATCCGGGTCCAGGCCGAGGAGCGGGAGCGGCACGGGTGGCTCCAGCGGGCGTACGTCCCGGTCATCCGGTACGCGACCGAGCACAGGTTCAGGATCGTGGCCGCGGCTCTGGTCATCTTCGTGGGGACGCTCGCGCTGGTCCCGAGGCTGCAGACGAGCTTCATCGACGGAACCGGCGAGAACACCGTCAACATCACCCAGACCCTGCCCGTCGGCACGTCGCTGGCGAGCGCCGACGCCAAGGCCAAGCAGGTCGAGCAGGTCGTCACCGCGACGAAGGAGGTCGAGTCCTACCAGGTCACGGTGGGCGGGCGTAACAACGTCAACCCGGGCGCCAACTCCGCCGGCGGCGGCGCGGCGCGCGCCGGATTCTCGCTCACGCTGAAGGACGGCAGCGACGTCACCGCGGTGCAGGACTCCCTGCGTGACCGCATCGCCAAGCTGCCCGATGTCGGCGAGATCCAGGTCGGGCAGTCGGGCGGCCTCGGCGGCAACGGGCTCGAGGTCGACGTGCAGGCGGCCGAGCTGGACACGCTGTCGGCCACGGCCAAGCAGGTGCAGCAGGCCATGACCGCCGTCCCCGGTGTGACCGAGGTGACCACCACCATCGCCGACACCGCCCCTCGCCTGGAGGTGACGGTGGACCGGAAGAAGGCCGCCGCACACGGGCTCACGGAGATCGCCGTCGGGCAGGCCGTGACGCAGGCGCTGCGCGGCAGCACCGTCACGCAGCTCAACCTCGACGGGGCGAACGCGGCCGTGATCGTGCGCCCGGTCGGCGCTCCGGCGTCGCTGGCCGCACTGCGCGGCCTCACGCTCGTGGGGAAGACCACCCTGGCGGACGTAGCGACCGTCCGCGAGGTCGACGGGCCTGTTCAGCTCACCCGCATCGACGGCAAGCGCAGCGCGACGATCTCCGGCAAGGCCTCGGGCTCCGACCTCGGGGCGACGAACACCGCCCTGAAGAAGCGGCTGGACGCGCTCAAGCTCCCGGCGGGCGCCACCTACACGATCGGCGGCGTCAGCGCCGACCAGCAGGAGGCGTTCGGCAACCTCGGTCTCGCCCTCGTGGCGGCGGTGGCGCTGGTGTTCCTCATCATGGTGGCCACCTTCCGGAGCCTCATCCAGCCGCTGGTGCTCCTGGTCTCCATCCCGTTCGCCGCGACGGGAGCGCTCGGGCTGCTCCTGGTCACCGGCACGTCGCTCGGCCTGGCCGCGATGATCGGCATGCTGATGCTCGTCGGCATCGTGGTGACCAACGCCATCGTCCTGCTCGACCTGATCAACCAGTATCGGGATCAGGGCATGTCGCTGCACGAGGCCGTGGTCGAGGGCGGCAGGCGGCGGTTGCGTCCCATCCTGATGACGGCCCTGGCCACCATCTTCGCGCTGCTGCCCATGGCCCTGGGCATCACCGGAGGCGGAGGCTTCATCTCCAAGCCGCTCGCCGTCGTGGTGATCGGCGGTCTGATCAGCTCCACGGCGCTCACGCTCATCCTGGTCCCGACCCTCTACACCATGGTCGAGAACCGCAAGGAGAGGCGCCGGCTCCGGGGTGCCGTACCACCGGTCCCGGAACGCACTCCCGAGCCCGTGGGCACCGCGGCGGGTTAGGACCCGGAAGCGGCCGTGTCGCGCACGTGATGATCCACGAGATCGAGCGGCGCGCGCACGGCCGCGTTCGGCCTCCGAGTCGAGACCGTCGCCACCGAGAGCGACCAGGCGAGCGTGGCGTCGGAGACGGTCAGCACGGCCAGGTCCCGGGCGTCCCGGGCACCTGGCTTGACCGGCGACGTCCTGGCCCCGGCCGCACGACGCCTGGGCGGAAATATTCGAGGGCTCAAGTTTGTCGCTAGTGGCCAGAGGCTCCCAGGCTTCTTTGCCCTCGAGGGCCTGATCGTAGGAGGCTGTTTGCCATGCCCAGTTCCACCGCACATGTCGCGACTGACGCCGCCGCTCGGTACGCCAAGCAACTCGCGTCCCACCTCGGCCGCAAGGTCGCGGTCGAGGACCTGCCCGGCGACGGCTACCGGCTCGCCTTCTCCGCCGGGGAGGGGACCCTCACGCCGGAGGCGGACCGGCTCGTCATGCGCGCCACCGCCTCGGACGCGGAGTCCCTCGCCACCGTGCAGGACGTCCTCGGCCGGCACCTGGAACGGTTCGGCCAGCGACGCGAGCTCGTCGTGACCTGGCAGGAGGACGCCTCATGACCGGCATCACGGCATGAGACGTCGCGGGTCCGTCCGGTGACCGGGACGCTGTACGCCATCAGCGACCTCCACATCGGCTATCCGGAGAACCGCGAGATCGTCGCCGGGCTGCGGCCGGAAACGGGCGACGACTGGCTGATCGTCGCCGGCGACGTCGCCGAGACGCCCGCCGACATCGAGTGGGCGCTCGGCACCCTCTCCGACCGCTACGCGAAGGTGATCTGGGCTCCCGGCAACCACGAACTGTGGACCACCGCACACGACCCGGTGACCCTGCGCGGCGTGGCGCGTTACGAGCACCTCGTCGGCATCTGCCGCGATCTCAAGGTGTCCACTCCCGAGGATCCGTACCCCGTGTGGAACGGCCAGGACGGGCCCGTCGCCGTCGCCCCCCTGTTCGTGCTCTACGACTACAGCTTCCTTCCCGCCGGGACCTCGACGAAGGACGAGGGCCTGGACTACGCGCACGGGACGGGCATCGTCTGCTCCGATGAGTTCGTGCTGCATCCGGATCCCCATCCGTCGCGAGAGGCCTGGTGCCACGCGAGGGTCGAGCAGACAGAGCGCCGCCTGGCGGGGCTCGGGCTGCCGACCGTGCTGGTCAACCACTTTCCACTCGTCCGGGAGCCGACGAGCGTCCTGCGCTACCCCGAGTTCGCCATGTGGTGCGGAACCGAGCGGACCGCCGATTGGCACACGCGTTTCCAGGCCGCGGCCGTCGTCTACGGCCACCTGCACATCCCCCGGACGACCTGGTACGACGGGGTCCGGTTCGAGGAGGTCTCGCTGGGCTACCCGCGAGAGTGGCGGCTGCGGGACGAGGGGCCGGCCCAGCCGCGCGCCATCCTGCCGGGGAGCCCGGGATGATCGGCGAGATCCTTCCTGCGTGGGTGACGGTGGCCGAGATGTCCGATGACGCGCCCGAGGACACGCTGTTCCCCGAGGAGGAACCGCTGATCGCGCGCGCCGTCGAGAAGCGGCGACGCGAGTTCATCACCGGACGGCACTGCGCGCGGACGGCGCTCGCCCGCCTGGGGGTGCCTCCTGGCCCCATCCTCCGCGGCGACCGGGGCGCGCCGCAGTGGCCGTCCGGCACGATCGGGAGTATCACGCACTGCTCCGGATATCGCGCCGCCGCCGTCGCGACGTCGACGTCCGGAATCACCATCGGCATCGACGCCGAACCGCACGGACTTCTGCCCGACGGGGTGCTCGAAACGGTCGCCTCTCCGGAGGAGATCGCCGCGCTCGACCGGCTGCGCAACGGGAATCCGCAGGTGAGCTGGGACAGGATCCTGTTCAGCGCCAAAGAGTCGGTCTACAAGGCCTGGTTTCCTCTCACTGGGCGTTGGCTCGACTTCACCGAGGCCACGGTCGATGTCGATCCCTCGGGACGCTTCACCGCGACGCTGCTGATCTCTGATCCCCGGATGGGAACCGACCGGCTGGCAGGCAGATGGATCGTCGCCGACGGATTTCTCGCCACCGCCATCGCACTCCCCCGCGTCGTCCCGGAGCACGACCGCTCCATGTGACGGCGGGGTCTCGGGGATTCACGGCCTCGTGATCCCGCAAGCTCGACCGGCTCGCGGGGCGCGGCTCCGCAGGCATGGCGGTGTGCCCGCCCTCGGGGTTCAGGAGGGCGGTATGTCGTCGTCGACGTGTATCGGCTGGGGTGGTGGGTGGGTATCCCGCTGGCCGGCCGGGTGGTCGGTCCAGATGGGGGTGTGTTCCCAGGGGTGGGATGGGACGTCGGTTTCCGCTGTGGGGTGGTCGGTGGTGTGAGGGTTGGGTTCGGGGAGGGGTTCGATGATCGGTGGGGGTTGGACGGGGTAGCGGTGGCCGGTTCGGCTGATCCAGGTCAGGTGGCCGGGCGCGGTCTGGGTGAGTTGCCAGCCGTGGTCGCGGAGGTCA
>NZ_BOOQ01000032.1 GCF_016863315.1 Planotetraspora silvatica
AGGCCGACAAGGCTCTCTCCCGAGGGGCCGACATCCTCGCCAGGCTTCCGATCCCAGAGAACTCAGACCACCACTTCGTGTTCGACCACGCCAAGTGGATCTTCTACGCCGCCACCGCATACACATGGCTCGAAGACAACGACCGCGCCGAAGAACACGCCCTGGACACCATCCGGATCCACACCCGTCCAGACGGAACGTCCAATGCCCCCATGAGAGTTGCCGACGCGCACATTGATCTCGGCATTGTCCACGCCCGACGCGGCGACCTGGATGCCGCTGTGAAGCAAGGCATGAGCGCCTTCGACATCGAACGAAAGTCGCTCACTGACCTAGTGAATCGAGCCGGAGACCTCGATCGCGTCCTACGCCAGCGTTATCGCAGGGAAGTCCTTGCCGAGGAGTTCCACGATCGCTATCTCACGGCTCGGCGGGCGCTCGCAAGCCGCCAGCATGACCTCTGGGATTAGGGCACCGAACCAGATCACGGGCACCTCTGGGGAACGGGAGGAGCCACTGAAGCTTCCTACAGGTTCGGCCAATTCCTAGGAGCTGTCGTATCGGGCGGACTCCCAATCGTCTCTTGGGAAACGAGAGAGGCAAGGTCTGCCAGCAAACACCTGGAGCCACGTATCTGAGCGGTGCCGGTGAACAGGGGACTGTTCTGCAGATCAGGAAACGGAGTAGCTCGTGAACCCAACGATGAACACGATCGACATCGTCGTGTCCGACATGGACGCGGCGATCGCTTTCTACGCCCGCCTTGGGCTCGATTTCAAGATCGACCCCCACTCGCCCGAACACGCCGCCTGCGATCTGCCGGATGGGTTTCACGTGATGCTGGATACCGAGGCCTTCCGCACGCCCTTCCTGCCGGGCTGGACCCGTCCGACCGGCGGTCCGGGCAACCTGCTCTGCTTCGAGTTTCCTGCACCGGCCGAAGTCGATGCCAAGTACGCCGAGTTGGTCGAGGCCGGCTATCGGGGGCTCGCCGAGCCGTTCGATGCGTTCTGGGGCATGCGGTACGCCACTGTGCTGGATCCGGACGGCAACGGCATTGACCTGTATGCGGCTCTGCCGTCCACGTGACACGACCCACCCATCAGACCCAGGCTGGGCAAGACACAAGGAGGACAGCGAACGTGAAGTACGTGCTGATGTTCGTCGAGACCGAGCAGTTCGCCAAGGAACTGCAGGCCATGGGTGAGCTGGAGCGGGACGCGGCGTTCGAGGCTGTGGGCCGCTGGTTCGCCGAGCACGCCGACAAGATCACCCACCACACTCACCTGGCTCCAGTGCACACGGCCACCACGATGCGGCTCCAGGGCGACAGCGAACCCGTCATCACGGACGGGCCGTTCGTGGAGGGCAAGGAGGTGGTCAGCGGATTCGCCGAGATCGAGGTCGCCGATCTCGATGAAGCCCTGAAGATCGCCAGGTCCTGGCCGGCTTGCCCTGTGATGGAGATCCGCCCCGCCTCGTGAGCCAGATGGTGAACGAGCCAGTGTCGCACGAAGTGCTGGCCCGCGTGGTGCGCGAGCACGCGGGCCGGCTGGCCGCATCCCTGGTCTCGCTGCTGGGCGACTTCTCCGCCGCCGAGGACCTGGTCCAGGACGCGATCGAGGCGGCCTTGCAGCGGTGGCCGGTCGAGGGCGTCCCGGACCTGCCGGACGCGTGGCTGTTCACAGTGGCCCGCCGCCGCGGCTTGGACGTATTGCGCCGGGAATCCAACTACCGCGCCAAGTTGGCCCAGCTGCAATGGCCAGTGCCGCCCAGACCGGATGAGCGACTCCGGCTGATCTTCACCTGCTGCCATCCAGCGCTGTCGCGGTCGGCGCAAATCGCTTTGACACTTCGGGTGGTGTGCGGGCTGAGCACTGCACAGATCGCCGCCGGATTCGTGGTGCCGGAGACCACGGTGGCGCAGCGAATCACCCGAGCCAAAAAGAAGATCGCCGAAGCCGGAATTCCCTACCGGGTACCAACTCCTGAGGACCTGCCCGGGCGATTGAGGGAGGTACTGGCCGTCATCTACCTGCTGTTCAACGAGGGCTATCTGTCCAGCACGGCAGAGCGCGCCCAAGCCCGGGACCTAGTCGATGATGCCGAATGGCTGGCCGCGCTGCTGGCGGGCCTGGCTCCCGATGAGCCGGAGGTGATCGGCCTGCTGGCGCTCATCCGGTTGCACCGGGCGCGCGGAGCAGCCCGTTTCGACACGGGCGGACGTCTGGTTCTTCTGCCCGATCAGGACCGCTCTTTGTGGGATCACGAAGCCATCCAGGCGGCTTCCGCTCTGCTCGTGCGTGCGGCGCGCAGACACCATCGGCCTGGCCCGTATCAGGTGCAGGCGGCGATCGTGGCTTGTCACGCCGAGGCGCAGCGTTGGGAGGACACCGATTGGGCTCAGATCGTCGTGCTCTACGACATGCTGCTGTACCTGGCGCCCTCCCCGGTCACGAGGTTGCACCGCGCGATCGCTCTGCAATACGTGAAGGGACCGGAAGCCGCTATGAACGAGCTGAAGGATCTTGCGGACGCGTTGAAGCATTATCCGCTTTTGCATGCCACTCACGCCGAGCTGCTGCGCGCTCTGGGACGGCCGCAGGAGGCATGGGAGGCGGACGAACGCGCGTTGAAGTTGACCGCCAATCCCGCGCAGCAGGCGCTGCTGGAGGAACGGCTCAGTTGGCCATGACCCACGGCGTTAGTCGCTGAACCCTCCTGCATCCGGAGTTCAGGTGTTGTGGAGGTGCCAGGGCGCGTGCGCGTGCGTTGCCCGGGGGTTGGAGCGGACCTGCACGGCGTAGGTGGGCCGCGCGCTTGTGGGATGCGGGCCGAGGTAGGTGTGGCCGGTCAGGTGGCACCAGGCGGGCAGGTCGATCGGGGCTGCCGGGTCGCTGGTGATCAGGTGAACGACGGTGCCCGGTTCCAGGCCGTCGACCAGGCGGCGTAGCTCGATCAACAGCTGGACGCAGCGGCGATCGCCGCCGTCGAGCACGATCGGCTCCCGGCCGTAGCTGCGGCTTTCTGGCTCCTCGGGTGTCAGCATGTTCCTCCAGAGATCCGTGGAACTAGTGTAGAAAGCGCGATGGACGAGGCAACGAGCAGGCCAGCGGCCGGGCAGTACGGCGACCTGGCGGCGGCTCAGCGTGAGCATTGGCAGCGCACCTACGCCGCCCACCCCGACATGTACGGCGACCAGCCATCGGCCCCGGCCGTGTACTCCGTCGAGGCGTTCGCCGCCACCGGGGCAAGGTCAGTCCTGGAGTTGGGCGCCGGCCACGGTCGAGACGCTCTGTACTTCGCCCGGTGCGGCTTTGCCGTGCAGGCCACCGACTTCAGCCAGCACGCTCTGGAGGAGCTACGCCGTACCGCCGAGCACGCCTGCCTGGGGGACCGGGTAGCCACTACGGTGCATGACGTGCGCGAGGCGCTCTCGCTGCTCGACGAGTCGGTGGATGCGGTCTACGCGCACATGCTGTTGTGCATGGCACTGTCGACAGCGCAGATTCACGCTCTGGTCGGCGAGGTGCGCCGGGTACTGCGCCCAGGCGGGACCTTCGTCTATACCGTGCGCCACACGGGAGACGCTCACTACGGTGCCGGCACCGCCCACGGCGACGGCATCTTCGAACATGGCGTTTTCGCGGTGCACTTCTTCGACCGCCCGCTGGTCGATGCACTGGCCCACGATTGGAGCACCCCGCAGATCCACCCGTTCGAGGAGGGCGAACTACCCCGCCGCCTATGGCGCGTCACCCAACACCGCCCGAGCTGACCGCTGCCTGCATTACGCCCGATCGCGACTGGCGATCTATAGTTCACATGTTCGAGAATGAAGTGTGCGCCGCTACCACCAACCGGCCGAAGTCGAGGTCGACGAGGACTCCCAGCCTGTGAGATTCACTGCTTGGGGCCGCACCTATGCGGTGGCTGAGGAGGTTGGGTCGTACTGGGAGGAGCTCCTGCCGTGGTGGACGACCGAGAACCTTGGCAAGGAACTGGAGAAGCTCACCGTCAGGCACTTCCTGGTACGGGCTAACGGCCCGCAACGCTCCGCAGTGGTGGAGTTGGTGCAGCGCGCCGGTACGTGGTTCGTCGAAGGTGTCGAGGACTAGCAGCCGGAGGCCCGGCGAGCACCCGCGCAGGCCATCGTGACGGCGGGGCTGGTAGAGCTGGCGTACGCCCTCTGATCGCGCCCTTACCCGCCGAGAGCTTGCGCGGCATAGACCACCGCGAGCGCGACAGCGAGGGTTCCAAGCAACAACCGGAGACCTGTCTCCGGAAGCCGGGGCTGCAACCGGGCGCCAACGTACCCTCCGACAAGGCCGCCCAGTCCGCACAGCAGACCCAGACCCCAATCAGGGGCAATGTGGTCACTCGACATGAGCGAGGCGAGCGCATACGTGACTGCTCCCACGATCGAGGTCAAGAAGGTCGAGGCGAGTGCAGCGGGAGCCACTTTGGACACGGGCATGCCGCGCCCGACAAGGATCGGTCCCAGGATCGAGCCGCCGCCGATCCCATAGATTCCCCCGACGATTCCCACCGCCAGCGCCAGTACGGTGATCGCGCGGCGGGAGAGTTCGCCGGCATGTCGATATAGGCGTGATCGGAAAGTACGGACCCACAGCCAAAGGCCCAACGGCAGCAGGAGGCATGCCACTATCAGCCGGAATTCCTTCGGTCCAGGTACGGCGAAGATCCGTATAAGTGCGCCGATAACGACACCGGGCAGCGTCCCAACCACGAGCTGTCGTGTCAGAGGGCCGAAGGCATGACCGTTCTGTCGATAGCGCATCAGCGCGCCTGGCCCTGCCACGACGTTGAACAGAAGGTTGGTAGGTGTGACCGCTGGACTCGGGACACCTAGAACGCTGAACTGCACGGGTAGCAGGAATACGGCACCAAACACACCGACCGGCGCCGTGAATACGGCGATCAGCAATCCAGCCAGGAAGCCGATCAGGCCCGACGACCAAGTCATCGAGCCTCCGCGAAAGTCACCCGACCAGCTTGCCGCAGCCACCGTACGGGCGATCCCCCGCGAGCCGAACGCCGCAGCACCACCGCTGGACCAGTAATCCGAGCAAGCCCAATGCCAGCCAAAGCAGTGGCGGGACCTTGCCGAATTGTGCTTATAGGGATCAAGGGCGGCGCTAAGCGCCGCCTCGCGGCCCTACGCCCGCTCGCCGGCCGGGCATGCGGCCTGGGGGCCGGTCCCGGCCGGCGGCAGCTCGGGCCACCCGCCGCATGCATGCACCCCTCGCCATGCTGTGCAGCGCTTCGAGCCCAACGTCATAAGGCTCGGGGACATCCCTACACTCCCGTCATGACGCGCACCACACCCCCTCCGCCCGTCGACCTCCCGACACTCTTCCCCTGGCTGACCGCTTACGCGCGCACGACCGTACGGCTCCACCCACGACCAGGAACGCCCGGAGCCCAAGACAGCCACATCGGCGGCCCACTCTTATGGCCGGCGGGCGAAGCCTGGCCCACGTGTGGCGAACCCATCATCAACGACGGCAACCTCGAACCATGGCGCCCGGCCTCTCCGATACCCATGATCGGGGTCGCCCAGTTCTTCGCCAGAGACATCCCCGAAATCCCCTACCCCGACAACACCGATCTCCTTCAAGTGCTCTGGTGCCCCGCTAAGCACCAACAAGAAGACCTCTGGGGCCCCGTGGTCCGCCTCATCTGGCGACGAACAGCGGACCTGGCCACAGTGCCCACCGAAACCCACGGACCAGGCTTCACCGCGCCGTACCCATCTTCAGTGAGCCTGGCCGACGACGACTATCTCCCGCGCCCCTGCGTCCTGCATCCCGAACGGGTCACCGAATACCCCGACTGCGAAGAGCTCCCCGAGGACCTCCAATCGGCCCTCAACGAATGGGACCGGGCCAACTCGGATTATCAATACCTGCTCTCCATCGCACCGGGCTGCAAGATCGGCGGATGGGAAACCTGGCACCTAACCGACATGTATGAGCTTCCATGCACGACCTGCGGAACCGAAACCGAGCCCCTCCTGCAACTCGACACCACCGAATGGGACGGTGGCAGCGGTCCGCGATGGCAGCCCCTCGAAGACCGCGACCATGCTCCTGTTGATTGGGAGGACGAGCCCACCTCCCTCGTCCTTGGTCGATGGGGAAGACTCACCGTCTTCCTGTGCCCCGTGTCCGCCGAACACGGCTTCCGCATGGCCATGCAATGACTGAAACTCCAACCCCATACGCCTCCGGCGGGGCACTCCGGCTCCGGGGTGATCGCCAAGGGCATGCTCATCGCCACTCGGCCGTAGATGGCTGAGGTAGGGCCTGATCACCCCGCCCGCCATCGACCCGGGACAAGCCGAGCAGACCAAGGCCACCGGGTCCAGGTCGTTCGTCCGTAGGGCGCTCCACCTGGTCCCGGTGGCCTTGGCCCGCTTCCCCTTCGGGCGGGTCGACAGCATACGGAGTGATCAGGCAGGAGAGGAATCTGCGGGCCGCACGAGATGCTCCCGGCTGATGCCAAAGCAAGCGATCACTCGCGACCCGTCAGGAGAGAGAAAGAGCTGAAAGTGATACCCGCCGCCGACGCTCCTCGCGTAGCCGACAAGAACACGATCAAGGGCACAGGTTTCGAGCCGAACGACAGCCTCCTTGAAACCGATGGAGGGAGTGTTCAGACGCCGACTCCGCCGTTCGCGCCGCCGATAGGTGAAAACGCACCTATCCGTACGGACTGGGTCCGGCCAGACCTCGAAATCTCCCCCAGATAGAAGAGCGTGGCGACACGCGACGCCGGCGTCCCCGACATAGTCATCCAGGAGTGCGACGAGAGTATCCCGGTCCATGCTGGCCACCTCGAAATTCCGACCGTCTAGCTCCTTGAGCGGTGCTGCCTCAATCCCAGTAGTTGAACAGCAACTCGCCAAGGTTTGCGGGCTTCCAGAAGCCGATCTCGTTCCGTTCCGCCGTGTCAAGGTCTGACGTATCGATCAAGCCGATTGGGGTCTCCAGTTCGTCCCTGGTCAGGAGCCGGAAGGCCCCCGAAGCCCTCAACGCTTCCTCAAGGTCATCACAGCCGTCGATGAAGACCACGCCCCCTGTCGGCACCTCGGCGATCGCAATGAACGGTAAGTGCATGTGACCGAGCACCCCGACAGTCAACTCTCCGCACTTCATCACAGCTGTATGGAAGCTTGGCGTGACGCCGGGTGGCGCGATCTCCAGAACTCTGGCGCCCACGAGCCGAGCGGCCTCGTAGCAGACTGAGGCGAAGCCTCGCGTATCCGTCAGCGGCAGCGGCTCCGTCCCGCGATCTCGGAACCCCGTCGCACCTCGAGGCAGGCGCGTCACGTCGGAACCTCTCTCAATCGCCATCGCCACTCCCGGTCGGCTGCTCCGGACGGTCTCAGCCTAGAGACCAGGTGCCTCGAGGCAGAGCACTCGATGGTGTGAAAGATCATCGTGCAATTAGCGTGCAATTAGACAGGGCGACGAGGGGTCAATCACGGTCACTCATGACAGCCCTGACACCCTGCTCAGGCGCCTCACGGGCCGTGATCCATACGCTTCCCAAGCTGACAGCGCAGGTTCGATTCCCGTCACCCTTCTCTGATCGCGAATGCCCAGGTCAGAGAATATTTCTTGATCCAGGCCTTGCGCGGGACGATGGCAGATGGGATGCGAGGTGGGCGGAGGCGTCCGCCACGCGCATAACGCCGGACACGCGGTGACAGATACCGAGTGAGGCCACTAGTGAAATGTGTCGTAAGCCGCCCGAGCATTCGGCCTATGGCCGCCGGCGACGTACCACCAGGACGACAACGACTACGACCAGCAACAAGCCCACGAGAGCCAGGAGTTCGAACCAGCCCAACCCAATCACGCGCACCCCTTGCAGCCGAGATCAGTAGCCTTACAGTGTGCACGTGGACGGGCTAGGTCAAGGTCTTTCGCACCGCTAACCGAGACCCTCCACTTGTTGGGATTGGCGGCCAAGTCGAGGAAGCATCCGGTATTGCGTGTAATGAAAGACCCATCACGGTTTCGGACCGCGCTCGGCGCCACTGGGCTCGCCCTGTCCGCCCTCATCGGCCTGGCCGGCTGCGGCGAGACCGCGGTCACCAAGACCACGGCCACGCAGAGCGCCACAGCACGAATTCCCAAGCCGGCGACGTCCACGGCCCCGGCCCCGGCGGAGGTCGACCGGCAGCTCCGCCGCCTCGAACAACAGAACCACGGACGCATCGGCGCGTACGCGATCGACACGGGGACGGGACGGGCCCTGAGCCACCGGGCCGGCGAGTTGTTCCCGACGTTGTCGACATTCAAGGCGATGGTCTCCGCGGCGGTGCTGCGGAAGGCGCGGCAGTCCGATCCCGGACTGATGGACCGGGTCGTCCACTACACCGGCGACGACCTCGTGGACTACTCGCCCATCACCGAGAAACACGTGGACACCGGCATGACCGTGGCCGAACTGTGCGACGCGGCGATCACCGTGAGCGACAACACCGCGGGCAACCTGCTGCTCAAGCAGATCGGTGGACCGGCTGGGCTCACCGCGTTCTACCGCTCACTCGGCGACTCGGTGAGCCGGCTCGACCGCTGGGAGACCGAGCTCAACGAATGGAAGCCCGGTCAGAAACGCGACACCACGGCCCCGTCCGCCTATGCCCGCGACCTGTTGGCGCTCACCCTGGGCAACGCGCTCGAGCCCGCCGATCGGACCCGCCTGATCGGCTGGATGGACGATGCCACGACCGGGGACGCGCGCATCCGGGCCGGGCTGCCCAAGGACTGGACCGTCGGCGACAAGACCGGGACCGGCCCGACCTACGGCACCACGAACGACATCGCGGTCGTCCGGCCACCGTCCGGCGCACCGGTGGTCATGGTGATCCTCACCAACCGCCGGGCCGCGGACGGCGCCGGTGACGACAAGATCGTCGCCAAGACCGCCGCCATCCTCGCCCGCGGGCTCGGCAGGACCGATTAGGACGCGACCGGATGGTCGGAGCGCCGGGCCTGCGGAAGCGACCAAAGGGGCTGATCGCGCTTGCATACGTTCCGGCAGGCCGGCTCAGCGATTTGCGGGATTCCGGAAGGATTCTGAGGCGAGTCACGATCGCCATGAACGGCTACGGTCTATGCCGCCGAAGCACAGTGAACGCATGGCGGTCCAGGACCGCCCTCGCGTCAGCCCGTCGTCGGGCGTCGGAGTGGAGCAGGGCCATTAAGACGGCCACGACGTACGTCACGACCAAGCAGCAGATAAATGCACACGTCAGCCATGGGATAGCAGCAATCAGGGCAGTAAGGAACGCAGGCACGACAGGACCGCCAATCCGATAACGGCACTTGTCGCTGAAACCTGTAATGCGTCGGTGGAGAAATCACGCCACCGGCGCAAAGCAGATGCTCAGCGCGGATTGTCACGATTACGCGGGCCTTTAGTGATCGTCAAGGCCTCGCGTGACGGATATCGTGGAACATCAGCCGGTCGAGGCGAAGACGAGCCCGTGATGCTTCGACCGTCCTTCCGACGCCGGCGTCTCGACGGGGGGAACGCGGGCAGGCTGTACGAGCTCAGCCGCCGTCACAGGTACCCGATGTCTGTATCGCGTGCCGATCAGTGGCAGGTATCTTCCCTCGGATTCTGGAGGCTGTTGATGACCGATTCTCCTGTCGCTCTCATCACTGGAGGTGGAAGCGGAATCGGGGCGGCCACGGCCCGGCAGTTGTTGGACCGCGGATACCGGGTGACTGTCACCGGTCGTGGCGAGGAGCGCCTGCGCGAATTCGCCAGGGAGCTGGATGAGCCGGCGGATCTGCTGACATTGGCCGGAGACGCGGCCGACTTCGAGGCGGTCCAGGCGGCTGTGGAGTCCACACTCCAGCGGTTTGGCCAATTGAACGTCGTGGTGGCCAATGCCGGTTTCGCCTCCTTCGACAATGTCGACGATGGCGATCCCGCGGTGTGGCGCGACATGGTGCTGACCAATGTGCTGGGGCCCGCTTTGCTGATCAGGGCCGCCCTGTCCGCTCTGAAGCAGACACGTGGACGGATCGTGCTGGTGGGAAGTGTCGCGGGCGTCGTCTACAGTCCGGGCAACATCTATGGCGCGACCAAGTGGGCGGTGATCGGCTTGGCGGAGAACACCAGGCGCATGGTGACCGGCGACGGCGTCGGAGTGACCCTCGTCAACCCCGGTGCCACGGAGACGAACTTCTTCGACGCCGCCGGCGGTGCGCCCGATCGCGCCATGCTCACCTCTGAGCAACTCGCCGCCTCCATCGTTTGGGCCATAACGCAGCCATCGGGCGTCGACGTCAACACCATGACCATCCGTCCCATCCCCTCTCCACTGTGAGCGCCATTCAGGCGAGCAGGACCCCGATAGCAATCTTCCGCTGGGCATGACGGTGGCAGGCAATTTCCGTGAGCCGACTCCTGAAGCCACCGCGAGATCGGTTGAGGAACACATCTGCGCCGACTGCGTGATCCGGGTAAAGCAGCTCAGAGAGTTCATGGACCCGCCCGCTCCCCAATTCGACACATGGCAGACCGACAACCCTTGACGGCCTTGTGGCCGCCTCGTCGCCCACGCCCCCGTGGTGTGGGCGGACGAGAGCGACGAGGCACTGGACGGTTCGCCTTCGGCCTGGAGACCGTCCTGGACGGCCTGGCCGATGGACCGACCGAAGAGTCAGCTGAACGGTAGTTCGGCCTGGGGCTTCGGCTTGGCGTCGGTCCATCCCGCCGAGCGGTAGGCGATGTAATTGATGACGAACCCGGGCTTCATCTCCGAGTACGGGCCGCCGGGCTTGGTCAGCTCCTCCTGTACGGACAGCACCGCTCCGGTGCGCTCATCGAAGACGATCACGGCTCGTGAGCGGTAGGTCCCCCGCTCGGCCTTCGGCCCGCCGTACTCACCGGTGACCGTCGTGGCGCGGTCGTCGGAGGCCAGGGCGACGCCCTCGCGATCCAGCGGGTCGGAGTCGCGGCCGATCGCGTGGATGCCCGGCTGGTCGGCCAGTGCCCGCATCAGGCCCGCCCGCACCTTCGGCGGGACCGGGTCCATCGCCAGGGCTCCCGCCATCGAAATCTTGACGCTGGGCGGGAGCCGCAACCCCTCGCGCCTCCCCGCGCTCCTCCCACTCGGGTCCACCCTCTTCGCGAGCGCCTCGTCGCTCAGGAACCTCTCGGCGAGCTTGGCGGGATCGGCCGGCAGGTTCTGCAGGTCCTTGACCGACATCCCGGGGGCGCCCACGAATCCTCCGCCGCCGCCGCGGGGGTCCGTACCCCTCTCCGGGCCATCCATCTGCCACTTCTGCGCCCTGGCGGTGTAGGTGTAGTAGTGGTCGCCGGACCAGACGCGAAAGCTCGATGGCGACCCGTCCTTGCGCCACAGTGCCGCGTCCTGCGCGGTCAACGGGTGGGCCGGGAGATCGCGGCCGTAGTGCCCCTCGCCCATGCCGGACTTGGCACCCCACCAGCTGAACATCTCGCTGTGCGCACCGGTGATCGCGTAGGTCCCGGTCTTCGGGCGCATGATGTAGGACTGGCCATCGATCTGATCGATGTACCAGTACTTGCCGATCGGCTGCTGTTCCGCCTTCTCGGCCGCCGCGAGGATCGCCCCCCTGGCGTCCAGGTTCACCGTGCCGGGTTGCGCGACCGCTTTCCCGCCGCCGGGCGTGTTCCCTCCGACGACCGTGTTTCCCCCGACGAGCGTAATCGCCGCGGTCGCCGCCGCGGCCGCCGCGAGCACGCCGCCCAGTCCCCACCGCAGCCGGGACGGTGAGCGGCGCGGCGGCTCGTTCAGCAGTGCCTTCGCCTGGGCGATCTCCCGGGCGGTGGGCGGGGCGGGCTCGGGATAGGAGTCCCGGACCATCCGCACTTCATCCATGCTGTTCCTCCAAAGTGAGCATCGGATTGGTCCCGCCCAGCGCCTTGCGCAGCGTGGTTCGGGCACGATTCAGCCGGGAGCCGACCGTGCCGTAGGAGATCCCCAGTGCCGCCGCGACCTCGTCGTGGCTGAAGTCGGCCAGGGCCACGAGCAGCAGCACGTCGCGTTGTCCACGTGGCAGCGCCGCGATCGCCCAGGCGAGTTCGCCTCGCAGGCCCTCGGCGCTGACCCGCGAATCGACCCGGTCGGTGTGCTCCTCGAAGTTGCGGCCCGGGCCGAGGCGGGCGCCTGCCCGCAGCGCGCGCGTTTCGGCCCGCTGGTGTCTGCCGATCACCTTGGTGGCGATGCCGTACAGCCAGGTGCGCACGTTCGCGCGTTCCGGGTCGTAGCGTCCGCGTTGCCGAAACGCCTCCAGGAACGTCTGCGCCGCGATGTCGGCGGCGGCGTCCGGTCCGAGCCGCTTGGCCGCGTATCGGTGGATCTCGGCGAAGTAGACGTCGAAGACCTCGTCGAAACGCTCGGCCGGGCGGGGCGGGGAGTCCCCTGTCATGTGATGCCTTTCCATGACGCGGATGGCGGTCACATGGGTATCACCCGCAACCCGCTTCTGCTTTCCGCCGTCGACGTGAAGGTGCTCCGATACGGGGCGCCGGCCGTCGACTTCTACGAGCCAGGCGGCGGCGAGGCCACACGAGAGATCGTTCGCACGTTCATCAATCTGATGAAGCCGGCGTCTCCGAATTTCAATTCCGAGCGTCTAGAGTCGTGGCGTGAGCGGAGAGTTCGTGCCGCACCCCCCAGAGCTGCGGATGTCCGACGCTGATCGTGAGCGGGTCACCGAAAGGCTGCATGTGGCCTTCGGCGAGGGCCGGCTCACTCAGGAGGAGTTCGAGCAGCGGTTGAACGGGGTGCTCTCAGCGCGTGTGTTCAGCCAGATCGAGCCGCTCGTCGCGGACCTTCCCGGGACGGCGCCACCGGCCCCGGAGCTGAGCCAGTTGCGCACCACGGCGGCCAGCCTGAAGAGGCGCGGCCCTTGGGTGGTGGCCAGGCGAATCCAGGTGACGGCCAAGGCCGGGTCGGTGAAGCTCGACTTCACCGAAGCCCTCATCGCCCACCGGGTGGTGGAGGTCGAGCTCGATGTGCTCGCCGGCTCCACGACGCTCGTGCTGCCGCGCGGCGCCTCTGTCGACATCGAGAACGTCGAGTTCATCGCGGGTAACTCCCATGTACGCAGCGTCCCCACCCTTCCGGTTCCGGGGGACGGCCTGCATTTCGTCGTGCGCGGCAAGCAGCGCGGCGGCGGGCTGACGGTACGGCACCAGCGTCGCCTGTGGGGATGGCACTGGTGACCGGTGCGCGTGACGTGGCGTCCCGCCGCGGATCGCGGTCGGCCACCCCGTCGGCGAGATCGCCGGTAGACACGCATGGCCGCGGCGAAACCTGGTACAAAACGGGCAATGACGGTGGCGCCTGCCTCCGCCTGTGACGAGCGCCATAGCCACCAGTCCAGAGCGCCCGGCGGAGACGACGGGCCAGCCAGTACGCCGACGATCACGTCTCTCCGGCCTGGGCGCCCTGCGGAGCCGCTCCGGGAAGGTCCCGTCCCGGTGGACCGCGGCCCCTCAGGACAATCAAAGCCCGCATGGATCATCGGGGAAACCGGCACTGTCAGAAGAGCCGATCACCTCAGATGATGGTGGTGATCACTGGGCGGTTCTCCGAGATGCCTCACCCGGCGCCGGACCGGCCGCCCTCGTTGTCCCAGGCATGCTGCTCCTCCGTCGTGACCCCCACCGGGAGGTACGGCGTTCGCGTCACCGGTGGCCTCGGCGAATATCGCCCTCGCCGATTCCGGCGCGGTCTCCGGCGCGATGACCCGCAGGGTGATCGTGTCCCTGCCCCTCATGGTCAGGCTGACCAGCCGGCGGTCCATGGAGCGGAACCATCCGACCCGCACGGCCCGGCCAGGGGCGGGAATGCGATGCGGAATGGCGTCCCAGGCGTCCACGTGCAGGCCCACCCGGAGGGTCGTCTCCCCGGTTCTGCGGTCGACGGCCGCGATGAGGCCCGGGAGTTCGGCCGTCGCGTCCGTCGACCGCGGCCACCATGCCCCGTCCACGGCCCGCATACGGCCATGGACGGGTTCCAGGCTCAGCCGTGCAGCACGCGCTTGAGGCGGGTTTCCTGAACGAACACGAGCGAGAGGATCTGTGGAAGGCGAGGGAATCTGCGTCAGCGACATGATCGGCCGACCTGTCTCAGCCTTGGTCGGGGCTGCGGTCGTGAACGCCGCGGACGGTGCCGACGCGACTGCCGGCATTCGAAATGTCCTCGGTGGCTTCAGCCTACTCTTCGACGGTCTCCGCCCCGATCCACATGGGCGTAAGGTCAAGTTGAGGCAAGCACACCAGGAGGTGCGCGATGAGCCGTACGAGGAACACCAGGCCGTCCAGGTTGCAGGAGCAGGACGACCACCAGCACACGCACGACGTCGAGGACTCCCATGGTGGTGTCGGCAAGGACGCCACCCTGCAGGAACACCAGGCCCGGCAGCGGGTGCGGCAGTCTCTCGCACATGGCGACGAGCCCGAGCCGACGCGCCACCGGCACGAGGCCAGAGACGCCAGAGACGCCGACCACTGATCCACCGGCCCGGTGAGCGCTCAGGAGGCGCAGCGCACCCAGGTCGCCGTCCCCGCGCGCTTTCCGGGCTGCCCAACTGAGACGTTCTCGTACAGCGTGAAGCCGCGGTCGAGGCCGGTGAGGCGCAGCAGTTCGGCCTCATGGGGGCGGAGTGCGGCCAGGCCCATGGTGATGCCCATCGCCCTGGCGCGTCGTTGGATGCCGACCAGGACGGCCATCCCGGAGGAATCGCGGAACGACACCCGGGACAGGTCGCAGATGAGCAGGCTCGTACTGCGTCGCATGGTGCGGAGGAGGCGCTCGCGCAGAGCAGGACTGGTGGAGATGTCGATCTCCCCGTCCAGCTCGACGATGGTGGCGACATGAGCTTTGCTCAGAGGCCCCCGGGAGTCGGCGACCCCGGGGACGGGTGATGCGATGCGGAAGATGTGCGTCGGCGCCATAATCGACTGACCTGTCTCGGCCCCATGAGAGAAACCGAAGTTGTTTTTTCGCCTCGGGCGACGCCGACCCGGATGCCAACGCACGAAATTTCCGCGGTGCCGCCTAATCTACCCCCTTCAGACACCTGAGCGCCTCCGTCGCAGATGGCAGCCCCCTTCCGGCGACCTTTCCAGAGACAGCCAGAGTTACTTTTGGGACATAACACGCCCTAATAAATAATGTTTTATCCGGACGAATCGTTATCGTCGTTATGAGTAACGCGGCGACCGGCCCGAAATTCAGCGGCCCGCCGGGTAGCCACGGGAGTCGGCGGCCCACAGAGCCTCATTCGGTAAAGGCAGGGCATCCTCCTGCCGGGTGATCGGTGTCGCGCATCCCACTGGGGTACGTTCACCGTGATATCCGGTAATCCACGCAATCACGACATGGACGGGAACCATGGCCAACAGCGAGCCCACGTGCGAGCTTCACCTCCGGATGGCCGGTCAACCCCATGACGTGACTTTGCGACTGCACGGTGACGAGCCGACCGAAGACGACGTCGCGGCGTGGATGAAAGAGGGTTCGGTGATCCGGCTCCACGTCTCCGAGACCGGAACCCGCGCCCCGCACACCATGCTGGTGAACTTCGCCAGTGTCGCGTTCGCGTGGCTCGTGCCGTACAAGGAAGGCAGAGGCATAGATCTCTGAACCGGAGCGGACCCCAGGGCAACTGGGCACTTCACTGGCCCCGCAGGCGGTGGGTGTTCGGTCCCGCGCTCAGGACCGGTCAATCTGTGATCTTTACGGCACACTTGCTACGTGACCGAGATTTCCTCCCAATTCGTCAAGCAGGGGGCGGGTTTCCTCCGTCGCCTCACGGCCGGCCTCATCGACGCGGTCGTCCTCTCATTGCTCGCGGTCGTCCTCACCGCCTTCGTCGGGGACTCCGTGCTGGCCGCCGACGACTCCTCGACGATGAATCCCTGGGGGACCAATCCGAGCATTTGGGCTCTCGTCGCCGCCCAGACTCTCCTCGGTGTCCTGTACCTCGGTCTTACACATGCACGCTGGGGGCAGACGCTCGGAAAGCGAGCATTGAAGATCAGGGTCGTATCGCTCTCCACCGGCCGGGCGCCGGCGCTGCACCACGCCCTGATCCGTGCGGTCTTCTTCCTTGGGGCGCCGCTCGTCCCTTTCGCAGGCTGGGCGATCACCCTCATCGACGCGACGTGTTTCGGCTTCGACGGCCGCCGGCAGTGTCTTCACGACAAGCTCGTACAAACGGTCGTGATTGTGAAGGCCTGACGAGAGGGACGGCCCGGCTCCGCGCTCGGGCGAGCGGTCCGGAGCTCACTTCCTGAAGAACCGCTCGAGCGGCGGATGCTGTAGATGGTTCCAAGGAGGGGCGCCACCCGTGACGGTGAGCCCCGGTGTCACCCGCCGGCGTGGTCTTCGTCCTGCACCGATTCGTCCGGCACCGATTCGTCGAGCACCAACATGATGTGCTCGTTCTCTCCGTGCGTCACCGTGCCGGCGCGCCGGAAGCCGCATCTCTCCAGCAGCCGGACGGAACCGGCGTTCCCTCCGAAGGGGTCGGCGTACAGGGGGCGAGCCTTCTCCCGCCGCAGGAAGAGCGTCAGCGCCTTGGTGCCGACGCCCCTGCCCCAGAACTCTCGGCCGAACACGTACCCGATGAATCGCCTGTCCTGTTCCCACCAGGCCACGACATTGCCGGCCGGTGCGCCGTCCACGGTCACCGTCTGCACGAAGACCGTGGGGTCCCCGAGGACCCTCGTGGCCCAGTGGCTCATGAAGGCCCCCCGTTCCCGGGGAGTGAACTTCGACCGCCTGACCGTCTCCGGGTCGTGCTCGTGCTCGTGGAACAGGCTCAGGTCGGCCTCTTCGACATCCCTCAGCCGCACGTCGTCACTCATGCTGAGCGAGTCTGGCAGCGGGCACCGACAGTTCCGCCCGCCCGGTCCGAGCTCACCTGGATGCCGGCCACGACCCCACCCGGCTCAGCGATAGCCGGTGACGTCGGCGGGTCGGCCCGCGTCCTGCATCTCCACCATGTACCGCCAGGCGTCGGGCCGGCTGCCGTCGACATCGGTGAAGCCGTAGACCTGGGCGAGCCCGCCGCTCGACAGGGACTGCCCGTTCCAGCGGGCGACCTCGGGATCGGCGGCGAGCGCCGCCACCGCGCGGCCGACGTACGTCGGGGTCTCCGAGATGGCGAAGTGCGGTTGCGCCGCCAGCGCGTCACGCCAGTTCGCCTCGGTGACACGGAAGATGTCCAGCATCATCTCCGAGCGCATCCATCCCGGGGTGAGCGACACGGCCGTCCCGCCGTGCGGGGCCAGTTCCTTGGCCTGGGCGAACGCCATGCGGTTCACCGAGGTCTTGGCCAGGTCGTAGAAGAACGAGATCCGGTAGTTCTCGGCGTTGTACTGCGCGGTGCCGTCGGTCATCTCGACGACCAGGCCGCCCGGGTTCCTGATCAGCAGAGGCAGGGCGTAGTGGCTGGTGATGATGTGGGTGTCGATCGCCAGCCGGAGGATTCGCAGGCCCTTGTCCAGCGAGTGCTCCCACAGCCTCTGATCCCAGCTGAACAGCGACTCCCCACCCCAGATGTCGTTGACCAGCACGTCGAGGCGGCCCTGCTCGGAGTCGACGCGCTCGACCAGCGCCCTCACCTGGTCGGCCTCCAGATGGTCGACCCGCACGGCGATTCCCTCGCCGCCGGCCGCGGCGACCATCTCGGCCGTCTCCTCGATCGTCTCCGGTCGATCGATCTCCGAGCGCCGCTCCCGCGTGCTGCGCCCGGTCACGTAGACGGTGGCTCCCTCGGCGCCCAGCGCAACCGCCACGGCACGGCCGGCGCCGCGCGTCGCCCCGGCGACCAACGCGATCTTTCCGCTCAACGTTCCGCTCATGTCGCCGATGCTCGCATCCGGGTGCGACAGAACCTCCCGGCCTTCATGGAACCGCATCGGCTAGGCTGCGTTCCCGTGGCCGAACTCCCTGGCCTGCCGGACACGGCCTTACGTCACGCCGATGGTGCGGTGGTCGCCCTGATCGCCTCTGACGCCGGTGTTCACGAGTTACCCGAGTCGATCGCCACCCTGACGACGCTCCGCCACATCGACCTGGACGGGAACGCGCTGACCCGTCTACCGGCCTCCATCGCGGAGTTACCCGACCTGCGAACCCTGCTGCTCTACGGCAACCGGCTGACGGAAGTCCCCCCGGAACTCGGGCGCATGGCGTCGCTCCGCAGCCTGAGTCTCGGCCGCAACAGACTGACCGCGCTGCCTGGCACGATCTGGAACCTCACGGGCCTGCGCTCACTCAATCTCGCGGAGAACGAGATCACCGAGATTCCGGACGCCCTGGCCGGCCTCGCCGAGCTGTCGATGCTGGATCTCGGGCACAACCGGCTCGGACGCGTGCCGGACGCGATCGGCGAGCTGCCCCGGCTCACCGGGTACCTCTATCTCAGCGACAACGGCCTGACCGCGGTTCCCGCGTCGCTGGGACGGCTGAACCGGCTCGACTACCTCAACCTCACCGACAACCGCATCGGCTCGCTGCCGCCGTCCATCGGCGACATGGCGGCGCTGCGCGAACTCCGCCTGTACAACAACCGGCTCACCGCACTGCCTGACACGTTCGGCGGGCTCTCGCGGCTACGGGAGCTCCACCTGAAGGGCAACCGGCTCACCACACTGCCCGACTCCATCGGCGACCTGGGCGAGCTACGCCATCTCGAACTTCGCGACAACCCGCTCGAAAGGCTGCCGGAGTCGATCGGACGGCTGAGGCGGCTCACTCATCTCGACCTGCGTGCCACGCGCCTGACCGAGCTGCCGGAGGGCCTGGGATCCCTGCCCGCCCTGGAGAAACTCGATCTGCGGTGGACGAAGCTGCGCCGGGTGCCCGACTGGATCGACTCCCTCCGGCACCGCGGGTGTGCGGTGCTCATGTAGCGACGGCCTGCCGTACGCGTCTGTGTTCTCCATGAACGGCAGCGTGGCCGTACGCGCTGACAGACCCAGCACCGTCGGCTGACAGCGCCGGCACCGGGCTAACGGGCCGGCGCGCCTCAGAGCGCGAGCGCCATCAGGATCTCGTCGCGGTCGTCTCCCGGCGCGAGCCGTAGGGCGCCGGGCCACCGGCCGATCTCCTTCCAGCCCAGCCCGCCGTAGAAGTGCTCGAGCCCGACGCCGCCCCGCGCGGCGAGTCGGAGCTGTTCGAGGCCCATCTCGTCGCGTGCCACGTCTTCGAGGCGGTTCATGAGCGCGGCGCCGATCCCCCGGCGGCGGTAAGCGGTGTGCGTCTGCAGGTGGTGGACCGTCCCCCAGTGCGCGATCAAGGGGTTGGCGTCCCTGCGGACGTTGACCCACCCGGCGAGCACTCCGTCGACGGTGGCGAGCAGCAGCCGGCTGCCGCGCGGGTCGAGGCCGGAGATGATCTGGTCGGCCACCGCCGCGACCTCGTCGAACGTGACAGGGGGAAACGGGAAACCGGCCGCCCCTCCCGCGTTGGTCACCCCGACCCAGCAGTCGACCAGTTCGCGCCTGACCTCGGGCGGCATCTCGGTCTCACCGGTCATCTGCGAGAACACCGCAACCCCGTTGTTCGTCATGGCCGTCACCCTCTCAGAGGGCCCACCGGGAGGCCGGCGGGGGGGGTCCGGCCCCTCATCTCCTCTCGCGGGGGACGGCTGCTGACCCGCCCCCGCCGTCTCTTCCGTGGCGACGGGTCAGCGCAGTCCGCCGTAGAAGGTGCGCAGGTCGTCGACGAGCACGTCAGGCACGATGTGCGCGGCGTAGTGGCCGCCCCGGTCATACGACTTCCAGTGCACGATGTTCTGGTGGTCGCGCTCGGCGAACGTCCGCATGGAGACGAAGTCTCCGCCGAACATCGCCAGGCCGGTGGGGACGGTGGTCGGCCCTTGCGGGTGCTCGGCGTGCGCGTCCTCGTAGTAGAAGCGGGTGGCCGACGTCGCGGTGCCGGTCAGCCAGTAGAGCATCGTGTTGGTCAGCACGAAGTCGGCGTCGATGTCGACGGTGTCGCCGAAGAGCTGGGCGTTCCAGCCCAGGAGCCCGACCGGCGAATCGAAGATCCCGTACGACAGCGTCTGCGGCTGCTGCGAGTGCAGGGTGTTGAACGACATCTTGTTGTCGTAGAACCACTGCAGCACTTCCAGCGCCTTCTGGTCCTCCGGCGTGATCTTCTCGAACTCGGCCGGATCGCCCGACGGGAACGAGAAGAGCTGGGTGACGTGCACTCCGACGACGTGCTCGGGATCGAATCGCCCGACCTCGGGCGAGACGAACGAGCCGCCGTCGTTGCCGACGGCGCCGTAGCGGTCGTAGCCCAGCCGCCGCATCAGTTCCGCCCACGCCTTGGCGGTGCGGTACCGGTTCCACCCCTTCTCCTTGGTCGGACCGGAGAAGCCGAAGCCGGGCAGTGACGGGATCACCACGTGGAACGCCTGCGCCGGGTCCTCGGGGTCGGTGAGGGGCTCGATGACCTTCAGGTACTCCACGATCGAGCCCGGCCAGCCGTGCGTGAGGATCAGCGGCAGGGCGTTCTCGTGCCGCGAGCGGACGTGCAGGAAGTGGATGTTCTGCCCGTCGATCTCGGTGGTGAACTGCGGATACCGGTTGATCTCGGCCTCGTGGGCGCGCCAGTCGTACCCGTTGCGCCAGTGCTCGGCGAGCTCGCGGACGTACGTCACTGGAACGCCGTAGTCCCAGCCGGCGCCCGGGATCTCGTCGGGCCACAGGGTGCGGTCGAGCCTGCTGTTCAGGTCGTCGAGCCGAGCCTGCGGAATGTCGATGCGGAAGGGCTTGATCGCGGTGTTCTCGCTCATGAAAATCACGCTACGGACCCTTCCGGTCAGCTTCTGTCCTGAAGTCCTGGCAGTCTTGAGCACATGTTGGAGACCTCGGCGCGGCTGCTGCGCCTGCTGTCGTTGTTGCAGGCCAGACGGGACTGGCCGGGCGCGGCCCTCGCGGAGCGGCTGAACGTGAGTGAGCGGACCGTGCGCCGCGACGTCGAGCGACTGCGCGACCTCGGATATCCGGTGCACGCGACCAGGGGCACCGACGGCGGCTACCGCCTGGGCGCCGGCACCGCCATGCCGCCCCTCCTCCTCGACGACGACGAGGCGGTGGCCGTGGCGGTCGGGCTGCGCACGTGCGCCGGCGGCGGCGTCGCCGGCATCGAGGAGACCTCGGTGCGCGCCCTCGCCAAGCTGGAACAGGTGCTGCCTTCCCGGCTGCGTTACCGGGTCAACGCACTGCAGACGTACACCGAGCCCGTGCCCGCCGACCGTCCCGGCCCGGTGGTCGACCCGGCCGTGCTGACCGCGCTCGCCGCGGCCTGCCGCGACCAGGAGCGGCTGCGGTTCGACTACCGCAGCCATGACGGTTCGACGGGCGTCCGGACCGTCGAACCGTACCGGCTCGTGTCGTGGGGGCGCCGCTGGTACCTCGTCGCGTGGGACGTCGAGCGCCAGGATTGGCGCACCTTCCGGGCCGACCGCGTCGAACCGCGCACGCCCACCGGTCCGCGTTTCCCGCCGCGCGATCCGCCTGAGGGCGGTGCTGCCACGTACGTCGCCAAGGGGGTCTCGGCGGCGGCCTGGCGTCACCGGTCCCGAGTCGTCGTCCACGCGCCCGCCGAGGTCGTGACCGAGCGCATCAACCCCGCCGTCGGCGTGGTCGAGGCCCTGGACGGTCGCACCTGTGTGCTGCACACCGGCGCGGACAGCCTGAACACGATCGCCGTGTGCCTCGGCCTGCTCGACCTGGACTTCGAGGTCACCGAGCCCCCGGAACTCGTCGACCACATGCGCCGACTCACGGCGCGCTACGCCCGTTCCACCGCCGCGGACGACGGGTCGCCGGCGCCGGCGTCCACCGCGTGATCCGCTCGGCATGAGCTCACGCCGCGTTCAGTTCCCGGACGTCAGCGCGTACGGCGTCTCCTGATCACGAGGCGGTTCCTGCGCGGGCGGCCGGGACAGCCGTCTGCCGAGGCGCTGAGCGGGAGCCTCGATGAACCGGTGGGTCAGGTAGCCGAGCGGCAGCAGGATGAGGAAGAACACCGGCAGATTCGGGCTCACCCGCAGCAGAAGCGGGTGCAGCAGATACAGGGAGAAGCTGATCACCCCGACGTGGGCGAGCCATCGCGGGAACCGCCTGCGCCGCAGCGCGAACACCGCCGCGAAGAAACCGGCGGCAAGCAGAATCGCGGGCGCCCATCCGGGGTCGTCCTTGGCGAAGACTCCGCAGGCCAGGACCGTCAGCACCGCGGCGACGGCCGTACGTGGGCGGATCGTGCCCTGCTCGGCCCGGTACACGGCCGTGCCGGCGAACATCATGCCCAGGATGATCAGGCCCTGCCCCGCCCCGATCCGGCTACCGAAGATCACCAGCGCCAGACCGAGGAGGCCGCCCGCCACCGCGGCGACCGTACGCGTCCTGCCGCCCGCCCGCACCGACACGATGACGGCCGCGACGGCCGCGACGCCGAAGAGCGCGGCGACCAGGTCGGCACGGCCGCCGATGGTCGGGCCGGGAAGCAGGAATCCGAGAGGTACGGCCAGCAGCGCCAGGCCGATCGCGATCGGGGCCGAACGATGGGACTGCCGCACCGAGAACAGCCCGACCGTCAGCAGGTAGAACGCCATCTCGTAGGAGAGCGTCCACATCACGTCGATGACGGGGGTCACGCCGAGCAGTTCCTGCAGCATCGTCAGGTTGCCCAGCGCGACCAGCGGCAACGGTCGCGTGCTCAGACCGGGATAAAGGGTGAACAGACCCAGGTACGCGAGAATCAACGCCAGGCACATCGCGGTGAGCAGCAGCGGGAGGAGGCGGAAGGCCCTGCCGATCCAGAAGGCCCGCAGGTCACCGCGCCGCTCCAGGGATGCGGGGATGATGTAGCCGCTGACCAGGAAGAAGACGAAGACGCCCCAGGTGCCCACGTCGATCCGGCCGTCCACGTGAGCCCAGATGCCGGGTGCGAAGGTCCAGGCCGAATGGTGCAACGCGACGGCCAGCGCGGCGGGTCCACGCAGGGCGTCCAGCCAGGCCAGCCGGGAAGGTGTCGGGGCCACCCGTCCGACTTTAGGCGATGGACGTCAATCTTCAGGCGATGGTGGTCGGTCACAGAAGAGACCGTCAGGCGAGTTCGGCACCTCGCCACCGATCGAAATCCTGTACGGCGTCACGGCAGAGTGCGGGGCTTTCCGACTCCGAGGGTGTTATCGGGCTGTGAGCTTCCCGGTCATGAAAACGGAGAAGATCGCCATTAATGTGTGCAGCGATTAGCTCCTGTGACACATGAGACATTCCAGGAGCAAGGCTGACACAGGAGATCCCCGCCGATGCCCCTTGCCTGGAATCCGCTTCGACGTGCCGCGCTGGCCGCGCTGACCGGGACGGCGGTGATGGCCTCGGTGCTGTCCGTCCCCGGTGACGGCTGGGCCGCCGGCCGTATGACACCGGTCTCCGCGGCGGCCGGAGTCGTCGCCCCCGCGGACGCGCCCGGGACCAGGAAGACCGTGAAACTCGCCACGGGTGAGCGGCTGGACGTGATCCCCCGCTCCGGGTCGAAAGTCCAGATCGCTCCGGCGCAGGGCACGAGCGTCAACCGATACGCGTACGCGTCCACGGGCGGCACATTGACGGTGCAGCCGCTGGACCGATCCCGGCCTCTGCAAGCCACGAAGATCGCCACAGGCGTCAGGAGGCCGGTGGCCAAGGCCGCCGCGGCCGCCGCGGCGACCTACCCGGTGAAGTTCGACATCACGAGCAAGGACTGGGTCTATGGCAAGTCCATCTACATCTGGAACAGCAAGACCTGGGTCTACTACCCCGTAAAGGACGAATACGGGACCCCGAGAGCGACCGCGAGCCTGCCGGCCGGTGACTACTTCAGCGTGGTCCTCTACGGAGCGTGGGACGAACCGAGCTACATCCTCGTCAAGTCCTTCAAGGTGACCACCGCCGGTCTGACGGTCCGGTTCCAGGAGAGCACGGCCAAGGAGACGGCCATCCAGGTCGACGACCCCACCGCCCGCCGGTACACCTCGGCCGTGTGGCTGACGTTGCCGAACGGCGACATCGCGGGTTTCGCCGGAGGCGGGTCCGCGAACCTCTACGTGACCCCCTTCTCCCATGCCGGCGTGCGTCTCCGCTTGGGCGACGTTCTGGTGAAGCAGGGCACGTCGGCGTCCATGGCCACTCCGTACATCTACAACCTGTACCGCGAGTATGCGGGAACCGTTCCCAGCTCGCCGGTGACCCACGTGCGATCGAGCTCGCTCGCGAAGACCCTCACCTGGGTGCGTTCTCAGGGCAACGGCAGCATCGGGTCACTCGACTCCGCACCGATCACCAGCGACTGGACCCTCCCCTCCCTCATGGCCCCGGTGAAGACGGGCAGGTCCGTCACCCAGTACTTCACCCCCAGAGTGACTTTCCTCCGCGACCTGATCTACGGCCAGAGCTACAACCACCGCCTGGAGCTCCCGATGCTGACGGCGCCTGCGGGCACCGTACCCGGAGAGACACTGGGCGTCGCGCCGTTCGCGCCGCGCCGGATCCCGCACGGCAGCTCTCAGCGCACCGCGACGAAGATGTACGTGTACGAGCCGTACGCGTTCACCGACGCCAGGGGCAACACCGGATTCGACTCCAGGGCGAAGGTGGCCTACCGCCTGACCTCGAACGGACGGACCATCGCCGCTGCCGACAACCTGACCTCATATGACGGACTGACGGCCGACGTGACCGCGGACCGAGCGGAATACGAACTCGATCACACCGTCACCCGGACGGTTCCCTACTCCCGGCTCTCCACCCGGATCGAGAGCGAGTGGAAGTTCAGCTCCGCCACCCACTACGCGGGCTACGAGGATCTCCCCCTCGTCGACGTCGACTTCACCCTGTCGGGAATCAACGCGAGCAACACCGCGACGTCCTCCACGCCTGTCCGCGTCACCGCGGCGGCCGCCACACGAACCCTCCTCGCGGCGACGGACACCGTCACCGGACTGGAGTACTCGACGGACGACGGCGCCCACTGGACGGCGCTGCCGGTGTCCGGCTCGAAGGCGAGCGTCTCGGCCGAGATCAAGGTTCCGTCGACCGCCTCCTTCGTCTCCCTGCGCGCCTCGGCCAAGGACGACAACGGCACGAGCCTCAGGCGCACCGTCATCCGGGCGTTCGCCGGCCCGAAGCAGCAGGGCGACCGGACGGTCGGCAAGACGAAGATCACCAATGTGACGGTCAACGGCGGCAAGCCCATCCGGTTCGACGCCTCGGGAAGCAGCACGATCAAGGCCCGGTTCACCGCCACCGACCCGTCCGGGATCATCGACGGCGACCTGTACCTCTACCACGGCTCCTACAACACGCCTGACGGCGTGGTGATGGACGGAAACCCCGCCACCTGCACCAAGGCGTCCGTCTGGACCTCCGTCTGCGAGGTGACGTTCCTCATCGACGCGCGGGACGCCCTCGGCAGGAACGCGCTGGCCGGTCCGTGGAAGGTGGCCGCCTGGGCGAACGCGGCCGACAAGAAGAGCTACGCCGACCTGCATGCGGCGGCCACCGTTTCGATCGTGGGCCTGTCCAGGCTGACCGCCGACGCCACGCCGGAACCGGTCCGCAAGGGCAAGGCCCTCACGGTCACGGGCAAGCTCACGCGGGCGAACTGGCAGACCGGGACCTACACGGGGTACGCCGGCCAGTCGGTGAATCTGCAGTTCCGCAAGTCGGGAACCAGCGCATACGTGACCAAGAAGACGGTGAAGACCGACGCCTCGGGCAATCTGAGGACCACCATCACCGCCTCGGCGAACGGCTTCTGGCGCTACGTCTTCGCGGGCAGTTCGACGACGGTCGCGGTCACCAGCGCGGCCGACGGCGTCGTCGTGCACTGACCGCTCCATCGGCGACGACCGCCTCGTACGCAGGAGTGGACCGGCCTCCGGACTACTCCTGCGGCCGGTTCTCCATCACCCCGGCGTCGCGGCCGACGGACCTGACGGCCGCCTCGATCCGCGTGCCCACACCGATGATCGCGAAGACGACGCAGGCCAGAACCGACCATGTCTCGGCAGCGAGGGCATTCAACGGAAGAAGTGCCAATGAGGCCGTGAGGGCGGTATTTCCTATCGCCCTCACGTTCCCCGCTTCGGTCATGCCATTGCGAGTCGACATGGAATTCAGTGTAGATCAACAGGCCGGATGACTATTTCTTCGCCCAGCCAGTGAAACAGGCCCCGATTCAGGGAAGCGTGACGTATTTCCCGAGGAAATCACGGGCCGACGCGGTGTCCAGGCGATAGTCGAAGTTGGTCGACTTGCACGCGTCGTCGTCTCCGCTGATCGTCGTGGCCACGAGCAGATGGGAGCCGGCCCCGCCCAAGAAGTTCGGGCCGCCCGAGTCGCCGAAGCACGTGCTGCCGTCGACGGTGGACTTCAGCGACAACTGGAGCCACCTGCCGGTGAGCTTCTTGAAGGAGATCGACGCCAGGTTGCGGGTGTCGGTGTAGGTGAACCGGCTTCCGTGCTTGCCCTTGGTCGGGGCCAGCGAGCCGTACCCGACCGGGGTGAACCGCGTGGTCGCGAGCCCGTCGGTCTTCAGCCGATCGAGCAGACCGGCCTCCGGCAAAGTGGCGGGCTTGATTCCGGAGATGGGCGCACCGAAGATCACGACCGCCATGTCGAAGGGGTCGGCCTTGACGTTGAACCGCGGGTCGGCCACGAAACGGCCGGTGTAGACCGGGTCACCCTGCCGGTAATGACTGGAGAAGGTGACCCGCGCCGTCTTCTGGCCCTTTTCCCCGCAGTGCGCGGCGGTGAGGAAGACGGTCGGAGAGATGAGCGTGCCGGTGCAGTCGGCCCAGGTGCCGTCGCCGTGGGCCTTTCCCGCGAGCAGGGCGCCCACCTCCGGGTGGCCGGCTCCGTCTGCCGAGCCGTTGGTGATGGCCCACGCGGGCGAGGCGACGACGGTCATCAGGGCGGCAAGAATCACCACAAAGGGGACAAAGCGCATTCAGGAACTGTAAGCGCCCAGCCGTCGATTTAACACAAAGCGGACAAAAGATCTACGCGAGATGTCAAAGGGCCCCGCATCGCGGATCACTCCGCCATGCGGGGCCCTTCGAACCTGCGGGCATCGGCGACGCCGGCGCCCGTCCGCTACATCAGCGGATCACCGGAAGTTGTGCTCGTACCGGTGGTGACGGTGGTGCCGGTGGTCGCGCTCGTACCGGTGGTGACGGTTGTGGTAGCGGTGGTGGCGGTGGTCTCTGTTGTAGCGGTGATGACGGCGGTGGTCAGGGTCCGGAGGAGTCTTCACCAGGTTCGGGGTGTTCGTCGACGTCGTCACATCCTGAGCGGTGCCGACCACCGTCTTCGGGGTGTGCTGCGCGGTCGACGCTACGGCCGCCGGCCCGGGCCCGAAGGCCAGGCCTGCCAGGAGTACGGCACCGAGCGGGAGTGATAGTCGCTTGCCGAGCATAAGCGTCTCCTCTCCGATTCGCATTCGCGCGAGGCGATTGCGATGTCACCTCCATCGTTGGCGGCGATGACAGAGCGCGTCTAGATGGGTTGACTCATACCGAGGAGAAGAGACCGGCATTCCATTCCAGCACGTGAGGATGCGTTTCCCCGCCCGACGACGGCGCAGAGCGCGTAATTGCCCCGGCTCTACTGATGGGATACATCCGGCGGATCGATGTTCGGGCGCGGAAACGGCGAGCCGGATTTCTCACGCGCGAATACCCCGTCACCGCCCGCCGGAAACAACCGGGGATCATCGATCGCGGAAGCTCAGGCCTCGCTCCGCGAGCGCACCGTGAAGGGCGGCCATCGCGTCCTCCGCATCCTGTTGATCATCAATTGATCTCGTCTGTCAGACTACGGCGCGTGGAATTTCGTGTGCTTGGTCCTCTCGAAATCACGCACAACGGGCGGACCGTCGCCCCTTCCGCCGCCAAGGACCGCGCGTTCCTCGGCGAACTGCTCGCCCACCCCGGGCGGCTCGTCACCACCGACCACCTCGCCGACGCGCTCTGGCCGGACCGCCTGCCCGCCGACCCGGCGAACGCCGTACAGGTGCGGGCCTCGCGACTGCGGGCCACGCTGCGGTCGCTGACCGGCCAAGGGGACGGGGGCGGCGTCCTGCGGACGCGATCAGGCGGGTACGCGCTGGACCTCGGCCAGTCGACCACCGACCTGGCCTGCTTCGAGGAGGCGGTACGCCGGGCGGAGGACGAGCCCGCGCTCGCCGGCACGACACTGGCGGAAGGGCTGGCCCTGTGGCGTGGGGCGCCCTTCTCCGACGTGCCGTCCACCCCCTGCGTGCGCCTGCAGGTGGCGCGTTCCGAGGAGTTACGCCTGAGCGCCGTCGAGTCCTACGCGGACCTCTGCCTCGCCGCGGGGGCGCCGCCCGCCTCGCTGGTGGCCGACCTGGCCGAGCAGGCCGCGCGCAACCCCCTGCGCGAGCCGCTCCAGCATCGCCTGATGCGCGCACTGCACCTGTCGGGCAGGCCGGCCGAGGCCCTGACCGTCTACGACGACCTGCGAACCACCCTCGCCGACGAACTCGGCACCGACCCCCACTCCGACCTGCGCCGCCTCCACCGGGAGATCCTCGCCGAAGTGCCCGCGCCGGCCGGCGCCCCGGCCACCTCGCAGGGCGCCGCGGAACCGGCCGACGCCCCGCCGACTCCACGGCACACCGCGGAACCGGCCGAGTCCCCGAGCGAGGCCGGTCCGGCCAAGGTCCACGGCCGGTCGCGCCGAATGCTGGTCCTGGCGGCCGCCGGGCTCGCCGTCACCGCGGGAATGTGCGGAGCGGTCGTGACCCGGCTGTCCGAGCCCCCCGTCGTGGTCATGCCCGATGATCTACGGCCGATCCCGGGCGACGACTCCCGGCTGGACGCGGACGTCACCTATCCGGACGGGACGAAGGTGCGGGAGGGCGCGCGGTTCGAGAAGGTGTGGCAGCTCACCAACAGCGGCAGCGTGTTCTGGCACGACCGCTATCTGGACAGGCAACTGCCGTGGGACGGGTCCGACGTGTGCCACTCACCACGCCGCGTGCGGATCCCGGACACCCAGCCCGGCCAGTCCGTGCTCGTCCGGGTCCCGGTGGTGGCGCCCAACCTGCGCGTCCACTGCAAGGTCTTCTGGAAGATGGTCGACGATCGCGGCATCCCTTACTTGCCGCAGCTGAGGGGCATCTTCTTCGACGTACAAGTGGTCCCTGACCTGTGACTTCGCTTGTAAGGCCCGGCCGTACAGGGAGAGTGCAGGGGTCCCCGGCACGCTGACGGGCAGCCGCCGCCGCAGTGAGGCGGCGCTGTCAATCGAAAGGGATCGCAACGTGGAGAGAAGACTCGCGAAGGCCGCCGGGGCCGGGATCATCGCCCTGCCCCTGGTGTTGGGGCTGAGCGGGCCGGCGCACGCCGAGACCAACCCCTCGTGCTCGAGCGTGACCCAGATCGGCACGACCGCCTACGTCACCACGGGCGGCCAGACGTTCGCCTCGGTCAAGCAGTTCAAGGGCTGCAACAAGAACTGGGCCTACCTGTACGTCTGGGAGGGTTACCGCAGCAGCCACAGCTCGTGGCACGCCTGCACCACGATCGCGACGACGACGGCGGCCGGCGCGGGCAACCACGTCCAGGACGTGCGCTGCAACAGCGGCAAGTTCACCGAGCTGTGGTCGTCGGGCGCCGCCACCTTGTCGGACTGCACCGTGGCCGTCGGCTGGATCGGCTACGGGCCGCTCCCCGAGACCGGTGAGCCCCTCGGCCGTACGAGCGTCCGATGCTGAGCCTGAAGATCCCTGCCGTGAGGATGCCTGCCATGAGGATGTCTGCTCGCCGCGCCGTCACCGGGGCCGCCGCGGTGCTCGCCCTGACCGTGACGCCCGCGCTGATCAGCACACCCGCGTCCGCCGCCACGGCGAGCTGCGGATCCGGTTACGCGTTCCTGGACTCCTATCCGATCAAGGGACTGGACAGCAGCCGCACCGGAGGCTACGTCTCGCTGTACTACAACAGCTCGACGGGCAAGAACTGCGCCATCGCCAAGCCGATCGCCTCCTGGTCGGGGCTGGTCAACCATCTCGACGTGCAGCTGTCGACGAGGACCTACCCCGGGTTCGTCGACGACGGCCTCGACCAGAACTACCACCAATGGGCGGGCCCGATCTACATCCCGGCCCGCGGTGAGTGCGTCGACGTGGGCGGTTACTTCGACTACGGCGGCGAGCGCTTCGCCGGTCACGGCTACCAGGTCCACTGCGGCTGACATGCGTCCGGCCCGTCTTCCGAGAAGGCGGGCCGGCTTCATTCCCGGCCGGTCACCCCGCGGGCGCGCCTTCCGGGGCCGCCTCCGGTCCGGGCCGGCTGATCTCCCCGAGCCGGCTGATCTCCCCGGGCCACGGGCCCGGCGTCGGGCGCCGGCGCCGCGTAATCCGCGACGGACGGCCAGCGAACGGTGAGCACCACCGACTCCTCTTCCGCGTGCCACGAGTGATCGACGCCATGACCCCAGACGATGTAGTCGCCCTGCTCGGCGAGCACCACGCTGCGTCCCGGCAACTCCACCCGGAACCGGCCGCTGATCAGTATCAACAGCGCCGTGCGGTGCTCGCCCGTCACCCACTGGGCGCGCTCGTCCCCACGCGGGTGCACGCCCCACTTGATCTCGACGTCCTCGCTGTGCCGCACGTCGCCCAGCGGCTTGAAGTGCCCCAGCAGCCAGCCGCGGTCACCGGCCGCGTCCACGTCCGCGCGGCCCACGTACACGTTCGTCAACGCCGCGTCATCCGCCACCACGTTCTCCGCCACGAGCGGCGACGCTAGCACGGCGTCCGTACGGCCCGGCGCGACCGATCAGGCGAGGGCGCCGCCCGTGAGCCGGTCGTGAGGGAGCTTTACCGGCGCAGCTCCGGCGGCTCGTTGTCGAGGCCGATGTCGGTCTCCAGGTCGTAACCGACCGGCGTCTGCTGTGCGGTCGGATGCCCGATGTCGGTTTCGAGGTCGAAGCCCGCCTGCTCCGCCGCCTCGGCGAGCGCCTCCTCCTCGTGACGGCGCACGGCGCGGTCGTGATGCTCGCCGATCAACTCGGACAGGCCGTGGAGAGGTCCATGGTGGTGCTCATGCTGCGCCTCGGGGTCACTCATGACCGCCATCGTGAACAGCCTGGAGTCCCAGGACAACCAACGTGAAATGAAGTTCCGGGATCGGAGTGATGTCAGCGGCGACCGCTCACAACGCGGAGTCGCCCCACGCGGTGACGGTCACCTCGTCCCCCACGGACAGCTTGCCCGGCCGCGCCACCGAGAACTTGGCACCGAACGCGACGCCCCCTGTCGTGCGACGGTAGTCGGCGAGCGTGCGGAGAGGCTCCGGACCCGCCCTGCCGCCCGACTCCTGATCGACGAGGGTGACGGCACAGCGGATGGCGAGCTTGGCGTAGGCGAGTTCGGCGTCACCGGCCTCGAACCGGCGCATCCGGTCCTCGGTGTGCGCCTCGTCCCAGCCGTCGACCACGATGTTCGGCCGGAAGCGGCTCATCGGCACCGGCTCGGCGCCCCGCGCCTCGATCCGGGTGTTCAACGCGGCCAGCGAGCTCACCGTCGTGACGAGCACGGCGCCGCTGTCGGCGTATCCACAGGTGCCCGGTGTGAGCCCGTCGGTGACGCGATCATGCTCCGGCGGCACCCGGACGAGCCGGCTCGGCCGGCCGAGCATCTCGGACAGCCATTCCGCCGCCGCGTCCCCCTGGTCGATGCCCGTGTATCGCACGCCGAAGAGCTCCACGTCACGCCGGGTGGAGGTCAGATCCACCTCCACCCGCACGGTGTCCATGCCGTCCGCGCGGAGGGCGAGCCGCTCCCCGGCGGCCTCGATCTCCGGGCGGACGAGCGCGAGCCGCGGGTCCCGCCGCTGGCTGCGGAACACGCCGGCCTCGTCGATCACCATGAACGCGCGATCGTGCGCGAGACCCGCCCGCGTCATGTCCGCGTCCGGGGAGGACGTTCCGCGGCAGCCCTTGATCGGGTAACAGGTCAGCCCGATCACCGTGGCCATCGTCTCCTCCTGACACCGCTCGCCGTACGCGTTCCGAGCCCGCGCAGGTCATTAGCCGGACGTTATGTCGCGAACGGTGAAAATGGCTGCGAAATCAGCGCTTTCTAACACGTAATCGTCAGGTTCCCATCAGGACACCCCACGCGTGAACTCTGGGCCGATCTTCGCAACCGGTCCGGGTTAACCTGATCAAGCAAGCTGCACTCTGGAGATCCTTTACGTTCCGACTTCTGAGGAATCACATGGAACTCGGCATCGCGCTTCCGACATCCGGGCGGCTCGCCTCGCCCGCCAACATCGCCCGCGTCGCGCAGGAGGCGGAGCGGATCGGTTACGACTCACTGTGGACCTACGAACGACTCCTGCGCCCGTACGCGGAACTGCCGCAGCCCGACGGCTCGATGGCACGGATCCCTGAGACCTACCGGCTGACGTTCGAACCCCTGGAGACGCTCAGCTACGTGGCCGCCCTGACCAAGCGGATCAAGCTGGGGACCAGCGTGGTCGACGCCCTGCTGCACCCGCCGGTGGTGCTGGCCCGCCGGTTCGCGACCCTGGACCAGTTCAGCGGCGGTCGCGTGATCGCCGGTCTGGGACAGGGATGGATGCCGCAGGAGTTCGAGACCGCCAACGTGCCGATGCGGCGCAAGGGCGCGGGCATGGACGAGGTCGTCGCGGCGATGCGCGCGTGCTGGGGCCCCGACCCGGTGGAGTTCGAAGGGCGTTTCTACCGGATCGCGGCGTCGGAGGTGAACCCCAAGCCGGTCCAGGAGCATCTCCCCATCCTGCTGGGAGCCATGACGCCCGCCGGCGTTCAGCGAGCCGGGCGGATCGCGGACGGACTGAACCCGATCGCCGTGTCGCCTGAGGTCGTGAAGGGTCTCGTCTCCGCCTTCCACGACGCCGCGCGCGACGCGGGACGCGACCCCTCGGCGCTGACCGTGGTCGCCCGCGCCAACGTGCCGTTGGTCAGGGAACCGCTCGGTGAGGGACGGCCGTTCCTCGGCGGCTCTCCGCGGCAGATCGCCGAGGACATCACCCGCCTCGACGGCACCGGCGTGGACCACCTGATCATCGCCAACATCGCGGCGCCCGGCGACGTGGAGGAAGCGGTCGGCCTGATCGAGGAGCTCAAGGCCGCCACCGGCGAGGCCGCATAGCCGAACGGCCCGGCCGTCACCCGGAAGGGCGACGGCCGGGCCGGCTCGGCTCAGGCCAGCTCAGGTCAGGCGACGCCGCGTCACCGCGCACAGGTCAGCCGGCACCGCCTCACCGCGCATCACCGCGCCACAGGTCGGCCGGGGGCGTGTCACCGCAGCAGCGGAATGACCTCGGCGAACGTCCTCATGTGAGGCTCCAGGACACTGACGTAGCTGATGCCGAACTCCTCGCGGTAACGCAGCAGGGTGTCGGCGATCTCCCGCGGCGAGCCGACCAGGACGCCGGGCAGCTCAGCCAGTTGCTCAGGCGGCATTCCCGTGGCCGCGGTGATCACCGCAAGATCGATGTCGGCCACCCGGTGGCCGGCGCCGGCCACGAAGAGATTCAGCTCGATGTCGCCGATCCGCTCGCCGGCCGCCTCCCGGACGCGTTCGACACGGGCGCTCAGAGCCTGCTCCGGGGTGCCCGCGCCGAAGCCGGCCGTGATCGGGAAGCTGATGATGTCGGCACTGCGAGCCGCCAGCGCGAGAATGCGGTCGCCCGCACCGGCCATCATGATCGGCGGTTGCGGCGAGTCGGCCTCGGCCGCCAGCAGCTCACGCACCCCCGTGACGACCTCTTCGAGCTTGCGCAGACGCGACCCCGGCGTGCCGAACGGCAAGCCCGCCGCCGCGAACTCCTCCGGCACGTAGCCGGCGCCCAGACCGAGCTCGAGCCGGCCGTCCGTGAGCCGATAGGTGTCGGCCACGTCACGGGCGAGGTAGGCCGGGCTCAACACGCCGGCGTTGAGCACGTACGTCCCCAGCCGAATGCCGGGCACGTCGGCCGCGGCCACCAGGGCCGGGAACGGCGCCACCGCGCCGAAGTGGTCGGGCACCTGCATGACGTCGTAGCCCAGATCCGCGACCTCCTGGACCCGCGCGCGCCAGGCCGATCGGGAAGAACCGACATTGAGGAGACTGACCCCGAAGCGGAATGATCGAGCGTTCATTACAACCTTCCGAAAAAAGATGAGAACCCACGTGATACGCATCCCGCCGAATGTCTCTGATCGGGAATCGTCGGTGGGGCGGCCCTCGAGCGACGGCGCACCCAGCCACTCACGTTAGGGACATCCGTACGCGGGGACCTATCGCGATCGTCCGGGATACATGAGGGATCGTCTGAACTTTCTCAGCGCTCCGACCGGCCCTTATAAGGGTTGACGTATATAAGCGCCAAGAGTAGTTTCCGTCGTGTGCGCGGCTCGGCGTGCGAAACAGGGCCGTGGGCCCGCACCGGAAGGGCGAGACTCCATGATCGATGTCACCCATCAGATCAACGCAGTGCGGCGGCAGTTGGGCACCCGTGTGCTGGAGGCGGGCGAGGCGCGCGTCCTGACCATCAGCCAGGCCTACGACACGTCCGTCGACGACCTCTGGAACGCCTGCACCGACCCCGAGCGCATCGCCCGATGGTTCCTGCCGGTGTCGGGCGACCTGCGCGTCGGCGGCCGCTACCAACTCGAGGGCAACGCGGGCGGCCTGATCGAGCGCTGCGATCCGCCGAAGAGTTACGCCGCCACCTGGGAGTACGGCGACATGGTGAGCTGGATCGAAGTGAGGCTCACGGCCGAGCCCGATGGCGGCACCCGGTTCGAACTCGAGCACACCGCCCACGTCGACGAGCACTGGACCGAGTTCGGCCCCGGCGCCGTCGGCATCGGCTGGGACATGGGCCTCATGGGCCTGACGCTCCACCTGTCGTCGAAGGAGGCCGTGGATCCGGCGGAGGCCGCGGCCTGGTTCACGACCGAGGAGGGCAAGCGGTTCATCACACTCAGCGGCGAGCGCTGGGGTGACGCGGACATCGCGGCGGGCGCGGACGAGGCCACGGCGCGGGCCGCCGCCGACCGGACGACGGCCGCCTACACCGGCGCCGCCTGAACGGTCACCATCGGCACCATTCACGGACGTCCGGCGAGCGCGCGACCATGAGGCCGATGATCGCGAACGCGGCCATGAAGATCGTGATCGACTCCGGCCGCACGAACATCGCCGCCACCCCCAGGACCGCGCTCACGACCACAGCCACCGTGACCAGGCTCAGTGTCCGCGTCTGGTCCTTCGTGCCGCCCCTGAAGACCAGGTAGGCGAGCACCAGCATCGTGACGGTGGCGACGAGCGCGGCGGGGAAGTTCAGGAAGGGGACCCGGTAGCTGGAGTTGCCGTGGTCGTAGCTGTCGCGGTTGATCAGCTCGTCCAGATACATGTAGGTGAACAGGACGCTCACCAGTCCCCACACCGCCAGCACCAGGGACACCCGCCACACCACCGCGGGCCGTCGTCGTGCCGCACTGTCTGCCGCCGCGCCGTCCGACTCGGTCATGACGCCCTCCCGGTACGACCAATATCAACACCGGTTGTACCAAAGCATCCGATCGCCGTCATCACCTGTTTCCCTCGTACGGCAGGCCGGCCCGAGAGGGATCCGGACCGGCCTGCCTCGACATGAGGTGATCGCGTCAGATCACGGGTAGCTGACGATGGTGCTCGTGCCGTACGAACCGACGACGGGGGTGCCCGCGTCGTTGATCGTCCGCTCGATGCCGCCGCTGCCGTCCAGGAAGACCGTGATCATGTCGTTGAACCGGACCTTCGGCGTCTTCGGCGCCTCGATCCCACGGTCCGCGCGGATGTCCACTCCCTGGTTGAAGTAGGAGTAGACGCCGAGGCCCCACGCGTCGTGGGACTTCACCCTGGGACCGACCTTGTACGACGCGTAGCCCTTGCCTGTCGGGCTGGTCCACGCGGCCTGGCTCGGCGGGTCGTAGGGCAATTCGCTCTGGTAGAAGATCGTCCGCCCGCGTTCGCCGTTCCAGATCGTCTGGTACTTCTGGTAGTGCTCGACGAACAGACCGTAAGCCGTCACGTCGTCGCCGTTGATCACGACGCCCGTGTCCGCGGTGTTCTGGGTCCAGCCGATCCCGTTGCCGTGATCGCCGCGCCACGCCCAGATGTTGTCGATGATCGTGTCGTCGCTGTTCACCACGAGGCTCGTCTCGGCCTTGCCGACCCATGGGCCGCCGATCCGGAAGAACACGTCCTGGAGCGAGGTCGGGTTGGCGGAGCGGTCCCGATGACTCAGGGGGCTGCCGACCTGCACGAGCGTGTCGGACTCCCGCTTGCCGGCGTCGACGAGGACGCCCGCGACCCGGACTCCGTCGACGTCGGCGATCTGCAGCGCCGCCTTGCCGGTGTCCGGCGCCAGGCTCGGCATGCCCAGACCCAGGATGACCGTGTTCTTGCGCAGCACGTGGATGGGCTGGTCGAGGTGGTAGACGCCCGGAGTGAGCAGGAGGTTCTTGCCGAGCAGCAGTGCCAGGTTGATCTTCGCCGCGCTGTCGCCCGGCTTGGCGATGTAGAAGTCGTCGATCGACGCCGACGAGCCCTGTTGCTGCTGGCCGGCGTCCCACGTCGTCCCGGACGTGTCGTGCCGCAGTGCCGGGAGGAACACCCGGTAGCGGCCCGCGTCGTCCACGTAGAGGTAGGGCTTCTCCCGTGTCACGGGGCTGGTCGCGAGCGTCGTGTACGGCGGGCTCGGGAAGCCCTGTGCGGGCGCGCCGGTGACACCGGAGAACACCTGGTTCCACACGCCGTTGGTCCAGATGTCGCCGAGCACGCTGTCGCGGGTCAGCCACTGCTGCTGCGAGCCGTTGATCGTGATCCCGTCGACCTTGGAGTCGGCGATGTAGCCGCCGCTCGAGAACCCGCCGTTCCCCGGCTCCAGCCAGAGGATGCCCTTGATGTGGACCCGCCGCATCGGCGAGGCCTGCGACACCGCCCACTGGTTCGACCAGTCGGTCGGCGTCACCGACAGGTTCTCGGCGGAGCGCCAGAAGTTGGTGAGCGCGGAGATGCCGGCCGCGGAGCTCGGGTCGGGCTGTCCGACGACCCGCACCGCGCCGTGGACGTCCACGTCGTCGGGAGACCGGCCGAGCCCGGCCACCGTGGTGTAGTAACCGAGTCTCGCGTTGACGTCGTACTGCCCCGGCTTGAACAGCACGGCGTAACGGGCGGTGCCCATCTCGTTGTGCTCCTGCTGGGCGAAGATCTGGTCGAACTTCGCCTGGATCTCCGCGACGGGCGTCGACGGGTCGTACACGAAGACGTTGGGCCCGAAGTCCGGCTGCCTGTTCGTGTGCGCGGACGCGGTGCCCGTCATGGGCGCCAACCCGGCGGCGGTGAGCGCGACCGCCGAGGCCGTGACGCCGAGACGCCGGATGAAGGAGGTGCCTCTACGTGTGCGCGCCATTCTCCACGCACCCTGATCACGGACTGTTCTCATCGACCTGCCTATCGAGAACGGCGGCCCGACGCCGGTTCCCAGCGAGAGAGCGCTCCCTGGTCAGCGTGAACTAACGTCAGGCCTCATAAGAAGTGATGAGATATTTCTATCCGGTTAACCGCGTCCGCGCCATGGCCACTTTTCCCGTTCTCTCCGCTTCTCCGAGCGGATGACATACGCCTGGAGTCTTCACGGGAGAATACGGCGGATGTCATTCCGCAGGTCATCGGGGAAAGGTCAAGGCCTTCCGGATCCACCTGAGGTCCTGACCTCCGGGGGGATCCGCCATCAGGAGCCGTCGACGTGAAACTTCCTCAGGATCTGCCAGTCAATTCCAGTTTTGCGATCCGTCGGGAATTCCTGTCAGTCGTCGCATCGGCTCACTCACGAGAAATGGCACAATGCCGTTGACGTGGCGAATTCGCGATGCCACTCAGGTCACACATCCTTCTTCGCCGCCGCCCCGAGGCAAGAGAGCGTTTCCTGACGTGCCCATTCAGTGTTCGGACAGAGCCGGCTCCAGGCCGAAGCCGATGAGGACTGTTCCGGCGACCAGAGCCGGCAGGAGTCCCATCGCCAGGTGCGGGGCGTTCGCCGGGATGAACTACGGCGACGTCGCCGTGGAGAAGGCACCGATAGTGGTGGCTCCGCAGGCCGTGGCGACGCGCCAGGCCGAGTATGCCGTCGCGGTTGTAAGTGTTGCCGTCAACGAGCCCGGCAAGAGAGACAGAGAGCGCTCTCAGTTGTTTCTCACCAGCTTGCGGGATGTCAGGTGAACGGCGGAAACGGGGTGCCGAGGCGGATCGGCTTCGCCTCGCCACCCCGCCCGATCGCTAGGGCCCGAAGACCTGGAACTCCCAGAGCGAGTAGCCGTACGGCGTCGCCCGCTGGGTGCCGTTCACCCGCACGTATCGGCCCGAGCCCGAGACCGCGAGGTTCTGCACGCCGCCCGTGCCGGTGGTGGTCGAGTAGACGGTCGTCCAGGAGGTGCCGTTGTTCGACGTCTGGACCTGGAACGCCCTGCCGTAGGCGGCCTCCCAGTTCAGCACGACCCGGTTGATCGTCCGGGTCGAGCCGAGGTCCACCTGGATCCACTGCGGATCGCTGAACCCGCTCGACCAGCGCGTGCCGGTGTTCCCGTCCGTGGCGTTCGGCGCGACGAGGCTCCCGTTCTCGATCGAGGAGGCCGTGGTCGGCCTGCCCTGAGCGAGATTGGATCCGCCGCCGCCACCGCCCGGGGGCTTGTTGTAGACGGCGACGTAGTCGATGTTCATCTGCCCGCCGGACACGGTCGCGGCGTTGGGACCGCCGCCGAAGGCCGCCGGGAAGCCGCCGCCCATCGCGAGGTCATAGATGATGAAGAACGGGTGGTCGACGGCGTTCGCCCAGGTCGTGGCGTCGACACGATTCGCCGAGAGGGAGAAGTAGTTGTTGCCGTCGAGGTACCACCTGATCTGCTCGGGCGACACCGAGCGGTCGATCTCCACCGCGTAGGTGTGGTAGCCCGTCTGGCATCCTGGACAGGGGCGTTCGCCGCTGCCGATGCCGGTCGACTCGTTGCAGACGCCACCCGGGTTGGTCCCGCAGTGCAGGGTCCCGAACACCGAACTGCGGCCGTTGATGTCCTCAAGGATGTCGATCTCGCCGCTGGTCGGCCAGGGGGTGCCGGTGCGCAGCGGCGCGCCCAGCATCCAGAAGGCGGGCCAGTAGCCGGCGCCGTTGGCGGTGGTCACGTTGGGCTGCTGAATCGACGACTCCATCCGCACGACTCCGCCAGGCGGCGCGCCGAACGTCGCCGCCTGAGTCTCGATGCGGCCGGACGTCCAGCCCGAGGTGGGATTGCTCCCCGAATGCAGGGCCCTGAGGACGAGGTGCCCGGCGCCGTCGTGGAAGACGTTCGCCGTGCTGTTCGTCATCGTCTCGATCTCACCGGTGCCGAAACTGCTGCCCGGACCGGTGTCGTACTTCCAGGTTCCCGTGTTCACGCCCGTTCCCGCGGCGGAGCCGAAGTCGTCGCTCCAGGTGAGGCTGAACCCGGGGGGTGGGGCCGGAACGGCGGCGTTCGCGGCTCCGGGGACGGCCACGGCGGTGAGGAACGCGACACCCACCGTGCCCACTCCTAATAGGACGGCGGAGGCACCCGCCTTGAGACGAAGTCCCAGCCTCCGGCCGGGGCTTGCTCCCACGTCCATGCGCCCGCGCATGTTCGACATGGGCTCTCCCTTCGTCGAGGACCGATCGACGATCCGGCGGCGGTGGGCCGAGCCGGGCTGGTGACGGCGCTCCGGCCCCGGAGCGGAGACGGAGGTGCGCACCGGCGTCGATTCGCCTGCGCGCTTCGCCGGTCATCGATCGGTCGAACTCATCTAAGAGAGCGCTCTCCGCGAGAGAGTACCACTGGTTCGCTAAGAGCTGTCAATGGCTTAGTAAACTTGTCGGAACATGCGACGGCCGACCGTTGTGAGAGGAATCAGGCCGGGCGGGACCCGGCTCAGGCCTGCGGAGCCGGCTCCCGGTGGAGCATGTGGCGCAGGAGGTAATCGTGTGACTTCGCGATGTGCCTGCGTGTCAGCTCGGCGACCCCGGCGGCGTCACCGATTCCGACGGCCTCGAGGATCTCGCGATGCTCGAGGTCCAGGCGGCCGGTCTCGCCGAACATGTCGACGTGCAGATACAGATAGCGATCGGTCAGCCGCCTGAGCTGGGTGGTGAGCTCGATCATGCGCACACGGTCGGCCCGCGTGTAGATCAGGGCATGGAACCTCGCGTTGGCGGCGAGCCAGTCCATCGAGGACGGGTGTGCCTCCATCTCACCGAGGAGCGACGTCATCAAGGCGATCTCGGCTCGTCCGACGTTCGGCACGGCGATCTTGGTCAGGAGGGGTTCGATCGCCTCGCGCAGCTCGTAAAGCTCCTGGAGTTCGCCGATCGACGTTCCCCGGACGACCGCGGTGAACGCGCCGAGGTCCACCAGCCCCTCGGCGGCCAGGGTCTGCAACGCGTCCCGTGCGGGAATCCGGCTGACGCCGTACTCGGCGGCGACGCGCGACTGGGACAGGGGCTCACCGGGCCTCAGTTCGCCGGTCAGCACACGCTGACGCAACGCACCGGTCACCCGCGCCGCGGCTGACTCCATCGGCACCTCCTCCTGACGTCGCCCTCCCCATCGATTCCATCGCAGAAATACGACATACAGAACATAACATGACATATGGTAACCTGTATACAGTTCTACATTTTGGTATACGGGCGAAGAGGTGACATCCATGAGCGGCGACGCGCTGTTCGACGAGCCCGCCACGGGCCTGCGCATCGGCGGGCGGGTGGCCGAGGGGCACGCCGCGCCGATCGACGTGACGAATCCGGCGACCGGGGAGGTGTTCATCCAGGTCATGGGCGCGACCGGCGAGGATGTCGATCGTGCCGTCCAGACGGCCGACAAGGTGTTCCGTTCCGGCGTGTGGCGAGACAGGTCCATCCACGAGAGGGCACGCGTGCTGAACCGTTTCGCCGACCGCATCGAGGGCCGGATCGACGACCTGTTCCGTCTCGAGACCATGAGCAACGGGCGGCCGATCACCGAGACGAGGGCCCAGATCGCCCGGCTCCCGGACTGGTACCGCTACAACGCGGCGCTGCTGCTCGCCGACCGGGGAGACGTGGTCCCGATGGGCGACGGCTACCACTCCTACACGAGCCGGTTCCCGCTCGGAGTGGTCGGGATCCTGTCGTCCTTCAACCACCCGCTGATGATCGCGTCCAAGAGCCTCGCCCCGGCGCTGGCGACGGGAAACTCGATCGTCCTGAAGCCGTCGGAGCACACCCCCCTGACCGCGCTCATGCTCGCCGACATCGCCGACGAGGCCGGCATCCCCGCCGGAGTGCTCAACGTGATCCCCGGCCTGGGCCCGGTCGCGGGCGCCGCGCTGGCGGCCCACCCACTGGTCGAGAAGGTGGTGTTCACAGGCGGCACGGAGCCCGGCCGGTCGATCGCCCTGGCCGCCGCGGGTCACTTCGCCAAGGCGACCCTCGAACTCGGCGGCAAGACCCCCGTGCTGGTGTTCGACGACGCGCCCAGCGAGGCCGTCGCCCAGGGGGCCGCCTTCGCCGCCTTCGCCGGGGCGGGCCAGACCTGCGTCGCCGGCAGCCGGCTGCTCGTACAGCGCGGCGCGTACGACTCGGTCGTCGAGGCCCTCGCCAAGGTCACCGGTTCGATCCGGGTCGGCGACCCGACCGACGAGCGCACACAACTCGGCCCGGTCATCTCGGCGACGGCCAGGGACCGGATCCTCGACTACGTCCGCATCGGGCTGGACGAGGGCGCACGCCTGGTGACGGGGGGTCGCCCTGCCGACGTTCCCGGGCTCCCCGGCGGCTTCTTCGTCGAACCGACCGTGCTCGCCGACGTCCGCAACGACATGCGCGTCGCGCAGGAGGAGATCTTCGGTCCCGTGGTGGTCGTCATCCCCTTCGAGGACGAGGACGAGGCCGTCTCGCTGGCCAACGACTCGCCGTACGGCCTGGGCTCGGCGGTCTGGACCCGCGATGTCGCCCGGGCTCACCGGGTGTCGGAACGGCTCGAGGCCGGAATGGTGTGGGTGAACGATCACCACCGCCTGGACCCGTCCGCACCGTGGGGCGGAGTGAAGGCGAGCGGCGTCGGCCGGGAAGGCGGCCGGGAGTCGTTCGACGACTTCACGAACATCCGTGTCATCACGGTGCGGACGGCCCCCGACGATGTGGGCTGGTTCAACGGCGTGAGCACCGGCAGGCTCAACTGACGGCGGTCGTCAGAGCCGCAGGTGGCCACGGAAGTCGTAGGAGGCCAGCCGGAAGCGCTTCTCCTGACGTTCCCAGGTGGTGACCGAGCCGTTGCCCGCAAGACCGGCCGCGGTGATCGCCAGGATCTCATCGTCGGACAGGCCTTCGAGGATCTGGCGCAGGAGCAGCACGACCGCGTCGTGCGCCACGATCAGGACGCGCTGATGCGCCGCGTCGCCGCGGATGTCCTGCCAGGCCGAGCGTAGCCGCGCCGCCACGTCCATGAACGACTCGCCGTCCGGAGGCCGGTAGCCCAGCATGCCCTCGCGCCCCTCGCGCGCCGCCTCCCCGGGGAAGCGCTCCTCGACCACGGCGGGGGGCAGATGGTGGAGCAGCCCGCGATGGCGGTCACGGAGCCGGGCGTCCACCCGCTCGCACGGTGCTTCGCGTCCCGCCGCCACCAGTTCGCGCCGGGCCAGCGACCAGGTCTGCTCCGCCCGCAGGTACGGCGAGCACCACACCATGTCAGGGGGCTGATCCAGGGCCGACAGCCAGCGCCCCACCGCGGCGGCCTGCCGTCGTCCGAGATCGGTCAGTGAGATCTCCATGTCGTCGGAGGGGACGGTCGCCGTACCCCCGGCCAGGGACTCGGCCCAGGCGACGTTCGACGTGCTCTCACCGTGCCGCAGCGCACGGAGGACGACGGGACCTGTCGAGGCTGCGTGGTCACACGGTGGGGCGGAGATGCTCACGCCCTCGACGCTACGTCCGGGCCGCCCGAACATCCAGCTCATCAAGGTCATATCGCTACAGAACGGGGTGCGTCGTCAACCGCACGTCAACATTCACGGCGTCCGCGTAGGGATCGCGTCTTGATCACGAATTCGCCGACGCCCAGGATCTAGCGTCCTTTTTGTAACTATTGGGGCGATCCTGGAGGGAGTCCATGACGGCTGATGGGGCCGGATCCCCGGCCAGGCGCGCGAGAGTCCTCGACGACATCGACCTGCGCCTGCTCCGCGCGTTGTGGATGGACGGCCGGGCCCGGGTCCGGGAGCTCGCCCGCGAGCTGGCACTCGCCGACAGCGCGGTCTCGGTGCGGCTGCGCCGCCTGCGTGAACGAGGCGTCCTCGTGGGCGTCCACGCCGACGTCGACCCCGCCGTGCTCGGCCTCACGACCCAGGCCCTCGTCGGCGTACGGCTGGCGCCCGGCACCACGCCGTACGTCTACGAAGGACGGCTGCGCAGGATGCGATCGGTACTGGGCGCGGTCACCCTCGTCGGCGACTTCGACCTCGAGGTCCACCTCGTCTGCCGCGACATGCCCGATCTCGAGCGTGCCGTCACCGAACTGCGCGACGCCGGCGCCGACGCCACCCACACCCAACTCATCGCAAGAACCGTCGTGGGCCTGGGGCAGGCCCTGCTCACCGAGGAGGAGCCCGCATGACTGTCATGACCGAGACCGCACACGGTCCGTGGTCGGCCACCACCCGCTTCCGGCACGACGGGATCGCCACCATCGGCAACGTGCCGCTCATGGAGATCGTCCACCGGTTCGGCACGCCGCTCTACGTCATCGACGAGACCGACGTCCGCCTGCGGGCCCGCGCCTACCGGGCCGCGCTGCCCAACGCGGAGATCGCCTACGCCGCCAAGGCGTTCCTGTGCCGCGCGATGGCGAGCTGGCTGAGCACCGAGGGCCTGAGCCTCGACGTCTGCTCGGCGGGCGAACTGGCCGTCGCGCGTTCCGTCGGCTTCCCCGCCGCGAGGATCATCTTTCATGGCAACGCCAAGACCCCGCTCGAGCTCCACCTGGCGGTGGAGCAGCGCGTCGGGCGGATCGTCGTGGACAGCGTGGACGAGATCCACCGGCTGGCCGCGCTGGTACCCGCGGGGCAGCGCCAGAAGGTACTGATCAGGGTCATCCCGGACATCGAGGCCGGCGAGAGCGCCGCGGTCCGCACCGGAGGGGAGAACCAGAAGTTCGGCCTGTCCGTCGCGACCGGAGGCGCGGGCGACGCCGTGAGCCGCGTGCTCAGGCAGCCGCGCCTGGAACTCGTCGGCCTGCACTGCCATCTCGGATCCCAGATCACAGAGGTCGAGCCGTTCGAGAGGGCCGCCCGCGCCATGGTCGAGCATCTCGCCGGCGTCTGGAAGACCCACGGCGTGGCACTGCCCCAACTCGATCTCGGCGGCGGCCACGGCATCGCCTATCGGCCGGGGGACTCCAGGCTGAACATCGAGGCCTTCGCCGACCGCGTGACCCATGCGGTCGAGGAACGCGCCGCCGGACTCGGGCTGCCCGTTCCCCGCCTGATCGTGGAGCCGGGCCGCGCCATCGCGGGAACGGCCGGCGTCACCCTCTACCGGGTGATCTCCGTCAAGAAGGGCCTCGGGCACACCTACGTGGCGGTCGACGGGGGCATGAGCGACAACCCCCGCCCCGCCCTGTACGGCTCCCGCTACCAGGTCAGGCTCATCGGCCGTACGTCCCACGAGGGCGATCGCGAGGTGACCGTGGTCGGACACCACTGCGAGGCGGGCGACGTGATCGCGGAGGACGTGCCCTTGCCGGCCGACATCCACCCGGGCGACGTCGTCGCCGTGGCCGCCACGGGCGCCTACCACCACTCCATGGCGTCCACCTACAACCTGACCTGCCGGCCGCCCGTGGTGGCCGTCGGCCAGGGGAAGGCCAGGCTGGTGGTCCGCCGCGAAAGCATGGAGGACCTCACGCGCAGGGACGTCGGCCTCTGACCGTCAGTGGTTCACCGCCCTCGCCGAACCGGCCGGTTCGGCGAGGGCGGCGGCATCTGCGAGCAACGGGTCGTCGGGGGCGATCTCGATGATCGTCACAGCGGCGTACTGGCGGGCGATTCTGATCCTCCCCCAGAGCGTCCCGATGGCGACGGCCGCGACCAGGACGGCGAGACGCAGCAGATCGGGCCAGCCGGTGAAGCGGAGCTCACCCTCGCGGTTCACCAGGAATCCGGTGGCCACCAGCCAGCCCATGACGGCGGTGGCCAGGGCCGCGAGAGGATCGGCCGTCCGAGCCGCGAAGACGCACAGGACGGCGGCGAGGACGGCGATCCGGCCCACGATCTCCCCCGGTGGGAAGACCGCGGTCGCCGTCAGGCAGCCCCCCACGACCACGGCGAATCCCGCCGCGACCAGCAGTTCGGTGTGCCGGGGACCGGCCGGCCGTCCCATCCTCATGTGTCCAGCCAAGTACAGACAAGCAGGCTGATCGCCGGTCTTGACGAGGTTCCTACGTGTCCAGGCCGGATATTGATGAAATCCCTATCATCCGCATTCGATGGTGACTTCCCGTGGCCTCCTGCGGCGAATGGACCGGCTTCGGCAACGGCCTCGCCATCGTGATCGTCTTCCGCCTCTGAGCGCTCAGCGGCGGCCGGGGAACGCGACGATCCGGACCACCGCCAGCGCTCCGGCGGCCAGTGTGACGGCGCAGAGCGCGGCGACGGCCGTGCCGTACCCGCTGCCTGACCGGAACGCGGCCTGCACGCCGTGAACCGCCCAGTAACCGGGGGTCGCCGGCGCCAGGCCGGTGAACCAGCCGGGAAGGCCGCCGAGCGGGACGAGCGCGCCGCTGAGCCCCATCATGACCATCGCCCCGATGTCGGCGACCGCGCCGAGCCGGCCGCGGCTGCGCAGCCACGCTCCCAGCGCGAGTCCCAGCGAGGCGACGCAGCAGGCCCACAGGAGACACAGAACGGGGAGCCGCCACGCGCCGCCCGCCAGATCGAGGCCGAACCACCACGCGGCCTCGCCGTACAGCAGGGCCTGGAGCGCGAGAAAGACCACGACGAGCGGCAGGGCCTTGCCGACGAGGAGAGCCGCGCGAGACACGGAGCTCGCGCGCAGCCGGTCCCAGGTGTGCCAGTCGCGCTCGCTGAGCAGCTGCTCTCCCGCCACGTCCAGGGCGAGCAGAGTGAACATGACCGCGGTGCCGCTCGCCGCGCTCAGGACCCCGGACGCTCCCGGCGCGGCCAGCCGCTCGTACACCGGGTGCAGCACCACCATCAGCACCGACGACATCACCGTGTACGCGATGAGCGTGCCGGGGTCCCGGCCGAGGAGCACGCAGGTGTGCCTGGCGACGATGGCGGTGTCACGCAGCACGGTCCAGCTCCCCTGAGGCGATGTGCCGGTAGAGGTCGTCCAGCGTGGGCTGGGTGATGTCGACGCCGCGCAGCCGCCGCGCGTCGGGGCCGAGCGTCGCCAGCACCTCCGCCGCCGCCTCTGCCGGGAGGGCGGACGCGATGACCAGTGCCTCCGCACCGCCGCCGCCGGGTGCGGGACCGTCGAACGTCAGCACGGCCCGGCCGGGCAGGCCCGTGAGCAGCTCCTGACGGGTGCCCCGGGCGATCACACGGCCTCCGGAGACGACGGCCAGCGTGGCGTCGAGCTCGATCAGCTCGGGAAGGTAGTGCGTCGTGTAACACACGGCGGCCCCTTCCAGGGCGCGGGCGCGCACCACCGCGAGCAGCGCCTGCCGCGTCTCGGGATCGGCGCCCACGGTCGGCTCGTCCAGCAGAAGGACCGGCGGTCGGTGCAGCAGCGCGGTGGCGGTCTGGACGCGGCGCTGCTGCCCGCCGGACAGGTGACCCACCGGCCGGTCGAGCAGGCCTTCAAGGCCCATCGCCGCCGCCACCTCCGCGATCTCGGTGCGCAGCCGCGCGCGACGGAGCCCCGCGAGCCCTCCGAAGAGGCGGAGATTCTCCCTGGCCGTGGCGGTGGGGTAGAGCGCCGGCTCCTGCGGCGCCCATCCGATCCTGCTCTGCGCCGCCCATCCACCCGCCTCCGCCCCGGCGACGAGCACTCTGCCGGAGTCGGGCCGGTCCAGGCCGCATGCGATCCGAGCGAAGGTCGTCTTACCCGCGCCGTTGTGGCCGACGAGCCCGCAGACCTCTCCGGCCGAGACGACCAGGTCGAATCCGTCGAGCGCGCGCACCGGCCCGAAGCGTTTGACCAGTTCCGAGGCGTCCAGCATCCTGCCTCCAAAGTATACAGCGTATATATACAATGTATACAAATGCGAAGAGGAGTGTCAATGGGACGTAGAGGCCTGACTCGGAGTGAGATCATCGACGCGACCTGGGATCTGGCCGCCCAGCGTGGGCTCGCCGCGGTCACGATGCGCTCCGTCGCCGAGCAACTCGACGTCACCCCCATGGCCCTCTACCGGCATATCGGGGACAAGCAGGGCCTGCTCGACGGCCTCGTCGAGAGACTGCACGGGGAGATACCGATCCCCGATGCGGCGCTGCCGTGGCGCGAACGGCTGACCCTGCTGGCCGGCGGCATCCGCGCCGTCGCGCGGAAACACCCCGATCTGTTCCCGCTGCTCTTCCATCGCCCGGCCGTCACGCCGGCAGCCCAGCGGCCGCGAGAGACCGCCTACGCCGCGCTACGGGAGGCCGGGCTCGCCGAAGACGACGTCGTACGCGCCGAGCGCTTGTTGTCGACCTTCATCCTCGGGTTCGCGGCCTCCGAGGCGGGGGGACGGTTCGGCCGTCTCGACGCGGAGGCCGAGTACGCCTACGCCGCCGGCCTCATCGAGATGATCCTCACGAAGTAGCGAGCCCTCGCCGTGTGCACAGCCGGCACGGCCGGCACGGTTCTAGCCGACGTGGACGTGTGGCCGTCGCTCGACGTCGGGCTCGGCCTGACGCAACACCTCGCGGGTCAGGGGCGGCACGTCCCCGCCACCGAAGAGGAGGTAGCGGAGCATGGCGGCGATCGGGTTGCCCTCGGTCCAGTGGAAGTAGATGTGCGGCACCTGCCCCGTGCGGTCCCTGAGGTAGAGGAGAAGCGCGGCCAGTGCGTTCGGCACGGTCGAGCTCTCGATGCGCAGGATGCGGTGGCCGTACAGCTCCTCGCCGCTGACTCGGAGCTCGGTCTCGAACTCGGAGGCGTCCGGCACGGTCACCTCGACGAACATGATGGGCTCCGAGCTGGGCAGCCGGTGGTTCAGCCACTGCTCGCGGCGCTTGTCGGTGTACTCGCTCTGGTTGCGCTGGTGCGGCTCGTTCGCGATCAGGTGGATCTCTCCGCATGCTTCGACGACGAGCTTCTCGGCGAGCGGATCGAGATGCACCTCGGTCACCCGCAACTCGGTGGAGCGGGTGGCGCGCGAGACGATCGACGTCACGATGATCGCGACGATGAAGAAGAACGCGATCTTCACGCCGTCCGGGCGTTCGATCACGTTGGCCACCAGCGTGTAGGCGAGGACGACGCCGATCACCCCGAACGCGGCCACCAGCTTCGTCTGCCCGGCACGGGCGGCGGCGACGGCCACCGCGACGGCCGCGGAGAGAATCAGCACGAGCACGCCTGTGGCGTACGCGCCGCCCTGGGCGTCGACGTCGGCGTGGAAGATGATCGTGATGGCGAAGGCGATCGCGGTGAACACCAGCACCAGGGGCCGGACGGCGCGCGTCCAGTCGGGGGCCATGCCGTACCGGGGCAGGTAACGCGGGACGAGATTGATCAGTCCCGCCATCGCCGACGCCCCGGCGAACCACAGGATCGCGATCGTGCTGACGTCATAGAGCGTCCCGAAGTAGTTGCCCAGGTAGTCGTGGGCGAGGTAGGCGAGGGCCCGGCCGGCGGCCTTACCTCCCTCCTGGAACTCCTTCTCCGGGATCAGCACGCTCGTCGCGAAGCTGCTGAAGATCAGGAAAACACTCATGATCAGGGCGGCGACGGTCAGCATGCGCTTGGTGCCGGCGATCCGGCCCTTCAGATCGCCTTTGACCAGCGGCATCACGGCCGCACCCGTCTCGAAGCCGGACATGCCGAGCGCGAGCTTCGGCATCACCAGCAACGAGACGGCGACCATCGCGAGGGGGCTGCTGTGGTCGGTGGTCAGGACCTTCTTCCAGCTCACGACCAGGTCGGGCTGCTCCACGACGTGCACGAGGGCCGTGGCCACGACCACCGCGTTGAGCACCAGATAGACCCCGACCAGCACCACCGCGATGCCGATGGCCTCCTTGAAGCCCTTCAGGAACACCGCGCTCAGCAACGTCAGCAGGCCCAGCGTGACGAGGACCTGATGACCGTCGAACAGGTGGGGGACGAACGGATTCTCCAGGATGTGCGCCGTGGCGTCGGCGGCCGACAGGGTCATCGTGATCACGAAGTCCGTGGCCGCGAACCCGAGCAGGACCAGCACGAACAACTTGCCCCACCACTGCGGGGCCAGTCGCTCGAGCATCGCGATCGAACCCTGGCCGTACGGGCTCTCCGCCGCCACCCGCCGGTAGACCGGCAACGCCCCGAACAAGGTCAGCAACACGAGGAAGAGCGTGGCGATCGGAGACAGCGCACCCGCCGCCAGTGCGGCGATGCCCGGCTGATAGCCCAGCGTCGAGAAGTAGTCCACACCGGTCAGGCACATCACCTGCCACCAGCGATGTTGCTCCCCCGGCGCGTCGGGACCGTGTGGCCCCACGGCCTTCAGGTCCTCCTGGTGTAGCCCATCGAGCAGCCACGTCCGCAGATCCCCCGTCACCGGGGGCCGCACTAACCCGGCCACTCGGTCACCTCCCCGTCAAATGCGCATAAAGCCGAATGCACACTACTAAGGCAGATGGGGGTTCCTATCACCCCAAGGCGTCAAGAAAACGTATATATCCCCAGCGTGATCATGCACAGGTTCGTGAAGACCACCCCTGACCGGCCCCTTCCCTGGGCGTGATCATGCACAGGTTCGGCAACACATCCCTCCACCTGTGGAAACACTGTGCGTGATCATGCACACCTTCTGGAGAACTGGGATTGAGCTGGCCATATGCATTTGGTGATCATGCACAAGTTCGGGCACACACGTCGCGACCTGGGCGTTCACTTTTCGTGATCATGCACGGGCAGCCTGCTGACGCGAGTGACAGCGTGCATGATCACGATGCCCATCACAGCAGGTCAGTGGGTCATTCGCAGAATGTGCGCATGATCGCGCGCGGCATCTCCGCAGCTCAGGTGGCATATTCGCGAAGGCGTGCATGATCACGCTCGAGAGCTGGGTCCCGAGCCCCAGAACTTGGGGCCGGGACATGGGGGCGTGGGACGCCTTAGGCGATCTTGTCGCGGACATGGAGAGTGGCCAGGTCGGCGGCGGCTCTCCCAGACATCCAGCCTTCTCGATCGTTGACCGACATGACACCGCTCCGCGCCAGCCGAGGGAACAGCGCGGTGACGGCCTTGTCCACCGCCTGCTCCCGGGCGGCCAGCACCGGCAGAAGATCACTCCCTGTCTCGGCCACGGCCTGCCGTACCACCTCACCTGAGGCCGCGCGGAGCCGTTCGCCGATGCGCTGGGCATATGCCGCGAGGAACGACTGGCGGAACGATCGGGTGCGTGACCTGCCGGCCAGGTCACGGCGGGCACCGGCATGGACCATCGCCGCGGTCGCCTGCACCAGCAGCGACGTGAACAACAACTCCACCGCGTCAAGATCGGGATCGAACCCGAGCACCGTGGAGAATCCGAGCTCCTTGCTCCAGATCGCGCGGCACCGGTTGGCCGAGGCCACGACATCGAGCAGGATCGCCTTGGGCTTCTCGTAAGGGGCGTCGATCCCCAACCGGCGGCCACCCGGCTCCTGCACGCCGCCGGGCTCGGCGGCGAGCATCGCGGCGTCGATGCTGTGCCTGGCCATCAGCGACTGCGCCGCCGACGTGAACGTCTCCGCCTCGGCGGGGAACTCGGTGGACTCGGCCTTCGCCAGCAACGCGCGGATACGGGCGAGGGTCCGCTCAGTGGCCGCCCGGCCAGGGACATGTACGACACGACGAGCTGTACCGGGCAGTGGGCAGAGCCGCTCCAGCCGGGGAAGCATGGTCAGCACCGACAGGACCTCGACGGCACGGGTGACCATCGCGACGCGGTCGCCCTTCTCGCGCAGGATCTCCTCGTCGGCCTCCCACCACACGCGGGCGTCGAGCGCGGAAAGCTGAGCCAGCCACCGGTCATCCACGGCTATTGCGGCATATGCCCGCATCTCCTCGGCCATCGCGTCGATGCTGAGCCGTACATGCTCGCCGCCGAACGCGCGGCGGACCTTCCGGGCGACGTCCGCGGGCTGCCAGCCGCCGTGCCACGCGGCCGTGACCGCCTGCCGCAGGCCGGAAAGCAGCGTACGGTCGACCGTACGCGCCCAGCCTGCCTGATCGGGCCGATCGGCCAGGGCCGTCACCGACCGGCGGAACCGGGGCTCGCTCCAGTGGCGCCGAGCGCGCAGCGCGTCGGAGACGAGCCACTCGGCCAGCTTCGCCATCTCCTCGGCGGCTCCATCCACTTCACCCATTGACCGGCCCCCCTTGGACGTTCGGAGACCGCATCCTCGCAGACGCCACCGACGGTCTCGGGCAGGCGCCGCGAAGGGATAGACCATGTCCTACCAGGCGTTCTTGTCCTTTCGGGGAGGCAATCCGGCCAAACCGCGGGGCATGTTCCAGCCAGACATCGCAGGTGGGCGAAGGAGATCGCTGACATGTCGGAGACCATCGCGGGCGTCGCCGTACCCGACTCGCAACTCGCCGCCGAGGCGACCGAACTCGTCCGGGACGCGGCGACGCCCCTGATCTATCACCACTCCCGGCGTGTCTACCTCTTCGGGACGCTGCAGGGCAGACGTCTCGGGCTGTCGGCCGACGCCGAGTTGATGTACGTCGGCGCGATGTTCCACGACCTGGGGCTGACCGAGACCTACCGGCGCACCGACCAGCGGTTCGAGCTCGACGGGGCGGACGAGGCCCGCCGGTTCCTCGACTCCCACGGAGTGCCCGCTGCCGACGTCCGCAGGGTGTGGGAGGCGATCGCCCTGCACACCACGCCCGAGGTCCCGTATCGGCTGGATCCCGAGATCGCCCTGGTCACGGCGGGTGTGGAGACGGACGTGCTCGGCATCGGCTACGGCGATCTCGACCCCGATGACGTCGCGGCGGTCATCGCCGCCCATCCGCGCCCCGACTTCAAGCGACAGATTCTGGCGGCGTTCACCGACGGGTTCAAGGATCGGCCGGCTTCGACGTTCGGCACCGTAAACGCGGACGTGCTCGAGCACTTCGTCCCAGGCTTCCGCCACATCGACTTCGTCGAAGTCATCCAGAATTCCGCCTGGCCCGAGTGACCCCTCCACCCCCCGGGCGTGATCATGCACACTTTCGGCGACGGGGTGTCCGACCTGCCGCTTTCTCAAGCGTGATCATGCACGCTTTCGGGCGAAGCGCTCCTGACCCGGCCTCACGGCATACGTGATCATGCACACCTTCGGGTACGGCATCGCCGACCTGGCCATACTCCGGGCGTGATCATGCGCGGCCCCCGCACGTGCATGATCACGGAGAGGATTTCCCCAGCTCAGGGTGCCATCTTCCGATTCCGTGCATGATCACGCCGCACATCACCGCAGGTCAACCCGCACAACACCGAGCCCGTGCATGATCACGACCGAGATCGGCGCAGGTCAGACACCCCGCCACCGAACCTGTGCATGATCACGGCCAAGGGGGGAGGAGGTCAGGCGGCGCCGGGCTCTAGGGCGGCTCCGCCGCCGTACCCCTCCGCCCGGCAGACATTCTGGATCTTCGTGATGTCCACGCCCTCCCCCGGGATACTGTCGTACGTCCACCCGATCGCATTGGGATCGGAACCCGTGGCCGGCGTGATGTGCACCTTGAACCCATGCCGCTTCAGACACGCGACCTCTTTGCGCACGTCGTCGGCGTAATGAGGGTTCGTCTTGGGACTGAACTCCGGAGGCATCAGCGGCTCCTTGTTCACACACGCCTTCCTCGCGGCCTCGTACGCCTTCACTTCCGCCTTGGTGGGCTCACCGCTCGTCTTGGTGGGCGATCCATGGTCCGTCAGGCATTCGGCGTAGGCCTTCCGGTACGCCGCCACCTCCTCCGCTGAGCTGTCCAGGCGCAACTGGGGCCGCTTGGACTCGGAAGAAGAGCCAGAAGAGGAGTCCCCCGCCGGATCGGCCTTCGCCGTACCGGACGTGCCGGCGGGAGACTCGGTGACCAGGGACGCGACGCCGTCGTTCTGCGCGGCCACCTTGCTGTCCGAGCCACCGCACGCGGTGAGCCAGCAACAACCGGCGAGCACCACGGCGGCGAGCCGGACGCTGCGATCAGAGAGGGAAATCATGAGGGTGAGCATCTCCAGGAGTTGTGAGGAACCTGTCAGGGGGCGATGAGGGTCCGGTCGTGGTCGGGGCCCGGAAAAATCGCGGGGGGTCAGGGCGCGGCCAGGGCGTCGGTCGGGGTCAGGCGCGAGGCGCGGATGGAGGGGTAGACCCCGGCGGCCATGCCGACCACCACGGCCCCGCCGATGCCGCCGAAGGCCGCGACCGGCGGGATCACCGGCGGCCACCCCTGGTACGCCGAGTAGCCGACGGCCACCAGAACCCCCAGCAGGGTGCCGATCACGCCTCCCAGCCCGGAGAGCGCGACCGACTCGGTGAGGAACTGGGCCCGGATGTGGCCCCGGGTCGCGCCGAGCGCCCGCCGCAGGCCGATCTCGCGGCGGCGTTCCAGGACGGAGACCACCATGGTGTTGGCCACGCCGATGCCCCCGACCAGCAGGGCGACGCCGGCGAGCCCGAGGAAGAGCGCGGAGAACGTGGTCTCCGTCACGCGCTTGGCCGCGAGCGCGTCCGAGGGGCGGCTGACCACCACCAGGTCGGGCGTCTCCGGGTGGAGGGTGGCGGGAAGGACCTCCCGCACGTCCTCCAGGGCGTCCTCCCTCGCCTGCACGTAGACGACCGTCGGATGCCCGTCGAAACGCAGGTACTTCCGGGCGGCCTCCCAGCCGACCAGGACGGAGCGGTCCAGCTCGGGGGCGAGTGGCATCGAGCGCAGAATGCCGATCACGGTGAACCAGTGGTCGCCGACGAACACCTGCGGGGGCTCCTGGCCGGGCGGCAACTCATTGACGCCGAGACGTGCCGCGGCCTCATATCCGAGGACGACGGTCGGGAACCTGTCGGTCGAGGCGGTGAGGAATCGCCCGTACTGGACCGAGCCGTTGACCGCGGCGAGCAGGTTGACGCGGCCGGCGAGCACGCTGATGCCGGCGGCGTCTCCGGCGTCGACCTTGTCTGATCGGGCCACGACGGCGTGGGTGTTGGCGACCGCGCTCGCCACGGTGACGGGGGCGATGCGGGCGGCCATGCCGTCGGCAGTCTCCGGCAGCAGGACCGGGGGATCCTGGTTGGGCATGGGTTCCGCGCGCAACATGTTGGTGCCGAGCGCGGACAGTTCGTTCATCAGGGCCTGCTGGCTGGAGGCCGGGATCCCCATCACGATGATCAGAGTGGCGATGCCGATCGAGATGCCCAGAGCGGACAGCGCCGCCCGCATCTTCCGGGTGCGGATGCCCAGCAGCCCGAGCCGCAGGATGTCGCCCGGGGCGAGACGGACGGGATCGGTTCGAGTGGCCCGCCTCATGACATGCTCCCCGTACGGACGTCGGCCACGATCCGGCCGTCGAGGATCTCCACCCGCCGGGGCACCCGTGCCGCGATGTCCCTGTCATGGGTGACGATCGCGATCGTGGTGCCTTCGGCGTTCAGCTTGATCAGCAGTTCGAGCACGGCCTGGCCGTTGGCCGTGTCGAGGGCGCCCGTCGGCTCGTCCGCGAGGACCAGCGTCGGCTCGTTGACCAGGGCCCGCGCGATGGCGACCCGCTGTCTCTCCCCACCGGAGAGCTGATGGGGCAGATGTCCGACCCGATGGGCGAGTCCCACCCGTGCCAGCGCCTCGAGCGCCAGCGGGCGGCGCCTGCGGTGGGGCACACCGGCGTAGAGGAGCCCCGTGGCCACGTTCTCGGCGGCGCTCAGCCCGTCCGTCAGGTGGAACTGCTGGAAGACGAACCCCAGGAGCCGGCCGCGCAGCGCGGACAACCTCCGGTCGGTGAGGGCCGCGACGTCCTGGCCGCCGATCTCCACGGTGCCGCTGGTCGGCAGGTCGAGCGTGCCCATGATGTTCAGCAGCGTGGACTTGCCCGATCCCGACGGGCCGAGGATCGCCAGCAGCTCACCCTCGTCGATCACCAGCGAAACGTCGTCGAGAGCGGTGACGCCACCCGGATGGAGCTTGCTGGCCCGATGGACGCGCATGACGGGGACCCCGGAGGTCATGAGCTCGTCACCACTTCGAGGCCCTCGGTGACGCCCTTGCCGGTGACCTCGACCATTCCCCGGACGAACATCCCGGTCTCCGCCGCGATCAGCTTCCCGTCGGGGAGTTGGAGGGCGTAGCCGCCCTCGCGCAGGGCCAGCAGCGCGCCGACCGGAACCGCGAGAACACCTCGCCGGACCTGGGAAGTGAAGGTCACCTCGACGCCCGCGGCGTCCAGCGCCTTCACATCAGCCGCTTTGCGCGGGGTGACGGTGATGTTCAGTTGGGCCGCGGTCTGGCCGGAGCCGTCCGTCACGTCCTGAACGGTCCTCCCGATCGCCGTGACCTGCCCGGCGATCTTCTTTCCGCTGGGGAGCGCGATGCTCGCGCGGGCCTTCAGGCGGATGGTGCCCACGTCGGTGGCGTCCACAGGTACGGTCACGACCTTGGCCGTCGGGGTGACCGTGATCAGCTCCTCCGCCACGGGGTCCCCGAGCTGGGCCTTGATGGACGCGACCCGCGCCGGCCCGGAGAGCACGACGACCTGGCCGATGTCCAGGGTGCCGGTGGGCTGCAGCCCGGCGGCCACCTGCCACTGCTTGAGCGCCGACTTGAGCGAAGCGGTGAAGACGTCACCCGGCACGGAGGGTTTCCCCGCTACCGGCGTCTGGGGCGGCATGTAGCCGATGGAGTATCCGAGCGCCCGCAGATTGTTCGCCACCACGGTCACGTCACGGCCCCGGGTGCCCACCTTGTCCAGCTTGCGGAACAGGGGCGTGTCACCGACGAAGGCCGGCACGGGGCGATCGTCCACCCAGTAGAGCGGCTTGCCCCTGACCACCGTGGCCCCCGCCTTCGGCAGCCGGGTGACCAGTCCCGTGCCCGCGCCCCGCACCGAGCGTTCGACGCCGTAGCCCAGCGTGCCCGGGAGCGACCGGGTGTCGGAGAGGTCGGTCTTGACCACGGACGTGGTCGCCACCGGAGCCTTGCCGGCACCGGTCGCCTCCGGCTTCCCGTCGTGGCCGATCACCGCGACCGCGATCCCACCGGCCGCCACGACGGCGACCAGGACGAACACCCCCAGGACGATCCGTTTCCGTCCCTTCCTCGGCGGCGCGTCCACTTCGTCAGTCCCTGCCACCGAAGGCCTCCATCGTGCAGTCATTGTCGATCTTGTTCATCGTGGATTCGGCCGGCTGGTCGTCGTCGGCGTAGGTCCGGCCACTCTCGGCATGCCGGACACGATGGGCCAGGGTTGTCAGAAACCTGTCAGGAACCCTTAGCCGTCCCATGAACCACCAGGCAGGGGGCGTTCGAATGCCCCGAGGCCGCGCCTAGGATCGCCGATATGTGCGCATACGTCCTGGTCGCGGAGGACAACGTGAAGCAGGCCGAGTTGGTCCGCCGCTACCTGGAGCGGGAGGGGCACTCGGTCGTCACCGTGCACGACGGCCGTGAAGCCCTGGACACCGTCCGCCGCACGCCGCCCGACCTTCTCGTGCTCGACGTGATGATGCCCAAGGTCGACGGGCTGGACGTGTGCCGCATCCTCCGCGCCGAGTCGGACCTCCCCGTCCTCATGCTGACCGCCCGCTCCACGGAGGACGATCTGCTCCTCGGCCTCGACCTGGGCGCCGACGACTACATGACCAAGCCCTACAGCCCGCGGGAGCTGACCGCCCGCGTCCGCACGCTGCTCCGGCGGACCCGGCCCACGGCCCCGAAGATCGACCCGATGCTCCGGGTCGGCCCGCTGGCGGTGGATCCGGTCCGCCATGAGATCAGCGTGGACGGCCGGCGCATCGAGTGCACTCCCGGCGAGTTCCAGGTGCTCGAACTGATGGCGGCCGAGCCCGGCCGGGTGTTCACCCGGGAGCAGATCCTCGGCCACCTGCACGGTTTCGACCGCTACATCACCTCGCGGACGGTCGACGTCCACGTGATGAACCTCCGCAGGAAGATCGAGCCCGAGCCCCGCCGTCCCGTACGGCTGGTCACCGTCTACGGGGTGGGCTACAAGCTGACCGACGGCGCCGAGGCCCCCGTGAGCAGCGGGCGGGACACCCACGATGCGCCGTGACGTGCCGTTTCGCCGCAGCCTGCTCATGCGGTTGCTGGCGGTGTCCGTGCTCGTTTCCGTCTGCTCCATCGCGGCGACCGCCTGGCTGACCGTACGGAGCACCACGGTGGCCATCCAGCAGGAGCAGGGCCAGGCCCTCGCCGACGACGCCAGGACCTACGACGCGCTCGTCGGCTACGCGGCCACCCATCCCAACTGGGATGGAGCACGGCAGGCGGTGAGCGACCTGGCGCGGCGGATCAAGCACAGGATCACGCTGACCACCGAGGACCGCACGCCGATCCTCGACTCCGACACCGGCCCGATCTCGTTGCCCGCGAAGCCGACGGCGGTGATCGACCCGCTGTCCGTCGACGGCGCCCTGGTGACCGATTCGCCGACCGGCCACATCGATCCGCGCGCCGTGGGGCCGTACCGGCTGACCCGCACCGAGCGCGAAACTCTGCGCTCGGCCGCCCAGCGGCGTGCGGCGTGCCTGCGTGAGGCCTCCGTCACGGTCACCACGAAGATCGTGGAGAGCCCCAGCGGGCGGCCGCGCGTCGAGACCGACGACCACGGGCTGGATCTGTCCAGCAGATGCGACGCCCCGGTCCTCGACGGGCCGACCCGTACCGAGGCGAAGGCGCTCACCCGGCTCGGCAAGCTCGTGCACACCTGCCTCGCGCACCAGAGGCAACCGGACGTGAAACTCGGCCTCGACTTCAGCTGGACGCCGTTGCCCGCGCCGGCCGGCGCCACCTCCCAGGAGACGCGGGCCGGCGCCACCACCCGGGACGTACCGGCCGCCGCCGGCCGGGAGACGGCCCCCCGCCAGGACAGCGCGAAGAACCGGAAGATCGTGGAGGACTGCATCACGTCCGGCAGGCGCGAGCAGCTCGCGCCGTACGTCGCGCCCACCGCGCTGATGTTCGTCAGCAGCCGCGGCTCCACACCATCGACGATCTTCGACCTGTCGCAGTCGAACCAGGCCCGGATCGCGGGGGTCGCGGCACTGGTGTTGCTGACCACCGTCACCGTCACCGTCCTGGCCGGCATCCGGCTGATCGGCCCGCTGCGCGCGCTGACCGGCGCGGCCAGGCGGATGGAGGAGGGTGACGTCTCCGCCCGCGTCGACATCGAGCGCGGAGACGAGATCGGCAGGCTCGCGACGGCTTTCAACGCGATGTCGGAGCGCCGCGAACAGTTGGAGAACCTGCGCAAGGCGATGGTCAGCGACGTGGCGCACGAACTGCGCACCCCGCTCAGCAACATCCGCGGCTGGCTCGAGGCGGCCGAGGACGGCGTCGTCGAGCCGGACCGGTCGCTGATGACCTCACTCCTGGAGGAGGCCGTGCTCCTGCAACACGTCATCGACGACCTCCAGGACCTGGCGATGGCCGACGCGGGCGCGCTCAGACTGCGCAAGGAGCGGATCGGCGTCCCCGACCTCGTCGCCCAGGTCGTCACCGCGCACACGGGAAGCGCCGACGCCGCGGGCGTCGCACTGACCGCGCACGTGGAAGGCCACCCGGAGCTCCTCGCCGACCCGATGCGGGTGCGCCAGGCCGTGGGCAACCTCGTCTCCAACGCCGTACGGCACACGCCTCGCGGCGGGTCGGTGCGGGTGCGCTCGCGCATCGACGGGACTCACGTCGTGATCGACGTCGAGGACACCGGCTCCGGGATCGCCGCCGAGGACCTCGCCCATGTCTTCGACAGGTTCTGGCGAGCGGACAAGTCGCGGAGCCGGGCCACCGGCGGCAGCGGGCTCGGCCTGTCCATCGTCCGCAAGCTCGCGGAGGCCCACGGCGGGACCGTGTCCGCTACGAGCGAGCCGGGCAGGGGATCGGTCTTCACCCTCCGGCTGCCCACCTGAAAGGCTTGCGCCCGTGCTGAAAGGGACCCTGAAAGGGACACTGCTGGTCGCAGGAACGACCTCAGACGCGGGCAAGAGCGTGGTGACGGCGGGAATCTGCCGGTGGCTGGCCCGCCAAGGCGTGCGGGTCGCGCCGTTCAAGGCGCAGAACATGTCGCTGAACTCGTACGTGACCGCCGACGGAGCCGAGATCGGGCGGGCCCAGGTCGCCCAGGCGCAGGCCGCCGGCCTGGAGCCCACCGCCGACATGAACCCGATTCTGCTGAAGCCCGGCGGTGAGCGGCGCAGCCAGGTGGTCGTGCTCGGCAGGCCCCTGGCCGACGTGGACGCCATGGAGTACCTCGCCTACAAGGACCGGCTCAGGGCGGTCGCCCTGGAGTCCTACCGGCGGCTGCGCGCGGAGTTCGACGTCGTCGTCTGCGAGGGCGCGGGCAGCCCCGCGGAGATCAACCTGCGCAGAGGGGACATCGCCAACATGGGGCTGGCCCGCGCGGCCGGCATCCCCGTCGTGGTGGTCGGCGACATCGACAGGGGCGGCGTCTTCGCCTCGCTGTACGGCACGCTCGCACTGCTGGAGGCCGAGGACCAGGCGCTGATCAGCGGCTTCCTGATCAACAAGTTCCGTGGGGCGCGCGAACTGCTCGAACCTGGGCTCGACACGCTCAGGGAGCTCACCGGACGCCCTGTCCACGGCGTGCTGCCCTGGCTCGACGGCCTGTGGATGGACCTCGAGGACTCCCTCGCCCTGGACAACCGGCAGGCCGCGGAACCGGCGGCCGGGCCGTACACCGGGCGGAGCCTGCGGGTGGCCGTGGTGCGCTATCCGAGGATCTCGAACTTCACCGACATCGACGCCCTCGCGGCCGAGCCGGGGGTCACGGTCCGGTTCGTGTCCTCCCCCGCCGAGGCCGCGGAGGTCAGGGAGGCCGACCTGGTGGTCCTACCGGGGTCCCGCGCGACGGTGAGCGATCTCGACTGGCTCCGCCGTACGGGCCTCGCCTCGGCCGTGGCCGAACGGCGGGGCCCCGTCCTGGGAATCTGCGGCGGCTACCAGATGCTCTCCCGCTCGATCATGGACGACGTGGAGTCCGGCGCGGGGCTGGTCGAAGGGCTCGGGCTGCTTCCCGCCACGGTGGAGTTCGGGACGGAGAAGGTCCTGTCCCGGCCGGTCGGCGAGGCGTACGGCCACCGAGTGGCGGCCTACGAGATCCACCACGGGGTCGTCTCCTTCGACGGGGAGGCCGAGCCGTTCCTCGACGGATGCCGGGTTGGCGCGGTCTGGGGCACCACCTGGCACGGAGCACTGGAGAACGACGCCTTCCGCCGCGCCTTCCTGGCCGACGTCGCCTCCGCGGTGGGGAAGGACGACTTCACGCCGGACCCCGGGGTGTCCTTCTCCGCCCTGAGGGAACGGCAACTCGACGCCCTGGGAGACATGATCGAGAGGTACGCCGACACCGACGCGCTGCTCGCCCTGATCGAGAACGGCGCCCCCGCGGGGCTGCCCACGCTCCCTCCCGGCGGAGCTTCCTGAGCCACGGCAACCGGTCACCGGATCCGCCTCGAAGAGCAGTATGTGGAGACGGTCATCGTGCTGCTCACCAGGGATCTTCGAGTCCACGACAATCCGGCCCTGGCGGAGGCGTGCGAGCAGGCGCGGCATGTCGTACCGCTGTTCGTGGTCGATCCGGCCATCGAACCGCGCCATCGTGCCGACTTCCTGTCCTGTGCCCTGGATGACCTGAGGTCCCGTCTCCGCGAACTGGGCGGCGATCTGGTGGTACGGCACGGCGACCCGGTCGCCGAAGCGATCAAGCTGGCGCGGCAGGTTCAGGCGGCCGGGATCTGGGCCGCGGCGGACGTCAGCACGTTCGCCCGGCGCCGCGAGGAGCGCCTCGCGGACGCGTGCGCGGGCGAACGGCTCGACTTCCGGCTGTTCTCCGGCCTGACCGTGGTGCCGCCCGGCGATCTCGTGCCCATCGGAGGGGACCACTACCGCGTGTTCACGCCGTACTGGCGGGTCTGGTCGCAGACCCGCAAACGGCGTGTCCTCGACCCTCCCGCCCAGGTGCGGCTGCCCGCGAATGTGGACCCCGGAACGCTTCCCGCTCCATCGCCGAAACCGTTCGGACTGCTCAAGGGTGGTGAGACCGAGGGGCGGCGGCGCCTGGACGAATGGCTGGGCGGCGGGCTGGCCGGCTATGCCCAGGGCCACGACCTCGCGGCCGTGCGGACGTCGATGTTGAGCCCCTATCTGCGGTTCGGGTGCGTCTCACCCGTCGAGGTGGTGACGAGGTCGGCGGCCTTGCCCGGCGGCGAGGACTACGTGCGGCAGCTGTGCTGGCGCGACTTCTACTACCAGGTCGCCTCCGCGTTCCCCGAGCTGCCGCGGCGGGACTACCGGCCGCGGCGTGCGACCTGGGAGGACGACGCGGAGGCCGCGGAGGCCTGGCGCCAGGGCATGACCGGTGTGCCGATCGTGGACGCCGGGATGCGCCAGCTGCGTGAGGAGGGGTGGATGCACAACCGCCTCCGGATGATCGTCGGCTCCTTCCTCACCAAGCGGCTCGGGATCGACTGGCGGATCGGCGCGGACCACTTCAACGATCTGCTGCTGGACGCCGACATCCCCAACAACTGCGGCAACTGGCAGTGGGTCGCGGGCACCGGCAACGACACCCGGCCGAACCGCGTGCTCAACCCCCTCCGCCAGGCCAAGAAGGTCGATCCCGACGGCGAGTGCGTGAGGCGGTACGTCCCCGAGCTCGCCGGCCTCCCCGGATCGACCGTCCACGAGCCCTGGCGGCATCCTGCCCCGGTGCCCGGCTACCCCGCGCCGATGCTCAACGAGCGGCTCCTTCCGTGACCTCGGGCAGCGTCCCCAGATCATGGGTGTACAGCCGTCCTCACGGCGGGCGAGAACGGCCCGGCGACCGGAGACGAGGAGATCATCGACACCCTCGCCGCCCTGCTGCATCGCGGCCTCGCCGGAACACCGTCCCACCCGTCGTGAAGGCCGGGCCCGTCACACGGTGATCAGGCCGTGCGGGTCGAGGACGTACTTGCGAGCCGCTCCGTGGTCGAACTCCTCATATCCGTGAGGCGCCTGGTCGAGCGGCAGGACGGTCGGGTTGACCGCCTTCGCGATCTGCACGCGGTCGTTGAGTATCGCCATCATGAGCTTGCGGTGATACCGCATGACCGGGCACTGTCCGGTGACGAACGAGTGCGCCTTGGCCCATCCGAGGCCCAGCCGGATCGACAGCGACCCCTCCTTGGCCGCGTCGTCCTTGGCTCCGGGATCGCCGGTGACGTACAGCCCGGGAATGCCCAGCCTGCCGCCGGCCCTGGTGACCCGCATCAGGGTGTTGAGCACGGTGGCGGGCGCCTCCTCGGCGCCGGGCCCGTGCCCCTTGGCCTCGAATCCGACCGCGTCGACGCCCGCGTCCACCTCGGGAACGCCGAGGATCTGCTCGATCTGCTCGCCCGGGTCGCCGTCCGCCACGTTCACGGTCTCGCAGCCGAAGCTGTGCGCCTGGGCCAGCCGGTCCTTGTTGAGGTCGCCGACGATGACCACCGCGGCGCCGAGCAGGAAGGCCGAGCACGCCGCGGCGAGCCCCACCGGTCCCGCGCCGGCGACGTAGACCGTCGACCCGCTGGTCACGCCCGCCGACACGCAGCCGTGGTAGCCCGTCGGGAAGATGTCCGCGAGCATGGCCAGGTCGAGGATCTTCTCCATCGCCTGATCCCTGTCGGGGAACCTGAGCAGGTTCCAGTCGGCGTAGGGCACCAGGACGTACTCCGCCTGACCGCCCGGCCAGCCGCCCATGTCCACATAGCCGTACGCTCCGCCCGGCTGCTCGGGGTTGACCCGCTCGCAGATGTGGGTGTCGCCCGACTTGCAGTTGCGGCAGCGGCCGCACGCGATGTTGAACGGCACCGACACCAGGTCGCCGACCTTGATCACCTCGACGTCGGGGCCGACCTCCACCACCTCACCGGTGATCTCGTGGCCGAGGACGAGTCCGGGCGGGGCGGTGGTGCGGCCGCGGACCATGTGCTGGTCGCTCCCGCAGATGTTGGTGGCGACCGGTTTGACGATCGCCCCGTGCCCGACCTTCCGTCCGACGTTGGCCGGAGGCACCCCCGGCCCCTCCTTGAGCTCGAACTCGGGATAGTCGGTGTCGACGATCTCTACATGTCCTGGCCCCTCGTACACGACAGCCTTGTTGCCCGGCATGATGGCGGCTTCCTTCCTTGCCGAGTCTCCGGCCGCCGGCTGCGACGAGGACGGGGGGTGGGGGGCGGCCGAGCGGCCGTCACCGGGCCCTCGGGCGACGACGGCCCTTTGACTCGAAGGTATACCTGCTGGTCAGGAGCCGCCTACCCGGCATCTGCGGTGGTAGTCGTCCACCCGCTCGGTGAGTCCCTGGCGGTCGAGATGCTCCAGGAGGGGGACCGCGACCCTGCGGCTGGTGCCGAGGGCGGTCCTGGCCTGGCTGACCGTGAAGGGCTGGGGCAGCCCCGCCAGCACCGCCGCCGCCCTGGCGTCCGCCCCGGGCAGCAGCACGATCCCGTCGGCCACCCGCAGCAGCGCCCCGGCCCGTACGGCTGCCGCCAGCTCACGGGGACCCAGCCCCAGATCGGTGAGGCGTCCCGCCTCCGGCGCGAGAAAGGGGTGCGCGGACAACTCCGCGCCCAGCCTCCGGACGGCTCCGGCCACGGACGCGGGCAGGCCGCCGGACGGTCCGCAGGCGATCCGGCCGCCCGCCGCCTCGAGCGGAGGCCGCACCAGGGCCGTGACCAGCCTCCGGTCGGGCAGCCCGAGCGCATGGCGGGCCGCCTCCACCGGCATCCCGGGCTCCAGGGGATGGTCGGCCGCGTGCTCGCGCACCACCTCGGCCAGCCGTCCGGCCAGCCGGGACCAGTGGGCGGGATCGGCGTGCCAGTCCCCTTCCACCGGCGGGCCGGGGAGGTCGCAGCCCATGGCCAGAAGTTGCTCTCCGCGCAGCAGCCGGTGGACGCGGAGCAGGGACTCCGCGTCCAGGCTCGCCGCGGCGAGTTCGTCGGCGCGAGCCCGGGCCGCGCCCCGCCGGCCGAGCTCGGGCGGCCGCACGTCGAGGACCCGCGCCCCGGCGAGCACGCGCGACGCCCGGTGGCCGCCGGGATCACGCAGCAGCAGGAGGTCACCGAGGTGAAGCGGCAGCCGCCTGCCGAGGCGCAGCCGTGCGGCCGGCCCGCCGAGCGGCCGCACGTCGCAGAGAATCGCCGCGGACCCGATGTGGGCGATCAGCCGCCTCGGCAACGGACCCGAGAAGCCCGGCGCGGCGGAGATCCGCACGTCGACCAGGTCGCTCGAGGTCCAGGCACCAGGCGTGACGAGGGCCCGTCCACGCTCCGGCACGGCCCTGCCTCGCAGGTTGACCGCGACCCTCGCCACTCCGGTCGCCGAGTCCACCCGCTTCTTCAGCGACTCCAGGGCCCGGATCCCGACCGGTTCGCCGTCCATCTCCAGCTCGTCGCCGACCGCGACGCGGCCTGCGGGAAGCGTCCCCGTCACCACCGTCCCGCTGCCGCGCACGCTGAAGACCCGGTCGATCCACAAGCGCACCGGGGCCGCGGGGTCGGGAACGGGCAGGGCCGCCACCAGCCGGTCCAGGGCCGCTCGCAGCTCGCCGAGCCCCTCCCCCGTGCGCCCGCTCACGACCAGCGCCTCGACTCGGCCGAGACCGCCCTCCGCCAGGCGGGCGCGTGCCTCCCGGACGGCGGGCCCGGGGTCGGCGAGGTCGGCGCGGGTCACGACGAGCAGGCCCAGCCGTACGCCGAGGATCTCCAGCGCCACCAGATGCTCCTCCGACTGGGGCATCCAGCCCTCGTCGGCGGCCACCACGAACATCACGGCGGGCACCGGGCCGATCCCGGCGAGCATCGTGCCGAGGAACCGCTCGTGTCCCGGCACGTCGACGAACGCGACCCGCTCCCCCGACGGCAGGGCCGTCCAGGCGAAGCCGAGCTCGATCGTCAGCCCCCGCCTGCGCTCCTCCTCCAGCCGGTCGGGTTCCATCCCGGTGAGCGCCCTGACCAGGGTCGACTTGCCGTGGTCGACATGGCCGGCGGTCGCGATGACGTGCATCAGCGGCTCGCCGCCAGCACGGCCCTCGCCACGTCACCGTCCTGCCCCGCGTGAACGGCGCGCAGGTCGAGCAGCAGCCTGCCGCCCTCCACCCTGCCGACGACGGGCGGATCCCCCGTCCGCAGCGGTGCGGCGAGCCGCTCCGGCAGGCTCACCGCCGCGCTGGGCAGGGACACCCCGGGCGCCGCGCCGCCGCCCACGGTCGCCTCCGCCGGTACGGCTCTCGCGTCGATCCCCGATCCGGCCAGCACGCCCGCCAGTGCCTCCGCGCGGTCGAGCAGCTCTCGGGGGTCGGCGTGGAGCGCCTGATGGACGGGCGGGGCGGGTCCGCGCAACGTGGCCTCCAGGGCCGCGAGCGTCACCTTGCCGACCCGCAGCGCGCGGGCGAGCGGATGCCGCCTGCACCGCTCGACGAGGTCGTGCCGCCCGAGCAGGAGCCCCGCCTGGGGACCGCCGAGGAGTTTGTCGGCACTGGCCGTGACCAGGTGGGCCCCGGCCATCAGCGTGCTCGCCGCGTCGGGCTCGTCGGGCAGCAGCGGCTCGCGCTCCAGCAGCCCCGAGCCGATGTCGGACACCACCGGCACGCCGAGCCGGGCCAGGTCTCCCACTGCGGCGGAACCGGTGAACCCCTCGATCCGGAAATTCGAGGGGTGGACCTTGAGCACGAAACCGGTCTCCGGCCCCACGGCCGCGCGGTAGTCGGCGAGCGTGGTGCGGTTAGTGGTGCCGACCTCACGCAGTCGCGCGCCGGTCGAGACCAGCAGGTCGGGGATCCGGAAGCCGTCACCGATCTCCACCAGTTCGCCGCGGCTGACCACGATCTCCCGTCCCGCGGCGAGGGCGGTGGCGACCAGGACGAGCGCGGCGGCGTTGTTGTTGACCACGTGCACGTCGTCCGCGGCGGGCACGGCGTCCGCGAGCGCCGCAAGGGCGGTCCTGCCCCGCCTGGCCCGGGCGCCCGTGGCCAGGTCGAACTCCACGTCGGCCGGGCCCGCCACCGCGGCCGCGGCCTCGACGGCCGCGGGTGACAGAGGCGCTCTGCCGAGGTTGGTGTGGAGGAGGACCCCGGTCATGTTGATCACTGGGCGCAGGTGGGTGGCGTGCGGGGGAAGCGCCGCCAGGGCCGCGCCGGCGACGTCCTCCGGCTCGATCTCGCCCTGCCGTACGCGCTGCTGGGCGGCGGCGATCGCGTCCTTGACCACCGCCCGCCCGAGCCGCTCAGCCGTCGCGGCCAGGCGCGGGTCGGCGAGCACGGCGTCGGTGCGCGGCACGCGCCTTCGTCGGTCCACACTTCAACGTACAGCGCCACCCGCTCTCACCTGCGACGACGCGCAGTCACAGGGCTTCGCCGGACGCGAGTTCGGACACGACGGCGGCGAATCCCCGCACGAGGGGATTGTCCGCGCCGTCGACCCAGGCGAGGGCCACCTTCAGTGGTTCGACGTCGGTGAGCGGGACCCAGGCGAGATCGGGGCGGGCGTAGTAACGGGCCATGCTGTGGGGTGCGAAGCAGATGGCCGTGCCTTCGGCGACCTGCTCGAGCATCTCCTCGACGTTGTCGTTGGTCGGTCCCCACCGTGGCGCCGACCCGTCCGGTCTGGGGTTGACCGCCCACCAGTCCACCCAGGCCCGTGGTGCCCGTTCTGTCCACATCAGCGGTTCGTCGTTGACCTCGAGCACGGAGATGCCGTCGCGGCGGGCGAGCGCGTGGCCGGACGGCAGGCCGACGACCCGGGGCTCGGTGTGCACGATCTCCGCGTGCAGGCCGGCGAGGTCGGCGGGCAGCCAGACGAAGGCGACGTCCACCCGGCCGTCGCGCAGCGCCGTGACCTCCTCGCTCCAGTCGAACCGCTTCGGCTCGACCCGCACGCCGGGATTGCGGCGGGCGAACTCGGCCCGCGCCCGGGTGGTGAGCTCGCCGGCGCCGCTGGCCTCGAAGCCCACCCGCAGCACCCCGGTCTCGCCGCGCAGGTGCCGCTCCGCGACGGCCGCCACCCGTGCGGCCTGGAGCAGGGTCCGGCGTGCCTCCGCGACGACGTCACGTCCGGCCACCGTCTCGGTGACGCCTCCGGCGTGGCGGTCGAACCGCCGCACACCGAGCTCGGATTCCAGGTTCTTGAGGGCGTATGAGAGGGCGGGCTGGCTCACGTACAGCCGTTCCGCGGCCCGCCCGAGGTTTCCCACATCGGCGATCGTGACGAGATAGCGCAGCTGACGCAGCTCCATCCAGCGATCATAAATCCTCTTTATGACCTAGACGACCTTCTGTCTTGGACGCGGAAGGGCATCCGCTGGCATCAATGGAGGCGTTCCCCACTGAGGAGATTCGCGATGAACACTGAGCATGAGCCGTCCGGCAGGGTCTGGTTGATCACGGGCGCGTCCTCCGGTTTCGGCCGGTCGATCGCCGAGGCGGCCCTGGACGTCGGCGACACCGTGGTGGCCACCGCGCGCAGGCCGGAGGTCCTCGACGACCTGGTCGCGGCACATCCCGGCCGGGCGGTCGCGGTGCCGCTGGACGTGACCGACAGCGCGCGGATCGCCGCCGTCGTCGCCGAGGTGATCCTTTGGCACGGGCGGGTCGACGTCCTGGTCAACAACGCCGGCCGCGGGCACCTCGGCGCGGTCGAGGAGACCACCGACCAGGAGTTGCGCGAGCTGATGGACCTGCACTTCTTCGGCCCCGCCACGCTGACGAGGGCGGTGCTGCCGCACATGCGCCGGCAGGGGTCGGGCGTGATCGTCCAGATGAGCAGCATGGGCGGCCGCTTCTCGTTCCCCGGCGTGGGCGCCTACTCGGCGACCAAGTTCGCCCTCGAGGGGCTCTCGCAGGCTCTATCCCAGGAGGTCGCCCCGTTCGGGATCAAGGTGCTGATCGTGGAGCCCGGATCGTTCCGTACCGGCCTCGCGAGCGCCTCCTCCACCCAGTCGGCGGCGATCCCCGGCTACGAGGGCACCGTCGGGATCGTCCGCACCGAGTTCCCGAGCTCGGACGGGAAGCAGCCGGGCGACCCCGCGAAGGCCGCCGCGGCCATCCTCACCGCGTTGGAGGCGGAGGAGACGCCGCTGCAACTGCCCCTGGGCGACGACGCCACCGACGCGATCCTCGCCCGCCTCGACGCCTCCCGCGCCGAGACGCTGGCCTGGGAGCGGATCAGCCGCGGCACCGGCTTCGACGCCTGACGCCGGGCGCCGTAAGCGGAGGCGGACGGGAATCGAACCCGCCAGGCCGAGGACGCCTCACGCAGGCTCAGCCGCATGCCACCCGGTTGACGTACCGCGTGATGTAGTTCCCCTGGGCGTTGGGCCCGGAGACGTCCGCGATCCCCGCCTGAAGCCAGATGCACATGCCCTTGCCGTACACCTTCGCCGGACCCGCGTAGTACTTGTACATGCCGCTGTCGGAAGCGAAGTTGTTCTTGACGTGATTGTCGTCGTAGGCACTGTTGTTGATCGTGATGTAGATGTGCGTCGCCAGGCCGTAGAAGACGTAACTGGTCCGCTTCACGGCGGCGGCGCAATTCCAGCCGGTGCTGGAGTCGTAGTACAGGTGGATGTCGCCGACCGTGCCGTACTCGTCGTACACCGGCCAGCTGCCGACGTCGGTACCTGTGCAGCCGTACGCGCCCGCGTTGGCCGCGGTGGCCGGCGCGACCAGGAGGCCGGCCGCGATCGTCAACATCGCTCCCACTTGCAGCAGCTTCTTGAACACGATCGTCTCCCCGTATCTAGTTGATCATCGTACGGTACGGGATGACTGGCGGCTTTTGCGATCATTTCGACCACAAAATCCATGCCTGACCCTCTGCGGAATCTGCTCGCCCGTTGAGAAGAGCGGTCGATGTGACCGCCGAGCCGGTGCCGGCGGAGAAGGTGGTTGCGCTCATCCCGGCTTCCGCGGCCGTCTCTCGGGCGATCAGGCCGTGATGCGGGCACCCCCGGGGTGGCACGCACAGGGCGTGACGGGGTGTTCTCCCTGGTGGAAATGGGTGGCGGAGGCGGACGGGAATCGAACCCGCCAGGCCGAGGACCTCGGCCTCGTCGGTTTTGAAGACCGCGGGGGCCACCAGGCGCCCAGACACCTCCAGGAGAAAACCTAACCCGAACCGGGTACGGCTCTTGCGGCACGCCACGACGTGGCGTGCCATGTCAGGGGCTGACCATGGCAGGGGCGGGACCATGGCGGGGGCGGGACCATGGCGGGGGCGGGACCATGGCGCGGGCAGGCTGGACGGGCCCCGCGGACCGGAGGAGCGCGGCATGACGGAGACGACGGCACCAACCGGGATCCGGCTGACCCAGTACGCGCACGGCGGCGGTTGCGCGTGCAAGATCCCACCCGGCGAGCTGGAGATCATGGTCTCCGGCCTCCTCATCGGCTCCGAACCGCCCGGCGACCTGCTGATCGGGCTGGACGACGGAGACGACGCCGCCGTGGTCCGGATCGAGGGCGGCCGTGCGGTCGTCGCGACGGCCGACTTCTTCACCCCCGTCGTGGACGACCCGTACGACTGGGGGCGGATCGCCGCGGCCAACGCGCTGTCGGACGTCTACGCGGTGGGCGGCGAGCCGCTCGTCGCGGTCAACCTGCTGGGCTGGCCCCGGGACACCCTGCCGCTCGAACTGGCCAGAGAGGTCCTGCGCGGGGGCCTCGACGTGGCTCTCAAGGCGGGATGCCACGTGGCCGGCGGCCACAGCGTCGACGATCCCGAGCCCAAGTACGGCATGGCGGTGACGGGCCTGGCCGATCCCGGCCGGCTGCTGCGCATCGACGGAGGCCGAGCCGGGCTGCCGATCTCGCTGTCCAAGCCGCTCGGGGTGGGCGTGTTGAACTCCAGGCACAAGGCCACCGGAGAGGTCTTCCCCCAGGCCGTCGCCGCGATGACCACGCTGAACGCGGACGCCTCCCGGGCCGCTCTGGCCGCGGGAGCGCGGTGCGCCACGGACGTCACCGGATTCGGCCTGCTTGCGCACCTCTACAAGCTGGCCAGGGCGAGCGGCGTCACAGCGGTGGTCGACGTGGCCGCCGTGCCGTACCTGGAGGGTGCCCGCGAGGCCCTGCGGGACGGCTACGTGAGCGGCGGCACCCGACGCAACCTGGCCTGGGTGGAGCCCCACCTGGACGCCGGCCGGGTGGGGGGCGACGAACTGCTGCTGCTCGCCGACGCGCAGACGTCCGGCGGGCTGCTGGTCGTGGGCGAGATCCCCGGCGCGCCCGTCATCGGGGAGCTCGTCCCCAGGGAAGGCGCGCCCCTGCGCCTGCGGTGACCTCCGTCGCGGCGCTACGGCGTGTCCGGGCCGCCCTCCTGGTCGGGGACGGCGACGAGCCTTCGCCCCGTGGCGCGGTCTCGCTGTGGGACCACGGTGTACTTCGGGTCGAGCGCCGACGCCTTGCCTGCCGCCAGCATGCCGAATCGGGTGCACAACGCGCCCGCGGTGATGGCCAGGCCGGACATGGCGGTGAGCGTGCGGCTGCGCCCGGCGACCGTGGCCAGCAGCCCGCCTGCCAGAGTCAGAGCCCGCGACGCCTTGATGAGAAGGCCCGCCCTGCCCTGGTGGTACGGCTCGCCCTCCAGGCCGAGACGCCGTTCGATGATCGCCGCCGCGGTGGTCTCCATGACGGCCCCCAGGGCCGCCGCCACCCTGGCCGGCGCCGCCTCGGCGCGCGGAGTCGTCAGCATGCCGGCCGCCCCCGCGCTCGCCAGGGCGCTGCCCGCGAACAGGAAGGGCATCTCGCGCCGGGCGGCATGCCAGGCGGGCACGGCGGTGTCCGCGAGGAGCACTCCGGTGTAGGTGGCCATGACGGGGCCGGTCAGGGCGCTCGCCATGACCGCCGCATCCCCCGCGAGGGGCAGCAGTCCGGTCAGCGCCGAGGCGGCGCCTGCCGCCGTCAGACCGCCGTGTACGGCGAGGGTCCACGAGCCGACGCTCATCGGGGAGGTGACCTTGAAGACGCGCAACATGTTGAGGAACCGCTCGGGTCTGCCCAACTCGGCGACGAGGAGCCCCGATCCCAGGCCGGCCCCGGCGAAGGCGGTCATCCTCGCGGCGAAGGCGAGGCGGTCGTGCCCGGAGAAGCGGGCCGCGGCGGCGACCACCGAGGAGGCCCCGGACAGCCCGCCCAGATAGAGGTAGACCGGCATGTGGGGTTCGTGCCAGACCGGAGGCTTCAGGACCGGCTGCCCGTAGTAGGAGCGGAACTCGGCCTCGGGAACCGTCACCGCGGGGTCGCCGCCGCGCCCGGCCCTCATCGCCGGCTCCCCAGGAAGCACGCCGCCACGGCGCCGACCAGGGCGACCGCGGCCCCGCCCGCCCACCGCCACATCTCCGGAAGGTCGCGCGTGGTGACGACCGGATCCGGCGGCAGTCCATAGGTCTCCGGCTCGTCCAGCAGCAGGAAGAACGCCCCGGCGCCGCCGACGCCGTCGTCGGGGCTGTCGCCGTACAGGCGGGCCTCGGCCACGCCGTCCGCATGCAGCCGTTCGAGGCGGGCCGCGGCCCGCTCCCGCAACTCGTCGAGCGGGCCGAACTGGATCGAGTCGGTCGGGCATGCCTTGGCGCAGGCCGGCTCCAGGCCTCCCCGTTGCCGGTCGTAGCACATCGTGCACTTCCACGCCCGGCCGTCGCGCTCCCTTCGGTCGATCACGCCGTACGGGCAGGCGGGCACGCAGTAACCGCAGCCGTTGCAGATGTCCGCCTGCACCACCACCGTGTCGAACTCCGTGCGGAACAACGCGCCCGTGGGGCACACGTCCAGGCAGGCCGCATGAGTGCAGTGCTTGCACACGTCCGACGACATCAGCCACCGGTCGTCCTGCTCGATGAACGCGACGTGCCGCCAGGTGTCGGCGCCGAGCTGCCCGGTGTTGTCGTACGAGGTCGCCCGGAAGACGAACCCGTCGTCGGGTACGCCGTTCCACTCCTTGCAGGCCACCTCACAGGCCTTGCAGCCGATGCAGATCGACGTGTCGGTGAAGAAACCGACCCTCGTGGGTCTCGTCTCGGCCTCTTGTGTCACAAAGAGCCCCCTGCCGATGACTGTGCGAGTTTTCGAATGAATCTGGGAGAAACGCTTAAGAGCGCCGAGACTGAGTGTTGACCGCCTCGCCGCGAAGGTTCGCTCTCGAAGAGCTCTCCGTCCGCCGCATGCTTCGCGGGCTGGAAACGTCAGGAGCCCTTCTTGTGCACGTTGCCCGAGGCCCAGGAGCGACAAACCTCTACGGGATCGTCATGCCGGCGGCCCCAACCGACTGACGAACAGGCCTCAGAGCCGCTGCGTAACGGCATCCGCGCTTTCTTCGCACCGGCGAAGCCCGCAAATAAAGGCGGCCGTTCTGTCATCGGCGATGTGTAAGATCATCGCCTCATCCCCCAAGACAAAGGCAACCAATTGCGACGCATGATCTTCAGCGCGCTCGTCGGCGTCGCGGTCACGCTCACCCTGGCCGCCCCCGCACGCGCTGACACTGCGGACCAAGCGAAAATTCAGACGGTCCTCGACTTGCAGGCCACGCCTCACACCCTGGACCAGGCGCACCCGTCCGCGGCCGTCAGCGGAAAGGTGACCGACCAGGCGACCGGGAATCCGGTTCCGAATGCGCCGGTCAACCTCGGCGCCAACGGAGGGTCGGTGAACGCGACGGCCGTGACCGACCAGGCCGGTGAGTTCACCGCAACGTACACCGTCAACACCCGGCCGTACGTCGACGACAGCGCGCACACGGTCTCCGCCTATGTGTACGAGACCGATGAGTTCCTGCCGAGCGACAGCAAGGTCGTCGTCTTCACGGTGAACACGACGCCGACCAGGCTGACGCTCACCGCCGATCGCAGCAAGGCCGACTACGGCCAGCCGATCAAACTCAGCGGCACGCTCACGGCATCGGGTGCCGCTGTGTCCGGCAAGACCGTGACGATCACTCCGAGTCCTGACTACCCGGCATCGTGCAACGTCTACGACACCGCGCCGGTCACGGCTTCGGTACGGAGCGACGGCACGTTCTCGACGACGGTGAAGCCCCGCTGCGGCGTGCTCTCCTACACCGCTTCGCTGACCGCCCAAGGCTGGTACGAGCAGGCAAGCGCGACGACGGGTGGCACGCGGATCCGGCAGGCCGTCGACATCCAGATCGGCCCGGCGATCACGAAGGATGGGAACGTAAACGTCAGCGGCTCGATCCACGAACGGTACGCCTTCGGGAGTTTCAAGGGGCGCACGATCCTGCTCCAGTACAGTCCCGGGAGCTACGCGAAGGCCTCCGGCAAGTGGACCACCAAGAAGACTCTCAAAATCCAGTACGACAATTCCTTCCATTATTCGTTCCCTCACTTCAACCAGTCCGGCTACTGGCGAGCGCAGATCGCCGCATCCGGCAACACACTGGCCGCGACGAGCCCGGTAAAGAAAGCCTGGCGCTGGAACACGCATTTCGCCGGCGTGAAGCTCAGCACGAAGAAGACCACCTTCCGGCACAAGCTGACCATCGGCGGCCAGCTCATCCGCTCGGTCGCCACCAACCACGGAAACAGCTATAAGCAGATCGGCTTCGCCAAGCAGCGGGTGCAGATCGGCTTCACCTGCAACAACCGCAAGAACGTCTGGTACACCGACAACGGCTGGGTCACGACCGACTCGCATGGCCGGTTCAAGAAGACCATCAGGGCCTACTGCACCGGCAAGATGTTCGTCATCTACTGGGGCGGCTCGGACACCTACCGCACCGACTCGAAGAACCTCCCGATCACAGTGAAGGGCTGACGCGCTCAGTCCGCGACCCTGTTCCGCTCTTCGCGATGGCCCCGAGCGCCCAAGCAGGCGCTCGGGGCCATCACTGTGAATCAGCCATGCCGGTACTCCTCGATCAGGTCGAGCAGGGCCTGCCCTCGGGGCCGCCTGCCCGGCAGGACGGCACAGGTGCCGGCCTTGCTCTCCTGGATGTAGACGTTCGGATCGAGCACGACCGGCAGCAGGTCGTTCACGATGTCTCCTGTCACCAGTCCGCCACCGCCGTAACCCCAGTGGTACGGCATGACCACCTGGTGGATGATCTGCCTCTGCACGCGCAGCGGCCTGACCCGCTCGGTCACCAGCACGCGGGCCTCGATCGCCGTACGGCTGGTCACGATCGTCGCCCAGCCGCCGTTGACCAGCCCCACCTCGGCGGCGAGCTGCGGCGACACCTCGCAGAACAGCTCCGGCTGCAGCTCGGCGAGGTACGCCAGCGACCTGCTCATGGCGCCCGCCGTGTGGTGCTCGGTCAGCCGGGAGGTCGTGAACACATAGGGGAACCGCGCCGACCCCGGCGGGTTGTACGGATTCTCCGGCCGGTCGTAGGTTCGCCGCGCCGGGTTGGACTGCCTGCCGTACAAGGTGTTGAGGACGGGCGACTCGTGCGGCTCGTAGTGCGCGGGGAGTGGCCCGTCGGAGAGCCCGGACGGCACGTAGAGCCAGCCCTTGCCGTCCGACTGCATGATGAACGGGTCGGTTCCCGCCAGGGCCGCCTCGGCGCGGGCGCCGTCGGGCGGCTCGTAGTCCGGCGGCTTGCGCAGATCGAAGTCCGGCACGTCGTGGCCGGTCCATTCGCCCTTCTCCGCGTCCCACCAGATGTACGCCTTGCGCTCGCTCCAGGGCCGGCCGTCGGGATCGGCCGACGCCCGGTTGTAGAGGATGCGCCGATTGGCCGGCCATGCCCAGCCCCACTCGGGCGCGACCCACGACTGGCGGCTCCCCGGCTCGCGCCTGGCCGCCTGGTTGACCTCGTCCGCGTAGACGCCGCAGTAGATCCAGCAGCCGCACCGCGTCGACCCGTCGGGCGCCAGCTCACGATAGGACGACAGCGCGCGCCCGTCGGGCCCGGTGCCGTTGATCTCCCGGAGCACGGCCTCCGCGGACGGATCGCGATGCTCGCCCATCTCGGGATAGTCCCAGGTCAGCTCTCTGGCCGGCCGGTCGATCTCGTCGTCGCCCAGACGCTGCCTGATGCGCTTGCCGAGGTGGTAGTAGAACCACAGGTCGCTGCGGCACTCGCCGAGCGGATCGAGCGCCTTCTCCCGCCATTGGAGGAGCCGCTGGGTGTTGGTGAACGTGCCCTCCTTCTCGACGTGGCTGGCGGCGGGCAGGAAGAAGACCTCGGTGGCGATGTCCCCGGTGCGCAACTCGCCGGTCTCCAGCTCGGGCCCGTCCTTCCAGAACGTGGCCGTCTCGACCAGGGTCAGGTCACGCACGACGAGCCAGTCGAGGTTGGCCAGGCCGAGGCGCTGCGCCTTGCCGTTGGCGGAACCGACCGCGGGGTTCTCCCCGATGACGAAGTACCCCTTCACGGTGCCGTCGATCTGGCCCATCACCGTGGCGTAGTGACCGTGGTCGCCGGTGAGCCGGGGCAGGTAGTCGAAGCAGAAGTCGTTGTCCTCGGTGGCGGCGTCGCCCCACCACGACTTGAGCAGGCTGACCAGGTAGGAGCGCCTGTTGCCCCAGTAGCCGGTGTCGGCGCCCTCCATTTCGAGGTAGTGGGCCAGGTCCTCGTGCCGGTGCGCGTGCGGCATCGCGATGTATCCCGGCAGCAGGTTGAACAACGTCGGGATGTCGGTGGATCCCTGGATGCTGGCGTGGCCGCGCAGCGCCATGATTCCGCCGCCGGGGCGGCCCATGTTGCCGAGCAGGAGCTGGAGGATGGCCGACGCCCTGATGTACTGCGCACCCACCGAGTGCTGCGTCCAGCCGACCGAGTAGACCCACGCGGTGGTGCGCTCACGCCCGGAGTTGGCCGTGATCGCCTCGGCCAGCTCGGCGAAGTCCTCCGGTGGGATCCCGCACAGCTCGTCGACCATCTCCGGCGTGTAGCGGGCGAAGTGACGCTTCAGGATCTGGAGGACGCAGCGCGGATGCCGCAACGTCGGGTCGGAGGGCGGCCGGGCGGACGCCCCCGCTCCGCGCGCCCCGTAGGAGTCGGCTCCGGCGGCCTCGGCCTCGCTCTCCTCGTCCCCCTCGTAGGCCCAGCTCGACGGGTCGTACCTGTGAGTCTCCGGATCGAAGCCCGAGAACAGGCCGTCCAGGTCCTCGGTGTCCTGGAAGCGCTTCGACACGAGCGTGGCCGCGTTGGTGTAGGCCAGCACGTACTCACGGAAGTAGAGCTCGTTGCTCAGCACATGGTTGATCAGTGCGCCGAGCAGCACGATGTCCGATCCCGCCCGGATCGGCAGGTAGCGGTCGGCGACCGCGCTCGTCCGCGAGAAGCGCGGATCGATGTGGAAGACCTTCGCCCCCCGCAGGCGCGCCTCCATCACCCACTGGAACCCCACGGGATGGCATTCGGCCATGTTGGAGCCCTGGATGACGATGCAGTCAGCGCCCGCCAGGTCCTGCTGGAAGGACGTCGCGCCGCCGCGCCCGAAGCTGGTCCCCAGACCGGGGACGGTGGAGGAGTGTCATATGCGCGCCTGGTTCTCGACCTGGATCGCGCCCAGGGCGGTGTACAGCTTCTTCATCAGGTAGTTCTCTTCGTTGTCGAGCGTCGCCCCGCCCAGGCCGGCGATGCCCAGCGTCCGCCGCACCTCCTTGCCCTCGTGCGTCTCCTGCCACGTCTCCCGCCGGGTACGGACGACCCGGTCGGCGATCATGTCCATCGCGGTCTCGAGGTCGAGCCGCTCCCACTCGGTGCCGTACGGCCGGCGGTAGAGGACCTGGGTCTGGCGGCCGGGGTGGGTCACGAGCTGCTTGCTCGCCGAGCCCTTGGGGCACAGCCGACCGCGCGAGATGGGCGAGCCGGGGTCTCCCTCGATCTGGCTGACCTTGCCGTCCTTGACGTAGACGAGCTGGCCGCAGCCGACCGCGCAGTAGGGGCAGACCGATCGGGCGACCGTGTCGGCCTCCTCGGTGCGGGGCCGCAGGGCGTCGGTCCGCGCCGAGCGCGCGGCGTCACGCCTGCCGTCCTCGCCCTTAAGCTGCCGGATCACCGGCCAGCGGGAGATCCACCCACCGTCCGCCATGATGCGTGTCTTGCCCCACTTTGACCGCTGTTAACCGGCCAGCCGATTCCGGCGACTTTCCAGGTCAGGCACCCAGGCAGGCGGTCCACCCGGCGGCTCTCCCGGTCAGGCGGCCCAGGGGAACGGCGCCACGTCAGGCTCGACCCAGCCGCTGCGCGCCTCGGGGGCCGCCAGGGTGGCGGACCGGTAGTGCCTGGTGAGGAGTCGTTTGTCCAGCAACGCGGGATGCCGCTCCACGAAGACGTCGAACTCCGGGCGGTCCGGTTCGGTGACGACGTGATGGGCGACGAGCTCGACCCAGGCCCGCGAGACGGTCTGGTGGTATTTCTGCGGCGCCTTCTCATACGCGGTGATCTGCCGGAGCCAGCCGCAGACCTTCTCGACGGCCTCGGGCATGCCATGTCGGTGCACGGCGACGAAGGCGAGATGGATGTGCTGCCGGTGCCCGAAGGCGCCGTCGGGGCCGAGGATGCCGGAAAGGATCTCCGCCAGCCCGGAATCGTGTGTGGTCGCGTCGTGATGCGTGCGGTCCATCAGGAGACCTCCTGCAGCGCGGTGATGACAGCGTGGTAACCGGCCAGTTGCTGAGGGGGCAGGCCGGCGAGCGCCCGGGCTTCGAGGCCGGAGACGGCGGCGCTCACCTGGGCGGCGACCCCCCGGCCCTGCTCCGTCAGAGCCAGGCGGAATGATCGGCGGTCGTTCGGGTCGAGTTCCCGGGTGAGCAGGCCTCGCCGTTCCAGGCGGTCCAGGACGCCCGTCAACGTGGTCGCCCGGGTCCCGGTGTCCGCGCTGAGTGCCCGGACGTTGCGTGCCCGGCCGTCGCCGAGGTTCGCGAGTGTGTTGATCTCGGAGGGCGTCAAGTCGAGATCGGCGAGGGCGGCGGTCAGCGCGTGCAAGGTGCGGTGGGTCGCTCTCTGCAGGGCCAACAATGCCGACGATTCACCGCTTTCGGATATCACGACATTGGACTATACGGGAACGAACCATCTCGGAGCACCCCTTTTCCCGGGGCCGCTCAGCACAATGCTCCAGATCAACGGGAAGAAAGGGCTGTTATGGTCGCCCTCATGCCCGAACTCATCGCCCCCACAGAGCGACTGCACAAATCATGGCTGGCGGCACGCGATGAGTGGGATCCAGGTGCTCACCAGGACGGGGCCGGCCTGTACCTGGCTCCCGATGACGACGTCGACAGCCCTGAAAGCTTCTCGACATGGGTCGATCGGCTTCTCCGGGCTTCGGACGAGTCGGTTCCCGTCGCGCCGGGGCGCGTTCACGTCACCTACTACTGGATCGTCGATCATGACACCTACCTGGGAGCCATCGATCTGCGCCACTACCTGAACGCCGTTCTGCTCGAACTCGGCGGGCACATCGGCTACAGCGTCCGGCCTTCCGCCAGGAGACGCGGTGTGGCCACCTGGGCACTGGGCGCGGTTCTGCCCCAGGCCCGCACGCTCGGCCTGGACCGCGTCCTGGTCACGTGCGACGTCGACAACCCCGGCTCCGCGCGCACCATCGAGCATAACGGCGGCGTCCTGGAGGACGTACGGACGACCGAGGCGGGCGTCAAGCGCCGCTACTGGATCAATCTCTGAGCGCGGCCCCCTCCAGAAGGCAGGCCCGGGCTCAGAAAGGGGGAACGTCGTCAGCCGGCCCAGGTGGCGGCCTCTCGACTCGTCCGAGCAGAGGGGACGCGTGCGATGAAGTCGACGGTGACGGCTCCGGCGCCTCCCACCAGGGCGGATCGTCCTCAGCAGAGAAGAGCACGATCGGCTCGACCTCAACCTCGACCCGGGCCTCAGCCTCGACCTCCTCGCACCCGGTCGGAATGTCGGGGATGACCGGCTCCGGAAGAGGCTCGATGATCGGTGGCGACGAGACCGGATACCGGTGCCCGAGGCGGCTGATCCAGACCACCTGACCAGGCACGGACTGGACGACCCGCCAACCATGCTCACGCAGGCCGTGGTCGTGGGCGCATGCGGCCTCCAGATTCCGCGCGATGGTCGCCCCGCCCTGGCCGTACGGGCTGATGTGATCGATCTCGGACCGGCCGGCGGGCGCACGACAACCGGGCGCGCTGCACACGCGGTCACGCATCTGCACCCAACGCCGGAGAGCCGCGTGCGCGAAGCGCCGCCGGGCGTCACCATCACGCACAGCCGGGAGATCCAGTTGGCGGGCGATGTCAGCGATGAGCTTCGCCCACCCACCCAGCGCGGGGAGGTCCGCTTGCCATCGCCGCAGCAGCGACAGGGGGATCTGCAATTCCACGATCCCGCGTCGGCTCCGAGGAGTGGAGGCAGGGCCGCGAGGCCATCCCTCCGGCCGGTGACCAGTGATCCCGGCGTGCACCAGGCGGCCGTCCTCATCGCAGACGGCGAAGCGCCATTCCCCGGAGATCTGCTGTTTCACCAGGCGGCGAGCGAGATGAGCATGTATCGGCCCCCACCCGGCCAGCTCTCCGGGAAGGTCGTCCAGATGAACGAGCGTGGTGACCCTGACCCGCACCTCCCCGGCCGCGGCCCTTCGTCCGCCGGAATGCCGGCCGCCAGGAGCACAGCCGAAGCTCGGAGCCGACCCGCCATGGGCGCCGGGAGCGGCGGGGACCGTGTCGCTGACGGCATCATCGATCGTTTCGCTGATCACGTCAGCGGCGGCGTCAGGGTCGGAGCCAGCGTGGGCGTCGGAGCCGGAGCCGGAACCGGTGTCAGGGTCGGGGCCGGAACCGGCGTCATGGACGGCTTCGTCGGAGACCTCGTCGGCGTAGTCGTCCTCCTCACCGAAGGCGGCCTCCGCCGCCTGGAGCAGGACGGCGACGATGGCGCCGTCATCCAGGCCGGCGAGGCTCCCGTCCAGTAGGCCGAGGAAGACGTCAGTCCGGATGTGGTCGATCGGGACGCGCAAGCCCGCCCGCTTGGCCTTCTGCGCGATCGCGTCCACGCGGGAGATCGCGGCCGCGGCCTGATCCACCGGCAACTGATGCCCGGTGATGGTCGCGGTGCCGTCCGGGTGCCGCATCCCCTCCACGCGCCGCCGCTGAAGAGCCCGTTCATATCTACGGCGCGCCCAGCCGGGATCGGCGGCGAGTAACAGCCGCTTGATCTTCTCCCTCAACTCCCCGGTGGTCCACCGCCCGGCCTTGGCGCCAGGTGATCGGCGACCGCAGTCGCCACGTGCTCGGGCACGTCCTCGAGCCAGTCACAGAACACCCGAGCGCGCGCCTTGTCGATCCGCCCGGATTGCAGCGCGTCACGAACCTGAGGCAGCCGGCTTGCCAGGAAATAGGAGAACCAATATTCGTATTCGGCCGCCCGGCGAGTGAGAGTAAGCGCAGCACGAATCTCGTCGGCATATTTATCCGGCTGAACCATTTTCTTCATGTCGCACGGAGACGACTCATAAAGCCCGACCTCTGCCATCACAGTGGCTTTACGAGCCTGGACATGAGACTCCAACCGAGCATAAGCCTGCAGGACGACCACGGCGTCATAGCCGCTCAACCGGCTCAGATCAAGGCCGTCCAAGACGGCCGCCAACTCCGGGCCTGGCGCCACATCGGCCAGGCCGTCGGGAATCCGCTGCCGCTCGACAATCACACCAGGAAATTACCAAGCGCCACCGACAAAACCGCTCGCGGTACAACGCGACGCAGATGTCCGGGTCAACCGCAGCCCGACACTCGGAAAGCCCGGTCGAGTAATGGCCCGGACAACCACATCAACAATAAGGACAATCCCCGGAAATGCGACACCCACCGGGCAAAGCGGGCGTACAGCGCCCCGGGTCAGGCCAGGGCGGCCCTGGTCTCCTCGGCGAGCGACTCCACCAGCCGGGCAGCCGGAAGATCACGCCCAAGCCGGTAGCCGACACCGGCCCACAGCGACATCCCGTGCGGGTCACCCTGCTCGCCCGCCGCCCGGCGCAGCCCCGTCGTCAGCCGATGCACCTGAGGGTAGAGGTGCGGCGCGGATCCCTCGTGCTCGGTCATGAAGCGGTTGAGCAGGCCCCGGGCCCGGCGGCCGGTGAACGCGCGCGTGAATGCGGTTTCCGTGAAGGCGGGGTCGGTCAACGCCGCCTTGTGCACCGGATGCGCCCCGCACTCCGGCGTACGCAGGAACGCGGTGCCGAGTTGCGCGGCGACGGCTCCCGCCCGGAGGACGGCCGCGATGCCCCGCCCGTCCATGATCCCGCCCGCCGCCGCCAGCGGAAGGTCCACGACTCCCCGGATCTCGGCCACGAGCTCGGGCAGCCCCGACGGTGGCGACCAGTCAGAAGGGAGGAAGTCGGCCTGATGACCTCCGGCGCCCGGCCCCTGCACCGCCAGCGCGTCCGCCCCGGTCTCGGCGGCGGCGACGGCCTCGGCGGGGGTGTTCACGGTGACGACCACCACGCTTCCCGCACTCCGCAGGCGGGCCGCGACCTCGGAGGACGGGCAGCCGAACATGAAGCTCACGACAGGGACCCTCTCGGACTCGAGGAGGTCGATCTTCGCCTCCCACTCGTCGTCGTCCCAGGTGACCGTCTGCGGCAGGGCTACGCCGTACCGCTCCGCCTCCGCAGCAAGCTCCTCGCGATAACGCGCGAGAGCCGCCTCGACTCCGGTGACCCCCGCGCGGGCCGGATCGGGGCCGGGAACGAAGACGTTCACGCCGAACGGCTCGCCCGTCTTCTCGCGAACCGCCGCGATCTCATCTCGTACGGCAGCCGCCGTGCGAGATCCGGCGGCCACGAATCCCAGCCCGCCCGCGGCCGACACCGTCGCGGCGAGCGCGGGTGTGGACGGGCCTCCGGCCATCGGCGCCTGGATGACGGGCAGCGCCATCCCGAAGGGAAGAATGCGGCCGTCCATGGAGCTCCTCATCCCTCACCCGGCTCGTACGCCCGCAGCGCGCGGTCCACGAGTGTTCCAGCGGCCCCAGTGTATGCCGCGGGATCAACAAGATCGGCGATGTCCTCCCTGGTCAGACGCGCGGCGACCTCGGGGATCTCCATCAGCGCATCGGTGATCGGCCGGCCCGTCGCCGCGGCGCTCGCGGCGGCCCCGCCGAGAAGCCGCTTGGCGGCCGCCTTGCCGAGGATCGGGGCCAGGACGGCCGCGAGACGTTCGGTCACGATCAGGCTTCCGGTGAGCTCGAGGTTGGCCCGCATCCGATCCGGGAAGACCTCGAGCCCCTCGGCGAGCTCGGCCGCCACCTCGGCGGCGCCTCCGACGAGGCGCAGGCACTCCCGCAGGGGTTGCCACTCGGCCTGCCAGGCACCGGCGGGGCGCTCGTCCTCGGCGAGCATGCACTGCCCGAGGGTCGCCGCGAGCATCGGCACCTGGATCGCCGCCGAGCGGATCAGCGTCGTGAGCACGGGGTTGCGCTTGTGGGGCATCGCCGACGAGCCGCCACGACCCGCCGCGGATGGCTCCGCGACCTCCGCGACCTCGGTCCTCGACAACGACTGGACGTCCACCGCGATCTTCCCGAGCACCCCGGCGGTGAGCGTCAGCACGCCCGCCAGGTCCGCGAGCGGGATCCGCGACGTGTGCCAGGGCAGCACCGGGTCCTTCAGTCCGACCTCCGCTGCGAAGGCCGCCATCAGCCGCTCGGGATGGGACTCCAGATCTGGCGCCCCGGCGATCCCCGCGTACTCCAGATAGGCGGCGAGCGTGCCCGCCGCACCCCCGAGCTGGGCAGGAAGCTCCGCGCGTACGCGGCTCAGCCGTTCACCGGCGGCCACGACGGAATGCAGCCATCCGGCCGCCTTCAGCCCGAACGTGACGGGAACCGCGTGCCGGCCGAGCGTCCGTCCCACCATGATCGTGTCGCGGTGGTTCCGGGCCAGCCGGGCCAGAGCGGCGGTCGTCCGATCGAGGTCGGCCTGGATCAGCGCGAGGGTCCGGCCGGCCACCAGCATCGCCGCGGTGTCCATCATGTCCTGGCTCGTGGACCCTCGGTGGACGTGCTCCGCGGCGCCGGCGTCCACCGCCGCGACGGCCGCCGTCAGCTCCTCGACCAGCGCGACCACCGGGTTGCCCGCCTCGCGGGCGCGTACGGCCAGGCGCGCCAGGTCGATCGCCCCGGCCCCCGCCACCCGCGTGACGGTCTCCGCCGCGGCGGCCGGGACCGCCCCCAGACGGGCCTGGGCCCGGGCCAGCGCCGCCTCGGCGTCGAGCAGCGCCCGGAGCCAGGCCCGGTCGTCGGTGGCACGCTCGGCCGCGCCGCCCGCCCGCACCGGAGAGAGCAGCCCGGAGTCCGGGCCGGGACGGTCGTCTCCCAAGAGGTCGGTCATCGGTGCAACCTTCCCGTCGCCGCCGGGTGGGCGCCGCCGCGAGACCCTCGGCGTCTCCAAGGGCCTCGGGCGCCGGAGTGCGTCAGCTGAAGTCGAGGTCGCCCGTGCGGGTGCGCTTCAGCTCGAAGAAATACGGATAACGGGCGAGTGCGTACGCGCCGTCGAAGACGTGCAGGGCGTCCTCGCCCCGCGGGATGCGGCTCAGCACCGGCCCGAAGAACGCCACGCCGTCGACGTGGATGGTGGGGGTGCCCACGTCCTCGCCTACCGGGTCCATGCCCTCGTGGTGGCTGCGGCGCAGCGCCTCGTCGTAGTCCGAGCCCGACGCCGCGTCGGCCAGTTCGACAGGCAGTCCGACCTCGGCCAGCGCCTCCTTGGCGACCAGGTCGAAGTCCTTGTTCCCCTGGTTGTGGATCCGGGTGCCCATGGCGGTGTAGAGGTCCCTGAGCACCTCCTCGCCGTGCTGCTCCGCGGCGGCGATGCACACCCGCACGGGACCCCAGCCCCTGTCGAGCATGTCGCGGTACTGCTGGGGAAGCTCATCCCTGTTCTCGTTGAGAACCGACAGGCTCATCACCCGGAATCGGAGGTCGATGTCCCGCTGCTTCTCCACCTCGAGGATCCACCGGGAGCTGATCCACGCGAACGGGCACATCGGATCGAAGTAGAAATCGACCTTGGGCCGGGCCGCGGGCTCCGCCTCTGCCTGGTCAGTCGTCGCCATGACGTCTCCTTACTTGGAAGTCTCGCCGAGTCGGGGCCGGATCCGCCTCGGCGAGACACGCCTGGGGACCGGCGTGGCACCGACACCGCCTCAAGACTCTTGAACCACCGCCGGTGATCCCTTAATTCCCGGTCGACACCCCGGGACTCTCCCCGGGCCCGACGGCCACATGCGCCCCCGTTCGCGCCTGTCCGTATGGTGGTCTTCCGAGCGGCCGCCGCGCCAGGCGGGCACACGGAGGGCACACGGAGGGCGAGAGCACGATGAGCATAACGAGAGCCGACAAGGCGGCGACACTGCGTGCGTTACACGTGCCGGGCGACCCGCTCGTGCTCCCCAACATCTGGGACGCGGCGTCGGCGCGAATCGTCGAGTCGGCCGGTTTCCCCGTGGTCGCCACCGGCAGCGCGGCGGTCGCCCCTGTGCTCGGCTACGCGGACGGCGAGGGCACTCCCCCCGGCGAGATGCTGGCCGCGGTCGCCCGCATCGCCTCGGCCGTCGGCGTTCCGGTGACCGCCGACGTCGAACGCGGCTACGGGCTGCCGCCCGGCGAGCTGGTCGAGCGCCTGTGCGCCACGGAGGCGGTCGGCTGCAACATCGAGGACTCCGACCCCGTCACGGGCGCGATGATCGACGCCGGCGAGCAGGCCGACTTCCTCGCGGGCGTCCGCGCCGCGGCGATCGCGGCGGGCTCCGACCTGGTCGTCAACGCGCGGGTGGACAGCTTCCTCCACGGGTCGGGGACGCCCGAGGAGCGGCTCGCCGACGCGATCGAGCGTGGCCGCCGCTACCTGAGCGCCGGAGCCGACTGCGTGTACCCCATCTTCGTCAGCGATCCCGGCACGATCCGGACGCTCGTCGAAGAGCTGGGCGCCCCGGTCAACGTGCTGTTCCGGCCGGGCGTGCCGAGCATCGCCGAGCTCGCGGAGCTCGGAGTGGCCCGGGTGAGCTTCGGGCACGGGCTCCACACGGCGACGCAGGACTTCACCGCCCGCATGGTGGCCGCGATCAAGACGGGCCGCAGTCCCTACCCGCCGCAGGAGGCCTGACAGGTGCCTCCCCTACCATCGACGGCATGACCAACGTGCTGGTCGTGGAGGACGATCCGGCGATCGGCTCGGAACTGGCGGATGCGCTGGCCGACCACGGATACGAGACGGCCCTGGCGGCCACCGGTGAGACCGCGCTCGACCTGGCGCTGCGCGTCACTCCCGACCTCGTGCTGCTCGACCTCGGCCTCCCCGACGTGGACGGCGTCTCTCTGTGCCAACGGCTCCGGAGCGCCATGCCGTACGCCGTGATCGTGGTGCTGACCGCGCGCACCCAGGAGTTCGAGGTCGTGGTCGCGCTCGACGCGGGGGCCGACGACTACCTCACCAAACCGTTCCGGCTGACCGAGTTGCTGGCCCGGTTGCGGGCGCACCTGCGCAGGCAGGCCGTACCGGCCGACCAGCGCAACATGTCGGCGGGCCGGGTACGCCTGGACCTGGCGGCCCGGCGCGCGTACGTCGCCGGGACCGAGGTCATGCTGCGTCCCAAGGAGTTCGACCTGCTCACGGTGCTCGTGCGCCGTGCGGGCGAGGTCGTGACGCGGGAGCAGCTCATGGAGGAGGTGTGGGACGCCAACTGGTTCGGCCCCACCAAGACGCTCGACGTGCACGTCTTCGCCCTGCGCCGCAAACTGACCGAAGAGGGCGAGGATCCCCGCCGGATCACCACTCTCAGGGGACTCGGCTACCGGTACGAGACCGACCTCTGATCATCTGGCCTGCAGCAGCAGACTGAACACGGGAGGCGAGGCCCGCCGGAGGATGAGGCGGCCGCCTTCCGCCTCCGCGAGGGACCGTGCGAGCGCGAGGCCGATCCCGTGGCCGTCGCCCGCTCCCCGGGCGAACACGTCGGCCCCCTCCGGGACACCCGGACCCTGGTCGGACACCACGACGGCGACCCCGTCGCCGAGATCGGACACCTCGACGGTGACCTCGCCTCTGCCGTGGATGGCGGCGTTGTCCAGCAGCACGTGGAGGATCTGCCGTACGGCCGCGGGCGACGCGGCGACCCCGGGCAGTTCATCGGGGACGGAGACCGTCAGGCCGCGGCCGGTCTCGGCCAGCGCCGCGCGGCGGTCGACGCAGATCTCCTCCACCAGGGCGCGCACGTCGAACGGCTCCGGTCCGCCGGTGTGCCCGCCGCGGGTCAGGCGCACGAGGTCCTCGATCGTGGTCTGCAACCGCTCGCCGCGCTCGACCGCCGTGCGGATGACGCCCGCGAGGTCCGCGTCGGGACGGCCCAGCGCCGACTCCAGGCCCAGCAGTAGGCCGGTGAGCTGCGTGCGGAGCTGATGGGACACGTCGACGCTGAACGCCCGCTCGCGGTCGAGCACGTCGCCGAGCCTCCGCGCGGTCGCCTCCAGTGCGAGCCCGGCGGCGTCGGCCTCGCGCACATCGGACCGCGGCGCCCTGATGGAGAAGTCACCCGCCCCCAGAGCCTGCGCCGACCTCGTCAGATGCTCCAGGGGCGCGGCCAGCCGCGCGGACTGCCGCAACGCGAAGACCGCCGCCAGCCCGATCACGACCACGGCGAGCCCCGCCATGGCCAGCCAGGCACGATACATGTGGTCGCGCACGATCTCGTACGGCACGGCCACCCGGACGGACCCGGCCAGCTTCTTGTCGGAGGGGAAGGGCGCGGCGGCCACGAGGAAGCCCCGTTCGACGCCCTCGTGGACGTGCCCGTCACGGGCGTCGGCCGCGATCCGCGACATGTCCGGCCCCGCGCCGGACAGCTTGGCCCCACTCGCGGCGAAGAAGCCGACGGTGAGCCTCGACGGCACACCCCTGGGGAGGGGAATCGAGGTCACGCCGTTCCGCACGACGTCGTCGTGGACGACGGCGGCGATCCAGGTGGCGTTGCGGTCCAGCGACGCCGTCGTGTCGTCGTGGTAGAGCCGCTCCATGGAGATCGCGAGGGGGATGGCGAACAGGGCGACGGAAAGCGTGGCCACGCCCACGATGGCCCCCAGCACTCTGAAGCGCATCGGCCTGCCGTACGGCTCACGCCGACCGGAAGGCTTCTCCACATCCGATGTGATGTGTCGCCTTTTGCCCCATATCACCAGCTCAGCGTCCCAGAAATCGGGTGTGCATGTGCACATCGCCCCGAGCGAGGGGCTCAGCCGTCCGAGTAGGCCCAGCCCGACCAGCGGGTCACCTCGACCAGGACGGCGGGGCCCGCCGGAGGGCGGCCGCCGTACTGGGTGTACTTCGCCACCAGCCACTCCACGGCGCGGTCCCGCTCCGGGCCGCGTTCGACGACGCGCGCCCGCCCGTCGGCCCTGGCCCACCACAACCGCTCCCAGTCGTCCTCGTAGTGGTCGGTCAGGAGGCAGACCTGAGGGTTCCCGGCGATGTCGCGGAGACGGCGCAGATCGGTGGTCGTCTTCGGCTTGTGGTCCACGGCGGTCACCACGACGTCGCCGGCTACGGCGAAGGTCACCGGCACGAGCCTCGGCACCGCTGTGGCCGCCTCACCCGCGCCGACCGTCGCGAGCCTGGCCACCCGGGCGGCGGCGAAGAGCTCACGTGCCCGGTCCGCCGGCATCCTCACGCCGCCAGGTTATGCCGTGCCGTACGGGCCGTGCCGCCGCCGGACCGGCCGCACTTGATGATCTTTCTTGGGCAACCTAAGGTTGTCGGAATGGAGCCCCCCGATTTACTGGCGCAGGCCCGCTCACGCTCATCCGACCCGGAAGACCCGCTGGAGATCCTTTCCACCGCGATCGCACTCAGCACCGAGCTCAGCGACGACGCCGACACCCTGCTCGACCTCGCGGTCCGCGACGCCCGGGACGCGGGCGCGTCCTGGACCACGATCGGCGAACGCTTCGGCTTCTCCCGGCAGGCGGCACGCAAACGGTTCACGCCGCCCTTCGCCGGCCGGACGCTGGAGAACCGCCGCAAGAAGCGCGACGCGGCGTGCTCCTTCTGCCGGCAGCGTCCCGGCCCGCGGGTGCACATGGTCCACGGCGAAGCCGGCCGCATCTGCGACAAGTGCGTGGCGCTGGCCGGCGAGATCGTCGCCGACCTGGCCAAACGCCGCTGACGACCCGGTTCGCCGCTCACTCGAGCGGCGAACCAGTTAGAACAGGTCAGAACCGTTCAGATCGGGTCAGAACCGGTCAGGTGACGGTCAGCCGCCGCTGGTACTGCTCGTCTCGCCACAATTCCTTGCTCAGCACCTCGGCGAGCGTCGTCGCGGCGTCGTACACGTCGACGTGGCGGAGGTACAGCGGGGCGAAGCCGAACCGGATGATGTCGGGTTCGCGGTAGTCCCCGATCACTCCCCGGTCCACGAGCGCCCGGACCACCGGGTAGCCGTCGGAGTGGCGATAGCTCACCTGGCTGCCACGCCGGTCGGCGTCGCGTGGGCTCGCCAGTGTGAGACCCGGGCGCATCTCGTCGACCAGGTCGATGAACAGCGAGGTCATCGACACGCTCTTGGCGCGCAGGTGCCGCAGGTCGACCCGCTCCCAGATGTCGAGCGAGGCGTTGAGCGCCGTGTAGGACAACACGGGCGGGCTGCCCGAGGCGAACCTGCGCACCCCGTCGGCGGGCCGGTAGTGCGGCTCGAAGTCGAACGGCGCCGCGTGCCCGTGCCATCCGGATATGACGTTGCGGACGTCCTGGTGGTGACGGGAGGCCACGTAGATGTACGCGGGCGCGCCGGGACCTCCGTTGAGGTACTTGTAGGTGCAGCCGATCGCGAGGTCCGCCGCGCTCACGTCGACGGGAACGGCGCCGGCGCTGTGGCACAGGTCCCAGACCATGAGGGCGCCGGCGGCCTGGACCTGCGCGGTCACCGCGCCGATGTCGTGCATCGCACCGGTGCGGTAGTCGACCTGCGAGAGCAGGACCATCGCCACGTCGTCGCCGAGAGCCTCGTCCAGGTTCAGCGCGCCGTCCACGGTGCCGATGTCGCGGATCTCGTAGTCGCCGAATGCCCTGGCCGCGCCCTCGACCACGTAACGGTCGGTGGGGAAGTTGTCGAGGTCGGAGATGATCACTCGGCGGCCCGGCCGCAGAGGCAGCGCCGCCGTGACCGCCTTGAAGATGTTCACCGACGTGGAGTCGCCGGCGAGGACCTCGCCCGGGCCGGCGCCGATCAGCGGCGCGATCCGGTCACCCGTCGTCTGCGGCAGGTCCCACCAGCCCGCGGTGTTCCAGCTCGCCCCCAGATGCCGGCCCCACTCGCTCTCCACCGCGTGCCCGACGCGGGCGGCGGTCCGCCGGGGAAGCGCCCCGAGCGAGTTGCCGAGAAGATAGACGACATCCGGCGGAAGGGTGAATTCATCCCGGAAGTCCTTGAGGGGATCCTGCTCATCGAGGGTCTGGCAGTCCGCACGGCTGATGGCCACCTGTCGCTCCTTCGCTCACTGCATTATGTCCCCAAATATCTTCATATGGTCACAAATGGGGTCGGCCTGGACGGCCTCGCACCCTTACCGCCGGGTTACTTCCGTACGTCCCGGGAGTTCGCCGCCCGCACCCGTCCGGGAACAGCGCACCCGGCCTCGGGCGGACCGTATTCGCAGCGTTAATGACTCAGTGTTGGCACAGCGGTGAAATACGGACCGGGATCGTTCCATGGTTACGGACTGCAATAACTCGCGGAGATCGCCACACGGGCACGATCCGCTCAAAATAAGCACGGGACCAACCAGAGACTCTGTGCGATCGTGGACAAGACGGGGCAAGTTCTCTGTAGACGCCAATCCCCCGTTGGTGACAGAGGGTGATCAAACGTGACGGAGTCCCCGGTGCATCACGAGCCCCCGATCTATCGCCGCATCGCCGACCGGCTGCGCGATCAGATCCTGTCGGGCGCCTTGAGTGATGGGGATCGACTACCGGGCGAGAACGCGATCATGGCCGAGTACGGCATCGCACGGGCCACGGCGAGACAGGCGCTCGCCGTGCTCATCAACGAGGGCCTGGCCGTACCGAGGAGAGGATCGGGTGTCTATGTGCGCCTGTTCCGCCCGATCAGGCGGCACGGGTCCCGCAGACTCTCCAGAGAACAGTGGGGCCAGGGCCGGGCGATCTGGGACTCCGACACCCGGGGACGCTCCTACACCGTGGACGAGGTCAGCATCGAGCGGACACCGGCGAGCGAGCAGGTGGCCCGGGTGCTCGACTGCGACGAGGTCTGGGTGCGCCGCCGCCGCTACTCGGTGGACGGCCGTCCCGTCCAGTTGGCGGTCTCCTACTTTCCAGCCGACCTCGTCGAGGGCACGGCGGTGACGCTGCCCGACACGGGGCCCGGCGGGGTCTACGCGAGGCTCGGCGACCTGGGCTACTCCCCTGTGCACTTCACCGAGGAGGTGCGCGCTCGGATGCCGCAGCCGGGGGAGGCGGGCCTGCTCGGCCTTCCGGCGGGCACACCGGTCATCATCATCAGCCGGCTCGCCTATGCCGCCGGAGGTATTCCGATCGAGCTCAATGAGATGACTCTCGACGCCGCATCGTATGTACTCCAGTACGACTTCGATGCGTAGGTCAAGGGGCAAGGTTGACCTGTCCATCCCGATCATTGATTTCTCTAGAGATGTCCCGCACCTTGAGAAAAGAGACGTCAAGAACAACCGGACACGGCGAGGGAAGGGTGGACGGATGTCCTTTGACCGACACCTCGCCGAGATTGCCCGGGAGTTTCCGGAATGGACGATCTGGCGAAGTGACGCGGGCCGGTGGTGGGCTACCCGGCATCACCCGCTGACCATGGCTCAGCGGGAGGCGGGATGCGCGATGACCATCGACGCGGACGATCCCGAGGGGCTGCGCGGTCAGCTGCGTGAACAAGAGGAACGTGCCACGATCGCCGATCCGTGAGCGCGGAAGCCTCCGACCCTATCGGGGGCGGAGGCTTCCGCTCGGCTCTCCCGTGGGGGCGTCGCCACTGGTGCCAGTCACAACGGCGCCTTCACGGGTCCGGCCTCGTCTTGCGTGCTCCGGTTCCTACTTGTTGCGGAGCGGTTCCTGATCGTCGGGCGACTGCCGGACCCGGCCGAAGTCGACGTCGCTGTAATCCACGACCTCCACGGCCATCGGGGCGAGGGGGTCCGCATGGCGGACGTCGTCAACGATCACCCGGACGTCCTCGTGGGCGTCCCCGATGGAGTGGTCCACCGCGCGGACCGGGCGGAACATGTCGATGCTCTCGTGGGCGGGCACCGGGCCCGGGCCGTATCCGGCGTCGTTGCCGGCCGCCGCGTCCAGGCTTTCGACCTCGACCCGGTCGTCCATATGGTTCAGGTCGTCACCCTGGTCGGCCTGAGCGTCGGCCGCGCCCTCGGCCGGGTCACCTCCCAGGTCGTCGACCTGGTGCTCCGGCTGGGCCGGAACGTCGCTCGCGGGCTCCTCCGACTGCTGCCCCTCGCGGAACCGCGGAGCGGGAGGAACGACCGCGGCCTCGTCGATCAGCGCGCCCGCCGACGCCTCGCGGTGCAGCAGGTCGCCGAGGACCGACCCGATCTCGTTGAGGCGGCGCATCACCTCGGTGTGCGTGTCGGTCAGGTAGACGACCCGGCGACCGGTGTGCTCGTCGAGCGCGGAGACCCGCTTGTCCGCCGCGGCCAGCGCGGCGCTCGCCTCCGCGTTGGCGTCGGCCACGTGCCGCTCCGACTCCAGCCGCGCGGTGGTCAGCTGACGGTCGGCTTCCGCGCGGGCCGAGCGCAGAGTGTCCTCGGCCTCGGCGCGGGCCGTGCCCAGGGTCTCCTCGGCGTCGGAACCGGCCTGCGACAGGAGGCGCTCCGCGGCGCCGGTCGCGTCGGCGACCCGGCGCTCGGCCTCCTCCTGGGCGGCGGCCCTGATCGACTCGGCCTGCTCACGTGCCATCATGACCAGCCGCTCGGCCTCGGCGGAGGCATGGTCACGCAGGCGGGCGGCATCCGACTCCGACGCCTCCTTGTTGGCCGCGGCCTCCTCGTGGGCCAGCTTGAGGATCTGGCTCAGCCGCTCGCCCAGCTCATCCGGGTTCTGCGGGGACTCGGTCACCTTGCGGCGGGCGTCGGCCAGTTCGATGCGGCTCTGCTCGGCCTGGTCGATGGTGCGGGCGAGCCGTTCCTCCAGGTCCCGGATCTGGTTGCGCGTCCGGATCATGTAGTCGTGGACCTGCCGGCGACTGTATCCACGCATGACGACCTCGAAGGAGTCGTCGCTCATGAGGTCGGGGAAGTTCTCGGTCTGGTTGGTCATGACAAGCCCTGGGGGTCGGAAGACAGAGAGGCGATACGCACGTCAGGACACGACTTTCCTGCTATCCGCCGGACATCGCAACCCGAACGCCACAAGCTCCCAGGGGAAAATTGCAGGACACCGGCCCTCAGGCGGCCGCGGAGCGCGTGGAATCATGACCCGCATGCCGTACATCGCAGCCCTGGACGACGACGCCGTGCCGATGATCCACCCGGAGGCGTGGGTGGCCCCGGGGGCCGTGGTGGTCGGGCGGGTACGGCTCGGCCGCGCCACCAGCGTCTGGTACGGCTCGGTCCTGCGCGGCGACGACGAGCGGATCGAGGTCGGCGCCGAGTGCAACATCCAGGACCTGTGCTGCCTGCACTCCGATCCCGGCGAGCCGGCGATCCTGGAGGATCGGGTGAGCCTCGGACACCGGGCGATGGTGCACGGCGCTCACATCGGCTCGGGCGCGCTGGTCGGAATCGGCGCGACCGTGCTGGGCGCAGCCGTCGTCGGGGAGGGGTCGCTGATCGCCGCCGGTGCGGTCGTCACCCCCGGCGCGAAGATCCCCGCCGGTGTGCTGGTGGCCGGCGTCCCCGGCCGGATCGTCCGCGAACTCACCGACGACGACCGCGCCTCCTTCGCCCGCACCCCGGCTAACTACCAGGCGAAGGCGCGGCGGCACGCCGCGGCGACCGAGCTTTCCCGATGAAGGTCCCGGCCAGGACCAGGTGGTCGGACAGCTCGGGCCTGGTCTTGATCACCTCGGCGCCCGCGGCCATGAAGTCCGCCTCGGTCGCGAAGACATAGTCGATCTTGCGGCCGCCTCTGGTCGTGGGGGTGCCGGTCCGGCGCTGCGCCATGTACGGCCCGGCCCCCACCTCGGTGTACCTCCCCGTGCCGAGGCCACGGCCGTACACGGCGGTGAGCTGGGGATCCTCCGGCTTGCGGTTGAAGTCGCCGCCGAGGATCACCGGGTTCCGCCCCGCGTACCTCGCGACCAGGTCCTCCACCTGCCGGGGCGACTCGGTCTCCGAGATGTGGGTCACGCAGCTCACCGAGCGGCGCGGGCCCACCATGCTGGTGGCGCACAGCAGTCCACGCGGATGGACCTTCGAGCCGGGACTGGGCGCCGCGTCCACGGCGAGCATCCGCCGGAGCGGCTGCCCGAGGACCCGCCCCTTGAGCGCCAGGGCCAGGCCGAAGGTCTTCTTGTCAGGGGGCGTCGTCCGGGACGTGAGGTCTCCCCAGAACCGGCGGCACTTGTCGCCTCCGCCTCCGCGCGAGTGCGCCCGATCGATGCCGAACCACACCATCTGATAGTCCGGAAGCTTCCGCTGGAGCAGGTCGACCTGCGCGTAACACATCTCCGTGAACGAGGCGACGTCCACGTTCCGCTGGCGGACGAGCGCGGCGACCTTACCCGCCCATGCGCGCCTGCGGTCGGGCTTCAGGCTCTCCGTGCAGGTGTTGTCGCTGTTGTTCGCCGCACAGACGTTGTAGGTCAGCACGTTGACGCGGTACGGGCCCGGCCGGCCTTCGGACGCCGGCACGTCGACGCGGTCCGGACCTGGCCGGCCTTCAGACGCCCGCACGTCGACGCGGTCCGGACCCGGCCGGCCTGCGGACGAGACGCCCGTGAGACCCCCGACCAGGACGGACGTCGCCGCCACCAGCGCCGCGCCACGCCGACGCCATCCTGTCTTCCGCACGCGCCACACCCCCCGGCTCCGGGAGCCCCCGCGGGCATCCGCTCAGGAGGTCATTAGCGACAAATCCCCCCATAGGCGGTGACAGTAGCTGAATTGGGATCATCCAACCCATGCGCCTGTGGTGAAATTTCCTACATTGATTGCCATAACGGGCGCGGCGACCGCCACATAGGCCATGAAGACCCAGGGCCTCCGCGCACCGGCGATGCCGACCGAGAGATAGAGCGGCCACCACAACAACGAGGCCCGGCCGACCGACATGTAGAACGACGACATCGCGAGCAGCGCGACGGCCTGGGGCGCGAGGTAGGCCAGGTTCCCCCACCGCCGCCTGACGGCCTGCCAGACGACGAGCGCCGCCAGCACGAGCGCCGCCAGGATCTCCTCGCGGTAGGACGTCCTCAGGACGCTCTCCTCGAGCGACCGGTTCCACGTGTTGACGAAGACCTGCCAGGGCCACTCGGCGAAGCGCCCCCAGTAGTCCGCCTCCGCGTGCTTCCACGCCAGCAGGTCACCCGTACGCGACCAGAGGTAGGCCATGTAGGCCAGGACGGGAACCGCCGGCAACGCCAGCCACGGCGCCGTCCGCCATCCCTTCCCACGCAGACCGTTCTCCGCGACCAGGAACTGGATGACCAGCCCCGCGAGGAGGAACAGGCCCGAGACGCGGATCGAGGACGCGAAGGCCGCGCAGACCGCCGCCGCCTCCCATCGGCCCCGCCGCGCGAGCAGCCACGCGGGGATCGCCAGCGCGAGGAACGGCGCCTCCGAGTAGCCCGCCAGCATGAACACGGCGAACGGGCTGAGGAAGAACGCCAGGACGGTCCACGTTCCCGTGCCCTCTCTGAAGGACTCGCTCAGCCGGGACAGCGCCACCGCCACCACCGCGCTCGCGACGAGCGACACCAGCACGATGGCGAGGCTCCAGTCGGACACGAACACGTGCAGGTAACGCAGGAGCAGCGGTATGCCGGGGAAGAACGCGCTCAGCTTGGGCGCGTCCGCCATCCCCGGCGACCCGTCGTAGCCGTGCTGCGCGATGGTGATGAAGTTGTCGGAGTCCCAGGGCGTGAGCCGGTCGAGCAGCGGGGCGTCGGTCCGCCCAGGAGCCGCGAGGACCATGTAGACGTAGGTGGCCACGTGCCAGAAGAACCAGATCAGCAGTGCCGTACGGTCGGCCGGGCCGCCCAGCCACCACCGGCGCTCCGCGGCTGCGGCCGCCGCTTCGTCTCTCGCATCGCCCGTCGCGGACTGCGCGGGCGTCGGGTGCTGCGCGGGTGCCGCCAGGTCGCCCGGCGTCGCCTCCGCGTCCGCGGGAGCCGGAGCGGCCACGGGCTTGTGGATCTCTGTCACGACCATCTATCGAATACGTCAGGAGTGTCCGTGCCAAGGGCTGGCAGGACGTGTATGTGAGCCTACGTGGCATTCATCAGCGTTAGCGCAGGTCATCGCCCTCCCTGCTGGGGAAAGTTTCACACTCGCCCGCCGGGCCCGCGCTTCCGCCTCCGCTGTCGGTGACCGGAACTAGCATTGCCGCGTGCGATGGGACGGGTTCACGGCGATGGAGCGGGATGTCCGCGCTCTGGTCGGCGACCCGCGATGGACCACGCTCCCCGCCGACGTGCGCGCCCAGGTGATGGCCCAGCGGATGCTCGAGACCCCCGACGGCTCGCGCTGGCTGTTCGGCGCCCACGCGCGGTGGCACCGGTTCGGCCGGGCCGACGGCCGATGGCACCTGTCGGCGCCGCCGGCCCACCCCGAGGTCCGGTCGGCCGCCCGGCTCCTGCCCCCGCCCCCGGTGATCCCCCCGCTCCCGCTGCCCGCCGGCCCCGACTTCGTGTACGACCGGGGGTCGACCCAGGCCTTCGTCGGCCCGGATGTGCCCAATGGGATCACCGACGGGATCAGGGCGCTGCTGCAGGCGCATCGGGGTCTTCGCCGCGACGACTTCCCCCTGCCTTCCGGCGGCCTCCGCGAGATGTTCGCCCGAGACGTGACCAGCCCGGTCGCAGCCGTCTGGGCGACGGTCATGTGGTGTGCCTACGCGCCCGCCTTCGACGGCAACGAGGTGTTGTTGTCGATGTTCGGCGAGTTCCTGGCCCGGCCGCTTCCCGGAGACGACTGGGTGCGCTGGCTGCCGCCGACGTCGCTGGACGCGCTCGTCTCCCTGTACGCCGAGCGGATGGGCGCGGGGGCAGGGGAGGCCGGCCTCCGCCTCGTGAGGCTGATGAGGGACACGGCCGTCGTCCTGCGGGCCGACACGCGGTTCCGGCCCAGGGCCGAGGCCCTGCTCGCGATGGCCGAGCCCGTCCTGGCCCAGCCGTGGCTCGACCGCCACGCCCTCGCGGGCGGCGCCGTACGGCAGGCGTGGTTGTCACGATGCCCACCCCATCTGATCGGCGCGACGCTCACCGAGGTGTCGTCCGGAGAACACTTCAGGCACAGCCTCTACGACCTGGTCGAGGCCCTGGCGTACACCGCGCTCCGGGGGGTGGACCCGCGGGCGGCGGCCGCCTCGCTGCTCGCCGCCGATCTCGACGGCCGTTTCGCGGGATCTCCCGCCGCCGCGGACGCCGTGAATCGCCTCTATGCGTGGATGGACGAGGAGTCGCGCCATTGGCTGTACGGCGCGCTCGCGGATCCGTCCCATCCTCTGCGCGGATACTGGCCCGTCGACGACGCGCTCCCCCCGGCGCTCGTGCCACCCGACCGACGGGCCGCCGCCGCCCTTCTCGGAGCCGCGTACGCCACGGGGCTCGCCTGGTGCGGGCTCACCGGGACGGCGCCCCCGGCGAGCGGCTTCGCGGCCTCCTCGGCCGTCGTGCCGTTCCTGATCCACCAGCGTGACGACCCGTTCCCCGCCGCCGGACCCGGCGACTTCTCTGATCTGCCACCTGATCACGGCCGGCTGCGTGCCTGGCAGTGAAGTGATCACGGGCGCATCGGGACGATCCCACCGGTATCCGTAGTCGCGTTACGTCACATCAAACGTCAAATTCGGATATGTCCTCCTTACTACTCCTTTAGCAATCTCTTCCCAACCTCACCGGCTTTTTCACCGAATCGTGATCTCGCTATCTGGGAAATGGTCAGAGAGGGACACGACGGGGTCGCGGAATGGTCCCGATGGGCCATGTCGCGGAAAGGAGCCCCGACGTAACCTCATGGTGGGTGTGGGCTGCGGAAGGAAGGACGACGCGGTGGGGCACGATGACCTGGACTCCCGGGTCCACGATCGTGTCGCGTTGGACGAGATCGCGCTGTACGCCGAGGTGCTGGAGGCCGTCAACTTCACCGATGACCGACTGACCTTGGAGGAGCTCGACAACGCGCTCGGATTGCGGACTTCGGCGAGCCGCTGAAGGGATTCTCAGCAGAACCGGTCCGGACTCCCCTCGGGGTCCGGGCTGGTTTGTGTGGACTAGTTCGAATTACCCAAGAGGCGCATAACTCTCAAGACCGTACAAGTCGGGCGATAGCCGCCGAAGCTTCCTTCACCTTGGCTTCCGCCTCCGGACCGCCCGTGCTGACGGCGTCGGCGACGCAGTGCCCGATGTGGTCCTCCAGCAACCCGAGCGCGACCGCCTGGAGCGCGCGCGTGGCCGCGGAGACCTGAGTGAGGACGTCGATACAGTACGCGTCCTCCTCGACCATCCGCTGCAATCCGCGGATCTGCCCCTCGATCCGGCGAAGGCGCGCGAGGTATGCCTGCTTGTCGCCGCTGTAGCCGTGCATGTCTCAACGGTACCCGCTACGGGTATCGAACCCGGCTTCCCCGGAGGCTAGGTCCGGGAGCGCAGGCCGTACATGAGCTCCTGCCAGCGGCCGGCGATGACGTCGGAGGCGCGTCCGGACGCCGATTCGAGCGCTCCCGTCGCGAGCGCCACGCGGCGGCGCTCGTCGTCCACGAGTGCCAGGAGCGCCGCGGCGTACGATTCGATCTCCCCTTCACCCTCCGCGACGAGCACGCTGTCCTTCCCCGGCCGGAGGAACTCCGCCGGTCCGCGCGGCGAGTCGAACGCGACGATGGGGACCCCGCAGCTCAGCGCCTCCATCACGGTCATCCCCAGGGGCTCCTGGCGGGACGGCACCGCGACGATCGACGCCTTGGCGAACTCTCCGGCCAGGTCCGACGTGGCGCCCATGAAGTAGACGTGGTTGTGGAGACCGAGGTCGGCGGCCAGGGTGCGCAGACGCTTGTCCTCGGGGCCGCTGCCGTACAGGCGCAATCTCCAGTCCGGCCGTTTGTCCGCGACGATCGCGAACGCGCGGATGAGCCTGTCGTACGCCTTCTGCTGCACGAGACGGCCGCCCGCGCAGACGATCCTGTTGTCCATCCGCGAGCGCGGCCACGGCCCCGCCGGGAGCGCGTCGGGTATCGCGTGGACGGAGAGTTCGTCGTCGAGCAGCCGGATCCATTCGTCCCTGCCGCTCGCGCTGCTCGCCACGACCGCGTCGAGGCGGGGATAGAACCGCCGGATCGGCCCGGCCACCACCGGGCGGTTCCACTCCCGGGCGATGCGGACGATCTCTCGCGGCGCGTACCTGGCCGACTGCACGCTCAACCCCGGCCGTGCCGTCACCAGGACGTCGGACCGCAGGCTGCGGAGCATCCGCCACAACGCGACCTCGGTCCGCATCTGGCCACGCGGCAGCAGATGGGGCACACCGGGCCGCACGTCCATGAGCCAGCGCATGGCGACGCGCGGGCTGACGGGGAAGAAGGGCTTCTCCCTGGTCCGCTTGACGCTCACGACCTCGACCTCGTGGCCGCCGGCCAGCTCTGCCGCGAGGTTGAGGACGGCCCTGACGTCTCCGCGCATGCTGTACGCGGAGGGAACCAGGAAAGTGATCCTCACGCACCCACCTCGAGCCGTAACTCGTCGTCGGAGGTGAAGCTCGGCATGATCGGCACGCCGTCCACGAGCGCCCTGGGGTAGTGGACGCGGCGCCGTTTCCCCTCGATGTCGTCGAGCCTGGCGCCGAGTGGCAGTTGGCCGTCGACGCCGTCCACTTCGAGTGAGGGCTCCCAGACGCCCTCCGACTCGGGGATGGCGTCCAGCACGTCGCACAACGACAGAGCGGCGTGGAAGCGGACCCCCTGCACAGTGGCGGCGACCGTCACGGTCGCGGCGGGGTCGGTGTGCCGCAACGCGAGCCTGGCCTCATGGTGCCGGTCGTCGTCGTCGAGGCCGGTGTAGGCGAGCAGTCCTGTGACCTCGAACCTGCCCTCGCGGAACCACACCGCGCGGACGTCGGCGACCGGCTCCGCCTCCTCGATCTTGATGGCGAGGAAGCCGTTCCTGGTCCGGTACGCCCGGTAGGCCATCGTCCGGCGGCCCAGCGCGTACGCGTCGAGACTGTCGAGCGAGAAACCGGGGTCGACGCTCTGGATCCGGGTGCGCGTCGCGTCGGCCTGGAGGTAGGCGTCCCAGCGGCCCGTGGTGAGCGACAGCGGGGCGAGCGACACGGCGACGCTGGCGTCGCCGGGCGAACCGCCCGGCGTCCCGAGCGCCACCTCGCGTTCCACACCGGACCCGCGATGGCGCAGCACGAGACGGGTGCCCTCGGCGAGCGGCTCGTCGATCGCCATGCGAAGAGAGAGGACGTCAGCCAGTGTTACCTCAGCGCCGGTGACGACCACGCCCACCCTGCAGCCCCCTCCCCGTCGATCGAGCCAACGTTGAGGTTACCGTGATTTTCCCGTTATGTGGAGAAAGGGTTTCATGGCCTTCCCCGCGAACTAGCGTTTCTTCCTTCTTTACACGAAGATTCCACAAATAGTTCGCAAATCCTGCAAAGTCGCGTCCTAGATGCCCTTCACGGATTTGATCAGCAACTGGGCCACGTCGACCACTTCGACGGACTCCTTGGCCTGACCCGAGGTCTTCTTCTCATTGATCGCGTCGCCGAGCATGACGAGGCAGAACGGGCAGGCCGTGGAAACGGTGTCGGGATCGGTGGTCAACGCCTCTTCGACGCGCTCGGTGTTGATGCGCTTGCCGATCCGCTCCTCCATCCACATGCGGGCGCCACCGGCCCCGCAGCAGAACCCGCGGTCCTTGCAGCGGTGCATCTCCTGCGTCTGCACGCCGGGCACCTTCGCCATGATGTCGCGCGGCTGGGCGTACACCTTGTTGTGACGGCCGAGGAAGCACGGGTCGTGGTAGGTGATCTTCTCCTCGATCGGGGTGATCGGGGTGAGCCTGCCCTCTTCGACCAGATGCGACAGCAGCTGCGTGTGGTGCACGACCTCGTAGTCGCCTCCGAGCTGCGGATACTCGTTGGCCAGAGTGTTGAAGCAGTGAGGGCACGTGGCGACGATCTTCTTGACGCCGGCCTCGTTGAGCGTCTCGATGTTCTGCTGGGCGAGCATGTTGAACAGGAACTCCATGCCCAGACGGCGGGCCGGGTCGCCCGTGCACGCCTCCATCGGGCCGAGCACGCCGAACTTCACGCCCGCGATGTGGAGCAACTCCGCCACGGCCTTGGTGGTCTTCTTCGCCCGGTCCTCAAGAGCGCCGGCGCAGCCCACCCAGAAGAGGTACTCGACGTCCTCCGGCATCTTCTCGTCGATGATCGGGACCTCGAAATCGAGTTCCTCGATCCACTCGGCCCGCTTCATCTCGGGCATGCCCCACGGGTTGCCCTTGTTCTCGAGGTTCTTCAGCATCACGCCGGCCTCGGAGGGGAACGAGGACTCGATCATCACCTGGTAGCGGCGCATGTCGAGGATGTGGTCGATGTGCTCGATGTCGACGGGGCACTGCTCGACGCAGGCGCCGCAGTTGGTGCACGACCACAACACGTCGGGGTGGATGACGCCGTCCTCGCCCACCAGCGGCTTCTCGAGCAGGGCCAGGACGTCTTGGCCCTGGTGGGCGCGCTGCTCCTCGCTCATCAGGAGATAAGGCGCGACCTTGAAGGCGTGGTCGCGCTGGTCGAGGATCAGCATCTTGGGCGACAGGGGCTTGTCGGTGTTCCACGCCGGGCACTGCGACTGGCAGCGGCCGCACTCCGTGCACGTGTAGAAGTCGAGGAAGCCCTTCCAGGTCGTGTCTTCGATCTTGCCGCGCCCGAACACGTCGACGTCGGGGTCGGCCTCCTCGAAGTCGAGCACCTTGCCGTTGCTGCGCATCTCCTGCGCTCCGCCGAGCCCGTCGGGGCGGCGCGAGAACAGCACGTTCATCGGGGCCGTGAAGATGTGCAGGTGCTTGGAGTTCACCACGATCACGAGGAACACCAGCATCACGCCGATGTGCAGCAGCAGCCCGACGCCCTCCAGCGCCTCGCTGGTCGGAAGGATCTTCGCGACCAGGTCCGAGGCGAAGGCGCCGGACTTGTACGGGAAGTTGCCCGTGTTGACCGCCGCGCCGCGGAACAGGAACATCGTCCAGATCACGTTGAAGATCATGAAGAGGACCAGCCAGGCGCCGCCGAGGTGCGAGCCGGAGAACCGGGACCCGCGGCCCAGCTTCTTCGGCGACTTCGCGACGCGGATGGCGGCGAACACGATCAGGCCGATGAGCGCCGCTACCGCGATGAAGTCCTGCAGGAAGCCCAGGATCGGCCACGTGCCGATGAGCGGGATGTGGAAATCGGGCGTACCGGTGACCGCGCCCTGGATCAGCGCGCCGTACGCCTCGAGATAGACGGTGGCGAGGATGAAGAACGCCCACATGACGAAGAAGTGGGCGGTGCCGGAAGGCGTCCACTTCAGCAGCTTCTTCTGCCCGAAGACCTCGACCAGTTGGGCCTTGATCTCCGCGCCCACGTTCTCCCTGGCATACCGGACACGCTCAGGGGCGGGCTGGCCGCTGGTGGCGAGCCTGTAGAGGAACAGCACGCGGCGACCGGCCAAGGTGACCGCGATGGCGGTCATGACCAGCCCGATGATCGCTACCCAGAGCACGGGCCCTCCCATATCCAGCGTTGGCTGCCAACCGTATGATCGCCGCCCGTCCGCGGTGACCAGGCATGTCCTCCCGGGTCACCCTGAATGGTACCCGTCGGTAACTTATGCCCTTCCACCGCGTGACGACCAGTACGCTCCGATACTAGAACAAGGCTCTGGACCGGATCGCGCGAGCCCTCAGCCCTCGAGGTAACGCTGGATCGTGGGCGCGAGGATCTCGACCAGTTCGTCGAGGTCCGCGGACGCGATCGGCTCCAGCTTGAGGATGTACCTCATCATGATCACGCCGAACATCTGGGCGAAGGCGACCTCCAGCCGGATCGGCGGGATGCCCAGCACCTCCGCCACCCGCCCGAGCACCGCCTGGGTGAGGAACTCACGGATCATGGCGACGGCCTGATCGTTCGCCATCGCCGTACGCAGCAGCGCCACGACGGGCTCACGCGCCTGAGGGTCGGACGTCAGCGTGAGGACGAAGCGCACGAGCCGCTCGCCGATGTCCTCACGCGGCCCGGCCAAGATCGTGGGAAGCGCCACCGCGGGGTCCATCGGCAACTGCATGGCCTCGACGAAGATGCCGTCCTTCGTGTCGAAGTAGTGGTGCACCAGCGCGGGGTCGACGCTCGCCTCACGGGCGATGCCGCGGATCGTCGCCTTGTCGAAGCCCTTCTCCGCGAAGACCCTGCGCGCCGCGGTGAGGATCTCCCCGCGGGTGTCCGCGGCTCCGGGACGGCGTCCGGGCCGGCGCCTCTTCTCCGGCACGTGCTCCTCCGGCGCGCCCGCGCGCCCGCCGGCCGGGCCTCTCGTCACGACCGACCGCCTGTGTCGCCCCTGCGGCCCACCGCCAGGTAGACCCGCATCGGGACGGTCATCCTTCCGTCGCCGAAGACCTTGAACAGCTCGGCGCGCTCCCGCGCCATGAGCTCCTCCATCGCCTCCGTGTCGAGGATGGCGACATAGGAGTGCGAGCGCAGGTCGGTCAGGAAGTCGTCGAGGAGCACCCCACGCGTCCAATGGACCCACGTCTCCTCGATGCGCAGCCCCGCATCGGCCATCGCCTCCGCGATGGGCGGCATGCTCCACCCGGGCAGCGCCGGGCCGGTGTACCCCTCACACGATTCCGCCAGCCGCACCTGGCAGGCCGCGAGCCAGTCGGCCTTGCCCGCGTCGACGGAGTTCCACCAGCCGGCCACCGCTCCCCGGGGTGTGACCACCCGTACGGCTTCCGCGATCGACAGGACCGGGTCCAGCCAGTGCCAGGCCTGGGCGTAGGTGACCAGGTCGCTCACGCCGTCGCGGAAAGGCAGCGAGTTCCCGTCGGCCAGCAGCGATCCGCAATCCGTCCGCGCTCGTAGACGCGACAGCATGCGGCCCCCGCGGTCCAGCGCGACGACCTGGGCGCCTCGATCCATCAGGCCGCGGGTGGAGATGCCGGTTCCCGCGCCGACGTCCACGATCCGGGCGCCCTCGAGCCGGACGCCGGACAACTCCTCCAGCGCGACATAGAGCGCTTCCGGATACTCGGGCCGCGCCGCGTCGTAGGCCTCCGCCACCCGGTCGAAGACCTGATGGCTGTCTTCTCGCGCCCTGGTCATGTGGCCGTCGTGGACGCGGCGAAGTTCAGCCTGGCGAAGGCGAGCGCCTCGGTCAGGTCGTCGATCCGCTCGGTGCGGCTGATGGCCTTGCGGGTGTTGATCTCCAGCACGATCAGCCCGCCGTATCCGTTTCCGGCGAGGCGTTCGAGGAGCTGAGCGCAGGGCTGCACGCCCCGGCCGGGCACCAGGTGCTCGTCCTTGTTCGTGGTGCCGACGCCGTCGGCGAGATGCAGGTGGGCGAGCCTGTCCCCGAGCTTGCCCGCCATCTCCATCGCGTCGGAGCCGGACACGGCGGTGTGGGACAGATCGAGCGTCACATGAGGAAAGTCGTAGTCGACCGGGTTCCAGTCCGGCGCGTACGGCACGACCTCGTTGCCCCGCGCCCGGAGGGGGAACATGTTCTCCACCGCGAAGACGACATCGGTCTCCTCGCGCATCCGGGCGAGGCCGACCTCGAAGTCCCTGGCGTAGTCGCGCTGCCACCGGAACGGGGGATGGACCACCACGGTCTGGGCGCCGAGCCGTTCGGCCGCGTCCCGCGCCCGCTGCAGTTTGACCCATGGGTCGCGGCCCCACACCCGCTGGGTGACCAGCAGACAGGGGGCGTGCACGGCGAGAACGGGCATCGAGTAGTGGTCGCTCAGTCGCTGGAGCACCTCGACGTCCTGGCTGACCGGGTCCTGCCCCACCATGATCTCGACGCCGTCGTACCCGAGGCGCGCCGCAAGCTCGAAGGCGTCCGGCGTACGCTCCGGGTACACCGAGGCCGTCGACAGCGCCACCTTCGCGCTGGGCACGCGGATCACACTCATCTACGCCCGCCTCCCCTGGCGGCTCGACGGGCACGTCGCTGTGGCGGCTCCGTCGTGGTCTGTTCGCCGCCTGCGCCCGTTCACGGATCCAGCCTAAGCCGGACCAGCACCGTGTGCCGCTTCGCCACAATGATGGCATGCAAGATCACGAACTATCGTGAACCCATGGCACGGATCGTGAACGGGGCCGTACCCAGCCCGAACATCTGGAATTCCCCACAGATCTACGAGGTGGAGAACCAGGCGGTGGACCCCGGCAGACTCGCCGACGCCGCCATGCGGGAGATCCGGCCCTGGGACGCCGCCACCGTCCTCGACATCGGGTGCGGATCGGGCTTCCATCTGCCCTCCTACGCCGCCACGGCCTCGCGTGTCGTGGGGATCGAGCCCCACGCGGGCCTCGCGGCGCGCGCCGCCGCCCGGTGCGCCACCCTGCCCAACGTCACCGTCCGTACGGCCACCGCCCAGGAGTTGCCCCTTCCCCCCGCGTCGGTCGACGTGGCGGTCGCCCGGTGGGCCTACTTCTTCGGTCCCGGCTGTGAGCCCGGCCTGCGCGAGCTGACCCGGGTGGTCCGCCGGGGCGGCGCGGCCTTCGTGATCGACCTGGACGGCTCTCGCGGCGACTTCGGCCGGTGGTTCCGGCAGACGGTCCCCTCGTACTCCCCCGAGGCCGTCGAGGAGTTCTGGTCCCGCCAGGGATGGCGGCGCAGGGAGCTCGACCTGACGATGGAGTTCTCGTCCCGGGCCGACCTCGAGGCCGTGCTGGCCATCGAGTTCGCGCCCGCGGTGGCGGCCAGGGCCGTCGAGGAGACCCCCGGCCTGAAGATCTTCTATCCCAACGTTCTCAGATGGCGGCACTTCTGAGGCATATCCGCCGCCTCCCGAGGCTTGACCCTGACACCGGCGTCAACGCTTACGGTCGAGCCGAAGGAGGGCCGATGCGGATCGGAGAACTGGCTCGGCGGTCGGGGGTCAGCCCCCGGGCGCTGCGCTACTACGAGCAGAACGGGCTGATCAGGGCCCGGCGCTCCGCGAACGGTTACCGCGAGTACGACGAGGCCGACGTGCGGCTCGTCGCGGAGATCCGTTCGCTGATCGCCGTGGGCTTCACCCTGGAGGACGCCCGTCCCTTCGTCGAGTGCCTGAAGTCGGGGCACGAGTCGGGGGGCTCCTGCCCGGAGTCCGTCGCCGTCTACCGGCGCAAGCTGGCCGACATCGACGCCGAGATCCGCTCTCTGCTGGCCCGCAGATCCGAGGTGGCCGCCCAGTTCGCCGAGGCGTGCCCGGGCTGCCTGATCAAACGAGGAGAAGCATGATCACGCTGACGGCGGAGAACTTCGAGGAGCAGGTGCTGCGGAGCGGCAAGCCCGTGCTCGTGGACTTCTGGGCCGAATGGTGCCCGTCGTGCCGGATGGTCGCGCCGGTGCTGGAGGAGATCGCCGAGGAGTACGGCGACCGGGTGACCGTCGCGTCGATCAATTTCGACGAGAACCCCGAGATCGCGGCGAAGTACGGCATCCTCGGCCTGCCCACGCTCAACCTGTACCGGGACGGCGAGGTGGTCCAGCAGATCAGGGGAGCCAAGCCCAAGCGCCTGCTCCTCGCCGACCTCGAGCCTCACATCTGACGCGATTGTCGGCGGCGACCGATAGCCTCCGGCACGTGAGCAAGGCAGCGAGGCCGGCATACCGGTGCGGCGAGTGCGGGTGGACCACCGCCAAGTGGGTGGGCCGGTGCGGCGAGTGCCAGGCGTGGGGCACGGTCGAGGAGGCGGGCGCCCGGCAGGGCGTCCACGTCGTCAAGCCGGGAGCGGTCTCCGCTCCCGCGGTCCCCATCGGCCAGGTCAAGGCCGAGACGGCGCACGCCAGGCCGACGGGGGTCGGCGAGCTCGACCGCGTCCTCGGGGGCGGGCTGGTGCCGGGCGCGGTCGTCCTGCTCGCCGGTGAGCCCGGCATCGGCAAGTCGACGCTGCTGCTCGAGGCCGCCGCCCGTACGGCCCGGCACGACACCGTGCTCTATGTGACGGGCGAGGAGTCGGCCTCCCAGGTGCGGATGCGGGCCGACCGGATCGGCGCGATCGAGGACGGGCTCTACCTGGCGGCGGAGACGGACCTGGCCGCCCTCGTCGCCCATGTCGAGAAGGTCCAGCCCCGGCTGCTGATCGTCGACTCGGTTCAGACGATCGGCTCGGCCGACGCCACGGGAGTGCCCGGCGGCGTCACCCAGGTCCGCGAGGTCGCCGGCAACCTCGTACGGCTGGCCAAGGAGCGCGGCATGTCGACCGTGCTCGTCGGTCACGTGACCAAGGACGGCACGATCGCGGGCCCCCGCGTGCTGGAGCACCTGGTCGACGTGGTCCTGCAGTTCGAAGGCGACCGCAACTCGCGGCTGCGCATGGTCCGCGCGGCCAAGAACCGGTTCGGCCCGATCGAGGAGGTCGGCTGCTTCGACCTGCACGAGCGCGGGATCACCGGCATCTCCGACCCGAGCGGGCTGTTCGTCTCGCGACACCCGGAGCCGGTGCCCGGCACGTGCGTCACGGTCACCATCGAGGGCACCCGGCCGATCCCCGCCGAACTGCAGGCCCTGGTCGGGCCGACAGAGGCGCCGCAGCCGCGGCGCACCTCCTCGGGGCTCGACTCCTACCGGGTCGCGATGGTGCTCGCCGTCATGGAACGACGGCTCAACGCCAAGATCGGCAAGTGTGACGTGTTCACCGCGACGGTCGGGGGGATCCGGCTGACCGACCCGGCCGTCGACCTGGCCCTGATGTTGTCGGTCGTCAGCGCGGCCGGGGACAAGGCCCTGCCCTCCGGCATGATCGTCCTTGGTGAGGTCGGCCTGGCCGGCGAACTGCGCGCGGTCAGGGACGTGCGGCGACGGCTGGCCGAGGCCTCGCGGCTGGGGTTCACCCGGGCGTTGGTGCCCGCGGGTTCACTCGAGAACGACACCCCCCGGCTGGAGAGCCCGAAGTCGCGGGGCGGTCTGGTCGCGGTCCGCGAACCCGCGTCCCGCACGACGAGCTTCGCGCCCGGCTTCGACGTCACAGAAGTCGAGAACGTGTGGGATGCACTCGCACACGTCCGGTGAAGACGCCGTTACGCCGGTAAACTGGGCGGTGTCATGAGCTCTCAGGGGCGTCACCGGGCCGATGGAGCCGCCGAGCACGGGGGTCACGTGCAACACGACAAGGGATTGGACGACCGGAGGAGGACCGTGCTCGCCGCGGTCGCTCCGGGCACCGCCCTGCGTGACGGGCTGGAGCGCATCCTCCGCGGCCACACCGGCGGCCTGATCGTCCTCGGCTACAGCGACACCGTCAAGGAGATCTGCACCGGCGGATTCGAGCTCGACGTCGAGTTCGCCGCGACCCGGCTGCGCGAGCTCGCGAAGATGGACGGCGCGATCGTGCTGGACAGCGCCGACCTGCGCATCGTCCGCGCCGCCGTCCATCTCGTGCCCGATCCCGGCATCCCGACGGACGAGTCGGGCACCCGGCACAGGACCGCTCAACGCGTGGCCAGGCAAACGTCGCTTCCCGTGATCGCCATCAGCAAGTCGATGCGGATCATCGCGCTCTACCTCGACGGCACGCGCTATGTCCTGGAGGAGTCGGCGGCCATCCTCTCCAAGGCCAACCAGGCGCTCGCCACGCTGGAGCGCTACAAGCTGCGGCTCGACGAGGTCGCCGGCACGCTCTCGGCTCTGGAGATCGAGGACCTGGTCACCGTCCGCGACGTGACGGCGGTGTTGCAGCGGCTCGAGATGGTCCGCAGGATCGCCGGGGAGATCGAGGGCTACGTGGTCGAGCTCGGCACCGACGGCCGGCTGCTCACCCTCCAGCTCGACGAACTGGTCGCCGGGGTCGACTCCGATCGCGAGCTGATCGTGCGCGACTACCTGCCGTCCTCACTCGACGGCGGGCCCCTGCGTTTCGCCGAGGCGATGCGGGAGCTCGACGACCTGTCCTCCACCGACCTGCTCGATCTGTCGAGGGTCGCCCACGTTCTGGGCCACTCCGGCGCCGACGGCCTGGAGACCGCGGTCAGCCCGCACGGCTTCCGGCTGCTGGCCAAGGTCCCCCGCCTCTCCGACACGATCGTGGACCGGCTCGTCGGCCACTTCGGCGGCCTGCAGAAGCTGCTGGCGGCGAGCACGACCGATCTCCAGGCGGTCGGAGGGGTCGGCGAGACACGGGCCCGCAGCGTCCGTGAAGGGCTCTCCCGCCTCGCCGAGTCGTCGATCCTGGAGCGTTACCTCTAGAAGTCGCTCAGCGGAGTCACTCAGCGGAGATGGAAGACCACCTTCGGGCTGCGGAGGGGACCCGCGAGAGCCGACGCGACGTAGGTGCCCGGCGCAGCGGACGAACGCCGGCTCGCACAGTCGCTCCCCGAGAGCCGGCGATCCCACTGGACCGTCCGGACGTAGGGAACGCCTCGCCGCAGCGTCTGCGTGTCGACGCCCGGGCCGCTGACACAGTCGGCCGTCGACCAGACCCGGTCCGAACCCGACGTGACGCGCATCTCCAGCGCCCGCGGCCCGACGTCGACCGTGCACGAGACACGGCTGGTGCTCACGATCGTCAGCATGAAACTCGGCGTCACGCCTCTGTTGTAGACGTCCTGGCCGGTCTGGAGGGCGACCACGAGATCCCTGGCGTCACACGGGTCACCCGGCCGCTTGGGCCTCGAGCTCGTCGAGGCGTGCGAGGACGGCACGGCCGACGCGGAGGGCAGCCGGCCACCCGGCGCCAGAGCCGCGCTCGAAGGGCCGGGAGACTTCGAACCGAGCGGCGAGGGAAGCGAGACGACCATCGTGTCGCCGGCCCCCGGTGTGGCCTTGACCCCGGTCGGGCTCTCCGGCTTACCGGACGCGCTCGAACACGCCCAGGCCACGACTGCCACGACGACGAGCATGCCGGTGAGCACCGACACCCGGCGGCGCCAGTAGACGTCCCCGCCCTCGACACCGACATCACCACGGAACGTGTCCGGATCCATACGGACAGTATGGTGAGTCATGGGCCGCCAGGGGAAACGGCTCGCCGCGCCGGTGCCGGACGGAGCCGGTGCACGCGTGGCTTCCGTCCGGACCTGCTCCGGAATGACCGGCGATAAGGTCGGACGGTGGCCGCCTCACTACGTGAACCGATCCTGGACTGGTACGCCGAACACAACCGCGACCTGCCGTGGCGGCGACCCGACGCGACCCCCTGGGGGATCCTCGTCAGCGAGATCATGCTCCAGCAGACCCCCGTCGTCCGGGTGCTGCCGATCTGGGCCGACTGGATGCAGCGCTGGCCCACCCCGGAGTCCCTCGCCCAGGAGCCGCCAGGCGAGGCCGTACGGCACTGGGGCCGCCTCGGCTATCCCCGGCGGGCACTCAACCTGCACGCGTGCGCGAAGGCCATCACCGTGGACCACGGCGGCCGGGTGCCGTCCACCTACGACGAGCTGCGCGCCCTGCCGGGCATCGGCGACTACACGGCGGCCGCAGTGGCCAGCTTCGCCTACGGAGGCACCCACGCCGTCCTGGACACCAACGTCCGGCGGGTTCTCGCGAGAGCCGTACAGGGGGAGGAATATCCGCCGAAGGCCACCACGGCCGCAGAGCGCCGGCTGGCCGAGTCGTTGTTGCCGCCCGTCGGCGCTCCGCGCTGGGCGGTCGCCGTGATGGAGCTGGGCGCCCTGGTCTGTACGGCTCGCGCCCCCAGGTGCGACGACTGCCCCGTGGCGTCGCGGTGCGCCTGGAGGCTGGCGGGCCGCCCGGCCCACGCCGGACCGGCACGGGTGGGGCAGACCTACGCGGGCACCGACCGCCAGTGCAGGGGCCGGCTGCTCGCCGTCCTGCGCGAGGCGTACGGCCCGGTGCCGAAGGAGGCACTGGACGTGGTGTGGGACGACCACGTCCAGCGGGAGCGGGCGCTCGACGGCCTGCTGGACGACGGACTCGCCGAGATCCTGGAAGACGGCACCTACCGCCTCCCCGCGTGATCATGCACAGGTTCGCCGGAACCCCACCCCACCTGCGCAAACCTCGACCGTGATCATGCACAGGTTCGGCGGGTCCTGACCCCACCTGCGGAAACCAGGTGCGTGATCATGCAGGGACGGGTCAGGCGGCCAGTTTGAGGCCGAGGTCGGTCAGGTTGCGGCGGGTCCAGTCGAGCTCGGCGGCGAGCCTGGCCACCAGAGCCGCCGGGCCCTTCGACTTGGGAGCCGTCCACTCGTGCGCCTCGACCTCGACATGAGCCGAGCCGTTGACCGCACCGGACAGGATCGCGTTGAGCGTGTCCTGGAGCACCGGTTGCGTGCTCGGGATCTCCTGGCTGTGGTTGTGCACGTGCCCCAGCTTCACCACGGGCGCGCCCGCGAGAGCGAGCCCCCGGAGGGCGGCACCGCGCTCCTCCGTGCCGCAGGACAGATGGCAGGCGTCCAGGCAGACGCCGAGGTGCTCGGAGTCGATGTCGCAGACCCTCGCGAGCGCCTGCTCCGTCGTCTCCAGGACGCAGCCCGGCCAGGGCTCGAACCCGACACGGATGGTCTTGCCCGTCACGCTGTAGAGGCCGCGCAGCTCCCGCGAGAGCCGTTCGAGGCGGCGGGATGCGATCGAGTGCAGGTCGGCCGGCCAGTCGCGGCGCCAGCCGATCGGGATCGTCGAGATGCTGCCGAACCGCACATCCTCAGGGAGCAGGAAGGCGAGGATCTTCGCCAGCGCCATCGTGTACCGGTACCGCTCGGGCTTCGCCCAGTCCGGCCCGAGAACGTCCTGGTTGTGACCGCCGGACCCGTTGAGGCTGACGACCTCCAGCCCGCGTTCCTCCAGTGAACGGCGCAGCCGTACCAGCTCGATGCGGTCGGCGATGAGGTGGTCGGCGACGGCGGGCGCCAGCCACAGGCCGATTCCGAGCCGCTCGACGCCCAGCTTCCGCCGCACCGGCACCGCGTAGCGGGTGAGGTGGGCGATCAGGTTCTCCAGGTCCTCGGCCGGATGTACCCCAGCGTTGTAGGCCAGGTGAACGAGCGTCCCGTCGTCGTGCAACAGGCGCATCAGGTGCCTCCCAGACGTTGTGCACTCTCCGACCATGGTCCACACGATCTGTCCCGATCGCATGGGGCCGAGGTCCTACCGGCACCGGGATCTTCCCGGCCTCGACCGAGCCTCCCGCGGATGCCCGGGTTCCCGCGTCCGTCCCGCAGCGGATTCGCATGTACGCCGCCGGGATGACTTCGAGAGCGGTCTCGCCACGTTCGCCAACGTCATGATCCGCATGGAACCAGGCCAGACTCTACAGAGTGTAGTACTACGTTCGGTGGCGGGATACCCGATCTAACGCAAAACACAGATCCGACGTGAGGCCCGTGTCCGCGACCAGGACCGCGGCTCCGGCGCGACAGGATCGGAGCGCTCCTCAGGCGGTCAGAACGACCTCGCACATACGCCGAGGGGCGCCCCCATTGGGGACGCCCCTCGTCGGTGCTGCTCGGTCAGTGCCGTCCGGTCAGTTCTGGATCGGCTCGGCGATGGACGCCGCCGAGTCGGGAACCACCGGAGCCTTGGACTCGCCGACGAAGGTGAACGTCGCCGCGTCGCCTTCGCCCTCGATGTCGATCCTGACGATCTGACCCGGACGCAGGTCGCCATACAGGATCTTCTCGGACAGGCTGTCCTCCAACTCGCGCTGGATCGTCCGGCGAAGCGGACGGGCACCCATCACCGGGTCGTACCCGCGGTCGGCGAGCAACTGCTTCGCGGCCGGGGTCAGCGCCAGCGACATGTCGCGGTCCTTCAGACGCTCGTCCACCTGGGCGAGCATCAGGTCCACGATCTGGATGATCTCCTTCGGCGTGAGCTGGTGGAAGACCACGATGTCGTCGACACGGTTGAGGAACTCGGGCCGGAAGTGCTGCTTGAGCTCCTCCTGGACCTTCGACTTCATCCGGTCGTAGTTGCTCTCCGCGTCGTTGTTCTTCGCGAAGCCCACCCCGATGCCCTTGGAGATGTCCCGGGTGCCGAGGTTGGTCGTCATGATGATGACGGTGTTCTTGAAGTCGACCACGCGACCCTGGGCGTCGGTCAGGCGACCGTCCTCCAGGATCTGGAGCAGCGAGTTGAAGATGTCCGGGTGGGCCTTCTCGATCTCGTCGAAGAGGACCACCGAGAACGGCTTGCGCCGCACCTTCTCGGTCAGCTGGCCGCCCTCCTCGTACCCGACGTAGCCGGGCGGGGAGCCGAACAGCCGCGAGACCGTGTGCTTCTCCATGAACTCCGACATGTCCAGCATGATCAGCGCGTCCTCGTCCCCGAAGAGGAACTCGGCGAGCGCCTTGGACAGCTCGGTCTTGCCGACACCGGAGGGACCGGCGAAGATGAACGACCCTCCAGGCCTTCTCGGGTCCTTCAGGCCGGCACGCGTCCGGCGGATGGACCGGGACAGACCCTTGATCGCGTCGTCCTGGCCGATGATCCGCTTGTGGAGCTCGTCCTCCATGCGGAGCAGCCGCTGCGACTCCTCCTCGGTCAGCTTGAAGACCGGGATGCCGGTGGCCGTCGCGAGGACCTCGGCGATGAGCTCCTCGGTGACCTCGGCGACCACGTCCATGTCGCCGGCCTTCCACTCCTTCTCGCGGCGCTCGCGCTTGAGCTGGAGCTGCTTCTCCTGATCACGCAGGGCCGCGGCCTTCTCGAAGTCCTGCGCGTCTATCGCGGACTCCTTCTCCCGCCGCACGTTGGCGATCTTCTCGTCGTATTCGCGCAGGTCCGGCGGAGCGGTCATCCGGCGGATGCGCATCCGGGAGCCGGCCTCGTCGATGAGGTCGATCGCCTTGTCCGGCAGGAACCGGTCGCTGATGTAGCGGTCGGCCAGCTGAGCGGCGGCCACGAGGGCGCCGTCGGTGATGGAGACCCGGTGGTGCGCCTCGTAACGGTCGCGCAGGCCCTTGAGGATCTCGATCGTGTGGCTGAGGCTCGGCTCGGCCACCTGGATCGGCTGGAAGCGGCGCTCGAGCGCGGCGTCCTTCTCCAAGTGCTTGCGGTACTCGTCCAGCGTGGTCGCGCCGATGGTCTGGAGCTCGCCGCGGGCCAGCATCGGCTTGAGGATGCTCGCGGCGTCGATCGCGCCTTCGGCGGCGCCCGCTCCGACCAGCGTGTGCAGCTCGTCGATGAACAGGATGATGTCGCCGCGGGTGCGGATCTCCTTCAGCACCTTCTTGAGGCGCTCCTCGAAGTCACCGCGGTAGCGGGAGCCGGCCACCAGGGCGCCCAGGTCGAGGGTGTAGAGCTGCTTGTCCTTGAGCGTCTCGGGCACCTCGCCCTTGACGATCTTCTGCGACAGGCCCTCGACGACGGCGGTCTTGCCGACGCCGGGCTCTCCCACCAGCACCGGGTTGTTCTTGGTCCTCCGGGAGAGGACCTGCATGACCCGCTCGATCTCCTTCTCCCGGCCGATGACCGGGTCGAGCTTGCCCTCGCGGGCGGCCTGAGTCAGGTTGCGGCCAAACTGGTCCAGCACAAGCGAGGTCGAAGGAGCCGCCTCCTGCGGCCCACCGGCCGCCGCAGGCTCCTTCTGGTAACCATGGAGCAACTGGATGACCTGCTGCCGCACTCTGTTGAGATCAGCCCCCAGCTTCACCAGCACCTGGGCCGCCACACCCTCACCCTCACGGATGAGACCGAGCAGGATGTGCTCGGTGCCGATGTAGTTGTGGCCGAGCTGCAAGGCCTCGCGGAGCGACAGCTCAAGGACCTTCTTGGCGCGCGGGGTGAAGGGAATGTGCCCCGACGGCGCCGACTGGCCCTGGCCGATGATCTCCTCGACCTGCTGGCGCACACCCTCAAGGCTGATGCCCAGGCTCTCCAGAGCCTTGGCGGCAACGCCCTCACCCTCATGGATCAAGCCAAGAAGAATGTGCTCAGTACCGATGTAGTTGTGGTTGAGCATCCGGGCTTCTTCCTGAGCCAGGACGACAACCCGCCGCGCACGGTCGGTGAACCTTTCGAACATCTCGTCGCTCCTCACAGAGCGGTCAGGCGAGCCAGGGAGATCCGGCCCGTCGTTCCGCATGGTAGCCCCGACCCAGCGACCGCTCCCATAGCAGAAGGGTTCCCCGAGCGCGAGGCGTTCACCCTCTATCCAACCCCCTGATGGGCGCGAGATGTTCCGGATACGCCGCAAGCGAACGAGGTTTTAGGAGAGTGGAAACAGAATCGCGCGGTTATGCCGATCGTCAGAACATCCGACGACTGGCATAACCGCGCGATCAAGGGCGCAGTTAGTGCGCTGCGTCGTAGGCTTCGACGATCGACGCGGCAATACGGCCCCGCTCACTCACGGGGTGGCCGTGCGACTTCGCCCAAGCGCGGATCTCCGCACTCTTCTCACGGCTCATCGCCCGCTGTGCACTACCGCCCACACCACGACGGCGACCTCGGGTCGAACCTGATTCGGCTCGCCGTGCACCGCCGACGAAAGGTGACAGAGCCTCACGAAGCCGCTTGGCGTTGCCGTCGCTCAGGTCAATCTCATAAGCGGCGCCGTCAATCGCGAACGCGACCGTCTCATTGGCCTCGCCGCCATCGAGATCGTCGATGAGAATCACCTGTGTGTGCTTGGCCATCCGGCAATCCTTTCGCGGAGCATAGATTTGATTCGTCAGCCAAACATATACCCGGTTTCCCGCGGCTGACAATTCAAGTTTGTGGATTCTCAGGAACCTGTGAGCTTGCTGAGTTCTCCCGCGACTCCGGTGTCGAGCGCAGGCCGGCGGCATCGGAACGTACCAACTTTACGATGCCGTACACGACCGCTCCCGCAGCGACCACGGAAGGTATCAAGGCGGACAATACATCTGTCATTCTGACTCGCTTGCGCCGGGGGTGTCTTTCACGGCACCCGCGTGAATTTCGGGATGACGTCCGGCCACCGTGGCGTTCAGCTCCGGAGGGCGTCCTCTCGACGATAGCGCCGCCAGGACCTGCTCCTCCTTCCGGGGGCACCTGTGGACCAGAAGGTAATCCGTGTCTCTCCAGCCGCCTTACCGGATGTGGAGAAATCATACCCAGGAATGCCAAGTGGGGCGGTCCGCCGAAGCGGGCCGCCCCACCTTTCGCCCTGAGTTCAGAGGCATAGATCGCGCCGTGCCGACACGATCTCACAGTGATTTCAGCGCTGTGTCAGTGCGGCGCCTTCACCACGAGCGTGCCGGCGATCTTGTCGTGAATCCCCTGGTGAAGAGGGCTGTCCACGATGATCAGGATGCCCAGCACGAGAACGAAGAGTCCGACGATTCCCGACAGGACGAAGGCCAACGGACTGAGCACCATGACGCCCGGATAGATGGCCGAACGCTTCATGAGCGCGGACGAATCCAGTGGCGCTCCTCCCACGCCGACGAGTTGGATCTTCATGGCCTTCTTGCCGACCGTCTGACCGTCCTTGGAGTGCAGCATGTAGTCGTAGGCCGCATAACCGAGGTAGGCGATCAACCCGCCGATCAAGCCAAGGATGCCGCTGAGAATGAAGAACACGACGGCGAAGATGATGGTGTCGATGAGTCGCGCAACCCAGCGCTCCCACCATTCGGCGAGCGGCGCCGGGGCGCCCGGAGGGATAGGTGCACCTTGCGGCGCGCCCCCATAAGGGCCGTAACCAGGAGGCGGATATCCACCGGGCGGTGGGGGCGGCGAGGACTCATATGGATTCTGGCCGGGGGGCGGTTCCGCAGTCATTGGTCACCTCTCGTGACGGCGTGGGGACATGCGTCGGTCAAGCATCGCACGAGAAACCCCGGCCGTTACGGCTTTTAGTGCGTACCTCCGCACTGCGCACTACTTGTATCGAACATACGAAAACGGGGCCGATGGTCCGTTCCATCGACCCCGTTTCGTAGCACTACTTGACCTTGACCACGATCGTGTTGGCGACCTTGTCATGCAACGCCTGGCTGAGCGGCTTGTCCCAAAGGAGCCAGAGCACATTCACCAAGGCGAAGATGCCGGCGAGCCAGCCCACGAAGGGAATCCATCGGAGCAGTTGCGGGCCAAAGAGAACACCGGCCCGCTTGGCGGCGACATCCTGTGGAAGGCCTTCCGGGCCGAGCGTTCCGCCGACCGGGACCACCTTGATGCCCATGGCGATCTTTCCGACCGTCTGCCCCCGCTGCCGGAGCATGAGGAATTCATAAGCGATCATCGCCGCGCCACTGACCAAGGCGATGAGCACGGCGGCGAGGAACGCGCCGCTCTCCAGCGTCCGGACTCCTGTTACGTCGTCGAAACCGGCGCTCGTGACCACTACGGCGGTGATGATCGCCGTGATGATGAGGAACGGGATGCCGATGATGACCCCGTCGATGATCCTCGCGACCAGTCGCTGCCACCACTCGGCGAGCGGCGCCGGCGCACCCGGCGGAATCACCGCGGGAGCGCCGTACTGCTGGCCGTACCCCGGCTGACCGTAGCCGGGTTGTCCATAGGCGGGCTGGCCGTACCCGGGCTGACCGTACCCCTGCTGGCCGTAGGGCTGCTGACCGTAAGGCTGCTGGCCGTATCCGGGCTGACCTTGACCGTACTGCTGCGTCTGGCCGTAATCGGGCTGGCCATAACCCTGCTGACCGTAGCCCTGCTGGCCATAACCCTGCTGGTTGTAGCCCTGCTGCCCCTGGCCGTACGGCTGGGCCGGCTGCTGAGCGTAGGGGTTCGGAGGTTGTTGGCCGTAGGGGTTGGGAGGCTGCTGGCCGTATCCGCCCTGCCCCGTCTGATCCTGAGGCTGCGCCGGCTGCCCGTACGGATGGCCGGGCTGCTGAGGGTTGGCCCCCTGCTGCGCCTGCTGGCCGTACTGCTGCTGACCGTAGCCCTGCTGCCCATAACCCTGCTGACCGTACTGCTGCTGACCGTAACCCTGCTGGCCGTAACCCTGCTGGCCTTGTGGAGTGCCGGGCTGCTGGCCGTACCCGTATCCCTGCTGCGGACCCGGCTGGCCGACGATCGTGGCGTCCGGGTCGTAGCCCTGCTGGGACTGCTCGGTGTCCTGGCGGTCGCGTCCGCGGGCCGGAGGCGAACCATCCGGATCTTCCTGCGGGTACGGCGGCTGTCCAGTGCTCACCGTGTCACCTCGTTTCGAGTGCGCGTGCGGCACATCGTCAGGCTCGCATGCTGATATCGCCTAACGTAGCGAGACGCATATCAACAGTCACTTTTGCGCAACGTCAACAGCCCGGTCAAGATCACCGGTCGAGATGGAGCAACATCCTGGTATTGCCGAGCGTGTTGGGCTTCACGTGCTCGAGATCAAGGAATTCGGCGACGCCCTCGTCGTAGGACGCGAGCAACTCCGCGTACACCTCAGGCGCCACCGGAGTGCCCTGGATGGGGACGAAGCCGTGGCGGCCGAAGAATTCGACCTCGAAGGTCAGGCAGAAGACCCGGCCCACTCCGAGATCACGCGCGGTCTCGATGAGGGCCCCGACGATGCGGTGGCCGACGCCCTTGCCCCGCGCGGCCGGATCGACGGCGACGGTGCGGATCTCGGCCAGGTCCTCCCAGAGAACATGGAGAGCGCCGCAGCCGACGACCGTTCCCCCCGCTTCGGCGACCCAGAACTCCTGCACGTCCTCATAGAGCGTGACCGTGCTCTTCTCCAGGAGCCGGGGACCCACTCCGGAGTACTCGTCGACGAGGCGGCGGACGACGCGTACGTCCGACGTCGTGGCCCTGCGCACGGTGACCGCCGGGGGCCTGGACTCGGCAGACGTCTGCTCCGCGACCTGCTCCATGGTCCGTCAGCGTAGTCGGCGCCGCCGGCGAACCGGTTCCACGGCACCGCTGAGGCGAGGAATCCAATAACGGTCAGACCCAAAATGGGGCGTCGAATTCACGTCAGGGGCGGTGTACCGACCGGCCCGACCGATCCCACTGGTCACTCTGCCCCCATCCTCTCAGGTTTTGTCCAGGGTCGGACCTGCGCCGACCCTCCCGCAAAACGCTCCAAAAGGGCTAAACCGCAGCTAGACAGGGGTGCGGGCCCTTATTCACCGTGACCTTGCCGTGATCGTTTGGTTGTGAAACCTCAACGGAATTTCGAGTTCTGGTTGAGCTAGAACCCCGGATGCACTAGTGTCCAGCGACATTACCGGTCATCGTGGCCCCACACGGCGACCGGGCCGCCGAGTCTTCCGAGCACTCACGTGCGACGTGGAGCCGGGGACCCAACTGTGCGGATCTGGACGTTCTAGATCAACAAGGGGTGAATCCGAAAGGTAGGGCTACTCCGGCCCGAACCCGTCAGCTAACCCGGTAGGCGGCAAGGAGTGCCGTACGGAACCGTGTGACCATCTGCGCATCACACGGCGACCCCGTCCGTACGACACGACACTGGAGAGGAGTCTTGTTGCGCGTGCGTCGAGAACGGGCAGCCGGTAGACATGCCCAAGGCCGGCAGCCTGTGGCCGGCGGAGCCCTGTCCGGCTCCATTCGGAGATTCGCCTTAGTCGGCGTTGCGATAACCATGATCACGGTCGGCGTTCCCATGGTGGCCGCCACCGCTGAGCCCAAGCCCACCACCAAGCAACTCGCCGCCGAGGTCGAGAAGCTCTACAGCGACATCGAGACCCTCTCCGAGCAGTACAACGGCGAGCGCGTCCGTCTCAGCGCCGCCCAGCGGTCGGCCGATGTCGCCAAGAAGACCCTCGCCAAGAGCGAGTCCGAGCTCGCCGAGCGCCGCCAGAAGGCCGCCTACCTCGCGCAGAACTCGTACATGAACGGCGGCTTCGGATCCACGCCCTTCGCCCTGATGGGCGGCGTCGATCCCGAGACCTACCTCGACCAGGCCTCCACCACCTACGCCCTGGAGATGCAGCAGGGCCAGGAGGTCACCGAGGTCGCCAACGCGATGCAGGCGGCCGAGAGGGCGAAGGCCGGCGCCGCCGCGCGTGCGGCCGAGGTGAAGAAGCTGCTCTCCAGCCTCGACTCCCAGCGCAAGAAGATCACCAAGCTGGTCAAGAAGTCCGAGAGCAAGCTCTACAGCACGGTCGGCGCCAGCGTCAGCGGCGGCGCGGCCAAGCGTGTGTCCTTCCCCGTCGTCGGCAACGGCAAGGCCGCCCAGGCGGCCCGGTGGGCGCTGACACAGCAGATGAAGCCGTACGTCTGGGGAGCCGCGGGGCCGAGTTCCTACGACTGCTCAGGCCTGATGATGGCGGCCTATCACACGGTCGGGATCAGCCTTCCCCACTACACCGGCAACCAGTGGACCTCGGGCACGCACGTCTCCACCAAGGACATGCGCCCCGGTGACCTCATCTTCTTCTACTCGGACCTGCACCACGTCGGCATGTACCTCGGGGGCGGCTTCATGATCCACGCTCCCCACACGGGCGACGTGGTGCGTGTGGCGCCTCTGGCCGGGCGGCCGATCGCGGGAGTCGTACGAATCGCGGACTGAGCCCCTGGTGAGGCGGTCCCCATCATGACGCCGCAGGTCCGAGCCCGGGCCTGCGGCGAAATGTTGTGTTGAGGCGGCGCTAGATGAGTCTGCGCCGCGCTGCCCAGGCGACCGCCTCGATGGCGGTCGCCACACCGATCTGATCGCAGATGTGGCGTAGCCGCCGGCGGACCGTGCGGCCGCTCACATCCAGGCTCCGGCCCACGCGATCTGCGGTGACCCCTTTGGCGAGCTCCGCGAGGAGCAATAGATCCTCATCGTTCAGACCGGCGCGCTCGACATCCATAGCGAGGTCCACTGCGAGATCCTCGCCTCTCGTGACGACGTCAGGAAGCCCCATCGTCCCGCCCTCCCCCACGACGATGATTGGGTCGGCCCACCCTCAGGGAAGGTAAACGCCGTCCGACAAGGTCGTCAAGGTACGGCCTTGTGCAGAACGGCGCTCGGATGAGCGCGCCGCCACGGCAGCAACACCGTTCCCAGCAGTGTGAGATTCCGGATGCTTGCGGGCTTTACGGACACTTCCCGCGGACTGGAGCTCCTGAGATCCGACAGCCCGCTTCCGAGCGATCGGGTCCACCCGAATCGCTCGGATTCCGCGACTTTCGCGCGTACCGGGGATGCCCGGCCGAGCCGGCTCCGAGAGGGCTCAGCCGTGCGGCCTGACGAGCGGGAACAGGATCGTCTCACGGATGTTCTTGCCGGTGAAGGCCATGATCATCCGGTCGATACCGACGCCCAGGCCGCCGGTGGGCGGCATGGCGTACTCCAGGGCCTCCAGGAAGTCCTCGTCGAGCCGCATCGCCTCCGGGTCGCCGCCGGCGGCCAGGAGCGACTGTTCGACCAGGCGGCGGCGCTGCTCGATCGGATCGACCAGCTCGGAGTAGGCCGTGCCGAGCTCGGTGCCGAAGCCGATGAGGTCCCACTTCTCGGTCAGCAGCGGGTTGTCCCGGTGCTGACGGGTGAGGGGGGAGGTCTCCAGCGGGTAGTCCATGACGAACGTCGGCTGGATCAGCGTGTGCTCGACCAGTGCCTCGAAGATCTCCTGAACGACCTTGCCCTGGCCCCACGCGGGCTCCCAATGCACCCCCGCCTTGTCCGCAAATTTCCGGACTTGATCGAGTGGAAGCTCGGGAGTGACCACCTCACCGAGGGCCGCCGAGACCGCGTCGTACAGCGTGACGCGGGGCCATTCCCGCATGCCGAGATCGATCTGTCTTCCCTCGTGCACCACGACGGAGGTGCCGAGTGCCGCCACCACCGCCCGCTGGTACATGCGCTGGGTCAGGTCGGCCATGTCGTTGTAATCGAGATAGGTCCCGTACGCCTCGAGCATGGTGAACTCGGGGTTGTGCGTGGCGTCCGCGCCCTCGTTGCGGAAGTTCCGGTTGATCTCGAAGACCTTCTCGATGCCGCCCACGACCAGCCGCTTGAGGTAGAGCTCGATCGCGATGCGAAGGTAGAGCTCCATGTCGTAGGCGTTGATGTGGGTCGTGAACGGCCGGGCCGCCGCACCCCCGTGGATCGGCTGCAACATCGGGGTCTCGACCTCGAGATACCCCTCCTCGTGCCAGAAGTCGCGCACCGCCCTGACCGAGGCGCTGCGCAGGTACGCCATCCGCCTGGCCTCGTCGTTGACGATCAGATCGACGTAGCGGTGCCGTACGCGCGCCTCCGGGTCACTGAGGCCCGCATGCTTCTCCGGCAGCGGCCGCAGGCACTTGGAGGTGATCTGCCAGCTCTCCGCCATCACGGAGAGCTCGCCGCGCCGGGAGGTGACGACCTCGCCCTCGATACCGACGTGATCTCCGAGATCGACGTCGCGCTTCCAGGCGGCGAGCGACTCCTCACCCACCCGGTCGAGCGACACCATGACCTGGAGATCGCCTGAGCCGTCCCGGATCGTGGCGAAGCAGAGCTTCCCCCCGACGCGCGACAACATGACCCTGCCTGTGACGCCGACCCGGTCGCCCGTCGCCGCTCCTGCCCCCAGATCGGCGTATTTCTCCCGGACCTCGGCGATGGTCGTGGTCCGTGGGAAGGTCACCGGGTAGGGGTCGATGCCCTGGGCGCGCAGTCGGTCCAGCTTGTCCCGGCGCACCCGCATCTGCTCAGGAAGGTCATGCATGGTCACACAGCGTACGGGCCCTACGAAGCGATCAAGCTACGCACCCGATCACGACCCACGGTGAGCAGCAGCGTGGGCAGCCGCGGCCCGGTCTCCCGGCCCACCAGCAGCCGGTAGAGCAGCGCGAAGAACGCCCGCTGAGCGGCCTTCAGCTCGGGCGTCGCCGCCTTGGCGCTCAGGTCGAGCCCGGCCAGGATCTTCGGCACGCCGTACACGAGGGCGGTCAGGCCGTCGAGCGACCAGTGCTCGTCGAGACCGTCCGCCAGCAGCTTGAGCGACTCCCGCTCGGTGTCACCCAGGGTGGTGAGCAGTGCGGTGTCTGGCTCCTCGCGGACCTGGGTGCGCTCCTCGGCGGGGACGTAGGTCGCCACCCAGTGCTGGGCGCGGTCGAGCCTCGGCCGCAGTTCGTCCAGCCCGGCGATCTCGTGGTCGAACTCGCGGAGGATCCGCAACGTCTGCTCCCCGTCGCCGCCGGTGATGTCGGCCACCGAGGCGAGCGTCCGGTACGGCAACCGCCGAGGGGTCTCGCCCAGGGTCGCCGACGCGGTGGTCGCCGCGCGGCGATGGGCCGCCTGGTCGGCCGGGAGCGCGGAGCCGTCCGCGATCTTCCTGGACAACGTGTCCCACTCGTCGTACATCCGCTGGATCTCCTGGTCGAAGGAGACCTTGAACGACTGGTTGGGCCTGCGGCGCGCGTACAGCCAGCGCAGCAGAGCGGGTTCCATGATCGAAAGGGCGTCGGCCGGGGTCGGCACGCCTCCCTTGGAGCTGCTCATCTTGGCCATGCCGCTGATTCCGACGAAGGCGTACATCGGGCCGATCGGCTGATCGGCGCCGAAGATCGCCCTGACGATCTGACCGCCGACGACGAAGGACGACCCGGGCGAGGTGTGGTCGACGCCGGACGGCTCGAACACCACGCCCTCGTAGGCCCAGCGCATCGGCCAGTCGACCTTCCACACCAGCTTGCCCCGGGTGTGCTCGGCGAGCATCACGGTCTCGGCGTGGCCGCACGCGCAGGTGTACGCCAGGGCCGTCGTCTCATCGTCGTAGGACGTCACCGTGGTCAGGTCACGGTCACAGACCGAGCAGTAGGGCTTGTAGGGGTAGTAGCCGCTCGCGCCGGAGCCGTCGTCCTCCCCCGCCGCCCCCGAACCCTCGAGCGCGGCCGCCTCGTCGTCGTCCGCGACCTTGGCCTTCGCCTTGGTGCGGTACTGGCCGAGGATGGCGTCGATCCGCCGCCGCTCGCGCATGGCGAGCAGGACCTGCTCCCGGTACGCCCCCGAGGTGTACATCTCGGTCTGGCTGATGCCGCGGAACTCGACGCCCATCTCGGCGAGGGCGGCGGCCATCGGCGCCTTGAAATGCTCGGCCCAGTTCGGGTACGGGCTGCCGGGCGGGGCCGGCACCGAGGTCAGCGGCTTGCCGATGTGCTCGCCCCACGAGGGGTCGATGCCGGCGGGCACCTTGCGGAACCTGTCGAAGTCGTCCCACGACAGGATGTGCACGCATTCGTGCCCACGCCGCCTGATCTCGTCGGCGACCAGGTGCGGGGTCATGACCTCACGCAGGTTGCCCAAGTGGATCGGCCCCGAGGGGCTGAGGCCGGACGCGCAGACGATGGGTTTGCCCGGCGCGCGCCGTTCGGCCTCGGCGATGACCTCATCGGCGAAACGCGCCACCCAGTCGGCGTCCATCACGGCAGTCCTCTCTCAGGGAATCCTGCCTTCTATGGTCCCGCACGCCGGGGAGTGCTTCAGGCGGTGTTCCGCGTGTAGACCAGGCGCAGGCCGATCAGGGTGAGCCAGGGCTCGTGGACGTCGATCGTCCTGGCCTCGCTCACCACGAGGGGAGCGCCCGAGCCGGTGGCCACCACGGTGACGTCGTCGGGGTCGTCGGACAACTCCGCCGTCATGCGCTCGACGATGCCGTCGACCAGCCCCGCGAAGCCGTAGACGATGCCCGACTGGAGGGCCTCCACCGTGTTCTTCGCGATCACCGAGCGCGGGCGGATCAGCTCGACCTTGTGCAGTTGCGCACCAGCCGTGGCCAGGGCGTCCACCGAGATCTCCAGGCCTGGAGCCGTCACCGCCCCGATGTACTCCCCGCGGGCGGAGACGGCGTCGAACGAGGTCGCCGTGCCGAAGTCCACGATCACGCACGGCCCGCCGTACAGGGTGGCGGCGGCGAGGGCGTTGACGATGCGGTCGCTGCCGACCTCCTTGGGGTTGTCCATCCGGACGGGGACGCCCGTCCGGACGCCCGGCTCGACCACGACAGCCGTCACGTCGCCGTAGTAGCGGCGGGACATCTCGCGCATCTCGTTCAGGACCGAGGGGACGGTCGAGCAGATCGCGATGCCGCTGATGTCCGCGTCCTTGAGGATCGGCGACTGGCCGAGCAAACCCTGCAGCACGACGGCGATCTCGTCGGCGGTGCGGCGGGGGTCGGTGGCGATCCGCCAGTGCTCGATGACCTCTTCACCCTCGAACAGGCCAAGCACCGTATGGGTGTTGCTGACATCGATGGTGAGCAGCATTCCCCGATTATGCACCACGAAGATCCAGGCCAATGTCCAGTGCGGAGGCCGAATGCGTGAGGGCTCCGACCGCCAGATAGTCGACTCCGGTCTCGGCCACGGCGCGCGCGCTGTCGAGGGTCAGCCCGCCGCTCGACTCGAGGCGTGCCCGGCCTCCGACCAGCCGTACGGCCTCGGCGAGCTGCTCCACCGTGAAGTTGTCGAGCAGGATCTCCTCGGCGCCCTCGGCCAGGACCGGCTCGATCTGGTCGATCCGGTCCACCTCGACCTCGATCGCCACATCGGGGAAGGCCTGCCGTACGGCACGGAACGCCTCGGCGACGCCTCCCGCCGCGACCACGTGGTTGTCCTTGATCAGGGCGGCGTCGTGGAGGCCCATCCGGTGGTTCACCCCGCCGCCGCAGTGCACCGCGTACTTCTCCAATGCGCGCAGGCCCGGCAGCGTCTTACGGGTGTCCCGTACGCGGGCCTTCGTCCCGGCGACCGCGTCCACCCACCGGCTGGTGGCGGTGGCGACGCCCGACAGGTGCGTGAGGAAGTTCAGCGCGGTCCGCTCCATGGTGAGCAGGTCCCTCGTGCGGCCGTGGACGGTCATGAGGACGTCCCCGGGGCCGACCCGGTCGCCGTCCTTGACGCGGCGTTCGACGACCGTCTCCGGGCCGGCCTGACGGAAGACGGCCTCGGCGATCGCCAACCCGGCGACCACGCCCTCCTTACGGGCGACCACGTCGGCGATAGCGGTCTGGTCGGTGGGGATGGTGGCGGCCGACGTCACGTCCAGCCCGCCGGCGAGATCCTCGTCGAGCGCCGTGGACACCAGGTGGGTGAGCTGGGCGGGCTCGATGCCCAGACCGGTCAGCTCGGCGTCGATGTCGTGGGCCTGGTGTCGCATGAGCAGTCCTTCCGTTCCAAGGGAGATGTCGATGTGCAGCCGCCAGCGGTCGTCGTCGCGCTCCGGGTGATCCTCACGCCAGTGGGCGCCGCGGGTCTCCTCCCGCTCCTTCGCCGCCGCGACCAGAGCGGACGCGACCGTGAGCAGGTTCGTGGCCTCCCACGACTCGGTGCATGGCTCGACGGCGACCGGGGTCCAGCGGGCGTTCTCGAGAGCTCGGGCGACTTCGGCCAGGCTCTCCTCGCTGCGGAGCACCCCGGCCCCCCGGCTCATGTGGCTCTGGATCCGGGCCCTGACCCGGGGGTCGACCAGGCCATCCGGCCGGTGCCGCGCGTCCGGCCTCTCCGGTGTCCTCGTCCGGGCGACCAGGTCGGAGGCGATGCGCTCGGCGAAGACGAGACCTTCGAGCAGGGAGTTGGAGGCGAGCCGGTTGGCGCCGTGGACACCCGTGCAGGCCACCTCACCGCAGGCGTAGAGGCCGGGAACGCTGGTCCTGCCGTACAGGTCGGTGCGGACGCCGCCGCTGGCGTAGTGGGCCGCCGGCGCGACCGGGATCGGCTGCGTGACCGGGTCGATGCCGTGCTCGCGGCAGACCGCGAGGATCGTCGGGAACCTCGCCCGCCATTTCTCCTCGCCGAAGTCCCGGGCGTCCAGGTAGACGTGGTCGGCGCCGGTCTCGTGCATCTTCCGGGTGATCGCCTTGGCCACGACGTCGCGCGGCGCGAGGTCGGCGAGCTCGTGCACGCCCTGCATGAACCGGTCGCCGTTCGCGTCGACCAGAACGGCGCCCTCACCGCGGACCGCCTCCGACACCAGGGGTTGCTGGCCCGTCGAGCCCTCGCCGAGCCAGAGGACCGTCGGATGGAACTGGACGAACTCGACGTCCCGCACGACCGCTCCCGCGCGGAGGGCCAGCGCGACGCCGTCGCCCGTGGAGACGACCGGGTTGGTCGTGGCCGCGTAGACCTGACCCATGCCGCCGCTGGCCAGGACGACGGCTCCGGCGTTCGCGGCGCCCACGCCGTCCCTGGCGCCCTCTCCCATGACGTGCAGGGTCACTCCGCTCGCGTGGCCTGTCTCGTCCTGGAGGAGGTCGAGGACGAGGGCGTGCTCGATGATCTCGATGCGCGGCTCGGCCAGGACGGCCTGGGTGAGGGCACGCTGCACCTCGGCACCCGTGGCGTCGCCGCCCGCGTGGACGATCCGGTTGCGGCGATGGCCCCCCTCGCGGGTGAGCTGGAGCTCGCCGTCGGTGTCCCGGTCGAAACGGGCCCCGTGCCCGATGAGCCGCTTCAGCGCGTCGGGACCCTCGGTGACCAGGATCCGCACGGCCTCCTCGTCGCAGAGTCCGACGCCCGCGATGAGGGTGTCGTTGAGGTGCTCGTCGGGGGTGTCCTCGGGGTCGAGGACCGCCGCGATGCCGCCCTGGGCCCATCGGGTGGACCCGGCGGACAGCACGTCCTTGGTGACGACGAGGACTCGCGCCTCAGGGGCGAGCTCGATGTAGGTCAGGGCCGCCGTCAGGCCGGCGATGCCCGACCCGACCACGACGACGTCGGCGTCCACACTCCATCCGGGAACGGGAGCCGTCAGCTTTCTCGGTATCGCCACCATGAGGGGGTTCCCCTTTCGTCAATATGACGATAACGCCCCCCTTTTCCCGGTATCCCCCCACCCCCACCCTCCCTTGGGCGTGATCATGCACAGGTTCGTGAATCCGGCCTCTCACGTGCCCTTTCCCTGGGGGTGATCATGCACAGGTTCGTGGATTGGTCGGCTGACCTGCGGCGTCCCATTTCGTGATCATGCACGGATTCGGCGGCAGGCCTCTTGAGCTGGACGTTTCCAATGCGTGATCATGCACAAGTTCGACGTCGTACGCGTTGAGCTGGACCTACACGGTTTGCGATCATGCACGAGCAGAGACTTGCAACCCGCCCTTGTTCTGACGGGCGACCGCGTGCAGGGGTGCATTCATCGCCCAATCGGCACACCCGGCATCGCGGCCTGGCTCACGCCCTTTCCGTACGGCAGAGCCGCATCGCCGTATGGAAAGGGCATGGTCGTGCATGATCACCAAGCGGAAAGCCCCAGGTCAGGCCATGCCGTACCGAACTTGCGCATGATCACGGACCGGAAACGTCCAGCTCAAGAGGCCTGCGGCCGAACCTGTGCATGATCACGAATAAGGACGCCGCAGGTCGGTGGGCCAATCCACGAACCTGTGCATGATCACGCGCGAGGGAAGGGCAGGCCAGGGGGCTGATTCACGAAGGTGTGCATGATCACGCCGGGGGGTGCGTGGCCACGCGCGAGGGGTTCGTGATCACGGCCGAGGGGGTTCGTGATCACTTGGGGAGGATGGGGGTGTTGTCGATCAGGCGGGTGGTGCCGACTTTGGCGGCCACGACGAGGAGGGCCTCGCCCTGGTGGTCGTCGTCCACCGGCCGGAACGTCATGGGGTCGACCAGTTCCACGTAATCCAGGAGGAGGGGCGGATCCAGGCGCGTGGCGCCCTCCAGTACGGCTTTCGCGGCCGCCAGAACCCTGACCGGTGTGGTCTCCGCGGCCCCCGCCGCGAGGGCCTGGGAAAGGGACAGCGCGGTCGCCCGTTCCCGCACCGACAGGTAGCGGTTGCGGCTCGACAGGGCCAGGCCGTCGGGCTCGCGCACAGTGGGGGCCCCGACGATCGCGACGGGGACGTCGAGATCGGCCACCATCCGGCGGATCATCGCGAGTTGCTGGGCGTCCTTCTGGCCGAAGACCGCGACGTCGGGCTGGACCAGGTTCAGCAACTTCAGGACCACGGTCAGGACGCCGTCGAAATGGCCGGGCCGGAAGGCGCCCTCGACGATCGTGCCCATCCCCCCGGCGAAGACGCCGACCTGCCGGTCCGGGAGGTACATCTCCTCGGCGGAGGGTGCGAAGACCACGCCGGCGCCTTCCTTCGCGCACACCTCCAGATCGACATCAAATGTCCGTGGATAACGCGAAAAATCCTCGTTAGGGCCGAACTGGAGTGGATTGACGAAAATGCTGACCGCAACATGATCGGCATGCTCACGGGCGAGCCGTATCAGCGACCGATGCCCCTCATGAAGCGCCCCCATGGTCGGCACCAGGGCCAGCGTCCCCGCGCCGAGCATGTCCTTCGCCTTGACCAGATCCGCGCGATCGCCTGCGACGATCACGTCCATATGTTTCCTCCCAATGCGTCCAACAGGCGTTCGGCGGCCTCGGGCTTCAGCAGTCCGGCGGCCAGCGCCCGGTCCGCGGTGAGCCTGGCGAGGGCCACGTAGGCGTCGGCCGCCTCGGGGGCGGCCAGAATGAGCGCGTCCACATGCTTGCGCACGGTCCCCGCGTCGCCGCGCACCACCGGGCCGGTCAGCCCGGCGATGCCGAGCCGCAGCACGTTGTCCAGGGCGGCCCCGAGAAGCGGGCCGAGCAACCGGCCGGGGTGCTCGACCCCGATCCGGCCGAGCAGTTCCTGCGACTCGGCGATCAGCGTGACCATGTGGTTGGCCGCCCCGGCGATGGCGGCGTGGTACAGGGCCCGGTCCTGGTCGGCGATCCAGACCGGCTCGCCGCCCATCTCGATCACCAGCGCCTCGGCCACCGGCCGCAACATCGCGGGCGCCGTGACGCCGAACGAGCACCCGTTCAGCCTGACGAGGTCGTCGTCCCTGCCGGTGAACGTCATCACGGGATGCAGGGCCAGGGGCAGCGCCCCCAGATCGGTCGCCGGGCCGAGGACGTCCAGGCCGTACGCGCCGCTGGCGTGCACGAGCAGCTTGCCGCGCAGATCGGCCCCGGTGGCCGCCAGCCCGGCGACGAGACCGGGAAGGACGTCGTCCGGCACGGTGAGCAGCACCAGATCGGAGCGGGTGATTACGTCGTCCGGCCGGGTCAGTTCGACCGCCAGCCGCTCGGTGGCCCGTCTGTGGGACGCGTCCGAGACCCCGCTGGCGGCCACCACGCGGTGGCCCGCGAGCACGAGCGCGGCTCCCAGAACTGAGCCGACCCGTCCCGCGCCGAGCACTCCCACGGCGAGCCGCCCCGGGCGGTCACTAGTGTCCATGACGCCTCCCCTCGCCCAGGGTAGCGGCGACCGCCCGCCTGCCTGGCCTGGACCCAACGGTCGAATTTTGTCCCTTTTGCGATGTGGCTATGTCGGGCGGCGAGTACGCATTTCGTCAGTAGGCCGAGGCTCGATAACGTGGGGTGTCGTGTGGGTCACGTGGCGCGACGCCATTCAGGAGGCGCTGTACGGCGACGACGGCTTCTACCGGCGCGAGCGCCCGGACCAGCACTTCCGGACGTCGGTGCACGCCTCGCCGTCCTTCGCCCGGGCCCTGCTCGAGTTGACCTGCCGGGTCGACGAGGCACTCGGGCGCCCTCCGGCGATCGACTTCGTCGACGTCGGCAGCGGTGACGGCCTGCTGGCCGCCCGGGTCCTGGCCTCCGCTCCCCCGGACCTGGCCGTACGGCTGCGCGTCACCGCCGTCGACCTGTCCTCCCGCCCCCCGGGTCTCGACGAGAGGATCGCCTGGGCCTCCACCCCGCCCGCAACGGCGGAGGGCCTGGTCGTCGCCAACGAGTGGCTGGACAACATCCCCCTCGACGTCGCGGAGCAGACGCCGTCGGGGCCGCGGCTGGTACTGGTCGATCCCGCGACGGGCGACGAACGCGTCGGACCGGCGCCCGACGCCGCCGATCTCGACTGGCTGGAGCGCTGGTGGCCGATGTGCGCACCTGGCTGCCGTGCCGAGATCGGCCGCCCGCGCGACGAGGCCTGGGCCTCCGTGCTCGTACGGCTCTCGCGCGGCACGGCGGTCGCCGTCGACTACGCCCACCAGCGGGACCGGCGACCGCCCATCGGCACGCTGACGGGCTACCGCGCCGGGTCGATCGTGCCTGCCGTACCGGACGGGACCTGTGACATCACGGCGCACGTGGCCCTGGACGCGTGCGCGGCGGCGGGCGAGCGGGCGGGCGCCGTCTCCACCACGCTGACCACCCAGCGGGACGCCCTCCGCGACCTGGGGATACGCGGCGGGCGGCCGCCCCTCGACCTGGCCCGCGGCGATCCGGCCGGTTATCTCAGGGCACTGAGCCTGGCGTCCGAGGAGGCCGAGCTCATCACCCCCTCCGGACTGGGCGGGTTCGGCTGGCTGAGCCAGTCCACGACTCAGGCCGAACCGATCCACGGGCGGAGCCGGTCCACGAGGTCCGCGAACTAGACGGTGACCTTCAGCGACTCCAGGCCCCGGATGACGTAGCCCGGCTTCCAGACCGGCTCCTCCACGAGCGCCAGATCGGGAGCGGCCCGCAGGAGCGCGCCGAACGACTCGATGAGCTCCACCCGGGCCAGCGGCGCGCCCAGGCAGAAGTGGATGCCCGCGCCGAACGAGATGTGCGGGTTCTCGGCCCGCCCGACGTCCAGCCGGTCGGGATCGTCGAACACGGCGGGATCCCGGTTGGACGAGCCGAACAGCAGCGCGACCTCGACGCCCTTCGGGATCTCCACGCCGCCGACCTCGATGTCCTCGAGCACCCAGCGCTCGAACATCTGCAGCGGGGTGTCGTAGCGCATGAGTTCCTCGACCGCGGTGGGCAGCAGGCCGGGGTCGGCCCGCAGGCGGTCCAGCTCGGCGGGGTTGCGGAACAACGACCACCATCCGTTGCCGGTGACGTTGACCGTCGCCTCGTGACCGGCGTTGAGCAGGAGCACGCACGTCCCGACGAGCTCGTCCTCCGTGAGCCGGTCTCCTTCGTCCACGACCTGGGCGAGCGCCGAGATCAGGTCGTCTCCGGGCTCGTCCCTCCGCGACCTGGCCAGCTCACGCAGGTAGTCGCCGAACTCCAGCGACGCCCGCACCGCAGCCTGCTGCGACTCCATCGGCGGGTTCAGCTCGTACATCTTGCAGATGTCGGCCGACCAGGGCCGGAGCAGGTGCCGGTCGGACTCGGGCACGCCGAGCATCTCGGCGATCACGGTGACCGGGAGGGGTTCGGCCACCTCCGCGATGAGGTCTCCGCCGCCGCGCTCCACGAAACCCTCGACCAACTCGGTGGCGATGCGGCGCACACGGGGACGCAGCGCCTCCACCATCCGCGGAGTGAATGCCTTGGACACCAGGCGGCGCAGCCGGGTGTGGACGGGGGGCTCCACATCGAGCATCCCGGCGCGGGTCACCCGCCAGAACGGCTCCTGGAAGGCCGGTTCCGGCTCCCGTCCGAAGGCTTCGTGCGAGGCCACGTGCAGGTAGGACCGGCCGAGCCGCCGGTCGCGCAGGAGCGCGTTGACGTCGGCGTGCCGGGCGATCAGCCACTGTCCTGTGGGCTCGAAGAAGCTGACCGGCTCGTTGTCCCGCAGATCGCGATAGGCGTCGTACGGATGAGCCACGAACTGGGGATTCCAAGGATCAAACTTCACAAAGCCACCATACGGATCCCGGCCGCGGACCGCACCCGAGTCACTGCCCCATTCGCCACCATTGCCCGCTTCACCTGGGGATTTGCGGACGACAGGGGGCTGTCGGTTATAGTCCACATCAGGTCATGAGCGCCAGCGTCAAGCCCCGGCTCGCTGGCCGGCAACCCTCGCGTCCGCGGCGGGGTGCCCCGGGTGAGGACCAGGTCCGGCACGAGGTGTGCCGGGCAAGCGCGGGCTCCGCCGTACGACGCCATGGCCGGGGTCCCATGACCCCAAGGAGTCCGGCGTTGTCTACGTTGTCCGTTCTGAGCCGTTCCGCCTCTGCTGATTCCCCCATCACCGCGGTCGTCCGGGAAGCCCACATCCCCGCCGTGCTCGGCTCCGACCTCCAGGTGCCCGTCAAGGGCGGCAGGCTCGTGCCGTACGCGAACCTCGACTACGCCGCGAGCGCGCCCTGTCTGGAGGCCGTGAACGCCGCGGTCGCCGCCGCCCTCCCGGCCTACTCCAGCGTCCACCGCGGCGCCGGCTACGCCTCGCAGCTCACCACCGCCAGGTACGAGCAGGCCAGGCACACCGTGAAGGCCTTCGTCGGCGCCCGTCCCGACGACGCGCTCGTCTTCACCCGCAACACCACGGACGCGATGAACCTGCTCGCCCGCGCCCTGCCGGAGGGCGCCACCGTCGTGGTCTTCGACTCCGAGCACCACGCCTCGCTCCTGCCCTGGCCCCAGGTCGTACGGCTGGCGCCCCCGGCCTTCCCCGGCGAGGCGATCCGGGCGGCCGACGAGGCCCTGTCGGAGATCGACGGCCCCGCGCTGCTCGTCGTCACCGCGGCGTCGAACGTGACCGGCGAGCTGTGGCCGATCGCGGGTCTGGCGCACATCGCCCACCGCCACGGCGCCAGGATCGCGGTGGACGCCGCGCAACTCGTCCCCCATCGGCGGCTCAATCTGACGGCGCTCGACCTCGACTACGTGGCCTTCTCCGGTCACAAGCTCTACGCCCCCTTCGGCGCGGGCGCCCTGATCGGCCGCGCGGACTGGCTCGCGCAGGCCCTGCCGTACCTGCGGGGCGGCGGCGCGGTGAAGTCCGTCACGGACGTCGTGGAGTGGAGCGACGACCCGGAGGCCAGGCACGAGGCGGGGACGCCCAACGTGCTGGGCGCGATCGCCCTCGCCGCCGCCTGCGACACCCTGAGCGCCACCGGCTGGACGGACCTCGTGCGCGAGGAGGAGCGGCTCGTGACCCGTCTGCGCGCGGGGATCGCCGGGATCGAGGGCGTCCGGGAGCTTTCGCTGTGGGGTCCGGACCACCCGCGGGTGGGCATCGTGTCCTTCGTGGTCGACGGCCGCTCCGCGCGGGAGGTGGCCGAGTTCCTGTCATCCGAGCACGGCATCGGGGTCAGGGACGGCAAGTTCTGCGCCCATCCGTTCGTCCGGCACCTTCTCGGCACCGCGGACGGCGGTTGCGACGACGACACGGCGAGCGCGGTGCGCGCCTCGATCGGCATCGGCTCGACCGAGGAACACGTCGACCGCCTGCTCGAGGCGCTGCGGGGCCTGGCCAAGGCCTGACATATCCCGGCTCGTACGGCTTCGCTGGGGTTCACGCTCTTCGCCAGGCCGTACGAGCGTGGGAGCATGGGACCTATGACGGAAGAGCCCGAGGGCAGGCTCCGCGAACGCGTCGTCGGGATCGGCGCGGGCGCGGAAGCCGTCCAGGCGAGGGAGCTGGCCACCGAGGACATGGTCCTCAACATCGGCCCGCAACACCCGTCCACCCATGGGGTGTTGCGGCTGCGGCTCACGCTGGACGGCGAGCGGATCGTGTCGGCCGAGCCGATCGTCGGCTACATGCACCGGGGCGCGGAGAAGCTCTTCGAGGTGCGCGACTATCGGCAGATCATCGTGCTGGCCAACCGGCACGACTGGCTGTCGGCCTTCGCGAACGAACTCGGCGTCGTGATCGCGGTGGAGCGCATGCTCGGCATGGAGGTGCCGCAGCGGGCGATCTGGGCACGCACGCTGCTCGCCGAGCTCAACCGGGTGCTCAACCACCTCATGTTCCTCGGCTCCTATCCGCTGGAGCTGGGCGCGATCACGCCGCTCTTCTACGCCTTCCGCGAGCGGGAGACCCTGCAACACGTCATGGAGGAGATCTCCGGCGGCCGCATGCACTACATGTTCAACAGGGTGGGCGGCCTCAAGGAGGATCTTCCGTACGGCTGGCTCGACCGCGCGTCCGGGGCCGTCGCCGACGTGCGCCGCCGCCTGCCCGACATCGAGCAGCTGATCGCCGGAAACGAGATCTTCCTGGCCAGGACCAGGGGCGTCGGCGTGCTCGACCGAGAGACGATCATGCAGTACGGCGTGAGCGGCCCGATCGCCCGGGCCTCGGGAGTCGACTTCGACCTGCGGCGCGACGAGCCCTACCTGGCGTACGGCGAACTGCCGGTCAAGGTCGTGACCCGCTCGGCCGGCGACTGCAACGCCCGGTTCCAGGTGCTGCTGGAGCAGGTCAAGGTCTCGCTCGACCTCGCCGACGCGTGCGTCGAGCGGCTACGGCAACTCCCGCCGGGGCCGATCAACCAGCGACTGCCCAAGATTCTCAAGGCCCCCGAGGGGCACACGTACGCCTGGACGGAGAGCCCTCTCGGCCTCAACGGCTACTACCTCGTGTCCCGGGGAGAGAAGACACCCTGGCGGCTCAAGCTCCGCAGCGCGTCCTTCAACAACGTGCAGGTCCTGCGCGAACTGCTCCCCGGCAACCTGGTCGCCGACATGGTGGCGATCCTGGGCTCGATGTTCTTCGTCGTCGGCGACATCGACAAGTAGGCCGGCTCTACTCCTCGTCCTCGGGCTTGCCGGGGACCCGGCAGCAGTACTCGAGGAACAGGGCGGCGCAGATCAGGGCCACGCAGGCGATGAAGGAGCCGCCGGCCACGATCGCGTCCTGCCGCGGCTTCGGCAGATCGAGCAGGTTCAGCACATGCAGGACGAACCCGGCGAAGATCCCGCCGAAGACCGCCCCCGCGTAGGCCGTCGCCTTGGCGAGCGCCGCCAGCCGGGCTACGGCCAGCGGCTCGACCGGCTTGGTGTCCGGCTTACGGAGGATCCTGGCGCGCGTCAGCCAGCCCGTGTACCCCTCGCCGATCGCGAGGATCAGCAGCGTCGGGATCGCCGTCCACGGGACGGTCGGAATCTGGGAGTAGAGCTCTTGCAGTACTCCCCAGGTGGCCAGGGCGAACACGACCACCAGGCCCACGAGCACGCCGGGATTGCTGGGCTTCACGCTGGGCTCCTCGTCAGGCAGGGGGTTCGAGGCAGAGATCGGCGCGCAGCCGTACGCCACTGTGGTCGAGGCCGGCGAGCAACGCGGAGACGGGCCCGAGGCCGGGAAGGTCGGCCGCGGGATCGGCCTGCGCCCAGGGGATCAACACGAATGCCCGCTCGTGTGCCCGCGGGTGCGGCAGGGTGAGCTCGGGATCGCCGGACACCACGTCACCCGCCATGATCAGGTCGACGTCGAGCGTCCTCGGTCCCCAGCGTTCGAGCCGTTCGCGGCCGAAGGCCTTCTCGATGTCGTGCGCCCGGTCGAGGAGCACCCGAGGGGCCAGCATGCTCTCGGCGATCACCACGGCGTTCAGGAAGGCGTCCTGCTCCGGGCCGCCCACCGGATCCGTCTCGTAGACCGGCGACACCGCCACGAAGGTGAGCCCCGGGGCGTCGAACAGAGCGTCCAGCGCACCCTGGAGGTAGTCGATCCGGCGGCCGAGGTTGCTGCCGAGCGACAGGACGACCCTCATCCGCGAGCCCTTCTGATGGTCACCACCACGTCGTCGAACGGCAGCGGGATGGGCGCCGCCGGCTTGTGCACGCTGACCTCGACCTCGTCGACCAGGTCATACGCCAGGCAGTCCGACGCCAGCCGATCCGCGAGGGTCTCGATCAGGTTGACCGGCTCGCCCTCGACCGTCCGGACGAGCTGGAGGGCCAGCGCGCCGTAGTCGACGGTCTTGGTCAGGTCGTCGGACGCGGCGGCGGGGGCGGTGTCGAGGAACAGGGTCACGTCGACGACGAACTCCTGGCCGAGCTCGCGCTCGGCGGGCAGGCAGCCGTGCCGCCCGCGCGCCCTGAGCCCGGCGAGGCGCACGCTGTCCATCCGGGCCGTACGTCCGGTCGGCTCGCTCACGGCTCCTCTTCCTCGTCGTCGTCGTCACCCTGCAGGACGGGAGACCCGTGGTGCAGCCAGAGCCGCCAGCCGGCGGGGGTCCGCAGGAAGGTGTTGGTGGCCACGACCCGGCCGGCCGCGAAGCCCGGCTCGTCGGTGTCGGCCGCCGTGAGGATGTTCTCCGCGCACGTGACGATGGCCACGTCGCCCACGACCGTGGTCTGGACGTCGGTGAGCACGAACTGGATGTACGGAGTGTTCGCCATGATCAGCGCCCATGACCTGAGCACCTCGGAACGGCCGCTGAGCATCGGCCAGCCGGGGTGCACGCACATCGCGACCCGGTCGGCGACGTCCTCCACCCATATTTCCGACATCTTGTCGAGGTCGGCGCTCTCGATCGCGTTGTAGAACGCCTCGTTGAGCTCCTCGATGTCCTTCATCCGCGTCCTTTGTCGGCATGTCCATCGCTGGCCGCCGTCCACGCGGCGGCCACGCGCACGGCGTCGGCGTTGGCCGCGACGTGATGCACCCGGACGCACCAGGCACCGGCCTGGGCGGCCAGCGCGGTGACCGCGAGCGTCGCGTCGTCACTGCGGCTGAACGGCCTGGGCGTGCCGTCGGCGTCCGGGAGCAGGCGGCCGAGGAAACGTTTCCTGGACGCGCCGATGATCAGAGGGTAACCCAGCTCGTTCAGTGTGCCGATGCCGGCGAGCAGAGCCCAGTTGTGCTCGGCCTGCTTGGAGAAACCCAGACCAGGATCAAGGACGATCTGCTCCTCGCGGACCCCCTCGGCGAGCACCGAGTCGACCCGCTTGCGCAACTCCTCGGCCACCTCGGTCACGACATCGGCGTAGATCGCGCGGCTCTCCATGTCGCGGCTGTGCCCGCGCCAGTGCATCACCACGTACGGCACGCCCGTGGCGGCCACCACCCGGGGCATCACCGGGTCGGCCAGCCCACCGCTGACGTCGTTGACCAGCTTCGCCCCGGCCTTGACGGCCGCCTCGGCGACCTCCGCCCGCATGGTGTCGACGCTGACCGTCACGCCCTCCTCGGTGAGGGCGCGGATCACGGGCTCGACCCTGCGCAGCTCCTCGTCGAGCGACACCCGGACGGCGCCGGGGCGGGTCGACTCGCCGCCCACGTCGACGATGTCGGCACCCTCCCTGACAAGGTCGAGGCCGTGCCTGATCGCGGTGTCCACGTCGAACCACTGGCCGCCGTCGGAGAACGAGTCAGGCGTCACGTTGACCACGCCCATGACCAGGCAGCGCCCAAGCGCGGGCAGGCCGCGCACATGTCGTGTGGTCATTGCCCCTCCTCGCCTGCGGCTCGTCGGCGAATGACCGTGGCCTCCCGCGTCGGAGGGCCCACTCGTTTCGCTCGCAACCAAGCCTAGGTGCTGCCGAGTCGCGATCAGTCGCATGGGTGCGCCCACCGCCATAACGAATCGGGTCCCGCCGCGATCAGCCGCGGAGGATCAGGGACATCGCCTCCGCGCGCGTCGCCTCGCTCGTGCGGAAGTCGCCCCTGACGGCCGAGGTGATCGTCTTGGCTCCCGGCTTGCGGACGCCGCGCATCGTCATGCACATGTGCTCGGCCTCGATGACCACGATCACTCCGCGAGGCTCGAGCACCCGCATCAGGGCGTCGGCGATCTGCGACGTCATCCGCTCCTGGACCTGGGGCCGGCGGGCGTACACGTCCACCAGCCTGGCCAGCTTGGATAAGCCGGTGATCTGCCCCTTCTCGTTGGGCGTGTAGCCGATGTGCGCGACGCCGTGGAACGGGAGGAGGTGATGCTCGCAGGTGGACATGACCTCGATGTCCTTCACCAGCACCATCTCATCGTGGTCGGCGTCGAACATCGTGGTCAGCGCGTCCTCCGGCGTCTGACCGAGACCGGCGAACTGCTCGGCGTAGGCACGGGCCACGCGAGCGGGGGTGTCCCGCAGCCCGTCCCGATCCGGATCTTCGCCGATCGCCGAAAGGATCTCGCGAACGGCCTTCTCGATCCGCCCGTGGTCGAACTGCGGAACTGGTGGCACCACTGTCAGGCCTCGTCCCGCTGGGTCGCCTGGTCCTGTGAGTAGGAGGCCGGGCTGCCGGCGGGCAGCGCCGCCCCGTTGCCGTTCGCCCGCTCCTTCGGCGTGATGACCGGAGGACGGTCGGACGGGAGCCGCTTGCCGTAACCGGCGTAGGAGGGGCGCTTCTCCCTGGTGACCACCGACGAGAAGATCTGCACGACCTGCTCGCGGGAGATCGTCTCCTTCTCCATGAGCTCCAGGACGAGGTTGTCCAGCACGTCACGGTACTGAACGAGGATCTCCCACGCCTGGTCGTGCGCCGTCTCGATGAGGCGGCGGACCTCCTCGTCGATCGAGGAGGCGATCTGCTCGGAGTAGTCCCGCTCGTGACCCATCTCGCGGCCGAGGAAGACCTCGCCGTTGCCGCTGCCGAACTTACGGGCGCCGAGCTTCTCGCTCATGCCGTACTCGGTGACCATGCGGCGGGCGATCGAGGTCGCCTTCTCGATGTCGTTGGACGCTCCGGTGGTGGGCTCGTGGAAGACGAGCTCCTCCGCGGTGCGACCGCCGAGCAACATCGCGAGCTGGTCCATCATCTCGGACCGGGTCGCCAGGAACTTGTCCTCCATCGGCAGCGTCATCGTGTAACCGAGCGCGCGGCCGCGGGACAGGATCGTGATCTTGTGAACCGGGTCGGAGTTCGGCAGCGCGTGGGCCACCAGGGCGTGGCCGCCCTCGTGGTACGCGATGATCTTCTTCTCCTGGTCCGACATGACCCGGGACTTGCGCTCGGGACCCGCCATCACGCGGTCGATGGACTCCTCGAGGGTGTTCATCGTGATGAGCTTCTGGTCCTGGCGGGCGGTCAGCAGGGCCGCCTCGTTGATCACGTTGGCCAGGTCGGCACCGGTGAACCCGGGCGTACGGCGGGCGATCACATCGAGGTCGACGTCGGAGGCGAAGGGCTTGCCGCGGCCGTGAACCCGCAGGATGCCCTTGCGACCCTCGAGGTCGGGCCGGTCGATCACGACCTGCCGGTCGAAGCGGCCGGGACGCAGCAGCGCCGGGTCGAGGATGTCGGGCCGGTTGGTGGCGGCGATGAGGATCACACCGCCCTTCACGTCGAATCCGTCCATCTCGACGAGCAACTGGTTCAGCGTCTGCTCGCGCTCGTCGTGACCGCCGCCGAGGCCGGCGCCGCGGTGGCGGCCGACGGCGTCGATCTCGTCGATGAAGATGATCGCCGGCGCGTTCGCCTTGGCCTGCTCGAACAGGTCGCGGACGCGGGAGGCGCCGACACCCACGAACATCTCGACGAAGTCGGAGCCGGAGATCGAGTAGAACGGGACGCCCGCCTCACCGGCGACGGCCCTGGCGAGCAGCGTCTTACCGGTTCCGGGGGGGCCGTAGAGGAGGACGCCCTTGGGGATCTTGGCGCCGATGGCCTGGAACTTCGCGGGAGCCTGGAGGAACTCCTTGATCTCCTGAAGTTCCTCGATGGCCTCGTCCGCGCCCGCCACATCGGCGAACGTCGTCTTGGGGGTGTCCTTCGTGATCAGCTTCGCGCGGGACTTCCCGAAGTTCATCACCCGGGAGCCGCCGCCCTGCATCTGGTTCATGATGAACAGGAAGATCAGGACGATGATGATGATCGGCAGGAAGCTGACCAGCAGGCTGACCAGGAAGTTCTCCCGGGGCACCTCGACCGTCCAGCCCTTGGAGGGGTTGGCCGCCGTCAGCGCGTCGGTCAGCTTGACACCCTGGCCCTCGACCCACGGGGCCTGGATGCGGTCGGTCGACTTACCGGCGACCTCGATCGGCTTGTTCAGGGTGAGCTCGACGCGCTGGTCCTTGTCGACCACCGTCGCGTTCTTGACGTTGCCCGACGTAATCTGCTGCACCACCGTGGACGTGTCCGCGGTGGTGTAATTGCCGCCGCCACTGAACATCGTGGTGACAAGCAGGAGCAGCACGACGATGCCCAGGATCCACAGCAGTGGCCCACGTGTAAATCGCTTGAGATCCATCCGTTGCGGAACCCCGGCGGGCCCGTCCCTTCCTGACCAAGGCCTGGCCCCGGGAAACCCGGGGTCGCGGCATCCTGCCGCTCCTTCTGACTACCCATGAGTAACCGACTGGTTCCCCACGGATCTCCGAAGGTACACCGGGCCGCCCCAGGCGGTAACTGCCCGTGCGATTCCGGCTTGCCCTTCCAACGTACGTCAGCCGTTCCCGTGTTCCCCTACCTGGGAGCGAATAACGCCGGACTGGAAGGGCACTTCGCTTAGGGCTTACTCCCCGCCGTAGACATGAGGGGCGAGCGTCCCGATGAAGGGCAAGTTACGGTATCGCTCGTCGTAATCGAGGCCGAACCCGATCACGAACTCGTTCGGGATGTCAAAACCGACGTACCGCACGTCGATGGGCACTTTTACCGCGTCCGGTTTGCGGAGAAGCGTGCATATTTCAACCGATGCGGGGTTCCGCGACTTCAGGTTGTTCATGAGCCACGACAGCGTCAGCCCGGAGTCGATGATGTCCTCCACGACCAAGACGTGCCGCCCGGCGATGTCCGTGTCGAGGTCCTTGAGCACCCGCACGACACCGGACGACTTGGTGCCGGCTCCATAGGACGACACGGCCATCCAGTCCATGTGCACGGGCACGTGGAGGGCGCGTGCGAGGTCGGCCATGACCATGACGGCGCCCTTGAGCACGCCGACTATCAGGAGGTCCTTCCCGGCGTAGTCGGCGTCGATCTTGCCCGCCAGCTCCTTGATCTTGGTTTGGAGATCTTCTTCCGGAATGAGGACACTCGAGAGGTCCTGACCCATGTCGGCTGCGTCCACCTGGGGTTTTCCTTACGAGAGGTTGTCTGTGGCGAATATCAGCGTCCCATAGCGCCGAACGGCGCCCACCCCCCCGGGTAGGTGAACGGCCTTCTGACCTCGCCACTCGGTGACCAGGCGCTCCACCTCTTCGATGTGGACGGCGCCCAGCGCGGAGGCGGACGCGCCCGCCGACACCGCCGCCCGACGGATCACCCGCCGCCGCACCGCCGCCGGCACGTCCTCCAGCGCGGACACCTCCAGATGCCCGTCCGGGCCCGCCGACGCCGCATACACCGTGTCGGCCCACGCGTCGAGGGCGTCCGCGTCGTCCCGGCAGAGCCGTGCCGTACGGGCGAGGGCCTCGGCCACGCCGGGCCCCAGTGCCGTCTCGAGCGCCGGAAGCACGTCATGCCGGACCCTGACCCTGGTGTAGGCGGGATCGGTGTTGTGCGGGTCCTCCCACGGCCGCAGGCCCAGAGCCGCGCAGGCGTCCCTGGTCCTCGTACGGCTCAGCCCGAGCAGGGGCCGGCGATAGACGCCGGAGACCTCGGGCATGCCGGACAGGGAACGGCTGCCGCTGCCGCGCGCGAGCCGCAGAAGCACGGTCTCGGCCTGATCGTTCATCGTGTGCCCCAGGAGCACCGCCGCGGCCTCGAGCCGCTGAGCCGCCTCCGCGAGTGCGGCGTAACGGGCGTCCCTGGCGGCGGCCTCGGGACCTCCGGCCCGGCCCACGGTGACCGTCAGGACCTCGGCGGGCTCAAGATCGAGTGCAGGTGCGAGCCGTACGACATCGAGCGCGCGGGCGGCGGACCCGTCCTGCAGGCGGTGGTCGACGGTCACGAGCCCGGCCTTGAGGCCCATCCGGGGCGCGGCGAACCCCAGCGCCGCCGCGAGGGCGAGCGAGTCGGCCCCGCCGCTGCAGGCGACCAGCACCAGTCCGCCGGGCGTGAGACCCCCGAGCGACTGCCGTACGGCACGGCGCACGTCGGCGACGGCGGGATGTGGGCCCATAGGCCCATTGTGTCCACCCGTGCATGATCACGGAACGCATCCGCGCAGGTCGCCCCGGCCGATCGCGAACTTGTGCATGATCACGCCGGGGGTCGGGGCAGGCCAGAGGGCCTGCGGCCGAACCTGTGCATGATCACGCCGAAAGGGGTTAGATGCCGGGTTCTACGGCTCGGGTGCCGAGGACTCGGTTCATCCAGGCGCGGGGGTCGGCGATCTCGTCCCGGTCGGGGAGGGTCTCCGGGGAGGTCCAGACCCGATTGAACCCGGACATTCCGGCCTCGTCGACGACGGTGCGGACGAACCGCGAACCTTCGGCGTACTGCTTCATCTTGAGCTCGATGCCCAGGAAGCGCCTGATGAGCTGGTCGATCCGCGAGCCGCCCTCGCGGCGGCGCTGGAACTTGGCCCGGATGTCGGCGACCGACGGCACCACGGACGGCCCCACGGCGTCCATGACGTAGTCGCCATGCCCCTCGACGAGGGTCATCACGGCCGTGACCCGGTCGAGCACGGCCTTCTGCTCGGGGGTCTGGATGGCCTCGATGAGGTTGCCCTCGCCGCCCTTGAAGGCGTCGGCCACCGCGTCACCGGCCGCGCGCAGCCGCTCCAGGAGGGTCGTGAGGTCCATGTCGGACGCGAGCAGGAACTCGGTCATCTGGCCCCGGACGTACTCCCTCAGCCAGGGCACGCCGGTGAACTGGACACGGTGCGTCTCCTCGTGCAGGCAGACCCACAGGCGGAAATCGCGCGGGGACACCCCGAGCTCGCGCTCCGCGTGGACGATGTTGGGCGCGACCAGGGTCAGACGGCCCGTCGGCGCGTTGCCCGACGGATCCGGCGGGAGGAACAGTTCATACTGCCCGAGCACGCGGGACGCCAGGAACGCCAGAACCGCGCCCACCTCGACGCCGGTGATCCGCGAGCCGACCGCGCTGACGATCGGCGGCATGCTCGACATCTTGTCGGTCAGCGGTTCGAGGACGACCCGGAACCCGTCGACGTTGGCCCGGATCCATCCCGGCCGGTCGACGACGGTGGCCTCCTCCGGAGGCGCGGAGTCGATACCGGTGAACTCACGCACATGCCCTTCGGCTTCGCGCGAGAGGGTCCTCAGGTCGAGGACCGCCTGCTTGGCCTCCTCTCGGGTCACCTGCGGACCGGGGCGCACCAGGCGCACGCCGGTCGCTACGGCCAGATCCCAGTCGATCACCTGCATACCCACCACCGTACGTTCTCCTCGCTCCCGCCGCGCGAGGAGCACCTCGGGCAGCGAGTGGGGTGAGCAGGCACCATCAGCTCTGCGCGACGATCGTCGCCATCTTGTCCAGGACGGCGACGGCCGCTCCGGGATCGGACACCTCGTCGGCCATGAACGCGAAGGCCACCAATCGTCCACTGGCCGTGTAGGTGATGCCTGCGAGCGTGTTCACGCCGGTGAGCGTGCCCGTCTTCGCGCGGACCAATCCGGCGCCGGGCTTCGAGTCGCTCCTGCCGTACCTGTTGTCCAGCGTTCCGGTGAAGCCCGCGACGGGCAGGCCGCTGATGAGGGAGTGCAGGTGGGGGTTCGCCGGAGAGGCCGCCACGGCGATCAGGCGTGCGAGCGCGGCCGGCGTGATGCGGTTCCTGGTCGACAGGCCGCTGCCGTCGTGGACCTCGACCCCCTGGTCCGCCTTTAGGCGGCCCAGAACCTGGTGGACGGCCTTGGCCTCCCCCACGAAGGTGTGCGGCAACCCCTCCTTGATGGCGACCTGACGTGAGAGGGCCTCCGCGAGATCGTTGTCACTCTCGGTCAGCATCTTCTCGACCAGGGCGTACATGGGCGCGGACTCGACCCTGGCCAGTTCCCGGGCGCCGGGCGCGGCCTTGGCCGGGGTGATCTCCCCCTCGACCTCGATGCCGTGTTTTTCGAGTTGCGTGACGAAGGCCTTGGCGGCGGAGAGCGGCGGGTCGGAGTACCGCGGGCCGCTGAGCGAGCGGCCCTCGTCGATGGTCAGCGCCGCGACCGGAGCCACCGTGCCCTCCGGCACGTAGTTCGGCTTCCAGCCCGGAGCGGTCACCGGCCCGCTGAACAGCGACGCGTCGTACGACATCTCGACCGATGTGATCTTCGCGGCCTTGAGCGCCTTGGCCGTCCGTGACGCGAGCTGGGCGAGCGACGCGGGTTTGGGATACGGGTCCTGCTTCGACTTCTTCGCGTCCGCCACCGTCTTGGGCCCTGCCAGGGTGGGGTCGCCTCCGCCCACGAGCGTGATCGAGTTCGCGGCCTTGCCCATGACCACGGTGGTGGCCAGTCGCACGTCGGTCCCGACGGAGTCGAGCACCGCCGTCGCCGTGACCACCTTGGTCGTCGAGGCGGGCGTGAGCGCTTTCGTGGCACGGCCGTCGAAGAGCATTCCGCCGGTCTTCGCGTCCAGCACGACACCGGCGGCGTTCTTGCCGAGCCCCGGGTCACCCAGCGCTTCGGCGAGGCCGGCGCTCAAAGTACCCTTGGCGGGGAGCGCCCCGTCCCCCGCCGCGGCCAGAACCGGACCCGCGGTGACGAGAGGGGTCGGGGTCGGTTTCGGGGACGCGATGGAGACCGGATTCTCGGCGCTGTCATGGGAGAGCACGTAGCTGCCCGCGACGACGACGAAGACCTGCAGGAGGGCGAGTGTGGCCACCGCCACCCATCGCTCACGTCGCACCACGAGACCTCAATTCGCGCCAGCCATAAAACGCATACGAGACATTAACGCCAGCCCGGGAATCCGGGGGCGTGAGCGGAGGAACCGCAGTGGAGTTCGACGTTGTCGTGGAGATTCCCAAGGGGCAACGGAACAAATACGAGGTCGATCACAAGACCGGCCGGATCCGCCTTGACCGCATGCTCTTCACGTCGACTCAGTACCCCGCCGACTACGGGTTCATCGAGAACACCCTGGGTGAGGACGGTGACCCCCTTGACGCCCTGGTGCTGCTGCAGGAGCCGACCTTCCCCGGGTGCCTGATCAAGTGTCGGGCCGTCGGCATGTTCCGGATGACGGACGAGAAGGGCGGGGACGACAAGGTTCTGTGCGTCCCCGCCACGGATCCTCGCATGGAACACATCCGCGACATCCACCATGTCGCCGAGTTCGACCGCTTGGAGATCCAGCACTTCTTCGAGGTCTACAAGGACCTGGAGCCCGGCAAGTCGGTCGAGGGCGCGAACTGGGTCGGCCGCACCGAGGCCGAGGCCGAGATCGTGGCCTCGACCAAGCGGGCCCTCGCGGAAGAGCACCACGAGGAGCAGGACCAGGAGCAGAGCCCGGAGCACTGAGTCGCCGAAGAATCGGGACCCCGGAATACCGGACGCCTGAAGTCGTGCTCCCCCCGCCGCGCCGGGCTATCTCGGCCGGGTCGCCCCCACGAGGTCACGACGCCAGATGCTCGAGATGCGGACCACGTCCCCCGTCTGGGGGGCGTGGACCATCAGCCCCCGGCCGATGTAGATCCCGACGTGGTGGATCGTGCCCGGGTAACGGGTCAGCTGCCCGTAGAACACCAGGTCGCCACTGCGGAGATTTCTGACCGGCACGTGCGGGCCGGAGCTCCACTGAGTTCCGGTCCAGTGGTCGAGCGAGATGCCCGCCCGCTGCCAGGCCCGCATGGTCAGGCCGGAGCAGTCGAAGCTCGAGGGCCCGTCAGCCGCCCAGACGTATGGCTTGCCGAGTTGCTTGAGCGCCCACTGCGCCGCACGGCCGCCTCTGCCCGAGGCCAGTGATCCCGCCCAGCCTGGTACGGCCAGGCCGGCGCGCAGCCCCACACTCGTCCGCTGCGCCACGGCACGGGCGCTGCGCAGACGCTCGACCCGCGACCGGGCGGCGTCGAGCCGCTGTGCGATCGCGGTCTTCTGGTGCCTGATCTTCTCTGTCTCTTGGACCTGCTGGTCGACGGACGCGCGGGCGGCGTCCCTGGCCAGCTTCACCTCTTCTGCCGTCTTCTTCTGCGTCTCGTAGGCCTCGGCGGCCTGGTCGCGCAGAATCCCGAAGACCTCCTGGGCGTCGCGCAACTGCTGCAGGGTCGCGGCGCGCTCGCTGTCGAGATGACTGAGCACGCTGGCCTGCTGCAGGTAGGCGCCGAAGCCTCCCGAGGTGGACAACATCGCGGCTGCCGGCCGGAAGGCGATCAGGTCGCTGTAGGCCCGAGCGGCCTCCGCGGCCGCGGCCGCCCGCGCCTGCTGGTACTGGTCCGCGGCCTGCCGAACGCGGCTGGACGCCTGCTCATACTGAGTCCGCGCGTTCTCGAGCCGGACGAGCTCACCGTTGTAGGCCTCGACGAGTCGCTCCGCGTTGGAGGCGAGGTCGTCCTGCCGGGCCTGCGCGACGGCCAGGTCGGCCTCCGCCTCGCCCAGCTGATGCGCTCGGTCCTGAGCCTGCTGCCGGGCCTCGGCGACGTCATGTGCCGAGGGTCTCGGATCCGCCGCGGCCGGGCAGCCAAGGGTCAGGACGAGACCTGAACCCAAGCCTGCGACCAGGCCCGACGCTCTGAGGAGTGGCATGCTACCCCTTCCCTAATTCCACATCCCTCAGTTCCCACTGGTTACTCTCCGTACACATCTAAGACACGGAAAGTAATTTGGTTATGGGGTAGATCGCCCGGCATGTGGTGGAAAGGGTCGGCCGTTGCCCCGGGGAAGCGGGCTCGGTCGGACCCGCCGTCGGGTGACACGGAGACCCCGACGACGTGTCGCGCCAGTCACTCCGCCGGCGCCTCCGGGCGCGCGGTGGGCTCGACCGAGGAAGTCGGCGCGGGCGCGGGCGGAGCGGGCTGCTCCGGCTCGGGGCGCGGCTCGGGGCGCGGCTCCGCGCGGCGCTCCGGCTCGGCGCGACGCTCCGGCCTGGGGTGCGATCCCCCGGGACGACTCGGCCGGGGTTGCGGGTCAGTGGAGGGCGGGCAGTCCCGCTCACGGTGCGGCCGAGGATGACCGGAGCCGTGCTGATGCTCGTGCGGGGGCCGGGGATGGGACGTCGGCGGCTCCGGCGGCGCGGAAGGCGTGGGGGGCGTGGTCGGCTCGCTCGGCTCAGGAGTCGGTGTGTGCGTCGGGGTCGGCGTCGGTGTGGGTGTCGGTGAAGCGGGGCTGGAGGGCCGGGGAGTCGGCCGGTGCGTCCACGAGGGCGGACGGAGCGGGCCCTGCGGCCTGGACCATGTCGGCGCTGGAAGGGGCTCGGGGGTCGGTTGGGGCCTGTTCGTCGATCCGGGGACGGCCGCCACGAGCTTGCGGGGCCCGAGGGTGTCGATCGGCGCCTCCTCCGCCACCGGCATGATGAGGGTCGGCGTCCTTTCCGGCTTCGCGCTCTGCGAGGGCGGGGGCGCCGCGACCACCGAGGTCCCGCTGGGGACGGGCACCCGGCGCGCGGTGATGGTCGTGATCGTCTCCTCCGGGCCGCCGACCACTTGCGCCAGTACCAGCACCACCGCGGCCACGGCCGCGAGGGCGGCCACCGTCCCGGCGATCCCCTGGGCCACCCGACCCTCGCCCCTGATCCCCGAGCGGGGGAATCCGGAGATGTCCAGCGGGCCGATCCTCCGCGCGACGAACCGGCGGTACGGCACGAGCTCGGGATCGATGAAACAGCTCAGCACGCGAACGCGCAATGCGCCCGGCAGCGTGATCTCGGGCAGCAGGGCGAAGACCTTGGCGGCCGAGATCTGCTTGATCCCTCGGCGGGAGCACGTCTCACAACGGGCCCGGTGCCTGGTCACCCGGTCACGCATCTCACGCGGGAGGTCGCCGCCGAAGCCGGCGAGGATTCCGGCCAGGCGGTGGCAGCCGCGTGGTTCCTGCCTGGCGAGGATCTCGGCGGTGACGGCGTCGCGGAGCCGGGCGACCGCGGCCTCGCGGAGCCCCTCGGCGTACCGCTCGCCCGTGCCGAGAACGGCCGCCACCTCCGCTCCGGAGAGCTCGTGCCGGGTGGCCAGCTCCAGCACCTCGCGATCCCGCGGGTCGAGCCCCATGACGGCGCTCCACGCCACGTTCCGAAGATCGGCGTCGCCGGGATCGCCGTTCGGCGGCGTCATGACGGGAAGAGGGCCGGTGCCGACCGGCGTGGGCTCCCCGGGCATCAGGCGGCGCAGGCACTCGCCGCGAGCCAGGGCGTAGAGCCAGGGCCGGAATTTCGCGGGGTCGCCGAGCGAACCCACGAGAGCCTCGGCCGCGACGAAGGTGTCGCGCAACGCGACCTGGGCGCCGTCGGGGCTGCCCAGCGTCGCGCGGCAGTAGCGGTAGACCCCTTCGGCATACGTGTCATAGAGAGCCGCGAGCGCGCCGGGATCGCGGGCCCGCAATGCCTCGACCAGGATGCCATCGTTCATATAACCGAGCGTAAAGGCTCTGTTACTTAAAGCTCCACCGATTCACCTGAAGTCGCGTAACTACACGGCTCGCATTTAACGCGTGGATGCCGACTGGCGATCAACGTCGATTCCGCTCGGCTTCTATGCCACCTTATTCGGACAATTCATGTTCATTGCCGAAATCGTGCGCGGGAAAGAAAGCCGAGCGTCAGCCGTTCTCCTGGGCGGTGAACCCCGCCTCCGCGCAGCCCTCGACGAGGGGATCCAGACCGAAGGCGTCCACAGGGCCGAGAGCGCCCTTTCCTCGCACGCCCCCGGCCAGCGCGGTCGCGGCGGCCCAGGCGACGACGCGCCCGGTGAAGTCGTACGGGTCTCCCCCGTCGAGTTCGGCCGAGGCGATCAGCCTGCCCCTGGCGTCGTATGCCTCGGCGACGACCTGCGAAGAGAGCGGCCTGCCCGCCGGATGCGCCCGGTCGGCGGAACGGAGCAGGCGATCGGCCATGTTCTCCGTCGCCCGTTTGGCGCCCGGCAGGGCCGCGATCACCGGGGCCGACCTGGCCAGCAGGCCGGCGGCCCGGCCGAGACCGCCGAACCAGCCCAGGTAGACGTTCACCTCGCGCAGCCCCCGATGGGCGGGCGGAAGGGTGAAGTGCTCGGAGGCGCCCACCGAGACGCCGTGACGCCGCCGGCCGCCGGTGTGGAACACCCTCGTCCGTCCGTGTTCGCGGACGATGCGGCCCTCGCGGAAGCCGTACATGGGGTCGAGGGCGACGCCGAGCATGGAGGCACGGGTGCCGGCGCTGGCGCGCCTGGCGACGTTGCCGCTGAGGAAATATCCGACGTCGACGCGGACCGCTTCCGCGCCCGCCTTCCGCAGCGCCAGGCTCGCGGCCAGGTTGCCGGGCACGTAGTCGTAGCCGAACGCGGTGACCAGGGCCGCCCCCCGTGTGGCGGCGGCGGGGCCGTACCGCTGGAAGACCCGCTTGATGAACATCGGCTCGCCGCAGGTGTCCAGGTAGACGGCCCCCGCCTCCGTCACGGCGCTCACCGCCGCGTCACCCATGCGGACGAACGGCCCGACCGCGGAGACGAGCACGTCACCCGGCCTGACGACGCGGCGCACCGACTCGGGCCGCCTGGCGTCCGCGACGGCCGTGGGCACCTCGGCGGGGAGGGTCGCCGCGAGTGCGTCGAGCCTGGCCCGGTCGCGGCCCGCGAGCAGTGGCCGGACCCCGATCGAGAGCAGGGCCTCGACGATGAGCCCGCCGGTGAAGCCGGTGGCTCCGAAGACCACGATCCTGGGGCTCGTCATGCCGTTACGGTAACCTGCCTCGGATTTCAAGATCCACAGTGGGTCGCCGCCGGTTCCGGGTGACCGGAGCCGGCGACGGGCTGCATCACTGACGCCGGTCGGTGATCGTCTGGTAGCCGCGGTCCTTGACGAACGGCTCGGTGGTGGGCATGACCGTGTGGATGGGAACCGCCCCCGCGGTGGCCAGGTCCTCGTACGGCTTGGCCGTCGCGCCCCAGGTGGTGACCAGGACGTCGGTCTTGGCGACGGCTCCGCGCACCCCGTCCACGGTGATGACGAAACGGCGCTTGTCACCTGCGCGGACGTCGTCGACGTAGGCGGTGCCGCCTCCCGCCAGCTTGCCGGCGGCGTCCCGGAGCAGCGCGGTGACCGCGAGCCCGTCGGCCGCCTTCAGGAACGGGTCGGAGACGTAGCCGGTCACCAGGTAGGAACCGGCCGGCAGCCGGTCGGTCGAGACCTCGGACACCGGGAAGGCCAGGAACGCCGACGGTATCCGGGTCGCGGCACGCCACGAGGCCGGCCTGTAGTCGATCTTCACTCGGACGGGCTTGGCACTGGAGGTCACCTGCCCGGAGAAGGGCAACGACGCGCCCGGAGCGACCGCGTCGAGCGGCTGCTCCATGTGGACGACCTCCTTGCCCGCGGCGTCCACAGCGGTGATCACGGCGACCGCGTTCTCGCCGAAGTGCCAGCGGTTGGCGTTGCTGAGCACGCCCGCCCAGCTCACCACGTAACCACTGCCCGACTTGACGACGGAGGAGGCCTGTTCCTTCAGCGAGAGCGGCCGGAGGCCGTCCGACTTGTCGTCGCCGGAGCACGCCGTGGCCACCAGTCCGGCGAGGGCGAGGGCGATCGTGATGTGGGTGCGTCGCGTCACTCAGCCGTCTTAACCCGGAATCAGAGGGCCGGACCCGTGACACGCGCAATGCGTGCGTTGTTTTTAACGGCCGTTCTCTTCGCCTTCTCCACCGGCCGCGCAACCGGCGCCGGAAATGCCATTACGCGCGCGTGATGAGCGGGCGGTCGCCGTCCGGGCATCGAGTCGGCCGCGATCAAGCAGATTCATCGATTTTTATTGCTTTTTATCGTGGTTTATCGCGGGCGGACCACCCGAGTCTCGTCCCAGACCGGCTCCGGGGATTCGTAGACGCGGCCGTCGGTGCCGAACACCATGTATCGGTCGAAGTCCGCGGCGAACCAGCGATCGTGCGTTACCGCGAGGACCGTGCCGTCGAAGGCGTCCAGCCCGGCCTGCAGCGCCTCGGCACTGGCCAGGTCCAGGTTGTCGGTCGGCTCGTCGAGCAGCAGCAGCGTGGCCCCGGACATCTCGAGCAGCAGGATCTGCAACCGGGCCTGCTGGCCACCGGAGAGCGTCTCGAACCGCTGCTCGGCGACGCCGCCGGCCAGTTCGTAGCGGGCGAGCGCCTTCATGGCCTCGTTCTTCAGGCGGGCGTGCTCGGTCATCACGATCTCGCAGGGCGTGCGTCCGAGCAGTTCGGGCCGGGCATGCGTCTGCGCGAAGTGCCCGGGGACGACCCGTGCGCCCAGACGCGCCACTCCGGTGTGCCGCACCTCCTCCCCCGCGATCAGGCGCAGGAAGTGCGACTTGCCCGAGCCGTTGGAGCCCAGGACGGCGACGCGCTCGCCGTACCAGATCTCCAGGTCGAAGGGCTTCATCAAGCCGCTGAGCTCGAGATTCTCACAGATCACGGCACGCTTGGCGGTGCGGCCGCCGCGCAGGCGCATGCTGATGAGCTGGTCCTTCGGGGCGAGCTCGGGCGGCCCGGCCTCCTCGAACCGGCGCAGCCGGGTCTGGGCCGCGTGGTACGGCGCGGCCATGCTGTCGTTGTAGGTCGCCTTCTGCCGCAGCATCACGACCAGGCGCTTCAGCTTGGCGTGCTCCTCGTCCCAGCGGCGGCGAAGCTCGTCGAGCCGCTCGTTGCGATCCTTGCGCGCCTCGGAGTACGTCGCGAAGCCGCCCCCGTGGATCCAGACGTTCCCCGACTCGACGGTGACGATCCGGTCGACGGCGTTGGCCAGCAGCTGGCGATCGTGCGAGACCAGCAACACGGTCTTGGAGGTCTCCCGGAGAGCCTGTTCGAGCCAGATCTTGCCGGGCACGTCGAGGTAGTTGTCCGGCTCGTCGAGGAGCAGGGTCTGGTCGGGTCCCCGGAGCAGGGCCTCCAGCGCGAGCCTCTTCTGCTCGCCGCCCGACAGTGTGGTGAGGTCCCGATATTTCACGTTGTCGTATGGCGCGCCGAGCGCCGCCATCGTGCAGGTGTCCCAGAGCACTTCGATGTCGTAACCGCCGGCGTCGGTGTAGTCGGTGATCGCCTGGGCGTAACGCATCTGCGTCTTCTCGTCCTCGCGCTCCATCATGGCGAGCTCGGCGCCGTTGAGCCGCTCCGCCGCCTCCTTCACGCGCACGGGGGCGACGCTGAGCAGCAGGTCCTGGACCGTACGGCTGTCGCGGCCGTCTCCTCCGGGAGAGCTCTCGCCCGCACCTCGCAGGCTGCCGATGAACTGCCGCATCACGCCCAGTCCGCCGGCATGGGTCACCGACCCCTCGATCGGCTGGAGGTCTCCGGCGATCAGCCGGATCAGGGTCGTCTTGCCCGCCCCGTTGGGGCCGACCAGGGCGGCCTTGGTTCCCTCGCCGATCCGGAACGACACGTCGTTCAGCAACGGCCTGCCGTCAGGGAGCACATGGGTCAGACGGCTCACTTGCACACTGTGGCCCCTGGTCGCAGGCCAATCGGATGAAGAGGACACCCGCGAAGCGTAGACAGCGAAGAACGAACCTGGCCACCGGATATGCGGCCGGCCCCCTCAACCCGCCCTCTCAAGCCCGCCTCTCAGGCCCGCCCTCTCTGGCAGGCCTCCCGAGCAGGCCTCCCGAGCAGGCCTCTCAAGCCCGCCTCTCAGGCAGGCCGCCGGCCGGAACCGGAGACCGGCCCGGCGGGCGGACCCGCGCATGCGTCACAGGACGCGACCGCCGTGTCAGGCGAAACGGCGGACGAAGGTCAGGGCCGTGTCGGCGACTTCCTTCCAGCCGCTGTCGATCGTGAGGGCGTGGCCGCGGCCGGGAATCTCGACGATCTCGGTGAGGCCGGGGTTGTCCTTCTGCTGCTTGTAGGACGCGTTGGCGATCGCCCAGGGGACGGTGTGGTCCTTCTCACCGGAGATGATCAGCATCGGGCCGCGGTCGGGGTTGTCGGTGTCGACCTTGACCTCGGTCCACGGGTTGAGGTTGGCCGCGGCCGCCTGGAACAGCGGAGCACCGGGGGCGGGCACGGCGAAGGTCTCGTACAGCTCCTTGGCCTCGTCCTCGCTGACGGCGTTGGCGAAGGCGTAGCGGAACTGGTCGTAGGTCAGTGGGACGGCGCGGTGCCGGTTGGCCGGGTTGGTCAGCACCGGCGAGGCGGACCGCAGGGCGGAGATCGGCAGGGGGAGTACGCCGCGGAAGGGAGCGGGGTCGATCGCCACGGCGGCCACCGACAGGCCGCGCCCGGCGAGGATCTGCGTGAGCAGCCCGCCGAAGGAGTGGCCGATGACGACCGGCTTCTTGTCCAGCTTGGCGATCAGGTCGGCCAGGTGGTCGGCGACCTGTCCGACGGTCTTGTTCGCGAAGACCTCGGGATGGGCGTTGGCCTCCTCGACCGTCTCCGGGTCGTCCGGCCAGCCCAGGCTCACGGGAGCGTATCCGGACTCCGCGAACAACGCGGCCCACCGGTCCCAGCTGCTCGGAAGCAGCCACAGGCCATGGACGAAGACGACCGGCGTGCGGCCGCTCGCGTTGGCTTCCTCGACCTGCTGTACGTCATGCGAAGTGGTCATGCCAAGAAACTACGCGGCGGGCCGGGATACGCAATCGAGCAAATGGCCGCGAACGGGTGAACAATCACCGGTCGTCCCGCCGTGGTGCACACCACATGCAGATCCGGCCTCATAAATGGAGGTATCACGGCATTTCACGCTAGGTTTTTGGGCCATGCGCGCGATGCCCCCATGGAGACGTCGTCTCGTCTGGGCCGTGGCGGGGGTCGCCCTCCCATCCGTGATCGCGCTGGGTGGTGCCGGGTGGTACTACTCCGGTCTCGTCATCGATCCCTACCACTCCTCGGACTATCCGCTCGAGGTGACGGCGGTGAACGGCGACCAGGTCACGCTGAAGGGCGGCGCGGACACGGCGGCACCGGGGACATACGGCCTGACCTGGGCGGGTGGGAACGCCCTCCTCGGCCCTGTCGTCTCCACCGGAATCGGGACGGTGACCCGGAGAGTCGAGAAGGTGTCGCGGGGCACACTCCGTCCGGGCGTCCGGGCCTATCTCGACCGATCGTTGTGGGGCCGCGTGGGCCCGTCGGCCGTCGGCATGCCGTACAAGGACGTGAAGGTCCCCTCCCCGCTCGGCGACTTCCCCGCGTGGCAGACCGAGGGCACCTCGTCCACGTGGGTGATCGCCGTACACGGGCGGAACGGCGACGCGGCCGAGGCGCTCCGTGTGTTGCCGACCCTCCGCCGGCTCGGAATGCCGGTGCTCGGCATCACCTACCGCAACGACGAGGGCGCACCCGCGGGCCCTGACGGGAAGCTCCACCTCGGGGCGGGCGAGTGGGAGGACCTCGCGGCGGCCATCACCTACGCCAAGGGCCAGGGCGCGACGGAAATGGTCCTCTACGGGTGGTCGATGGGCGGCGCAATCGTGCCCATGGCCGTGCGGAAGCTCCCGGACGAACCGATCACGGGCATGATCCTGGACAGTCCCGTCATGGACTGGCGGTCGCCCATCGCGTACGGCGGCCGCCAGATGGGCGTGCCCGACTTCCTGGTCTCGGTCGCCGACTGGGTCATCGAGCGGCGCACCGGTCTGTCCTTCGACGACCTCGACCACGTACGGCATGCCCGCGACTTCTCGATCCCGGCGCTGATCTTCGTCGACTCGGCCGACGGCACCGTTCCCGTCGAACCGGCTCTGGAGTTCGCCAGGATCCGATCCGACCTCGTCACGCTCGTGCGGACCAAGGGCGGGGGGCACACCGGCTCGTGGAACGTCGACCCGGAGCAGTACGAGGACGCCGTGCGGACGTTCGTGTCGGGCCTGTAGACCCGTGCGTCAGATCGCGACCGTGACCCCGGTGTGGACCACGGTGAAGCCGAGTCGCTCGTAGACCCTCATGGCCGGGTTCGCGTGCGAGACCGCCAGGCCGATGGCACGGTGCCCGTCGGCGGCGGCCCTGTCCATGGTGGCCGCGAGCAGCGCGTGCCCGAGGCCCGGGGGCGAGGCGACCGGATGGCGGGCGACGTCCGAGATCCAGGGGGTGCCGCGCCAGTCGTTGACCAGCACTCCCCCGACCACGGTGTCGTCCGCGTCCACGGCGAGAGCGCTGCACGGCAGCAGCCTGCCCACGATCTCGCCGCCGAGCAGCGGCACCAGATGCTCGGACAACGTCTGCGCCTCGTCGCGCGGCCGGTGATCGGGGTGGCCCGGCGGATAGGCCGCCATCCATGTGGGAAGCAGGTCCTCCGGCGACCGGTCGCACGGCACGAACCGGAAACCGCTCGGGGGCGCGACCTTCGACGGCGTCCTGGCGCGCAGGTCGCAGGACATCCCGTGCGCGTGCCGTACGAGCCGGGCGCCCTGCTCGATCAGCTCGCCGGACAGGTCCTCCGACGTCGAGACGATCCAGCCGCGCAGGCGGGTCATGATGAGGTCGGCCGCTCCCGGCCCGAGCACCTCCACGAGGTCGGCCCACGGCCTGCCGTCCCGGACGCCCTCCACGTAGCTGAGCACGGGGTTTCCGTCGTCATCGGCGATGATCTGGCGCTCGTCGTCCATTATGGAAGCGTCGCGCAGGCCCCAGAGCGGGAGCAACCGGATTTCCGCCGGCGGCGGATGAGGGGGTGCAGCACACCCACTGTCTAGATAGGTAATGCGAAATAGCCTGGTCGAATGGACAACGACAGGCTTCTCGGCGACTTCCTCCGCACCCGGCGTGAGACGACGTCCATCGAGGACGTCGGCCTGCCGCCCAGTGGCCGGCGACGCACCCCGGGGTTGCGCCGCGAGGAACTCGCGATGCTCGCCGGCGTCAGCAGCGACTATTACATCCGGCTGGAGCAGGGCCGGGAACGCAACCCGTCCCAGCAGGTGCTGAGCGCCCTCGCGGAGGCCCTGCGGCTCGACGCCGACACCACCGACTATCTGTACGAGCTCGTGCACACGCGTGCGTGGCCGCCTCGTGCGGACGTCCGCGGACCGGAGCATGTCAGCCCGGCCCTTCTCCAGCTCATGGCGGGCTGGCACAGCAATCCGGCGTTCGTGATCGGTCGCGGCCTGAACGTGCTGGCCGCGACCCCGCTGGCCACCACGCTCTATGAGGGAGTGGCCCACCAGGAGAACTGCCTGAAGCTGGTCTTCTTCTGCGCGAGCTCACGGGACTTCTACCTCGACTGGGAGGAGGCCGCCGCGTACAAGGTGGCCGAACTGCGTGCGGCGGTGGGAAGGGACCCCGGCAACCCGGATCTCATTCAGCTCGTCGAGGAGCTCTCCGAGCACAGTGAGGAGTTCCGCAGCCTGTGGGCGCGCCATCACGTCCGGACCCGGCGCAACGAGGTCAAGCGGTTCCGGCACCGTGACGTCGGCCCGGTGACCGTGTCCTGGGACGTGTTCACCGTGAACAGCGCACCCACTCAGCAGCTCATCGTCATGGGCGCCGAGCCCGACAGCACGTCGGAACGCGCTCTCGCCCATCTTGGCCAGACGCTCGCGCGGGCCTCGGCCTGACTTCCCGTACGGCTCAGGCCGGCAGGAGGCAGAACTCGTTGCCTTCCGGGTCGGTCAGCACGACCCAGCCCTCGTGGACGGCGGCCAGACGCGCTCCGAGTGCGCACAGCCGCTCCACCTCCGCGTCGAGGTCGTCGCAGGTCAGGTCGAGATGGAGCCGGTTCTTGACGACCTTCGGCTCCGGGATCAGCACGAAGAAGAAGCGTGGCGTCACACCCGGCCGCGACTCCACCAGAACGGTCGGATCGTCCTCCGGATCGTCGATGCCGTTGCTTCGCAGGCGCTCGAGTTCGGCCTCGTCGTACGGCGCTATCGCGTAGTCGTCGAGTGCGGCCGCCCAGAACCGCGCGACCGTGGCGGGATGCCGGCAGTCGACCACGATGTCCTTGATCCGGGCCATGACGCCATCGTCTCCCAGTTCGCCCCGGATCAGAGGTTTCCGAGCTCGCTTCTCCGGCGGTAGAGATCACGCAGGACGCCGACCTCCGCGCCGTGATGCACGATCTCATCGAAGACGTGCAGGGCCAGGTCGACCGTCGAGTCCTTGGCGTAGAGGCCGAAGGCCGGGCCGATGGGACTCCACCACCGCTGCTCGTCGATCCCGCCGATTCCCGCACGCCAGTCCCGGTAGGCGCGCTCCAGGAAGGCACGGGCGCCGGATCAGGAGCGGGTTCTCCCGTCGGGCCGCCCCCGTCGCCGTCGATCCGCCACCGCCCGGCGTCGTCCTGACGCACCGACCAGCAGCCCGGAACGGGTTCCCAGAAGTACTCGTCGTCGCTCAGGCCGTCCAGTCGATCGAGGAAGCGGTCCCAGACGAAGTCGAACGCCTTCTCCAGCGAGTTTCCGATGTCGGCCATGGTGCAGTCTTCTTCGGATCGATTCGGAGGGTCAACCCCGGGCGTGCACGCGTGAGGCCCTTCCGGCGAACCGGAAGGGCCTCGTGGTGGAGCCGCCTCGCAGTGGGACTCCACCGATCATCCGCCGATCAGCGCGTGAAGCTCACTGCTGGAAGTGGCCGGGGCCGAGCACCTGCCAGGAGGAGCCGTGCGGGTCGTCGATCGACCGATACGGAGCGGCGAAGCTGAGCGCCTGCGAGGTGGAGCGCTTGATCGCCCAGAGGGTGGGCTTGTCACCCGAGCGGTCCCAGGCGATGCCCTGGCCCTCGACGTTCGGCAGGGTGACCGTGGCGACCCACTCGAGTTCGGGGCCGGCGGCCGGAAGGTTCATGACGTACGCCTCGCCGAGGTCGTGCCCGGTGAGCCAGAGCCGGCCGTCGGGTCCCCACGATCCACCGGAATTGCTCATCGGCTTGAACCGGTCGAGGATCGTCTTCGGGATGTTCCAGGACTCGACGACCTGGAAGTGGTCGTCCATCTTGACGATCTGCGTGTTGTAGGTCTCGCCATACGGCACGGTCTCGCCGTCCGGCACTACGTCGTAGTTGGCGAAGCCCGCCCACCACGCCCCGTCGTGCCGGTCCAGCCAGGTCAGCGAGCCGCGGTAGATGCCGAAGCTGTAGGTGTCGACGTGCCGCATCGTCTTGGTGTCGAACACCTCGATCGAGCTCTCCATCGGCGACTGGTCGTAGTTGGAGTGCGCGGCGTACAGCTTGTCGCCGACCACCACGGCGCTGTCCATGTGGATGATCGGGCCGGCGGGGTCACTCACGAACTGCAGCAACGGCTTGCCGGTCGCCTTGTCGTGCTTGGTGATCTTACGGTTGTCGACCACGTAGAAGTACTTCTTGTCGACGGCGACGGCCTGGTTCGCGTCGAAGGTGTCATAGGACCTGGAGAGAGTGGCGGTGAACACCGGGGGCTCGACGGCGGCCGCGGCCGACACGGTGGTCGCGACATGCGCCGGCGCTGCCGCCTGGGCGGGCACGAGGCCCGTGCTCAGGGCGAGCGCTCCAACGGTGATCGAGGCCGCCAGTCCAGTGGCGATCTTCGCTCGGGTGGGCATCATTTCCTCCAAGGGCACTTCGCGTTGAGGGAAGGCGCCGGATCGCTCGCCCGTCCGCGACCGATGACCGGTGCGTTCGCGCGAACGAAACGCCTGACTCAGACCCGAAATGACCTTTTCGGCCGTGATGTTCTTGTGAGCGAACGTGACTCAACCGGTCGATGAACCAGTCAAGAAAGGCGGCTCCTGCGCGGCTCGCAGCAGTCGCTCCGCCACCGAACGTAGGTGTCCGGACAACTCGGGAGGACACCACAACATCCCGCCGGCCGGGTGACGGCGGTCAGTCGGCCTTGAAGGGGTCGTGCTCGGCCAGCAGCTTGTCGAGTCTGGCCTGGTCGACCCGGCCGACGAGGGTGCTCTCCTCCTGCCGGTCCCTGACGCACTTGGCGAGGGTGAACGTCGACGTCACCACGTAGAGCAGGCCCAGGCTCAGAAACGCCCGGACCCAGCCGTTCACGGGCAGGTACGCGATGCCGACCGCGAGAGCGGTCACCGAGATCCCGAACGAGATCACGGCCTGAATGTAGAAGGCGGTCGTCGTGGTCGGAGCGGTTTGCACGGGTCGTGTCATATGACCATCGTCGGCATGGTCTGTCCGCGTGTCGTGAGTGCGCCTACTCAGCGCGAGATGAGTAGGCGCACGATCCGATGTCGTACGGAACGGAGTTCTCCGGCGATGCCCGCGGGGAGGCACGAATAACGGGACTTGTTTTCCAAATGCCGCAATGTTGGCCATTCGACCGGCGTCGAGATTACTGTCGAAATCGCACACGAGCCGATGTGACTCGACGCCAGGTGATTGGAGCCTCGCCGATGCCGTTGCGGTCCTATGGCGTACTGGCCGGTCGCGCCGTCGACCGGCGCCGTGAGGGAACCACCGACACCCCGCACTTCCAGATCCATCTCCTCGACGCCGGCGGGACCGCCTATCGGGCCGCGGTCAACGTCCAGTCGCAGCAGTCCCCCTCCGAGTTGCTCTACCTCGCCGACGAGGACTTCAGTCACCCTGTCACGGCGCTCCTGCCAGAGCCGGGCAGCGGTTGGACGGCACTCGCGTCGAGATCCGGCGGCGCGAGCCTGGATTTCATCCGCGGCAACCTGTTCGACCCCGCGCTCATGCGCACGCTCCCGCCCGAACTTCCCGGCCAGGACAACGACCTGGCCGACAAACTCGACCATTACCTCCAGCGGGCGATCGCCGACCCGGCCGCCGGCGTCTACGTCTTCGGCGAGCGGTGGGGGCCCGAACCCTCCACCCGCGACAAGGTCTTCGGCTTCCTGCCCGGCAACGGCGTCCACGACGTCCACATGAACCAGGGCAACAGCGGAAGCTTCCGCAAGGACGACGGCGTCTGGCAGGACGGAGGCCTTCTGATCCACCTGCCCGCCGAGCAGCGGTGGATCGCGATCTTCCTGGCCTTCCAGTCCCAGGCCTGGCACACCGACGACGCCACCGGACACGCCGTCGACGAGGCGCCCCCGCGGCCCGTGCCGGGTGAGCGGGCGTTGCGCATCCTCGCCGCACTGGTCAACCCCCTCGGCCCCGCCCCCGAACCCGAGACCGTCACCCTCATGAACGCCTCACCCGAACCGATCGACCTCGACGGCTGGCGCCTGACCGACCAGGGAAGACGCACGCTCCGTCTCACCGGGCTCATCGGCCCGGGGGCCGCCCTCTGCCTTCCCGTCACCGCGGGGCTCCAGTTGGGCAACTCCGGCGGGGCGATCACCCTGCTCGACCCCACCGGCCCCAAAGCCGACGGCGTCTCCTACACCAAACAGCAGGCGGCCAGGGAAGGGTGGACGATCACCTTCTGACACTCCCGGCCCTCATGACCCGTTGTGCGGTCCGGCGAGATACTCCAGCAGAAGTGGGTGGACGAAGTGGTGGACGTCGGGGGCCACCTCTCGGATGAGACCGGCCTCACTCATCGCACGAATCGCATTCGGCACCTCCAGCCCTCGCACCTCGCCTCGGCGGAATATGTTTCTGACCTCGGGATCCTCGCTCGAAAAGGTCTCCTTCCGTTCGTAGACGAGATGACGCGCAAGGTCGTGGAGAATCTGCTTGATAGGTGGTCCGACGCCGGCGGCCGCCTTTTGCTGAGCCCAGTCGGCGTACCAGGGAATGAAGTCGACCTGCCGGGCGGGCAGATCCTCGATCCAGGCTGTCATCGATGTCAGCACCGCGAGGAACTCCGGGGAACGAAGAGTCCCGGCGGGCATCCGCAGGCGCTCCAGGCGGACCCCACGCGCGGCCAGCACCTTTCGCAGCAGTTCGGTGGAGTCCTCTTCCAGCACCCCGAGGACCTCAGCCCGCCGGAATGCGGGGTGATCCGCCAAAGGGTCGCGAGCGGGCCGGACTCGGTCGGTCACCAGGATCTTCGCGCCGGTCAGGGCCTGCCAGTTCAGCAGTTCCTGGACTATCTTGCTTCGGTCCGGGGGGTCCACCTCGTCGAGCCCATCGAGTACGTAGACCAAATGGCCTCGGCTGACCAGGGCGAACGCGTTGGTGATCGGAATCCGGTACTCGTCGGTCAACGCGTGCGTCACCCACAGCTCGAAGTTCGCGTCGGCGAACTTGAGTGCGCGGAACCGGAGGAACACGGGGATCGGGTCATCGGGTCCCGCCTGCTGGATGAGACGCCGGGTCAGCCGCGCCGCGAGCACGGTCTTTCCGGTGCCGGGAGACCCTAGGAGGATCAACCCCTCGTTCCAGAGTTCGAGGAGTTCCTCCATCGCGATCGGTCGCGGCGGCATCTCGTCCACGCGGACCACGGGAGCCAGCAGCGTGCTCTCGTCACCCACGAGTTGACTCACCTGCCTGTCCACCCGACCGGCGAGGACATGCAGAACGGACCGCAACTCCCCCTGGCCGTGACGGCCGAGATCGGAGAAGGTCTCCGAGGTCGACTCCGGCTCCGGACCCTCGGGCTGTTGCGGCGCAGGTGAAGCCTTCACCAGGTCGATGTACGGCCGCACGTCGTCGGGAACGCCGCGCTCCGTCCGCAGGAATCCCACGATCGCCAGCGCCAGCGGATCCCAGTCGGGGACCTGACCCTCTTCGGCGGTCTCGATGTCCTCCGCGATCCTCTTCAGAAGGGTCGAGTCCTTACCGAGCCGCTTGTAGAACTCTCCGTCGCCGTCCCGGATCAACAGGACAGCGGCCAGAATGGCCACGTCGTACGATGCCAGCCGCCTGGCTCTGGCCACCCGGTCCTGCAAGATGAGCACATTGACGAATCGTTTGACCGTGCGCGGGTTGTGCGGGAGGCCTATCGCCAGCAGTTCGCGGGCGGGCCTGATCTCATCCCGCAACAAGCTCTCCAGGTAGGCGCGGAACTCGTCCTGCGAAAGCCGCGGCATCTCAAACGGAAACTGAACGATCTTGTCGAGATAGTTCACGGCCGGCTGCTCACCGTATTTGCCACGGACCGCAGCGATCAGCGGCTCTTTGGCCACGCCGAGGAAGAAGACACAGTTGTCGCGATTGAAGTGCAGTTTGAGCGCCTCAAGCAATGCTGTGATCTGGTCGGCCGCGCATCGGTCGAGATCATCGATGAAAACGACGAGGCGGCGCTTACCGGTCGCCACGAGTGCCTGTCTGATGAGCGAGCTGAGATGCTCGTCCAGTCGAGTCCGCTCCGAACGGATCCGGAAGTTCGTCTCGTCATAGGCCTTGATGGACTTGCGCACGTCATCCAGATTGAGTCCGACCGACGACGTGAGGACCAGTGAGCCCAGGACTTCAGAGATCGTTCTCAGTGTCCGCCGTATTTCCTCCCTCCTGGCCAGCTTGAGTTCGGCGACGATGACGTGGAGGAGGGGGAGTACGGGATTGCCCTCGTACTGATGTGGCCACGGATCGAACCAAACGTGGGCGCAGTCCGGGTAATCCTGCTCGAGTACTTCTCTGACCTGCATCAGCAGTGAAGTCTTGCCGGTTCCCCACTCCCCGAACACGCCGATGACCATCGGCGGAGTGGCGGAACTGGCCAGCAGTGCCAGCTCTCTGGCGTACTCGGACCGGTTGAGCCTGTCCGTCTTCGCGGGCTCGTCACTGTGCGTGAACACCGCCTGCTTCGGCTCGTCGCCGATTCCCGCCCCGTCGGTCTCCGTGTGACGTCTGCGCCGCCACCACCACAAGAGCCCACCTGACACGAGGAGCAGAGCAATCGCCAGGGGTACCCAGTACCTGATGAACCACCAGGATTCGGTCACGATGATCTGGCGCCGCGCGAGGCCTGTCTCCGCGATGAGGACCAGTTGTCCACCCCCGGCATGCCGATGCGGGCCGGCAGTGACGGTGATCATCGTGGCTCCACCGGCGGCGAGGTGGATCGTTCCGGCGCCGGAGACGGTCAGCGCATCGGCGACTGCTCCGGCGATCCGGACCTGCGCGTCCACCGCAGGTCCGGGATTGACGATCGCGACCTGCAACGGTCGGCCCGATGCCAGGCGATCCAGCGTGATGGAGAGCGGATCCCTGTCCATGAACTCGGGCCCGGCGGCCCCCGCGGCCGCGACCTCCGTCCCCATGAGCCCCAGCAGTACAGCCGCCATCAGACCGCAACTCAACCGCAGAAAGCGCATACCTTGATTCCATCCCAAACACGATGGATGCGTGTGTGGTGTGATCAGTCGGTTATCTGGAGGCCAGCCGGGCCTTCCACAGTCGTCCGGACGGCCACCTGGGCGACAGGCTCTTCCTGAACGTCGGCACCAGTGTCATGACCAGCGCGACGACCACCATCGACACCGTCACGGTTCCGAGCGTTGCCCTCGGACCGGCGCTCTCGTAGAGAAGTGAGGCGAGGACCGGTCCCAGTGCGACCGTGCTGTAGCTTCCGAGCCGCGAGACGCTGACCACCCGGGCGACCTTGTCCGCGGGGACCCGGCTGAGCAAGGTCCGGATGGTCACGTTGCTGAGTCCCCCCGCCACACCGATCATCAGCAGGGCGAGCGCGAACGCACTCGGAGCGAACCCGGTCATGAAGATCACCGCGATCGCGCCTGAACACACCCATGCGTGAACCAGCAACGTGGAGCGGCCACGATGGGTGAGCCCCACCAACTCGGCCAGCCGATCGGTCCAGTTCCAGCGTCTCGCCCATCCGTCGATCTTCCGTGAGATCTTCTTGCGTTTGGGCGAGATGAAGGCACCGGCCGCGCCTCCGACCCCGGATGCCGCGAGGATGCCCCCGACCGCCGCCGCGCCCAGCCCCGACGAGGTTTGATACGAGATGAACACCACGATCAGGGACTGCACGATCAAATTGATGACCGCGGTCAGGATGGTCGCGGAAAGGAGGAAGGGATTCCGCCAGACCTCCTGGATTCCTTCTCGGATCTGGTGCAGGACTGGTTCACGGTGCGGCGTTCGCGCCGGCTGACCGGGGTTCAGCCGCCAGAGCAGGGCTGCGGAACACATGAAGACGACCGCGTTCGCGAAGAACGACATGTATGCCCCGAGGCCGAAGAGGATCCCCCCGACCGGCCGGCCGGCGAGGACGACGGCGTGTGCGGTCGTCTCGTGCGCCGCCAGGGCCGTGGGGATGTCATCCCGCCTCGTCGCAGCCGGTATGAGCGCCGTCTCCGCGACCGAGGACAGAACAGCGAGACCCCCCTCGACGAACGCGATCGCGAGCAGAAGTCCTCTGATCTCCGGCACGTCACAGATCAACGCGGCGGTCAGCGCTCCCATGAGGAGTCCGCGCGCCGCCTCGCTGCAGGCCATCACCCGCCCCGGGCCGAGGCGGTCGATGAGCGTCCCTGCCGGCAGGTAGCACAAAAGTCCGGGAACCGTGGACGCGAATACCACCCATCCCGTCCACGCGGGGGATTTCGTCACAGCGAAGGCGAGCAGTGGATAAGTGACGCCGAGAGTGCGGGTGCCCAACATGGAAAGTGCGGATGCCGTCCAGGATCGGCGGAATCCCTGATTGGCGGAGAAAAGCGCACTGAATGAACGCTCACTCCCCCGCCTGACCACCGCCGCATCTCCCCTCGACTGGATCCCGGCGACAGTGTGCCGTTCACGGCGAAGGAGTAGAGGGGGTGGCACTGTCAGAGACTAAAGCATCAAGGACAGATGTAACGGTGATTACCCGAGTCCCTGATCAGTCTCGACGACGGCTCAGGCGGTCGGCTTCGGCGGCGAGCCGGGGAGGCAGCAGCGGCCGGCCGGTGGCTTGCCGAGCACGCTGAGCGAGTTGGGCCGCCTCCGAGAGTTCCCCCGCGACTTCCAGCACTCTGGCCACGCGAAGCAGAGTGGCGCTGCTCTGTTCCGAATCGATGGGCGGGATGGTCAGCACCGCTTCGGAGACGTCTCCGCGTAAGGCGAGGGCCAGCGCGTACGCGGCTTTCGTGGAGGACCGATGGAGCGGGCGCACGCGTTCGAGATCGCGGATGGCGCGATCCGGCTGCTGGAGATCCGACATGATCTCTCCTCGCGCGCGAAGCGCTTCGGGGGCGTTCCCCTCCAACTCCAAGGCGCTGTCGAGGACGTCCACGGCTCCGTTTTCGCGCCCGCTGTACCACATGGCCCAGGCGAGATCCGTCTGTATCGCGGAGTCGTCCGGGCTGCGACGGCCCGCGGCGTGAAGCTCCTTGATGGCCTCGTCGAACTCTCCCTGTCTGATGAGAATTCGGCCCACCGCGGTCAACAGAGTCGCGACGAGGACGCCGGTGCCCGGCCCGGCCGCGAGCAGTTGGGCTGCCCTACGGTAGTGGACGATCGCACCGTCAAGATCTTCACTGAGGTACGCCACGTCGCCGAGAAAGGATTCGATCTCTGCACGCAGCCGTCCGTTCTCGCCCGCCGTTCGAAGGGCCTGGCCTGCACGCCTGATCGCCACGTCGAACCGACCGGCCCGCAGCGCCCACTGCGCCAGTTGGAATTCGTCGGCGGCACTTCGTGTTCCCTGCTCCACAGCCCCACCGCGCACGAGGGGAAGCACCAGGCGTTCGTGCCAGATCCGACACGGCCCCCCGATCTCATCCGCGGCCGTACGCAGGATGCGGCGCGCCATCAGCGCCTCGATCACCTGGTTGGGCAGCCCCCCGGTCTCGGTGGCTCCTCGCTTGACGATCTCGGGCAGCCCCTGTGGATCGACGAAGGATTCCAGTAAGCGTGTTCTGAGCTCTGACGCATCACCGTGGAAATGATCGTCGGCGACCTCTTCGATCATCCTGCGGCAGAAACCCGCGATCCATCGATCGACGCCTGCCACGTCGTCCTTGCTGATCACTTGGTGTCCGGGAGCCAGCGAATCGAAGAACGAGGCGCAGGCGACTTGAAGGAGCAAAGGCTCCACAGAAGCCTGGATCTTGACGGTCCGCTTGAAATCGGTGCCCAGGCGCACCGTACGAAGATCGTCGACCAGCGCCTCCACCGCCCCTGGTGAGAATGACCGGCCGATCTCCTCCATGGGCTTCCGGCACGCGTTCTGTGCCGAGGAGACGCTCAGCGGACCCAGCCTGTAGGGGGGCGCCGTCATGCGGTCGCCGATTCGCCGGTGTCCGACCACCGCGTCGAGATGGTCGTCGTCCACCGCGATGAGCAGGTGAAACGGCAGCTCGCTGTCGAGGACGTCGGAGAACTGTTCCAGCAGTTCCTCGCAATGAGTCGATCTGCGGTCGAAGTCGGTGAAAAGTTCTTCGACCTGATCGATCGCGGTCATGACAGGGACCGGATCACCGGAGGAATCACGTTTGACCGTCCGTCTGCGAAGGAAGGCGGAGATGGTCAAACCGGAGAGGGTCGTGGGCGCCTCGTACGGGGACCATGACGAGAGCAGACGGAGAACGAGCGGGTTGTCGTTCCTCGAGATGAGCGCGGCAGGCACATCCGGCCGCCGGCTGATGCGTCCGATCGGCAGCACATCGGTCGTGTACGGGTCGAACATGGGCACTACTCCGGCGGCGAGCAGTGACGACTTCCCGATTCCCGCCGGTCCGTGCAGGATCGTGACACGGTTGTCCCGCCACTGCCCCGCAAGCTTTCGTGCTTCCCGCTCACGGCCGAAGAAGCGGACGGCGTCCTCCCTGCGGAAGGCACGCGTGTTGACGTACGGGCGCTCTTGCGGGTTTCCGCCGCCGTTGGGATGCATCACCGTGTCCCGTCCACGCCGCGATTCTGCCAGCTATTCGGGCGCCTTCCGCGAGCAGATGTGGAATTATCACAATTGATACAAATGTACCCTTGCAGTTAAAGTGCAGACTGGAATCCTGCGATCGCGCCGTCGTCGTCCGTGGCGAGCCGTCGATACGCCCTGTTCAGGACGGCCGAGTCGACACTCTTGAGAGTTTCGAGATCGATCGTGCTGACGTCGATGAGGCCGGTCCCACCCTCTTCGCTCACCCTGTCCCCTTAGATTACGGTCACCCACAATTACGGCTAATGGCCGACCAAGCGGATCCTCTGCGCTTATATGCGATTCTGTGACGGCAGTTCGGTCAAATCAATCCTAGGATTCGAATTGCGGGAGAGCGACTGGAGGGCAACGTGGATGAGCAGGTCAGCGAGCACACGCCGACACGGATGCCCCGGGTCTGGGGAAAGATCCCCCCGAGAAACCGGAACTTCACCGGGCGTGAGGCCCTGCTTGAACGCTTGAGGTCGAGCATGCGCTCACCCACGCCGACCGCGGTCATCGCCCACACGCCGACGCCTCAGGCCCTGCACGGGCTGGGTGGGGTCGGCAAAACCCAACTCGTGACCGAGTACGCCTGGAAGTTCCGCCACTCCTATCAGGTGGTGTGGTGGGTCACCGCGGACCAGCCCTCGCTCGTGCCGGCCACGCTCGCCGGCCTGGCACCGGAACTGGGCTTGCCGCCGGCCAGCCTGGTCGGCATCGAGGAGGCCGCGGCAGCGGTCCGTAAGGCTCTCCAGCAGGGCGACCCGTACGAAGACTGGCTGTTGATCTTCGATAACGCGGACGATCCCGAGTCGATCAGAGAGCTGATTCCCGACGGCGGGCCGGGGCATGTGCTCATCACATCGCGTAACACTCGATGGAGTGCCGCGACGGAGAGCATCGCCGTCGACGTGTTCGACCGTGAGGAGAGCGTCGCCTTCCTGAGGAAGCGGCTCGGAAAAGATCTCGACACCGCGGAGGCCGACCGCCTCGCCGAGGCCCTGGGCGACCTTCCCCTGGCCATCGAGCAGGCTGCGGCCTACCGGGTTCAGACGGGGATGACCACCGACGAGTACATCACGGAGTTGGACAGGCAGACTCGACGCACGCTGACCAAAGGCAAGTCGACGGACTACCCGCAGTCGATGACGGCGGCCTGGCAGTTGTCCGTCCAGGCGATCGAGCAGAGAATGCCGGAGGCCGCCACCCTGCTGCGCTGTCTGGCCTTCTTCGGGCCCGAGCCCATTCCCATGGACGTCTTCCGCAGAGGCAACAAGGCCATCGCGAGCGGTGCGTTGGGACCCATCCTGACCGACCCCCTGATGCTCTTCGACGCATTCGGCGAGCTCGGCCGGTTCGCCCTCGCCAGAATCGACCAGGAGACCGGCACCATCCAGGTGCACCGCCTCGTACAAGCCCTGCTCCGCGACACGCTGCTCGAGGACGAACAGCGTGAGGTTCGGCATGAGGTCCACCTCCTGCTCGCTGAAGGCGCTCCGGCCGATCCGGAGAACACGAGCATGTGGCGCAACTTCAGCGAGTTGCTCCCGCACATCGGGCCTTGCCGGCTGGCCAGGTGCACGGAGGGGATGCCACGCGCCTTCGCCATCAACATCGTCCGTTATCTGTACCGCCTGGGCGACTACCAGTCGGCCAAGACGTTCGCCCAGGAGTTCAACGAGAAATGGACTGAGGCGTCCGGCACCACCAACGCCGAGGTCCTCCAACTGCGCCGCCATCTCAGCACGGTGCGCTGGCAGTTGGGTGAGTACGCCGAGTCCCGCCGGCTGAGCGAGGAGACATTCGACCTGCTGCGGGAGGCATACGGCCCGGATCACGCGGAGACCTTACGTGTCGCCAGCATCTATGCCGCCAACCTGCGCGCACTGGGCGACTTCAGGGGGGCACAGGAGCTGGATTCGCGTTCACTGAGCGCGAGCGAGGCGAAATACGGCCCGAGGAATCCACTCACCCTGCGGGCGATCAACAATCTGGCCCTCGACCACGCACTGCTCACCGATTACGCCCAGGCTCGCGAGCTGCACAAGCTCGCTTACCTGGAGCAGAGCAGCGCGACCAAGGGGGTCGGCAAGTGGGACGTCCAGATGTCCTACAACTCGCTGGCGCGGGTGGTCCGGCTGTGCGGCGACTACCCCGCGGCCATCGACGTCGGGAGGGCGGCTCACGCGTACGGGCGACGAGAGTTGGCTCCGGAGCACCCGCTCACCTTGATGACGGCCAAGGACCTGTCGATAGCTCTCCGGCGCAACGGCGACGTCTCCGAAGCCCTCGAACTGGCCCAGGAGACCTTCACTCGGCTGGAGAAACTGTTCGGCCGGGACAACCCGGAGTCCATGGCCGCGGCGATCGCCCTCGCCAACACTCTTCGCGAGGCGGGCCACCTGGAGAACGCGTTCGCACTGACACGGGACACGTTGCCGCGCTACCGCACGATCTACGGACAGCGGCATCCCTACAGTTTCGGCTGCCAGACCAATCTCGCCCTCCTCTATCGGCTTCGCGGTGATGCGGGCAGGGCGCGAGAAGAGGACACGGAGGCCTACGAAGGCCTGGTCGCAACGCTCGGCCCCGACCACGAGTACGCCTTCACCGCGGCCGTCAATCTCGCCGGCGACCTCGCCGCGATGGGAGACAGCACGGCGGCTCGCCGGCGAGGTGAGCAGACACTCGGGCGACTCGGCGACTTCTTCGGGGAGGAGCACTTCCTCACCCTCGCTGCCGCGATCAACCTCTCCATCGACATGCGCGACTCGGGAGCCGAGGAGGAGGCGGAGAAGCTGAGCACCACCACGATGCAGGCGTACAAGCGGACCCTTCGGCCTGATCACCCGGATGTGGAACGGGCGCTCAAGGGTGAGCGGATCGACTGGGACTTCGACCCGCCGCCCCTGTAACCCGCTCCCGGCCGTTGCGGGCGTTCCACGCCTTCCGGTGTCCGGCGGCCTCGTGATGGGCCGTGACCTGCGCCGCGGCGGGCACCGGTTCGTCCATCCAGGCGGACAACGTCCGCCGCATCCCGCTGACGAACCGGTCGCCCTCAGGGGTGAGGCGCCCGCTGCCGAGCAGGGTTTCGGTCACCTCGAACGCCGAGGCACGCCAGTGCGCGAATTCGACATGCGACCACTCGTCGTCGTCGACCAGGCGCTGGCGGCGCCAGAATCCGGCCACGCCCAGGTAGGCATACGCGCCTTGGAGCAGGCCGGACAGCGGCCTCGGGTCGGGCCGCCACGGAGCGTAGTACTCCCGAGCATCCGGAAGTGTCAGGTCCACGACGTCCAGGATCGCGCCCAGCTTCGCGTGCTGGATCTCATGCGCGAACGTGCAGGCGAGCCAGCGGCCGTCCGGCGGTGTGGACAGAGCGATCGTCCCGAACGTGTCGCGAGCGGAGGCGCTGTTCTGCCCCCTCTCCGGGCCCTTGATCGGCGTCAGGACCGACACAATCGACCGGAGCTCTCCGGCGATCGTCCAGTGATGCTCGTCGAGCATTCGCCACGCGGTGTCGAGACAGGACTCCCACGTGCGCAGTTCGTCTGCGGACAGCCGTCCGTCGATCACATCCGCCGGAACCCAGCGGTACGGGTCGAGATCGTCGACGACGAGATCGATCGCCTTGTCCGCTGAAGCCAACCTATGGAGCTGAGTGAGGTCGGTGCGCGACTCCCCCAGGTCGATCGCTCCTGAGGCGTCCACCCGCAGCTTGACGAGCTGTGTGCCGTCCGTCTCCAGGCTCAGCCGCCCGATCGAGGGCAGCATGATCCCCCCTCCAGAGGACGGCACCTCGACACAGGCCGAGACTCCGGCCCGTATCGCCGCGACGGCTGCGATGGCGCCGAGTTGGGCCGGTTCGACCGGATCAGGAGAACGCCTCAGCAGCCGCGACAGAGTCTGTCTGGCCCAGGCGCCGACCGCGGGATACCTGATCACCTGTGCGACCGCGTCGGGAGCCTGCTTCGCGAGATCGGCGAGCAGGTCGTACGCGCGGTGCGCGCTCTCACTTCCTCGTACCGCCTGGTCGAGTATCCCCCGGATGAGGAGCAGGTGCCTGCTGTACTGCACCGCGGTCAGATGCTCCGCGGCCTCGGCGCCTCCTCCGCCGGCGGCCAATCGATCCAGGACGTCGGTGGGTAGGCGGTGCGGTCTGAGCTCCATGGCGACTCCTTCACCTGGTCGAGCGCCGGAGGTCGGTGATGAGGCGCGTCCGGACGTGGTCGATCAATCGGTAGAGGTCGGCGCAGTACACCGATGGGTTCTGGAAGCCGTCACCCGTCCGGTAGCGATGCGGATACAGCCCACCGCCGCAGACGCGCCCGAACCGGCATGATTTGCATGTCTCGCTGAGCGCGTCCCAGCCGAGTTGCCGGGCGACGACGCCAGGATGCCGCAGCACCGCGTCGAAAGAGTGGTCCACGATGTTCAGCCCGGTCGCGGGTGCGCCGTGGCTGACCACCTTGAGAGAGTCCGTCTGCTCGATCGAGCCATCGGTTTCGATCACCACGAGGCTTGTCGGCGTCAGCCCGATGGCCTCACTCTCGGAGGTGCCGCCCAGCAGAACATGGATGATCTCCTGAAACAGCCGTATGACGGTCTCACTCCCGCTGTCATACCAGCGATCGAAGATCGCGATCAGCCAGTCCGCGTACCGCGTCGCCGCCCGGTCGAGTCCACCACCTGGCGGCGGCGAGTCCCAGGTCGCATGCGGGAGGAGGAAGTCGAGCGTCGGCGGATCGAAATCCACCAGCGCTTCATAGGTCTCGATCGGATCGTTGGCGAGATCGATCGTGCAGAGCACGCCACTGTACAAGTGCCGATACGGCTCGCTCATCAGCAGGCGGAGTCCGCGTGCGACGGCGTCGTAACTGCTGCGGCCGTCGGCGTACCGCCGGTTCCGATCGTTGCCCCGGGGGCTGCCGTCGAGACTTACTCCCACCCTTACGTCGAGGGCGCAGAAGGAGCGCAACGCCGCCTCGTCCATCAGCACCGCGTTGGTCTGCACGGCCGCGTCGACCCTCAGATTCGGACCTACTTCGGCACGGATGATCTCGATGATTTTTCCGAGATAGTCGTGCCCGGCCAGCAGGGGCTCACCCCCGTGCAAGATCACGCGAACCGAGGTCAGCCCGTGATGGTCCGCGTGTTCGGCGATACGCCGGGCGGTGACCGAAACAAGTTGCGGATCCATGACCATCGGCTGGGAACGCCAACTCTGGTCAGCCAGCGTGTACACGTAGCAGTAGTCGCAGGCGAGATTGCAGCGGCTGTGGACCTTGAGCAGGAATTGCCTGAAGGGTTGGGCACGCCATCCGCGTTGAAGCAGCTCATCGACGTCAAGCGTGGCGGGCCACTCCCGCGATGGGTCCCCCGCGTCGGACTTCAACCTGGAAACCACCCCGCCACCCGCCAGGGAATCTTCGTGCTTAGTTCACGATATTAGCTGAGACAGCATTAGATCGGGAGACCCAGTCCGTAATGGCATAAACGTGACAACAGAATTCGATTATCGCCGTAATTTCCTCGCCAGGAACGCCATGAACGCCATGAACGACAGAGGCGGCATCGGTGCCGGCGGAGCCGAACGATGTCTGAATGGCACTCACGGAGAACCTCCTGCTTGAAAGCAGGTCATGCGGTGAGTGACCGGTCCTCGTTGAGGGGCGTTCCGCCGTACCAGGGCAGCACGCCGCCGAAGCGGACGAGTTCGCCGTAGAAGGCCGGGTCGGCCCGCTCGGAGAGCAGCAGGTCGAGAATCGCCCTCGCGGCCTGCGCCGGCGACTGGGCCCGGCTGAAGTCCTCGAACCACGGCCGTGACAGCGGAGTGTCCACGAGTCCGGGGCAGACCGCCGCGATGAGCGTGCCCTTGGGCAAGTCGGTCGCCCGCCGCTGTGCCGCGACCGCCCGCACCGCTGCGACCTGGGCCACCTTGGACGGCACGTTGAGCCAGCGCGGCCAGCCAAGTCCCTCCGACGTACCGGCGTGGACGGCGGCGCGCCAGGACTCGACGGCCTTGTCGACCTCGTCGAGCGACGCACCGTCGAACAGAGGGTGGAGCCGAGGGTCCAGATGACCGAGCGTGCCCAGGGAACTGGCCACGACGACCAGTCGTCCGCCGGGGCGCAGCACCGGGCCGAACGAGCGCAACATCGCGTGCGTGCCCCCGTTGGCGACGGCGATGAATTCATCGGCCTGCTCGGACTGCGGCCGGTCCCGGGTGAGCAGGGCGCTCGCGTTGGACACCACGATATCCAGCCCGCCGTGGCGCTCGCCGAGTTCGGCGGCCATCTCGGCCACGGCGCCCGCGTCGGTGACGTCGAGCACCCGGCCCTCCACCCGGCTCCTCGTCCCGGGGGCCTTCGCGACGAGTGCGGCGGCGTCCGTGACCCGCCGAGCGTCTCGTCCGGTGAGCAGGACCACGTCGTCCGGGCCCATCCGGGCGGCCAGTCCCTCGACGAGCGCGAAGCCGATGCCCTTGTTGGCCCCGGTGACCAGGGCGACACGTAAGGATTCCATGTGACCAGGCTAGGAAGACGCCAGACATGCGTCCAACGAAAGTTATGCACACCTGGTATGCGTAATATTCATGGACTTCACGAACGCCTCGCTGACCGAACTCCGGGTCTTCCGCGAGGTGGCCGAGCGAGGCACGCTCACGTCCGCGGCGGCCGCGCTGGGCTACACCCAGTCGGCGGTCTCCCGGCAGATCTCCGCACTGGAACGGGCGGCCGGCGTCCCACTGCTGGAACGGCGACGCGACGGGGTGCGGCTGACCGCGGCCGGGCACATCGTGTTGCGGCGGGCCACGACGGTGCTCGACCAGATCGACGCCACCGCACGCGAACTCGCCGGCCTGCCCGCCGAGGCCGGGACCGTACGGGTCGGCTGGTTCACCAGTGCGGGCGCCTTCCTGGTTCCCAGTGCCATCGCCGCTCTGCGCCGCACTCACCCCGCCATCAGGGTCATCTCGCGGGAGGGCAGCACACCCGCGCTGGTCCGCGCGTTGCGGGCCGGCAGCGTGGATCTCGCGGTGCTGGCATCGGCGCCGCCGTTCCGTCCGCCCGACGCCGAATCACCTCCGCTGGAACTGCTGACACTCGCCGAGCGCAGCCTGCGTCTTGCGGTGCCCGCCACCCACCCGTTCGCCAGGCGTGACTCCGTCGACGTCGCCGACCTGCGCGGTCAGCGCTGGATCGCCGGCCCGTCCACCGGTGAGGAGCAGTTGATGGGCGTCTGGCCCGGGCTGGACGAACGTCCCGAGATCGCGCACACCGCCCGTGACTGGCTGGCCAAGCTTCATCTCGTCGCCGCCGGGTGCGGGCTGACCACGGTCCCGGCGTCGCTCACGCCGACCGCGCCTTCAGGCGTGCGGATCGTGGCGGTGCACGGCGGCCCCCAGGAACAGCGGCGCATCCTGCTGGCACGGCTTCCGCACCCGCTGACGGAGCCCGTCGCCCGCCTTTCGGAAGCCCTGCGGGCAGCCGCGTCCGAGAGTGGCGCGGCGCCCTGACTCAGGCCGAGGGTGTCAGCCCCGCCAGGGTGACGGCGATCAGGCGGTGGACGGCGTCCTGACCGGGGACGCTACCGGCCGCCGTCAAGGCGTGCAGGCAGTATGCGGCCAGTTCATCGGCGGCCACGTCGTCGCGGACGTCTCCGTCTTGGGCGGCCTCGGCGATCAGGCTTCGGACGAAGTCGAGGAGTCGTCGCTGGGCACAGTCGACGTGTTCGCTGCGATGCAGCAGCGTGGCGAGTTCTCCGCCATGGTGGCGCGCCGAATGATGCTGAATGTGGGCGTAGGTGCGCACGACGGCGCGCAGGCGTACGACTGCCGAAGCGGCCTGATCGGCGGCGGCGGCGAGCCGGCGCAGGCTCAGATCCCGACCGAACGGGCCAGCCGCTACCTCGTCCAGTTCTGTCAACACGCCTCCACCATGGGCGGCGGCCATACCCACCGCATGCACCGGCACGGAACGACGCCCCACCGCGAGGTGCAGGTGCCGGCGCAGCTCCGCCAAGCTGAGGAGACGGAGGACCGCGTGGAGGCGGCGCCGCGACCCGGCGGCCGCGCAGGTGAGAGAGCCCTCCCGGATGATCCGAGAGGGCCCGTGAGCTGGAACCCGGGTCTCACCGCCGGGGTCTTACCGGAAGGCGGCGATGTGGCGCTGGACCCAGTCGGCGAAGGTGCGGGGCGTACGCCCGAGGACCCGCTCGACGTCAGGGCTGATCCGCTGCTCGGCGAGAGTGGGCTCGCCGAGGATGTCGAGGGTGGTCTCGACCACGAGTTCGGGCATGAACTGCAGCATCTGCGCCCGAGCCTCTTCGCGGGTCTGCTCGATGAACCGGATGGGCTCGCCGAGCGCGTCGCCGATCGCCTCGGCTCGCTGCCGGGGTGTGCCGAGGTCGGGCCCGGTCAACTCGTAGAACCGCCCGGTGTGACCGTCCTCGCGCAGGGTCGTGGCGGCGACCCCGGCGATGTCGGCCGGGTCGACGGTCGGCAGGCCGACATCGCCGAACGGCGCGGCGACCGTCCGGCCGGTACGGATCGACCCGGCCCAGGCGTACGCGTTGGAGTGGAAGCCGCCGGGCCGCAGGATCGTCCAGTCCATGCCCGACTGCCGGACGGCGTCCTCCCTGGACCGTCCCACGTCCCCGTGGGAGGACGACTGCGTCCGGGTCACGACTCCCTGGGAGGACAGCCACACGACGCGTCCCACTCCGCCGGCCTTCGCGACGTCGAGGATGTCCTGTGGGCTGAAGGGGTGCGCGCTGCCGCCACCGTCGTGGAGGAACAGCGCGTCGGCACCGTCGAAAACAGGCCGGAGGCTCTCGGGGTCGGTCATGTCCGCCTGGGCGTGCCGGACGCCCTCCGGCACGCCCGCGTCCGAGACCCCTCGGGAGACCGCCGTAACCTGCTCGCCGGCTTCCGCGAGCGCCTGCACGAGCGGTCGGCCGACGTTGCCGGTCGCTCCCATTACTACGATCATGAACAGCTCCCCTGAGTGGTTCTCAACGCCCGATCCGGGCGAAGGCATCGCGGTCTTGCTGCGACTCGGCGACGCTAACACCGTCGGTATAGTAGGTACCTAGAAGAAAGTGACTATCTCCAGGGGATGCGCATGGCTGACAACACGACCTGGACGGCACTCGCGTCGACCGACCCCGAACACGCCTGTCCGATCAGCCCAGTCGTCGACATCGTGTTCAGCCGATGGACCACACCGATCCTGTGGACCCTCAACGCGGACGGCCGGCAACGGTTCGTCGAGTTGCAACGACGGATCACCACGATCACCCCGAAGGTGCTCACCCAGCGGCTGCGGCAACTCGAACGCGACGGCATGATCGTGCGCACCTACTACCCCGAGGTCCCCCCTCGGGTCGAATACGAGATCAGCGAACTCGGCCGCAGCCTCGCTCCGCTGTTCGCCCATCTCGCCGAATGGGCCACCACCAACCTCGACAAAGTCGAGCACGCGCGAAACGACTACGACACCGATCCGGCCCAGTAGCGCGCCGGCGAGGACGGGTTGTCGGTGCCGCCTGCGACCATCCGTCCATGCCGGCATCAGATCTCGCCCCCATCTCCTCCCACTGGGACACAGCCGCCGAGAGCTTCGACGACGAGGCCGACCACGGGCTCCGCGATCCTCAGGTCCGTGATGCCTGGGGGCGCCGCCTCGCCGGATGGCTCCCCGGCTCGCCCTGCGACATCCTCGATCTGGGCTGCGGAACCGGCTCGTTGACCCTGCTCCTTGCCCAGTGGGGTCATCGGCCCGTCGGAGTCGACCTGTCCCCACGCATGATCGAGCAGGCAGCCGGGAAGCTCTCCGCCGCCGGCTTCGACATCCCGTTGATGGTGGGAGATGCGAGCGACCCGCCCACAGCAGCGCATGAACCGTTCGACGTGATCCTCGTCCGCCACCTCCTGTGGACGCTCCCCGCTCCTGAGGGAGCACTTCGGCGCTGGTTGAACCTGCTACGGCCCGACGGACGCCTGGTGCTCGTCGAAGGACACTGGCAGACCTCGGCGAACAGCACCCCTTACGCGCCCGGATCGCCAGAATTACCCTGGCTCGGCGGCGTGACCGCTGAACGACTGATCGAGGCGCTCGAACCTCTGGCCGTCGTGGACCGCCACGAACAGCTCACCGACCCGGCGCTGTGGGGCCGCCCGATCGGGGACGAGCGGTACGTCGTGATCGCTCATCGCAAGCCCGGCGGCAGATCCTGCTAGCAAGATCCCGTGCGGGAACGTCGTCTCCGTGTTCGACCATCGCTATTCTGCGGCAATGCCGGGTTCTGTGGACCGTCCCTTGCTGTTCCTCGACGTCGATGGACCACTCATTCCGTTCGGGGCGCCACAGCCGCATCTCGGTGCGCACTCAGGTCACGAGGCAGGACCGCAAGCAGGCTCAAACCCGCTGCTGGCCAGGATCGATCCCCGGCACGGGCCACGGTTGTCGGCGCTGCCGTGTGACCTGGTGTGGGCGACGACATGGATGGCCGATGCGAACGAAGTGATTGCCCCGTTGCTCGGCTTGCCCGAGTTGCCGGTACTGGATTGGCCGGACTCGGAGGAGGAGGGCCCGCTGCACTGGAAGACCCGCGGCCTCGTCGAGTGGGCGGCTGGGCGCCCGTTCGTCTGGGTGGATGACGAAATCACCGATGCCGATCGCTTCTGGGTCTCCGCTCACCATCACGGACAGGCTCTCCTCCACCGCGTTGACCCTCAGCGCGGTCTCACACGTACCGACTTCGCCGTCGTCGCCGACTGGTTGGCACAGCTATAGCCGATCCAGCCACGGGCATCGTTGCCACTCGGTGACCTCTGGTGGCTCAGAATCCGATGGCTTCGCGGAGTAACAAGACGATGCCGCGCCCGGGCTCGAGTTCCGCGTTGAGGATGAGGAGGCGGTTGAGGGCGCTGGGCTGCCCGTAGACCCCCTGGGCGCGGACGTTTTCCAGCGGAAGGCAGTGGTCTTCGACGCGGCGCAGCGCGGTGCCCAGGTCGGGTACCACCTTCTGCGCCCCGACGATCCAGATCGCGCGGCCGGCGCCGCCGGCGTAGCCGGGCAGTTGGCTTCCACTGGCCGAGGCGATCACAAGGGAGCCGGTTTCGGTGACCGCGTGGACGCTGCCCACGATGACGTCGGGGCTAGCGATCATCCGCCAGATGTCGCGGGCGCCGGTGGCGCGGTCCGTGGCCAGGGTGCGTGACTTGATGGCGTCGTAGCGTCCGCTGGTGTTGATGTCCTCATCGATGCCGGACAGGCGGAGGGTCTCGCTGGCCCCGGTGAACACGCTGGCGCCCTCGGGAATCAGATCTTTGATGCGGGTACGTGCGGCGGCGGCGTCATCGAGGATTTCGACGGCGAAATTGTTCGCCGTCAGTGCGGCAGCCACCCGCTCCAGGCGCTCCGCGGACGCCGGGTCAGTGAACGGTGGTGCCGGAACCGAGATGGTCATGGTGCCTCCTGGGCTGGTCGTGGTGTGGCGAGTCGTAGCGCGGCCGGATCGGCGTTGCCCGGTCGGGCGGGCGGTGCCGTACTCGCTGGATGATGTGTTCGTCTCAGCAGTTCGACAACGCGACTCCCAGGAATGTGAGGCGCCGCGCCGGCCTCACATTCCGATGCGCTGTCTTGTCGAACCGGTGAGGGCAGATGCGACCGATGGAGGCCGGCGACGCTATGACCACCCCATCCGAGCCAGGACACGGCCGGCCCCATCCGCGCCTGAGCGCGATCATGAGTGAGCGGCGTCAGCTGATCAATCTCACCTACCGGCTGCTGGGCTCCCAGGCCGAAGCGGAAGATGCCGTACAAGAAGCCTTCGCCCGGTGGTACGCCCTGTCGCGGCAGCAGCAGGACGCCATCGAATCCCCCGGCGCCTGGCTGACCACGGTCGCCAGCCGCATCTGCCTCAACCTGCTCAGCTCGGCACGGGCCAGGCGAGAGAGCTACGTGGGCGAATGGATCCCTGAGCCGCTGCCCGAACGCATGGAGTGGTCGGGTGGCGCCCCCGATGACCCGGCCGACCGGGTCACCCTCGACGAGTCGGTCAACATGGCCTTCCTCGTCGTGCTCGAATCGATGACCCCGGCCGAGCGCGTCGCGTTCATCCTCCACGACGTCTTCCGCTACTCCTTCGCGGAGATCGCCGAGATCGTCGGCCGTACGCCGGCGGCATGCCGCCAGCTGGCCTCATCAGCCCGCCGCCGCATCCGTGCCTCCCGGGCTCCCGCCACGCCGGCAGCCCGGCAGGCCGCCATCGTCAAGGCTTTCAAGGCGGCATGGGAAGCCAAGGACATCGACGCCCTCATCGGCCTGCTCGACCCCAACGCCACGGCGATCGCCGACGGCGGGGGGCTCGCCACTACTTTCCTGCGTCCTATCGAAGGCGGCGAGCAGATCGCACGCGCCTGGGTCGAAATCGCCAACCGAGCGCCCAGCGACATGACGTTCCTGGAACGCACGGTCAACGGCCAGCCCGGCCTGGTCGCTCAGCAAGACGGCGTCACCATCACGGTGTTCGCGTTCGACGTCGCAGGCGACAGGATCAAGCACATCTGGGTGGTACGCAACCCCGAGAAACTCCGGCCCTGGACGACCGGCTGACGCGTGTCTCCGTCCCATCGGGTCCGCTGAGGACATCTACCGCAAGCGGATCCGGCCCGTGCTCCAGGGCGGCGGGGTCGTCATGGACCCCATCTTCGAGACCTAGATCGTGCGCTCAATGGCGGCTGCGATGTCCTTGGCCACCTCAGACGGCGAGACAGCCGCGGTGTCAATGACCTCTCCTTCGCGGCTGAGCCAGGTGAACGACTCGCGATACTTCGGCAGATGATCCAGGCGCCACTGCCGGGCACCGATCTCGACCGCGTCACTCTCGATCCGCTGAGTGAGGGTGCCCTCATCCGCGTGAAGCACGAAGTGATGGAGAGGAATGCCTGCGTCTCGGAGACCTGTACGGATCTCCTCCCAGTACTGCTCGACAAGAACTGATTGCGGCATGACGAGAACCCCGCCGACATACTCGAGCACGTGCGAGGCCGTCTCCACGACGAGGCCACGCCATGGCCTCCAGTGCTGAAAGTCCTCGACCTTCGGAAGGCCCGAGATGTGCCGGAGCATGAAGCCGACCTGCTCAGGATCGAAGTAGTGCGCCTCGGGGATGAGGGACACGAGTTCCTTCGCGGTGCTCGTCTTGCCTGCACCGAACGTCCCGTTCAGCCAGATAATCACGACGGTCAGCGTAGCCGGAGTGCCTACGCCAGGGACCGCGTCTTCACATCATGATCGAAAAGAGGGCGGGCATTCCTGGCCCAGCCTGAAACGCATCGCGCCGTTCCCGAGAATCGGCATCCGGATCGGCACCCCCGTACCCGAAATCTCCACAGCCGTCGAGCGAAGCAGTCGGTGAATGACAAATGACAACAAATGGTGTCATCGCCACGGGCGGGCGAAGTCAGTCACAACCTCATCACGACGCCACAAAGTATGACAACCGACACAAATACCAAATCGTCGTCATGGCATGACCGCTCAAGCTCCTGGGCGTACGACATTCCAGGAGCGCTCTCACGGGGAGACCGCCAGCACATGCCGCTGCCCTGGAATCGACTACGAAACACCGCGCTCGCCACACTCACAGGCGTAGCCGCGACGAGTTCCCTCCTCCTCGTTCCCGCCGACGGCTGGGCCGCGGACCATACGGCGCCGACCGTCGCCGTGTCACCGGCTCCGCGCGAGGCACGGCAGACCGTCACGCTCGCGACCGGCGAGCGGCTCGAAGTCCTGCACACCGGTCGCAAAGGCGCCTCGAAACCGAACGTGTGGATCGCCCCCAAGGCCGGGCAGACAACCGGGCGCTACGCCTTCACCTCCGCGAACGGCAGGCTACGGGTACGGCCGCTGAACCAGCGTCAGGTCGTCGCCCCGACAGAAGTCTCCACGGGTGCCCGCACGGCTGCGCCCGCGGCGACCGGGGCGGCCAAGACGTACCCGGTGAAGCTCAGCATCGTCAACGGGGGCGCCGTCTCGTTCAAGATGTTCACCGTGTGGAACCGCCGCACCTCGACGGAATACGAGGTCAAGGACCAGCGCAACAGCCCGAACGGCAGCGTGAACCTGCCGCCCGGCGACTACGTGTCCGTGGCGATGCACGATGACTTCCCGAAGCCGTCGTACTTGCTCGTGCGGACCTTCACGGTGAAGAGCGCCGGTCTCACGGTGCGTTTCGACGAGAAGACGGCCAAGGAGACCGGCGTCAAAGTCGACGACGCGGCCACGAGCCGTAACGGCGGGTC
>NZ_BOOQ01000033.1 GCF_016863315.1 Planotetraspora silvatica
GAGCCGTAACGGCGGGTCGGTGTCGATCTCGTTTCCGGGCGGATTCGAGATCGGCTATGCCTTGCTCGGGGGTTCCGGCAAGGTCTTCGTGAACCCCTTCTCACTCACAGGCGCGGCACTCCACCTCCAGGAGGTGCAGGTCAAGAAGGGAAGCTCGGTCGCCGCGCCGAGCCCTTACCGCTATGACCTGTCCCACACCTTCCGGAACACCGTGCCCGCCTCGCCGATGTTCCACGTGCGCACGAGCTCGCTTGCCAAGACGGTCACCACCCTCCGCGCTCCCGGGACCAACACCAACGCATCCCTGGTCAGCGGCCCCATGGTCGACGACTTGGGCGGCATGTTCTTCGACTCCCCGGTTTGGCTGCCCTCCGCCGTCACCGAATACGTGACGCCCGGCGTCACCTACGGGCGGGCATTGGTGTACGGCAACTCCGAGTCGGTTCTGATCCTCAAGGATCGCAAGCTCCCCGTGGGCACGTCCGCCGGTGAGACGGTCGGCGCCGCCCCGTTCGACCTGCGCGGACCCCAGTACATGGGCGCGTACCGGCAGGGCACGACGATGTGGCTGAACGAGGACTCGCCCTTCTCCGACGCCGCCGGAAACTTCGGATTCGACAACAGAGCCAAGGTCTCCTACAGGCTGAGCTCAGGAGGCAAGACGCTCCTGTCCACCGTCGACCAGTCGCCGAGCAAGGAAGCGCGTGTGACGGTCCCGGCCGCTCGTGCGGACTACGCGCTCACCGAGACCGTCAGCCGCACGGTTCCGTACTCCCGGCTGTCCAGCCGGACGACCAGCGAATGGAAGTTCAGCTCCGCCTCCGCCACCCGGCCCGCCGACCTGCCGCTGATCGACATCGACCTGTCGGTGTCCGGGCTCGACTCCAAGAACACGGCGACGTCCACGGATCGCATCCGCATCGGCGCGACCGCGACCGCGCGGCTGAGAGCGACGGAGACCGTGACCGCGTTGGAGTATTCGACCGATGACGGCGCCACCTGGACCTCCCTGCCCGTAACCAGCACAGGCGACAGTGCGTCCGCCGAGCTGACGGTCCCGGCGGACGCCTCCTTCGTGTCCCTGCGCGTGTCGGCGGTGGACGACGAGGGGGAGAGCGTCCGGCGCACGGTCATCCGGGCCTTCGCGGGCCCGGCGCCTCAGCCGGAGCGGACGGTCGGCGCGACCAAGATCTCCAACATCGTGGTCAACGACGGCAGGCCCTTGGCCGTGGACCCCTTCGGCGCGTTCTTCTCGGTGACGTTCACCGCAACCGATCCGGCCGGAATCGCCGACGGCGACGCTTACCTTTATCACGGCTCGTACGACAAGCCCGACCACGTCTTGATCAACCCTGAACCCGCCCGATGCACGAAGGTGAACGCCACCACCTCCACCTGCGAGCTGATCTACGACATCGACTCGCGACTCGACCTGGGGAAGAACTCGCTGGCCGGCTCGTGGAAGGTGGCCGCCTGGGCGCACTCCAAGGACCGCAAGAGCTACACCGACCTGCACGCGGCGAAGACCGTCAACCTGCTGAGGGCCACCAGGCTGAGCGCGAACGCCACACCCGAACCGATCCGCAAGGGCAAGACCCTCACCATCACGGGCAAGCTCACCGTGGCCAACTGGGAGACCTCCACCTACGCGGGGTTCGCCGGTCAGTCGGTGAGGCTCCAGTTCCGCAAGGCGGGCTCCAGCACATACACCACGGTAAAGACGCTGAAGACCAACACCTCCGGCGATCTGAAGACGACAGTCACGGCGTCCCGCGACGGCTACTGGCGCTACAGCTTCGTGGGCAACTCGACGGTCCGGACGGTCATCAGCGCACCCGACTACATCGACGTGCAATGACCGCCCCAGCGGCCCAGGATGAGCTCGGTTGCTCGGGCGGTGCCCAGGTAACCCGGATAACCCAGGTAGCCCGGGTAGCCTGCCTCGACGATGAGGGCCGCTCTGCCCAAACGATCGACGGGTTGGGCGGTCAGGCCGCGGCTGAACGTCGCCGACCGCCCCAAGCGGTCCCAGCGATCTAGCAAGCAAGCGGCCCTGGACGGCAATGCAACGTGAGGCCCTCGTTCCTTCCGTTGCATTGCCGTTGCCGGAATGGTCACGTCCAGCGGAACGCTCGCGCTTAACGCCGTCATCACAAAAGGCCGAGATCTGGGGCGAATTCCTGCAAGGTGCCGGGTGCGAGGTGGAAGCCTTGGATTTGCACCCTGGGGTGCATAGTGAACAGGTGACTGCGCCCCGTCCCCTCAAGGTTTGTGGTGTAGAACTCGTTGGTCGTGGCGGCGGGGTCTTCGCCGAAAGTCACCTGCTGGATATGCCGTCCGTCGACCAGGCCCCAGACACGGCCGGCGAGTCCGGGGCTGGGATGGTCTTGACCGGTTTTCAGGTCAACGCGATGGAGGGAAGCGCCATCATCGATGTCGCTCCGATAGCAGAATTCATGATCGCTTGGCCAGGTGAGATAGGTGCCGCCCGGGATGTAGGCATGCGGATGGGGACCCCATCGGACAGAGCCGTCACCGACGTCGATGATCACGGTCTCCCAATCATCGTCGTCGAACTCGTCATACCAGTTCACGTACGTGGCGGCGATCAGTTTCCCGTCCGGAGACCAGCAGAGCCCGTTGATGTCCGGCGATGCGACGCCATGGCCCTCCCAAAGACGCCGGCGCTGCCCTGAGGCGGCACCCATGAGGCTGACCACCGTATATGCGCCCTCGGAGTCTTCTTCATCTGTCGAGAGCGTCGCGATCGTTTTGCCGTCAGGCGAAAGCGTCGCGTCTACGTCGGTCTCATAGTCCGGGGTGTCGAACCACCGCTGCTCGCCGTTTTCGAGAGTGAGGATGCCGACCTTGCTCGGTTGCGGCCCGCCCGGATGAGGCGTGTATACGAGGTGAGTGAGATCAGGAGTGATCGACCACTCGGTCCCGCTCGGTGGCGTCATCAGGAGCGCGTAGGTGCCGTCGTGGGACAACGATCGGATCTGCGCCCCCGGGGGCGGTGCGGGGACCCGGACGAACTCACCGGCATCGAGATCGAGCGCAATAGTCACCTCGCCGGTCACCTGGCCGATCTCCAGCACAAGGCCCGCCCGTCGGACGCGTCGTTCCTTGAGCTGTTCCACGGTGAATTCCTCTGGAAGACGTGTCACGACACGCACCGTAACAGCGCGCGAATGTTTCTTTGGGAATGGGAGATCTCGACCGGATATCACCTATCAAATGAATAGCGATTGCGCGTGCGGGTTTGGGCTACGGTCTCGCACCATTCCTTCCCTGCCCCCGATAGCTGCCGAACCAGTGACTCGACCGAGGTGTCAACGCCGTCTTCGCGTGTCCATGCACCATCGAGGTGCACCGTTCCCCGTATCCAACCGGCACAGACGGGGTTGACGCCGACCGAGGGCCACGAATAATTCGGCAGCGGGGGCGGGGGAAGCGGCGCTCAGCCCTCGCGGTTTTGACAGTGGCCGGCGCGCCCCAGGGCAACGACCCACAACCATGACCGAGGACACAAGGTTGCGTCCACGGGAGT
>NZ_BOOQ01000034.1 GCF_016863315.1 Planotetraspora silvatica
ACGCATTTCCTGCGAAACCTGGGAGGGCCGTGTCGTGATCGGCAACCTGCAGTGCGTGGTGCTCGACTGTGCCGAACCGCTGCCGCTTGCCCGGTTCTATCAGGCGCTCCTGGGCGGCACCGTCAACAGGCGCGATCGACGATGGGATCTCAGCGACGAATGGGTGACTCTGCACACGGCTTCCGGACAGGTCCTCGCCTTCCAGGGAGTGGAGGACCATCGTCCACCGCGCTGGCCGGAATCGAGCCACCCGCAGCAGTTCCATCTGGATGTCGGAGTAGAGGATCTCGACCTGGCACATCGGCAGGTGCTGGCGAGCGGGGCGACGATGCTTGACGCCGGCGGCGGCACCCGCGGGTGGCGCATCTACGCCGATCCAGCCGGCCACCCCTTCTGCCTGGTCCTCGAACGGCCGCTTCCCCATGGGCCGACTTCCCCTAATCCCTGAACGACCCACCCCCTGAACGGGTGCTCGCTATGCCGGAGACTCCACAGCGGCTCCGAGCAGAGGCTCGACCCGGAAGGGGATCTGAGTCGACAAGGCGATGGTCGTATCGGTGCGCTGCACCGCCGGCGACGCGAGGATCTCCGCGATGATCTCCTGGAGATGCGGCGTGCTCCTCGCGACCACCCGGCACAGGAGGTCGGCCTGGCCGCTCGTGCCGTACACCTCGAGGATCTCCGGTATCGAGCCCAGCGTCCGCACCGCCTCGGTGAGCTTGCCCTGCGCGATCTGCAGGGACGCGAACGCGAGGATCGGGTAGCCGATCTCCTCCGCCGCCACCGTGGGGCCGAAGTCGCTGATCACTCCTCGCATGGTCAGCTTCTCCAGGCGCGCCTGAACGGTGCCGCGAGCCACTCCGAGGAGGCGGGCGAGTTCGGTCAGCCCGATCCGGGGGTGAGCACGCATGGTGATCAACAGTTGACTGTCGAGCGCGTCGAGCATGCGCCCGAGGCTACGCTCCGACTGGTCGAATCGGCTAGCTTAATCCACCATTTTGGCCGCAGATTGTGCGCTCCGCCCACTCTGACTGGTCGCTCTTGTCAGCGAATCGGCGAGTTGCTGTCATATGGGGTTATGTTCGAGGAAGCACAGTACTTTGCTCCAGTCGCGACGCAAGACGATGGATCCGTCGTCGTCGAGTTGGCCAGCGGTCACCCGGGTTTCGCGGACGCGGTGTACCGGAACCGGCGTAACGCCATCGCGGCGCTGGCACTCGGTCACAAGCCGGGTGAGCCCATTCCCCATGCGGAGTACACCGATGAGGAGCACCACGTGTGGGCGCTCGTCACGCAGGAACTCGCCGTCAAGCACGGCAAATACGCGGTGCGGGAGTTCATCGACGCCGCAGCTCGCCTGGGGCTGCCGGTGGAGCGTATCCCGCAACTTCAGGAGGTCAGCGACCTGCTGAAGCCGATCACGGGTTTCGGGTACCTGCCGGCGGCCGGGCTCGTCCCGCTGAGGGAGTTCTACAGCGTGCTGGCGGACGGCCTGTTCCACTCCACCCAGTACATCCGGCACCACTCGGTGCCCTTCTACACGCCTGAACCCGACATCGTGCACGAGGTGATCGGACACGCGAACACCCTGGCCTCCCCGCGTTTCGCCGAGCTTTACCGGCTCGCCGGCCGGGCCGCCCGGCGGGTCGAGACCGATGAGGCGCTGGAGTTCGTCTCCAAGGTCTTCTGGTTCACGCTCGAGTTCGGCGTCATGCGCGAGGACGGGGAGTCCAAGGCGTACGGCGCGGGCATCCTGAGCTCGTCCGGCGAGATCGAGGAGTTCCGCGGGATGGACATCCGTCCGCTCGAGCTCGCCGCCATGGGCACCACTCACTACGACATCACGAAGTATCAGGAGGTGCTGTTCGAGGCGGAGTCGTTCGACCACCTGGAGGACGTGGTCGGCACGTTCTGGGACACCTGCGACGACGACTCGATCGCCCGGCTGGCCGCGTCCCGCTGACCCGCGTTCCGCTGTGCGCGGTCAGCCTCGGCGGCCGCCCCCGCAAGTGGGTCGCCGGCAAGAGGTCGACGGCATCGTGTGCGGAGTCTGACGCGCGTCCCGGGTTACCTGCCGACGATGAGCAGGGCGTCGCCGACGCCGCGCTCTGCTCCGTCGGACGGGTGGTTGACCACCTTCCCGCCGACGACCATGGTGCTCGAGCCGCCGCCGTCCAGGCTGATCGCGTCCCGGGCGCCGAGCCAGCGCATGAGTTCCGCCGACTCGAAGAACGACGCGCCCACACTGGTGTCCGGAGCACGGCCGTCCACGACCGCGACGACCAGCTCGCCGGACGCCGTCACTCCCGCGAGCGTCCGGGGGTGCCGTCGGACGATCATGTTGACGTTGGCCATGCCGTCCTTGGCGGCGGTGATCGAGGTCCGTCCGTCCCTGACGAGGCCGATCCCTCCGCCGATGATGCTGGTCTCCGAGGTGAGCGGAACGACGTGACCGGTGCGCAGATCGGTCACCTTCGCCGTGACGTCGACGGTCATGCCCGCGGCGGCGTGCTCTCTGAGCCAGTCGGCGGCGGTGCCTCTTCCGTGGAGCACCCGTGTGCCGTGGGGCACGGGAGCGCCGGGCCCCCGCGGTCGCAAGACCTCGCCCGACGCGTCGAGCACCACCTCGACTCCGCGATCGGAGGGAGTCGCGCGGCCGAGTTCCTCGGTGTACATCACCAGCTCATCCGCCCGGGCCACCCGGTTGAGGCCGCCGACCTCCAGCTTCGCACCGTCGCCTGCGGCCGCCACGACAGACGAGGACAGCTCGGTGACGCGCGCCCTGCGACCCGCGAGGACCAGACCCGTACGCCCCGGAACCGCCTCGCTGAGCAGGTCGCCGCCCACCACGGAGATCCCGGTCGGATCACCGCGGAAGTCCTTCCGCGTGTGGATGTCGAAGAACCCGCCGTTGACCGCCGCGACGGCGTCGGCCGAGGCCGCCATCGCCGAGACCGTCTCCCGTGCCGCAACCCCGGCGCCCAGTGACGAACGGAAGGTGCCGCGGAAGGAGCGAGGGTCGATCATGAGGACTCGCACGGTCCACGGGCCGCCGGTCTGGAAGCCGTCGTCACCGCCGAAGTCGACTTTCGCGGTGATGCCCGCCTTCTTGAGCTGTTTGACCACGTGGGCGGCCTCGGCCATCTTGCCGAGCGGCCACGCCCCGACCCTGACCGTCCAGAAGTCGGCGGCCGGATGGTCCGCGACCGCCGGTTCGGTGAACTTCACGATGGAGGGGCTGTAACCGGACTCCTCCACCGCGAGGGCCTGGGCCCTCGCGGTCGTCTCGGAGAGGGCGTCCTTGCCGCGCACCACGACGCTGACGGTGTAGCCGTCGGTCGACGTGCCGTGCGTCAGCGTGAAGTAATCGATGCCCGGTGCGACCCGTTCGGACACCACCTTCGGCGCCTTGGGAGATCCGAGGGGGAAGCCGGTCGTCGGGAGGGCCGCCGGTGGCGGAGCGGAGGGAAGGCCCGGAAGGCCGGAGATCTCGGGAAACAGGCGCAGAGCGTACCGAGGCCCAGGAAGCGGGGAGAGCGGACTGGCGAAGGCCGAGAGCGTGATCATCGTCAGGGCCACGGTGACGGTCCCGACGATCAGATGGCGTCGCATGCGGTCTTCCCTCGTTCGTGATCCTTCGAAGGACCATCGTGACGAGGATCGCAGGCCGCTCGCGCCGTACACGCCAAAGATCGTGAGAAATGGCCGCGACTTTCCAGTGGAACCGCACGGCGGTCGCCGTGCCCGTGGTCACGGTGTCACTGCGTCGATCTCGCGCGCCTGCTGGACGAAGTCCTGGGCGGACATGGCCTCCACGTGAAGAAGCAGGCCGTTGCGGCGCCGTGAGACGCCCCAGTAGTGCGTGGTGGCCTGACCCCACCAGATGGTCCACCGGGGGAACCGGGCGGACAGGGCTCGCACCACGATCGCCGGACTGATCTGAGGTTCGCTCGTCATCTGCACCCTCTGAGACAAGCACGATTCACACCGTGTGCGCGAGTGTACGGAGAGTAGCCGGGTGCCATAGGACTTACACCTGGGGAGGCAGACCTGTATCCGCATATGCGCCCTCATCCCGATCCTCATTCGGGTGGAGAGGTGGATCCCCAGGTCACGGGCTTTCGCGGCGGAATGTCTCCAAGGCCAGCAGCGCCACGTGAAGGGACATGCACGACTCGACGTCGTCGAGGTCGGTCTCGAGGATGCGTTCGAGCCGCCGGAGCCGGTCGTAGAACGCGGGGCGGGACAGGTGCGCCTTCTGCGCGGCGACCGCCTTGTTCCTGCCGGCGTCGAGATAGACGCGCAGGATCCGCGCCAGGTCGCCATGCCGCTGGGCGTCGTGCGCGAGCAGCGCGCCGAGTTCGCGCTCGGCGAAGGTCTGGAGCCGCGCGTCGTCGCGCAGCAGGTGGAGCAGGCCGCGCAGGCGCAGGTCGGGCAGGCGATAGAACGCGCGTCCGTCAGGCTGGCGCACCGCCACGTCGGCCACCTGCTCGGCCTCGAGGAAGCTGCGCCGTACGTCCTTGATCGACTCGACCACGGAACCGGTCGCCAGCACGAACGGCGTGGGGAAGGCGGCCCGCAGGCGGTCGGCGAGGGCGCCGAGCGCCGTTTCCGCGAGCGAGCGCGGCGGGAGGGGGAGCAGCACGCCCACCCGGCTCTGGTCGAGCGCGCCCACCAGCGCCGGCAGCCGCGCGTCGCGGCAGGCGGCCGCCGTGGCCTCGGCCAGCTCGCCCAGCTGGGCCTGCTCGCCCAGCGCGGTTCCGGTCGAGGAGGTCAGCCGGATCACGGCGCTGATCAGCTTGCGGCCGGTGAGCGGCACCCCGACCGCCCGGGCCCGGGCGGCCGCCTCGTCCGGATCGGAGTAGGCGTGGGTGAGGATCCCGGCGATGATCGTGCCGTGCGCCTGCCGTTCGAGCGACTCCTGGTGGCGTTCCAGCAGCCGGCTGAGTGCGAGCGTGGTCGCCGCGCGTTCGGCGAGCACGGTGTCATGGGGGCTCGGAGGGGCGTCGCACAGGAGGATGAGCCGTCCCCAGTCCTGCCCCCGGGCGCCCACCATGGTGACGAGCCACCCGGCGGCGGTGTCGTACGCGGTGCGCTCCTCGGGCGAGACCGCGCGGGACCGCGTCTCCCAGTTGGCCAGGATCGTTCCGGTGTCGCCCCCGGAGGCGTCGCACGCGAGGACCTGATGGGCGAGGTTCTCCAGGACGACGGGCCGGCCGGAGAACCGGGAGACCTGCGTCAGCACCTCGGACGGCGAGGCGCCCTCGACCGACAGCTCGGTGAAGACCTCGTGCAGTTGCTCCGACGCCCGCAGCTCCTGGAGCTGGATGTCGATGATCCGTGCGTGCACCGACTCGGTGATCTGCACGAACGGCGTCTCGCGTGCGAGGGTGACGAGCGGCAGGCCGTGGTCTTCCGCGGCCTTGACCACCGCGGGCGGCAACTCGCGGACGAACCGGCGGCCCAGCTCCACGATGAGCCCGGAGGCGCCGACGGCGGCGAGGTCGGAGATGTAGTCGGCGAGCTTGTCCGGCTCGCTCGGCAGGGCCACGCCCGTGGTGAGCACGAGCTCGCCGCCGCGCAGCAGATGGGCGATGTCGGTGATCTCACCGACGTGCACCCAGCGGACCCGTGTGTCGAGACGGTCGCCGCCTGCGACGACGCGCGGATCACCGCGTCGGACCGCGTCCAGCGCGAGCACGTCGGCGACGGTGGGCAGCATGTTCCGAGGCTACCTGATCATTGTGTAAAGAGGACGGGTCAGTCGCTGACAGGATGATCGCGGCGGCTTCCGTGCGGAAGCCGGGCCGCCAGGCCGTCGAGCAGCGCCACCAGCCCGAAGTCGAACGCGATCCGCCGGGCCGTCATGGGGTCGAAGGCCATGTCGTCGTAGGCGCGGTACCGCTCCTGCAAGCTGGGGTAATCGGCCCCCAGTTCCTCGATGAGCGGTCCCATGGACGCCTGGATTCCGGCCACGTCGGTGCCGGCCTCGTCGAGCGCGTCGAGCCAGACGACCTCGGGGATGGTGGCGCCCAGCGTGTAGGACACCACGGCGGTGACCGCGTAGTCGACGTCGATCCCGTCGAAGCCGGCGCTGGAGAACGCCGCCATGAGCCGGTCGGCGGCCGTCATGGCGTTGGGCCCGAGAGCGGGGAGCACGCCGATCAGGCTGATGCTCCAGCGGTGCTGGGAGACGGCGTCGCGCATGCCGTACGCGAAAGCGGTGGCGGCGTCGTGCCAGCTCGACCCCTCGGGGATGGAGACCTTGGCGTAGACCTTGTCCATGACGAGCTCGAGCAACTCGTCCTTGTTCGCCACGTGCCAGTAGAGGCTGGTCGCCCCCGCTCCGAGCCGCGCCCCGAGTTTGCGCATGCTGAGCGCGTCGAGGCCGTCCTCGTCGAGCAGTTCCATCGCCGCCCGGACGATCTGGTCGCGACTCAGGCCCTGGTCGCGGGGGCCCTTGCGCTCACGCGTCCAGACCGAGGAGAACGGCTTCGCTGACACCGCCACAGGATATTCGCTCGCACACCGTTCGAGGTTGTCGTACAGTGTTCCAGTCTTATCGCACACTGTTCGAGGTGGATTCTATGTCGCATCCCCGCCGCTGGTGGATCCTCGGCGTCCTCTGCCTGAGTCTGCTGACCCTCGTCGTGGACAACACCGTGCTCAACCTGGCGATCCCGTCTCTCATGCGCGAGTTGGGGGCATCCCCGTCGGACGTCCAGTGGATCATCGACGCGTACATCCTGGTCTTCGCCGGCCTGCTGCTCACCGCGGGAAGTCTGTCCGACCGATACGGCAGACGCCTGTTCTTGATCCTCGGCCTGGCCTTCTTCGGGGGCGCGTCGGTGGCGGCCATGCTCGCGACAGAGCCGTGGCAGCTCATCGGGGCCCGGGCCCTGATGGGGGTGGGCGGCTCCTTCGTCATGCCGTCCACCATGTCCATCCTGATCACGGTCTTCGACGAGAGCGAGCGCAGGAAGGCGTTCGCCGCGTGGAGTTCGGTGGCCATGGCCGGGGTGATCGCCGGGCCGACGCTGGGCGGATTCCTCCTCCAGCACTACTACTGGGGCTCGGTCTTCCTGCTCAACGTGCCGATCGCGGTCGTGGCGATCATCGCGGCGCTCGTTCTGATGCCGGAAACGAAGGGGGACGCCCGCGCGGTCGACCCGGTCGGCGTCGTGTTGTCGATCGTGGGCATGGGCGCTCTCGTCTACGCGGTCGTGTCCGCGCCCACCGGCGAGTGGAACCCGCTCGTGGCCGCGGTGGCCGTGCTGGCACTGCTGGGCTTCGTGTTGTGGGAGCGCAGGGCCGCGCAGCCGATGTTGCCGCTGTCGCTCTTCAGGGACCGGTCGTTCAGCGGGGCATCGTTCTCGATCGTCCTGCTGTCCTTCGGGTCCGGGGCGCTGATGCTGGCCCTGACGCAGTACCTCCAGTTCGTGCTCGGCTACGAACCGCTGAAGGCCGGGATGGCCCTGTTGCCGTACGTGCTCGCCGCTCTGGTCTTCAACGGCCTCGGGGCGGCACTGGGCAAGAAGGTCGGCAACCGGACGCTCATCGTCACGGGCCTGCTCGTCATGGCCGTCGGCTTCGGCGTCCTCGCCACTCTCGACGGCGGGTACGGCATGCTCATCGTCAGCTTGATGATCATGGGTGTCGGCGGCGGCCTGGCCGGTCCGGCGGCGTACGCCACGTTGATGGGCGCGGTGCCGCCGGAGCGCGCGGGCGTGGGCTCGGCGCTGAACGACACGGTGCAGCAGGTCGGCATGGCCCTCAGCGTCGCCGTGCTGGGCAGCGTGCTCGCGGGGGTCTACACGGCCTCCATGCCGGCCTCCGCTCCCGAGGTCGCCCGTGACTCGATCAGCGGCGCGCTCGCGCTGGGAGATCCCGCCGTGGCCGAGGCGGGCCGCGACGCCTTCGTGTCGGCCATGTCGGTCGGCTCCGTGGTCGGGTTCGGTTTCTGTGTGGCCGCGGCGGTGATGGCGCTGCTGCTCCTGCGTCGCACCCCGGCCGCCGAGGGCGCCGTCGAGAAGGAGGCCGCCGCGGTGTGAACCCCGTCTGCCCGTCCTGACATACGGGCCTCGCCGGAGCGTTCCATCATGTAAGGCGAAATCTCGGTATGCCGACATGTTGAGGGTGGGAGCGGCGACATGGAGCGGCGATACTCGAAGTATGTCTCTCCGTGATCCTGAGTCGCCCTCCGACAGCGCCGACCTGCTCAAACGGCACCGCGCGGTCCTCCCGAACTGGATGGGCCTGTACTACGACGAGCCCATCGAGATCGTCGGCGGCAAGGGCAACCGTGTCGTCGACGCATCCGGGAAGAGCTACCTGGACTTCTTCGCCGGCATCCTCACCAACATGATCGGGTACGACGTGCCCGAGGTGCGGGAGGCGGTCGAGAGACAACTGGCGACCGGCATCGTGCACACCTCGACGCTCTACCTGATCCGCGCTCAGGTGGAGCTGGCCGAGAAGATCGCCCGGCTCTCCGGCATCCCGGACGCCAAGGTCTTCTTCACCAACTCCGGCACCGAGGCCAACGAGACCGCGCTGCTGCTCGCCACCTACGCCCGCAAGACGGACCAGGTGCTCGCGATGCGGCAGAGCTACCACGGCAGGTCGTTCGGCGCGATCAGCGTGACCTCCAACCGCTCGTGGAAGAACAACTCGCTGTCGCCGCTCAACGTGCACTTCCTGCACGGCGCCGACCGGCACCTCGTCCAGTTCCGCGGGATGTCGGACGCGGACTACATCAAGGCGTGCGTGGACGACCTGCGTCACGTGCTCGCCACCGCGGTGTCCAATGACGTCGCCGCGCTCATCGCCGAGCCGATCCAGGGTGTGGGCGGCTTCACCATGGCGCCCGACGGCCTGTTCGCCGCCTACAAGGAGGTCCTCGACGAGGAAGGCATCCTGTTCATCTCCGACGAGGTCCAGTCCGGCTGGGGCCGTACCGGCTCGGCCTTCTTCGGGATCGAGAACCACGGCGTGACGCCCGACATGCTGACCTTCGCCAAGGGGACGGGGAACGGCTTCGCCGTCGGCGGCATCGTCGCCCGCGCCGACCTGATGGACGGCCCGCACGCCGTCGGCCTGTCGACGTTCGGCGGAAACCCGATCTCCATGGCGGCCGCGAACGCGACCCTCGACTACGTGCTCGACCACGATCTGCAGGCGAACGCCGCCAGGACAGGGGAGATCATCCTCGCCGGCCTGCGCGAGGCCGAGCAGCGGCTCCCCGTCGTAGGAGCCGTGCGCGGCAGGGGCCTGATGTTCGCCATCGAACTGGTCGACCCCGGGACGGGAGCGCCCGCGCCGGCGCTCGTCGCCCGTTTCATGGAGGTGACCAAGAAGCTCGGCCTCCTCGCGGGCAAGGGCGGCCTGTACGGCAACACTCTGCGCATGGCGCCGCCGCTCACACTCACCGAGGACGAGGCCCGAGAGGGCCTGCGCATCCTCGTCACCGCGCTGGAGACGGTCAACGATGAAGCACGTTGACCACTGGATCGACGGCGCCCGTTTCGGGGGAGCCGGCGCGCCTCAGGCGCGGCATGCCGAGATCTACAACCCGGCGACCGGCGAGGTCGGCGGTCAGGTCGCCCTCGCGTCCGTGGCCGACGTCGACGCGGCGGTGGACTCCGCCGCACGCGCCTTCCCCGGATGGCGGGACACCTCGCTGGCCAAGCGGGCCCAGACGTTGTTCCGCTTCCGCGAGCTGATGGACCGTCATCGCGACGATCTCGCCGCGCTGATCACGGCCGAGCACGGCAAGGTCCACTCCGACGCCCTCGGCGAGGTCGCGCGCGGCCTCGAGGTCGTCGAGTTCGCATGCGGCATCCCTCACCTGCTCAAGGGCGGCTTCTCGGAGAACGTCTCGACCCGGGTCGACTCCTACTCGATCCGCCAGCCCCTCGGCGTCGTCGCGGGGATCACGCCGTTCAACTTCCCGGCGATGGTGCCGATGTGGATGTTCCCCGTGGCCATCGCCGCGGGCAACGCCTTCGTCTTGAAGCCGTCGGAGAAGGACCCCTCGGCGTCCCTGCTGATGGCCGAGCTGTGGGCGGAGGCCGGGTTGCCCGACGGCGTGTTCAACGTCGTCCAGGGCGACAAGGTCGCGGTGGACCGGCTGCTGGAGCACCCGGCGGTGCAGGCCGTGTCCTTCGTCGGCTCGACCCCGATCGCCCGGTACGTCTACGAGACGGGGACCGCACACGGCAAGCGGGTCCAGGCGCTGGGCGGCGCCAAGAACCACATGCTCGTGCTGCCGGACGCCGACCTCGACCTGGTCGCCGACTCGGCCGTCTCGGCGGGCTTCGGCTCGGCGGGGGAGCGCTGCATGGCGATCTCCGTGGTCCTGGCCGTCGAGCCGGTCGGCGACGAACTCGTCGAGAAGATCGTCTCCAGGGTCGGGCGCCTGACGGTCGGCCCGGGCGACGATCCGGCGTCCGAGATGGGACCACTGGTGACCGCGGCGCACCGTGACAAGGTCGCCTCCTACCTGGACCTCGGTGTGGAGGAAGGCGCCAAGGTCGTGGTGGACGGCCGCGAGACGCCCGTCTCCGGCGGCCGTGGGAACGGCTTCTGGCTCGGCCCCACGGTGATCGACCACGTGCCGGCGAACTCGCGCGTCCACCGTGAGGAGATCTTCGGCCCGGTCCTGTCGATCGTCCGGGTGCAGTCCTACGAGGAGGGGCTCCATCTGATCAACACCGGCGAGTACGGCAACGGCACGGCCGTCTTCACCAACGACGGCGGCGCCGCGCGGCGCTTCCAGAACGAGGTCGAGGTCGGGATGATCGGCATCAACGTGCCCATCCCGGTGCCGATGGCGTTCTACAGCTTCGGGGGGTGGAAGAACTCGCTCTTCGGTGACACCCACGTTCACGGAACCGAGGGCGTGCACTTCTACACGCGGGGCAAGGTCGTCACCTCGCGCTGGCTCGAGCCCTCCCACGGCGGAGTGAACCTGGGCTTCCCCACCAACGGCTGAGCCCGGCGTCCGGGGCGGGGCCCGTTCCGTCGGCGAAGCGGGGCGGGACGCGGCCACCGGGGCCAGTAGGCTCGTGACGTCCGTCTCGTGAGGGGGTCCGCCCGGTGAGGCTTCGCCGTACACAGCTCGTGGTCGCCACGGCGGCCATGGGATTCCTGGCCGTGGCCTGCGGAGGAAACGGATCGTCCCGGGCGGTCGAGGCCACGCCGGGGACGGGCGCCGTCGCCGCGACGACCCCCGTCACCGCGCCGGCGACGACCTCGTCCCCCACGCCGAGCGGCTCGGCCACCCCGACGGGGACGGCGTCGGCAGGCCCCGGCGAGGGCGCGTTGCGCGTCCTGGCGATCAGCGGATACGTCGAGTGGGGCGGGACCGACCCGTCGGTCAACTGGGTCGCGCCCTTCGAGGCCAAGACCGGCTGCAAGGTCTCGCTCTCGTTCTACGACCCCGGCCTGGAGGCGAAGCCGGATGGCGCGTCCCTCGGCGCCTTCGACGTGGTCTCGGCCACGCCGGAGATCGCGGGCAGGCTGATCGCCGAAGGCAAGGTCGCGCCGCTCAACACGGCGCTCGTGAAGGACTACGCGAAGATCCCCGCGCACCTGCGTGAACTCCCCGCGTACGCCAAGGACGACCAGGTGTACGGCGTGCCGTACCTGTGGGGTGTCGACGAGGTGCTCTACGACACCACCAAGACCAGGCCGAAGGACGCCGGGGCCCTGTTCACCGACAAGGGGCCGGTGCTGCTCAGGGACGACCCGATGACGATCGCGGCCGCCGCGCTCGCTCTCAAGCGGCGGGGCGTCAAGGACCCGTTCGATCTCACCCCGTCCCAGTTGGACGCGGCCGTCGCCCTTCTCACCTCGAACAAGTCCGGGGACAGGACCTTCTGGCGTGACCCCATCGACGTCGTGGAGGGCTTCGCCTCCGGCTCAGCACGGCTCGCGCAGGGCACGCCGTACCACCTCGACGTGCTGAAGAGCGGGCACAAGCCCGTCAAGGCGCTCGACCGCCGGCCGCTGACAGGATGGTCGGACTCGTGGATGGTCGCCGCGGCCGCGCCTCATCCGTCATGCGCCTACCAGTGGCTGGCGTGGACGGCTTCCGCGCAGGCGCAGGGACCGGCGGCCGCATGGACCGGCCTCGCCCCGGCGAACCCGGCCGCCTGCACGGGCGACGCGAAGCGGGTCTGCACGGACTATCACGTGGGAGAGCCGGCGGCCTTCAAGGGCGTCTACTTCGCCGTTCGCCCGGACGACTACGCCCAGTGGGCTGAACGCTGGTCCCAGATAGCTCACGGTTAGCGAGCCAGACGCTGAGGTCGGGCCCGTCCGGCTTTCCGCGGTCTCCACGACGGCGGATCAGCGTGTCCAGCGCCCAGGTGCCCGGGCCGAGCACGGCGATGAGGAAGAACGACCAGCAGAACAGCGCCGACAGCTCACCGCCGTTGGTCAGGGGCAGCACGCCTCTCGGCTGGTGCGCCATGAAGTACGCGAAGGCCATGGACCCCGACGCGATCAGCGCGCCGATCCGGGTGAGGAGCCCGAGGAGGACGAGCGCCCCGCAGAGCGCCTGGATGAGCGCGGCCCACCAGCCCGGCCACGTGCCGAACTCCACCGCGTGACCCATGCCGCGGTTGCCGCCGAACAGGTTGAACAACGAGGCCAGGCCGTGGCACATGAACAACATGGCCGCCACCATGCGGAACAACGAGAGCACCGGCCCGTGGAAACGGTCGAATCTCATGAGATCACCTCTTGGGCTCACATGCGGGCCGGCCTCGCGTCACGACATCGCGGCGCGGGAGCGGCGGGGAAGAGGCACCTTGCCTTCCGGTGCGGGCAGCAGCGCCTCGGCGCAGTCGTCGCAGGCGTGGACGGGGGCGTTGTCGGGGAGCAGGCCGACCTTCACACGGGGGCGGGGCCACTTCTTGTGGCAGACGACGCAGGCGTCGCCCTCGCGTTGGACGGGGGTGAGGCCGGCAGGGTCGAACGTCAGCATGAGCCGGTCGGCACCGTTCGGATTCCAGCCCATTCCCCGTCCCCCCTCGATCGCGTATCGAAACCGTTATAACGTGGTTACGGGCTGTGATCGGCGCGTGTCAGGCCAAGAGGCGGTTAAATCGCGGCATGGTGCGGGCGTTACAACAACAAAAGGGACACCCGACGCCAAGGCGGGTGTCCCTTTTAATCTTATTTAAGCGCTCTGGTCCGCACTGATTGCTCTCTCCAGGATGGAAAGCCCTTCCTCCAGCAGATGGTCGGGAATCACCAGCGGCGGAAGGAACCGGAGCACATTGCCGTACGTGCCGGCGGTGAGCACCAGCAGCCCCTCGGCATGGCACCTGGCCGCGATCGGGCCGGCGGCCAGCGGGTCCTTGGTGCCGGGGACCACGAGTTCGATCGCCGTCATGGCCCCGCGCCCGCGGACGTCGCCCACGATGCCGAACCGCTCCTGAAGCGAGCGGAGGCGAGGCAACATGATCTCGCCGATGTGCGCGGCACGCTCGACGAGCTTGTCCTGCTCGATGGTCTCCAGGACGCCGAGGGCCGCCTCGCAGGCGAGCGGGTTGCCGCCGTAGGTCCCCCCGAGCCCGCTGGCGTGGACCGAGTCGAGCAACTCCGCGCGGCCGGTGACGGCGGCCAGGGGGAGGCCGCCCGCGATGCCCTTGGCCGTGCAGATGATGTCGGGGACGATGCCCTCGTCCTCGCAGGCGAACAGGTGGCCGGTCCTGGCGAACCCGGTCTGGACCTCGTCGGCGACGAAGACGATCCCGTTTGCCCGGCAGAACTCGGCGATCTTCGGCAGGAATCCGCGGGCGGGCTCGATGAAGCCGCCCTCGCCGGCGATCGGCTCGATGACCACGGCGGCGACGTTGGCCGCGCCGATCTGCTTCTCGATCATGTCGATGGCCTGGGCGGCGGCCTCGTCGGCGCAGTTCTCCGGGCCGCTCGGCCAGCGGAACGGGTAGGCCAGCGGCACCCGGTAGACCTCGGGCGCGAACGGGCCGAAGCCGTCCTTGTACGGCATGTTCTTGGCGGTCAGCGTCATCGTGAGGAGGGTCCGGCCGTGGTAGCCGTGGTCGAACACCACGACGGCCGGCCGCCCGGTGGCGTGCCTGGCCACCTTCACGGCGTTCTCGACGGCCTCCGCGCCGCTGTTGACCAGGAACGTGCGCTTGTCGTGGTCGCCGGGCGTGAGCGCGTTGAGCTTCTCGCACACCGTCACGTAGGACTCGTACGGCGTGACCATGAAACAGGTGTGGGTGAAGTCGGCCACCTGCTTCTGGACCCGCTCGACCACGCGGGGAGCGGAGTTCCCCACGCTCGTGACGGCGATGCCCGAGCCGAAGTCGATGAGGGAGTTGCCGTCCACGTCGACGACGACACCGCCACCGGCGTGGGTCACGAAGATGGGAAGCGTGGTGCCGATGCCCGGGGGCACGGCGGACTGCTTGCGCGCGAACAGCTCGCGCGACCGCGGTCCCGGGATCTCGGTGACGAGCCGGCGCTCCTGCGGAAGCCGCGGGCCGCCATGGACGGTGCCGGTGGTGCCTTCGACGGTCATGCCCTCGACGGTACGGCCACCACCTTCACCTGCCGATACGTCGTCATGGCAGAATAAGGCCGTACTTTTGGCCAACTCGGACAAGTTGGGCTTTGGGGGGCTGGTGGCGCCGACGCTGCGCCGGGTGACGGCGATCACGCCGCTGCACCTGGACGTCCTGGCCGGGCAGGACGGACTGGACCGGCCGGTCCGCTGGGTGGCGGTCAGCGAGCTCGAGGATCCCACACCGTTCCTCGAGGGCGGAGAGCTGGTGCTGACGACCGGCATGCGGCTGACCCCGGGCGACGCCGTGCCGTACATCTCACGGCTGGTCGCACGGGGTGCGACCGGGCTGGGGTTCGGAGTCGGCCTCGGTCACGACCTGGTGCCGGCGGCCTATGTGGACGCCGCGGCCGCCGCCGGGCTGCCGCTCGTCGAGGTGCCGAGGGACACCCCGTTCATCGCGATCGGCAAGGTCGTCAGCGAGCTCATCGCCGCCGAGCAGTACGAGGAGATCAGCCGGGCCTTCGCGGCTCAGGGCCGCCTCACCCGGGCCGCGCTCCAGCCCTCGGGCACCGGGGCCGTCATCGACCGCCTGGCCCGCGAGATCTCCGGCTGGGCGCTCCTGCTCGACGACGCGGGCGCCGTCAGACACGTCGCGGACGCCACGGGAACAGGCCCGCCGGCGCAGGAGAAGGCCGCCGCGCTGCGCCCCGAACTGGCCCGGCTGAAGAGGACGTCGTCGCCGGCCAGCCTGGCGCTGGCCACCCCCGGCGAACACATGATCATCCAGCCGCTCGGCCGCCGCGGGTTCTTCGTGGTCGGGGCGGCGCGTCCGTTCTCGCCGATCGAGCACACCGTCGTCAACGCGGCCGGCTCCCTGCTCACGCTCGCCCTGGAACAGGGCCGCGACCAGCGCGCCGCCGCGGGCAGGGTGCGCACCGCCGTGTTCCGCCTGCTGCTGGCCGGACAGGCCGAGGCCGCCGCGGACGCCCTGGCGGCACTGGGCGGGACCCTGCCGGAGGGGGCGGTGGCCGTACTGGCCTGTGAGACGGCCGACGAGGAGTCGCTCACCGAGGCGCTGCCGTGCTTCACCGCGCGGTGGGGCCGCGTGGTCGTCGCGCTCGCCCCCGCCGCCGACGCCCACCGGCTCGCCGAGCGTGCCGCCGGGCACGGCCGCGTCGGCGTGGGCGTTCCCGGGGTCGCCCTGGCCCTCGGCCTCGACCAGGCCGAGCGTGCGCTGGCCTCGGCCCACCCGGTGGCGCACTTCGCCGAACTGGCCGGGCAGGGGCTGCTGGCACTGCTGGAGCCCGGCGCGGCGACGGCGTTCGCGGCCGCCATGCTCGCGCCGCTTCGTGAGTACGGCTCGCGCGGCGACCTGGTCGAGTCGCTGCGGGCCTATCTCGCCAGCAACGGTCACTGGGACGCGGCGGCGCAGCGGCTGGGGATCCACCGGCACACGCTCAGGTACCGGATGAAGAGGGTGAGCGAACTGCTCGGCCGTGATCTCGACGATCCCTCGGCGCGGGCCGAGCTCTGGATCGCGCTGTGCCTGTGAAGGTCAGCCGCTCTTGGTCCGGAAGGAGGAGATCGTGGCGGTGGTGACGGTCTCGTAGGTCTTGGCGTCCTGCAGGTGACCGGCACGTTCCAAGCTGAGCGCGCCCTGCGCGGCGGCCCACAACGCGTCGGCGACCCTCCGGGGCTGCGTGGGGACGAGATAGCCCGCCGAGATGCAGTCGGCGATCACCCGGTCGAAGATGTTCAGCGCGGCGCGGGCCAGTGTCCTCGCCCGCTCACTCGGCACGAACTCGGGGATCGCCCGCTCGAACATGAGGCTGTAGTAGCCCGGCTCGGACAGGGCGGCGTCGCGGTAGGCGGGCCCCAGGGCTAGGAGGTAGTCGTAAGGGTCCGTGCGCAGCGGCACGCTCTCCAGACGGCGGCGGAAACGCTCGAAACCCTCGAGATAGAGCGCCTCGGCCAGGCCTTCCTTGCTGCCGAACATCGTGTAGATGACCTGGGTCGGGCAATCCGCCTCGGTGGCGATCCGCCGTACCGTGAGGCTCTCCGGCCCGTCCGAGGTGAGGAGTCCGCTGGCGACGTCGAGGAGTTTGGTACGGAGCTCGTCGTAGGTGCTCCGCTGGCCGCGCGCGTAGGCACCCTGAAGACCGAGCGGCGCCGGCGTACCCATCAGCGACGAGCCCTTCTCGAATCGGGTCCTCGCGTCGGACCCGGATGATGACTTAACCATGCGGCTCGGCTTTCAAACCGCTCTGAAACGGAAAACATCCCGAAATTGCGCTGCATTTGTGACGTACCAAACTTGTCCACATCGGTACGCCGCTGACGGGTGATTGTGCTGGGAGGCGTAGAGCCTATCGCGACCTGCTGACATACCGTCAGAACATGGACGTGCGCCGTGATACCGATCTTCGCCCCTTCTGGCTCGCCGGCCGTCCCGTGACGGGAGACGCGGAGCTGACCGTGACCAACTCCCATGACGGGCGAGTCGTCGGCGTCGCCTCCGTGCCGACCCCGGCTCAGGTCGAGGAGGCCGTGGCGGCCGCGCACGCCGTGAGCAGGCAGGCCGCGGCTCTTCCCGTCCACGTACGGGCCGAGGCCCTCGCGCACGTCTCCCGGCGGCTCTCCGAGCGCTCGGAGGAGATCGCCCAGCTGATCACCGCGGAGAACGGCAAGCCGATCCTGTGGGCCAGGGGCGAGGTCGGCCGGGCCGTGGCCACGTTCAGGTTCGCCGCGGAGGAGGCCCGGCGGTTCAGCGGAGCCGTACAGCGCCTCGACACCGAGCCGGCCGCCCAGGGGCGCCTGGCCTACGTCACGCGCGTGCCGTACGGGCCGGTGCTGGCGATCACGCCGTTCAACTTCCCGTTGAACCTGGTCGCGCACAAGGTCGCCCCGGCCATCGCCGTCGGCGCCCCGATCATCGTCAAGCCCGCGCCCGCGACGCCGCTGTCCTCGCTCGTGCTGGGGGAGATCCTGGCCGAGACCGACCTGCCTGAGGGCATGTTCTCCGTGCTGCCCGTCCCGAACGACCGGGCCGGTGCGCTCGTGGAGGATCCCCGGCTTCCGGTGGTCTCGTTCACCGGCTCGGGTCCGGTCGGGTTCGCGATCAAGGATCAGGTCCCGCGCAAGCACGTCACGCTCGAACTCGGCGGCAACGCCGCCGCGGTCGTCCTCGCGGACGCCGACCTCGACTGGGCGGCGAGCCGGATCGCCCTGTTCTCCAACTACCAGGCCGGCCAGAGCTGCATCGCCGTACAGCGGGTGATCGTCGAGGAGTCCGTCGCGGAGGAGTTCACCGGGAAGCTGCTGTCGGCCGTCGGCGCGCTCGTCACGGGAGACCCCGCGGACGAGAAGACCCAGGTCGGGCCGCTCGTCAGCGAGGACGCGGCGGTGCGGGTGGAGGGCTGGGTCGCCGAGGCGGTCTCCGCCGGCGCGCGGGTGCTGGCCGGGGGCACGCGGGACGGCGCCGCCTTCACTCCCACCGTGCTGACCGACGTGCCCTCCGACGCGAAGGTCGTCCGCGAGGAGGTCTTCGGACCCGTCATGGTCGTCCAGCGGGCGGGCTCCATCGGCGAGGCGTTCGCCGCGGTCAACGACTCCAAGTACGGCCTGCAGGCCGGCGTCTTCACCCGGAGCCTCGACGCGGCCTTCCGGGCGAACCGCGAACTGGAGGTCGGCGGCGTGATCATCGGCGACGTGCCCTCCTACCGGGCCGACCAGATGCCCTACGGCGGGGTCAAGGAGTCGGGCATCGGCCGCGAGGGACTGCACTCGGCGATGGACGACCTGACGTATGAGAAGGTCATGGTCCTCACCGGCCTGTCACTCTGAGCGCGAGGCGTTCGGCGGATGTCGAATTACTGGTGAACGAGAGGCGAAGAATAGGATAAAGGGGATTATCGCCCCTTCCTTCGCGCAGGGACCGAGGCATGGACGCCAACGCCCTGCTTCTGGGAGTCGTCGTCATCACGGCGCTCGGCTTCGACTTTACCAACGGATTCCATGACACCGCCAACGCCATGGCCACCTCGATCGCGACAGGGGCGCTGCGTCCGCGCATCGCCGTGGCACTGTCCGCCGTCCTCAACTTCGCCGGCGCGTTCCTGTCGCTGAAGGTGGCGGCGACGATCGCGAGCGGGATCGTGGAAAGCGGCGCCGTCACGCTGACCGTCGTGTTCGCCGGCCTGGTCGGCGGCTTGGCCTGGAACCTCATGACCTGGTATTTCGGCATGCCCTCCAGCTCGTCCCACGCGCTGATCGGGGGCGTCGTGGGAGCCACGCTCATCGCCGCAGGAAGCTCTGCCGTGAAGGTGGACGGCCTGATGTCCAAGGTGATCGTCCCCGCCGTCCTGTCGCCCGTCTTCGCCGCGGCGGTGGCCATCGCGGGGACCTTCCTGGTGTACCGGATCACGCGGAACGTCCCGGAGTCGACCAGGTCCCGCGGGTTCCGGCTCGGTCAGATCGGTTCCGCGTCGCTGGTGTCCCTCGCGCACGGCACGAACGACGCCCAGAAGACCATGGGCGTCATCACGCTGGCGTTGATCGCGAACCACACGATCGGCCCCGGCGAGGGCACGCCGTTCTGGGTGGTCGCCGCCTGCGCCCTGACGATCTCGCTCGGCACCTACATCGGCGGCTGGCGGGTGATCAGGACGCTGGGCAAGGGGCTGACCGAGATCGAGAGCCCGCAGGGCTTCGCCGCCGAGGGCTCGTCGGCCGCCGTGATCTTCGCGGCCTCCCACTTCGGGTTCCCGCTCTCCACGACGCATGTCTGCAGTGGCTCGATCATGGGCGCCGGGATCGGCAAGCGATTGGCGGAGGTCCGGTGGGGCGTCGCCGGCCGCATGGTGACGGCCTGGCTGTTCACGATCCCCGCTGCGGCGCTCGTCGGAGCGGGCGCGTGGAAGGGGGCGGACGTCATCGGCGGGACGGGCGGCGTCGCGGTGATCTTCGCCGTCGCGGTGGTGTTCGCCGCGGCTCTCTACCTGGCGGCCCGGAGGGTGCCCGTCACGCACGCCAACGTCAACGCGGAGTGGACCGGGACGCTGGACCCGGAGAAGGAGCGAGTCGCGTGAACCAGTATGTCGACGTCGACGCCCTGTGGAAGGTGCTGGTCGTCGGCCTGGCCGGGGGTGTGGGCCTCGTCGCCCTGTTCGCCGTGGGCATGGTCGGGCTGGCCGCGCGCACGGCCCCGAACGCGGGATCTCAGGCCAGGGTGGCGGGCCTGGCCCTCGCGGTGGTGTGCTTCACGATCGTCGTCGCCGGTGCGGCGCTCGGGTTGTACGTGATGTTGAAAAAGTGACGGTGCTCTCCCGCAATCTCCTGTTTGGGATGGTTGTGTAGTCTCACGAACTTCTGGGGACTTCCGAGGTCAGGAGATGTTTGGACATGACCGAGCTGCCGGACCCGGTGGGCGACTGGGAACTGCTGCGCCGTACGCCCGGGCTTACGGTGGTGGACAACGATGACGACGATCCCGTCCTCGTGCGCGCCGACGGGCGGCCGGTGGACACCTGGCGCGAGCACTACCCCTACAAGGAGCGGCTGCCCAGGTCCGACTACGACCGCGACAAGCGGCTGCTCCAGATCGAGCTGCTCAAGCTGCAGTACTGGCTGAAGGACACCGGCGGCCGGCTGGTGATCCTCTTCGAGGGGCGCGACGCGGCAGGCAAGGGCGGCACGATCAAGCGGTTCATGGAGCACCTCAATCCCCGAGGCGCCAAGGTCGTCGCGCTGGAGAAGCCCTCCGAGCGCGAGCGCACGCAGTGGTACTTCCAGCGCTACGTCAACCACCTCCCGGCCGCGGGGGAGATCGTGATGTTCGACCGATCCTGGTACAACCGGGCCGGCGTCGAGCGGGTCATGGGCTTTTGCAGCCATGAGGAGTACGTGGAGTTCATGAACCAGGCGCCGCAGTTCGAGCGGATGCTCGTGCGCGACGGGATCCACCTGGTCAAGCTCTGGTTCTCCGTGTCTCGGGCCGAGCAGCGGACCAGGTTCGTGATCCGCCAAGTCGACCCGGTCAGGCAGTGGAAGCTCTCCCCGATGGACATCGCGTCGCTCGATCTCTGGGACGACTACACCCGGGCCAAGGAGGACATCTTCCTCAACACCGACACGGCCGACGCGCCCTGGACGATCATCAAGAGCAACGACAAGAAGCGTGGCCGCCTGGAGGCCATGCGGTACGTGTTGTCGCTCTTCGAGTACGAGGACAAGGACCTGTCGGTCGTCGGGCTGCCCGACCCCGCCATCGTCCGGTCGGCCGTCGACATCGTCGACGAGGACAACGCCGAGCCGCTGAATCCGCTCGCCTAGCTCGACAAGTGGCGCGCCTGACCGGGACGACTTGGTCAGGCGCCCTCGGCCAGCCGGAACAGGTCCTGGGTGGCGGTGCTGAAGTAGGGCCCGTACATCGTGCCGCGGTCGTTGCTGTACTTGAAGCTGCTCACCGAGGTGAGGGTGCCGCGCCCCGTCGCCGGATCGAAGTCGGTGAGCCACGGACCGCCGCTCGCCCCCGCCGTCAGGTCACAGCGAAGACCCTGGTCCTGGCTCTGGCCCTGCGGGTCGCCGTGTACTGAGCCCGCGCAGTACAGCAGGTGCTCGCCGTCGTAGGGCGGATCGGCGGGGAACCCGAACCCGTAGGTGCGCACGCCGCGCTTGGGGAAGAAGCCGATCTCCTGGCCGCCCACCAGGTCGGTCAGATGCCGCGCGCCATGGCGGGTCACCGCCACCATGCCCACGTCGTAGTCGTCGTCGCCGCCTCGCGACCACGGCCCGGGCACGAACATCCGCCGGGCCGAGAAGGCTCCGTACGGCTGCCGCCCGCCCTGGTAGCCCGGGACGAAGGTCCAGTTCTCGGCCCAGGCCCCCGCGCCGTCCTTGACGCAGTGGCCCGCGGTGACGACGACGTCGCGGTTGGCGCTGTCCACGGCGCTGGCCGAGCACACGAAGTCGACGCCCTTCATCGTGAGGAACACCCGGCCGGTCGTCCTGGTCACCGATCCGCCCGATCCCCAGTGCGAGCCGTTCGTGGTGGACGCCGGGGCCGCGACGGCCTGCCGGGTGGATTTGGACTGCCTCAGGCGCGCGGCCTGGTCGTTGCCACGCATCGCCCCACCGGGTACGGCCAGGCCGCGCCGGAGGGCGCCCCCGGGCTTCACCCGCCGGGGGACGAGCCCGCCCCGGTCGCGCAGGAACTTCGCGGGAAGCGGCAGCGGCCGGCCCGCCGCGAGGAGATCCGGATGGGTGAGCGCCTGTCCCGGGGCGGTGAGCTTCTTCGCCGGGCCGGTGAGCGCCCGTCCCGGGGTGGGGAGCGTCTTGCCCGGGTTCTGAGCCGGGCCGGTCCTCTCCCGTGTGGTCTTCTCTGGAGTGGTGAGCTCCTTCGCCCGGGCGGCGAGGTCACGGGTGGGGAGCGCCTTGCCCGGTTCGTTCAGGCCGCCGGCGAGCGATTCGACGGGTGCCGGCAGGATGGCGGCCGGGCTTTCGCCGGTTTCGACGGGCGCCGGCAGGATGGCGGCCGGGCTTTCGCCGGTTCCGGCGGGTGCGGGCAGCACGCCCCGGGTCACCCCGCCGATCTTCCCGGCCCCGCCGACGTCGCCGATCGCGGGGAGCAGGCCGATCGGGACCGCCCGCGCCATCCGCTCGGGAGTCCAGTAGCCGCCGAGCGCCGGCGCCACGGCATGTTCCACGATGTCCGTCACGGGATCTCCCTGACCTGCGGGAGGCGTCAGGAGCCCGGCGGCCAGGGTGACGACGGCAAGCAGGGGGAGGCTCGGAGTCATGGCACCCGAGTCTGGACCACCACCAGTGGTCACGTGACTACTTTCGGTAAATCCCGCACCACCCGGCTTCGACTGTGCTGTGGGCGGCCCGCTCCTCGGGGACAATGAGAAGGTGACTTCCCAATCCCGGTCGATCGTGGTGCTCGGCTCGACGGGCTCCATCGGCACCCAGGCACTCGACGTCGTGGCCCGTGCGGCGGACCGGTTCCGGGTGGTGGGGCTGGCGGCCGGAGGCGGCAGGGTGGATCTGCTCGCCCGCCAGGCGGCCGCGTACGGCGTCGAGGCGGTCGCCGTCGCGGACACGGGAGCCGTGCCGGCGCTCGCGGAGGCGCTCGCGGCGCACGGCGCCCGGCCCAAGATCCTCGCCGGCCCCGAAGGGGTGGCCGAGCTGGCCGCGTGGTCCTGCGACGTGGTGCTGAACGGGATCACCGGGGCGCTCGGGCTGACCTCCACGCTCGCGGCGCTCGAGGCGGGGCGGGTGCTCGCCCTCGCCAACAAGGAATCGCTGATCATCGGCGGGCCTCTGGTGAAACGCCTGGCGGCTCCGGGGCGGTTGCTGCCCGTCGACTCCGAGCACTCCGCGCTGGCCCAGTGCCTGTGGGCGGCGGGCCCGGGCGGGGCTGAGGCGAAAGCCGTACGACGCCTGATCGTGACGGCGAGCGGCGGCCCGTTCCGCGGCAGGACGCGGGCGGACCTGGGCGACGTGACGCCGGAGATGGCGCTCAACCACCCGACGTGGAGCATGGGCCCCGTGATCACCGTGAACTCGGCCACCCTGGTCAACAAGGGGCTCGAGGTCATCGAGGCGCACCTGCTGTTCGACATCGGCTTCGACCGGATCGAGGTCGTGGTCCACCCTCAGTCGATGATCCACTCGATGGTGGAGTTCACCGACGGCTCGACGATCGCGCAGGCGAGTCCGCCGGACATGCGGCTGCCGATCTCCCTGGCCCTGGGCTTCCCCGAGCGCGTCTCCGGCGCGGGCCCGGCGGTCGACTGGACGACCGCCCACACCTGGACCTTCGATCCGCTCGACGACGAGGCGTTCCCCGCGGTGGCGCTGGCCCGCCACGTCGGCACCCTGGGTGGTACGGCTCCCGCGGTCTACAACGCGGCCAACGAGGTGTGCGTGGAGGCGTTCCTCAAGGGGGGCCTGCCGTTCCTCGGCATCGTCGACACCGTGGAGCGGGTCGTCACCGAGCATTCCGCGGGCCCCGCGTCGTCGGTCGAGGAGGTCCTCGCCGCCGACGCCTGGGCCAGGTCGAGGGCCGCCGAGCTGACGACCGCGTGAGCCCCCCGCGACGGGTCGTGCGCCGGGAGGAAGCTGTGGTCAGTGCTCAGGACGGGACGACGGGTACCGCCTCTCCGACGGGATAGGTGACGCCGGTCAGCCGCTCGGACTCCTGCCATAGGCGGAGTTGTGCCGCCGTGTCGTGGGAGGCGGCGCTGGACTCGACGCGGGCGGGATGTCCGGTGAACTGGGCTCGGCCCGGCGGGCCGTAGTAGTCGCCGCCGCGCGCATCCGGGTCGACCGCGGCGCGTACGGCGGCCAGGGCCGCCACCTGCGGGCTCTGCATCAGCCACCAGGTGAGCATCCGAAGCTGGGGACGCATCAGGAATCTGACCGGGAAAGGCATCTCGCGGCCGAACTCGGTGCGCGCGTTGCCGGGGTGGGCGGCCACCGCGACGGTCGGCGCACCGGCCGCCGCCAGGCGTCGGTGCAGTTCGTAGGTGAACATGAGGTTCGCCAGCTTGGCCTGGAAGTACGCGTGCGTGTACCGGTACCCGCGTGTGAAGTTCAGGTCGTCGAAGTCGACGGTGCCTCGCCGATGCCCGATGCTGCTCACCGTGACGACCCGGGACCCGGGCACGGCCAGCAGCCGGTCCAGGACCAGCCCGGTGAACGCGAACGGGCCGAGGTGGTTGGTGGCGAAGGTCGACTCGAAGCCGTCCTCGGTGACCGCGTACCGCGGCCTGACCCCACCCGCGTTGTTGATGAGCAGATCGATCCGGGGGTGGTCGGCCCGGAGCCGTTCGGCGGCGCTCCGGACGGAGGACAGTGACGCCAGGTCGAGTCGCAGCGTGCGGACCGTCGAATCCGGCACCGAGGCGGTGATGCGGGCTGCCGCCTCTGCCGCCTTGTCCGTGTCCCGGCAGGCCAGGATCACTGTGGCGCCGTGCTCGGCGAGCAGCTTGGCGGTCTCGAAGCCGATCCCCGTGTTCGCACCGGTGATCACAGCAGTGCGTCCTCGCTGGCCGGGTATGTCGGCGGATGTCCAGCGCCGCCTCGTGCTCGGGGTCATCTGATGCTCCGATCCGACCGGGTAGAATCGGGACAGCCGTCCCGTTTCTTTGAAATATACGGGACGGTCATCCCGTTTGTCGATGGTGAAAGAGAGGTACGGCTCCGCGATGGCGAACAAGCCCACCGCGACCGATGCCGACGGTCAGAAGCCCGGCAGGGCGCTGCGCGCCGACGCCCGGCGAAACCGTGCCCGGGTGCTGCAGGTGGCGGCCGAGATCTTCGCGACAGAGGGGCTGTCCGTCCCGGTGCACGAGATCGCCCGCCGCGCGGGTGTGGGCACCGGCACCGTCAGCCGCCACTTCCCCACGAAGGAGGAACTGTTCGCGGCGATCCTGCTCGACCGCATGGAGCACCTCAGCGGCCAGGCGGACGCGCTCGCCGAAGGCCGCGACGCCGGAACGGCGTTCTTCACGTTCTTCGCCACGCTGGTCCACGAGGGTGCGCAGCACCGTGGACTGGCCGAAGCCCTGGCCGGCGCCGGCTACGACGTGGAGACCGCCGCCGCCGAGGCGGGCCACGACGTGCCAGGCCGGCTGCGAACCATGCTCGGCCGTGCGCAGGAGGCGGGCGCGGTGCGGGCCGACATCACGTATCCGGATGTGAAAGCCCTCATGGCGGGCTGTCTCTCGCGCGAGGTCGACGACACCCGCGCTGACGCGCTGATCCGGCTCGTCGCGGTGGTGTGCGAAGGGCTTCGAGCCCGGCCGAGCTGAACGGGACCGAGGCCGGGGTCGCGAACCGCAGCCCCCGCGCGAAGGAACCGGGAGTGCCAGGGGCCGGTGCCGTTGGGCGTTCTCCCAGGTCAGATTGGATGGGTCGGATGAACGGCGATGGAACCTTCATCCTGTGACGCCCGGCTGCCGCTCAGCGCGCCCGCTGGATTGCCTAAACTGATGAAGTCGCCCGATAGCCAGCGCAAAAGGGACTGAAATGTCTGTTGATCTCGGCATTCCTTCGGTTAGATCCCAGCCGATCGCTTCGAGGAGGGTCTCACGCCAGATCATGGTCGGCTCGGTTCCGGTCGGTGGTGACGCGCCGGTCTCGGTGCAGTCGATGACCACCACGCTCACCTCCGACGTCAACGCGACGCTGCAGCAGATCGCCGCGCTCACCGCGTCGGGTTGCCAGATCGTGCGGGTCGCCGTCCCTTCGCAGGACGACGCCGACGCGCTTCCCATGATCGCGAAGAAGTCGCAGATCCCCGTCATCGCGGACATCCACTTCCAGCCGAAGTACGTCTTCGCGGCGATCGACGCCGGCTGCGCGGCGGTCCGGGTCAACCCCGGCAACATCAAGAAGTTCGACGACAAGGTCGGCGAGATCGCCCGCGCCGCGCAGGCCGCCGGCACCCCGATCAGGATCGGCGTCAACGCCGGTTCGCTCGACCCGCGCCTGCTCCAGAAGTACGGCAAGGCCACCCCTGAGGCGCTGGTCGAGTCGGCGCTGTGGGAGTGCTCGCTGTTCGAGGAGCACGGCTTCCGCGACATCAAGATCTCGGTCAAGCACAACGACCCCGTCGTGATGGTCCAGGCCTACCGCCTGCTGGCCCAGCGGTGCGACTACCCGCTGCACCTCGGCGTGACCGAGGCCGGGCCGGCCTTCCAGGGCACCATCAAGTCGGCCGTCGCGTTCGGCGCGCTGCTCGCGGAGGGGATCGGCGACACCATCCGCGTCTCGCTGTCCGCGCCTCCGGTCGAGGAGGTCAAGGTGGGCATCCAGATCCTGGAGTCGTTCAACCTGCGGCAGCGCGGCCTGGAGATCGTCTCCTGCCCCTCCTGCGGCCGGGCCCAGGTCGACGTCTACACGCTCGCCGAGCAGGTGCAGGCAGGCCTCGAGGGGCTCAAGGTGCCGCTCCGGGTCGCCGTCATGGGGTGCGTCGTCAACGGGCCCGGCGAGGCCAGGGAGGCCGACCTCGGGGTCGCCTCCGGCAACGGCAAGGGCCAGATCTTCGTGAGGGGCGAGGTCATCAAGACGGTCCCCGAGTCGCAGATCGTGGAGACGCTCATCGAGGAGGCCCTACGCCTGGCCGAGGAGATGGGCGTCGACGTGGATCTCGACGACGACGCCCCCGGCCCCGAGGTCGTCGTCCGCTAGCGCTGATTTACAGTACGCAACCGCTTGGCTACACCTTGTCAACCGTTCGTGTGTGCGAGGTGTAGCCGTACGATCACGTCCGGGAAGCTGGCCTCTGCCGTGTGAGCAGAGGGAGCGTGCCGGTGAAGCGGGTCGTCGGAGTGGTCGCGGGTGTCGCGATGCTGGGTGCCGTGCTCGGGATCGGGCCGGACGGGGCGCGGGCCGCGCCCGGCCGGGAGATCGTCTGGGGGGCGTGCAACCAGAACGGGACGTCGCCGCTGGGCACGGCCCTGAGTTCGGGGCCCCAGCCCATCCCGCGGAGGGACCCGCCGCCCGGCACCGTGGAATGCGCGCAGGTGCGGGTGCCGCTCGATCACTCCGAGCCGCTCGGCCAGCAGATCTCGCTGGCCCTGACCAGGGTCAAGGGCTCGGCCGGCCGCGACGGCAACCATCTCGGCGTGCTGCTGGTCAACCCCGGCGGGCCCGGCGCGTCCGGCCGGTCACTGGCCAGGTACGTGGCCGCCACGCTGCCGAAGGACGTGGCCGCGAGATTCGACGTGATCGGCTTCGACCCCCGCGGGGTGGGCGCCAGTGAGCCCGCACTGAGCTGTGTCGATCCCACGCGGTTCTACGCCGCGCCGCGTCCGGACAACATCCCGCGCGTCAAGTCCGACGAGGACGTGCTGATCGCCCGGGCACGGAACTACGCGCAGAGTTGCGGCAACCGGTATGCCTGGTTCCTGCCGTACCTCACGACGGAGAACACCGCGCGGGACATGGACTCGATCCGGGCGGCCCTGGGTGAGGACAAGATCAGCTATCTGGGCTACTCGTACGGCACCTACCTGGGGGCCGTCTACGCGACGTTGTTCCCGCAGCGGGTCCGCCGCCTGGTGCTCGACAGCGTGGTCGATCCCGCGGGCGTCTGGTACGACGCGAACATCGCCCAGGACTTCAGCTTCGACCGGCGACACAGGGAGTTCCTGTCCTGGGTGGCGCGCAACGAGAGCGTGTACCGCCTGGGCCACTCGCAGGCGGCCGTGAGCTTCGCCTGGTACGCCATGCGTGCCCGGCTCCACGCGCAACCCGCCGGAGGCGTCGTCGGCTCCAGCGAACTGGACGACATCTACACGGCGGGCGGGTATTCCAGCCGGTTGTGGCCGAAGCTCGCCCAGGCCTTCTCCGACTACGTGCTCAGGGCCGACACCGCGGGCCTGGTGACGTTGTTCCACAGTGAGTCCGAGGTGGACGCGAAGGAGGAGAACTCCTATGCCGTCTATCTGGGCGTCCAGTGCCGCGACGCCGTCTGGCCGCGAAGCTGGGAGCGGTGGCGGACCGACACGGCGAAGGCCAATGAGAAGGCGCCCTTCATGGCCTGGCCCAACGCGGTCTACAACCTGCCCTGCGCGTTCTGGCCCGAACGCGGTGGAACGCCGGTCAAGGTGGGGACCTCGCAGGTGCCTCCCATTCTGCTGATCCAGTCGGTGCACGACGCGGCCACGCCGTACGAAGGGGCGTTGAGCATGCGCAGGCTCTTCCCGACCGCACGGCTCCTCACCGAAGGTGGCGGAGATCACGGTGTGTCGCTCGCGGGCAATCCGTGTGTCGACCGCCATCTCGCCGCGTATCTGCGGGACACGAGCCTGCCGCCGGAGCGGAGGGCCAGGCGTGGGACGGACGCCACCTGCCCGGCCCAGCCCGAACCCCGGCCGGTGAGCCGGATGGCCGCGCGCTCCCCGGTGGTCTCGGTCCGGTAGGCCGCCGGGGCGTTCGAAGGGCGGCGAGCGGCCGGTCGTGTCTGATCGGTAACTTCAAAAGCCGGGCCGCTCGCGTAGGCTTGGGCCGTGATGCTGCGTACATCGGCGTCGCGCGTGCTCGACGACAACGATCGCGAGGAGGTGCTGGCGCTCCTCGACGCTGATCCGGTCGCCAACGTCTTCGTCGCCTCCAGGGTCAGGACCGTGGGATTGAATCCCGGGCGCCTCGGCGGTCAGATGTGGGGTTTCGGGCCGCGTGGCGGCCTCGTGTCCCTCTGTTACGCCGGCGCCAACCTGGTGCCGGTCAACGCCGGCCGGGAGGCCGTACAGGCGTTCGCCGACCGCGCGCGCAAGCAGGGCAGGCGCTGCTCTTCGATCGTGGGGCCCGCCACCGCGGTCGAACAGATGTGGGAACGCCTCGAACCGCACTGGGGGAGCGCCCGCGCGATCAGATCGGCCCAGCCCGTCATGGCGACCGATTCGGCGCCCGCGGCCGAGCCCGATCCACTCGTCCGGCGGGTGAAACCCGAGGATTTCGGCATCCTGCTGCCGGCGTGCGTGGCCATGTTCACCGAGGAGGTGGGCGTGTCTCCGGACAACGGCGACGGCGGGGCGCTGTACAGGTCGAGGGTCGCGGAGCTGATCCGCATCGGCCGCTCCTACGCCCGGATCGAGGACGGCCAGGTCGTCTTCAAGGCCGAGATCGGCGCGGTCACGCCCCAGGCGTGCCAGGTCCAGGGCGTGTGGGTGCATCCCGACTTCCGCGGGCGCGGCCACGCCGTCGCGGGCATGGCAACCGTGGTCGAGCAGGCGCTGAAATACTTCGCGCCCCTCGTCACGCTCTACGTCAACGACTACAACCTGTCGGCCCGGGCGGCCTACCGCCGGGTCGGCTTCCGTGAGGTCGACACGTTCATGTCCGTGCTGTTCTGACCAGCCTGCCCATGAGGTGGTCGAGCTCGGCGGCGGGGTCGCCGGTCAGCCCGGCGTGCACCGGGCCCGTCTGCACGATCGTGCTCTTGGGCGCGGTGAGCCAGCGGAACCGGCTGCCGAGCGACTCCTTGCGCAGCGGGCCCACGTCGTCGCCGCAGGCGATCTCGTAGGCCGTCAGGGCGTGTCGTACGCCGGGGAGGTCGACGGTGGCGCAGAGGGAGAGCAGCCGGGCCTCGTCGAGCTCCACGCGGGCGCAGAGGTAGCCGCGGGGCTGGCAGTAGACGATGACCCCGGCGTTGACCAGCTCACCGCGCTCGACGCTGGGCATCACGCGGATCACGGCGTATTCGTAGACGTCGCGGCTCATCACTGTCCCCCTCGCGTGGCGCGCCAGAAGCCGCCGATGGTGCTCTCCTGGCGGCGCGCCGCAGGCGGGGACGCCGTGAGGTCGGGGACCCAGGCTCGGGCGCCTTGCGCGCGGGCGAGCAGATGGTCGGTGTAGGCCTGCCGTACGGCGGAGGCCTCGGTGAAGCCGGGCTCGCCGTCAAGCCATTCGCCGGGGACCAGGCCGACGACCTCGTCGAGCAGCTCCCGGGTGATGAGGGCGCTGAGGTCGGCGTCCGCCGCGGCGAGTTCGGTCGCGAAGGGCGCGAGCACGTGATCGCTCGCGTCGTAGCCCCGCTGGGGATCGGCGGTCGGCCAGTTGTGGTGGAACCAGAGGGCGGCGCCGTGATCGATCAGCCACACGTCACCGTGCCAGACCAGCAGGTTGGGGTTGCGCCAGCTGCGGTCGACGTTGTGGATGAGGGCGTCGAACCACAACAGCCGCGAGGCGAAGGCGGCGTCGGGCTCCCAGGCCAGGGGATCGAAACCAAGTGCGCCGGGGAGGAAGTCGACTGCGAGGTTGTGGCCGGCGCTGGCGGTGAGCAGGTCCTGGATCTCCTCGTCGGGCTCGCGGGCGCCGAGTTGGGGGTCGAGGTCGATCACCTTGAGTTCGGGGGTGAGGAATCCGAGCCGCCGGGCCAGCTCGGCACAGATGATCTCGGCGACGAGGACGCGACGGCCCTGTCCTGCGCCCCGGAATTTCACGACATATGTGCCGAGGTCGTCGGCTTCGAGGACGCCGGGGAGTGAGCCTCCCTCGCGGAGGGGAGTGACGTATCTCGTCGCCGTGATCTGATCCAGCACGACACGAGGCTACCGCCCCCCTCCACCCCTTCCGCGTGATCATGCACAGGTTCGGGAATCGCCCACGTGACCAGCTCATTCGTCGGTCGTGATCATGCACGGATTCGGGATCATGGCCTCTGGCCTGCTCGTCGTTCAGGCGTGATCATGCACATGTTCGGCGAAGCCCTGTCTGAGCTGGTTCTTTTTGAAGCGTGATCATGCACGCTTTCGAGAATTCGGCCTCCGGCCTGGCCGGATCCGATTCGTGATCATGCAGGCCGGGTGTGGTCGATGGTGGCTATGTACTGGACGAGGTACAGCTCATCCGCATGATCGCCGTGTGTGTTTATGCAGGTCGGATGGTGTTGCGCCGAACCTGCGCATGATCACGAACACAGAACGGGCAGCTCAGCGGCGATGTCGCCGAATCTGTGCATGATCACGCACGGGCTACGAGCAGGCCAGAGGCCATGATTCCGAAGGTGTGCATGATCACGCGGAAGGGGTGGGCAGGTCAGGGGGCATGGCGGCGAACCTGTGCATGATCACGCGCAAAAGGGGGCCCTGCGGGGGCGGGCGTGACCCCTCCGCACGCCCGCCTGCAGGGGTTACCGGGCAGCGCCGGGTATCCACCACATCTGGCCGCCGGCCACCTCGTGATAGACGTCGAGGATGTCCAGACCAGTGATCTTGCTACGGGACTCCGCCGCGGCCCAGGCGAAGATGCCGCGTGCCAGCGCTCCCGTCTCGTCCTGCACGCGAAGGGCGTAGACGCGCGCCCTGATCTCGTGCACCTTGTGGTCTTCGGGGTCGGCCTGCGCCGCGAGCTCCGCGAGCTGGCACGCGAGCCGCAGGTCGCCGTCGGCCGCCGCCACGATGGCCCGACCCGCCAGTGAGGCCGCGCCCGACGCCAGGTCGGCGACGGCCTTGGCGAACACCGCGTCCGGCGCGGGCTTGAGATGGGCGGGGTTCCCGTCGTGCCAGCCTCCGTGCAGCCGCCAGATGTTGCGGACGATGAACTCCGGCTCGTCGTAGAAAGGCTTGAGGTAGACCCGGTGCGCGAGCTCCGGCGGGGGCTTGACGGTGTGCAGGATCTCGTCCAGGCGGACGCCCGCGTTCATCAGGTCGAGTGTCTGCTCGACCAGGCTGTCGAGGTAGTCGGCGGTGTCGACGAGCGCCTGCCGCACCCGGTCGGCCCCCGCGATCGGCAGTCCGTGCCCGGGAAGCAGCAGCTCGGCGTTCATGGTGGCCATCTTGCGCAGCGCGACGGCCCACTCGTCGGGGTACCGCTGGACCTTCTGCGGGCCGCCCGCGCTGGGCGCCACCCAGACGAACAGGTCGCCGGTGAGCAGGACGCCGCGCTCGGGCAGGAAGGCCCAGGTCGCGTCGTCGGTCTCGCCGCGGGCGTGCCGCAACTGGAAGGTGACGTCCCCGAGTGACAGGTTCATCCGGTTCTGGTAGGTCAGGTCGGGCACCCGGTAGCTGGTCGGCCAGGTCATCCGGATGAAGCCGAACTGTCTCTGGTCGATCACCGTGTTGTAGCCGGCTGTCCGGCCGTACCTGGCGAATCGCCGCGCCATGCCCTCATGGGCGACGACGATGGGCCGTGGTCCGTTCTCCTCGTCGAACGCCTCGGTGCCGGCGACGTGGTCCATGTGGCCGTGCGAGAAGATCGCGTACTTGATCGGCTCGTCGGACCACTGCCTGATCGCCTGGTACATGGCCGGGGCGTCGACGGCGTTGCCCGTGTCGAACAGCGCCAGGCCCTCGTCTCCCCGGATCGCGTAGACGTTGCCGAACGCCGGCCACATCGCCACGCCGTACGTCACTTCCTGGGCGCCGGCGGCGCGCAACACGGTAAGGGGGACCTCGTCGGCGCGCACCATCCCACGCCAGACCTTGTCGGCGTATTCGAGGATCGGCGAAGTCATGTTCCAGATCCTTGCTGTCGTCCGGTTCCTGCGGCAGTAGGGAGGTCCCTAGAGCTCCCCACGCGCCACGGCCAGCGCAAGCTCCACACGGGACCTGAGGCCGGTCTTCGCGTAGACGCGGGTGAGGTAGACCTCCACGGTCTTGCGGCTGTAGTGCAACTCCTCGGCGATCTGGGGATTGCTGAGGCCGTCGGCGACCAGCGCGATCACGCGGCGCTCGCTCGGGGTCAGCCCGCTGTCGGCCGTCGGGGCGAGGCCCGCCTCGCGCATGCGGCGTTCGGCCGCCTGCTGCCACGGCGTCGCGCCCAGCCTGACGAAGATCGAGTGGGCCCGGGGCAGCTGGATGTGGTCGCCGAGCACGCCGAGGACGAACCGGGCCTGGGCCTCCTCGAACGGCAGGCCGTCCGCCCGCGCTTTGTCCAGCGCCGCTTCGGTCCGCGAGCGGTCGCCGAAGGCGCGGCCCATCGCCAGGTCCGCGGCGAGCTGAGCCCGCGGTGTCCCGGCGGCCGCGTGTTCCGACAGTTGCGCGGCGGCCGTCCGCGCCGCCGCCTCGTCGCCCGACGACACATGCAGCAGCACCTGTACGGCCAGAGCCCGGTGGAGGACGTCGGGAATGCCGCATCCGATGGCGTGCTCCAGTTCGCGCCGCGCCGTGGCCCGGTCGCCGCGGAGCAGCGCGAGCCTGGCGCTCGACGTGTTTCGCAGCCCCGTCTGCATGGGGCATTCGGGCGGTGGGTCGGCCAGGACTCTCTCCACCTCGTCGGTCTTGCCCTGGTCGAGGAGGATGTCGAGCTGGATGTTCCGCAGCAGCGCGAGGTTCTCCAGCAGCCCGGCCTCCGCCATCGCGCCCATGCCCGCGGCGATGTCGTCGAGTGCCTGGTCCCATTCGCCGCCGAGCCGTCGCACCACCGCCATGGTCCGCACGTACTGCCCGGCGATGTCGTGCCAGCCGAGACCCCGGTGGATCTGCTCGGCCTGGTCGAGCAGATCGATGGTCCGTGAGCGCAGCCCGGCGACGGACATCACGTGGGCCGCGGACTCCAGGGCCGCCAGCCGTGCGCCCGGCGGCAGGGCCGCGGAGTATCCGAGGAGATCGTCGACGGACTTCCGGCTCGCCGCCCAGTCGCCCTGGATCACCGCGCGGATGGCGAGTGATCCCGCCGCGATGACGCGATCCTCGGGCGGGCAGTCGACAAGACCCTCCTCGACGCGTCTGACCAGATCGGCGTCCGGGTGGCCCAGCTCAGCCTTGATCATTGCCTGCTGCGCGAGCAGCGCCGTCGGGTCGTCGGCGTGGGGAAGCTGCTGGCCTGACACGGCCAGGGCCACCTCGTACCATCCCATGGAGTGGGCGGCCGCGACCGCGATGCAGGCCGTGCGGGTGTGCCTGCGTCCCGGGGGCAGCACGGCGAGCGCGCGTTGCCCGGAGTTCAGCGCCAGCGCCGGCCGGGAGCCCTTCCAGTACGACATCGCCTGCCTCGCCAGCAGATCGCCCTTGTCGTCGGCGATCTCCGCCGCCCTGCCGTACCAGTGGGCGGCCGACAGCGGTGCCGTCCAGCGGGTGAGTTCGGCGGCGCGCATCATCGCGGTCAGCGCTTCGTCGGGCGAGCCGCCCTCGGCGACGTGGGCGGCCCACTCGAGGACGCGGCGTGTCCCGGTCAGGCCTTCACGCTGCAGCCACTCGGCGATCCGGGTGTGCACTCTGCGCCGTTCCGTCACGCCGAGGTCGTCGTAGAGGGCCTCCGCGACGAGGGGGTGGGCCAGGCCGTACCCCTCGGCCGTGCGGGTGACGACGCCGTCGCGGACGAGGCCGTCGAAGGCGTGCTCGGCCTCACGGGTCCCGAGCCCGGCGAGCTCGGCGAGTGGTTCGAGGTCGGTGCTCTCCCGCGTCCGCGACAGCGCGGCCAGCACCTTCGCGACGGTCCTGCCGCCCTGGTCGCGCTGGAACAGACGCCGCAGGATGGCGCCCCGGCGGGCGCCCGGGTCGGGTGACCACACGGCGCCGCCCTGGACGAGGCTCAGCACCGCCTCCTGGGCGAACCACGGGTTACCCCGGCTGATCATGTGCACGCGGCGGACGATCGTCTCACTGGGAGTACGGCCGAGCAGGGCGGTGACCAGCCCGGCCACTTCCGGCATCGAGAGCGGCTCCAGCCGGATGGCCAGATCCACGTCGAGAGCCGGGGGGCGGCGTGCCGTGCCCAGGATGGCCACGCGCGGGACGCGGCGGGGGAGCCAGCGGAGCACGCTGAGCGTGTCCGCGTCGGCGAGGTGCAGGTCGTCGATGGCGAGCAGCGTGCGTCCCGGCAGAGACGCGAGCAACTGGGCGGCGAGCACGGCCGGGGCCACGGGGGAGTGGCCGAGCGCCGCCTCGTCGATCGCGCCGTACAGCTCGGCGAGTTCGGCCGGCGCCTCCTCGTCCAGCGTGGCGAAGGCCCCGGCGAGCGGCGCGTAGGCCAGACCTCCGTCGAGCTCCCTGGCCTGGCCGCGCAGCACCCGGAACTCCGGGAGCCGCGCGATCACCTCACCCAGGAGATGCGTCTTCCCGATGCCGGGCTCGCCCCCGATGAGGACCATCTGCGGCGTCTCCGAGAGAGCGGAGACCACTTTGTCCAGAATGTCTGCGCGGCCCACAGTGACCACCCGCGAATCCACGGTCGGCGGTCACCCCCTTCGCACCCGTCCCTTTGCAGGAGTAGGACGCGGCGCAATGCTTGAACGTTCACAGGAAATGTGACGCCGGATGGCCGTGATCGCAAGCGGTTCCGCGTTTATTCGATGACGAGATCGACGGGGATGTTGCCGCGGGTGGCGTTGGAGTAGGGGCAGACCTCGTGCGCCGTCTCGACGAGCTTCGTGCCGACCTCGCCCTGAAGCTCGTCGGGCAACTCGACCCGGAGCACCACGCCGAGGCCGTACCGGCCGCCTTCCAGGGGCAGCAGGCTCACCTCGGCGGTCACCGAAGCATCGGAGGCGTCCACCTTCATCCGCTTGGCGACGAGGGACAGCGCGCTGGCGAAACACGCGGAGTACCCCATGGCGAACAACTGCTCGGGGTTGGTGCCCGCACCGTCGCCGCCCATCTCGACGGGCCGGGACAACTGCAGATCCAGCTTGCCGTCATTCGTGCGGGCGCGGCCTTCGCGGCCGGTGGCGGTGCCGATCGCGGTGTAGATCACTGACATGGCGTCTCCCTCAGATGTGTGTCCCACTACCTCGCCTACAAGACTCAACGCCGTGCCGATAATTCCTGCGCGGCTCGACACCCGTCGCGCAGGTCACGATCGATCGACTCGCCGTGAGCGCGGGCGTCGCACGCACCTTCTCCTTCGGCTCCACGACCGCTGTGCTGGAGGCGTCGCCGTACGGCCAGGCCCGCGCCGCCGGCTCTTCGCGCATCCTTGGCAGCCTTCGCCATGGCGCATCGCCCGGCGCAAGCCGTACATGTCGGAGTGTGGAGACGAACTTCCCCTTCGCCGACGATCAGCTGGCGTTCGCGTTCGCGGTGCGGGAGGTGCTCGCCGAGCACTGCCCCGCGACAGCCGTACGGGAAGCGAGCCGTGCGGTGCGACGGGACGTGCGCCTCCCCGCATGGTCGCAACTCGCCGATATGGGGTTCTTCGGGATGCTTGTATCCGAGGAGCACCAGGGCCTGGGCCGCGGGCTCGCCGGCTCGATCCTGGCGTTCGAGGAGACCGGCAGGGCGGCGCTGCCCGGCCCGGTCGTCGAGACGGCGGTGGTGGCTCCGCTGCTCGTGGAGGACGGTGACCTGCTCCTCCAACTGGCCACCGGGAAGCTGTGCGTCTCCGCCCGCCTCGGTGACCAGGTCTACGCACCGGACGCCGACCTCGCCGACCTGCTCATCGTGGAACGGGACGGCCGGTCGCGTGTCTTCCCCGCGGCCGGGGTACGGCTGACGCCGCAGGCCGGGGCCGATCCCGTACGCCGCCTGTTCAGCCTGGCCGTCGGCGCGGAGGAGCGCACGGACCATCTCGCGGCGTCGGGGAAGGCCCGCCGGTCGACGGCGGTGCCCGCACTGGAGGCGGCGACCGTCGCGGTGGCCGCGCAACTGGTGGGACTGGCCAGACACGTGCTGGACGTCTCGGCCGATCACGCCAGGAGCCGGAGGCAGTTCGGCATGCCCGTGTCCGCCTTCCAGGCGATCAAGGGGCGTCTTGCCGACGTCGCGGTCGCGATCGATCTCGCCGCGCCGGTGGTCTACGCGGCGGCGGCGGCCGTGGACCGGGCGGGACGTGGCGCGGTCGCACCGAGTGGGCTGGACCGGGCGGTCAGCGCAGCCAAGGCGACGGCGGGTGAGGCCGCGACGAGAGCCGCCGAGACGGCGCTGCGCGTGTACGGCGCGGCCGGGTACGCCGATGAACTCGATCTGCGGTTGTGGCTCGCCCGGGTGTGGTCTCTGGCGTCGGCGTACGGTGACACAGGTGTCCACCGGGCCCGCCTGCGCGCCGCCGTCCTGGGCAATCCCGCTCTCCCGTCCGACCTTCCCTGGGCTCTGTGACCGCAGGGGAGGGGTCAGGACTTGCGGTGACGGCCGCCCTTGGGACGACGCGGCCGAGCGGGGGACGGCCGCTCATCCGATGCCGGCTCCCTGTCCGACGCCGGCTGCTCGTCCGCCCGCCGCACATCTGATGCGCGCTGTTCTGTGTGGTGCTCGTCCGGCCTCGCCTGCATGTCCGGGATGGGCCGGTCATTCGGGGCCGCGGCGGCGGGGATGTCGGCGTGCCCCTCCTGGAGATTGGTGTTCCAGAAGGCTTCGAGTGCGTTCGCGAGTCCGTCGCTGCCCTGGTAGAGGCTCGGGCCGGGGGTTGTCTGCCCCTCGGGGGCGCTCGGATCCGGCAGGTCGGGCATGAAGTAGACGGGCTCCGGCTCCGGGACGGCGCTCGGTCCGGCCGGGTGTACGCCGGCCGGGTGTGCGTCCGCTGGGTGTGCGTCGGCCGGGTGTGCGTCCGCTGGATGTGCGTCCGTGGGTGGCGGTGGCGGTGGCGCGGCCGGTCGGTTCACCGGCGTCGTCGGCCAGAGCGGGGGCGGCGGGACGTCCGCGCGGTCGGCCACGGCGTTCATCCGGACGGGGGTGAACCACCCGCGCTCCTCACCGGACGTGGTGTTCCCCGGTGTACGGCTCGCGGCCGGAGAATCGAGGATCGCCTGCGCGGCCCCATCGGTGATGGCACGCCGTACGGCACCTCGCCGGACCTTCACGTAGGCGGCGGCCAGCACGGCGACGAGCAGCGGGGTGATGATCGCCGTATCGCCGAGCTGCGGGGGGATGCCCGGAAGCGGCTGGAAATCGGCGACGGGTCTGGTCGTCGTCGCCGGCTCGAATATGGAGGCGGGCGTGATGTGGGAGGCCGTTCTCGCGTCCGGATCGGAGTGCGCCGCCGTTCCCGCGCCGGCCGAGGCGTCCGTCGCCACGACCGCGGGCCGCACGGTCACCGACGCGCCGTCCGTCAGGCCGGTCGCGCTCGCCGCCGTCGAGGAAGAGGCGGCCGGCTCCATCCGCCCGGGCGTCGTCTGGCCGGCGCGTGACAGGTGGTGGGGCGGCCTGGACGCGGCAGGCCGCGCCACGGCGTGCGCCGGCGCAGGGGAGGTCGCGGGTGACGCGCTGGGCGCTGCGGTGGGTGTCGCGGGTGGCGTGGTGGGTGCTGTGGCGGTGGGGGCCGCAGATGGTGCGACGGGCGCGGTGGCGGTGGGGGCCGTGGGTGACCCGACAGGCGGGGTCGCGGGTGTCGCGGGTGGCATGGGCGCAGCGGTGGGTGCCGCGGCAGGGGGCGCTTCGGCAGGGTGGGGGGCGGCCGACGGCAGGGACATCGTCTGGTGGGCGGTCGCGGCGGCCGTCGCCCTTCCCGCCTTGATGACCTTCTGCTCCTGGTGCGTCCGGATCTTCTCCGGGTACCCGTATCCCACGACCGAGCTCTGGTCGCGGACCTGCTCGCGGACCTGCCCGCCACCGGTGTTGCCCTCGATGGTGTGGATCTTTTTCCCGGCGACCTTGACGACGATGCCGACGTGGTCGATGCCGTCGATCGTGCCCGTTCCCGCCCAGTCGAAGAAGACGACGGCGCCGGGCACCGGGGTGGACCCCCAGGCGTGGTGCTGCTTGAACCACCGCGCGTGACTGACCGTGTAGGCGAACTGCCCGAACCAGGGGGCGTAGCCGAGCTTGTGGGCGCCCCACGACAGGAACATGTCGCACCACGGCTGGCTGGTGTAGTCGGCATCGTTCTCGACGGTGTCGTACCAATGTCCGAACTTGGTGTAGCCACTCGCCTGCTCGCCGTATCCGACCTGGGTGTGCAGGAGGTGGAGAAGTTTCTTCATCTCGGGGCTCATGCGAAGGGTGGGCCTGTCGTTCAGTCGAGGGGTTCTGGTGACGTGGCACGCTACCTTCGCAAAACGGCATATATCTAGACAAAGTCAAATCTATCTACCTAAACATGACAAATCGGCCAGGTAGGGCTAGAACATGTTCTAGAATCGGCGCCATGACGATCGAACTCGCCAACGGGGAAGCGCAACTGGCGGCCCTGGCGGTGTTGTCCCAGCAGACCAGGGAACTGATGGACGCGGTCGTGCTGACCGACGTTGACGAGACCGAGATCGCGGCCGTGACCGCCGAACTCGTGGCTCTCACCGAGCGCCTCCGGGCCGTCCGGCGCGACACCGCGTTGCCGCACGAGTTCGCCCCCGACGGGACGTTCCGGCATCTCGGCAACGCCGTCACCGGCGCGTGCAACCCCCATGCCCTGCCCCTGGAGGTCGAGCGGTCGCCCGAGGGCGGCTCCCGCGCCGATGTGAACTTCAGGCCCGCCCACGAGGGGCCGCCCGCCGGAGTGCACGGCGGCGTCAGCGCGATGATCCTCGATCATCTCCTCGGGGACGCCGTGGCCGCCTCCGGCCGAGGGGGCGTGACGGGCACGCTGACCATCCGCTACAGGCAGCGGGTCCCGTACGGCGAGCGGGTCGTGGCCACCGCCAACGTCACCCGCAGCGAAGGGCGTAAGACCTGGGCGGACGGTTCGATCGCCCTTCCCGACGGCACGCCGCTCGTCGAGGCGACCGGCCTGTTCGTCACCCCCGAGATTTGGATGCGGCCGGCCGAGCCCGGTCAGCAGCCGGCTCCGGTGAACGGGCCGCCTCCGGCAAAGGGCGCACCGCCCGCGCAGTAGAGCAGGTCAGAGCAAAGGCGCGGTCACGACGGGAGGCCCGGCTCACCCGGGGTCGGCGGGACGGGCTCCCGCGTGCACACCTTCCGGATCGACGCGCGCTGCGGGCCGTTGGCGGATCCAGGCTCGGTGGTGATCACTGCGGTGAACTCGTTCACCTTCACGCAGTCGGCCGGGCCGAGATCGGCGCTCGCGCTGAAGGAGTAGGCCGTCTGTCCGCGCAACGTCCGCGTCACCGTGTCGACGAGACGGCCGTCTCGGCTGAACTGGACGGTCACCTTCACCGGGCCGGTGCCTCCGGTGCCGATGTCGGCGTCGACCTCCGTGCCGTCCCAGCCGGAGATCTTGACGCTGTCGACCGTGGGAGAGGGGCAGGGCGCCCCCGTGACCCGCAACGTCGTGGTCCGCGTGCCGCCCGGTGCCTCCGGAGAGGTGCCGGCCTCGATCCTGCGGTAGACGGTCGTGTCGCACTCCGGGGCGGGAAAACCCTGCTGGACTCCCGTTTCGTAGGACGTCGCGCCCGCAAGCGGGATGATCTGCGGAGGCAGGGGATCGAGGTCGTCCGGCGCCGAGCCTTCGGAGAAGCGGACCGTCAGCGTGACCTTCCTGCCGTTCGCGGCCCGGACGTGGATCGTCGCCGACTGCCCGTCGAATCCGTCGATGCCGAGGCTCGTCACCTTCGGCGGCGCCGGCTTCGGCGTGACCACCGGGGTGCCTGACGGCGTGACGGCGGGCGGAGACGGCGACCCGGGCGGAGGATCGGACGGGGGATCGGTCGAGGGATCGGACGGAGGATCCGGGGCGGCGCCGGCCGGGGGATCGCTCGGTGACGTGCCGGTCCCGGCGGGCGCCTTGGAACGTCTGGGCGAGGGCGTCGGTGACGGGGTGGAGGGGCCGGCGGACGGCCCCGCGTCCTCCGCGTGCACGGGGGGCACGATCGGCGAGTTGTCGGCCACCGGGGTCTGCCGGTTCGCCGCGACCAGGGCGGCGACCACCACCACGGACAACACCGCGCCGCCGACGGCGAACCGCGGAACGAAGGACCGGAGCCGGCCGGACAGCACGGTGCGGGCGACCGAACTGGCCACCTCGACCGGCTCGGCCGGCTTGGCGAGGGGGAACGCCAGAGCGAGGAGGGTGGCCAACTCCGCGAGCCGGCGGCGGCCACGCTGCTCCCAGTCGGGTCCGTAGCCGGCGGCCGCGGCGTCCTCCAGCTCGCCGAGGAACGTTCCCGCGGTCGGCGGCCGGTCCGCCGGGTTCTTGGCGAGACCCCGCGTCACCAGGCCCCGCACCGCGCTCGGCACCTCCTCGGCCGGGATCGGCGCGGTCTTGTGCCGGTGGCGCAGCCCCGCGAGGTGATCGGCCCGGTACGGCCTGCGCCCGGTGAGGCACTCGAAGAACACGCAGGTCGCGGCGTAGACGTCGGTGGCCGGGCTGACCGCGCCGTCATCCCACTGCTCGGGCGCCATGTAGGGCGGCGTGCCCGCGGGGACGCCGGGCTCGGTGCCGGGCGTGGCGATGCCGAAATCCGACAGCTTGCTCGCCCCGTCGGCCTGGACGAGCACGTTCTCCGGCTTGTAGTCGCGATGGACGATGCCGGACGCGTGGGCGAGGGAAAGGCCGGTCAGCGAGCCCTTGAGCACGACCAGCGCCGCCTCCGGGCTGGTCGCGCCGTGCTCGCTCAGGATCCGTCTCAGCGGAACCCCGTCGACCAACTCCATGACGATGGCGGCGCCGTCGCGGGTCTCGACGTACTCGTAGAGCCGCACGATGGCGGGGTCGTTCAGCTCGACCATGATGCGGGCTTCCTGGCGGAACCCCCTCAGGAAGCGCGGGTCGCCGCGCAGCCCGTCATGCAGGTACTTGATCGCGACGTAGGCCCCGGTGGTCGAGTAGGTCGCGAGCACGACCCTGCCGGCACCACCGGTGCCGAGCTCTCGCACTTCCCGGTATCCGGGAACCGACCAGGCGTTCATGACGCGGCCCCTTCGGATAGCCCTGCACCAAGGTCTCATCCGAAAGGCCGATTGTCACCGGAGCATAATGTCACCGCATGGTTGTAGTCCTGACGCCCCTTCGCGGGAACGCGACAGCGGTCAGTCGGCGATCACCGACCGGTCAGTGGGCGATCCCGACCGTCGCCCTGATCGTCTCGGGCGCGGCGACGGCCGTGAGCACGTAGTGGGCGAGGTCCTCCCTGGAGATGGTCAGCCCGCCCCGGACGCAGTCGTTCAGGGCCGTGCGGTAGACGCCGGTGGCCGGCTTGTCGGTCAGGCGCGGAGGCTGGATCACGGTCCAGTCGAGGTCGCGGCCGAGGATCTCCCGTTCGAGCAGGCGGGCGTCACGATGCACGTGGCGCAGCGCCGTCGCCCGCGCCAACCGGGTCAGCAGGCGCTGGAGCGGCGCGGCCGACGGGTGGTCGCCGAGTGCGTTGGTCACCACGACGAGCCTGCGTGCGGCGTGTCCGTCCTGCTGCCCGGTCATGGCGTCCATGACGTTCCGGCCTCCCTGTGAGTAGAGCCGGGTGGGGCCGGCCTCGCTGGGCCCCGCGAGGAAGACGACGGCGTCGGCTCCCTTCACGTCGAGGGTCTCCGGCGCCAGCACGTCGCCCTGCCGTACGGAGAGGTTCGGATGCCGCTCCGTCACGGCTTCGGGCTTCCTGGCGACCGCGACCACGTCGTGGCCCTCCGCGAGCGCGAGCCGTACGAAATGGCGCCCTGTGCCGCGCGTGGCGCCGAAGACGATGATGCGCACTGTGCCCCCAGATTGATGGTTAGTAAGCACTCACTCACCCATATAGTGGTGAGTATTCACTCACCCGTCAATACCGGAAGAGTCATACGTGGGCACTCGCGACCGCATCGTCGCCGCGGCCGAACAGGTCATCAACGAGCTCGGCCTGGCCCGGGCGACCACCCGGGAGATCGCCCGGGCCGCGGGCTGCTCGGAGGCCCTTCTCTACAAGCACTTCAGCCGCAAGGAGGACCTCTTCCACGCGGTGCTGCTCGAACGCATGCCGGCGCTGACGCCCGCCGTGGCCAGGCTGAGCGGGCAGGTCGGCGTCGCGACCGTGGCGGAGAACCTGGAGGAGTTCGCCCGGGCGGCGATCGCGTTCTACCGCAGGTCGCTGCCGTTGAGCGCGGGCCTGCTCGCGGAGGCGTCCCTGCTGACCGGCTTCCGCGCGATGCTGGCGGAGACCGGCGGCGGCCCGCACCTGCCCATCCTGCTTCTGGGGGCCTACCTGCGGGAGGAGCAGAAGATCGGCAGGGTGGACGCGGACGCGGACCCCGACAGCGCGGCGGCGCTTCTCCTGGGCGCCTGCCACCACCGGTCGGTCCTCGGGAGCCTCGTCGACCTGGGGCCGGACGACGCCCTGGCGCCCGGCCTGGTCGCGACGCTCATCGCCGGGCTCGCCCCGCGATAGGGGTCACGCCTCCAGGATCCTGGCGGACTCCGACTCGTGCGCGAGGCGCCGGAACACGTCGAGAGCCTTGCCGTACATCACGGTGCAGATCACCAGCGTCTCCACCGCGACGTCGCGCGGACCGTCGAAGGGGATCTTGCCCATCTCGTGGTCGCGGGCCAGGTCCATGGCCGTCCTGGCGTAGACGAGCAGGTCCGCGTCGGTGGCGGGCATGCCCAGACGTTCGAGTGTGACGAGTGTCTGCGCGAGTTCGTCGCGGCCGGGCGCGAACGGGCCGACCCGCCATCCCAGGCCGGCGATCAGCCGGTCGACGTCGTCGCGCGCCCGTGTCCACTCCTCGTCGCCGGCGGAGTGCGGCTCCGGAGGGGAGGCGAGGGCGTAGTGGGCGGTGCCCAGCATGGTGTGGACGTCGGTCCGCTCGTCCTCGACGGCCTCGATCACCCTGCGTATCGCCGCGACCGGCACTCGTCCCACCTCGAGGAGCGCACGAATGAGGCGGAGCCTGCGCAGATGGGCGGGGCCGTACTCCGCGCGCGTCGCCGAGGTCTGCTCGCCTTGGGGGAGAAGCCCCTCGCGCAGGTAGTACTTGATCGTCGGGATGGGCACCCCGGACTCGGCGCTCAGCTGGGAGATCCGCATGGGGGGATACTAATGGATAGCCCGACTATCCAGCGTGTGTGCACGGGGTGGCGATGAGCTCTGAGCGACCATAGTCACTCTCGGGGCCGATGGGCTACGCTCCGTCTACCCTCTGATCTGAGCACCGGTCGATCTGGGCACCGGTCGATTCTGGGGCACCGGACAATCGCGCGGAGAACCCATGGGCAGGCACAGGCGCGGGAAGACGCAGGGCATTCACACCGTGGGAGATCTCATCGAGGCATTGGAGCGCTACGACTCCGACCTCGAGGTGAGGTTCGCCGTCCAGCCGCGCATGCCCATGGGCCACACCGTCGGACCGCTCGCCGAATACGACGAGATCCTGTGGATCGGTGAGGCCGGATCCGACGGCTACGTCCCCGACGGCGCGGCCTCCCGGCTGGGCTGGCGCTGACCCCGGGCTCAGGCCTGAGCCGAGCGCCAGTAGGCCGCCGCCACCAGTTCGGCCACCAGAGGCTCGGTGAGCAGGGCCACGTCGGGATCGTCGTCGTGAAGGTAGCGGACGGAGGCGGCCTGCCCCTCGAGGTCCCCGCCGACCGTGAGGACGGTCGACCCCCGCTCGCGGATCCACTCCATCGCCTGCTCGTCGTAGCGTGATCCCGGGAACATGATCGCCCGGTAGTCGTAGGTCTTGGTCAGATACACGTCCACGTGGGCCCAGTCGCCCGTCTCGCAGGCGTCGGCCTGGCGGCGCGGTCCCTCGCGGAACATCAACGCGGACTGCTCGGCGGACGACAACCGCTCGGCGGGGGCGATCGTGTAGACCCCGTGCGGGCCGTCGAGCAGGCGTACGGCCTCCGCCAGCCAGTCTCTCCGCCGGTCGAGCAGGTCGGCGGTGGCCTCGGCAGCCCTCCGCACGAGGGCGGGGACGTCCACCTTCCCCGTCATCGCGAGCAGGAGGGCGAGGGTGTGCTGGAAGGTCCGGCAGGCGACACCACCGGCCTCCTCACCTGCCGTCATGGGCACCACGAGATCGGCGCCCTCCGTGACGGCGGACCCCGGCCTGTTGGTCATCGCGACGACGAACGACCTGCCGATGTGGCGGGACAGCGCGTCGAGCGTCTCCCGACTGCCGCCCGACGCCGAGATCGCGACCGCCACGGTCCGCGGCCCGGGAAGGGTGCCGGCCGACGCGGAGGCGTGCTCGGCGACGGCGTCGACGCCGGCCGCGCGCAGTCGCTGGGCCGCGACCCCCGCGGCGTACCGCGAGCTGCCCATCCCCAGGAAGACGATCCGGTCGCAGGCGTCCGGCAGCCCGTCGAACGGGTCGCCCCCGTCGAGCAGCCCGGCCAGCCTGCCCAGCGCCTCCGGCTTGGCCTCCAGATCGGTCACGAACCGCTCAGCGTCCACACCCACCCCTTGTCGTGATCACGCGAACCATGCCCGCAACACGCCCATGGGGGCGTACCGCCAGCGCGGCAGATGCCGGGCCGCGTAGATCAGCTCGCGGCATTCCTGCTCGATCTCGAACGGCCTGACCAGCGACCGGTCGAGCAGGTCCGCCCGTCCCGCGTCCGCGAGCCCGTTCTCGTAGGCCGTCCCCAACTCCTCCCTGACGGCCGTCACCCAGGCGGCCGTCGCCGCCGGGTCCGCCGACCGCCGCAAGATCGCCACCTGGCCGACGTGGTCGAGGCTGGTCAGCAATTGCGCCAGGTCACGTGCCGCGGGCTGGAACACCTCGGCCTCCGTCACCGTCGGGTTGCCGTCGAAGTCGACGACCGCGTAGCCGTCACGCCACTGAAGGATCTGCCCCACGTGCAGGTCACCGTGGATGTGGATCAGCGGGGTGCGGCCGGTGGACGACAGTGACGCCATCTCGGCCCGCAACGCCCCGGCGTGCCGAGCCAGCCACTCGCCGTCGTCCCCGCCGGTGAGCGCCAGGGCCTCCCCCAACGCGTCCTCGGCCCGTGCCGCGAAGGCGAGCGGGGGCGGGAGCCGTACGGGATCGGGGAAGGCCTCCGATGGCGACGCCATCGCCGCGTGCAACTCGGCCGCGAGCCGCCCGATTTCGGTCGCGAAGGCGGTGCGGCCGGCGACCGCCTCGTCCACGCACCACTCCCATCCGTCGCGCGCGCCGGGCAGGTAAGCCGTGACCAGGGCGACCAGCGCGTCCTCCCAGAAGATCACGGCGTACGGCGTGGCCGTCCTGGCGAACCCCGCGAGATGGGTCAGCAGGGCGGGAGCGGGATGAGGCGCCCGGGAAGGGACGGGGAACCACTTGACGACCACGGCCTCACCCGCGATGACGGAGTGGTTGGTCTGGTCCACGGTGATCGCCCGTTCACCGGGCGGCACCTCGGGCAGCGGCGCGAGGGCCCGCACGGTGAAGGGCGGCGGTGGGGCCGCCCCTCGTGCCAGAGCCCGCACCACCGACTGGGTGACGCCGGCGCCCGCTTCGAGCGCGAGCATGCCGTCGGGCCGCCGCTCCACGGTCGGCCACGGCGAGTGTTCCACGCGATCTCCTGAATCAGGGTTCAACTTCGGCGACGGACGTCGAGCTCATGATGGAAGCACGACTCTGAGCTGGGCCGCAACAGAGCCGGCGGTCAGCGGGGGATCGGCGTGAGCGGGTTGCCCGTCGCGAGCCGCGCGTAGCCGAGGACGAGTTCCACGGCGGCCTCCGCGTCGATCGAGTGATGACGGGCGACGACGCGGTAGCCGTACGCGTCCTCGAGGGCGACGAGATTGCGGCCGATGGTCTCGGAGTCCCCGGCCAGCGTGAAGACCCCCTGGGCGGCCCCCGTCTCCAAGATGGCCTGGTACATCGAGACCTGCCGGTCGAACAACGTCGTCAGGAGCGTGCCGTACACCCGGTTGCGCCCCGCGGCGCCGCCCAGTTCGCACAGGAGACGGACGCCGGCGTCGTCGGGGCCCTCCGGGAGACCCGAACGGATCGTGGTGATCAGCTTCCGCGCGGGGTCGGCGATGCCGGCGGCCTTCCTGATCCGCTGTTCGTAGAAGCGCTCCATCCCCGCGTGGTGCGCCTCGATCAGCAGGTCGCGCAGGTCGGGATAGTGGTAGAGCACGGCGCCTGACGTGAGACCGGCCATCTCGGCGATCTGGTTGAGATGCACGCCCTCGGCGCCGTGCCGGATCATCGCCCTGCGGGCCGCGTCGATGAGGTCGGCCCTGCGGTCGGCCCTGCTCTTGCGCTGGGTCATTGCACTCCGATTCACCGCGCCCGCAGCGCGACGCCCCAGCCCTTGACGGGAACGCCGGCCGCGCATTTGAATCTCAATTCAACAATATCCAGGGAGCCCCCACATGACAGACAAGCGACTCACCATCCTGTTCATGCCGGAGAGCGCCTACGGGCCGACGAACAACTGCATCGGGATCGGCGACGTCCTGCGCCGGCGCGGTCATCGGGTGGTGTTCGCCGCCGAGGCGTCCTGGCAGGGGAAGCTGGAGGCGCTGGGCTTCGAGGAGGACCTGGTCGACCTCGCTCCGCCGGCCGAGGAGGAGCAGGATCCGGGGCAGTTCTGGAAGGACTTCATCCGTGACACGGCCCCCGAGTATCGCAAGAGCACGCTGGAGCAGCTGGAGACGGTGACCAAGCCGATCTGGGAGGCTCTCGCCGAGGGTGCGAAGCACTGCGAGCCGCAGCTCAAGGACATCATCGGGCGCGTCAGGCCCGACGTGATCGTCGAGGACAACGTCATCGCGTTCCCCGCTCTAGTGACGGCGGGCGTGCCGTTCGTGCGGATCGTGTCGTGCAACCCGCTCGAGGTGAACGGCCCGGGGGTCGCACCGGTCTTCTCGGGACTGCCCGCCGACGGGACCGGATGGGCGGAGTTCCGCGCCGAGTACGACAGGACCCACCGCGAGTTGTGGACCTCCTTCAACGAGTGGGTCGTCGAGCAGGGCGCGCCGGCCCTTCCCGATCTCGAGTTCGTGCACGAGGGCGACGCCAACCTCTACGTCTATCCCGAGATCGTCGACTACGTCGCCGACCGGCCGCTTGACGCCTCCTGGACGCGGCTCGACTCCTCGGTCAGGGAGACCGACGAGGAGTTCACCCTGCCGGAGATCCCGGGGGACGGCGCGCTCATCTACTTCTCCCTCGGCTCGCTCGGGTCGGCCGACGTCGAGTTGATGCGCCGGATCATCTCCGTCCTGGCCGGCACGCCCCACCGGTACATCGTCTCCAAGGGCCCGCTGCACGAGGAGATCGAGCTGGCCCCGAACATGTGGGGCGCCGAGTTCCTGCCGCAGACGAAGATCCTCCCGCTGGCCGATCTCGTGATCACCCATGGCGGCAACAACACGACCACCGAGGCGCTGCACTTCGGCAAGCCCATGATCGTGCTCCCGCTCTTCTGGGACCAGTACGACAACGCCCAGCGGGTCGACGAGACCGGCTACGGCGTCCGCCTGGACACCTACGGCTTCACCGACGACGAACTGGTGGGCGCCGTCGACCGGCTCCTCGGCGACACGGATCTCCGGTCGCGACTGGAAGCGGCCGGTGCGGAGATCCGCCGGCGGGACGGCCTGCGCGTGGCCGCCGATGTGATCGAGAAGATGGCGTGACCTCGATGACCACGTTGATCAATCCCGCGGACGGGCGCACGATCGGCGACGTGCCGGACACCGCGGCCGAGGACGTCGCCGGAGCCGTCCAGACGGCTCGGGAGGCGTTCGAGCAGTGGCGGGACGCGACGCCGGGGGAGCGGGCCCGCGTGCTGCTGCGGCTCGCCGACCTGGTCGAGGGCGACGCCGACGAGCTGACCCGGCTGGAGGTCGCGGAGACCGGCAAGCCCGCGGCCGTGTTCAGGGACGGGGAACTGCCCTTCGCCATCGACAACCTGCGGTTCTTCGCCGGGGCGGCCAGGTCGCTGGAGGGGACCGGCGCGGGCGTGCTCAGCAAGGGATACACGTCGGTCCTGGTCAGGCGGCCGATCGGGGTCGTGGGGTCGATCTCGCCGTGGAACTTCCCCTTCATCATGGCCGTCTGGAAGGCGGGCCCGGCGCTCGCGGCCGGCAACGCCGTCGTCATCAAGCCCGCGCCGCGGACGCCCGGCACCACGCTGCGGCTCGCCGAGTTGTTCGCGGCGGCGGGCGCTCCCGACGGCCTGCTCCAGGTCGTCACCGGCGGCGCCGACGTCGGCCAGGCGCTGGTGACCGATCCCGGTGTCGACATGGTCAGCGTGACGGGCTCGACCGAGACCGGCCGGGCCGTGATGCGGGGCGCGGTCGACGGCCTCAAGCGGGTCCACCTCGAACTGGGCGGCAAGGCGCCCGCCCTGGTCTTCGAAGACGCGACGCTGGAGGACATGGCGGCGGGCGTCGTGATGGGCGCGACGTACAACACGGGGCAGGACTGCACGGCCGCCACCCGGGTCTACATCGACAGATCGCGGTACGGCGAGGCCGTCGAGGCGCTGCGGGACGCCGTGTCCCGGGTTCGACCGGGCGACCCGTGGGACGAGGGGGCGGACATCGGCCCCCTGATCTCCGCGGCCCACCGCGACCGGGTCCACGGCTTCGTGAGCCGCGCCTCCGGCCGGATCGTCTGGGGCGGCACGCCGATCGACGGGCCCGGCTTCTACTACTCGCCCACGCTCATCGCCGACGCCGACCAGTCGAGCGAGATCGTTCAGTCGGAGATCTTCGGGCCCGTGCTCGTGGCCGTCCCGTTCGACGGTGAGGACGAGGCCGTGCGGTTCGCCAACGACACGCCGTACGGCCTGGCCTCGTCGGTGTGGTCCGCGGACGTGTCCCGCGCGCTGCGGGTCTCACACCGGCTCGACGTGGGGGTCACGTGGGTCAACGACCATCTCCCCATCGCGTCGGAGGCCCCGCACGGCGGGGTCAAGGGCAGTGGTTTCGGCAAGGACATGAGCCAGGAAGCGGTGCAGGAGTACTCGGTCACCCGGCATCTGATGATCAAGCACGCCGCCCCGCAGGCCCGCGACTCCTTCCGGCCGGCCTGACCGGTGCCCGCCCGGGCCGGGCGTCCCGTCATGCGGCGTGGTGCCTGTCCGGGCCGGGCCTGTCACGTCTGCGGGCGTGGTGCCCGCCCGGGCAGGGGCGCCCTTGTCGTGCCGGATGTAACGGCGTCAGCCCGAGGCGGCGTCGAAGTGCAGTTCTGAGGTCACCCGGTAACGGTCACCCCGGTAGATCGACCGGGTGAACTCCACGATTCCGCCGTTCACGTCGCGCGTCGTCCGCTCGACCATCAGCGCGGGGAAGTGTTCGGGCACACTCAGCAGCGCGGCCTCGGTCTCGTCGGTGACCGTCGCCTCGATGGTCTGGACGGCGCTGCGCACGTCCACCCCGAACCGCTCGCGCAGCACGCGGTAGAACGAGCCCGACTCCATGTCGTCGGGGACGAGCCCGTCGACCAGCAGGTGGGGGAGATGGAGCCGCTCGATCGCCATCGGCTCGTCGTCCACCACGCGCAGCCGGACCACGCGCAGGACGAGCGCGGCGGGGGCGAGCTGCAGGCGCCTGGCGAGCTGCGGGCCGGCCGGCGCAGAGCCGAACTCCAGGATCCGGCTCAGCCAGTGGCCCTCCGCCGGAGGCGCGTAGAACGATCCGCTCGGCGTCGCCGCCAGGGCCTGGGTGACCCGGTGCGGTCCCGTGAAGGTGCCGCGGCCGTGCTCTCTCACGAGCACGCCCGATCGGACGAGGTCGTCGATCGCGGCCCGGAGGGTCGGCCGGGAGACTCCCAGCTCCTTGCACAGGTCTCGCTCGGAGGGGATGGCCTCACCCGCCCTCATGTCGGCGACGAAGTCCAGCAGGAAGTCCCGCACGCGGTCGCGTTTCAGCCCGGCTCCCGTGTTCAGAGTCACGCCTCGACCTTACCAAAGCCTTACCAGTTCGCCGACATTTCCCTTTAAATATGGGTCTTGACGGCACAACTGGTTAAGACCACTCTATCCGCAACAGGCCAATTACTTACCAATATATGACCACTGGGAGTAGCCATGAGGCGCCTTCTCGCCGCGGCCGCGGTGCTCACGATCGCAACCGGTCTCACCGCGTGCAGTTCCTCCACCGAGACCCAGGGTCAGGGCCCCGGCTCGGCGGGCGGCACCCCCTCCACCAAGCTCACCGTGTGGATCATGCGGGACAGCATCTCCGACGCGCTGGTCCAGCGCTTCACCTCGGACTACCAGTCCGCGCACGCGGGAACCACGCTGGACATCCAGGTCCAGGAGTGGGACGGCATCGGGCAGAAGGTCACCAGCGCCCTCGCGAGCAACGACGCCCCCGACGTCATCGAGGTCGGCAACACCCAGGTCGCGGAGTACGCCGCGAGTGGCGGCGTCAAGGATCTCACCGACAAGACCACCGACCTCGGCGGCGCCGACTGGCTGCCCGGCCTCGCCGAGCCCGGCAAGATCGACGGCAAGCAGTACGGCATCCCGTGGTACGCGGCCAACCGTGTCGTCATCTACAACAAGGACCTCTTCGAGAAGGCCGGCATCACCGCCGCGCCGAAGACCCGCGACGAGTGGATCGACATCACCACCAAGCTGAACAAGGGCGGCGACCAGGGCATCTATCTCCCCGGTCAGAACTGGTACACCCTTTCCGGCTTCATCTGGGACGAGGGCGGCGACCTGGCCGTCAACGACGGGACCACCTGGAAGGGCGGCCTCGACACGCCGCAGGCGCTCGCGGGCATGGACTTCTACAAGAAGCTCCAGGCCCTCGGCGACGGCCCGCGCGACTCCGACGAGGCCAACCCTCCGCAGGCCGACGTCTTCGCCAAGGGCGACGTCGCGCAGCTGATCTCCGCCCCCGGCGGCGCGGTCGCGATCGAGAAGGCCAACCCCGACCTGAAGGACAAGCTCGGGTTCTTCCCGATCCCGGGCAAGACGGCGGACAAGCCGGGCGCGGTCTTCACCGGCGGCTCCGACCTGATCATCCCGGAGGCGTCCAAGAACCAGGACGCGGCCTACGAGGTCGTCAAGGCCCTCGCCGGCGAGAAGTTCCAGACCGACATGGCCAAGGAGATGTCGTACGTGCCCAACCGCGTGTCGCTCGCCGGCGTGCTGAGCGGCAGCGAGGGGGCGGCGGCCATGGCGATCGGCGCCGCGAACGGCCACGCCACGCCGAACTCGCCCAACTGGGCCGCGGTCGAGGCCAAGAACGTCATCAAGGAGTACATGACCGCGGCGCTCACCGGTGACGCCGCCGCAGAGGCCGGCAAGGCCTCGCAGTCCATCGGCGAGATTCTCAACACCAAGTCCTGAGAGCCCGGTGTCCTGAGAGAGCCGCCTGTCCCGTTCCGCCCCCTCTCCTCCCTTCCAGGGGGCGGAACGGGCGGGCCAGGTGTGTGAGAGGAAAGTCGTGGCCTCCGAGGCTCCACAACCCCCCGGGAATCTCCTGTCCGCCGGGATCTCCGTACCGTCGGGGCGGCGCCGGCCCGGCGCCGGAGAGCCGTCGCATCCCGATGCCGGGGACACCGGCGGCCGGGACCCGTCCGCGGCGGCCCGGCCCTCCGGCGTGAACCCCCGGCGCAGGCGCTCCGGCCGGGGCGCCGCGCGCACGATCGCCGGGGCCTGGCCGTACCTGCTGGTCCTGCCCACCGTGGTCGGCACGGCCTATCTGCTCTTCTATCCGCTGCTGCGCAGCGTGGTGATCTCCTTCCAGCACTTCCGGACCGGCGAGCTGATCCGTGGCGGGGCGGCCTTCGTCGGTCTGGAGAACTACCAGGACGTGCTCGGCAGCGCCGAGTTCTGGACGGTGGTCCGCCGCACACTCGTGTGGACCGCGGTCAACGTCGTCCTCATCATGGTGATCTCCACGCTCACGGCGCTGATGATCGCCCGCCTCGGCAGGAGGATGCGGCTGGCGGTGATGAGCGGCCTGGTCCTCACGTGGGCCACCCCGGTCCTGGCCGCCACCACCGTCTTCCAGTGGCTGTTCCAGTCCAGGCTCGGCGTCGTCAACTGGGCGCTCGTCTCCCTGGGCTTCGACTCGTTCGACGGGTTCAGCTGGTTCGCGAACGGCCAGGCGACATTCGCCATCATGGTGCTGCTCATCGTGTGGCAGTCGGTGCCGTTCGCGGCGCTCACCCTGTACGCGGGGCTGACCACGATCCCGGCCGAGCTGTACGAATCGGCGAGGATCGACGGCGCGGGCGCGTGGCAGATCTTCCGCGGCGTCACCTTCCCGATGTTGCGGCCGCTGTTCGGCCTGATCACCTCGCTCGAGGTGATCTGGGTGTTCAAGTGCTTCGCCCAGATCTGGGCGATCACCCGGGGCGGCCCCGACGACGCCACCACCACGTTGCCGGTGTACGCCTTCCAGGTCGCCCAGTCGCTGCACAAGTACGACCTCGGCTCGGCGATCTCGACGCTCACCGTGCTCATCCTGCTCGTCGTCCTCGTCGCGCACCTGCGGCGCATGTACAAGCACGAAGGAGAAGGCCTGTGAAGCTCCGCCGGCTGCCCCTGAACGTCGCGGCCCTCGGCGTGCTGGTCGTGTCGGTCTTCCCCGTCTACTGGATGGTGGTGACCGCGTTCAAGCCGACCAGGGACATCCAGGCCGACACCCCGCAGTTCCTGCCTCTCCACCCCACGCTCGACCACTTCAGGACCGCGGTCGGCGCGGACGGCTTCGCCCTGTTCTGGCGCAACAGCCTGCTCGTCTCCGCCACCGCGGTGGTGCTGGCGCTCGCCGTCGCCCTGCTCGCCGCCTTCGCGGTGGCTCGCATGCGCTGGCGCGGCAGGAAGGCCTTCATCCTGATGGTCTTCGTCGCGCAGATGGCGCCGTGGGAGGCGCTGCTGATCCCGATGTTCATCATCGCCCGCGACACCGGGATGCTCGACAAGCTGTCGATGCTGACCCTCATCTACTTCATCGTCACGCTGCCGTTCACCATCGTCACGCTGCGGGGGTTCCTCGCGGCGATCCCGCCGGAGCTGGAGGAGGCCGCCCAGATGGACGGCGCCGGCAGGGCGGTCGCCTTCCGCCGCGTCGTCCTCCCGCTGCTCGCGCCCGGCCTGATGTCGACCTCGCTGTTCGGGTTCATCATCGCCTGGAACGAGTTCGCCTTCGCCAACGCCCTGATCATCAAGAACCAGGACGACCGGACGCTGCCCGTCTGGCTCTCGTCCTTCAGCAACGTCTTCGGCACCGACTGGGGCGCGACGATGGCCGCCGCCTCCCTGTTCATGGTGCCGGTCCTGCTCGTCTTCCTGGTCCTGCAGCGCCGCGTGACCACCGGATTCATCGCCGGCGCCGTCAAGGGCTGAGCCGGCCCGCTCGTGTGTCATCGTGCGGCCCACCGCCGGGCCGCTCGTCAATCCTGCCTGGAGGGAAACTCAACGTGATCATTCCGCGGCCGAGGGAACTGGCCGTCCTCGGGGGCTTCGTCACGTACGCGGACAGTGCCGTACTGCTGTCAAATGATCGTGACCTGGGACCGGAGGGGTACCGCCTGAGCGTCTCCGACGGCGTGATCGAGCTGGCCGCCGGCGGGCCCGCCGGCGAGTTCTACGGCAGGCAGACCCTGCGGCAACTCGGCGCGGCCGTGCCGTACGGGACGATCGAGGACGGTCCCCGCTTCGGCTGGCGCGGCGTGATGCTCGACGTCGCCCGGCACTTCATGCCCAAGGAATTCGTGTTGCGGCTGATCGATCTGATCGCCGAGCTCAAGCTGAACGTACTGCAGCTGCATCTGACCGACGACCAGGGCTGGCGGCTGGAGATCAAGCGGTATCCCCGGCTCACCGAGGTCACCGGCGACCACTACACCCATGACGACATCCACGAGATCGTGTCGTACGCGGCCGACAGGTTCGTCCGCGTCGTCCCGGAGATCGGGCTGCCCGGGCACGTCCAGGCCGCGCTCGCCGCCTACCCGCACCTGGGCAACGACCCGGGCAGGCGGCTCGGCGTGTGGGACCGGTGGGGGATCAGCGAGCACACCCTCAACCTGGAGGAGTCCACGATCGCCTTCTTCCACGACGTGCTGGACGAGGTCGTCGAGCTGTTCCCCGACGACTACGTGCACGTCGGCGGCGACGAGTGCCTGCCGGGGGAGTGGGAGCGCACGCCGCGGGCCCAGGAGCGCATCCGCGAACTCGGCCTGCCGGGCGCGCACGCGGCGCGGGCCTGGATCACCGCCCGGATGGCCGAGCACCTCGCCGCCCACGGCAGGAAGCTCGTCTACTGGTACGAGAAGGCCGACGGCCCGCCGGGCGCGACCACGATGACCTGGCTCGACGAGGAGAGCGGCCCGCAGGCGACGCTGGAGGGCAGGGACGTCGTCCTCGCCCCTCACCTGCGCACCTACCTCGACTACCCGCCGGTCCTGGAGCCGGGCCCGTTCGCGCCCGACCGGGTGCTCTCGCTCTCCGGGGCCTACCACTTCGACCCTCCCGCCGCACCCGAGCGGGCGGACGGGCGGATCCTCGGCGTCCAGGCCCAGCTCTGGACCGAGTACATGCCCACCCCCTCCGATGTGGAGCGCCAGGCCTTTCCCCGGCTCTGCGCGTTCGCCGAGGTCGCCTGGGGTTCCGCGGGCGACTACCCCGACTTCCTCCAGCGACTCCACCCGCACCTGGCCCGGCTGGAAGCCCAGGGTGTCCGGGTCGGGCCGTTCATCCCATAGACCACGGGGGACCGCCAGACCACGGGGGATCGCACCCAAGGAAAGGACGAAAGTGTCCAGCAAGAAGTGGTTAGCCGGCGGACTCGTGTCCGCCCTCGCCCTCATCGGCGTGGCCGCACTCCCGGCCGACGCCGCGACCTCACTCCGCGTCCAGTACAAGACGAGTGCCGCCGGAGCCACGGCGGACCAGGTCGAGCCGTGGTTCAACCTGGTCAACAGCGGCACCACGGCCGTGCCGCTGAGCTCGGTGAAGATCCGCTACTACTTCAAGGCCGACTCGCCCACGCAGCAGTACCGCTTCGCCTGCTCGTGGGCGGTGGTCTCCTGCTCCACCGTGACCGGCACGTTCGGCACGATCTCCCCCGGTACGGCTACCGCCGACCGGTACCTGGAGGTGGGCTTCACCTCGGGCTCGCTCGCTCCCGGCGCCCAGACGAGCGACCTGCAGTTGCGCTTCTACCGTGCCGACTGGCAGCGGATCACGCAGAGCGACGACTACTCCTTCGGCTCGTCCAGGACCACCTACGCCGACTGGTCCAAGGTGACCGCCTATCAGAACGGCGCACTCGTCTGGGGTGACGCCCCCGCGGGCGGCGATCCGACGCCGACGCCGACCCCCACGCCTCCCACGTCGCCGAGCCCGCCGCCCACCGGCGGCAACGCGGGAGTCGTCTTCGACGACTTCTCCTACACCGACGCCAACGACACGCGGATTAACGCGCACAACTGGACTATCCGTACGAACCAGGGCGGTCCCGGCATCCCCGGCGCCTCCTGGCCCAAGGAGAACATCTCCTTCCCGGTCGTTTCCGGCTCCAACAAGGCGCTGCAACTCAAGTCGGCCACCGACGGCACCGGTTCGGGCACCCAGCAGTCGGAGGTGCTCAACCAGCGCAAGTTCCTCGAGGGCACCTACGCCGCCCGGGTGAAGTTCTCCGACGCCCCCGTCAGCGGTCCCGACGGCGACGCCATCGTGGAGACCTTCTTCACGATCACGCCGCTCAACCGCGACCTCGACCCGGACTACAGCGAGCAGGACTTCGAGTACCTGCCCAACGGAGGCTGGGGCGAGCCTTCCGGCATCATGTACGCCACGTCGTGGGAGACCTACCAGAACGAGCCCTGGCTGGCCGTCAACGTCCACGGTGAGGTCCGCCAGAGCTACGACGGCTGGCACGACCTGGTGCTGCAGGTCTCCGGCGGCACGATCAAGTACTACATCGACGGCGCGCTGTTCGCGGAGCACGGCGGCATCTACTACCCCGAGACCGTGCAGTCGGTGAACTTCAACCTGTGGTTCATCAGCGGCGGCCAGATCGGCAGTTCGACCCCGCGCACGTACGTGCAGCAGGTCGACTGGTTCTACCACGCGAAGAACGAGGTCGTCGCGCCCAGTGAAGTGGTCAACCGGGTCAACGGCTACCGCACGGCGTCGACCGCCTGGGTCGACACGGTTCCCGGTGCCTGACCGGCGATGAGACGGCACGGCTCGCGCGTATTCGGGGCGCGCGAGCCGTCAGCCCCCGTGTCCTGAGCCCGGGTCCGGCGGTCCCTGTCCTCAGCCCTGGCCGGCGATGTTGCGCAGGGCCTCGCGCCGGGACAGCCCGGAGATGCCCTGGTGGCTGACATAGCGGACGACCTCGACCGGGTCGGTCTTGGCGTACTCGCGCAGCGCCCAGCCGATGGCCTTGCGGGCGAAGAAGTCGATGTCCGACAGGCTCGGCTCGATACAGGCGTAGAGCAGGCCGCGGTCGGTGCCGTCCTTGAAGGAGTTCTGGCAGAGGATCGCCGTACGCCGCTTCCACAGATCCGGGTCGTGGGCCCATTCCAGCATCAGCGGGCGCATCGTCTCGGGGAAGAGCCGCACCAGTGGTCCGATCCTGCGGATGGCGAGATCGTCCACGAAGTCCCACCAGGCCCCTGTGACGATCATCTCCTCGTACATGGGCAGCGTGTAGAGGGTCTGCCAGGGCTTGTAGTAGCGGAAGCCCGACAACTCGATCGCGGCGTAGCGCTCCTCGCGGTACTCGGCCTCCCGCCACAGCGCGAGCACGGTCCTGCGCCACTCCGGCGCCGACTCCAGTCGGTGCTCGGCGAAGACCCGCCGCAGGGCGGCCCGCCGGGGGACCGCCGTCACCCCGAGGTAGGGCATCTCCGATTTCATGTACGCCCGCATGGCGGGGGCACTCGACGGATCGGCCACCTCGGCGAGCGTGGCCCGCACCTTCTCGACGAGTGTCATGCCGGCTGCGTCGTCCGGTCCCCGGTGGCGAGTCCGTCGAACAGCACCTTGATGTAGTGCTCGGCGAGGGCGTCGGTGTCGAGGCGTCCGCCGGGACGGAACCACCGGACCGCCACCCAGATCCCGTCGCGGATCATGCGGTAGGTGAGCTTGGGGTCGACGTCGGCGCGGAACTGGCCGCTGGCCTGGCCACGCCTGATCTGTTCCATCCACATGCGCTCGACCTCGTCCTCGGCCCGCACGAGATAGTCGAAGCGGTCGCCGGGCAGCGAGCGGAGGTAGTTCCAGTCGTTCTGCATGACCGTGATGGCTGCGCGGTGCGGCTCCAGGGTGTGGAACCCGATGCTGACCAGCTGGGACAGGGCCGCGCGCGCGTCGGCGGCGTCGGCGAGCGCCGCGCGGTAGCGGGCGATGAGGTCCTCGAGGAAGGTGCGGAGCACCTCGTCGACGATCGTCTCCTTGGAGTCGAAGTGGTGGTAGAGGCTTCCCGAGAGGATGCCCGCCTCGTCGGCGATCTCGCGGACCGTGGTGGCCTGGAAGCCCTTGCGTGCGAAGAGTTCGGCGGCGAGCTTCACGAGATGGTCGCGCCGCTCCGACGCCGGGCCGGTCGCACCGGTCCGTTTCGCCCGTACGGGAGCGGCGGTGGCGCCGGAGTTCTTACGCTGGTTCACGCCGACCATTATGAGCCTTCGAGCAAGAGCTTGCTCGAACGCCCCGAGGTTTCCCTGTGCCCGGCCCGTGCGAGTGTGTACAACTTCGGGCATTCCACCCCTGGTCGGCGCCCGTCCCGGCCGCGATGCCTGCCAAGTCGGGCGAATCGCCTCGGCGGGCCTCCGCTCCGCCCGCTTGCGACCTTTCACAAGCACGCCGTACTCGACGGCGGGTAGGGCAGGATCGGAGCCATGGCGAAACTGGGCTATCCGTTCACACTGGGGGTGGCTTCGGGAGAACCCTTACCCGACGGGGTGATCCTGTGGACCCGTCTGGCGCCTGAGCCGCTGCATCCCACCCGGCCGGGAGGCATGCCCAACCAGACGATGACCGTCCACTGGCAGGTGGCCGAGGACCGGGCGTTCGCGCGGGTCGTCCAGGCGGGCACCGCGGCGGCCAACCCCGACTGGGCCCACAGCGTACACGCCGAGATCACCGGGCTGCGGCCGGGGACGGAGTACTTCTACCGCTTCTCCGTCGACGATCACACCAGCCCGGTGGGCCGCACCAAGACCGCCCCCGGCCCCGCCTCGGCGGACCCCGTGCGGTTCGGGGTCGTCTCGTGCCAGCGTTACGAGCACGGATACTTCACGGCCCTGCGCCATCTGGCGGACGAGGTGCCCGACGTGATCATCCACCTCGGCGACTACATCTACGAGTACGGCAAGCCGGCCCATCCCGGGCCGGGGCACTACGTGCGCAGACTGGAGCCGGAAGCCGAGTGCAGGACGCTGGGCGCCTACCGCGACCGATACGCCCGCTATCGCATGGACGCCGACCTGCAGGCCGCCCACGCGGCGGCCCCGTGGATCGCGCTGCCCGACGACCACGAGGTGCGCGACGACTACTCGGGCAGGCTGCCGGGTGACGGCAGCAGCCCGGGCGCCTTCCTCAAGCGCAGGGCAGCCGCGTTCAAGGCCTACTTCGAGCACCTGCCGTTGCGCGACCGCCCGCAGGGCGCCAACTTGCGCAACCACCGCGTGCGCGCCTACGGCAGGGTCGTCGACTTCGTCGTCGCCGACACGCGGCAGTACCGGGAGGGGCGGGACATGCTCGGCCCCGAACAGGAGCAGTGGCTGACCGACCGGCTGGACGCCTCGACCGCCCGGTGGAAGGTGCTCGCGCAGGCGGTGTTCTTCGCCCCGCGGAGGTTCCCCGCGGGGTCGCTCGGCGCCGACGCCTGGGACGGCTACCCCGAGTCGAGGGCTCGCGTGCTGGCGCACGCCCCCGACGGCCTGGTGGTGCTGAGCGGCGACGTCCACAACGCGTGGGCCGGCGACCTGCGGTCCGCCTGGTCCGACCCGGATTCGAAGGCGCTCGGCGTCGAGTTCGCCGCCGCGTCGGTGACGAGCATGCCCGGTGAGGTCGACTCCGACGCCGTCCTGGAGTCGAACCCGCACCTCGCCTTCTTCGACGGCCGGCGCGGTTACATGTTCTGCACGGCCGCCGCCGACCGGTTCCAGGCCGACTACCGGGCGGTCGACTTCGTGGACCGCCCGGGCGCCTCCGTGTCGACGGCCGCGCGCTTCCAGGTCGAGGGGAACAAACTGCGACGTGTCGATCTGTAAAATCCGAGGTCAATAGACTGGCGAATAGGAAAGTTTCCTATTAGATTTCTCGCATGCCAGAGCGCTGCCCAGTGGGCACAGTATGAAGCGAAGCCCGGACCTTCTCCGTCTGGCCGAAACGGTCCTCCTGCCCGGCTTCGTGGGAACCGCGGCACCCGACTGGGTGCGCCGGCGGCTCGCCGACGGACTCGCCGGAGTCGTCCTGTTCTCCAGGAACGTCGACACCCCCGCGCAGCTCGCCGACCTCACTTCGGCCCTCCGGGCGGAGAACGCCGACATCCTCATCGGGATCGACGAGGAGGCCGGCGAGGTCACCCGCCTGGAGGCACGCACCGGAAGCTCCCGTCCGGGGAACTACGCGCTCGGGGTGGTCGACGACGTGGCCCTGACCGAACAGGTCGCCCGCGACGTCGGACACGACCTGCGCACGGCGGGGGTGAACATCGACTTCGCGCCGGCGGCCGACGTCAACTCCAACCCGGACAACCCGGTGATCGGCCTCCGGTCCTTCGGCGCCGACCCCGCTCTGGTCGCCAGGCATACCGCGGCCTGGGTCAGTGGACTGCAGTCCGCCGGGGTCGCCGCCTGCGCCAAACACTTCCCCGGGCACGGCGACACGTCGGTGGACTCGCACCACAGCATCCCCCGGGTCACCGCCTCGGCGGAGGAGCTGGACGAGGTGGAGTTGTGGCCCTTTCGCGCCGCGATCCAGGAGGGCGTCCGCTCGGTCATGACGGGTCACCTGCTCGTGACCGCGTACGACGACGAACTCCCCGCCACCCTCAGCCCGAAGATCCTCACCGGCCTCCTCCGGAATCGGCTCGGTTTCGAGGGGCTCATCGTCACCGACGGCATCGAGATGGCCGCGGTGGCCGGACGCTACGGGCTGGGCGGCGCCAGCGCGCTCGCCATCGCGGCCGGCGCGGACTCCATCTGCGTGGGCGGGGAGAACTCCGACGAGGCCACGGTCGAGCTCATCCGCGACGCCGTCGCCGACGCCGTCATCGACGGCACCCTGCCCGAGGAGCGGCTGGCCGACGCGGCGGTCCGGGTGCGGGCGCTCGCCTCATGGCATGCCGCGGCGGCCGAGACGGAGCTTCCCGACGAGATCGGGCTCGCCGCGGCCCGCAGGGCCGTCAGGGTCACCCGCAGGCCCGGCGGGCCGGCCGTCCTGCCCCTGGTGGTGGCCTCCCACGTGGTCGAACTGGCGCCCGAGACCAACCTGGCCATCGACAAGGGCATGCCGTGGGGGGCGGGCGAGCCGCTGAGCAAGCTGCTGCCCGGCACCACGGTCACCCGATTGAGCGAGCCGGAGGCCATGGACGGAGCCCCCGACCGCGTGCTGTGCGAGGCCGCCGACCGGCCCCTGGTCATCGTCGTGCGCGACGCGCACCGCCACGCCTGGCAGCTGGACTTCGTGGAACGCGTCCTGGCCGCCCGCCCGGACGGCGTGATCGTGGAGATGGGCCTGCCCGGCCGTACGGACCTCGGCGCGGTGCACATCGCCACCCACGGTTCGGCCCGGGTGTGCGGCCAGGCCGCCGCGGAGGTGCTGACAGGCCAGGCCTGACGCTGTTTCCTCCCACTCGTCCCGAGTCCGTACGATGGTCGCCGACAACGGGGAGATGAGAACTCGATGAAGGTCGCATACGTCACCTGTGACAATCCCGTCGCGCGGTTCGACGACGAGCGGGAGATCCTCCTGGGCGCCTGGCTGGGAGCCGGGATCGAGGGGACGACGCTCACGTGGGACGACCCCCGGGCCGACTGGTCCTCGTTCGACGCCGTCGTCGTCCGTTCGGCGTGGGACTACATCGAGCGCCGTGACGAGTTCACGGCCTGGGCCCGGCGGGTCGAGCAGGCGACCCGGCTGTTCAACTCGGCGTCCGTGCTCGAATGGAACACCGACAAGACCTACCTGCGCGGCCTGGGCGTGCCGACCGTGCCCACCCACTGGGCCGAGCCGGGGACGAACGCGGAGCTTCCTCACTGGGAGGAGTACGTCGTCAAGCCCGCGATCTCGTCCGGCGCGCGCGACACGATGCGCACCGCCGATCGGGATCTGGCCGAGGCGCACGTCGCCAAGCTCGTCGGCGCGGGCAGGACGGCCATGGTGCAGCCGTACGTCAAGGCGGTCGAGCACGAGGGGGAGCTGTCCCTCCTCTACTTCGGGGGCGAGTTCAGCCATGCCGTACGGCGTCACCCGATGCTGACCGAGACCGCGATCGACGAGGCCAACCGGGCGCGCCTGCGTGATCCCGACGACGACCAGTTCGCCCTGGCGGAGCTCGTGCTGAGCAAGGTGGGGGAGCGCCTGCTCTACGCCCGGGTCGACCTCGTCCGCATGCCCGACGGGGAGCCGGTGCTCATGGAGCTCGAGGCCGCCGAGCCGTACCTCTTCCTGCGTTACGAGCTGGACGCGCCGGAGCTGTTCGCGCGGGTGCTGGCCGACAGCCTCTGAGCCGTACCCGGGGCCGGGTGCCGGGCGGCCGTCCCCGGCTCGCTGCGGCGACGGCTACGGTGACCGCGAGGAGGCGGCAATCAGTGGAACTCACCCCCCAACAGGTGCTCGGCCTGCGGATGTCCAGCCTGTTGCTACGAGCGTCGGCCGGTGGCGCCGGCCGGGCGGCGGGCGTGGCCGAAGTGGTGACCTGGCTCGGGGCGATGCAGGCGCAAGACCTGGCCGGCGGTCTGTGGTCGTTCGGCGCGCGACTGCCCGGATACACCGCCGCCGACGTCACCGCCGCGCTGGAGCGGCGTGAGGCGCTGCGGACGTGGCCGATGCGCGGCACCATCCATTTCGTCCCGTCCCGCGACGCCCGCTGGATGCTCGAATTGATGGGTGTCCGGGTGCTGAACGGCGCGGCGAGGCGGCACGAGCAACTCGGCCTCTTGGAGGAGACCGCTGTCGAAGCCATGGAGGTGCTGGGCGCGGCCCTGGCCGGCGGCGGGCGGCTGAGCCGGTCGGAGTGCCTGGCCGTGCTGGCCGGCAAGGGCATCGACACCAGTGGCCAGCGCGGCTACCACCTGCTGTGCTACGCCAGCCAGCGGGGCCTGCTGTGCATCGCCCCCAACATCGGCAATGAGCAGAGCTTCGTGCTGCTCGACGAGTGGGTCCCCGACCCGCACCGGCCAGAGCGCGACGAGGCGCTGGGCACCGTCGCCCTGCGTTACTTCCGCGGCCGCGGGCCGACCACCCGGCACGACTTCGCGGGCTGGACCGGCCTGACCGCGGCCGACGCCAAACGCGGCATCGCCGTGGCCGGCGACGCGCTGGCCCGGGTGACCGTCCACGGGGTGGAGACGTACCTCGACGCCACGCTCCTCGACACCGCCCCTCCTCCGGCCGGTGACGACGACGAGGTGCTCGTGCTGCCGGGGTTCGACGAATACCTGCTGGGCTACAAGGACCGCTCGCTCATGGTCGCCGACGAGCACAAGGCGGCCATCATCCCCGGCAACAACGGGGTCTTCCGGTCCACCGTGGTACGCGCCGGCCGGGTCGTGGCCACCTGGAAACGCACCCTCGCGAAAAGCCGGGTGCGGATCGCCGTTCAGCCGCTCGTACCGCTCCACGGAAGCGACCGGGCGGAGGTCGAGCGGGCGTTCGAGCAGTACGCGCGGTTCGTGGAATGCACCCCGGAGGTGCGCTGGCCGTGACCCGTCGCGTGTCCTGGCACACATGACCCACGCCATCTCTCGACCACTCGACTTTCGCCCTTGCCAGGTCACACCGCAGACGCCAGCGGCAGTCCCGGGCGGTCAGGGGGTGCGGGCCCTGCCCGTCAGCCCTGAAGCCGGGCCAGGGCGAGGCGCACGGCGTCGGCCGGGTCGGCGGCGGGAATCGGCCCGGGAACGGGCTCTCCGGCCGAGTCGAGGATCCGCCACCCGCCGAGAGTGATCACGGGAGTGCCTCCGCGCCGGGCCAGCGCCAGCTCGGACAACGTGCCCCATGACCCGCCGACCACGATGACCGCGTCGGCGGCGCGGACGAGGAGGGCGTTGCGCGCCTCGCCCATGCCGGTGGGGATCACGATCGTGAGGTCGCGGCTCGAGCCCGTCCGATCCCGGCCGGAGAGGATGCCGACGACGACGCCTCCGGCTCGGCGGGCGCCCGCGGCGGCCGCGGCCATGACGCCGCCGTAGCCCCCGCACAGGACGACCGCGCCGTGCTCGGCCAGCAGGCGGCCCACCGCCCGGGCGGCCGCCGCCTCGTCGGGAGTGCAGTCGGCCGGTCCGCACACCGCGACCTGCGTCATGGCGGTCATCCTAGGCGGTCGGTTCCTCTCCAGGCGGCGGGCCGTTCCGGCTCAGCCGTGGGTGGAGATCCCGCCGTCGACGGGGATGACCGCGCCGGTGAGGTAGGCGCCGGCCCGGGAGGCCAGGAAGATGGCCGCGCCGGCCATGTCGTCCGGCCTGCCGATCCGCCCCAGCGGCACCGAGTTCTCGACGAGCGAGCGCGTTCCCGGGTCGTCGAGGACGAACGCCATCATCTTCGACTCGAACGGCCCCGGTGCGATGGCGTTGACCGTGATCGACTCCACGGCGAGCTGGTGGGCGAGATGGCGGGTCAGCATGTGCACCCCCGCCTTGGCCGCCGAGTACGCGTAGTTCTCCATCGCGGGGACGCGGATGCCGTCGATCGAGCCGATGTTGATCACGCGGGCCGGGTCGTCGGCCGACGCGGACGCCCTGAGCAGGGGAAGGAACCGCCTGGTCAGGAAGAAGATCCCCTTGACGTTGATGTTCCAGAGCTTGTCGAAGGCGTGCTCGGGATACTCCTCAAGCGGGGCGCCCCAGCTCGCTCCGGCGTTGTTGACCAGCACGTCGAGCCGGTCCTCGCGAGCCGACACGGCCTCGACGAGCGTCTCCACGCCCTCGGGTCCCGACAGGTCGGCCTGTACGGCATGGCATCCGAGCTCGGCCGCCGTGGCCTCGAGTTCGTCCTTCTTGCGCGAGGAGATGTAGACCGTCGCGCCCGCGTCGAGGAAACCGGCCGCGATCATCTTGCCGATCCCGCGGGAGCCGCCGGTGACGACGACCGTCTTGCCTTCCACCGAGAACAGAGTCATGGCCGAAGCATACCGACCGGTCGGTCCCGTGCCAGGACGACCTCGGCGGCGTTCCCGTGGCGGGGCGGTCGTGTCCGCCGGGGGCGTGGAGGCCGGCGAGAGGGGGACGCGTCGCCGAGATGGCGACGCGTCCTGGCGGGCGTGGGGGACCCGCCAGGACGCGCACCTCCCCGGCGGGAGGCTTCGACCCCGGCGAGGGTTGGGGTCGAAGCCTCGCTTGTCGCGCGGAGTTCAGGGGGGATCAGCCGTCGTCCGACTGCTGCTCCGGCACGCGGTAATGCCGCATGATCAGGCGTGTCGCGCCGTCGGGATCGTCGGACGGATGGGTGACCACCAGATCACCTTCGCTCCACACAAAGCATCCGTTCTTGCACCAGACGGTCAGTTCGGCAGATACCGACAGCACGGACATGCCGTTCCCATTGCTCTGGTAGGTGTGGGTGAATCCCTGCCGGTGCAGGGCGTAGCGAAGCAAACGGGTCGCCTCGCCGGGATCGCGCCAGGGCAAGTACGGCGTACCCGCGCGGACCGCTAGCACCGGCTCCCACCCCCATTTGATGGATTTGTACCAACGTTTGGATAATGCGCGGCCCAGCGGGGTCAGGTCAAGGGGTTGTTCCCCGGCAGACCGAGATCGTCTAGATTTGTTGGAACAAAAGGGTAGATTGAGGAAAGATGGCACGATCATCGCTCTACCAACAGGTGGCCGCCGAAGTACGCCGCGCCATCTATACGGGCGATCTCGCGCCAGGCGACCAGATTCCGACCGAGACCGACCTCATGGAAGCGCACGGCGTCAGCCGCAACACGGTACGGCTGGCACTGGGCGAGCTGGAGAACGAGGGTCTCATCCTCCGGATGCGCCGGCGAGGAACGTTCGTACGCGAGCGCCGGCCCCTTCTCATGCGTCCCCAGGACGAGTTCCTCCCGCTCGACCAGAGTGAGCCCCGTTTCGACTCGTTCGTTCACGCGGTCACCTCGGAGGGCCGCAGAGCCGATCAGAACATCGAGGTCTCGATCGTCAAACCCCCGGAGGACGTCTCCACCCGTCTCGCCCTGGGCGACGACTCCCTCGCCGTCGTCCGCCGCCGTCTCCGTTTCGTGGACGGCCAGCCGTACAACACGTATGACTCGTATTTCCCGCTCGATCTCGTCGGAGACTCGGAGATCGCGAGGCCGGGGGACATCAAGCGCGGGGCCAACCGCGTACTGGCGGAGCTCGGACATCCCCAAGTCCGAGCTGTTGACGACATTTCGGCACGTATGCCGACTCCGGATGAAGCATTGCAACTTCAGCTGGAACCGGGTACGCCAGTTGTCGTTTATGTCCGAGTTGGATATGACTCGGGCGATACGCCGGTGCGCGTCGCCGTGTCGGTTCTCCCCGCCGACAAGCACCTGATCAGATACGAGCTGGAACGTCATTGACGAAACACGGATGACCCCTCGCCGGAGGGGTCGTCTCTGGCTGTGCGCCCGCCGCGAGCGATCACCGCGCAACGCTCGGGCACCCTGACGCTGCTTCCCGCCTTTCGCTGACGCGGCCGCCGTGCGGCGTGCGGTCGTCACTCTTCGTGTTCACATCAACTCGCTCAGCACCGGAAGGACTCTCTCATGCCCACGAACACCCTCGATCTGCCGGTCGAACTCACGCTCCGTCGCGCCACGCCGGGCGATCTCCCGACCGTGCTCACTCTCCTCGCCGAGGCGGCGAAGTGGCTGAACGCCGCCGGAGTGCACCAGTGGCCCGACGGAGGCTTCCCCGCCGCGCGGATCGAGCCCCTCATCGAGCAGGGCACGATGTACCTCCTGGACGACGGGAGCGATCCCGTTCCCGCCGCGACCATGGCGCTGGACGGCCACGCCGACCCGGAGTTCTGGACGAGGCACGACCGGCCGGGTGACGCCCTGTACGTGCACAAGCTCGCCGTCAGCAGGGCCTACTCGGGACAGGGGCTCGGCGAGATGCTGCTGGACTGGGCCGCGGGCCGTGCCGCCGAGGAGGGCCGGCGCTGGCTGCGTCTCGACTGCGCCAAGGACAACCCCCGGTTGCAGGCCTACTACCGCAGGTTCGGGTTCCGCCACGTGCGCACGGTGGATCTGCCGCACCGCGCCTCAGGTGCGCTCTTCGAGCGCCCCGCCCGCGAGGCGGGATACGGCCACGTCCTTGACATCGATGCTCACAAGGAGTTGATCCGGGCCTGAACAGGGGCGGATGCCGTACGGCGTCGCAAAGGGACCCGATACTGTTCGCATCATGACCGGATCTCTCCTGGAAGTGATCGCGCTGGACGTGCGCGACGCGGTGGCCGCCGAGGAAGGCGGTGCGGACCGCCTGGAGATCGTGGCCGACATGAGCTCCGACGGGCTCACCCCCTCGGCGGACACCGTGGCGGCGATCGCCGCGGAGTGCGGCCTGCCGCAGATGGTCATGCTGCGCCGCAACGCGGGTTTCGGCGTGACGCCCGGGGAACTGGACCGGCTGCGCCGTGACGTCAAGGAACTGTCCGAGGCGGGCGCGGCCGGATTCGTCTTCGGGTTCCTCACCGGCGACGGTTCTGTGGACCTGGACGCCACGGAGGCGCTGATCCACGCCGTCGCGCCGCTGCCGTGGACGTTCCACCGGGCCGTGGACCACGCGGCCGACGTCCGGGCGGCCTGGCGCGCCGTACGGCTCCTGCCCAACCTCGCCACCGTGCTCACGGCGGGCTCGCCCGACGGCGTGGGTGACGGCCTGGCGGTCTTACGGGCCAGGGCCGAGGCGGGGGACGGCCCGCTCACGCTCGCCGGGGGAGGGCTCAGGACCGAGCACGTCCCGGTGCTGCTCAATTACGGCATCAGGGCATTCCACGTCGGCAGCGCCGTACGGGAGTCGTGGAGCCTGCCCGTCGACCCGGCGCGCGTGCGCGCGTGGCGGGAACTCGTGGACCTCGCCTGAGATCACCCGCGGGCACGGCGGCGGGAATCCCGCCGCCGCGTGAGCGTGCGCGAGGAGACGCGGGTCAGGACAGCGCGTGTTCGGCGCGGGCGAGGGCCGAGACCAGGGTCCTGATCGTCGCGGGTTCGTCCAGCACGCCCCCCTCGGCGGCGCGCCGGTCCTCCCACGCGCGGACCCGCTCCGCGTAGGCCTCGTAGCACCTGTAGTGGAAGGCGTAGACGGTCGCGAACCGGCTGATGAGATGGGACGGGTGCATGTCCCAGCCCTGGTAGTAGCCGTGCGCCAGCGAGTGGCGAACCTGGGCGGAATGGCGCTGGAGAAGCGCGCCGACGTCCTCGGCCGAGTCGGAGGCCGGAGCCGCCGCCAGCGAACCGTCCGAGAGCTCCACGCCGGTGCCGGCCAGCGCCGTCTGCATGACGTGCCGGGCATGGTCGCAGGCGGGGTGGTCGAGCCGCTGCTCGTGCGGCGGCAGGCCGATCGAGGCGGTGTAGTCGAACACCCCGAAGTGCGCGGCGGCCAGCCGTCCGCCCAGCGAGGGGACCAGATCGGCGGTCCGCTGGAGGAACAGCACGGTCTGCGGCGCCTCCACCTGCATCTCGAACCTGAGCGTGCCGCGGCCGAGGCGCAGGGCCTCCTCCAGCGCCTCCAGGCACCGGGCGAACTGCCCGAGATAGGCCTCGACGAGGACCTTGGGGAAGGTCACGACGAACCCGGCGGGCAGCTCTCCCGTCCGCTTCAGGACTTCGGTCAGGAAGCCGTCCAGCGTGCGGATCGACCGGCGCGGGTCTCCGTCGGCGAAGGACTTGACCCGCAGTCCCCAGCGCCGGGGCAGCGTGCCCTCCTCGTGCATCGCCGCGACCGCCGCGGCGGCGCTCTCGACGTGGAGGTCCTCCTCGTCCCACGGCCGGAGGCCGTAGCCGTCCTCGAAGTCGATCCGCAGGTCCTCGATCGGCTCCGCGGCGAGCTTCTTCCTCAGCCGGTCGTGGACGGGCGTCGCGAGGTCGAGGTCGAGACCGAACAGCGAAGCCAGCTCGGTGGGCGCGAAGACGTGCCGGTGCAGCAGTTCCATCGCGGCGTGCCGCCAGTCGGCCACGATCCCCGGCGTCACCCGGTCGGCGGGCACGTAGACCGTGTGCACCGGCTGCCAGGCGATCTCCTGTGCCGGATAGCGCTCCAGTTGCTCGCGATGAGCCTCGGCGAATCCCTCGAGCGACTCGTCCGGCTCGGCCAGCGTCGTGTCCATGGCCCGATCCTCGCAGAGACGGCCGCCATCGGGGAAAGGCGGCGAGGCGGGCCGGTCACCGGCAGGGGCTCGCGAGGCCGTCCTGAAATCCCGGCTCAGGGCGTGGCGTCCTGCGCGGGATGGGTGACCCGGCCGCAGGCGGCGAGCATGGCGGGGCGGCCGACCAGCTTGACGCGTTCGCCCCGCTTGAGCGCCGTGGCCAGCTCGGCCTCGGCGGTCTCGATCGCGAGCCAGTCCTGGTAGGTCAGGGGAGTCACGCCGCGGGCGCTCAGGAGATCGTCCAGGCGGATGCGGGCCGTCCCGGGCGTCGTGTCGGCGAGCAGCGTACGGACGGTCTCCGCGGCGTCGGACTTGTTGGTCCCGATGACCCCGGTGGGCCCCCGCTTGAGCCAGCCCGCCACGTACTGCCGGTCCGACACCTTGCCCGCCACGTTGGGCACGGTCATCGAGGTGCTGTCGAAGGGCACCCCGGCCAGCGCGACGCTCTGGTAGCCGACCGACCGCATCACCATGTCGGCCGGGATGGTCTCGAACTCGTTCGTCCCCACGACCCGGCCGTCCTGCAGGCGCGTGCGCTCCAGCCGGATGCCCTCGACGCGGGAGACGCCGAGGATCTCGACCGGGCGCAGCCAGAAGCGCACCTCCAGCCGCCTCGGCCGGTTCGCGGGCACGCGCTCGGACCACGACCGGAGGACGTCCACGTTCCCCCGGGTCTGGCGCGACAGCGTGGTGAGGTCCCCGACCTCCACCTCGTGGGGGAAGGTGAGGACGTCGGCGTTGATCAGCTCGCCGAGCTCGCGCAGCTCCTTGAGGGTGAACTTGGCGTGTTCCGGTCCGCGCCGGCCGACCATGTGGATCCGCCGGACCCGCGAGGCCTCCAGGCGTCGCAGGACCTCGTCGGGGACGTCGGTGTCGCGCAGCTCCTCGGCCCCCTTGGCGAGCACGCGGACCACGTCGACCGCGACGTTCCCGACCCCGATGACCACCACGTCCTCGGCGTCGAGGGAGAAGGTGTCCGGTGGCACGTCGGGATGCCCGCAGTACCAATTGACGAAGTCGGTCGCGGCGACGCTTCCCGGGAGGTCCTCGCCGGGCACGCCGAGGCGCCTGTCCACCATGGCGCCCGTGCAGTAGACGACGGCGTCGTAGCAGGACAGCAGGTCGTCCGCCGACACGTCGGAGCCGAATTCGACGCCGCCCAGGAAACGGACGCCCGGCGCCTCCAGCACGCGGCGGAGGTAACCCGCGATCGACTTGATCGACGTGTGATCGGGGGCCACGCCGTACCGGACGAGCCCGTAGGGCGTCGGCAGACGCTCGAGCACGTCGATCTCGACAGGCCCCTGGGCCTGCTTGGTCAGCGCTTCCGCCGTGTAGATCCCGGCCGGACCCGATCCGACGACCGCCACACGCAACGCCATCCTGGCCTCCACTGTGCAGACGTCCTCACCGTGATTCTCAATCATCGGCACCCCTCCGGGCCAGAACCTGGGCGCGCGACCTGTCCGGCGCCGTGTCCGCTCGGGTCCCCGTGTCCGGGGGCCCATGTCCTGAGACCCGTGTCCCGGGTTCCCGGGCCGGCTCGCGCGGGCGCGGTCGTCACCGGCCTGCGGTGCCGTCCAGGCGCGTCACCGGCTGCGGCCTCCCCGTGCCGGCGTCTCCAGATCCGCTCGCCCATCGGCTCTCCTCCATGCTGTTGCCCGGAAAGGACGCACGCGGTGAGTATCACGTTCGACCGCGGTCGGGGCAATAAGATGAAATTTCCGGGCAAATGATGTGCCATTTCAATAAAGGACGTCATTCATTTACCTAGGGGAAATGACCGCCCGCCCTCGGCGGCGACCGGAAAAGACGGTTCCGGTCGCGACTTTTCCGTTCCGGCGGGCCCTTTCCTGTGCGGTGCCGTGCTCCGCCGTACGGAACACGGTGCGAACGGAGGGCGCGGACGTGCGGTTCGTCCTCGGGCCCGGCCCGGCGCGCACCGTCCGGGCCGGGCGCGGCGCAGACCACGAGAACTCCTGCCGCAGCCCAAAAGACGGCAACTCCGGGACGAGGCGGCCGAATGATGAAACCCTCCCAGACATGACGGGACTCCGCGGGGGGCGGGATGCGATCGGGGCGCACGCGAGCCTTGATCGTGACGACGCCCGGACGCCGAACGCACGGCGATACGAGGCATTAGGCCGGGTCATGGCCGTACTGGCGGGCGAGGCCGAGATGCTCGAGGCCTGCCGTGACCTCGCCTGGTGGCGGGGGAGCGACCACTCCTGGCACATCGAGTGGCGTGACGGGCCGAACGCCTCCGAGGTGGCGGCGCTGCTGGTGGAACGCGTCCAGGAGCCGGGGTTCGCCGGCTCGCTGGCCGGCCCGGCCGGTCTCGTCACGGCCTCCATGGCCACGCTCGACGTGATGGGCGTCAGCTTCGTGCTGCGGGCCGTCGACCCCATCGGGATGACCCGCCTGCGGGCGCGCCCGGGACTGTGGCGGATGTCGGCGACGCTCGACGGCGCGGTGACCGCGGGCCGGCGCGTCGCCCAGAGGCAGCACTGGGAAGAGCTTCTCGGCGGCTGAGAGGCCGGGCCGGGGGCTCTCCGGCAGGGCCCCGCGTACCGGCGACCGGACGCGATCACGAGGCCCGGCGGCACCGGCTCGGACGACGTGCGCCGCGACGCGTCCCGTGGGAGGTTTTTCCAGGGGCGCCGAGCGGCCGGGACTGGATACCCTTGGTGCACGTCGTACTCACGTCGTCTCTCAGACGCCGGTCTCCGCGAGCTTTCCGCAGGACGCGGCTCGAGAGCTCTCACGAGCAAGGAGTAGCCGTGCTGCTGCGTATGTCGACCCTGTTCCTGCGCACCCTGCGTGAGGATCCGGCGGACGCGGAAGTGCCGAGCCACAAGCTGCTCGTCCGCGCCGGATACGTCCGCAGGGTCGCCCCCGGAATCTACTCCTGGCTGCCCCTCGGCAAGATCGTCCTGGAGAACGTAGCCCGGGTCGTCCGCGAGGAGATGAACCGGATCGGCGCCCAGGAGGTGCTCTTCCCCGCGCTGCTGCCCCGCGACTACTACGAGGCGACCGGTCGCTGGACGGAGTACGGCGACACGCTGTTCCGCCTGAAGGACCGCAAGGGCGCCGACTACCTCCTCGGGCCGACCCATGAGGAGATGTTCACCGACATGGTCAAGGGGGAGTACTCCTCCTATAAGGACTATCCGGTGACCCTCTACCAGATCCAGACGAAGTACCGCGACGAGGCCCGCCCCCGGGCCGGCATCCTGCGCGGGCGCGAGTTCGTCATGAAGGACTCCTACTCCTTCGACCTCGACGACGACGGGCTCAAGCGCTCCTACGAGATGCACCGCGAGGCCTACATCCGGATCTTCGACCGGCTCGGCATCGACTACCGCGTCGTCTTCGCCATGTCGGGCGCCATGGGAGGGTCGGCCTCGGAGGAGTTCCTCGCCACGGCACCCACGGGCGAGGACACGTTCGTGGCCTGCCGCAACTGCGACTACGCGGCCAACGCCGAGGCCGTGGTCACCACCCCGCCGCCCGTCGTCCGGACCGAGCAGCCCGCCGTCCGGGTGCTCGACACGCCGAACACGCCCACCATCGAGACCCTCGTCGACCACGTCAACGAGCACTTCGGCCTCGGGATCACCGCGGCGGACACCTTGAAGAACATCGTGGTCAAGGTCCGCACACCGGGATCGGACAAGCTCGAGACGCTGATCATCGGCGTTCCCGGCGACCGCGAGATCGACTTCAAGCGGCTGGAGGCCTTCCTCGCGCCCGGCGTGCCGGAGATCTTCGAGGCGGAGGACTTCGCCCGTCACCCCGGTCTGGTGCGCGGCTACATCGGCCCGCAGGTCCTCAAGTCGCTCGGGATCCGCTATCTGGTCGACCCCCGCGTGGTCGAGGGCTCGGCGTGGGTCACCGGCGCCAACCAGCCCGGCAAGCACGCCGCCCACGTGGTCGCGGGGCGCGACTTCGAGGCCGACGGCACGATCGAGGCGGCCGAGGTCAGGGCCGGGGACGCCTGCCCGCGCTGCGGCCACCCCCTGTCGATCGACCGCGGCATCGAGATCGGCCACATCTTCCAGCTCGGCCGCAAGTACGCCGACGCGGCGGGACTCGACGCGCTCGGGCCCGACGGCAAGCCGATCCGGATCACCATGGGCTCGTACGGCGTGGGCGTCTCGCGTGCGGTGGCCGTGATCACCGAGCAGAGGCACGATGAGCTCGGCCTCGTGTGGCCCCGTGAGATCGCCCCCGCCGACGTGCACATCGTCGGGACCGGCAAGGAGAACCAGATCGAGGTGGCCGCCCAGCTCGCGGAGACGCTGGAGTCGCGCGGTCTGCGGGTCCTCGTCGACGACCGCGCCGGGGTGTCGCCGGGCGTGAAGTTCAAGGACTCCGAGCTGCTCGGGCTGCCCACCGTCCTGATCGTCGGGCGCGGGCTCGCCCAGGGCGTCGTGGAGCTGCGCGACCGTGCGGCGGGGACCAAGGAGGAGATCCCGCTCGCGGAGGCCGTGGACCGCGTCCTGGCGGCCGCTCAGGCCTGATCGCGCCCCTGATCGCGCCGCCTCACTGGGCGGCGGACGGCTCCGAGGCGAACGACGTGGGATCGATTGTCTCGGTGGTCGCGTCCGTGGTCTCGTCTGTGGGCTCCTCCGTCGTTTCGTCCGTCGTTACGTCTGTGGTCTCGCTCGCGTCGTTCGACTGCGCGGGCGAGGCCGTCTGCCCCGGCATCCCGGGGAACGCCGCGATCGCGGGCTGCCAGCCGTACGCACGGGTGGCGCATTCCTGTGCGGCCAGCGCGGCCACGCGGCGCACCGAGGCGTCCGGGTCGGCGGCCAGTTCGAGATAGGCGGTGGTGAGCCGCTGCTCCACCAGCACGGCGAGGCGGGCCGCGTCGGACGAGGACGAGACCTCGAACGGCAGTTGGTAGGTCGGGCCCGGCTCGGCGGGGGAACCGCCGCCCTGGGTGATCAGCGAGCGCAGCTGGTCGCGGCGCGCCCGGTGGGCGTCGAATCCCGCCGTCGCCCGGGTGCGGAGCCTTCCCGACGTCCTGGCGCCGATCACCCCGTACGCGTAGACCGCCGCGTGCTCGGCGGACAGGGCCTTGGCGAGCGCGTCAGCCACGGAGCCTCCCCAGCGCCATCACGTGCACGGCCTCACAGGCGCCCACGCTGGCCAGCAGTTGGGCGAGCGCGGGAGACGCGGTCGCCATCTGGGCGGGCCTCCCGGCCGCCGCCTTGCGTTCCGCGTCACGCAGTTTCTTGACCGATACCGCGGATGTCGGGGCCGGCGACGGGGTCCCCGCCGGGGACGGGCTCGACGCGGCGTCCGGCGGGAGCAGCTTGCGGAAGGCCGCCAGATGGGCGGCGTGACGCTCCTGGAACGGCTCGAGCGCGGTGGCCGTCGCATCCCCGGAAAGCGTCCCCCGCTGGTAGAGCGCGATCATCTGCTCCTTCGCCGCGATGAGCGATCCCAGCAGCGCGACCTGGGGATCCACCGGTTTCCGCTCGGGCGGCCCGGAGGAGAGGGATGAGCAGCCGGAGACGATCAACCCGGACACCGTCGTGCCCAGCAGGGCGCGCCTCGTGAGGTGTCCCCCGCTTGTGTGCTCCACGACACAGCATCGTACGGCGCGCCGCCCAGTGGTCACCGCTTCGTTCGGATGTCGTGCCAGTGTCGGGCGGCCGCCGGGTGTGGCGCTCTTTCCGTCCCATAGTGTCGATAGGCTGTTGGCACATCGGGCGAGTCAAACGAACAAATGGGAGGTCGGTATGGGCAACGGTGCTCGACGCGACCGCCTTGCGGAACTGCTCGGCCCGGTGATCGCCGCCGACGGTTTCGATCTCGAGGACGTGACGGTCACTCCGGCGGGCAAGCGCAGGCTGGTGCGTGTGGTGGTCGACCGCGACGGCGGCGTGAGCCTCGACGACGTGGCCGACGTCAGCCTGTCGATCTCCAAGGAGCTCGACGCGACGGACGCCCTGGGCACAGGGCCCTATGTCCTGGAGGTCACCTCCCCTGGAGTCGACCGCCCGCTCACGGAGCCGCGCCACTGGAGGCGCGCGACCGGCCGTCTGGTCAAGGCGGACCTGAAGGACGGCACGTCGGCCGAAGGCCGCGTGACCGGCGCGGACGATTCCGGCGTCGAGCTGGACGGGACGCGCCGCCTCGGGTTCGAGGAACTGGTCAGAGGCCGCGTGCAGGTCGAGTTCAGCCGCTCAGGCGCCGATCTCGACGACGGCGCGGACGACGATCTGGACGACCTCGGCGACGACGACATCGACGACGAGGGCTAGGGGGAACCTTGTGGACATTGACATGAGCGTCCTGCGCAGCCTGGAGCGGGAGAAGGACATCTCCTTCGACCTGGTCGTCAAGGCGATCGAGGACGCGTTGCTGATCGCTTACTTCCGCACGGAGGGCGCGGCGCAGAAGGCGCGTGCCGAGCTCGACCGAGTCTCGGGACACGTGACGATCTGGGCGGCCGAGCTCGACGAAGGCGGCGAGGTCGCCAGGGAGTTCGACGACACTCCGGGCAACTTCAGCCGGATCGCGGCCACGACGGCCAAGCAGGTCATCCTCCAGCAGTTGCGCGACGCGGAAGACGAGATCAACTTCGGCGAGTTCGCCAGCCGCGAGGGTGAGCTGGTCGCCGGCATCATCCAGCAGGGCAAGGATCCGCGCGTCGTGCTGGTCGACCTCGGCAAGATCGAGGCCATCCTCCCGCACAACGAGCAGGTCCCCGGTGAGGAGTACACCCACGGCGAGCGCATCCGCTGCTACGTCGTGCAGGTGAAGAAGGGGCCGAAGGGTCCCTCGGTGACCCTGTCGCGAACCCACCCGAACCTGGTGAAGAAGCTCTTCGCCCTGGAGGTCCCGGAGATCGCCGACGGCACGGTGGAGATAGCGGCCATCGCGCGCGAGGCAGGCCACCGCACGAAGATCGCAGTGAGGTCCAGGAAGGCCGGTGTGAACGCCAAGGGCGCCTGCATCGGTCCGATGGGTTCCCGCGTGCGGAACGTGATGACCGAGCTGCACGGCGAGAAGATCGACATCATCGACTGGTCGGACGATCCGGCCGACTTCGTCGGGAATGCGCTCTCGCCGGCACGTGTTTCGCGGGTCGAGGTCATCGATCTGGACGGCCGGGTGGCACGGGTGACCGTGCCCGACTACCAGCTGTCGCTGGCCATCGGCAAAGAGGGCCAGAACGCCCGCCTCGCCGCGCGTCTGACCGGATGGCGCATCGACATCCGGTCGGATGCTCAGGAGGTACCGGCTGATCCCGCCGATGCCTCGGCAAGGTAAGCTGGAAAGCGGTGACCAGGCTGCCCCACTGAGAACGTGTGTGGGGTGCCGGGTTCGCACGGTAAAGTCCGAGTTGCTCCGCCTGGTAGTGGTCGATGGCGTCATCGTCCCCGACCTACGAGGACGGCTTCCGGGACGTGGTGCTTCGTTGCATCCGTCTTCGGGTTGTCTGGAGCTCGCCGAACGCCGCCGGGCGTTCTCTCGCGCGTTTCGCGCGCAGGGAGCGCTCGATGTGGCGCGTCTGCGTGCTCACCTTGAGGGGCTTGACTAGGGGTAAGCCCCGGGTGAATGGTTACCGCTGGCCCCTGAATTCGGCCCGGGGCCGACGTACGAAGAACTGTCATGTAAGGACGCCGAGTTGAATGGGCGGAGTCAGATTGCTATGAGCGCCTGATGAGCACGCGGCGATGAGTATGTCCAGGTAGCGACGGTCCGGCGGCACTGCGAGCCTCCCGGGCCGAGTTAGGGAGTGCAGTGGCGAAGGTCCGTGTGTACGAGCTCGCCAAGGAGTTCGGGGTAGAGAGCAAGGTCGTGATGGCCAAGCTCACCGAGATGGGCGAGTTCGTGAGGTCGGCGTCTTCAACGATAGAGGCGCCGGTCGTCCGCAAGCTAACAGAGGCGTTCGGCAAGGGCGACGCCTCCCGGGGTGGCGGCAAGCCGTCCCCGCGTCCGGCGCAGCCGAGGCCCGCGCCGAGGCCGGCCGAGAGCCTGGCCGGTGGCGCCCCGTCGGCGCCCGTTTCCCCGTCGGCCGACGCGGTGGCGAAGCCGGGCCCCAAGCCGGGTCCGCGGCCTGCGCCGCGTCCGGTTCCCATGCCCCATCCGACGCAGCCGGCCCAGCCGGCTCCTCAGCCCGAGGTGACGCACCAGCCTGAAGTGGTGCGTCAGCCTGAAGTGGCGCGTCCCGAGGTCACCCGTCCTCCGGCCCAGGCCCAGCGTCCGGCGGCGTCCGGCGGCAGGCCCGCCGGTCCCGGAGCGCCGAAGCCCGGTCCGCGACCGGCCCCGGCTCCCCGGCCCGCGTCGAGCGCGCCGGCGGCCCCGGGTGCGCCCTCCGGAGGCGCTCCGCGTCCCGGTGGTCCCAAGCCGGGTCCCCGTGGCCCGCGTCCGGGCAACAACCCCTTCTCCTCGACCGCCAGCGGCATGGGTCAGCGTCCTGCGCGTCCCGGCAGCCGCGACGGCGCCGAGCGTCCCGAGCGGACCGACCGGCCCGATCGTGGCGACCGCGGAGATCGCGGCCCTCGCGAGCCGCGTCGTGACGGCGGCCGCGACGGAGCGATGCCGCGTCCGCCGGGTGCCCGTACGGGCGCTCCCGGCGCGGGCGGTCCTCGTCCCGGTCCCGGTGGCCCCCGTCCCGGTCCCGGCGCGGGCGGTCCTCGCCCGGGTCCCGGCGCCGGTGGTCCTCGCCCCGGTGGTCCGCGTCCCAACCCGATGATGATGCCGCAGGGCCGTCCCGCCGGTGGC
>NZ_BOOQ01000035.1 GCF_016863315.1 Planotetraspora silvatica
GGTGGCGGCGGTGGTCGTCCCGGTGGCGGCTTCGGCGGTCCTCGCACGGGTGCCGCGGGCACCGGTCGTCCTGGTGGCGGCACGGGCGGTCCCGGTGGCGGTGGCGGCGGCGGTTTCGCCGGTCGTCCCGGTGGTGGCGGCGGCCGTGGCCGTGGCGGCGGTACGGCGGGTGCCTTCGGGCGTCCCGGCGGCCGGCCGACCCGTGGTCGCAAGTCGAAGCGTCAGAGGCGTCAAGAGTTCGACAACATGCAGGCCCCGGCGATCGGTGGCGTGCAGGCTCCGCGTGGCGGCGGGCAGACGATCCGCCTTCCGCGCGGCGCGTCGCTGGCCGACTTCGCCGACAGGATCGGCGCGAACCCCGCCTCGCTCGTGCAGATCATGCTGCACCTCGGCGAGATGGTGACCGCGACCCAGTCGGTCAACGAGGAGACGTTGCAGCTTCTCGGGGCCGAGCTCGACTACGTCGTCCAGGTCGTCAGCCCGGAGGAGGAGGACCGGGAGCTTCTCGAGTCCTTCAAGATCGAGTTCGGTGAGGACGAGGGTGACGAGGAGGACCTCGCTCCGCGTCCGCCGGTCGTGACCGTCATGGGTCACGTCGACCACGGTAAGACGAAGCTGCTCGACGCGATCCGGAACACCAACATCGTCGCCCGCGAGGCCGGCGGCATCACCCAGCACATCGGCGCCTACCAGGTGACGGCCGTGCACGAGGGTGAAGAGCGGAAGATCACCTTCATCGACACCCCGGGTCACGAGGCGTTCACCGCCATGCGTGCCCGTGGTGCGCAGGCCACCGACATCGCGGTGCTGGTGGTCGCGGCCGACGACGGTGTGAAGCCGCAGACCATCGAGGCGCTCAACCACGCCCAGGCGGCGAACGTCCCGGTCGTGGTGGCGGTCAACAAGGTCGACAAGGAGGGTGCGGACCCGACCAAGGTCCGGGCCCAGTTGACCGAGTACGGCCTGGTGGCCGAGGAGTTCGGTGGTTCCACGCTGTTCGTGGACATCTCGGCGAAGCAGGGCACGGGCATCGACAACCTGCTCGAGGCCATCGTGCTGACCGCGGACGCCGAACTCGACCTGCGGGCCAACCCGCACATGGACGCCCAGGGCCTGGCCATCGAGGCGAACCTCGACCGGGGCCGCGGTCCCGTGGCGACCGTGCTCGTGCAGCGCGGAACCCTGCGGGTCGGCGACTCGATCGTCTGTGGCGAGGCATTCGGCCGCGTCCGGGCGATGCTGGACGACAACGGGGACACGGTCGACGAGGCCGACCCGTCGCGTCCGGTCCAGGTGCTCGGCCTGACCGCCGTCCCCCGCGCCGGTGACAACTTCATCGTCGTCACCGACGACCGGATGGCACGTCAGATCGCCCAGCAGCGGGCGGCCCGGCAGCGCATCGCGGACATGGCCAAGTCCGGTCGCCGGCGCACTCTCGAGGAGCTGTTCAAGGACCTCGAGAAGGGCCAGGTCGACGAGCTCAAGCTCATCATCAAGGGTGACGTCTCCGGTTCGGTGGAAGCCCTTGAGGACGCGCTGCTCAAGATCGATGTGGGTGAGGAGGTCAACCTCCGCGTCCTGCACCGCGCCGTCGGTGCGATCACGGAGTACGACGTCAACCTCGCGATCGCCGACGACAACGCCGTCATCATCGGTTTCAACGTCCGCCCCGAGGTCCGGGCGCGCGACCTGGCCGAGCGCGAGGGCGTCGACATCCGGTACTACTCGGTCATCTACCAGGCGATCGAGGAGATCGAGGCGGCCCTGAAGGGCATGCTGAAGCCGGAGTTCGAAGAGGTCCAGACGGGCACCGCCGAAGTCCGCGAGGTCTTCAAGGTGCCGAAGATCGGCAACGTCGCCGGTGCGCTGGTCCGCTCGGGCACGATCACCCGCAACAGCAAGGCCCGCATCATCCGCGACGGTGTCGTCGTGGCCGACAACCTGAACGTCGTGTCCCTGCGGCGGTTCAAGGACGACGCGACCGAGGTCCGCGAGGGCTTCGAGTGCGGTATCGGCCTCGGATACAGCGACATCAAGATCGACGACGTCTTCGAGACGTTCGAGATGCGGGAGAAGCCGCGTAGCTGACGTCTTCGGCCGCCGCCCTCGCGGGCGGCGGCCGAACCGTCCGAGACGTGGACACGTACCCATGTATGTAGGTGCTCTTTCTTTGGACATCCTGCTCGGCGACGTTCATTCGCTGAAGCAGAAGCGCTCCGTGATCCGCCCGCTCATCGCTGAGGTGCAGCGGCGGTTCCCCGGTGTGGCCGTGGCCGAGACCGGCCATCTGGACCTGCACCGTCGCGCGGAGATCGGCGTCGCCGTCGTCTCCGCGTCGGCGGCCAACTGCGACGAGGTGCTCGACGCGTGCGAGCGAGTGGTCGCCTACCACCCCGAGATCGAGCTGCTGTCGGCACGGCAGCGGCTGTTCAACGACCACGAGGAATAGACCGAACGGCCGGCGCGTCAGCCGTACATCGAACGAGGGAGCGTGAGCATGGACGCAGCGCGCGCCAGGAAGCTGGCCGACCGCATCCAGCAGGTCGTCGCCGAGATGCTCGAGCGGCGGATCAAGGATCCGCGGCTCGGTTTCGTGACGGTGACGGACGCAAAGATCACCGCTGATCTGAGTGACGCGACGGTGTTCTACACCGTGTTCGGCTCAGAGGCCGAGCGGAGCGGCACCGCCGCCGCGCTGGAGAGCGCGAAGGGGATCATCCGATCCGAGGTCGGCCGTCAGACCGGCCTGAGGCACACGCCGACGCTCTCGTTCGTCCACGACCCGCTGCCCGACAGCGCGCGCCACCTGGACGATCTGCTCGCCGTGGCCAAGGCCAGGGACGAGGAGATCGCCAAGCGGGCCGAAGGCGCGGAGTTCGCCGGCGACGCCGATCCCTACCGGTTCGACGAGGAACTGGACGGCGAGGCCGGCGAAGAGGACGAGGACGAGACTTCGGACCGGGCAGGGCACCGCACAACGTGATCACGCACGGTACGGCCGTCGCCGAGACGGACTGGGAGCGGGCCGTGGAACTGGTCCGCGGCGCGGGCTCGGTCGCGCTCGCCTGCCATGTGTCCCCGGACGGGGACGCGCTCGGGTCGATGCTGGGCTTCGGTCTGGCCCTGCGGCAGGCGGGCACGGAAGTGGTCGCCTCGTTCGGGGACCAGGGGTTCGCGGTGCCCAGGCTGCTGCGATTCCTTCCCGGTCAGGACCTCCTGGTGGAGCCGGCGGCCTACCCGGCGGAACCTCCCCTGATGATCACGTTCGACGCCTCCACCATGGACAGGCTCGGCCTGCTCGTCCCCAACGCGGGCAGGGCCGGGGACCTGGTCGTGCTCGACCATCACGTCTCCAACACCGGTTTCGGGTCGCTGCACCTCATCGACCCGTCCGCCGCCTCGACCACCGTGATCGTGGAGGAGCTGATCCACCGGCTCGGGCTCACGATCGACCGGGACGTCGCCGTCTGTCTTTACACGGGGCTGGTGACCGACACCGGGTCCTTCCGATACTCGGCGACCACCCCGGCGGCCCACGCCATGGCCGGGCGGCTGATCGCCGCGGGCCTCCGCCCGGACGAGATCGCCCGCGAGTTGTGGGACCGGTCGCCGTTCGCCTATCTGCGGGTGCTGGGCGCCGCTCTCGACCGCGTCACGCTGGAGCCCGCCGAGGCCGCCGGCCACGGGATCGTGTGGACCTACGTGACCAGGGCCGACCGCGCGGCACATGCCCTGCCGTACGACGAGGTGGAGGGCGTGATCGACGTCGTCCGCCGGGTCGACGAGGCGGACGTCGCGGTCGTGCTCAAGGAGGCCGACGACGGCGTCTGGAACGTCTCGACCCGCTCCAAGGGCGCCATCGACGTGGGCAGGGCCTGCACCACCCTCGGCGGCGGAGGGCATCCGTCCGCCGCCGGGTTCTCCTCCCACGTATCCCCGGAAGAGACGATGGCCGCCCTCCGCCCCCACCTCCGCCCCCCACACCCCCCTTCCGCGTGATCATGCACAGGTTCGCGCGCAGGGGTCCCGACCTGCCCCAACCTGACCCGTGATCATGCACAGGTTCGGGTGCGACCTGCCTGACCTGCGACGACCCGATTCGTGATCATGCGCGAATTCCCGAACATGCACCCTGACCTGCGTACCCTCGTTTCGTGACCATGCATTGGACCTCTCATGAGTACGGCTAGGCCGCGCCGGCCCGCGCCCCCCAGTGGGCTGATCATCGTCGACAAGCCGGCGGAATGGACGTCGCATGACGTGGTCGGCAAGATGCGCGGCATCGCCGGAACCCGCAAGGTGGGCCATGCGGGCACCCTGGACCCGATGGCGACCGGGGTCCTGGTGATCGGCGTGGAGAAGGCGACCCGGCTCCTCGGGCATCTCGCGCTCACCGAGAAGGTCTACGAGGCCACGTTGCGTCTCGGCGCCACGACCAACACCGACGACGCCGACGGGGAGATCACCGCCACCACGCCGGCGGGCCACGTGGCCGAGGAGGACGTCCGCAAGGGGATCGCGGCGCTGACCGGCGAGATCATGCAGGTTCCCCCGCAGGTCAGCGCCATCAAGGTGAACGGTGAGCGGGCCTACAAGCGGGCGAGGGCCGGCGAGGAGGTCGAGCTCGCGGCCCGTCCGGTGACGATCCATGCCTTCGAGGTGACCGGGATCCGCCGGGAGGGGGAGTCGGTCGACGTCGACGCCACGATCACCTGCTCCAGCGGCACGTACATCCGTGCCCTGGCCCGTGATCTCGGCGCCTCCCTCGGTGTGGGCGGCCATCTCACCTATTTGCGCAGGACGCGGGTCGGGCCGTACGGCATCGAGTCGGCGAGGACCATCGACGACCTGTCGCGGGAGTGCGTGATCCTGCCCATGGCCGAGGCCGTGGCCGCCGCGTTCCCCCGCAGGGACGTGTCGGAGGAGGAGGCCCGGCTGGTCGCGCACGGAGGGCGCCTCGCGTCGGCGGGCCTGGGCGCCGGGCCTATCGGGGTCTTCGGCCCCGACGGCACGTTGCTGGCGCTCGTCGAGGAGCGCGGCGGGACGGCGAGGCCGCTCGCGGTCTTCGTGCCCTGAGCGAGTTCTGCACCAGGCGCGGAAGCAGGCGCGGAAGCAGGCGCGGAACCAGGCACTGAATCAAGGCTCGGAATCAGGCCCTGAATCAGACGCTGATCGGAGACTGTCCAGGGGCTGGTTCCCGCAATCGCCGTAGGGCATGGCAGGCTTGTCTTCGGCCGGTTGGCGAAAGCCGTACAGGAATCGAGGTCGAGGTGCAGGGCTGGCACGGGCTGGAGGACGTCCCCGGGGACTGGGGCAGGTCCGTCGTCACGATCGGCGTGTTCGACGGTGTGCACCACGGTCACCAGCACATGGTGGCCAGGGCGGTCGATTTGGCCCGGGACCTCGGTGTTCCCGCCGTGGCCGTGACCTTCGACCCCCATCCTGACGAGGTCGTGCGGCCGGGCAGCCACCCGCCGCAGCTGACCACTCCGCACCGGCGCACCCAACTGCTCGCGGCGCTGGGCGTCGACGCGGTGTGCGTGCTGCCGTTCACGCTCGAGTTCTCCCGGATGTCGCCGGACGAGTTCGTGCAGACCGCCCTGGTCGACCGGCTCCATGCGGCCGGGGTCGTGGTGGGGGAGAACTTCCGCTTCGGCCACAAAGCCTCCGGCGATATCGAGACATTGAGGACGCTGGGCGAAAAATACGATTACGTGACTGAAGGCGTGCCGTTGGTACGTGACGGCGAGGCCATTTCGTCGACCTTGATCCGCGAGATGCTGGCCGCGGGGGACGTGGTCGGCGCGACGGCGGCGCTCGGCCGGCCCCACCGCGTCGAGGGAGTGGTCGTCCGGGGTCATCAGCGCGGCCGGGCGCTCGGCTTCCCGACGGCCAACGTCGAATCGCCCCAGCACATGGCGATCCCGGCCGACGGGGTCTACGCGGGGTGGCTGCAGTGCACGCAGGAGCCCTCGCCGTACGAGGGGCAGCGGTGGCCGGCCGCGATCTCCATCGGTACGAATCCGACCTTCGACGGGGTGTCGCGCACAGTCGAGGCGTACGCCCTGGACCGCGACGATCTCGATCTCTACGGCGCGCACGTGGCGGTCGACTTCTCGGAGCGGCTCCGCGACACCCTCAGGTTCGACTCGATCGAGGACCTGATCGTGCAGATGCGTGCGGACGTCGACGAGGCCCGCCGCCTGACCGTCGGGGATGACCGGACAAGTCGGGGATGACCAGGGCAAGCCGGCGATGACCAGGCGAGATGACCGGCAGGCCGGGCGGGGACGACCGTCCGGACCCCTTCGCGATCGCGAGTGTGCGGCCCGCTGAGCTGCGGTGGTAGCCTTGCATGTCAGCCATGTTCAGATGGTGCTTCTCACCACCGGGCTGGCCTGTCACGGCGACTGTAGGCACGCACGGTCGTTCGCGGGCTTGAGAGTATTCCGCGTGCCTTCCCATGAGAAGGAGAAGCAGTGTCGCTTGACACCGCCACCACCAAGGCCATCGTCACCGAGTACGGCACGGGCGAGGGCGACACCGGGTCCCCTGAGGTCCAGATCGCGCTGCTGAGCAAGCGCATCAGCGACCTCACGGAGCACCTGAAGACCCACAAGCACGACCACCACAGCCGTCGCGGTCTGCTCCTGCTGGTCGGCCGCCGCCGCCGGCTGCTGAAGTACCTGCAGGCCAAGGACATCACCCGGTACCGCACGCTGATCGAGCGGCTGGGTCTGCGCCGATAGCGTGGGCGAGGAGCGGCGAGTCTTCGCCGCTCCTTTCTCGTAGCAGGCCACAATTGGCCTGCTACGAGAAAGGTCCCGGGGAGCCGCCGGTGTGAGCGGCCCGGGACGAGACAACTGAATAGCCGAGAGGGAGAGGGAGCCGGAAGGCCGACTCGACCCGACAGAACATGTGCCCCGCGTCCGCAAGCAAGCAGCACGCGCGATCCCGCGGCGTGAGAGGGCCGGTCCTCGGTAGTGGCCCCCGGTCAGTACGGCGACAGCCGTACAGACGAAACCGGGCGCTTCGATCGAAGACCGGCACTGCACCTGAACGGGGAGCCCGGCAAACGGAAGGACGCGGGAGACCGACCCGAGAAGGAGGTCCCCCGTGGAGGGTGTCCACAGCACGGAAGCCGTTATCGATAACGGCTCCTTCGGCACGCGCACGATCCGGTTCGAGACCGGTCGCCTCGCGCGCCAGGCGGCAGGAAGCTCCGTCGTCTATCTCGACGACGAGACGATGGTCCTGTCCGCCACCACCGCGTCCAAGAATCCCAAGGAGAACTTGGACTTCTTCCCGCTCACCGTCGACGTCGAGGAGCGGATGTACGCCGCGGGCCGGATTCCCGGCTCGTTCTTCCGCAGGGAGGGCCGGCCGTCCGAGGACGCGATCCTCACCTGCCGCCTGATCGACCGGCCGCTGCGCCCGTCGTTCGTCAAGGGCCTGCGCAACGAGATCCAGGTCGTGGCGACCGTCATGTCGCTGCACCCGGACCACCTGTACGACGTGGTCGCGATCAACGCGGCCAGCCTGTCCACGCAGCTCGCCGGCCTGCCGTTCTCCGGCCCGATCGGCGGCGTCCGCGTCGCGCTGATCGAGGGCCAGTGGGTGGCGTTCCCGACCCACCCCGAGCTCGAGAACGCCACGTTCGACATGGTCGTGGCGGGTCGTGTCCTGGCGGACGGCGACGTCGCGATCATGATGGTCGAGGCCGAGTCGACGCGCGACACGCTCAAGCTGGTCGCCGAGGGCGCGGTCGCCCCGACCGAGGAGACCGTGGCCCAGGGCCTCGAGGCGGCCAAGCCGTTCATCAAGGTTCTGTGCGACGCGCAGGCGAAGCTGGCCGGGGTCGCCGCCAAGGAGACCGCGGAGTACCCGATCTTCCTGGACTACCAGGACGACGTCCTGGAGGCCGTCACCGCGGCCGTCAGCACCGAGCTCGCCTCCGCGCTGACCATCGCGGGCAAGCAGGAGCGCGAGCTCGAGATCGAGCGGGTCAAGGCGCTCGCCGCGGAGAAGGTCCTCGCCGACTTCGAGGGCCGGGAGAAGGAGGTCGGCGCCGCGTTCCGGTCGCTGACCAAGAAGCTCATGCGCGCGCGCGTCATCAAGGAGGGCGTCCGCATCGACGGCCGCGGCCCCAAGGACATCCGGCAGCTCAACGCCGAGGTCCACGTGGTCCCGCGGGTGCACGGTTCGGCGCTGTTCGAGCGCGGTGAGACCCAGATCCTCGGGATCACCACGCTGAACATGCTCCGCATGGAGCAGATGATCGACACGCTGAACCCCGAGCGCACCAAGCGCTACATGCACAACTACAACTTCCCGCCGTACTCCACCGGTGAGACCGGCCGCGTGGGCTCGCCCAAGCGCCGCGAGATCGGCCACGGGGCGCTCGCCGAGCGCGCGCTCATCCCCGTGCTGCCCTCGCGTGAGGAGTTCCCGTACGCGATCCGGCAGGTGTCGGAGGCGCTGGGCTCGAACGGCTCGACCTCGATGGGCTCGGTCTGCGCCTCGACGATGGCCCTGCTCGACGCGGGTGTCCCGCTCAAGGAGATGGTGGCCGGCATCGCCATGGGTCTCATCGGCGAGGGCGACCAGTTCGTCACGCTGACCGACATCCTCGGCGCCGAGGACGCCATGGGCGACATGGACTTCAAGGTCGCCGGCACCAAGGACGTCATCACGGCCCTGCAGCTCGACACCAAGCTGGACGGCATCCCGGCCAGCGTGCTGGCGGCCGCGCTCAAGCAGGCGCGCGGCGCGCGGCTGGCGATCCTGGACGTGATGCAGGAGGCCATCGACTCCCCGGCGGAGATGAACCCGACGGCGCCGCGCATCATCACGATCAAGGTCCCGGTAGACAAGATCGGCGAAGTCATCGGCCCCAAGGGCAAGATGATCAACCAGATCCAGGACGACACCGGCGCCGAGATCACGATCGAGGACGACGGCACGATCTACATCGGCGCCACCGACGGCCCGTCGGCCGAGGCGGCCCGGACGCTGATCAACGGCATCGCGAACCCGCACATGCCGGAGGTCGGCGAGCGCTACCTGGGCACGGTCGTCAAGATCGCCGCCTTCGGCGCGTTCGTGTCGCTGCTGCCCGGCAAGGACGGCCTGCTGCACGTCTCTCAGATCCGCAAGCTGCACGGCGGCAAGCGCATCGAGAACGTCGAGGACGTCATGAGCGTCGGCGAGAAGGTCCAGGTCGAGATCGCCGAGATCGACGCCCGCGGCAAGCTGTCGCTGGTGCCGGTCGAGGTCGTCGAGAAGGAGGCCGCGGAGAAGGCGGCCGGTGGCGGCGACGAGGTCGAGAGCGCGCCCGTGGCGGCGGCGGAGCCGCAGGACGAGCAGCGCACGGAGAGGCCGCGCCGCCGCACCCGCGGTGGCCGGGACGACCGCAACTCGTGACCACCACGACTCTGCACCCCGGTAAGGACGGCGCGGGCGTCATTCGCCGCACCGTCCTTCCCGGCGGTCTCCGGGTGGTGACCGAGACCATGCCGACCGTGCGAAGCGTCGCGGTCGGCATGTGGGTCGGCATCGGATCACGTGACGAGGCCCCCGAGCACATGGGGGCCACCCACTTCCTCGAGCACCTGCTCTTCAAGGGCACGCCCACACGGGACGCCATGGAGATCTCGGCGTCCATCGAGGGCATCGGCGGTGAGATCAACGCCTTCACCGCCAAGGAGTACACCTGCTACTACGCCCGGGTGCTCGACGAGGACCTGCCGATCGCGATCGACGTGCTCGCCGACGTGGTCACCTCCTCGCTGGTCACCGCTGAGGACGTGGAGTCCGAGCGCGGCGTGATCCTCGAAGAGATCGCCATGCACGACGACGATCCGTCCGACGTGGTGCACGAGCAGTTCTCCGCCGAGTTGTACGGCGACACGCCGATCGGGCGGCCGATCCTCGGCAACGAGGAGTCGATCAACGCGCTCACCCGTGACCGCATCGCCGAGTACTACCAGCGCTACTACGTGCCGCCGCAGACCGTCGTGTCGGTGGCCGGCAACGTGAGCCACGAGCGGGTGGTCGAACTGGTGGCCGCGGCGTACGAGCGGGCAGGGGCGCTGGGCAGTTCGGCCAGCCCCGCGCCTCCTCGGCTCGGCGGTCCCGGCGTCGAGGAGCGTTCCGGCATCAGGGTCGTCGACCGTCCCACCGAGCAGGCCAACCTGGTCCTCGGCATGACGGGCGTGTCCCGGACGGACGAGCGGCGTTTCGCCCTGGGTGTCCTGAACGCGGCGCTCGGCGGCGGCATGTCGTCACGCCTGTTCCAGGAGATCCGGGAGAAGCGCGGCCTGGCCTACAGCGCGTACAGCTACACCTCCCAGTACGCCGACACCGGCCAGTTCGGCATCTACGTCGGCTGCCTGCCGTCCAAGATCGACGATGTGCTGAAGATCTGCCGTGACGAGGTGGCCAGGGTCGTGGCCGAGGGCATCACCGCCGAGGAGATCGCCCGCGGCAAGGGCCAGATGCGCGGCGGGCTCGTGCTGGGGCTGGAGGACACCGGTTCCCGCATGTCCCGCATCGGCAAGAGCGAACTCGTCTACGAGGAGCTCATGTCGGTGGACGAGGTCCTCGCCCGGATCGAGGCGGTCACACCCGACGACCTCGCCGCCGTGGCCGGCGACATCTTGAACCGGCCGCTGACGCTCGCGGTCATCGGTCCCTACTCGGACAAGGACTTCGGCTTCGCGATCGCCTGAGGTCCGTCGTTCACTCGAAGCCGCGCGGTGCGCTCGTCGCCCGCGCGGCTTCGTCATGTCGGCCCGTGCGGGCGATATAGCCTTGGGCGCGTGATTAAGGTCGGTGTTCTGGGCGCTCGCGGGCGCGTCGGTGTGGAAGTCTGCAAGGCCGTGCACGCGGCGGAGGACCTGGAGTTGGTGGGAGCGGTCGACAAGGACGACTCCCTCGACGCTCTGGCGAGCGCGGAGGTGGTCGTCGACTTCACCCACCCCGACGTCGTCATGGGCAACCTCGAATGGTGCATCGGCAACGGCATCCACCCCGTGGTCGGCACCACCGGCTTCGACGCGGGGCGGCTCGAGACCGTGCGCGGCTGGCTCGCCGCCAGCCCGGGGACCAACGCGCTGATCGCGCCCAACTTCGGCATCGCCGCCGTGCTCATGATGCACTTCGCCCAGCAGGCGGCCAAGTACTTCGAGTCGGCCGAGATCGTCGAACTGCACCACCCCAACAAGGCGGACGCGCCGTCGGGAACGGCCCGCCGTACGGCTGAGCTCATCGCCGAGGCGCGCAGGAAGGCGGGGCTGGGCCCGTCACCCGACGCCACGACCACCGAGCTCGAGGGCGCCCGCGGGGCCTCGGTCGACGGCGTTCACGTGCACGCCGTACGGCTGGCCGGGCTGATCGCCCACCAGGAGGTGATCCTCGGTGGTGACGGGGAGATCCTGACGATCCGGCACGACACGATGAACAGGTCGTCCTTCATGCCGGGCGTGCTGCTCGGCGTCCGCCGCGTTCAGGGACTGGCCGGTCTCACGGTCGGGCTCGACCGTCTCCTCGACCTGTAGGCGGCGCGCCAGGGTACGGCTGCCGGGGTTTCGGCGGCAGCCGTACGGGCACGCGGGTCAGAGCGCGAGGCCGATCGCGAACAGGACGCCGAAGACGAGTTGGAGGCGCCCGGTCTGCTGGAGTGTGGCGATGAGCGCCGGGCCGGTCGCACCGGAGCGGACCGCCTTGACGGGAGCCGCCACAAGGGGAACGGCCAGCAGGGTGAGCGCGGCGAAGGGCCGAGCCGGCACCAGGACGAGCGCGATCACGATCGGCAGGATCAGCGCCGCGGAGTAGAGCACGCGTGTGCGGCCGTCACCGAGGACCACGGCGAGGGTCCGCTTGCCGGACACCACGTCGGTATTGATGTCGCGCAGGTTGTTGACGACCAGCAGGGCGCACGCGAGCAGGCCCACGGGGATCGCCGCGACGAGGGACAGCCAGGTCAGCCGCTCCAGTTGGACATAGGTCGTGCCCGCGACGGCCACCAGGCCGAAGAACACGAAGACCGAGATCTCGCCCATGGCGCGATAGCCGTACGGGCGGGAACCTCCGGTGTAGAACCATGCGGCCAGGATGGCGGCGAGCCCGACCAGGAGCAGCCACCACGCGCCGGTCACGATCACGAGGGCGAGCCCGGCGACCGCGGCGGCGGCGAAGCACGCGAGGGCGGCGGCGAGCACGGCCTTCGGCGGGGCCACGCCCGAGCCCACCAGTCGCATCGGGCCGACCCGGTCCCGGTCCGTGCCCTTGACGCCGTCGCTGTAGTCGTTGGCGTAGTTCACCCCGACCTGCAGGGCCAGCGCCACGAACAGCGCGATCACGGCCCGCCACCAGACCGCGCCGCCTTGCGAGATCGCCGCCCCTGTGCCGACGACGACGGGGACGACGGCCGCGGGGAGCGTACGGGGGCGTGCGCCCGCTAACCACTGAGCTGGTGTGGCCACTTTCTTACCTTTTCTTGCTTGTCTTGCCTTCGCGGGACCGCGAAAGGGACGCCTGGGATGCATGATCACGAACTGAATGCCCACAGGTCACAGCCGCGCGCGCGAATCTGCGCATGATCGCGCCCGAAGAGCGTGCTGGTCGGAGGCCATATGCACGAACCTGTGCATGATCACGCCCGGGGGGAGGGCAGGTCGGACGGGGTGGGCGCGAAGGTGTGCATGATCACGGCGGAGGGGGGCGGGGGGTCAGCTGATGTCGGTGGTCAGGCGGATCATGCGGATGGGGCGGCCCATGTCGAGCACGCGCTCCGCACCGTCCTCGCCCCAGCCGGCCGACTCCAGGAAGCCGACCATCGCGTGATCGTCGGCGAAGACCCACGTCACCACGGTGCGGATGCCGTCGTCGCGCAGGTGGTCGACGGTCGCGTTGAGGAGCCTGCTGCCGTGACCACGCCGGATGTGATTGGGGTCGATCAGCAGGGTGAGCAGCTCCGCGGTCGTGGAGGGGCTCACGTCCGGGTCCTCGGCCGGTCCGTGCGAGGCCAGCCCGACGACGCGATCGGAGTCCGACGACTCCTCGGTCTCCGCGGCGTCCGAGGTTTCGCTGTCGGGCATGACGCGTTCCACGGCCACGAGCACGCGATGCCGGGGAGTGGGCGGCGAGACGATCGCCTCGTCCCACTGGCGGCGCCACATCTTCTCGGCGGCCGCACCCGTCATCTGCTCCAGCGGACCGGGCGGCAGGAAGTCGCGGTAGCCGTACTTCCACGCGCGGATCTGGGTGCTCGTCACCGCTTCGACGTCCTCGAGGCGAGCAGTCCTGACACCCATGTGGGTCAACTCCCTTCCTTGCCCGTCTCACCGTACTGGTCGTCGTGGCCTGATGGGTCGTCCGCCCGGCGTCGCGCCCGATATGTCCGGGTTTTGCTGCGATTCCCGCACACGCGCATCGAGCACCAGGAGCGGGACCGGTTCTTCGAGGAGTCGATGAACGCCCACTGGCAGGTGCTCTCCGCGCACACCTTCAGCCGCGACCAGGACCCGTCGGCGTGGGCGGCGGGGATCAGCGCGGCGATCCTCGCCAGCCCGGCCGGTGCGCCGGCGACCGCCGGCTCCAGCGCCGGCGTCCCATCGGTCAGCGTCACCCGCATCGGCAGCGCGCGCAGGGCGGAGGCCAGGTCGCCGGAGACGTCGTACGGCGTGGCGTCGTGGTTGGCGATCAGGACGTGCCGCAGTCCTTCGCGCAGCCGGGTCGCCACCATGAGGTCGCCTTCCATGGCGCTGTCGGCGGCGTCGATCAGTCCCCGCTCACGAAGCCACAGGGACAGCTCGGCGGGGGAGGACAGCTCATCGGCGTCCTCCTCGACGTCGTAGGTGTTCACGAAGTCGCGGAGCAGCTCCGCCGGACTCGTCATCTGGGTGATCGCCTCCTCCCACCACTGTAGGGGAGTCGCCGGCACGGAATATTCAACACCAGTATAAGTGTTTCACCGGTGTCGAGTATTTCTGGAGGAACGATGCGCATCAGCTACCTGGCCTACCTGGCCATGCAGGAGAAGAGCCGCCGCGACCGCAGGCGCGTGCCCGCCGCACGAAAGAAGGCCGGCACCCGTTGAGCGGGCCGAGAGCATGAACCTCACGGTTCGAGACCCCGGAGCGCGACCCCGAAGCGCCGGACGCCCTCGCCCAACTCGGCGAGGGTGACGGCCGCGATATGGGTCAGCCGGAGCCGGGGGCCGGGCGGCTCGGAGGGGTAGTAGATCCGTCCGGGGCTGACCAGGACGCCCTCCCGGCGTGCCGCCTCCACGAGCATCGCCTCGTCGGTCTCCTGGGGAAGCCGCAACCAGACGTGCAGGCCTCCACGCGGGACGAGATGGACCTCCACCTCGGGGGCGTGCAGGGCCAGGCCGGTGAGAAGCGCCTCCTGCCGGACGTCGACCTCGTGCCCGACCGCCGCGATGTGCCGGCGCCATCCGGGTGAGCCGACGAACTCGAGGGCGGTCTCCTGGAGTGGCCCGGCGACGAAGAAGGACTCGACGACCTGGCTCGCCCGCAGACGCCGGGCGGCCGGGCCGCGCGCGATCAGACCGGCCACCCGGAGACTCGGCGCGGTGATCTTGCTCAGCGACAGGATGTGGACGACCGTGCCGTGCCGGTCGAGGGTCACCATGGGCGGCGGCACCGGGCCCCGCGTGAGATATCTCGCGTAGTCGTCCTCGATCACGAAGGCTCCGGCCGCCGCGGCGACGGCCAGCACCTGTTCCCTGCGCTCGAGGGGCAGCGTCGCCCCGGTCGGATTGTGCAGTGTGGGCTGGCAGAGGAAGACCCGCGCGCCCGTGAGCGCGAAGGCCTCCGCCAGCAGGTCGGGCCGCACGCCGTCGACGTCGACCGGCACCGCCGTCGCCCGCAGCCCGGCCGCCTTTGCGGCTGCGAGCGCACCCGGATATGTGGGGGTCTCCACCAGCACGGCCTCGCCGGGGGCGGCCAGTGCACGGAAGGCGTGGGTGAGCGCCGACTGGCCTCCGCTGACCACGAGGACGTCGCTCTGCGTCACCGTGCCGGCCACTTCGCTCGCGAACCACCGCCGCAGGTCGGGCAGGCCGCTGAGGGGCGGCACCGCCCAGCTTCCCGGTCTCCGTACGGCTCTCGCCCCCGCAGCGGACAACTCCCGCACCGGCCGGAGTTCCGGATTCAGATAGCCGCCCGTCAACGGGATCACACCGTCCGTCGGCTGTGCGAGCAGGCTCACGACACCCGAGTCGTCCACGACCCGGTCCCCGAGTGAGACGGTCTGCCACGACAGGTCCGGGGCCTCGGCCGCGGGCGTGCGGACAGAGGTCACGAACGCTCCGCTGCCCGGCCGGGTCACCACGCGCCCTTCCGCGGCGAGTTGGGCGATGGCCCGGGAGACCGTCACCGGACTCACCCCGTGACGGCGCATGATCTCCCGGCTCGACGGCAGTCGCTCGCCGGGCCGCGACTTCTCCACCTCTTTCCGGAGGATCGCGGCAAGACGCACGATACTGCTATCGTCATTCATGAAGACTGACAATAGCGCTATCGCCTCTCCGCCGGTAGCGCTGCACATGGCGGCGGACCGGCGACGCGCCTGGCGGGGCACTCTGCTCGCGGGGATCGGAGTGATCGCGTTCTCCGGGTCGTTTCCCGCCACCGTCTTCGCGATGCGCGGCCTCGATCCCTATCTGGTGGCGATCGGGCGCGCCGCCTTCGCGTCGATCGTGGCCGTGATCTGCCTCAAGGTGGCGGGCGCGCCCCTCCTGCCGCCTCGTGCGCATCTCCGCTCGTACGGTCTGATCGTCCTCGGGGTGGTCGTGGGCTTCCCGTTGTTCAGCGGGCTGGCCCTGCACAGTGGCGCGAGCACGGCGCACTCCGCGGTCGTCATCGGGTTGTTGCCGGCGGCGACCGCCGCCTGCGCCGTCCTGCGGGCGGGGGAACGCCCGCGGGTGCTCTTCTGGCTCGCGTGCGCCGGGGGAGTGGTGTCCATCACGGCGTTCACCCTCACCAGGGGGAGCGGGGAGTTCGCGGGCGCCGACCTGCTGCTCGTCCTCGCCCTGCTCTCGGCGGCCGTCGGTTACACCGAGGGCGGCCGGTTGGCCCGTGCGGAGCCGGGCTGGCGGGTCATCTCGTACGCGCTGGTCATGGCGGCCCCCCTCACGGTGCCCGCGACCGTCGTCCTTGCGCTGGTGACCGATCCCCGGCTCACCGCCGTGTCCCTGGCGGGCTTCGCCTACGTGAGCCTGATCTCGATGTTCCTCGGCTTCATCCCCTGGTATGCCGGGCTCGCCATCGGGGGGATCGCCCGTGCCGGGCAGGTCCAGTTGACGCAGCCGCTCCTCACCCTCGTCTGGGCCTGGCTGCTGCTGGACGAGCGGTTCGGCGTCGCGACCGTCGTGGCCGCGACCGCCGTCCTCGTCTGCGTCGCGGTGAGCCAGGGCAGCCGGAGGGGCGCCGATCCCGGGCGGGAGCGAGGGCTGCGGGCCCGCGCCCGGCGACGGTCGCTGCCGGACACGGGCGAGAGCGGAGCCGGAAGGGCTTGAATCGTGTAACAGGTCGGCGCAGGATAGGGCTGAAACTGTCACACCATACGAGCGGCGGTGGAGCGATGACGGACGTCACGATTCCCGAAGGCGGTTTCTGGCCCGCGCCCGAGGTGCCGCAGCCGAACATCTACCCGATGGAGTGGCGGGTCGAGACGGCGAAGCTGGCGGCGATCTACGAGAAGTCGAAGCGGATGGTGTGGAATCCCGCCGACCTCCCCTGGGACCTGCTCGATCCCGCGGCGTTCACCCGTGAGCAACGGCTGGGGATCATGTACTGGTTCTCCGTGCTGGCCAACTTCGACGCGTCGGGTCCCGCCGTCTTCGCCCGCGCGACGATCCAGGCGTTCGAGAAGCACGAGGAGGATCCCGTCCGCAAGTGCTTCTTCTCGATCACCCGTGACGAGATGAACCACGAGGAGTGTTGCCAGCGGTCGATCTCCCGGCTGTGGCCGGGCGGGCCGCTCGGCTGGGAGCCGTCCACCGACCTGGAGCACGCCGCGCACAACAACATCGGCTGGCTCTACCACAACGGCGGCCGTTACTGGACGGGCTACAACGCGGCCGTGGGGAAGTACTCGCTGGCCGTGCTCTTCACCAGCTTCATGATGGGGGAGATGGCGGCCTCGACGTTGTTCCGGGGCATGGCCGGCGCCACCGGCCACCCCCTGTTCTCCGAGATGTTCCACAAGATCGGCCGGGACGAGTCGCGGCACCTGCAGATCTGCATGACGATCCTCGAGAACGAGTGGCCGGGGCTCACCGACGACGTGCGCAGCCTCATCACCAGGCAGCTACGGGCCGGTTTCGTGTTCCTGTCGATGATCCTCTGGGAGCCGCCGGAGGGCTTCTGGGAGCTCCCGCCGTACTTCCTGCACAACCACCGGGTCCTGATGGACCACGCGCGGGACGCCGGTCTCGGCGTGCTGTCCTACGACGAGCAGGCGGAGAACTGGCGGATCGCGATGGCACGCGTCCGGGTGATCGTCGAGCGGTGGGGGATCGAGTTTCCCGCGATCCCCGAACTGGACATCGAGGGCGTCGCGGTCGACGTGATCGACCCCGAGGACATCATTCCGGTGTTCTGACAGGCCTGATCGAGGGGACGGCGTGGTGATCGGCGCCGGGTGACCGGCCATCTCCCCGGGGGCGCTGAAGGGCCGCCCCGATTCGCCGGGGAGTCGGGGAGTCGGGGAAAGGACGCTCCAGGCCGTTCCGGAGCCCGGCAAGATCGTGGAGCATGGGTGACGCACACCCTCTGTCGACCAGACGTGGCCTCCCCTCACCCTCTGGAGTCCGACGTGACCGAGCAGCCCCCGTACGGTCAGCCCGCCCGGCCGCCGCAGCCGAGCCGTACGAACGGACTGGCCGTCGCGAGCCTCGTCCTCGGCCTGACGGGGTTCGTCACAGGCGGGTGCACGGGCGGTGGGCCCGCCCACGGCGACCACGAGGTGACCTTCGAGGTGACCGGCTCCGGCGGAGCGAAGACCGCCAGGTATCTCTCGTACAGCGTCGGGTTCGGCACAACGCAGCAGTCCGACGTCCCCCTCCCCTTCTCGACGACCGCCTCGGCGGAGGACGACGTGCACGCGCTGTCGCTGTTGATGCAGAGCGACGACACGGAGGGGACCATCACCTGCCGGATCAAGATGGACGGGAAGATCGTCGGCGAGGAGAAGGCCAACTCGTTCGGGTCATGCCAGGTCGAGGTCGACGGGCTCGGCGACTAGACCTGTACAGGCGCCGCCTCTTGGCGTGATCTGCAATACACGTGGCGTGGACGCCATGCCTCCCCTCTGGCCACCATGGGTCCATGGAACGGCGTGTCGTGATCGTGGTCTTCGATGGCTTTCAACTGCTCGACCTGGCGGGTCCGGCGGACGTGTTCGCGACCGCGACGTTGCTCGCGGCCGAGTACGGCTATCGCATCGAGATGACCGCAGTGCGGGCCGGTCACGTGTCGGCGCAGAACGGGATCACGACCGTCGTGGAGACCCCGCTCGACCAGGTCGCGGGGCCGATCGACACGCTCCTGGTCGTGGGCGGCCCGTCCGCGCAGAAGCACCGGCGTGATCGGGACCTGGTCGGGGGAGTCGCCCGCCTGGCGTCGGTGTCGCGCAGGGTCGCCTCGGTCTGCAGCGGCGCCTTCCTCCTCGCGGAGGCCGGACTGCTCGACGGCAGGCGGGCGACCACGCACTGGCTGACGGCGTCCGAGTTGGACGCCGAATATCCCGAGGTCGAGGTGGACGCCGACCCCATCTACATCAAGGACGGGGACGTCTGGACCTCCGCCGGAGTCACCGCCGGGGTGGACCTCGCCCTCGCTCTCGTCGCGGAGGACCACGGCCACGCGCTCGCGCGGGACATCGCGTGCGGGCTCGTGGTCTACCTGCACAGGCCCGGTGGGCAGAGCCAGTTCAGCACCGCGATGCGGGCCGTCGTCCCCCGTCTGGAGCCTCTACGCGAGCTTCAGGCGTTCATCGACGCCAACCCGGCGGGAGATCTCAGCGTGCCCGCTCTGGCGCGGCGCGCGGGGATGAGCGAGCGCCACTTCTCCCGCGTCTTCACCGAGCAGACGGGCCTGTCGCCCGGCCGGTACGTCGAGCGGAGCAGGGCCGACATCGCCCGGAGGCTGCTCGAGGTCACCGCCCACCCTCTGGACCGGGTGGCGCGGGAGTCGGGGCTCGGGGCGCCGGAGACCCTCTATCGCGTCTTCCGCCGTCACTGGCGCATCTCGCCCGGCGACTACCGTCGCCGGTTCCAGTCGAAGGAGAACCGATCGTGCACGTCGCCATCCCCCTCTACCCCCGCTTCACCGCCCTCGACGCCGTCGGGCCGTACACGGTGATGGCGTTCGCGCCGGGCTGCACGGTCACCTTCGTGGCCGCCCAGGCCGGGCCGGTCGTCGACGACAGGGGAAGTCTCAGCCTGACGGCCACCGCGTCCCTCGCGGACGTCCCGAGGCCAGATGTGATCATCGTTCCCGGTGGTCCCGGCACGGCCGAGGCGCTGGAGGACGCCGACCTGGTCGCCTGGATCGCCGAGGCGCACGAGCACACCCTGTGGACGACGTCCGTCTGCAGCGGCTCGTTCCTGCTGGGCGGGGCGGGCCTGCTGAAGGGCAGGCGGGCGACCACCCACTGGGGGTGGCTGGAACATCTCGCCGGCTTCGGCGCCGAGCCCGTCAGCGAGCGTGTCGTCGTGGACGGGAAGATCGTCACCGCGGCGGGCGTCTCGTCCGGCATCGACATGGCGCTGACCCTGCTCGCGCGCCTCAGCGACGTGACGACGGCGCAGGCCGTTCAACTGGCGATGGAGTACGACCCCGAACCGCCGTTCGACGCGGGTTCGCCGGCGACCGCACCCGAAGGACTGGCCGACCGGGCCCTGCGGCTGATCAGCTGACCGATTCCCTTCGGTGGAGCGGGACGACGGTCTACGACCGGGGCTGCTCGTCCTCGGGGGAGACGAAGCTTCCCCGCTGCGGGACCGTGTAGATCCAGCCCTCCTCACGCAGGACGGCGATCGCCTTGCGCACGGTCTCGCGGGCCACGTCGTACTGCTGCACCAGCGTGGTCTCACTGGGGACGGGGCGACGGGGCCGCAGATCTCCGCCGCGGATGCGGTCGATGAGGTCGTTCGCGATCTGGCGGTACAGAGGAGTCCTGCGCGGTTCCCTCGCCGCCTCGCTCGGAGGGCCGACGAACGTGCCCTCTCCCTGGACCGTGTAGATCAGACCTTCTTCGCGCAGCAGATGGAACGCCCGCCGGGCCGTCGTCCTGGCCACGCCGAACTCGCTCTGGATCGTCGCCTCGCTCGGAACGGCGTGTCCGGGCGCGAGATCGCCGCGCAGGATCTGCTGCCGGATGATCTCGGCGATCTGCACGTACAGGTGAGTGTCACCGTCATGGTCGAGCACGCTCGAAAGATAGGCGACCTGGAACAGGGCCAATCGTAGAGCTATGTCTGTTTAGACCAAAGTATTCTACTAGACAGGTCAATACAACTAGACGTATCTTCGATCCGTGTCAGAAGAAAGAGCGATCCTGCGCCAGGCGACGTCGGTGACGATCACGTGGTCGAGGAAGCGCAGGTCGACGGTCTCCGCGGCCTCGCTGAGACGGGCGGTGACGTCGAGGTCGGCGGCGCTCGGTTCGAGCGAACCGCTGGGGTGGTTGTGCGCGAGGGCGAAGGCGGCACCGCCGGAGATGAGGACGGTGGCGACGATGTCGCGAACGGGCGCGGAGGTGTGGTCGCTGCCGCCCTCGCTGATCACGGTCCGCCGGATCACGGCGCCGCGCGGATCGCAGACCACGATCACGAGCTTCTCGCGCGGACAACCGTGGAGCAGCGGAGCGGCCACCGTCGCGATGTCGGCCGAGCATCTGACGCGTAGCCGCTCGGGCTCGGCCTGTGCTCTCCGCATGAGATGGAAGGCGGCCGCGACGCGCGCGGCCTTGGCGGGCCCCACGCCGGGCACCGCCAGCAGCCGGTGCGCTTCGGATCGGGAGAGCTCGCCGAGGTCGCCGCAGTGGGCGATGAGCTGGGAGGCGAGCTCGACCGCGCTGACGCCCCTGCTGCCCGAGCCGAGCAGCAGGGCGAGCAACTCTCGATCGGCCAGGGCCGTCGCGCCCGAGTTCAGGAGCCGTTCACGAGGCTGGTCGGCCGGGGGCAGGTCCTTGACGCGCATCGGCACCTCCGGATGGGGAATCCGGAATGGTTGTACCAGCGGTCACCGACAGTCAGAGGGAGACGGGAATCCCGTAGACCAGGCGGAACTTGTCGCCCGGGATCACGATGTCACTGGTCTCCACCGGGCGCTCAGCGGCCCAGTGGGTTCGCTCGACGTGCAGGACCTGCACGCCGGTGGGCAGTTCGAGCAGGTCGCTCTCGGTCGGTTGCGGCACGCGCACGTGAACGCTCTCACTGATCTCCGTGATCTTGGTGCCGTTCGCCGCCATGCGGGACACCGTGCTCCTGCGCTCGGCGGTGCCCTCTTCCGGGGACTGGCTCTGGCCGAACTCGATCAGTTCGTAGGACGTGGCGAGCTGCATCGGCTTTCCGTCGCCACGGAAGACGAAGCGGATTCTGATCACCGGGCTCCACTGGCTGAGCTGCAGGCGCTGCGCGATCTCCGGCGGCGCCTCGGCGAGCTCGCTGCGCCAGTTCCAGCTCGGCTGCCGGCCGTTGGCCTGCATGTCCATGGCGAACGGTGTGTGGGGTTCGGGCACGCGGCTCCGGTAGGAAGGCAGGAGAGTCGGCTTTTCGCGGACCCGGTGTCCCGAGCCCACCCGTCCGACGATCAGGCCCTCCTGGGCCAGCACGCGCAGTGCGTGACGTGCGGCGGTCTCACCGACGCTGTACTTCCGGGTGATCTGATGCCGCGAGGGGATCGGAGCTCCTGGCGGAAGCGTGCCGTCGACGATCTGACGGCGGAGGTCCTCGACTACGCGCAGGTAAACCGGATCAGAGTTGGCCATCAATCCATCCCTCGGGGGCTGGGCGGAAACCCAATCTTGGCGTATTCGGCAGACAACCCTGAGTAATGAAGCTCGCCTGTGGCTCCAACTTTGCCCGCTGAAAGGTCGCCAAATGGTCCAATGTGGTGCTCCACGGTCAGGTCCCCCGATTCTGGATTCTTCGCGTAATCTCACGGCGGTCGCAGGCGGTTCGCGGCCACCGGACGATCCAGGCCGGGTGGCGGGCGCCGCCTGGCGGCCGGGGGGAACCCGTCCCGCCCCTCGGACCGCGGTGCCGTCCCGAGGCCGGACCCCGGCGAAGTCCCGGGCCCGCCGGTCGGTCGCGATCGCGCCGCCGTATCACGGCATCCACGTCGCGCCCCTCCAGCGGGAGCACGAGCGGATCAAGTGGATGAGGGACACGCGGCGTAGTGATCGCGTGCGGGTCCGCAGGCACACCTGCGACTGCAAGGAGACGATCTACGAGCTGTGCCACGCCGGCGGCCTGCTGTTCATCCGGCGGACCGTTCGCGAGCCCGGCGGTCCTGTGGCTCACGAGACCGAACGGCTCATCACCGTACGCATGGAAGATCTATGGATGAGGCTGATTCTTGGGCAGGCACGCTGAGCGTCCGCCGTCCCGCGGGGAGGTTCGGAAAAATTCTCTTCAGGAGCGTGTAACGCCGGCGTAAGACGCGGCGATTCTCCGGTAGAGGCCGCTGATGTGTGTACCCCCGAGCACATATCGGCGGTCTCTTTCGTTGCCCGCATGTGATGTGGATCGCCCTGCCTTGTCCCGCGTGTCGCGGCGGCGGCGGTGACTTCGGCATAACGGGGTGGCGGGGTCCACGGGCATGTCGGGATCCAGGTAGCGTTCCGTTTATGGCATCGCCAACTGGAACCTCCGACGCCCCCTTCGGCCGCATGCTCACTGCGATGGTCACGCCGTTCACCTCCGACGGCGCGGTCGACTACGAGGGTGTCCAGCGGCTCGCCACCTACCTGGTGGACGAGCAGAGCAATGACGGTCTCATCGTCAGTGGCACCACGGGGGAGTCCCCCACCACCACCGACGAGGAGAAGGACCGCATTCTGCGAGCGGTCGTGGAAGCCGTGGGTGACCACGCCAGCGTGGTCGCGGGCGCGGGGACCAACGACACCCACCACAGCGTGGAGCTCGCCCGCGCCGCCGAGCGTGCGGGGGCGCACGGGTTGCTGGCGGTGACCCCGTACTACAACAAACCACCGCAGGAGGGGCTGTTCCGCCACTTCACGGCGGTGGCCGACGCGACCGAGCTTCCCGTGATGTTGTACGACATCCCCGGCCGCTCCGGCGTGCCGATCCACACCGAGACGCTGGTACGGCTCGCGCGGCATCCCCGCATCGTCGCCGTCAAGGACGCCAAGGGCGACCTGTTCGCGGGCTCCCATGTCATCGCCACCACGGACCTGGCGTTCTACTCCGGCGACGACCTGCTCAACCTGCCCTGGCTGTCGGTCGGCGCGGCCGGCGTCGTCAGCGTCATCGGCCATGTCGCGGGCGCCGAGCTGGCCTCGATGATCGACCTGTACCGCTCCGGTGACGTGGCGGGTGCCCTCGCCGTCCACCGTCAGTTGCTGCCGGTGGCCACCGGCATCATGACGCGGACCCAGGGTGCGATCATGGTGAAGGCGGCGTTGAAGCTGGCCGGCCTGGACGCGGGCTTCGTCCGGCTTCCGCTGGTCGACGCCACCCAGGAGCAGGTCGTGGTGCTGCGCGAGGACCTCATCGCCGGAGGTCTCAAACTTGCCGACAGCTGAGTCACGCCGGACGCGTCGCGTCCGGCCGTGCGCGGCCCTCGTGGCGCCGCGCCCCTTCGTCTTCGGCCGGAGCCCGGCTCCGGTCCTTTCGCCGCGTCCCCTTCCCCCAAGGAACCGGGGCTGCGGCGTTCAGCACGTTGTCCACAATCCCTGAGTCATATGGAGCCGAATGAGCGAGCGAAATACCAGAGATAGTCATCGGCACGAGCGCGGGGAGGAGCTCTCATGAGCCACCCGCATCCCGAGCTTGCGCCGCCCCCGCCGATGCCCGACAACGGGCTGCGCATCGTCGCGCTCGGCGGTCTGGGGGAGATCGGCCGCAACATGGCGGTCTTCGAGTACGAGGGCCGTCTTCTCGTCGTCGACTGCGGGGTCCTGTTCCCCGAGCCCGACCAGCCGGGCATCGACCTGATCCTGCCCGACTTCGACTACATCCGCGATCGCCTGGACGACATCGAGGCCGTCGTCCTGACCCACGCGCACGAGGACCACATCGGCGCCGTGCCGTACCTGCTGCGTGAGCGGGTGGACATCCCGCTGGTCGGGTCGCGGCTCACCCTGGGGCTGATCGAGAGCAAGCTGGCCGAGCACCGGATTCAGCCGGTCAAGGCCGAGGTCATCGAGGGGGAGCGGCGCCGGTTCGGGCCGTTCGAGTGCGAGTTCTTCGCGGTGAACCACTCGATTCCGGACGCGCTGGCGGTCGCCGTCCGCACGCCCGCGGGAATCGTGCTGCACACCGGCGACTTCAAGATGGACCAGTTGCCCATGGACGGGCGGCTGACGGATCTCGGCGGCTTCGCCCGGCTCGGGGCCGAGGGCGTCGACCTGCTCATGTCGGACTCGACCAACGCGGAGGTGCCCGGGTTCGTCACGAGCGAGCGGGAGATCGCGCCGGTCATCGACGACGTGTTCCGCACGGCCGACAAGCGCATCATCGTGGCGAGCTTCGCCTCGCACATCCACCGCGTGCAGCAGGTCATGGACGCGGCGGAGCACCACGGCCGCAAGGTGGCCCTCATCGGCAGGTCCATGGTCCGCAACATGGGCGTGGCCCGCGATCTCGGCTACCTCAAGATCCCGGCCGGCCTGCTGGTCGACTCCAGGGAGATCGAGGAGTGGCCGCCGGAGGACGTGGTGCTGATCTGCACCGGCTCCCAGGGCGAGCCGATGGCGGCGCTGTCACGGATGGCCAACCGGGATCACCCGATCCGGATCGCGGCGGGTGACACCGTCCTGCTGGCGTCCTCGCTGGTCCCCGGCAACGAGACGGCGGTCAACAAGGTCATCAACGGTCTCACACGCTGGGGCGCGAAGGTCATCCACAAGGGCAACGCGCGGGTCCACGTCTCGGGTCACGCGGCCGCGGGTGAGCTGCTGTACGTGCTGAACCTCACCAAGCCGTCCAACTTCATGCCGGTTCACGGCGAGTGGCGCCACCTGCGGGCGCACGCCCACCTGGCGAGCCTCTCGGGGGTCCCGCAGGAGAACATCGTGATCGCGGAGGACGGCGTGGTCGTCGACCTGGTCGACGGCAAGGCCTCCGTCGTCGGGGCGGTGCCCTGCGGTTACGTGTTCGTCGACGGCACCTCGGTCGGGGACATCACCGATGTGGCGCTGAAGGACCGGCGCATCCTCGGCGACGAAGGATTCATCTCCATCGTCATCGTGGTCGACTCCACCACGGGGAAGCTGGCAGGCGGACCGGAGATCACCGCGCGTGGGTCCGGCATCGACCCGGAGGCGTTCGACGCGGTCATTCCGCAGATCGAGATCGCCCTCCAGGAGGTCGCCGCGGCCGGAGTGGCGGACATCATGCAGATCCGCCGCACGGTCCGCCGCACGGTGGGCCGCTGGGTCAGCGACACCTACCGTCGCCGGCCGATGATCATTCCGGTGATCGTCGAGGTCTAGTCTCCGCAGGGGCCGCACTCCGGTGTGGCCCCCGTACGGCGATCACCGTTGCGCCCGGCGCGGACCCTGACGTAGCGTGCCGCCCATGTCTGAGGTGGGCGCGGACGAGGTGGGCGCGGACGAGGTGGGCGCGGACGAGGTGGGCGCGGATGGGGTGAACGTCGCCGAGGTGAGGGTGGTCTACCGCAAATACGGCGGCGGCCTGCACTGGAATCATTCCGGGCGGCTGCTCGGCGAGGACGAGCACGGGGTGTGGGTCGGTTGTCCCGCGGGGACCGTGGCCCGCAAGGGTCACGGTCCGCCGACGACGTGGGTGCAGGCGCATGTGGGCCTGTTCCCCCGCGACGCGTGGTGGACCGCGGTGTTCTACGCGGCCCCGCACACGATGGAGATCTACTGCGATGTCACCACCGTGCCGCGGTGGCACGGTGACGAGGTGACCATGGTCGATCTCGACCTCGACGTCATCCGGTTCAGAGACGGCCGTCTTCACCTGGACGACGAGGACGAGTTCGCCGAACATCAGGTCCGGTACGCGTATCCGGACGACGTCATCAGCCAGGCGGAGCGGTCGGCCGCCTGGCTGATGGACGCCGTGGGCCGCGCGTCCGGCCCTTTCGGCGGCGCGCACGCCCCGTGGTTGTCGCTCGTCAGCTGACCGCGACGGGCCGGTCGGCCGGCTCCTCGTGCTCGGGGATCACCTTGGGGACCCCGCGCAGGGCGAACAGGGTGGCGCCCGCGAGGCAGACGAGGATCGCCGCGGCCGTCAGCACGGTGACCTGGATGCCGTCCACGAACGCCTGCTTGGCCGCGTCCGTGACGGCGGCGGCCAGGTCGCGGGGCAGCGTGGCGGCGGCCTCGATCGCGCCTCCGAGCGTGTCGCGGATCTGGCCGTCCGCCGCGGCGGGTACCCCGGACGGCAGGTCGAGCCCGTTGCGGTAGGCGGAGTTGAGCACGCTCCCGAGCACGGCGATCCCCAGCGCGCCTCCGATCTCGTGGGCGGTCTCGGAGATCGCCCCCGCGGCTCCGGCCCGCTCCTTCGGCGCCGTCGCGAGAAGCGTGTCGTTGGTGACGGCGAAGGTGAATCCGATGCCCATGCCCTGGATGATCATGGCGACGAGGATGTAGGGATAGCTCACCTCGATCCCGATGCGGCTGAACAGCGCGAATCCGATGGCGACCATGACCAGGCCGAGCGCGACGACCGGTCCCCGGCCGATCTTCTGGACGAGCGGTCCTGCCAGGGCGCCGCCGGCGCCGCCGGCCAGCCCGCCCGGCATCCCCGCGAGGCCCGCGATGAGGGGTGTCCAGCCCGCGACCAGCTGGAAGTACTGGGCGAAGACGAGCGACATCGCCAGCATGGCGAACATGGCGACCAGCTCCGCGCCCACCGACGCGGAGAACGACCGCCGGCGGAAGAGGCGAACGTCGATGAGGGGCTCGGCCAGTTTCGTCTGCCGCCGGACGAACACCACCAGCGCCGCGAGGCCGACGGCGGCGGAGACGACGACGGAGACCTCCGCGACACCGTGGTAGGCGGCCTCCTTCAGGGCGTAGACCAGCCCGAGGACACCGACCACCGAGAGCGGGACGCTGACCAGGTCGATCCGGCCGGGGTTGGGATTGCGCGACTCGGGCAATACGAACGCACCCGCGACGAGGATGAGCGCGACGACGGGCAGGTTGATGAGGAAGACCGACCCCCACCAGAAGTGGTCGAGCAGCGCCCCGCCGATGATCGGCCCGAGGGCGAAGCCGATGGCCGAGACGCTGCTCCAGATGCCGACGGCGGTGGTCCGCTGCCGCGGATCGGTGAAGACGTTGCGGATGAGCGACAACGTCGACGGCATGATGGTCGCCCCGGCGACGCCGAGCAGGGCCCGGGCCGCGATGAGCAGGCCGGGGCCGGAAGCATAGGCCGTCACGGCGGAGGCCACCCCGAAGGCGACCGTGCCGATGAGCAGCAGCCGCTTCCTGCCGATCCGGTCGCCCACGTTGCCCATGGTCACCAGCAGGCCGGCCAGCGCGAAGCCGTAGATGTCGGCGATCCAGAGCAACTGGGTCGCCGACGGGTTCAGGCTCACGACCAGCTTGGGGACGGCGAGGTGCAACACGGTCAGGTCGATGGACAGCAGCAACATGGCGAGGCAGGCGATCACGAGCGTGCCCCATTTACGGGTGTCGTTCATGCCGTCAGCGTGGACGGGAGCGCTGACGAGTCACCCACCGAACGCTGACAGGTGCCCTTCCAGGACGGTCAGTGCGGGCGCCGAGGCGTCGGGGACGGCGGTCATCCGTTCACCCGTCAGCAGCCTGCCGCGCTCGTACACGTCGTCGTAGGCGGCGTCGCCGAGAAGCGCGCGGCAGCGGGCGGCGACCCGGGCGGCGTCGGGGTCCCCTACGGACGGCGAGCCCCGCAGCGCCGACCCGACGCCGAGAAGCAGGGCCGCCCGTTCGCCGTCGTGGGAGAGCAGAGCGACTCCGGCGAGCCCTTCCGCGATCCGGGCGGCCAGGGAGAGGTCCCGGTCGCTGACCACCGTGGTGAGCGCCCGGCGGTGCCAGGCCAGGGCGTTCGCCTCGTCGCCCTCCATCTGTGCGATCCAGCCGAGCGCCAGGAACAGGCGGGTGCGTGCCTCCTCGGCGCTGTAGGAGTCCGCGGTGCACTCCGCCAGTGCATTCTCGAACAGCGAGCGGGCCTCGCCGAGGTCACCTCGCAGGCGGATCATCTCGCCGAGTCCCAGGTGCGCGGTGGCGAGGATCTCCGGCGCGCCGGCGCGCCTGGCCAGGCCCACGGCGCGCTTGTAGTCGGCGCGGGCTCCGGCCTCATCGCCCATCCGGGCCCGTCCCGCGGCCCGGCGGCACAGGATCTCGGCCACGTCCAGCACGGCGCCCAGCTGTTCGGCCAGTTCCAGTGCCTCGTTGCAGAGCGCCTCGACTTCGCCGTAGTCGCCTCGCAGGGTGACCAGGTCGGCGTGGGCGGAGATCATGGTCACCAGCAACCAGCGGTCGCCGATGGCCCTGACCGCGGCGACCGACGCGATGACCTGGCGCTCGGCCTCCTGGAGCCGCCCGTTGAAGGCCAGGAGGAACGCGCCGCCGAAGTTGATGAGCGCACTCACCCACGGATCCACCCCGAGCAGACCGGGCGGGACCTGGATCTCGGTGCCCCGTTCCGGCGGGCCGCCCACGGTCGCGCGGACCAGGAAGACGTACGGCTGGCGCGGAATGGTCTCCATGTGGTCCACCAGCCCGAGGGCGGTCTCCATGTAGCCGCCGAGTTCGGCGACGTGACCGCCGCCCCACACGGCGAAGAACGCGGACAGTGCGTACTCCTCGTCGAGACCGGCCGGCACCTCCGGGCCGATCCGCGCCAGGAGGTCCCTCGCGAGGCCGGCGACCTCACTGCGCAGACCGCGCAGGAGCCAGTAACCGGTCGAGGCGGACAGCAGGCGCAGCGCGCGGACGGCGTCGCCCGAGCGGATCGCCCTGCGCACGGCCGCGTGCAGGTTGTCGTGCTCGTCGTCCAGCCGGCGCAGCCACTCCAACTGCTCCGACCGGCGCAGGTGGGCGTCCGCGGACTCCGCGAACCGAAGGAAATACGCGGAGTGGGCGTCGTGCAGGCGTGCCTCCTCGCCCGCCTCCGCGAGCCGTTCCGCGCAGAAGGCCCTGATGGTCTCGAGCATCCGATAGCGGTCGCCCACCACCTCGACCAGGGACTTCTCCACGAGGGAGGCGAGCACGCCGTCGGTGTCCGGAAGCCCGCACACCTGCTCGGCCCCTTCCAGCGTCGCTCCGCCCGCGAAGACCGTCAGTCGTCTCGCGAGCGCACGCTCGGTGTCGTCGAGCAGGTCCCAGCTCCACTCGACCACCGCGCGCAACGTCCGATGCCGTGGCTGCGCCGTACGGCTTCCGCGTGACAACAGGGCGAAACGGTCGGCGGGAGCGTCGTCCGCGACCCCGGAGATCGTCTCCACGTCGCCCCGCACGGCGACGCCGAGCCTGGTCGCGATCTCGGTGGCACTCATCGAGCGCAGCCGGGCGGCGGCAAGCTCGATGGCGAGCGGCAGCCCGTCGAGCGCGCGGCACACGCGCAGGACGTCCTCGGCGATCGAGGCGTCGAGCTCGAAGCCGGGCCACACGGCGCGGGCACGCTCGGCGAACAGCTCGACCGCCGGGTAGGCGAGCGCTTCGCCGGCGCCGCTGCCCGACGGCGGAAGCGCCAGCGGCGGAACGGGGTAGAGCCGTTCGCCGGTGATGCCGAGCGCCTCGCGGCTGGTGGCGAGGATGCGGAGTGCGGGGCAGGCGGCCAGCAGCCGGTCGGCGAGCCGGGCGGTCTCCTCGACGACGTGCTCGCAGTTGTCCAGCACGAGCAGTGGCGGCCGGTCGGTGAGGGCCGCGACGAGCCTGGCGAGCGGATCCGGGAGCGCCGCCTGCCGTCCGGGGGCGGGGCCTGCCAGCAGGCCGGTCTCCTGGAGGCCGAGCGCGGCGAGCACCGTCTGGGGCACGTCCGTCCCGTCACCGAGCGGCGCCAGCTCGACGAAGCAGACGCCGCCGGACCGGCGCCCCGCGGCCTCGGCCGCGAGCCGGGTCTTGCCGGTGCCGCCGGGTCCCGTGAGGGTGACCAGCCGTGCCTCACTGAGCAGGGCGTCGATGAGCCGTAGCTCGTCCGCCCGCCCGACCAGCGTCGTGAGCTGGGCCGGTATCGACCGCCGGGCCGGAGAGGCGGGGGAGAGGGAGGGGTCGGAGCGGAGCACGGCCAGGTGGATCGCGGCCAGTTCCGCGGACGGATCGGTGCCCAGCTCGTCGGCGAGCCGCCGCCGTGCGTCCTCGAAGGCCGCGAGCGCCTCGGCCTGCCGTCCGCTCGCGTACAGCGCGCGCATGAGCTGGCCGCGCGACCGTTCGCGCAGCGGATGGACCGTCACGCGCCGGTGCAACTCGGGCAGGAGATCGCGGTGCTCACCGAGCGCGAGCGCCGCCTCCGCGAGGTCCTCGGCCGTGTCCAGGCGCAGCTCTTCCAGCCGTGCGGCCTCCGCGGCGGCGAACGGCGCGTCGGGGATGTCGGCGAGCGCGGGGCCGCGCCAGAGGCCGAGCGCCTCACGCAGGAGCGCCGCGGCCGCGTGATGATCGCCGGATGCCAGGGCGCGCCGGCCTTCGGCCGCCAGCCGTTCGAACCGCGACACGTCCACGTCGTCGGGTTCGACGGCCAGGCGATAGCCGGCGGGGTGGCGCACCACGAGGTCGCCGATCTGTTGACGTAACCGGGAGACCTGGGCCTGCAGGGCGTTGGTCGCGCTCGCCGGAGGCTCGGCGCCGTAGAGGCCGTCGATCAGGCGCTCGCTGGTGACCACCCGGCCCGCGCCGAGGAGCAGCAGTCCGAGAAGCGCACGAAGGCCCGGGCCTCCGATGGAGACCGGGCGCTCGTGGTCGAGCCAGGCCTCTGTCTGGCCAAGAATGCCGAACCGCATGACAGTGATTGTCGCTCACCGGGCGATGGTCGCGGAGATCGCTTCCAGGCGGGCGGCCGAGGCGAGGCCGCCGTGGTACCAGTGGATCTCCTCGGCTCCCGCCGCGGTGTAGGCGTCGGCCAGCCACGACAGGGCCGCCGGGTCCGCGGGCCGCGGGGGAAGGGCCAGCAGGTAGGCGCCGACGCGCGGGCCGAGCCGCGCGAGCGCCCGCAGGCCGGCCTCGTCGACCTCGAGGGCGTTCCAGCAGTTGCCCACGAGCACGTCGGCGTCCACCCCGGCGGGCACGGTCGCGAAGGGTCCCGTCGCCCATGGGTCGGCGCTCGCGTGCAGGGCGACGGGCATGCCGGGCCGTACCGACCGGGCCTCGGCGAGGAGCAGGTCCCGCAACTCGCCCGCGAGCCCCGTCCGGAGATCCCGTACGGCTTCCGCCAGGTCGCCGAGGGCCTCCTCCACCGACGAGACGGACCGGGGGTCGCGGTCGACGGCCGCCCTGACCCTCGAACGCAGCACGGTGACGTCGAGACCCGCCGACTCGTACCGGGAGACGCAGGCCGCGCAGAAGCACAGGGACAGCAGCGTGAGCTGGGCGGGGGACCAGTCGGTCCCGTCGGTCTTCTCGTGGTGGCCGCCGTGGCGGAACCCCAGCGCGCCGCATGCCTCGAGGATCAGCGCGTCAGGCTCGCCGAGCTCGACCACCTCGTGCACCAGCGTCCGGCAGTACTCACGCACGTCGCCGGACGCAGGGCAGAGCGCGTATCGATAGGACTCCCCGAAGGCGTTCCTGACGACGAGGTCGGGATTGGCCGCGCCCAGCAGCGAGTTGTGCGTGAGCACCGTCCAGGCGTGTACGGCCAGGCCCTCGGCGCGCAGACTGTCACGCGCCTCCCCGAACGGGTCGCCGGACGCCATCCACGAGGGCGTGCCGGGCACCAGGCGGCTGTTCTTCCACGCCTCCTCCCGGACCGGGACGTAACACGCGGAGTGCGGGGCGTCGACCAGCCGATGGGCCGGATGCAGGGGGGTGGCCGCCCGGGTCGTGTGGTAAGAGGCGGCCAGCGCCACGGCGTCGGCGCCGAGCGCCTTCAGACGCCCTGCGGCGGCGTCGTCGCCGATGAGGTCCCAGGGGTAGGCGTAGATGACGTTCACCAGCGTGGCCTCCGGGCGGAGAAGGACGGGTGGAAGCGCTTCATGTACGACGTGTCGTCGCGTGAGCGTATCCCGCACTTCTCATACTGCTCGTTCATGACCGCGAGAGTGTCGCGGTCGAGTTCGACACCGAGCCCCGGGCCGTCCGGCACGGGGACGGCCCCGTCCACGAAGCGCAGCGCGCCGGGCGCGACCACGTCCTGACCGTCCTGCCACGGCGTGTGGGTGTCGCAGGCGTGGGTGACGGCGGGCGTGGCCGCCGCCAGGTGGGTCATCGCGGCCAGGCTGATCCCCAGGTGCGAGTTGGAGTGCATCGACAGCTCGATGCCGAAGGTCGCGCACAACGTCGCGATGTGGGAGGACTTCACCAGCCCGCCCCAGTAGTGGTGGTCGAGGAGCAGCACGCCGATCGCCCCCTGCCGGACCGCCGGGGGGAGGTGGTCCGGTGTGACCACGCACATGTTCGTCGCCAGGCGCATGGGGACGTGCGGCGCGACGGCGGCCATCGCCTCGATGCCGTCGGCGGGGTCCTCCAGGTACTCCAGGACGCCGTCGAGCGCGCGGCCCACCTCGATCGAGGTGTCCACGCTCCAGGCCGCGTTGGGATCGAGACGCAGCGGGTGCTCGGGGAACGCCTCCCGAAGGGCCAGGACGGCCTCGACCTCCTCAGCGGGAGGGAGCACCCCGCCCTTCACCTTGATCGAGCGGAAGCCGTACCGGTCGACCAGCAGGCGGGCCTGCTCGACGAGGCCGGCGGAGTCGAGCGCCGCCCCGAACACGTCGTCGGGCCCGTCCGGATGCCCGGCCCACTTGTAGAAGAGATAGGCGCTGTACGGCACGGCGTCCCTGACCTTGCCGCCCAGCAGGTCGGCGACGGGCCGTCCCGCGGCCTTGCCCTGGATGTCGAGGCACGCCACCTCGAACGGGGAGAACACCCGGTCGACGGTCTTCTCCCGTGTGGAGGCCCCGGTCAGCCCGTGCTTGTCGGTGACCACCTCGGCGCCGACGGAGGCGGCCACGGCCGTGTACACGGCGTTGCGGTGATAGGCGTCGAGCCCGATCAGCGCCCGCGCGGCCGTCCGCACCTTGCCGAGGTGGTCGAGATCGCCGTAGGTCTCGCCCAGGCCGGTGAGGCCCTCGTCGGTCACCACTTCGACGATCGTGCGCAGCGCCCACGGCTCGTGCACGCCCGCCGCGTTGAGGAGCGGGGGGTCCCTGAAGGCGACGGGCGTGACCGTGACCTCGCGGATCAGCATGCGGCGATCTCCATTCCCCTCGTGATGAGGCGTTCGAGCAGCGCGACGTGCTCGGGCGCGGCGTCGATCAGGGGCGGGCGCACCACGCCGACGTCGAGCCCGCGCAGCGTGACGCCCGCCTTGACCAGGGCGACAGCGTAGCCCGGCACGAGATCGCGGAGCTCGACGAGCGGGCGGTAGAACTCGGCGAGCAGCCGTCGCGTCAGGACCTCGTCCCCTTGTGTGACCGCACGATGGAAGGCGAGCGCGACCTCGGGCGCGAAGCAGAAGGCGGCCGAGGAGTAGAGGTTCACGCCGAGCCCCCGGTAGGCGAGGACGGTCATCTCCGCCGTGGGCATCCCGTTGAAGAAGGCGAAGTCGCGGTCGGTGGCCTGCCGTACGGCCAGGACGATCCGCTGCAGCCGGTCGAGGTCGCCGAGGCCGTCCTTGAACCCCACGATGTTCGGCTCCAGAGCGAGCTCGGCCGCGGCGCCGGGGGTGAACACCGCGTTCCCGCGCTGGTAGACGATCGCGGGAAGATCCGTCGCCGCGCACACCCGGCGGACGTAGCCCACCAGTCCGGCGGGGGGAGCGGTCACCAGATAGGGCGGGAACACCAGCAGGCCGTCCGCCCCGGCCAGGGCGGCGGTCTCGGCGCACGCCCGCGCGAACGGCAGCGGTCCTCCGGCGCCTGAGAACACGGGGACGCGCCCCGCCGTCGCCTCGACGGCGATCCGCACCACGCGTGCGTACTCCTCCAGGCTCAGGGCATGGAACTCGCCGGTGCCGCAGGCGGCGAAGACCCCTCCGGCGCCCGCGCGCACGCCGTCCTCCACGTGCCGGCGCAGCGCCTCCTCGTCGAGCGTGCCGTCGGCGGTGAAAGGAGTGACCGGGAAGAACAAGACACCATCGAGACGCATCGATCCACGCAATCTTCGTAGCCGTCACCGTCGGCGCGGCCAGGCCGGAGCCGAGGGCGACATCCATCTCTGTTCATATACGTGAATCAGAGTCAGGATTGTGAACTGTCCTCGGCAACTGTAAGAATCGGTACTAACGGTGTCAAGGTTCCCTAAATAAGCGGACATAGATGCTGATATCTGACAGGTGGAGATTACGGGAGAGGCCGCCACGACGGGCCGGCAAGGCCAAGGTGCGGCGGGTTCGACGTCGGACAGGAGAACCATGCGAATTCTCATGACGGGGGCCGCGGGCGGCGTCGGCACCCTGCTGCGTCCCAGACTGGCCCGCGAGGGGCGGGTCCTTCGCCTGCTCGACCTCGCCGCGGTCGAGCCCGGCGACGGCGAGGAGGCGGTCACGGCCGACGTGACCGATCCCGAGGCCATGGCCGGGGCCATGGACGGCGTCGACGCCGTGCTGCACCTCGGCGGGTACAGCGTGGAGCACCCCTGGCAGGACATCCTGGACGTCAACATCAACGGCACCTACGTGGTGCTGGAGGCCGCCAGGAAGGCCGGCGTCCGGCACGTCGTGCTCGCGAGCAGCAACCACGCCGTCGGCTTCCACCCTCGGGAGGCCGAGGCCCCCGACTATCTGTTCCCCCGCCCGGACACCTTCTACGGCGTCAGCAAGGTGACCAAGGAGGCGCTCGGCTCCCTCTACCACGACAGGTACGGCATGGCGGTGACCTGTCTGCGCATCGGGTCGTGCTTCGCGCGGCCGAGGGACCTGCGCATGCTCTCGACCTGGTTGTCGCCCGACGACTGCGCCCGGCTCACCGAGGCGTCGCTGGCCGCGGACGGATATCACGTGGTCTGGGGGGTCTCCGCCAACACCCGCGGCTGGTGGTCGCTGGAGGAGGGCCGGGCCATCGGCTACGAGCCCAAGGACGACGCCGAGGTCTACGCGCCGGACCTCATCGCCGAGCTCGGTGAGCCCGATCCGGAGAGCATGGAGCACGCGCTGCTGGGCGGGCGGTTCTGCGGACCCGCGCTCGACGTCGACAACCTCACCCGGGAGCGCTGACATGACCGGCATCGACACGGTGATTGACACGGTGGTGGAACGCGCGGCCGCGGCGGGGGCGAAGTGGCGGGCCACCCCGGCGGCGGAGCGCGCGACGATCCTGGAGGGCGTCGCCGACGCGCTGCTGAAGCATCTCGACGAACTGTGGCCGGTCGCCGACGCCGAGACGCACCTCGGCGAGGTGCGGCTGCGCGGTGAGGTGGGGCGGACCGCCTCGCAGTTCCGGCTGTTCGCCGAGGTGCTGCGAGACGGCGGCTCGGCCGAGGCCGTCATCGACCACGCGGATCCGGGGGCGACGCCTCCCCGTCCCGACGTGCGGCGCATGAACCACCCCGTCGGGGTCGTGGCGGTCTTCGCGGCGAGCAACTTCCCGTTCGCGTTCTCGGTGGCGGGCGGCGACACGGTCTCGGCGCTCGCGGCCGGCTGCGCCGTCGTGGTCAAGGCGCACGAGGGCCACCCGGAGACCTCCGACCTGACCGCCTCCGTCGTACGGCAGGCCCTGCCGGATCCCGACCTCCTCGGGCTCGTGCACGGCTTCGACGCGGGCGGACCGCTGGTGCGGCATTCGCTGGTGTCGGCGGTCGGCTTCACCGGCTCGCTCGCGGGCGGCACGGCCATCAAGGGGCTGATCGACCAGCGGCCGGATCCGATCCCCTTCTACGGCGAGCTCGGCAGCGTCAACCCGGTGATCGTGCTGCCCTCGGCGGACGCGGCGGCCGTGGCGGCGGGGTTCGCCGCCTCGCTGACGCTGGGCGTCGGGCAGTTCTGCACCAACCCCGGCCTGATCTTCGTGCCGGAGGGCCCGGATGGCGACACGGCCGGTGACGCGGGCGGGCACAGGGTCCGTGACGCGGGCGAGTTCGAGCGGGCGATCGGGGACGCGGTCGCCGCGACCACCGGCGGCCGGATGCTCACCGCCAAAATCCACGACGGGTATCTCCGCGCGGTCGACCGGCTGTCCGTGCGGGCCGGCGTGGCCCGGCTGGCGACCGGCGCCGCCGGGACCGTCGCGGACGCGGTGACTCCCCAGGTCTTCTCCGTTCCGCTGGAGGCCTTCGCCGACGGGCTTCCCGAGCTGGGGGAGGAGTGCTTCGGCCCCGCCGCGATAGTCGTGAAATATCGCAATCCGTCCGACCTGCCTGCCGTACTTCGGCGGCTGCCGGGCTCGCTGACGGCAACCGTCCACTCGGCCGTACAGGGAGGCGCGCAGGAAGCCGCGCAGGCGGGCGGTCAGAGAGTTGATCAGAGAGCCGATCAGGGGGCCGGGCCTGAGGAGGCCGCTGACATCGTGCCGGTCCTCGAACGGCTCGCCGGCCGCCTCATCTGGAACGGCTGGCCGACCGGGGTCGCCGTCACGTGGGCCATGCACCACGGCGGCCCGTGGCCCGCGTCTACCGCCCCCGCTCACACCTCGGTCGGAGCGGCCGCGATCAGGCGGTGGCTGACCCCCGTGGCGTACCAGGACTGGCCCGAGGCACTCCTGCCGCCCGAGTTGCGCGACGACAACCCGCTCGGGGTGCCCCAGCGCGTGGACGGCCGTCTGCGCGCCTGAAGGACGCCTCCGCGCCGGCCCTAATCGTCGGTACTCCTCAACACGCTGTCGGCTGTGCCCTGCTTTCGGCTTCTACGCCGCTGTGGCCTCGTGACGCCCCCAGGCTTCTGCATGATCACCATGACCGGCGGTGCAGGTCAGCGGGCACTCTTCCGAATCCGTGCATGATCATGCTTGAAGAATTCGCAGGCGGAGGGGTGCAGGACCGAACTTGTGCATGATCACGCCCACTCGGGGGCCGGGCTCGATGGCGAGCCCGGCCCTGAGCGCCCTGGGCGCCCTGGGCCTGAGGCGCCCCGGGCCCGGCGCGATCGCCGCGCCGGTCGGGACGGGGACGGGGCAGGACAGGTGACCCGCACCCGCGTGGCGGGACACCTCCCGCCTGACCGTGCCCGCGGGGTCGATCCGCGTGTGCAACGTCGGGGTCCATCCCGCGTCGGTGCCCAGGTCGGGGTCGTGGGCCGCGTTGTAAACGCCGACCAGGTCGATCGGCCGCTCCTTCCCGCCGACGCGCAGCAGGTTGCCGCGTGCGGTCAGCGTCGTGCCGCCCCAGTCGTAGAGCAGCGCCGCCGGGTCGACGGCGCGGCTCAGCCGGAAGTAGTTGTTCTCCGCGACGATCTGGGACTGCACGCCGACGCCGATCGCGTAGACGAACGTGGCTGCGTCGGGGACCTCGTAATAGTTGTCGTAGACGTGGACCTTGCCGAACCGCACGCGGGGCAGTCGCTGGAGCGTGTCGGAGAAATGGTTGTGGTGAACGGTCACGCTGAGCTTCCCGGCATCGGCCGCCGGGTTGTTGGTCGAGCCGATCAGCATGGTCTTGTCGTGGCCGGAGAACTCGTTCCATGACACGGTCACGAAGTCGGACCCGTTGGTGATGTCCGTCTGCCCGTCGTGCACCTGGTACGGCCGGCCGAAGTAGAGCGGCTGGGCGGAGTCGGGGTTGGTGCCGTCGGTGAAGGTGTTGTGGTCCACCCAGACGTGTGTCGAGCCGGTCACCGAGATGTTGTCGTAGAGCGAGTTCCAGTTGCCCGTCTCACCGTCCGTGGGGTCCCACTGGGGGAAGCAGTCGACCGCGTCCTCGAACCGGATGTTGCGGATGATGACGTTGTCGGCCTTGTCGACGTGCAGGTTGAGATGCCGGATCGTCGCGCCGGGCAGGCCGACGATCGTGGTGTCCGACGGCACCTTCAGCTTGATGTGGGCGGTCTGGTTCGCCGCCGAGGCGGCCCTGGCGTCTTCGAGGGGGCCGGACGGCTCGGCGTCCCTGCCCCAGACGGCCGGGTCGTAGGCGGCGAGGTAGCCCGCGAGCGTGTATCCGTCCGTGGCGTAGTCGGCGCAGCTCCTGCCGCTGTCGAGGCGGCCCTTGACGTAGATGATCCGGGGACCGGGCGCGGCCAGCGCCGCCGCGAGCTGCGACCGGCTGGTGACGGTGTGGACGTTCGCCGGTGGGGCCGCGGCTCCACCGGTCGTCCCGGTCCCCGCGGACGCCCAGCCGTCGTTCGCGGGCAGGATCCGACGGCCGAGCCCGGCGCCGAGCCCGGCGCCGTGCTCGGCGCCGGCGGTGCTGACGGCGCCGGCACCCGTGCCGGTAGTCGTGTCAGTGGTCGTGTCGGTAGCCGTGGCGATGGTGCTGACGACGCCGGTGGCCGTCCCGGTGGCGGCCGCCTCGCTCGCGGTCGCCGCCCCGGCGGGCGCGGCCGTCGCGAGCGCCAGAACGGCCGACAGGAGGAGGGTCTTGTTGCGCATGAGCTGACTCCGTTTCCGGTGGCCCGGGGCCGGCTCCCGCGATCGCTGCCGAGCCGCGATCTCATGGCGGGTCCGGGGATCGCTCCAGGTCCTCCATCAGGGCGAGGCCGCGCTCGATCAGCTCCGCGAGCCTGCTCACGTGCTCGGGGCTCGGATCGACGAGCGGCCGGCGGACGGGTCCCACGTCCTGACCACGCAGGCGCACCCCCGCCTTCACCAGGGAGACGGCATATCCGGGGCCCAGGCCCCGCAATTCGACGAGCGGCAGATAGAACTCCTTCATCAGACGGTCCGCGACGTCGTCCCGCCCGTCGCGGAAGGCGTCGTGACAGGCCAGTGCCAGCTGCGGCAGGAAGCAGAACACCGCGGAGGAGTACCGGACCACCCCGAGGTCGCGGTAGGCCCGCTGGGACGTCTCGGCGGTCGGCAGGCCGTTGAAGTAGAGCAGCCCGGAGGGCGCGGCGGCGATGATCCGCCGCATCAGATCCAGGTCGCCGTGGCCGTCCTTCAGGCCGATGATCCCGGGATGCCGGGCGAGTTCCGCCACGGTCTCCGGCTCGAAGACGGCGTTGTCCCGCTGGTAGAGGATGATCGGCAACCGGCTCCCGTCGGCGAGCGCCTCGTAGTGGCGGCGCAGGCCGTCCTGGCCGGCCTGGACGAGGTACGGCGGGAGCGCCAGCAGGCTCTGGGCCCCCGCGTCCGCCGCGGCCGCCGCGAACTCCAGGGCCATCGCCGTGCCGTACCCGGTGCCGGCGACGACGGGCACCCGGCCGCCGGCCTCCTCGACGGCGGCCGCCACGCAGGCCGCGTAGTCGCGCAGGTTCAGCGCGGCGAACTCGCCGGTCCCGCAGCAGGCGAACACGGCTCCGCAGCCCGCCTCGACGCCCTGGCGGACATGCCGCCGGAAGGCTCCGAGATCGAGCCGCTCCTCCTCGTCGCAAGGCGTGACCGGGAAGAACAGCAGGCCGTCGAACGACAACTGGCACCCCTGACATGTCTCTGGACGGAATTCATATACATGAACACCCGGACGGTAAGCCCGGCACGCCCCGCGGTCAAGACATCGAGCCGAAATCAGGAATGCGGAGATCGGAAACATTTCGAATAGGACACGACTCCTTGACAACCCCCTGACCGAACATCACCGTGGAGGCCGTCCACGTTTGTGAACCTGGTTCAGAAATGTGTCATCTTGAGAGGTGGGTGCCGATGGCGTCCCTGCGCCGCAGAGCGGTGCCGTACCTGCTGATATCCCCGACGGTGGCGCTCATCGCCGCGTTCCTCGTCTATCCGATCGGCAGCGTCGCGTACTACAGCCTGCAAAATCGCAACCTGACCCGGCCGTGGGCCGACGGGTTCGCCGGGCTGGAGAACTTCCGCCGCATGCTCTTCGAGGACGAGCTCTTCTGGCAGAGCCTGGGCTTCACCGCGAAATGGGTGGTCGCGGAGATCGGCCTGCAACTCCTGCTGGGTCTCGCGCTGGCACTCATCGTGAATGAAAGTTTCATCGGCAGGGGGCTCGCCCGGTCGCTGGTGTTCTCCCCGTGGGCGGTCTCCGGCGTGCTCACGACGGGCATCTGGATCCTCCTCTACACACCGGGGACCGGCGTGCTGAGGTTCCTGGGTCAGCCGGAGACGGCCGTCCTCGGAAACCTCGACACGGTCTTCCCCGCCGTCGTCGTGACGGAGTTGTGGCGCGGGGTGCCGTTCTTCGCGATCCTCCTGCTCGCCGGACTGCAGGGCATCCCCGGTGAGCTGTACGAGGCGGCGGCCGTCGACGGCGCCGGCCGTGTCCGGCGGTTCCGCCACGTGACGCTGCCCCATCTGCGTGACGCGATCGTGCTGGCCACGTTGCTCCGCTCCGTGTGGGAGTTCAACAACGTCGACCTGCTCTACACGCTCACCGGCGGCGGCCCCGCGCAGGTCACGACCACGCTGCCGCTCTACGTGGCGCAGCGCGCCATCGACTCGAAGGACTTCGGCTACGGCTCGGCGCTGACGATGGCCGGGTTCGTGATCCTGCTGTTCTTCTCCCTTCTCTATCTCCGGCTCAGCCGGTTCGGGGAGGAACGATGACGGGCGAAGCCGAGGAGATGGGCGACCGGAATGAGCACTGACGTCGCGATCCGGCCGGGGCGGGCGCACGCGCCGCAGAACCGATCCCGCAGGCGGCCCCGGCCGAAGCGGGACCGCGGCCGTGTCCTTCGGCTCTACGTGCCGCTCGGGCTGTACCTGGTCTTCACCCTCATCCCCTTCTACTGGATGGTCGTCTTCGCGGTGCGGCCCTCGGGTTCGACCACGCCCGTGCCCTGGCCGATCACCTTCGAGCACTTCGAGACGGTGTGGAACGACATCGGCTACGCGGTGTTCTTCCGCAACAGCGTGATCGTGGGGGTCTGGTCGCTGCTGGCCACCACCGTCCTCGCCGTGATGGGCGGGTACGCCCTGTCCAGGTTCCGGTTCAGGGGCCGGAGCCTGTTCATGGTCGTGCTGTTGTGCACCCAGTTCATCCCCGGGGCGATGTTGCTCATCCCACTGTTCACGATCTTCAAGACGCTCGGGCTGATCAACAATCTCGGCAGCCTCATCGTCGCGGACACGGTGTTCAACCTGCCGCTCTCGGTCATCCTCATGAGCGGATTCATCTCGGCCGTTCCCTTCACGGTCGAGGAGGCGGCCATGGTCGACGGCTGCACCCGGCTGCGGGCCTTCCTGGCCGTCGTCCTGCCCCAGTTGCGGCCGGGGCTGATCGCCGTCGGATCGTTCGCGTTCATCCACACGTGGAACAACTTCCTGTTCGCGCTGATGTTCGTCAGCCGGCAGGACAGCTTCACGATCCCCGTCGGGCTCAGCTACACGATCGGGGAGTACAGCGCCGACTTCGGGGCTCTCGCGGCCGGGGGCGTCGTCGCCGCCGTTCCCGTGGTCTGCGTGTTCGCAGTGGTCCAGCGCTATCTCGTGACCGGTATCAGCGCCGGGGCGGTGAAGGGATAGCTCCCCCGCCACCATCAGGAGGAACCATGAAGAGAACAACGGCCTGGGCGGCGACAGCCGTCCTCGCGGTCGCGGTCGCGGGCTGCGGCTCGGGATCCGATCCGGGCTCGGCGGAGTCCGGCAAGACGACGATCACCTTCTGGGACAACAACGGGGGCACGCGCACCCCGATCTACCAGGAGCTGATCAAGCGGTTCGAGACCGCCAACCCGACGATCCACGTCGAGTACGTCGGCATCCCGATCGCCTCGGTCCAGCAGAAGTACGACACCGCCGTCGCGGGCGGCGACACCCCGGATGTCGGCGGCGTGACCACCTCCTACCTGGCGAACCTGGTCGGCCAGCAGGCCCTCGAGCCCGCTGACGACTGGCTCGGCAAGAGCGCGGTGAACGGCAAGCTGGCCGCGCCCATGCTCGACTCGGTCCGCGACACCGTGCCGGACGGCAAGCTGTACCTCGTTCCCGGCACCTCCAACCTGGATGTCGTCTGGTACCTCAAGGACAAGCTTCCCGAGGCGCCGAAGACGTGGGACGAGTTCTTCACCGACGCGCACGAGCTCACCAAGGCCCCCGACCAGTACGGCTACACGATCCGCGGCGGCGCGGGCTCGATCTTCCAGGTGCTCGCCGAGATGTACGCCTACTCGGGCGTCACCGAGTTCTTCGACGCCTCGGGCAAGAGCACGGTGAACGACCCGAAGAACGTGGAGTACCTGACCAAGCTGGCTGGGCTGTACAAGAAGGACACGCCGGAAGCCGACGTCACCAACGACTTCCCGAAGATGGTGGCCGCGTTCGGCACCGGGAAGATCGCGATGATGCACCACAACCTCGGCTCGTACAACGACCACGTGAAGGCGCACGGGGCCGACAAGATCGGCGCGTTCGCGCTGCCGACCGGCCTGTCCGGCAAGCGCACGATCGTGGCCAACCCCGTCGACGGCTTCGCGGTCTTCAAGGGCAGTGAGCACAAGGACGCCGCCTGGAAGTTCGTCGAGTTCCTGGTCTCCAAGGAGAGCAACAGCTACTGGAACCAGCAGACGGGCCAGATCCCGGCCAACACCGAGGCGCAGGGCGACTCCTGGGTGACGGCCCTGCCGCACCTCAAGACGGCGGTGGACGCGCTCAACGACCCGAACACCGCGGTCGTGTCGCCGCCCTACTACCTGCCGCAGTTCTCCTCGATCACGAAGGCCGACACCGAGCCGCTCTTCCAGAAGGTGCTGCTCGGGCAGATGAAGCCGCAGGAGTTCCTCGACACCATGGCGCAGAAGCTCACCGACGCCCAGGCCGAATGGAAGAAGGCGACCGGCGGCTGACCCCTGGACGGGGCCGGTGCGACCCTGACCTCGCACCGGCCCTCAGGAGCGACCGGAAGAGGCCCAGAAGAGGCCCAGAAGAGGCCCAGAAGAGGCATCGAGAAAGGAAGCGGGTACATGGCGGTCGTCGAAAGCGTCGAGGTCACCGTGTTCACGACGGTGACCAGATCCGTGGTCGACGGGCACGGCCACCGGCATCCGGGACCGCCGCGCGAGGTCCAGGAGGCGCTGTTCACCGTCACCGACAGCGACGGCGTGACCGGCCACTGCCTGACCCAGCCGGACACGGTCAGGGAGACCGTGATCAGGAACCACATCGGGCCCGCGCTCCTCGGGCAGGACAGCCTCGAACGCGAGCGGCTGTGGCACCGGATCGCCCACCGTCAGCGCGGCGCCCAGGGGAATCTCTCCGACCGCGCGCTCAGCACCGCCGACCAGGCCTTGTGGGACCTGGCCGGGCGCACGGTCGGCCTTCCCGTGTGGAAGCTCCTCGGCGGCGCCCGGTCCGAGGTCCCCGCCTACGCGAGCACGATGTGCGGCGACGACATCCCCGGCGGGCTGGCGACGCCGGAGGACTACGCCGCCTTCGCCAAGGACCTGGTGTCCCGCGGCTACCGCGCCATCAAACTGCACACCTGGATGCCGCCCATGCCGTACGGCGTGGCCCGCGACATCGCGGCGTGCGCCGCGGTCCGCGAGGCGGTCGGGCCGGACGTCGCGCTCATGCTCGACAGCAATCACTGGTACTCCCGGTCGGAGGCGCTGACGCTGGGGCGGGCGCTCGACGGCCTCGGCTTCGCCTGGTACGAGGAGCCGATGGAGGAGGCGTCGGTCCAGTCCTACCGCTGGCTGGCCGATCAGCTGAGCACGCCGATCCTCGGGCCGGAGACCTCGTGGGGCAAGCACATGGCCCGCGCCGAATGGGTCGCCGCCGGGGCGTGCGACATCCTCCGAGTGGGCGTGGTGGGATCCGGCGGGGTCATCCCGGCGCTCAAGGCCGTGCATCTCGCGGAGTCGTTCGGGATGGAGTGCGAGATCCACGGCAACGGCTCGGGGGCGCTCGCGGTCATCGGCGCCACCACGTGCGGGCACTGGTACGAGCGGGGGCTGCTGCATCCCCATTCGGACTACGACACCGCGCCGCCGCATCTGCGGTCGATCGTCGACCCTCTGACCGGCGGAAACGTCCGGATGCCCACCGCTCCGGGGCTGGGCGACGACCTGGACCACGATTACATCGCCGCCCACGCGGTCGCGTCCTGGGGAACCCGCTCACAATAGGAGGCGGACAGGCGGGTCAGGGAGGTACACATGGCGGAACCGGTGCCACACGTGAAGTCGGCGCTGCGAACGGTCGAGTTGCTCGACTTCTTCGCGCAGTATCCCGGGCAGCACAGTCTCACCGACCTCCAGGGGAAGCTCGGCTACCCCAAGAGCAGCCTGCACGCCCTGCTGCGGACGCTCGTGGACCTCGGCTGGATCGAGACCGACGTCACCGGCACGCTGTACCGCATCGGCATGCGGGCCCTGCTCGTCGGCGCGACCTACATCGACGGGGACCCGCTGGTGCAGATCGCCCATGACGCGCTCGACTGGCTGGCCGAGACCACGGGGGAGACCGTCCACCTGGCCCGGCTAGACCACTTCGACATGGTCTACCTCGCCACCCGGGCGTCCCGTCACTATCTGCGGCCGTTCTCCCGGGTCGGCAGGCGGCTGCCCGCCAGCACGACCTCTCTGGGCAAGGCGATCCTGGCGACCAGGGACGACGCGGAGGTCCGCACCCTGCTGCCGGCCGAGCTCCCCGCGCTGACCCGGCACACGATCGTGGACCACGACCGGCTCGTCACCGATCTGCACAGGGTCCGCAAGCGCGGCTACGCCGTCGACCGGGAGGAGAACACCGAGGGGCTGCGCTGCTTCGGCGTCGCCCTGCACATCACCGACCCGCCCCGCGACGCCATCAGCTGCTCGGTGCCCGTGCCGCGGCTGACCGCCGAGAGGGAGAAGGACATCGTCGCCTGCCTCCTGGAGGCGCGGGAGCGCATCGAACGGTCGGCTCTGCGGCAGCGCCGCGCCTACTGAACCCGCGCCCCCGGAGTCCGCGCCCCCGGCGGTCGCGCCGCATGCGCCCGCCACCGGATTCGTGTCACGGACGTTGCGCGGATCGCACGGCCGTCCATCGGGCCCTTTTGGGACGTCCGGAGATCTTCTCCCGGACGCCCCGAAGGCGGATAGTGGAGGTGGCGGACACCGCGGCCCCGGCCGCGTGATCCTCCGTCGCAGGTCCCTTCGCGGAGCGGAGAGGCGGCCCGATGACAGACGGACGTGACGACGCGGACCTCGCCATGCTGGCGGTCGCCGTCGAAGAGGCGAGGAAGGGATACGCCGAAGGCGGCATCCCGATCGGGGCGGCCCTGTTCGCCGCCGACGGCCGGTTGCTGGGCAGGGGCCACAACCGCAGGGTCCAGGACGACGACCCCTCGGTCCACGGCGAGACGGCGGCCTTCAGGAACGCGGGCCGCCAGCGCGGCTATCACGGCACGACCATGGTGACCACGTTGTCGCCCTGCTGGTACTGCAGCGGCCTGATCCGGCAGTTCGGCATCTCCCGCCTGGTGGTCGGCGAGTGCCGAACGTTCATGGGCCGCCACGAGTGGCTGGCCGAGGCGGGTGTCGAGGTCCACGTCCTCGACTCCCGGGAGTGCGTCGATCTGATGACCGAGTTCATCGCGGCCCGTCCCGAGCTGTGGAACGAGGACATCGGGCGCTGAAAACCCCTGATCCGCCGCCTTAGGAGGGCCCATGCGGACCGTCCCGACGATCGACCTCACGCCCTGGTTCGAGGGCGGCCCAGCGGACCGGCGGGACGTCGCGGAACGGGTCGACGCCGCCCTCCGCGAGGTGGGGTTCCTGCTCATCACCGGCCATGGCGTGCCCTCCGGCCTGCGGGCCGACGTGCGGGCGGCGGCCAAGCGGTTCTTCGGGCTGCCGCAGGAGGCCAAGACGCGATATGCGGCCAAGGTCGGCGAGCGGGGGTGGCTGCCGCCGGGAGTGGAGGCCAACGGGTACGCCGAGGGCACGCCGACCCCTCCCGACCTGAAGGAGACGTTCGCCGTGGGGGCCGACCGGCCGATCGGCGACCCGTCCGTCGACGACGTCTGGTTCCCGGCCAACGTCTATCCGGCAGAGGTCCCCGACCTCGAACCGCTGATCGTCGAGTATCTGGCCCGGATGCGCGCCCTCGCGGACGAACTGCTGGTCATCTGCGCGAAGGCGCTTGATCTCGACGGTGGCTTCTTCACCTCACGCGCCGCCCACCCGTCGTACACCATGAACATCAACAGGTATCCGCCGCTGTCGCAGGTGGGAGAGCCGGAGCCGGGCCAGTTCCGGATCGGGCCGCACACCGACTTCGGCACGGTCACCGTCCTCGACCGCCAGCAGGGCGTCGGCGGGCTGCAGGTCTGGGCCGACGGCGAATGGGTGAACGCCCCCTACGCCGAGGACTCGTTCACGATCAACATCGGTGATCTCCTGGCCCGGTGGACGGGGGACCGTTGGTGCTCTAACCGGCACCGCGTCCTGCCGCCCGACCCGAGCGCCCCCGACGAGGAACTCGTCTCGCTCATCTACTTCTACGAGTGCGACCCCGGCGCCCTCGTCGAGTCGCTGCCCGTCGGCACGGCCACCTACCCGCCGGTGCGGGCGTCCGACTACCTGCTGGAGAAACTGAGGGCGATCAGCCTATGACCACCACAGGGCCTGCCGTACGGGAAGGCGAGTACGGCGACAGGGTCGCCGCCGTCGAGCCCGGCGGCCTGGAGTTCATCCCCTTGACGGAACGCCACGGCAGGCCCCTCGATCTGCTGTGGACCTGGATGTCGCCCAACCTCGAGTTCGCGACCGTCTTCCTCGGTGTGCTGGCGGTCGCGGCGTTCGGGCTGAGCTTCTGGCAGGCCGCGCTGGCCGCCGTGGTCGGCACCGGCCTGGGTGCCCTCGCCCACGGCGTGCTCTCGGCCCGCGGCCCGTCGGCCGGAGTGCCGCAGATGGTGCTCGGCCGGGTGCCGTTCGGCTTCTGGGGGAACCTGCTGCCGTCGGCGTTCAACACGGTGGCGGCGGGCATCGGCTGGTTCGCCGTCAACAGCGTGAGCGGGGCGCTGGCCCTCAACACGCTGACCGGGCTGCCGGGCTGGGCGTGCCTCGTCATCGTGGTCGCGGTGATGGTCGCGCTCGGGTTCTTCGGCCACAACCTCGTGCAGGCCTTCGAACGGTACGCCTTCCCCGTGCTCGCCCTGATCTTCCTCATCGCCGCGGCCGTCATCCTCGGCAAGGCCGATCCCGGCTACGCGGGCACCGGGGGAGGGACGGGCGGCTTCCTGCTGGCCGTCGGCGCCACGTTCGGGTATGCGGCCGGCTGGAACCCCTACGCCGCCGACTACACCCGTTACCTTCCGCCCGGCTCCAGCAGGCGGGCGGTCGGGCTGTCGGCCGGGCTGGGCGTGTTCGTCTCGTGCGTGGTCCTCGAGGTCGTGGGAGCGGCGTCGGCGACCATCGGCGGCGACGCCCTCGGACAGCCGACGACGGCGTTCACCGGTCACCTGCCCGGCCTGGTGGCGAACCTGACCCTTCTCGCCATCGCCCTGGGCGCGATCTCGGCCAACGCGCTCAACGTCTACTCGGGCGCGATGTCCCTGCTCGCCCTCGGCGTACGGCTCCCGCTCACCCTGCGGCGCGCGATCGTCGCGCTGGCCTGCGGCGTGGCGGGCTTCCTCGTGGCGCTGTCGGGCCTGGAGGACGCCGGGCACAAGTACGAGGCGTTCCTGCTGATCATCGCCTACTGGATCGGACCGTGGCTCGGCGTCGTGCTCGCCGACCGTTACCTGCGCCGCGACCGTGACATCGAACGCCTGCTGTTCGACACCCGGCACGTCAACTGGGCCGGGCCGATCGCGATGGTGGCGGGCGTCGTGTTGTCGGTCTGGCTGTTCTCCAACCAGGAGCGGTACGTCGGCCTGGTGCCCGCGCGGGTCCCCGAGGTGGGCGACATCGCCTTCGAGGTGGGCTTCGTCATCTCCGCCGTGGTCTACGCGGTGCTCAGGCCGCTTCGCCGATGAGGGCGTGGATCTCCTCCGTCGTGGCGACCCGGCCCGTGCCGCCCTGGCCGTGCAGGGAGATCGCCGCGGCGGCCGTGCCCGCCCGGACCGCCTGCACCAGGTCGGCGCCCCTGGCCAGCCAGCCGGCCAGCGTGCCCGCGAACGCGTCGCCCGCGCCCGTCTGGTCGACGACGGACTCGGCGGGGATGGCGGGGACGTGCAGGACCGAGCCGTCCTCCGTACCGAGGAGCACTCCCTCGGCCCCCATCGTCACCGCGGCCGCCCGCGCGCCGAGGCCGAGGCAGGCGCGGAGCACCTCGTGCGGGTCGTCGGTGCCGAAGAGCGGGCCGCTGTCGCCGGGGCACGAGGGCACCACCAGGGCCGCGTGCGGCGCCACCGCCTTCAGGACGTCCCGCGCGGCCTCGGGTCCGGTGAGCCTCGACCGGAAGTTGGGGTCGTAGACGACCTTGCCGCGGGCGGTCGCCGCCGCGTGCCGTACGGCCTGGTCGCACGATGGTGACAGAGCCGCGGTCACGCCGGAGAGCAGCACGACGCCCGCGGTGGAGACGGGGGAGCGGTCGACGTCGCCGGGACCCATGCGGGAGGCCGCGCTGCCGGCGCGCATGTAGGCGAACGCCCGTCTGCCGGTCGGGTCCGCGCTCAGGGCGTACGCGCCGGTGGAGCCCTCACCCGTGACGATCCACCGGGTGTCCACGCCGTGCCCCGCGGCGAACCGGACCAGGCGCTCCCCGAACTCGTCGGCGCCCACGCGGGCCACGAGAGCGGCGCTCGCCCCGGTGGCGGCGGCCGCGACGGACGCGTTCAGCGCGTCACCGGAGAAGGAGAGGCGGAACAGGTCGGCCCGATCGAGGGAGGCCGCCGTCGAGAACTCCACCAGGGGCTCGCCCAGCACCACGACATTCATGAGTGCTCCCATGTTCCATGTAGTGAAACACTGTTACGCCCCTATGCAACAGCCAGTGTAGAGCTATCCGCCTTCGGCGAGTCTTCCCGAAATCTCCTGGCCACCCCGGTACCTTCGGCATCATGGCCACCCGTACGTCCGGAAAGGGTCCCGGGAAGCGCCCGACAGCGCGCTCCGGGTCTCGCACGACTTCCGCGAAGCGTTCACCGGCCCGGGGCAGGACGTCCTCCCGGCCCGCACAGAAGCGCCCGGTGGCGACAGGCCAGGATCCCGTCAGCTGGGTCTTCCTGATGATCGGCAAGCTGGTCATCGGCCTGTGGCTGCTGCTCGCGCACGGCATGGGCGCGGCGGCGAGGGCGCTCGGGCAGGGCGCGCGCGACCTCGACCCGGCGCACCGCCGCGACGGCGTCGGCCTGTCGGTGCTCGCGGGTGCGATCGTGCTGGCGACGATGATCTGGCGCGACACCAAGACCGGGATCGCCCTGGTCGTCGACGTGGCGCTGCGCGGGGTCGTGGGGTCGTTCGCCTGGTGCGTGCCCGTCCTGCTCGCGCTGCTCGCGTGGCGGCTCCTGCGCCACCCGGACCAGAACGCGGAGACCGGCCGGATGGGGATCGGCTGGACGGCGCTGCTCGTCGGCGTTCTCGGTGTCGTGCACGTCGCGCACGGCACGCCGTACCCCTCGGGCGGCCCCACCGACGGCATGGACAAGGTGTCCGCGGCGGGCGGCATGCTCGGGTTCATCGTGTCGGCTCCGCCGTCGAGCATCCTGCCCTCGTTCATCACGATCCCGCTTCTGCTCATGTTGTCCGGGTTCGGCGTGCTGGTGATCACGGCCACTCCGATCCACCGGATCCCGGAACGCTTCGCCGAGATCAGGCACCTGCTCTTCCAGCGGCCGGACGAGGACGGCGAGCCGAAGCCCGCGACGCCGCCGAGGAAGCGGACCAAGAAGCCGGCGGACGGCAAGCGTGAGGTCGGCGACAACGTCAAGCCGTACGACACGCCGGTCCTGTCGGAGAAGGACCACTCTCCCGAGATCGTGCCCGGCCTGGTCGACGACGCGGAGGCGCCGGAGGGCGTCGAGACCGAGCCGGCGAAGTCGCCCTCTCAGCCGCCTCTTCCCACACCCGCCCCGCGCAAGGTCGAGCAGCTCGTGCTCTCTCCGCAGGCCGGGCCGTACACGCTGCCCGACCCGAAGCTGCTGCGCCCGGGGAGCGCGCCCAAGCCGCAGACCAAGGCCAACACGATCGTGGTGAACGCCCTGACGAGCGTGCTGGAGCAGTTCGGCATCGACGCCCAGGTGATCGGGTTCACCCGCGGGCCGACGGTCACCCGCTACGAGATCGAGCTCGGCCCGGCGGTCAAGGTGGAGAAAGTCACCGCCCTCACCAAGAACATCGCCTACGCCGTCAAGTCGGCCGACGTCCGGATCCTGTCCCCGATCCCCGGCAAGTCGGCGATCGGGGTGGAGATCCCGAACACGGACAAGGACCTCGTCTCGCTGGGCGACGTGCTGCGTTCCCAGGTGGCGCAGGCCGACCACCATCCCATGATCGTCGGCTTGGGCAAGGACGTCGAAGGCCGCACGATCGTCGCCAACCTGGCGAAGATGCCGCACATCCTCATCGCGGGCGCCACCGGCGCGGGCAAGTCGACCTGCATCAACGGCCTGATCTCCTCGATCCTCATGCGGTCCACGCCCGATGAGGTGCGCATGGTGCTGGTGGACCCCAAGCGGGTCGAGCTCAACACCTACGAGGGCATCCCCCACCTCATCACGCCGATCATCACGAACCCCAAGAAGGCCGCCGAGGCCCTCGAGTGGGTCGTGGGGGAGATGGACCGCCGGTACGACGACCTCGCGGCCAGCGGCTTCCGGCACGTCGACGACTTCAACAAGGCCGTCCGGGCGGGCAAGCTGGTGCCGCCGCCCGGAAGTGAGCGCGTCTACCAGCCCTACCCCTACCTCCTCGTGATCGTCGACGAGCTCGCCGACCTGATGATGGTCGCTCCGCGTGACGTCGAGGACTCGATCGTCCGCATCACCCAGCTCGCCCGTGCCGCGGGGATCCACCTGGTCATCGCGACCCAGCGGCCCTCTGTCGACGTGGTGACCGGCCTGATCAAGGCCAATGTGCCGTCGCGTCTCGCGTTCGCCACCTCCTCCCTCGCCGACTCGCGGGTCATCCTCGACCAGCCCGGCGCCGAGAAGCTGGTCGGGCAGGGCGACGCGCTCTTCCTGCCGATGGGTGCGAGCAAGCCGATCCGGCTGCAGAACGCCTTCGTCTCCGAGAAGGAGATCGCGGAGGTCGTCGCGCACTGCAAGACCCAGATGCAGGTCGAGTACCGCGACGACGTGGCCGCGCCGGCCGCGGCGAAGCGCGAGGTCGACGAGGAGATCGGCGACGATCTCGAGTTGCTGGTGCAGGCCGCCGAGCTGATCGTCTCCACCCAGTTCGGCTCGACCTCGATGCTCCAGCGCAAGCTGCGGGTCGGATTCGCCAAGGCGGGCCGCCTGATGGACCTGCTGGAGAGCCGCAACGTCGTGGGGCCCAGCGAGGGTTCCAAGGCGCGCGAGGTCATGGTCAAACCCGACGACCTGCCCGGTCTGCTGGCCGACCTCCGCGGCCAGTGAGAGCCCGGCCGAAGAGGGCCGGTGAATGCTCTGAGTGGACTCGCCTGTACTCTGCGTAGCGATTACTCGCTGAATGTGATTAACTACGCAATGTAGGACGAGGTGGAAGCTCGGGCGAGGGGGCGTGACCAAATGAGTGTTGGCGCTGCTCTGTCGGAGGCGAGACAGAACGCCGAACTGACCGTTAGCCAGCTCAGCGATCGCACGAATATCCGAGAAACGATCATTCACGGCATCGAACGGGACGACTTCTCCGCGTGCGGCGGCGACTTCTACGCTCGCGGTCACATCAGGGCGATAGCGGGCTATCTGGGAGTGGAACCGGAGTCGATCATCCGGGAGTACGACGACGTGCACGCCGACACGCGGCCTCCCGTCCGCGCGGCGACCGTGTTCAACGTCAACAACCTGTTCCCCGGCAAGCACGGGCGCCGGATACCGAACTGGACGATGGCCGCGGCGGTCGCCCTGGCGATCGTGGTCATCTTCGCGATCGTGCGGCTCCTCGGGGGGTCGGACGCGAAGACGGGGCAGACGGCGGCGGAGGCGCCCGTGGGCTCGTCGGACGCCAAGGTGCAGCACGCGAAGGCGCCGCACGTCGCCCGTGACGTCGTCGTCGTCAAGGTGTCCGCCGTAAAGCCGGCCTGGATCAACGTCAGGGACGCCAAGAACCACCGGCTCTTCCAGGGCACCCTGGAACAGGGGAAGACGGCCACATGGACGGCCAAGGACAAGGTGAAGGTCGTCATCGGTGACGCGGGTGCGGTCCGGTTCGAGGTCAACGGCAAGGACATCGGAGCCATCGGCAAGGATGGGCAGACCGTGCGCCGGTCATTCGGGCTCGGCATCCCGAGTGCCCGTTAGGGGCCTACTCCCGATACCGTAGGTTCATCATGTCTTCTCGCCGAACCGTATCGCTGGTCACATTGGGTTGCGCACGCAACGAGGTCGACTCTGAGGAGCTCGCGGCCCGGCTCGAGGCTGCCGGCTGGCAGATGCACGACGACGATCCGGACGTCATCGTCGTCAACACGTGCGGGTTCATCGACTCGGCGAAGAAGGACTCCATCGACACCCTGCTCGCCGCGTCCGACTCCGGCGCGAAGGTGGTGGCGGCGGGCTGCATGGCCGAGAGGTACGGCGAGCAACTCGCCGGCGCTCTGCCTGAGGCCGCCGTGATCTCCTTCGACGACTACGCCGACATCGGGGCGCGTCTCGACGACGTGCTCGAGGGCAGGGCGCTGACACCGCACTCGCCGCGTGACCGGCGGACGTTGCTGCCGATCAGTCCCGTGGACCGCTCCGCCGCGCACGCGCACATCCCCGGGCACGGCGCACTCCCGGAGGCCCTTCCTGAGGGTCTTGCGCCCGCCAGCGGGCCGAGGACGCTCAGGAAGCGGCTGACCGGGGGACCGGTCGCCGCGCTGAAGCTCGCGTCGGGGTGCGACCGCCGGTGCACGTTCTGCGCGATCCCGGCGTTCCGCGGCTCCTACGTGTCCCGCAGGCCTGAGGACCTGCTGGCCGAGGCCGAGTGGCTGGCCGGCGAGGGAGTGCGGGAGCTCGTGCTCGTCAGCGAGAACTCGACCTCCTACGGCAAGGATCTGGGGGACCTGCGGGCGCTGGAGAAGCTGCTGCCCCAGCTCGCCGGGACCAAGGGGATCGAGCGCGTCAGGGTCAGCTACCTCCAGCCCGCCGAGCTGCGTCCCGGCCTCCTGGAGATCATCGCCTCGACCGAGGGCGTCGCGCCGTACTTCGACCTGTCCTTCCAGCACGCGAGCGGGCCGGTGTTGCGGCGCATGCGGCGGTTCGGCGATCCGCGGCGCTTCCTCGACCTGCTGGAGCGCGTCCGCGAACTGGCGCCGGAGGCGGGTGTGCGCTCCAACTTCATCGTCGGCTTCCCCGGGGAGACCCAGGAGCAGTTCGACGAGCTGACCGCGTTCCTCGAAGAGGCGCGGCTCGACGTGATCGGCGTCTTCGGCTACTCCGACGAGGAGGGCACAGAGGCGTTCTCCTTCGACGACAAGCTCGACCAGGACGTGGTCGACGAGCGGGTCGCCGCACTGAGCGAGCTCGCCGAGGAGCTGACCGCTCAGCGGGCCGAGGAGCGCATCGGAACCGAGCTCGAGGTCCTCATAGAGGAGGACCTGGGAGACGGCGGCTACGAGGGCCGTGCGGCCCACCAGGGGCCCGAGGTGGACGGGTCGGTCACCGTTCAGGGCATCGGCCTGGTCCCCGGTCAGATCGTCCAGGCGGTCGTCGTCGATTCGGAGGGGGTTGACCTGATCGCCCGCATCAAGGCAGGCGCATGACGGAGCGAATAGAGCCCCCCTCCGGCGTTCCGAGCCCGCCGGAAGCCGCGCCGGCGGCTCAGCCCCCCTCCGTCGCGGACGCGTCCGCCGAGCCGCTGATCCGGCGCGTCAGCACGTGGAACATCGCCAACGTGCTGACCATCGCCCGGCTGGCGATCGTCCCCGTCTTCACGGTCTTCCTGTTCTTCGAGGGGTCCGGGTGGCGGATCGCCGCCCTGGCCGTCTTCATCGTCGCCTCCGTCACCGATCAGCTCGACGGCTGGCTCGCCAGGAAGTACGCCCTGATCACCGACTTCGGCAAGATCGCCGACCCGATCGCGGACAAGGCGCTGATCGGCGCCGCGCTCGTCAGCCTGTCGATCCTCGGTGAGATCCCCTGGTGGGTGACCATCGTCGTCATCGCCAGAGAGGCCGGCGTCACCCTCCTGCGCTTCCTGGTGATCCGCCACGGCGTCATTCCGGCGAGCTACGGCGGCAAGGTCAAGACCGTCCTGCAGATCGTCGCCATCGGCCTGTACATCCTCCCCGGCGTCCCGGACCTGCTCCGGTGGGCCGTCCTCGGGCTGGCCCTGGCCGTGACCATCGGAACCGGCGCCGACTACGTGTTCCGGGCCGTCCGGCTCAGGCGGGTGGCCAAGGCGGCGCGGTCCGAATGACGGCCGACGCCGCGCGGATCCTCGCGTCGCTGGTCCGGCGCAACGCCACGATCTCCGTGGCCGAGTCCCTGACGGGCGGGCTCATCGGCGCGACCCTGACCGGCACGGCGGGGGCGTCGGCCGCGTTCCGCGGGGGCGTGATCGCCTACGCGACCGAACTCAAGGCCGAGTTACTCGGCGTGCCCGCGGATCTGCTCGAAAGAGAAGGCGCGGTCCACCCGGACGTCGCCGCGGCGATGGCGGCCGGAGTGCGCAAGCTCACAAGATCCGACTACGGGCTCGCGGTGACCGGAGTGGCGGGACCCGACCCTCAGGACGGCAGGCCGGTGGGCACGGTCCACATCGCTCTGCGAGGTCCCGGGGACCGCGTCTGGCACCGGGATCTGCTCCTTGACGGGGACCGCGAGGCGATACGAACCGGGACATGTCTGGAGGCTTTGGGCCTGCTCGCAGGTGTGCTGGAGGCAAATTGAGGGGAACATTCTGGGTGATTACCGCGTTACGTCACCAGCGAACATGCTCACCACGGTCTGCCGCGGTGTTGCCCTCTACAGGTACGGTGGATGTGTGAGTGAGGTCCGTGAGCCATCGGCGAGGAGCAAGTCAGGCACGCGTCCGGCGAAGGGGCCGAGCGAATCGATGATGACGGCGAGGAGCATGTACGAAGGGCGTTCGAAGAACGGGCGACATGAGCCCACCGCGCGAGGCGTCGTCAAGGCGCCCCCGCTGGGGAGGGAGCGACAGATGGTCCTGCTGCGTCAGCTGCTCGGTGACGTGCTGCGGCGGCTGAGGGTGCGGCAGAATCGCACCCTTCGCGAGGTCTCCACTCTCGCGCGCGTCTCGCTCGGGTACCTGTCCGAGGTCGAGCGCGGCCAGAAGGAAGCCTCGTCGGAGCTGCTCGCCTCGATCTGCGGCGCCCTCGGCGTGCCGCTTTCTCAGGTGTTGCGTGAGGTGTCCGACCAGTTCGCGCTCGCCGAACTCCAGGCCGCCCCGGTGATGGCCGATGTGCCGGAGCACGAGCGGCTTCCCGTTGCGGAGACCGTGCCGGGTGCCATTTCGGACTCGGGTTTCGACGGTTTCCCCGAAGTGAAGGACATGGTCGCCGCCTAGCCGGGCTGGCACACACGGCACCAGAAGATCAACCGTTCGTATGGCTGTTCCCCCATCTCTCCGCTGCTGACCGGGTTTCCGCAGAGGCGGCAGGGTCGGCGGGCCCTGCCGTACACGAAGAGTGAGCGCCCGGGTCGGAGATCCCCCGTCGTGACCGGTAGCGGCGCGTCCTTGCTCGCGTCCATGAGCCGGTGCGCGAGCGTCACCAGTGAGTGCAGCTCATCGGGTGGAATCGACTCCACCGTCCGCCACGGCGACAGACGCGCGGCGAAGAGCGTCTCGGCCCGCCAGATCGTGCCGATCCCCGCCAGGTGGCGTTGGTCCAGGAGCGCCTCCCCGATCGTGCGCCGCGGTTCCCCGAGCAGGTTCGACGCCGCCACCGCCGCGTCCCAGCCCGGGCCGAGCAGATCCGGCCCCAGATGGCCGATGACACGATCCTCCCGATCCGTGGGAACCAGGTCGACCATGCCCAGCCTGACGCCCAGGGCCGTCCATTCCGCGTTGGCCAGGATGAGCCGGACGACGTCGCCTCGTGGCGCGGGACGCCCCGTCGCGACCACCCGCCAACTGCCGTCCATCCGCAGATGGGTGTGGACGGTGACCCCGCCCTGGACTCGCGTGAGCAGGTGCTTGCCGTACGAGATGGTCGTGACGACGGCGCGACCCCGCAGGTCGGCGGTGGCGTGACGGGGGACCCGGAAGTCCGACCGGGTCAGCACCCGGCCGTCGAGGGCCTCCCTGAGCCGTTTCGCGGTCCGGTGGACGGCGTCACCTTCGGGCATGCGGACCGTCTCTCCGGCGCGTCGCCGCGCCACCTGCTCGGAAAGATCTTGGCGTCGCCGCCGGTTCTCAGACCGGAGTGTGCGAGTTCCACGCCGACGGGTCGGAGGAGAGCTCGGTCACGCGGGCGGGCAGCTCACCCTTGGCGATCTGCTCGAGCGTGACCTCCTCCAGGATGGCCCGCTCGCTGGCCCGCAACGCGATCCACACCTGCTGCAGCGCCTGGGCCGCGCCCAGGTAGCCCACGTGCTCGGGCCGCTCACCCCTGACGTTGGCAAGCGGTCCGTCAACGGCGCGGATCACGTCCGCGAGCGAGATCTGGCTGGCCGGCCGGGCCAGCACGTAGCCGCCCTCAGGGCCGCGCTGGCCGCGGACGAGCCCGGCACGGCGCATCTGGAGGAGGATGTTCTCCAAGTATTTAGGGGGCATTTCCTGCCCCTTGGCCAGCTCGCCCACCGTTGTGGGGCCCTCGCCCGCGGCGGCGAGCTCGGCGGCGGCACGGAGGGCGTAGTCGACACGGGCAGAAAGTCGCATGTAGTCGATTATCCCGCCTGGTTGGCACTGGTTAGACGGCAACCTCGCAACTGGCGGCCCCGGAGATCGTCATCGGGCCCGCCTAGCATGAAGTATGGGGAACGGACCCAGGCGGTGGCTGTTCGCCGACCAGCTCGGAGACCACTTCCTGGACGACGGCGACCAGCCGGTGCTGCTGGTGGAGGCCCGTTCGGTGCTGGAGAGAAGGCGCTTCCACCGGCAGAAGGCCCACCTGGTCCTGTCCGCTCTGCGCCACCGGGCGGCGGAGCTCGGAGACCGGGTGATCTTCATCAGGACCGGCACGTACGGCGAGGCCCTCGACGCGGTCGGGGAGCCGCTCACCGTGTGCCATCCGACCAGCCACGCGGCGGCGGCCTTCGTCTCCGGACGGGCGAAGGTGACCGTGTTGCCGGCCCGTGGGTTCACCACGACGCGGGAGGACTTCGCGGCCTGGGCCGAGGGACGTGGTGACCGCCGGCTGCTCATGGAGGACTTCTACCGCGACGCCCGGCGCCGGCTGGGCGTGCTGATGGACGGCGACGAGCCCGCCGGCGGCCGATGGAACTTCGACGCGGACAACCGGGAGCCACCGCCGCGCGGCGGCCTCGGCGTGCCGGGGCCGTGGCGCCCGGTGGAGGACGAGATAGACGAGCAGGTGCGGCGGGATCTCGACCGCTGGGAACGCGACGGCGTGGTCGCCTTCGTCGGCAGGGACGGCCCGCGCGCCTTCCCCGCGACCCGGGCCGAGGCGGCCGACGCGCTGGCCTGCTTCGTCGCCCGGCGTCTGCCGTGCTTCGGCCCCTACCAGGACGCCATGTCGTCGGCCGACCCGGTGATGGCCCACAGCCTGCTGTCGCCCGCGCTCAACCTGGGCCTGCTCGATCCCCTGGACTGTGTGCGGGAGGCCGAGGCCGCCTACAGGGAGGGCCGGGTGCCGCTGCGGAGCGCGGAGGGCTACATCCGGCAGCTCATCGGGTGGCGGGACTACGTCTGGCACCTCTACTGGCATCTCGGGCCCGGATACCGGCGGGAGAATCGGCTGTCCGCCCGTACTCCGCTGCCCGAGTGGTTCGCCGAACTCGACGCGGACGCGGTGGAGGCGCGCTGCCTGTCGTGGGCGCTCGGCCAGGTCCGCGACCACGGGTTCGCCCACCACATCGTCCGGCTGATGGTGCTCGGCAACTACGCCCTTCAGCGCGCGTTCGAGCCGGGGCAGCTCACGGACTGGTTCCACCGGTGTTTCGTCGACGGCTACGACTGGGTGATGACGCCCAACGTCGTCGGCATGTCCCAGCACGCCGACGGCGGCGTGCTCGCGACCAAGCCCTACGCCTCCGGCGGGGCGTACATCAACCGGATGAGCGACTTCTGCCACGCCTGCCGGTACCGGCCCGACCGGCGGACGGGGGCCGACGCCTGTCCCTTCACCACCGGCTACTGGTCGTTCATCGCGCGCAACGAGGAACGCCTGGCCGCCAACCCGCGCATGGCGCGCAGCGTGCGGGGGATGCGACGGCTGAACGACATCGACGAGGTCCGCGCGATCGAGGCCGATCGCGGGGACGCGCCCCCGTGAGCGCGCCGGCGGGTGGCGACGCCCCCGGGCGGGTGCCGTACAGGCGGGGCGCGACGGGAACGGCCTCCCTGGAGCGCTGCACGGCCTTGTCGGCTCGCTAAGCTTGCAGGAAACTTTGTTGACGATTTGCGGGCGCGGACGGCGCCGGTTCCACGGGGGCGACGATAGAAAGCAGGAGCATGGAGCGACGTCCTGGCGTGCCCAGGCTGCTCCGGGAGATAAACGACCGGGCCGCACTGGAGTTGTTGCTCGCCTCGGGGCCGCTGACGCGCGGCCAGATCGGCGAGCTGACCGGGCTCTCGAAGGTCACCGCCTCACAGACGCTGGCCCGTCTCGAGGAGCGCGGTCTGGTGGAGGTCGTCGGGGAGCAGGCGGGCAACCGCGGGCCGAACGCGGCGCTCTACGGCGTCATCCCGTCCTGCGCCTACGTCGCGGGTCTCGAGGTCGGCCCCGACTCGGTCACCGCCGCGATCGCGGACATCAACGGCGACATCGTCGCCGAGGTCACCGCGTCGCCGAGTGGGCAGGACGATCCCGTCTCGGTCGTGCACAACGCGGTGGTCAAGGCGTGCCGTTCGGCCAAGGTGGCGCTGTCGCGCCTGCGCGGCGTCGTGATCGGCGCCCCGGGCGTCGTGGACCCGCGCACCGGTGACGTGCGCTTCTCCTTCGACCTGCCGCACTGGCACGAGGGAATCCACGAGGCGCTGGCCAGGGATCTGCGCCGGGACCTCACGATCGAGAACGACGTGAACCTCGCCGCGATCGCCGAACGGGCCAAGGGGGCCGCTCAGGAGGTCGACGACTTCGTGCTCCTGTGGGTGGGACGGGGCATCGGTCTCGCGGTGGTGCTCGGCGGGCGGCTGCACCGCGGTCGTTCGGGGAGCGCCGGTGAGATCGGGTACCTCCCCGTGCCCGGCGTGCCGCTGGCCGAGGACGTCAAGGCCACACCCGGCCGATTGCCGTCCCTCGCGGGAGGCCTCCAGTCGCTGGTCAGCGCGGAAGCGGTGACCGAACTCGCCAGGGAGTTCGGCTTCACGGGGACGAGCGCCGCCGACTGCGTGACCCAGGCCGTGGCGGCGGGCGACCGGGGCGACCGGCTGCTCGACGAGATCGCCTCCCGGCTCGCGCTCGGCGTCGCGTCGGTGTGCGTGGTGCTCGACCCCGGCCTCGTGGTGCTCGCCGGGGAAGTGGGGCAGGCGGGGGGAGCCGGCCTGACCTCCCGGGTGGAGGAGGCCGTCGCCCGGATCTGCCCGATCCGTCCCGAGGTCGTCACCAGCGAGGTCGGCGGCAAGCCGGTTCTGCGCGGCGCCGTCCTCGCCGCCCTCGACCAGGCACGCGAGGGCATCTTCGCCTCCTGACCCCACGGAGAGGTGAACCACTCGCGGCGCCGCCCCCGCTGGCCGCCGCGAGTGGTGGTTCAGGCGGTCAGCAACTCGGCGGCCGCCTGAGCGTTGGGGCGGGCGGCGCCGTACGTCGCGATGTAGGCGGCGGCCTCGGGGCGCCAGACCGGCAGGCCCATCTCGACGACGATCGCGTCGGGGCGCGCGGAGACCAGGTCGGAGACGAACGACCGGGTACGCGGGTGGCGGTGGGCGTCCTTGACCACGATGACCAGCGACCGGCCCCCCGCCCGGCCGAGCAGTTCTCGGCCGTCGGCCTCCTCGGGCTTCACCCGGACGACCTCCGCCTCCGGAAGCCAGGGGGCGAACCCCCACGGCACGTCGCCGACCGCGATGGTCGGCGGGGTGTCCACCTCGATCACGAGCGGGTCGACCAGGGGCGCCGCCGACCCGGTCAGCGAGACCGCGCGGCGCGCGGCGTCGAGGCCGATGACGTTGCCCTCGCCGGTGTTCTGCCGCGGCGCGGCGAACCATTGCCGCAGCCGTTCGACCCGCTCGTTGGCCTCTTCCAGCCGGGCGGCGGGCAGACGGCCGTCGTGCACGGCGGACACGATCTCGGCGAGCATCGCCTGGATCTCCTCGGGCGTCGGCAACGGCCCCAGGCAGAGCAGGTCCGAGCCCGCCCGCAGCGACAGGACTGCGCCGCCGCCGAGCCCCACACTCTTGGTGATCGCGTGCATGTCGAGCGCGTCGGTGATCACCACGCCGTCGTACGCCATCTCCTGCCGGAGCAGGCCGGTCAGCGCCGCCGTGCTCAGCGTGGCGGGGGTGGTGCCGGTGAGGCCGGGGACGGAGACGTGCGCCGTCATGATCGACTTGGTGCCGGCTGTGATCGCCGCGCGGAACGGCACGAGTTCGCGCTCCCACAGCAGTTCGGGGGACGCGTCGACGACCGGGATCTCCAGGTGGGAGTCCTGCCGGGTCGCCCCGTGGCCGGGGAAGTGCTTGACGCAGGCGGCCACCCCGAGTGACTGGAGTCCGCGGACCGCGGCCACGGTGTGCCGCGCCACTAGGCCGGGTGACGCGCCGAACGACCGGGTTCCGATCACCGGGTTGTCGTCGGCGGTGTTGACGTCGGCGACCGGTCCCATGTCCAGGTTCACCCCGCAACGGACCAGTTCGGACGCGATGGAGTGGTAGACCCGCTCGGTCAGCTCGACGTCGTCGACGGCGCCGAGAGCCGCGTTGCCCGGATAGGGGCTTCCGGTGTGGTAGGCCAGCCGCGTGACGTCGCCACCCTCCTCGTCGAGGGAGATGACCGGGCGTCCCGCGCCTGTGAGCTGCCCCGTCAGGGTGGCGAGCTGCGCGGAGTCCGCGACGTTGAAGCCGAAGAGGGTGACGCCTCCGAGCCCGTTCTCCAGTGCCTGGAGGACCCAGTCGGGGGCGGTGGTGCCGGGAAAGGCGACGAGCAGCGTGCCGGCCGCGAGACGATGCAGCCCCCGATCGCTGATGTTCGCGGAGAAGCCTGCGATCCCCTCCGATGGAGGGAGATCGCGGGATGAGGCAGACATGCTGTCTCGGCTCCTTACCTGTAGGAGGTGCGGATTCACGGGCATGCCCGTACGGGCCACGCCTTCGTGAGGCGGTGGCCGTACGGGGGGCCCGAAGGCGGGGTTATCCCTTGACCGCGCCCGCGACGAGTCCGGAGACCATGCGCCGCTGGACGAGCAGGAAGAAGATGAGCACCGGGATGGTCATCAGGGTCGAGGCGGCCATGATGCCGCCCCAGTCCGTCGACCGCTGGCCGACGAAGAACTGCAGGGCGACCGGCATCGTGTACTTGCCCTGGTCGCCGATGAGGGTGAGGGCGAAGACGAACTCGTTCCACGTCGTGATGAACGAGAAGATGCTGGTGGCGACCAGGCCGGGGGCGACCAGCGGGAACAGGACCCGCCAGAAGGTGGTGAACCGCCCGGCGCCGTCGATCCAGGACGCCTCCTCCAGTTCCTTCGGGACCGCCGCGACGAACGTGCGCAACATCCACACGGAGAACGGCAACGTCAGGGCGACGTTGATGACGATCAACCCGAGCAACTGGTCGTACAGGCCGAGCCGTTTGACCATGGTGAACAGCGGGATCAGCAGCGCCTCGCTGGGCACCATCTGCACGATCAGCAGCAGGATGAGGAACGAGGTGCGGAACCGGAACCGGAACCGCGCCACCGCGGTCGCCGCGAGCAGCGCGAAGACCGCGCCCATGACGACCGCGCTGAGGGCCACGATCGTGCTGTTGAGGAGGTAGCGCCAGACGGAGTGCCCGGCCACGCCCTCAGTGAAGACCCGGGAGACGTGGTCCATCGACGGTGGGTCGGGGAACGGGATGAAGCTGGTGGTGAAGATCTGGTCGTTCGGCTTGAAGGCGGTGGTGACCATCCAGTAGACGGGGAAGACGGCGAACAGGAACACCGCTATCCCGGCGGCGTTGAGCGCGACGCGTCCGAGCCTCTTCCTGGTGATCGGGCTCATCGCACGTCCTCCGTCTTCACGATGTTCCGTACGTAAACGAAGGTGATCACCAGCAGGATGGCCGTGAGCACGACGGCGATCGCGGCGCCGAGTCCCATCTTCGGCGGACTGCTGAAGGCCTCGGCGTAGCTCCACAACGAGAGGTTGAACGCGTCGCGGTTCACCGTGCCGCCCGCCAGCAGGTAGAGCTGGGTGAAGACCTTGAAGTCCCAGATGGTCGACAGGACGATCAGCACCGAGAAGACCGGCTTGAGCAGCGGGAAGGTGATCTTCCGGAACGTGCCGACACCGGTGGCGCCGTCCATCCGGGCCGCCTCGTACAGTTCCGAGGGGATGCTCTTGAGTCCCGCGAGCACCGACACCGCGATGAACGGGAAAGACGCCCACACGACGGCGATGATGAGCACGAGATAAAGCGTGATCGTGTCGTTGAACCAGGGTTGCCCGCTCCAGTCCGACCGGCCGAAGACCAGACTCGACAGCCAGTCGGGCAGCAGGTTCAGCGCCCAGTTGACCACGCCGGCGTCGGAGTCGAACAGCCATTTCCAGACGACGGCCTGTGCCGTGGGCGGGGTGGCCCAGGCGGCCATGATGCCGACGACGACGAACGTCGACATCTTCGGGCCGAGCTTGTTGAGCAGGAGGCCGACGAGGGTCCCGAGGATCAGCGTCAGCGCGACGGTCACGACCGCGAAGACCACGGTGTTGCGCAGAGAGGTCCAGAAGAGGTCGGAATCGAGGATGCTGGAGTAGTTGTCGAGCCCGACGAACTCGGCCGGGCTGGGGTTGACGGCCCTGATCTGCCGGAGTCCGACCTGGTGGAAGGACATGTCGACCAACTGGTACAGCGGATAGAGCAGCAGCGCCGCGATGACCAGAAGGCCGGGCAGGAGGAGGGCGTAGGGGACCAGCCAATCGGGGAGGCCGGTCCTGCGGGCCTGGGGCTTGTTCCGGCGCACCGGGGCGGAGGGTTCTCCTCCGCCCCGGGCGACGGTTGACGTGTGGGCCATCGATGCCTACTGGTTCAGGATCGTCTCAAGCTCGGAGTTGGCGTCCGTAAGAGCCTGGTCCACCGTCTTCTTGCCGTCGATCACCGCGCGGGCCGCGTTCTGCAGGACCGCCTTGGTGTCGTTGGCCTCCGCCCAGTTGGGGCTGGCCGGGAAGCCCTTGGCCACCTTGAAGGTGTCGGTGAAGGGCTTTTGGGCCGGGTCGCTGCCCAGCTCCGCGAGCGCGTCCGGGTAGAGCGGGAGCAGGCCGCCCTCCTTGGCGTAGCGGACGCCGAACTCCTTGCCCGAGGCGAGCTTGAGGTACTCGGCCGCGAGTTCGACGTTCTTGCTGTCCTTCCAGATGGCGATGTCGTTGCCGCCCTGGAAGGCCGGGGCCGGGCCGCTGCCGTCCTTGGCCGGGAGCGAGAAGAAGCCCATCTTCGACTCGTCGACCTTGCCCTTGCTCTGCTCCTTGATGGCCGCGATGTCCCAGCCACCGGTGACGTACATGCCGACCTTCCCGGCGGCGAAGCGCTGGGCGATGTCGACGGAGTTCTGCGTCAGGCGGCCCTTACCGGAGACGCCGTCCTTGGCGACCAGGTCCGTGTAGAACTGGAAGCCCTCCTTGAAGCCCGGCTCGGTGAGCTTGCCCACCCACTTGCCGCCCTCGAAGGAGGCGAAGTCGCCCCCGGCCGACCAGACGAAGGGGGACAGGGACATGTTCGCGTCGGAACCGCCGTTGAAGGCGAACCCGTCGACGTCCTTGCCTTCCTTGTCGACGATGGTCTTGGCCGCGGTGACCAGCTCGTCCCAGGTCTTGGGCGGCTGGATGCCGAGCTTGTCGAACCAGTCCTTGCGGTAGAGGACGGCGCGGGTGCCGCCGCCCCACGGAGCCGCGTAGACCTTGCCGTCGATCGTCTCGTAGCTCCACAGGTTCTGCGGGATCTGCTGGAGCTCGCTGTCGCCCTTGACGATGTCGGAGATGTCGGCCAGCGCTTCCTGCGCGACCCAGGCGGCGACCTGGTCGTTGCCGAACTCGGTGACGTCCGGGCCCTCGCCGCCCGCGAGGGCCGCGGTCCACTTCTTCTGCGCGTCAGGCCAGGGGATCCACTGGACCTTCGCCTCTGCGCCCGTCGTCTCCTTGAACTTGGCGTTCAGGTCGTCCATGTACTTGGTGAAGACGTCGGTGGGGGCACCGAGTCGCCACACGTTAAGAGTCTGGCCGGCGAACTTGGGACCTGAGGCCGCCGGCGCGCCGGCGGTCGGCTCAGTCGTTCCGGAGTCGCCGCCGCATGCGGCGAGACCCAGGGCCAGTGCTGCGGTGACGCTTGTCGCGACCGCGATCTTCACGATCTTCACGATGGGTTTCTCCCTTCCCGGCTTCACGTCGGGGGTGCGCTCATGCGGGGTGTCGGCGGGCCTTCACCTGCTGGATGACGCTCTCCGTCCGGTCGGCGCTCGTGGCATCCCGAGACTTGATCGCTTGCCTCCGGGGTGGCTGCCGCTAAACTAACAAGAAAGTTTCTTAAAAAAAACCCGTGTTAGCGGATCGTGACGAGAGGGAGCCAGCCAGTGCCTCTACGACCGGGAACACCTCGGCTGCTCCGCCAGATCAACGACCGGGCGGCCCTGGAACTGCTGCTGTCTCAGGGGCCGCTGACCCGGGCCGAGTTGGGAGAGCTCACCGGTCTGTCGAAGGTGACCTCCGGTCAGCTGCTGTCCCGCCTGGAGACGCGCGGCCTGGTGACCACGGCCGGAGAACGGCCGGGAGGGCGCGGTCCCAACGCGGCCCTGTACGGCGTGAACCCGGCGAGTGCCTACGTGGCGGGTCTCGAGGTGCTGCCGGACAGCGTCACCGCGGCCGTGGCCGACATCACCGGGAAGGTCGTCGCCGAGATAACGGTCGACCCGACCGACGCGGGCGACCCGGTCCGGATGGTCTACGGCGCCGTCCTGCGGGCCTGTGACACGGCCGACATCGAGTTGTCCCGGCTGCGCTGCTTCGTCATCGGGACCCGCGGCGTGGTCGACCCGGTGAGCGGCGACATCCGTTACTCCTTCGACCTGCCCGCATGGCACGTCGGCGTCCTCGCGGGGTTGCGCACCCTGCTGGGCGAGTACGTGATCATCGAGAACGACGTCAACCTGGCCGCCCTGGCCGAGCAGGAGCACGGCGCCGCCAGGGGGGTGGACGACTTCGCCATCCTGTGGGCCGGGATCGGCCAGGGGCTCGGCGTCATGCTCGGCGGCCGGTTGCACCGGGGGATCACCGGAGGCGCCGGTGAGATCGGCTGGCTGCCCGTTCCGGGGGAGCCGCTTCCGACCGATGTCACCGCGCCGCAGTCGGGCTCGTTCCAGCGCCTGGTCGGCGGCGAGGCGCTGACCGGCCTCGCGGAGACCTACGGCCTGACGTCCGGAGCCGGCGTCGCGGACCTCGTCCGTACGGCTCTCGCGACCGGCAATGACGCCTTCGTCGACGACCTGGCCGACCGGCTGGCCGTGGGGGTCGCCGCCGTCTCCGTCGTGCTCGACCCCGGTCTCGTCGTGCTGAGCGGCGACGTCGGCCGGGCCGGGGGGCAGCGGCTCGCGGCCCGGGTCGAGGAGGCGGTCGCCCGGGTGTGCCCCAGCCGTCCGACGGTCGCGGTGACGCAGGTCAAGGGCAATCCCGTGCTCCGCGGCGCGATCGTCGCGGCGCTGGCGCGGGCCAGGGAGGAGGTCTTCTCCGACACCGTCTGACGGTAGGTTTCTCCTCATGTCTGACTCATCTCACGGTCCCGCGCGGGCCACGCAAGCCCCTGGAATCGTCCTGATCTCAGATGCTCGCGTGACGTCGATACCGGTCCGCGAAAGCGGGGAGCCGCTGGCCGACGTCCGCGGCCGGCTCCGAGTGGACTCACGCCTGGCCGACCCCGAGGGGGCCTACGCCCGTCTGAGGCAGGGCGTGCTGGCCAGGCTCGAGGACGCGCAGAGCCGGCTTCCCGGCGGATTTCACATCGTGGTGGTGGAGGGGTATCGGCCGGTCGCCCTTCAGAGGCGGTATTTCGAGGACTACAAGGCCGAGCTGCGTGTGACGTTTCCTGAAATGTCGGAAGAAGAGGTGCACGTCGCCGCGAGCCGTTACGTCTCTCCGATCGAGGTGGCCCCCCACACGGCGGGCGCGGCCGTGGACCTCACCATGTGCGACGACGACGGAGCCGAGTTCGACATGGGGACGGCCGTGAACGCCAACCCGGAGCAGAGCGACGGCGCCTGCTACACCGCCGCGACCGGGATCAGCCCGGACGCCCGGCAGAACCGCAAGGTCCTCGGCGTGGCGCTGGAGGCGGCCGGGCTCGTGAACTACCCCACGGAGTGGTGGCACTGGTCGTACGGCGACCGCTACTGGGCCATGACCCGGCGGGCGGGCGCCGCCATCTACGGCCCCGTGATCCTCTGAGGCCCGGTCGGCCTCAGTCCGGCGGCAGCGGGCCGGCGAAGGTCGTGGCCGCCCGCCACCGCAACGGCTGGCCGCTCGCGGCGGTGACGAGCAGTCCCGCGTGGGCGGTCAGGACCGCCGCGCCCGGGGCTTCGCCGAGGAGCGACCACGCGGCGGGGCCGGGGACGGGCAGGCGCGTGCGCAACCGGTGGTCGGCCCCCAGCGCGTAGACCCGGCCGTTGCTCCCACTCAGGCAGACGGCCCCGGCCGAGTCTCCGGCGTCGTGCCAGGGAGCCTGGGGTGACGCGGCGAGCTCGGCGAAGGTCACGGCCCACAGGCGGCCCGCGAAGGTGGCCGCGAAGAAGGTCCCGTCCTGGACCGCGAGGGCGATCGTGCCGGCGGGCGCCCCACCCAGGTCGGTCCACTCGCCGGGACCACCGGCCCATCCCATGGGTCCGGCCGTGCTCCCCGCAGCGCTCCCCGTTGTGCTCCCCGCCGGGCCCGGGGCCGCCTCGCGGTAGCGGAGCACCCCCTCGGCGGTCACACCGTACAGGCCGGTGCCGAGGCCGGCGCCGGCCTCGCGCGGGGCGTCGAGACACAGAACGCCCCCGGCGCGGCCGATCGGCATCCACTGCATGTTCTGGCCGCACAGCTCACGGGTGAGCAGCGCGTCGTCACCGCTCACGGCGTACAGCGCCGAGCCGGACGCGGCCAGCGCGCGGACGTCGGCGACCGGGCCGATCACCTCCCAGCCGGGCACGGCCGGTCGTGAGAGCCGGTCGATGACGTTCCTCGTGATCCGCTCCACGATCGGATCGTGGATGGTGTTGCCCCAGTTGACGGTGGCCGCGTTGAAGACCGTGCCGCGTCCGAGGGAGAAGACGCCCATCGTGGCCCAGCCGCCCTGTCCACCGGAGCTCCAGTGCCGCAGGTCGGCCGTCGCCAGCACGACGAACGTCGTGGGGGTGCCGTCCCTGCAGGTGACCCGGGGGACGCCCATCACCTCGGTGAACTCGGCGGCGTCGGTCTCGTATCCGAGCGAGCCCTGCCCGAACTTGTCGCCGTCGGTCAGTCCCGTCCCCTCGAACGCCCAGTGCCCGGCGAACCGCGCGGTGTACGACTCCTCCCGCATCAGCGGCATCGACGGTCCCCAGGTTCCCGCGCCGTTGCGGAAGCTGACCCCGGTAAGCGAGTTCTCCGGGCGGGAGACGGGTGCGCTCGACCATTCGACTGTCGTCAGGGCGGGGTCGTCCACGGGGTCGGTCAGCGGATCGCGGTGACACACCAGGGTGCGTCCCTCTACGCGGATCTGCCACCAGCACGTGTTGCCGGAGAAGAAGGCGATGTTCCCCCCGCGCCTGGCGAACCCCTCGCACGCGTCTCGCATGCCGGCCGACCAGTACTCGTCGTGCCCGTTGACGACCAGCAGACGGTACGCGGAGAGCAGACCGGGGTCGAGATCGAGGCCGGAGCAGTACTCGACGGTGTACCCGGCCGGCGAGAGCCAGCGCAGCAGACCGTCCTCCCACCGCTCGGGAGGCGGGCCGCCGCCCGGCCGATCGAAGGTCACGCGGTACGCGCGGTCGGGTTGCTCGGTCCAGTAGACGCTCTCACCGGGGACTCCCGCCCGGTTGTACGCCTGCCAGGTGGTGAACGGGACGGACACCAGGATGGGCGAGGTGGCGCCGGGGGTGGCCTGCCGTACGACGAAGTAGACCTCGTCGTCGGGTGACGTGCCGACTCCGGGGAGGTCGCCCGAGGGCCTGGGGACGAGCACGTCGGGCTCCGGTGGGCCGGAGACGAACCGCGCCCGGTAGAGCGAGCTCGGCCAGTCTGCGGGCACGCGCAACGTCCAGGACGGGCCGTGGACCGTGGCGGCCAGCACGAGCCTGTCGCTGGTCGCGTCGTGGACGGTCACGCCCACCGGGCCGGTGGTGTCCAGGCGGAAGCCCAGTTCCTCGCCCTGCGCGCAGGAGGTGGCGGTGGCATGGGCGCGGACCGTCATCGGAGCGCCGCCTCGACGAGCATCCTCTCCAGGCCGAGCAGGAACCTCTCGATGTCCGCCCGGGACAACCAGCGGGTGTCGGCCGTGAGCGAGATCTGCGCGGAGCCCCCGAGATGCACGCAGAACCGGCAGTTCAGCTTGTCCTGGCTGAGCGGCCAGGACAGGGAGGTCTCGGGCAGCGCCCGGCGGATCAGCTCCTCGTCGCGGTAGACCGCCTGGTCGACGAAGCGCATGTCGTTGAAGCAGCAGTACGGATGGATCGGGGTGCCGCGCTCGTGGGAGGCCTCCGCGACGACGCGTTCGCGGTCGGCCGGGTCGTGGTAGGCGCTGCGGTAGGCGCGCAACACCGCGGGACCGGACTCGACCAGCAGGTCGGTGAACCGCGCCTTGCCCGCTTCGAGGACGAACAGCCCCTCCTGCGACAGCGTGGTCACCGAGGTGCGCGTCGAGGCGCGGAAGCGGTTGCTGACGATGGGCAGCACGGTGACGCTCTCGTGGCCCGTGACCTCCGCGACCAGCGCGCCGACGGCTGTGAGCAGCACCGTCGAGGTGCTCGTGCCGTGCCGTACGGCCAGGCGCTGGGCGGACAGGTCGGCCGCCGGAGAGCTGAGCGTGGCCCGCCAGACGGGCGGGTGCTCCGCCGCCCCCGAGGGGACGTGGAACATCGTGGGCGGCATCCTGAGATGCTCACGCTCCCAGAACGCCGCGGCGCTCACCGCCTGCCGCCGGCCCGCCGGCGACGCCTGCCACCCGGCGAGATCGAACGGCTGCGGGGGAGGGCCGCCGCTCAGGCCTCCGCGCAGGAGGAGCAGTCGCAGGTCGCGGACGACCTCCTCCGCGCCGAGCCCGTCGGAGGCCAGGTGACAGAACGCGAGCACCACATGCGTGACCTCGTCGCCGCGGGTCACGAACGCGACCCGCATCGGCCATTCGCCCGCGTAGTCGAAGGCGGTCGCGGACAACTCGGCGAGAACGGCGGCGGGCTCAGCGTCCGCCGCGATCCGGAGGGGCAGTTCGCCGCGGTCACGCAGGTCCTGGACCGGGCCCGGCCCGATCAGCGTGCGCAGCGCCTCGTGCCGCTCGACGAGCAGCCCGACGCCGCGTGACACATGGGCGATCGAGGCGGGCCGCGCACCCCGCGGCACCTCGAGGATCCGCCCGAAGTTGAAGTAGTGGTCGTCGGGCGCGGTCCGCTGGATGGCGTCCCAGATGGCCCGCTGGCCCCAGGTCAGAGGTGCCGTACCCCTGCGTGCCCCCGTGAAAGTGATCATCGGGCCGCAGACACCCACGCGGCGAGGCCGTCGACGCTGTCGAGGAACGAGACGTCCTCGGCCAGGTCGATCTCGACGTCGTACTCGCGCTCGAGTGCGTCGATCAGGCGCATCTGGGCCAGCGAGGTGACGCCGAGGTAGGACAGGGGGACGGTGGCACCCAGGGCCTCGGCCGCCGTGATCTCCCCGTCGCAGGCCTCCGACACCAGTTGCGCCAGTCGTTCCTTGAGCATTCCGCCTCCGCTCTCAGGGGTCCGTTCCGCGGGTCCGCCGTCAGGTCTCAGGAGTCCGTTCTCGGGATCCGCCGTCAGGGCCTGTTGTCAGGGCCGGTCTCACGGAGCCGGTCCCAGGGGTCCGTGCGATCGCCGGCCGCTTTTCGATTCCGGCCAGATCGTGGGGATGGGGCCACCTGGGATGAGTTCGTGCGGTAAGCGGACCGTTCCTGTGTATAAGGAAGCGGAATCTCCGAGATGGCACGCATTTCCGGCATGATCCCCCAAGTGGTCGGATGAATGCAGACCAAATGGCCAGGCCAAAGGCACTGATGGTGACTAACTGAAAAGAAGGTTTGCAATTAGTGGATGGCCGTAAGTCTTGCACGGCTCCGTCGCAGTCTCAAGACCCGCCGGTCAAATGCGGACGTCCCGCCGCGGCGCCCGCGCAGAGTGCGGAATCCCTTGTCTCGGGTTGGTGCTCCATGCGAGACTGGCCCTCTGGGGAAACTGGAAACAACCTTTTCAATAAGGCATGGTCAAGCGCGTCGGTCGTCCGGTAATCATCCGAACCATTCGGGGGCAGCCAATTGAGAAGCGTGCTCGAAACGCCGACCCTTCCCGACATTCTGACCGCGCGGGCGGCCTCTGAGCCGGAAACCCTCGCGATGATCGTGCACGGGTCCGGAGAGCTGACCTTCGGAGAATGGCAGGCGCGGTCGAACGCGGTCGCCAACGGCCTGCTGGAGCGCGGCGTACGCGGCGGCGACCGGGTCGGACTGCTCTTCCCCGGTTCCGGCTGGATCGATTACGCGGTGGCGTTCATCGGGGTGCTGAAGGCGGGAGCGGTGGCGGTCCCGCTGTCGGACCGCATGCCCGCAGCGGAGATTGAGCAGATCGCCGCGCACTGCTCCACGTCCCTGATCCTCACGGACCTGGCGGGGCTGCCGGAAGGCGCCACGTCGCCGCCGGACGTGCCGCTCAGGCCCGCCGGGACGGCGCAGATCCTCTATACGTCCGGCACGACAGGGACGGCGAAGGGCGTCGCCGCCACCCACGCCAACCTGGCCTTCGGGGCGCGCACCCAGCCGAGGCGCAGGGCGTTCGCCCATTCCCGGCACCTGGTCCACGCGTTCCCGATCGGCACCAACGCCGGCCAGATGATGCTCGTCAACGCCCTGACCGTGCACCCCGCCGTGGTCACCCTGCCCCGATTCACCCCCGGACGGTTCGCCGCGCTCATCGCGAGACATCGGGCCGGAACGGTCTTCCTCGTGCCGGCGATGGCCGTGGAGTTGCTCAGCCTCCAGGAAGGCCCCGACCTGTCGAGTGTCCTGCTGCTCGGCTCGGCCGCCGCGCCGTTGCCGCCGGCGGTCGCGGCCGGGCTGACCCGGATGTTCCCGAAGGCGACGATCACCAACTACTACACCTCGACCGAGGCGGCGCCCGCGCAAACGATCATGCTCTTCGATCCTGACCGGCCGGGTTCCGTCGGCAGGTCGGCGGCGGGCGGCGACGTCCGCATCGCCTCACCCGAGGGTGCGGACCTGCCGCCCGGCGAGACCGGTGAGGTGTGGATGCGCTCGCCCGCGGCGCCCCGCTCGTACTACAACGACCCCGCGGCCAGCACCGACGTCTTCCGGGGCGGCTGGATCCGCATGGGCGACCTCGGCTATCTCGACGAGGACGGCTACCTCTACCTGGTCGACAGGGACGGCGACGTCGTCAAATCCGGCGCCTTCAAGGTCTCGACGCTGAAGGTCGAGAACGCGCTGTACGAGCATCCCGCGGTGGTCGAGGCCGCGGCCTACGGGCTTGCCCACCCCGTCCTCGGCACGGCCGTCGCCGCGGCCGTCGTCCTGCGGGCCGAGGTGTCCCACGCCGACATCCGGGCCTTCCTCCGCGACCGGCTGGCCCAGCACGAGATCCCCTCCGAGATCGTCACGATGGACTCCCTGCCGCGCAACCGCGGCGGCAAGGTCGACAAGCGCGCACTGCGGGCACGGGCATGAGCGCCGACCCGAGGCAGGCGTCGTTCGCCCAGGTGGGAATGTGGCTCACCGAGCGGATGGGACGGGCGGGCTCCGCCTATCACATGCCGTTGCTGATCACCTTCGACGGGCCGCTGGACGCCTGCGCGCTGATCCAGGCGTGCGAGGCGCTGGTCAGACGGCATCCCGTCCTGGCGACCGCCATCGAGGAGCGGGACGGCATCCCGGTCGAGGTCCCGGCGGAACGTCCCCAGGTCACCGTCACGGCCATGGAGGACATCGGCCCGCTGGTGCGCGCGGAGACCCTGCGGCCCTTCGACGTAGGGAAGGGGCCGCTCGCCCGGTTCACGCTCGTCCGCGTCTCGTCCTCCCGCCACGTGCTGCTGGTCGTGGCACACCACCTGGTCTTCGACGGCGAGTCCAAGGACGTGCTGGTCCGCGATCTGGCCGCCTTCTACAACGGGCGCCCGCTCGCCCGCCTCACGATGTCGTACGCGGACCACGCGGCGGCCGAGCGGGAGCGGGTCCACACCGTGCTCGGCGAGGCGGGGGAGTACTGGCGGGGCCGGTGGCGGGAGCCGGCCGAGATCGTGCTGCCCCTGCTGCCCGGCGAGTCCGGCGGGTCCGATGGAGCGGTGCGGTCGCGTGGGGCCACGGAAGGTGGCGTCCACACCTTCCGCGCCGCGTTGCGTGACGTGCCGGGCGTCTCCCGGTTCGAGGTCTTCCTCGCCTCCGTTCACGCCCTCCTGTTCGCGTACGGCAACGCCGAACCGGTGTGCGCCGTCGACATGTCCACGCGGACCCCGGAGGTACGTGACCACATCGGCCTGTTCGTCAACGAGCTTCCCGTGTGGTCGGCGCCCGCTCCCGGCATGACGGTCGCCGGGCTCGCCGGCCGGCTCCATGACGACCTGCGTCTCCTGTACCGCTTCCGTCAGGTGCCGCTGGCCCGTGCCGTCCGGGGCCTGCGACCGCGTACGGCACTGGCGCCCGTGTCGGTCAGCTACCGCCGGCGCCGGGAGGAGCCCGAGTTCGCCGAGCTGGACACGTCCGTGGACTGGACCGCCTTCAACCACGCCGTCCGCAGCACCCTGCACCTCCAGGCCGTCGACGGGCCCGACGGCCTCGACGTGATCATGCAGTACAGCTCTCGCGCGCTTACGGATGTCACTCACATCGCGAAGGACCTCACTTCAATTATGAAAAATCCGGACACCGTAATTGAGGACATCGCGGCGGGCCGTACCGAACAGGCAGGCCTCGCCGAGGAGATCAGGGACATCTGGCAGGAGGTGCTCGGCATCGACGAGATCGGCGATGAGGAGGACCTCTTCGACCTGGGAGGCCATTCGCTGACCATCACCCAGATCATCGCGCGGATGCGCAAGCGCCTGGACATCGAGGTCCCGCTCGACGTCTTCTTCGACACCCCGACGATCGCCGGTGTCCTGGAGTCCATCGCCGCCGGACGCGAGCCCGGCCTGCCTGACGCGTCGGGCAGCCGCCGGTGACGGAGACGGGTGCGACTCTCCTCCACGCTCCGCGGGCCGATGACGACGACCTCGCCCGCCTTCTCCTGATCCGGCACTTCGAACTGGCGCTGCTCGACCTGTTCGGGCGCGGCGAGCTCAACGGCACCACGCACACCTGCCTGGGGCAGGAGTACGTCCCCGTAGCGTTGCGGCGGCTGCTCACGGAGGCCGACTTCGTCTTCGGCAACCACCGCGGGCACGGCCACTATCTGGCGAGGTTCGACGACCCGGCGGGACTGCTCGCCGAGATCATGGGCCGGGAGGGCGCGGTCTGCGGCGGGGTGGGCGGCAGTCAGCACATCCTGCGCGACCGTTACGTCTCCACGGGCGTCCAGGGGGAGAGCCTCCCGGTGGCCGCGGGCGTCGCACTGCATCTCAAGCGCACGGAGCCGGGCACGCTGGCCTGCGTCTTCATCGGTGACGGCACGTGGGGCGAGGGCGCGGTCTACGAGGCGCTCAACCTGGCCTCGCTCTGGCGCCTCCCGCTGCTCGTGATCGTGGAGAACAACGGGATCGCCCAGTCGACTCCCACCACCCGTCAGATGGCCGGGACCGTCCGCGCCCGCGCCGAGGCGTTCGGGGTGCGCCACCACGGCATCGAGTCCTCCGATCTGAGCACGATCAGGGCCGAGCTCGCGCCGCTCGTCTCCGAGGTGCGCATCGAGGGCAGGCCCCTGGTCGCGGAGTTCGCCACGCACCGCCTCGGCCCGCACAGCAAGGGCGACGACACCCGCGATCCCGAGGACGTACGGCAGGCGCGGGCCGGGGACTGGTACCGCCTGTACGGCGAGGCGGACCCCGAGCGGTTCGCCCGCGCCGACGAGGCACAGCGCGCCCACGTGGACGCGATCGTGCGCGACGTCTCCGCCCGCCCGCCGTCGAGGTGGGAGCCATGAGAGTGGGGGAGAACCTCAACGCCGCCCTTCACGGGCTGCTGGAGTCGGACCCGTCGGCCTACGTGATCGGCGAGGACATCCTCGACCCGTACGGCGGCGCCTTCAAGATCACCAAAGGGCTGTCCAGCCGGTTCCCCGACCGTGTGCTCGGCACCCCGATCAGCGAGTCCGGCATCACCGGCCTGGCCGCCGGGCTCGCGTTGTGCGGCGACGCGGCCGTCGTCGAGATCATGTTCGGCGACTTCGTGGCGCTCGCATTCGACCAGATCGTCAACTTCGCGGCCAAGTCCGTCACGATGTACGGCTCCCGCGTGCCGATCCGGATGGTCGTCAGGTGCCCGACGGGCGGCGGGCGGGGGTACGGTCCCACCCACAGCCAGAGCCTGCAGAAACACTTCGTGGGCGTGCCCGGCCTGTCGGTCTACGAGATGTCCCCCCTGCACGACAACCGCGCGGTGCTCGACGCGATGCTGGCGTCCGGCGGGCCGTGCGTGTTCTTCGAGGACAAGATCCTCTACACGCGGCGCATGAACGACGTCGGCGACCTGTTCCGGCACGACGTCGTCCCGGGAGGCGGCGGGGGCGCCGACGTGGCCCGCGTGTTCCTGGACGACCCCGAAGCGGCCGACTGCGTCATCATCGCTCCCGGTGGGATGGTCGACCGTGCGGTCCGTGCCATGCGCGGCCTCTTGCTGGAGCAGGAGGTCACCTGCTGCCTGCTCGTCCCCTCGCGGCTGTATCCGTTCGACGCCGAGCCGCTGCTGCCCGCGCTCCGCGGGGCGAGAGCCGTACTGGTGGCGGAGGAGGGCACCGCGGGCGGCACCTGGGGAAGCGAGGTGGCCCACCAGATCCACCGGCTGATGTGGAAGGACCTGCGACGGCCGGTGGCGCTGGTCAGCTCGGCGGACAGTGTGATCCCCACGGCCGCGCATCTCGAGCGCGCCGTCCTCGTGCAGGACTCGACGATCCACGACGCGGTGCTGGAGGCCCTGCGTGACTGACATCCGCGTGCCCAAGCTGAACAACAACGACTCCACGTACGTCCTGGTCGAGTGGCTGGTCGACGACGGGCAGCAGGTGAAGGCCGGAGACCCGATCGTGGTCCTGGAGACCTCGAAGGCCACCGAGGAGCTGGAGAGCGAGGAGGACGGCCACGTCTGGCGGGTCGTTCCGCTGAACGCCGACTGCGCTCCCGGGGACGTGCTCGCCCACCTCACCGCCGGCGAGGCCCGGCCCGCGCCGCTGTCCGCGCCGCTGTCCGTGCCGCCGCACCCGGGGCCGTCTCCCTCCCCGGACCTCCCCGTCACGGCCGGCGGCTCCTCGGCCGGTGCGTCGACGGCCGGCGCGCCGACGGGTGGCGCGTCGACGGGTGGCGCGTCTTCGGACGGCTCCGCGGTCGAAGCGTCATCAAGCGGCGCCGCGCCGCTGATCACCGCCCCCGCGCAGGCGCTGATCGACGAGCTCGGCATCGATCCGGCGGTGGTGCGCACCCTCGGCGTGGCCGTGGTCCGGCGTGCCGACATCGAACGGCTCGCGGCCCGTTCCGCATCGGCGTCCGGGGAGGACGTCGCGGAGCCCGCGAAGCCTGGACCGGCCGTGGCGGGCCTGCCGTACGAGCTCACGAGGGTGCAGCGGGCCGTGGCGAAGGTCGTGCGCGTCTCGCACGCGACCATCCCGGCCGCGTACACGGTGGTGAAGGCCGACGTGGGCCCGCTGCTGGAGCTCGCGGCGCGGATGACCCGTGAGGTCAGGCGGCCCGTGGGGCTCCCCGAACTGGTGACGTTCGCCGTCGCCCGGCTGCACGCGGAATTCCCGGTGTGCTTCGCCACCCTCGTGGACGACACGTCGGCCCTGCTCCCGGACGCCCCTCACATCGGCGTGACGATCGACGCGGGTGAGGGCCTGTACGTGCCCGTCATCCACGACGCCGCCCGCCGCTCGGTGAAGCAGATCGCGACCCGCCTGATGGAGTATCGGCTGGCCGCCCTGACGGGGGACTTCCGCGAGGACGACCTGACCGGGGCCGACATCGCGGTCACCCTGCATCACGACGGCGACGTGACGCTGGCCATCCCGCTGATCTTCCCAGGTCACGCGTGCGCGCTCGCGGTGACGTCTCCCCAGGCCGAACTCCGCCTCGACGGGGGTGAGGTCGTCACCCGGACCGTCGTCAACATCGGCATGGCCTACGACCACCGGCTGATCAACGGCCGCGACGCCGCGTTGTTCCTGCGGGCGCTCAAGGCACTGCTGGAGTCCCCGGAGGAGAGATTCGGGTAAACCTCATCACTGGTCCGCGGCGCCCTCGTAGAGGTCGCGGGCGGCGAGCAGATCGGGCAGGTGCGCCGCGGTCCATGCGCAGCAGGCGGCCATGGGTTCGAGGAGTGTGCGGCCGAGCGCGGTGAGCTCATACTCCACCCTGAGCGGGATCTCGGCGTGAACGGTGCGGGTGACCAGCCCGTCGCGTTCCATGGCGCGCAGCGTCTCCGTGAGCACTTTCGGCGTGACGCCGATCAGGGGAACCCGCAACTCGGAGAATCGCCGGGGTCCCGCCTCCAGGCATCGGATGATCTTCGCGGTCCACTTGTCGCCGATCCGGATCGGCGGGGTCACGTGGGCACATCCGGCGAACATGTCGGCTGCGAGAGGCTCCTTCACGGTGCCGAGCGTACGTAAGTACCGTTGCGGGAACCAAGGGGTGCGCGGCTAACGTCCGCGGCATCGGCCGGCGATCGGACCGGCCATGCCGAACGGAGCACCTCTCATGAGCAAGATCGTGGTTTTCGGTGCCGGCGGTCGTGCGGGCCGGCGGGTGGTCGCGGAGGCGGTCTCCCGGGGTCATCTGGTCACCGCGGTGGTCCGCGACCCGGCCAGGCACCGGGATCTGGCCGGCGACCGGGTCGCCCTGGTCGCGGGTGACGCCACCGACGCGGACGACGTCTCGGCGGCCGCGGCGGGGCACGACGCGGCCGTCAGCGCCGTCGCGCGGCTCGACATCTCGTCGGTGGAGTTCTACGTGGGCGCGGCCCGTGCCCTGCTGGACGGCCTCGCGCGTGCGGGCGTCGGCAGGCTCGTGCTGATCGGCATCGGGACCACGCTGGAGACCGCGCCCGGCGTCATGGTCCACGACGCGGCGGGCTTCCCCGAGGAAGGGCGGGCCTTCTCCCTCGGGCATGCGGCCGAACTCGAGGTCCTGCGCGCCGACGGCGCCGGCATCGACTGGCTGGTGATCGCACCCCCGCCGGTCATCTTGGACGAGCACGCGTCGCGCACGGGGCGCTATCGGACGGGTGGTCCTGAGGTGCTGCCCGCGGACGGCGGCTTCTCCTACGCCGATCTCGCGGTCGCCCTCGTCGACGAGATCGAGGATCCCCGGCACCATCGTGCGCTGGTCGCGGTGGCTCCCTGACCTCCGTCACACCGGGGTCATCCGCCGTTCGCGCCGGAACAGCGGGATGGACGACGGGCCTAGGGAGTGTCAGACACGACCTAGCCCCGGATGCGGAGCCCGCGCGGCGTCGGATGGAATCCGGCCGTCTCCAGCGCGGCCGCCAGCGGCGATTCGATGATGGCGGCGCCGTCGGCCCGCTCGACGGTGAGCTTGCCCAAAGCGCCCTCCCGTACGGCCAGAGCCAGCGCGTCCACCGCCGGTTGCAGGTCGTCCTCGGCCCCGAAGGAGAGCAAGGTCTTGCCGCCTCGCTCGACGTAGAGCGCGAGCCGGCCCTCCACCAGCGCCACGAGCGCTCCGGCCTTGCGACCCGGCTTGTGGGTCACCTCGCCGGGCCGGGCGGGCCACGGCAGGGCCGCGCCGTAGGGGTTGGCCGGGTCGGCGGCGGCGAGCACGACCGTGCGGGGCGGTGCCTGAGGCGCCGGGGCCGCCCACAGGTCATCCCCGTCCGAGGGGGCGCCTCTCCTCGACGACATGGCCCGCATCCGGTCGACCGCACCGGGCAGGGCGAACTGGGCCCCTCCCAGGCCCTCCACGAAGTAGCCGCGGCGGCAGCGGCCGCTCTCCTCGTACGCCCGCAACACCTGGTAGACCGAGGAGAAACCACCGGTAAGCCGTTCCGCGGCGACCCCGCCCCTCGTGATCACGCCGTGCCGTTCGAGCAGCACCTCCGCCTGGGCCTGCGCGCGCTGGGTGCCGTTCTCCACGGCGGACGGCAGCAACCACCACCGGCCGCTCACCGTCGGCGGTCCGCTCCTGGTGGGCAGCACGGCCCTGCGCCGCCGGCTCGTCGCCGGCCGGTGAGCGGGCCGCCCGGTGCCGAGAGTGGACCGCAGCGGGGCGAGGGTGTCTCCGGTGACCCGGCCCGACCAGACGAGATCCCACAACGCGGCCGCCAGCACCGTGTCGTCCGGCACGGCGCCCATCACCGGCTCACCACGCGTCAAGGGCCCGCGCAGGCTCGCGCCGATCGCCGGTCCGTCACCTGGTCCGTCGCCTTGTCCGTCGCCTCGGCCTGCGCCGCGCCCCGAGACGATCCCCGATCCGTCACCTCGTTCATCACCTGGTCCGTCACCTGGGCCTACGCCGCGTACCGAGCCGATCGCCGCCGAGGCCACCCGGTTGGACAGTTCGCGGAAGAACAGCGCCCCGCCACCGCTGAGGATCTCCAGCACCTGCTCGTGCAGGGGCGTCATGGTGATCTCGCCGGGCACCGGGATCAACAGGGGAGCGGTGTCGGCGAAATAGAGCGCCACCCAGCCGTCTCCGCCGGGCAGGGATCCCTGGCCGGCCCAGACGACCTCGCCGGAGGCCGTCAACTCGTCGAGAAGCGCGGGGGAATAGCCGGGCACCCGGCCCGGCAGGATCAGCGTCTCGAGAGCCGAGGCGGGGACCGCCGCCCCCTGGAGCCGTTCGATGGCGCTGACCAGCGCGTCCATCGAGCGGCCCGGGCCCGGTCGGGAAGGGGCTCCGTCCGCGGTCTCACTCCATCCCCGGCCCTGGGGGAGGCCTGCGGCCGGTGCGCGGGCCGGGGCGATGCCGTGCCAGGCGGGCAGGAACGCGGCCAGGGCCTCGGGCGGGACGGGCTCGACCTCCTTGCGAAGCCGCGCGAGCGATCTGCGGCGGAGCAACCGCAGCACGCCGGCGTCGCACCACTCCTCGCCCCGCCCGCCGGGCTGGAACTCGCCGGAGACCACCCGCCCCGCCGCGGCCAGCCGGCGAAGCGTGTCGTCGACGACGGCGACGCCCACGCCGAAGCGCGCGGCGGCCGTACCGGACGCGAACGGGCCGCGCGTGCGCGCGTGGCGGGAGACGAGATCGCCCAGCGGATCGGGCTGGGGGCCGGACCTTCCCTGCCCTCCCGCGGCGGGAGCCTCCAGGAACTCGTGGGGCACGCCGACCGGGAGCGGCACGCCCAGGGCGTCGCGGAGTCGCCACGCGTCCTCCACGGCCGCCCACTGCTCGTGACCCGCGACCCGGACGCGGATCGCCCGGTGCGCCTTCTCCAGGCCTGCCAGCCAGGCCGGATCGCCCTCGCGGATCGACACGTCCTCGGCCAGCAGCGGGCCGTGCGAGCGCAGCAGGTCGGCCAGATCCTCGGCGTCGCGGAGCGGTCTGTCCAGCCGGGCCAGCTCGCGCTCGGCCTCGGCGATCACGTCCGCGTCGAGCAACTCGCGCAGGTCGGCCTGGCCGAGCAGTTCGGCCAGCAGCGCCGTGTCGAGGGCGAGTGCCTGCGCCCGCCGCTCGGCCAGCGGGGCGTCGCCCTCGTACATGAACGCGCCGATGTAGTTGAACAGCAGCGACGCCGCGAACGGGGACGCCTGGGAGGTCTCCACCTCGACGATCCTGACGCGGCGGGCGGAGATGTCCCGCATCAGCCGGACGAGCCCCGGCACGTCGAAGACGTCCTGGAGGCACTCGCGCATCGTTTCGAGGACGACGGGGAACGTGGCGTACTGGCTGGCCACACCCAGCAGGTGCGCCGCGCGCTGGCGTTGCTGCCACAGCGGGGTACGCCTGCCGGGGCTGCGGCGCGGGAGCAGCAGGGACCGCCCGGCGCACTCGCGGAACCGGGCGGCGAACAGCGCCGATCCCCCCAGCTCCTCGGTGACGATCTGCTCGATCTCCTCCGGATCGAAGGCGGCCAGGTCGGACGGCGCCTCGTCGAGGGTGTCGGGGATGCGCAGGACGATGCCGTCATCGGAGTGGACGGCCTGCACGTCCACGCCGTACCGCTCGCGCAGTCGCCGCCCGACGGCCAGGGCCCACGGTGCGTGCACGCGCGCGCCGTACGGCGAGTGGATCACCACCCGCCAGTCGCCGAGCTCGTCGTGGAACCGCTCCACCAGGAGGGTGCGATCGTCGGGCACATAGCCGGTCGCCTCCCGCTGCTCCGCGAGGTAGGACAGCAGGTTGCCGCTGGCGAACTCGTCGAGCCCGGCCGCGCGCACCCGGCCGTCGGCTCCGTCGGCCGCGGCGCCGGACAGCTCACGCAGGAAGGCCCCGATGGCGCGGCCCAGCTCGGCCGGCCGGCCGGCCGAGTCGCCGTGCCAGAACGGCAGCTTGCCCGGCTGCCCGGGGGCGGGGGAGACCAGCACCCGGTCGGCGGTGATGTCCTCGATCCGCCAGGAGGTCGCTCCGAGCACGAACACGTCGCCCACGCGTGACTCGTAGACCATCTCCTCGTCGAGCTCGCCCACCCGCGATGCCTTGTCACCGACCAGGAAGACCCCGAAGAGGCCACGGTCGGGGATCGTGCCGCCGTTGGTCACCGCCAGCCGTTGCGCACCGGGGCGGCCCTGCAGCGTCCCGGTCACGCGGTCCCAGACGATGCGCGGCCGCAGTTCGGCGAACTCCTCGCTCGGATAGCGCCCGGCGAGCATGTCCAGCGTCGCCTCCAGGGCGGTGCGCGGCAGCGTCGCGTACGGCGCGGCCTTCCTGACGACGGTCTCCAGCGAGTCGACCGTCCACTCGTCGAGCGCCGTCATGGCCACGATCTGCTGGGCGAGCACGTCGAGGGGATTGCGCGGGTAACGCAGCTCCTCGATCTGCCCGCTCTTCATCCGCTCGGCGACGACGGCCGTCTGAACGAGGTCGCCGCGATACTTGGGGAAGATCACGCCACGGGACACCGCGCCGACCTGGTGGCCGGCCCGGCCGATCCGCTGGAGCCCGCTCGCCACGCTCGGCGGGGCCTCGACGCAGGCGACCAGGTCGACCGCGCCCATGTCGATGCCCAGCTCCAGACTGGACGTGGCCACGACGGCGGGCAGGCGCCCGGACTTGAGCGCCTCCTCGATCTGCGACCGCTCCTCCTTGGAGACCGACCCGTGGTGGGCGCGCACGATCTCCGGGATCACGCCCGCCGAGGCTCCTGCCTGCGCCATCACCTCGGCCGGTGTCGCTCCGGACCCGCGGGCGGGCGCCGGCTCGGCTCCGTCGAGGGCCGCGGGGGCCGCGGGGGCCGACCTGCGTTCCCACGCGAGCTCGTTGAGCCGCGTGCACAGGCGCTCGGAGAGCCTGCGGGAGTTGGCGAAGATGATGGTCGAGTCGTGCGCCTCGATGAGGTCGAGCAGGTGCTGCTCCACATGCGGCCAGATGCTGCGCCGGTGCTCCGCGGGCTCCCCCTCCGCACCCGGGGCCGTGGGCGCGAGCTCGGTCATGTCCTCCACCGGGACCACGACCTCGACCTCGATGACCTTCTCCGAGGGCGGCTGCACCACCGTGGCGGGCCGGGCACCGCCGAGGAACGCCGCCACCTCGCCGACCGGACGGACGGTGGCGGACAGGCCGATCCGCTGCGCGGGCTCCGGCAGCAGGGCGTCGAGCCGCTCCAGGCTCAGCGCCAGGTGGGCGCCGCGCTTCGTGGCGGCGACCGCGTGCACCTCGTCGATGATCACCGTCTCGACGCCGCGCAGCGCCTCACGCGCCTGCGAGGTCAGGATCAGGAACAGCGACTCCGGCGTGGTGATCAAGATGTCGGACGGCCTGGCGGCGAACCGCCGCCGGTCGTCGGCCGTGGTGTCGCCCGACCTGATGGCCACGGAGATCTCCGGCGCGGGCAGCTCCATGAGCCGGGCGGTCTGCTTGATGCCGGCCAGCGGGGCCCGGAGGTTCCGCTCCACGTCGACGGCGAGCGCCTTGAGCGGCGACACGTACAGGACCCGGCACGAGCCAGGAGGCTCCGCGACTTTCCCGCGGCCCTTCCGGGGCGGTTCCCCGGCCGCCTTCGGAGCCGCCGCGTGCTCGATCGCGAGCCGGTCGATCGCCCACAGGAACGCGGCCAGCGTCTTGCCTGACCCGGTCGGCGCGACCACCAGCGTGTTGTCGCCGCGCGCGATGGACGCCCAGGCGTCCTCCTGTGCGGGCGTCGGCGCCGCGAACGCTCCGGCGAACCACTGTCTGGTCACCGGGCTGAAGTCGTCGAGCGCGCTCACCCGCCCATCATGCATCCGGCCTCCGACAGAACGCGCCGCGCCGGATTCCTCCGTCGCCGGTCAGCAGGGTGATCTACCGGCGGATTCACCGAAATTTACTACCCCCCGCGTCTGTATACCTGTGCTTGGTTGAATCATCATCTATCTATGGAAATCGACTACGCGGCCATCGAAGCGGAGCGCGTGAGCATCCGTGAGCGCTACATCAGCGAGAACCGTCCCTCCAGCAGCGCGAGGGGCCTGCACCACTTCGCGCTGATCTCGTCCGACGTCGAGCGCACGATCCGCTTCTACCACGAGCTGCTGGAGTTCCCCCTCACGGAGATCTTCGAGAACCGCGACTACAAGGGCTCCAACCACTTCTTCTTCGACATCGGCAACGGCAACCTCCTGGCGTTCTTCGATCTGCCCGGGCTCGACCTGGGGCCGTACCAGGAGGTCCTCGGCGGGCTCCACCACATCGCGATCTCCGTAGAGCCGTCCACGTGGGAGCGGCTGCGCGGCAAGCTCGACGCGGCAGGCGTGCCGTACCAGGTCGAGAGCGGCGCCTCGATCTACTTCCTCGACCCCGACGGCGCGCGGCTGGAGTTGCTCGCCGACCCGCTCGGAGAGATGTACGGCTCCCGCGTGATGTGACCTCGTCCGTCCGGGGGCGGGCCGCCGGCTCTGGGCCGGGGCGCCTCCGGGGCGGGGCCATACTGGGACCCATGCGCCTCACGGAGTTCTGGAACCGCATGCACCGCCACTTCGGCGAGGTGTACGCGGAGTCGTGGGCGAAGGACTACGTCATCTCCGGCCTGGGCGGGCGGACCGTCGAGCAGGCGCTCGCCGACGGCGTGGCCGCCAAGCAGGTCTGGTTCGCCGTCTGCCAGGTCGTGGACGTCGACACCAGGCTCCGCTGACCGATCCTTCGGGAAACTGCGCTTTCCGCATGCTCCACCACTTGAATGGTGGTTGAACACTTGTTACCTTGTTGACAAGTTGAGCGGGGAGGCAGCTCATGAACGCGGAGGAACGACTCTCGCCCGACCAGGCACTCCGGGAGATCGACCGGGTGGATCGGCACGTGCGGAGATCCGCCCGTGGAGTGGCCCATCTGTTTCTGATCTTGGGGCTGTGCAGCATGGTCTTCTGGCCCGCCGTGACCCTCGGCCGCGGTGTGGTCGCGGGTCTGGCGGGTGCGGGGTGGGTCGTGCTGACGATCGCGTCCTGCGTCTACTGGGCGCGGATGCTCGTGCGCGACCGTTACGTGATGTTGATCAACGGGCGGGTGTCCGTGGCGTACATCCTGACCACCCTGCTGGCGTTCGCCTTCGTCTCGGTCGTCCTTCCCGAAGCCCGCGGTCCCGGCTGGATCGCCGCACTGGTGGCGGTCTCCGTGCTCGCGGGAGCTCCTCTGGTGTACGCCGCCTGGCGGATCCGGGAAAAGCGATGACCGCACATCCTCGCCACGAACTGGACGAGATCATCCACGCGCCGGTAAGGCTGTCGATCATGGCGGCTCTGGCGGTGTCCGAGAAGGCCGACTTCCGGTTCCTGCGCGACACCATCGAGGTCAGCGACTCCCTGCTGTCCAAACACATCCTCACTTTGGAAGAGGCCGGATACGTCCGCGTCGAGAAGACCTTCGTCGGAAAGCGGGGCCGCACGTGGCTGTCGCTGACCGAGCGCGGGCGCGCGGCGTTCAACGCCTACACCGACGTGCTCCGACGGATCACCGAAGGAATCCCCCATGCTTGAGGTTCAGGATCTGCGTAAGCGCTTCGGCGACAAGGTCGCCCTCGACGGCGTCGGCTTCGCCGTACGGCCGGGCGAGATGTTCGGCTTCGTCGGGGCCAACGGCGCCGGGAAGACGACCACGATGCGGATCGTCATGGGCGTGCTCGACGCGGACTCCGGCGAGGTACGCCTCGATGGGAAGCCCCTGACGTACGACTCCCGCCGCCGGTTCGGCTACATGCCGGAAGAGCGCGGTCTGTATCAGAAGATGAAGGTCGCCGAACAGGTCGAGTACTTCGGCAGGCTCCACGGGCTGGGCAAGGCCGCGGCCCACGACGCCGCGGGCGAGCTGATCGAACGACTCGGTCTCACCGGGCGGCGCGACGACGCGGTGGAGACGCTGTCGCTGGGCAACCAGCAGCGGGTGCAGCTCGCGGTGGCGCTGGTCCACAGCCCCTCGGTCCTGGTGCTCGACGAGCCGTTCTCCGGCCTCGACCCGATCGCGGTCGACGCGCTGGCCGACGTGCTCAAGGACCGGTGCTCCTCGGGAGTGCCGGTGGTCTTCTCCAGCCACCAGCTCGAGCTCGTCGAGCAGCTCTGCGACTCCGTCGGCATCATCTCGGGCGGCCGCATGGTCGCCGCGGGCCCGGTCGACGAGTTGCGGGCCACCGAGGGGCGCACCCTTCTCAAGGTCGTCGTCCGCGGCGCGTCCCCGGGATGGGCCGACGACCTCACCGGCGAGGTCACGACCGACGGCGACCGGCAGGTGCTGCTCATCGAGAGCGGCGACGATCAGGAAATCCTCCGTTCGGCCGTGAACGCGGGAGAGGTCGAGCACTTCGGCCGGCAGCGGCCCACACTCGCCGAGATCTTCAGGGAGGCCGTCGCATGAACGGATTGTGGCTGGTCGCGGATCGCGAGATCCGCACACGCATCAGAACGAAGGGTTTCCTCATCAGCCTCGCGCTCAGCGGACTGCTCGTGGTCGCCCTGGCCTTCGTGCCGAAGCTCCTGTCCGGTCAGGACTCCTACGAGGTCGCGGTCGTCGGCGCCGTCCCCGTGGCCGCCGCGGACGTCACGTACACGAAGTACGCCGACGAGGCCGGGGCCCGCAAGGCCGTCACCGACGGAGCCGTGGACGCGGCCCTCATCGACGACCAGAGGGTCGTCAGCGAGGGCGAGCTCGACCAGCGCCTCGGGCTGCTCCTCGAGAGCGCGCACCGCGAGGGGAAGATCAAGGCCTCCGGCCTGGTGATCACTCCGCTGACCGTGGAGACCGGGGCGACGGCGCAGTACCAGAGCGTGCGCACCGGCATCGCGACGCTCCTGGTGATGGTGTTGTTCTTCCTGCTCATCTACTCGGCCATGTACGTCGCGATGGGAGTCGTCGAGGAGAAGGGCAGCCGGATCGTGGAGATCCTGCTGGCCGCAGTACGGCCCTGGCAGCTGCTCGGCGGGAAGATCGTCGGTCTCGGGCTGCTGGGGCTGGTCAACCTGGCGGTCGTCATCGGAGGCGGCCTGATCGCCGCCACCGCGACGGGGCTCGCCACCGACTTCCCCCCTGGCATGGCCGGCATCGTGATCAGCACGGTGGTGTGGTTCGTGCTCGGCTACGCCTTCTTCTCGGTGCTCGCCGCGGCCTTCGGATCGCTGGTGTCCCGCCAGGAGGAGGTCAACAGTGTGCTGACGCCGATGACGATGACGATGACCATCACCTATTTGGTGGCCTACTTCGCGGCCGTCGAGCCCGAGGGCACGCTCGCCCGGGTCCTGTCGCTGGTGCCGCCGTTCTCCTCGATGGTGATGCCGGTCCGCACGGCGGCCACCGACGTGCCGATCGCGGAGATCGTGTTGTCGGCCGCGCTCATGGTGGTCGCGACGGTCGCGGTGCTGCTGGCGGGCGCCCGCGTCTACAACAGGGCCGTCGTCCGCACCGGGGCGAGGGTCAAGCTGGCGGAGGTCCTGCGGTGAGACCACGAGGGCGGACGGCGCGTTCCGGATGTGATCGAACAGTCGTTCGGCTATATTGAAGTCGCCGCCGGGGTGCGCCGGCCGGAGACCTCTTCCCGAGGCGTGACGCGAAAGCCCGGGAAAATGTCGGCGGCACCCCGTAGCTTTCCGGTGACCGAGCAAGACGACGACCCTTCCAGGGGGCACCCAATGGCAATCAACGACCGCGAGAAGGCCCTTGAGACCGCCCTCGCACAAATCGAGCGGCAGTTCGGCAAGGGCTCCGTCATGCGCCTCGGCGACGACGCGCGCGCCCCGATCGAGGTGATCCCGACCGGCGCGATCGCCCTCGACGTCGCCCTCGGCATCGGCGGCTTCCCCCGCGGCCGCATCGTGGAGGTGTACGGCCCGGAGAGCAGCGGTAAGACCACGGTCGCGCTGCACGCCGTGGCGAACGCCCAGAAGGGCGGTGGCATCGCCGCGTTCATCGACGCCGAGCACGCCCTCGACCCGGAGTACGCCAAGAAGCTCGGCGTCGACGTCGACGCCCTGCTCGTCTCGCAGCCCGACACCGGTGAGCAGGCACTCGAGATCGCCGACATGCTGATCCGGTCGGGCGCGGTCGACATCATCGTGATCGACTCGGTGGCGGCGCTGGTGCCCAAGGCCGAGATCGAGGGCGAGATGGGCGACAGCCACGTCGGCCTTCAGGCCCGCCTGATGTCGCAGGCCCTCCGGAAGATCGCGGGCGCCCTCAACCAGACCCGGACGACCGCCCTGTTCATCAACCAGCTGCGCGAGAAGATCGGCGTCATGTTCGGGTCGCCCGAGACCACCACGGGTGGCAAGGCGCTGAAGTTCTACGCCTCGGTCCGGCTGGACGTGCGGCGGATCGAGACGCTCAAGGACGGCACCGAGCCCGTCGGCAACCGGACCAGGGTCAAGGTCGTCAAGAACAAGATGGCCCCGCCCTTCCGTCAGGCCGACTTCGACATCCTGTACGGCTTCGGCATCTCGCGCGAGGGCGGCCTCATCGACATGGGGGTCGAGCAGGGGTTCGTGCGCAAGGCGGGCGCCTGGTACACCTACGAGGGCGACCAGCTCGGGCAGGGCAAGGAGAACGCCCGTAACTTCCTGAAGAACAACCCCGACGTCGCCAACGAGATCGAGAAGAAGATCAAGGAGAAGCTCGGGATCGGGCCGCGCCTGGACACGCCCAGCGAGCCCGTGGCCGCCGCGGCCCCCGCCGCCGCTGCTGCCCCGGCCGGCCGGGGCGCCAAGGCGGCCGCCGCGCCCAAGCCTGGTGATGTCTGAGCTTCGCCATGAAGCGTGACGACACCCCCGGTCCGGCCGACGAGATCAGGCCGGGGGACTGGAACTCCGGTCCGTGGGACGGCTCTGACGGCTCCTCCGGTGAAGACCGCCCGCGTGAGACCGCCGCGACACTCGACGGTCTGCGCGAGCGGATCCGGCAGGGTGAAGCCGTCCGGGCCGATCGCGCCGGCGGTGGTGACGGCCACGCCGGCGACGATGACGACGGCGTCTTCGGAGCCGGTGGCGACAGATCGGCGCGTGCCTCGGGACGACGTGGCGGCGGTTCCCGCCGTGAGCGCCGTGACAGGAGACAGGGCGGGCGGCAGCGGGGATGGTCGCCCGACGGCCCGCAGGAGGGCTCTCCGGCGAGCCAGGGGCCCGATGCGGACCCCGAAGCGGTGGCCAGGGCGATCTGCCTGCGCCTGCTGACCATGGCGCCGAAGACGAGGGCTCAGCTGGCCGAGGCGCTGCGTAAGCGGGAGGTGCCAGAGGAGGCGGCGCAGGCCGTGCTCGAGCGGTTCTCCGAGGTGGGGCTCATCGACGACGAGGCGTTCGCCGCGGCGTGGGTCAGCTCCCGGCACATCGGGCGAGGGCTGGCCCGCCGGGCGCTCGCCCAGGAGTTGCGCCACCGGGGCGTGGAGGAGGAGACCGTCAAGGAGGCGGTCGATCGACTCGATCCGGAGCAGGAGGTCGAGACGGCTCGCGCGCTGGTGGCCCGGAAGCTGGCGGCCACGCGCGGAGCGGATCCGAAAACCCGTACGCGCAGGCTGGCCGGGATGCTCGCCCGCAAGGGCTACTCCCCGGGACTGGCGTTTCGCGTGGTCCGGGAGGCTTTGGAGGCCGAAGGCATGGAGACGGACGACCTTCCCGGGGAATTCGGTTGACCAAGAACGCCGGACCAAAGTGACTTGACAGACCGTCTTTGCTTGCTCGTTACCTCTCTGACGCTTAATCTCGACCGCAGTGAGGAGTTACTCCGCACAGCGCGGATTGCCATAACGGTGAACGACGGACAAGAGAGTTAGACGGGCCTTCGGGTCATATCGGGTGGCCTGTCGGCCGCCCGGATATCGTGACGATATTTGTCCTGGTGACGCCACCGGGTGGTGCTGTGCTGCGCGTGTGACCCTTCGCTTGCCGGGAAGTCGTGAGGCGAGAGGGGTGAGCGAGCATGAACACGATCGTGATCGTTCTGGCGGTTGCGGTGGTCCTGCTGGCTCTGGTGGCGATAGCCGCGCTCCTCGTCGTCGTCCGGCGGACGGCCGCCTCTGTCAAACTGTCAGGCCCCTCTCCCGAGCAGATCGCCGAGGCCAAGGCCGAGGTGAGTGAGGAGCTGGAGCGGGCGCGGCAGGAGGCGGAGGAGATCCGCGCGAAGGCCGAGAAGGACGCGGGGGAGATCCTCAAGCGATCGGAGTCCGTGGCCGAGGGCGCCGTGTTGTCGCGCAAGGAGGTCGAGGAGGAGTCCCGCCTCCGCAAGGACGAGCTGAAGGAACTCCGTTCCGACCTCGAACGCCGCGAGAACCGGCTCGGCGAGCGCGAGCAGCGGCTCGACGAGGAGGCCCGGCGGCAGGCCGACCGGGCGCGCAAACTGGCCGAGACGGAGACCGAGCTGGCCGACCGTCGAGAGGAACTCGACCGGGTCGCGGACAAGCGCCGTCAGATCCTGGAGCGGGTCGCCGGGCTCACCGCGGAACAGGCCAAGTCGGAGCTGGTCAAGGAGATCGAGAACCAGGCCAAGCGTGAGGCCGCGCTCATCATCAGGGAGATCGAGGGCGAGGCCCGCAAGGAGGGCGAGAAGCGCGCCTGCAAGATCGTGACCCTGGCGGTCCAGCGGGTCGCCACGGAGCAGACCGCCGAGTCTGTGGTCAGCGTGCTCCACCTGCCGGGTGACGAGATGAAGGGCCGCATCATCGGGCGGGAAGGCCGCAACATCCGGGCCTTCGAGTCGACGACGGGCGTCAACCTCATCATCGACGACACCCCCGAGGCCGTGCTCCTGTCCTGCTTCGACCCGGTGAGGCGGGAGACCGCCCGGCTGACGCTGGAGCGGCTCGTCCTCGACGGCCGCATCCACCCGCAGCGGATCGAGGAGGCCTACGAGCGGAGCCGCGAGGAGGTCCGGGAGCTGTGCGTCCGGGCCGGCGAGGACGCCCTGGTCGAACTCGGCATCACCGAGATGCACCCGGAACTGATCACCCTGCTCGGTCAGCTCCGATACCGCACCTCCTATGGGCAGAACGTGCTGAAGCACCTGATCGAGTCGGCGCACCTCGCCGGGATCATGGCATCCGAGCTGGGGCTCGACCGCGAGCCGGTGAAGCGGGGCGCGCTGCTCCACGACATCGGCAAGGCGCTCACCCACGAGGTCGAGGGCAGCCACGCTCTGATCGGCGCGGAGATCGCCCGGCGGTACGGCGAGCACGAGGACGTTGTCCACGCGATCGAGGCGCATCACAACGAGGTGGAGGTCCGCACGGTCGAGGCGGTCCTCACTCAGGCGGCCGACGCGATCAGCGGGAGCCGCCCCGGCGCCCGGCGGGAGTCGCTGGAGGCGTACGTGAAGCGGCTGGAGCGCCTGGAGGAGATCGCCCAGTCCTACGAGGGCGTGGACAAGGTGTTCGCCATGCAGGCCGGCCGGGAGATCCGGGTGATGGTCCGCCCCGACTCCGTGGACGACATCCAGGCCCAGGTCATCGCCAGGGACGTGGCCAAGCAGGTCGAGGAGGAGCTGACCTACCCCGGTCAGATCCGGATCACCGTGGTCCGCGAGTCCCGCGCGACCGAGTTCGCCCGCTGAAGCTCCCGCGCGACCGAGTTCGCCCGCTGAAGCTCCCGCTCGGCCTGTGTCAGTCGCTCTGCTGGAAGATCTGCAGGTAGAACGACAGTTCGGCGGCCAGGGCGGCGGTCCTGGTCTCCAGCCGGCGGAACCCGTGGGCCTCGCCTTCGAAGGTGAGGTAGGTGCAGGGGATGTCGCGGGCCGTCAACCGGTCGGCGAACGCCTCCGACTGGGACGGCGGCACGACCGGGTCGGCGAGCCCCTGCATGAGGAGCATCGGGCAGGTGACCTCGTCGGCGCGGGACAACGGTTCGCGGGAGCCGTACAGGGACTCCGGGCCGACCAGCCACTCCACGTAGCGGGACTCGAAGTCGTGCGTCGCGGCCACGAACGGGCCGAGGGCGCTGACGCCCGCGACGGAGACCCCTCCCGCGAAGACCCCGGAGGCACAGCAGGCCGCCATGACCGTCCAGCCTCCGGCGCTCTCTCCGCGGACGGCGATCCGCGTGGGGTCGGCGAGCCCCTCCGCCGCGAGCCACGTGGCCGCCGCGACGGTGTCCTCGACGTCGGCGATGCCCCACTGGCCGCGCAGGCGCTCGCGGTAGGCCCTGCCGTACCCGGTGGAGCCGCCGTAGTTGACGTCGAGCACGCCGATGCCGCGGCTGGTGAAGAACGCCTTGTCCAGGCTCAGCGCGGTGGTCGCGTGCGAGGTCGGGCCTCCGTGGACGAAGACGACGTACGGCGAGGGCCCCTCCGCGGTGTGGTCCGGGTTGGCAGGCGGATAGAGGTTGGCGTGGAGGCGGCGGCCGAGGCCGCCCTCGATCTCGATGGCCTGCGGGCTGGGCAGGAAGGCGACGTCGGGCAGTTCGGGGATGTCGCGCCGCAGCCCCTCGACCCTGCCGGTCACCATGTCGACGCGGACGACCGAGCGCGGGGTGTCCGGGCCGTACGCGATGCCCGCGAGAATCGTGCCGTCGGCGCTGAACGCGGGCAGCCACCCCTGGTACGGCACGTCGACGTCGGTGAGGGCACCGGTGTCGGGGTCGAGGATGCCCAGGCGCAGGTCGCCCCGCCCGTGCACGACCGCGAGCCGCCCGTCGTCCAGCACGAGGTACGGCAGGCCGCCGAGTTGCCACAACGGCCCGGCGAACTCCTCCTCGGCGGGGAACAGGGCCAGCGGAGAGGTGCCGAAGATGCCGATCTCGTAGAGGTTCCACCAGCCGGACCAGTCGGAGACGAGGTAGAGGTGGCGGTCGTCCCGCCACCGCGGCGCCAGGACCGACTCGGTGACGCCGCCCTTGATGGTCCACGATCTGCCGTCGGCGACGCTGGTGATGCGCAGTTCCGTGCCGGCCCACGGCATGCGCGGGTGGTTCCAGCAGATGTAGGCGACGTGCTCCCCGTCGGGGGAGATCGTGGGAGAGGCGTAGAAGTCACTGCCGCTCACCCGCTCGACGACCTCCGCGAGCCGCCCGTCCGGCTCCGCGCCCGGCTCCGCGCCCGGGTGCGCGGCCGGGGGCAGGGCGATGGAGACGATCGAGCGGATGACCTTGGCGTCCGGATGATGACGCTCCTGGACGCACCACACCTCGGTCCCGTGGGGGAAGTCGCGGACCAGCAGGTCGGCGTAGCGCAGGCCGGTGGGCAGATCGGGTTCCGGGGTCAGCGGCCGGGGCTTCGCGCCCTCTTCCGCGAGGTAGAGCCGCTGGTCCGCGTGATGGGTGAAGACGATGCCGCGACCCGGCACGACGGCGTAGGACCGGCCGCCGTACTCGTGGACGCGGGTGCGCGCGTCCCACGGTGCCGCGAGCAACTCGCGGCGTGTTCCGTCGGCGGCGCGGTGCACGACCGTGCGCCGGCCGCCCTCAGCAGGCCTGTTCTCCTCCCACCAGACCTCCTCGCCCAGGACCGTGGGGAAACCGAGACCCAGGCCGGAGCGGGCGACGTCGGACGTGGAGATCGGTGACGGCCAGGGAGCATAGGGCGCCTGGGGCTCGGGGGGCATGACCGCATCCTGCCGGAAACCGGCTCCACGTGAGGCCGGTTATCCCTTTTCGGGAGCGGAGGGAGATTCGAGGGCAGGGGGAGTGGTGTATCGGGTGGCCAGAACGCCGAGATAGTCGATGACCGCCTGTTTCCAGGTGCCGTCGTCGAACATGTGCCGCAACGCGTCGTCGACCTGGTCGCGGAGGGCGACGGACCCGGTGGCGATGCCGTACGTCTGGGGAGTCAGCGGCCTCCCGCTGAACCGGAACCGGCTCGGGTACTGCGCCTCCAGACCGGCGAGGACGGGGGCGTCGGCCACGATGGCGTCGGTCCTGCCGTCGGCGAGCAGAGGCGCGCAGGCGGCGGGGACGTTGGCCTGCGCGAGGAAGACGTCCCGCCACTTCGTGCCGAAACGGGCCACGAGCGGCTTCGCCGAGGCCTTGGTGGCGCATACGCGCTTGCGGCTGAGGTCGCCGGCACCGTTGATCGACAGGTCGCCGGCACGGACGAGGATGTCGGTGCTCGTCACGAGATAGGGACCCGCCACGGGGCCGGGGCCGTCCGGGCCGATGACGATGTCCGCCTGGGTGGGGTCGTACGTGTAGGTGATCTGGTCGTCGCGGTAGCCGAGTTCGCGGGCGACGTACGTCGCGACGGCGATGTCGAAGCCGGCGTACCTTCCGTCGGGAAGGCGGGTGACCAGACCTGGCTGTCCTTGGCGCACGCCGATGACCAGGGGGCCGCCGCCGATCCCGCAACCTGCGAGAAACGCGGCCACCAGGCAGGTCACCAGGCCGACGCCACGCCACACCCGCTCAATATCGAGGTCTCGTACGGCATGCGCCAAGCAGCGACATGGCAAGTTCTCCTAATGGCCGTGCGGAGGATCGGGTCGGGTTCCGGCGCGTGGCCACTCGGGAGTGGACGTTGATCAGGGCGATCGGTAGGGGCGTGAGGAAGATCGGACGGGCCGGCAGTGGTTCATCCGGCCTGGAACTTCTGTGGCCACGGCGAGCCGCCACTCAGCTGATCGAGTCCTCGGCCGCCATCGAGACGGCGGTCGGTCCGTGATCTGAACTCGGCTCGGCGGTGCCGTCCGACGTCGTTTCGGTTCTGGTGTAGAGGACCTCGCGGCCCTGCTCCGCGGCGCGGGTGATGCTTTCGCTGACGAAGTCGAGGAAACGGGCGACGTTCTCCAGGCGGGTGGCGGCCGGGGTGCCGGGGCCGAGGATGGCGACGCCTTGGCGTGCGGCCTCGACGACCTGGTCGTTGGCCCGGGCGCTGCGGATCATCGACTGGTACCAGAGGTCGTCGTCGACGACGTAGCGCTCGCGGCGGCGTTCGTCGCGTTTGCGGCGGACGAGGTCCAGGCTCTCGAGGAACGTGATCGCTTTGGAGACGGACGCCGGGCTGACCTGGAGGCGCTGGGCGAGTTCGGAGGCGGTGAGGCTGCCGGTGTCGGTGGTGTAGAGGCAGCCCAGCACCCGGGCCATCATCTTGGGCAGGCCCGAGGTCATGAAGACGGTGGTGAGGGTCTCCTCGTATTCGTGGACGGCCTCGGCGTCGCGTCCGTAGGGCTGCGGGGGCGCCTGCGACCCCCGGGGCGCGGCCTGAGTGCGCCGGTGGGTGCGCTGCTGGGTGGCGCGGTGGGCCAGGTCGGCGCGGTATCCGGTGGGGCCGCCGTTGCGCATCACCTCACGGGTGATCGTCGAGGTCGGACGGTCGAGCCGGCGGGCGATCTCCGCGTAGGGGAGGCTGTCGGCCAGCCCCACCGCGATCTGCTGGCGTTCCTGCTGGGTGAGCCTGCCTCCCGGCATCACGACCCCCTTCATGCCCCACGGGTGCTCCATGGCGCTGCTCGGTGTTTCCTGACGCCTCCACCATAGCGTTCAGCTTCAATGCATTGCAATGATCGAGTGGGCATCATTGCGTTAACTGCGAAGGCTGTTGCAACAGTTTTCCAGCATCTACCTGCATGAATGTCGAATCTGTGCAACGTCGATGTTGCATGACTTTGGAAAGCAACGTAGCGTTTCCAGTGTCAGAAACAACACGGCACCA
>NZ_BOOQ01000036.1 GCF_016863315.1 Planotetraspora silvatica
CCCCAGCCGGGCAAGGGCCTGCTCGGACGGGCTGCCCGGCTCGGCCTGGAATACGACGAGTTTCTGGCTGGGAGCGCTGTCGACGGTGAACGTCTGGTAGCGCAGGGTCAGGCCTCCGACATCCGGATGGTGCACGTGTACGGCGTCGTTCGTGTCCGTCTATACATCGTGGTTGGCCCACATTCGACGAAAGTCCTCGCTTTCACGCGAGAGTTCCTCGACCAGTTCGAGCAGTGCCGGGCTGGGTCGGCTCCCGCCGCCGCGCGTAGATGGGCGACTCTGGACCTGGCCTGATCTTCCCAGTTCACCCACAACTCACGGATCCTGGGTTCCAGGAAGGTCAATCGCACGATGTTGTCGTTGTGCAGCAAATCTTCGTGGAAAGCCGTGGAGGTGCTGAGTGGCCTCGGTACCCAGTTGCAGAACCCGCGCCAGGGCGTCGAGGACTTGATCGGACGGGTTACGCTCCCGGCCCTGCTCAAGCCGCACGTAGTAGTCGCAGCTGACCCGGCCAGCAGCGCCACCTCCTCGCGGCGTAGGCCTGGCGTCATGCGGCGATCGCCCGCATGCCGGAGCCCTACCTGATCGATGGTCGTGAGCCGGCGCCGAGCGCGAAGGAACTCACCCAGACGGCTTCCCGTGGCCCCGATAATAGGAAACTGCAGGTCAAAGCCACGCAAAGTGTCGAACCTGGTTGGCTTCTCGCCGCTGAACCCGCTCCGGTGGATCGCACCGCCGCGGCATCGCCGGCCCGTCCGAACATGGCCCCGGTCGTTCAGTCGTGACCGGCGACGAGCGCCCTCAATCGGCTCAGGGCCCGCTCGGACGGACTGCCGGGCTCGGCGCGGCCGATCACGAGATTCTGGCCGGGGGAGCTATTGATCGCGAATGTCTCAAAGAGCAGGGTTATTTCACCGACCTCGTGGTGTCGGTAGCGAATCGACTCGTTTGTCCTGACCCGCACGTCATGTCGGTCCCATATCCGCCGAAAGTCCTCGCTTGTGCGCGATAGCTCATCGACGAGCGCGTGCAGGCGCCGGTCGCCGTATTCGGCCCCCGCCGCGGCTCGGATGTGGGCGACCCTGAATCGGGCCTCTCGTTCCCAGTCAAGGTAGAATTCGCGTGACGCGGGGTCGAGGAAGACCAGCCGTACCAGGTTGTCGTTGTACTTGAGCCCTCCGTGGAGGGCCGCGGCCAGCCGATTCCTGTACGGCACGTCCATGCAGGGATTTGTCGTAAAAACCACCAAATGGTGCAAATCTTCCCCGAGGTGTGCCACGGTCGGGTTGACCTGATCGATTGCCCCGCGCCTGCATGCCCGGGGGTGGGCAAGCTCGTGAAGGTATTCGGTGGCCTCCGGGCTGAGCTGGAGAACCTGAGCCAGGGCGTTGAGCACCTGAGCCGAGGGGTGGCGTTCCCTTCCCTGTTCCAGTCGGGTGTAGTAGTCGATGCTCAGGCCGGCGAGCACGGCGACCTCATCGCGGCGTAATCCGGGCGTCCGGCGGCGATCGTCGACGCGTGGGAGACCTACCTGCTCAATCGTCGTGAGGTGGCGTCGAGCGCGAAGGAACTCGCCCAGGGGATTGCGCATGGCAGACACAGTAGGAACCAAAGGGTCAAAAAATGGCAAACAGCGCGACGAAGCCTGAAAGCGGAGTGCGGCTGTCCCTCCGCGACGTCAGGCACGGCGTCGTCCGACGTCGACTCTCGAAGGGTGGCAATGCCACACCCAGGCGAATCGCACCCTGGCGCCCCTGAACCGCGTGCTCGACCATGAGTACACGGCATCGAGGTGATGCGTTGATCGGAGGGAGCCAGATGGACCTGTACGGCATCACAATCAGCCAGGAGGAGTTCCTCTTCCTCCTCATCGCGGTCCTGTTCTGGGCGGCCGTCATCGGCGGCGCGGGCGCCGCACTCCATGCGAAGGCTCGCGCCTGGAGGTCGAGGACTCCCGAGGAGGCCCTCTTCCAGAGGTTCACCGCCGGAAAGATCGACGATGACGAGTACCGGCACCGCCTTGAGGCGCTCCGCGCCGTGATGGGTTCGTAAAGGCGGCCCCGCCCCTGACCACAACACCCAACAGCCCGAACGCCCCGAGCGATCATCGCTCGGGGCGTTCGTGTCGTGCGTCCGATCCATGAGGATCGTTAGGGTGGTAAGCCGCCCCGCCCTGGAGAAGCCATCATGAGCACGCCTGAGCACATCACGACCTGGCGCGACGCTCGCTACGACATGCCCGTCGCCCAACAGCTGGAGCGCTACGACAAGTTGGCCGCCCGGGATGCGTCAGCTCGCGCCCGGGTCGAGCTGGTGGCCCGTGGGATCTATGACCCCGTCCGGCATGGAGCCGAGGACCGGCCTCCGCTCACCGTGGCGGAGCACATCGAGTTGCTGGCGCTCGCGGAGTGCATCGCGCGCACCGTCCGCCATCCCGCCAACATCCACCACGCGCTGCTGGCCGGGGTCACGTGGGCCGCCATCGCCCACGTCATGGACTCCGACGAAGCCACCGTCCGGCGGGACTACCAGCAATGGGCTGACGACCAGCATGACCTCAACCTGCAACACCCGCACCTCGGCATGACCGCCGACGAGTACGCCGCCGCGACCGCCAGAGTTCAACGACAGAGCTGATCTAAGCGAGCAGGACGCGCCTGGCGGAGCGGGACGAAGCCAGGCGCGGCGCGGGGTTTCACCGACGGCTGAGCCAGACCCGCGCGGCGAGGTTGCGGGCGGCGATGCCGAGCCGCGTCTTGGGGATGAGCAGCCCTGCGGCCCGGCCGATGTTGCGCTGCTTCGGGTCGACCAGGGTGCGGTGCTCGGTCTCGTAGCGGCGGAACGCCCCCGTGTGGTCGGCCGTCTGCGCGGCGAGCGCCTTGGCGAGGGTGTGGGCGCCGGCCATGGCGAGGCTGGAGCCGTCGCCGAACAGCGACACACACGACGCCGCGTCGCCGAGCAGCGCGATGCGGCCGTTCGCCCAGGTGGGCAGACGCACCTGGCTGACTGAGTCGAAGTAGAGATCCTCGGTCTTCTGGAGCCGCTCGAGCAGTTCCGGCACTCGCCAGCCGGCGCCCGCGTATGCCTTGGTGACGATCCGCTTGTGCTGCTCGGTGTCGCGGTGGTCGAAGCCGCTGATCGCCGGGCCGCGGAAGATGAAGGCGGCCAGGGCGTGGTCCCGTGACGGATGGATGGAGACCAGCCTGCCAGGGATGTTGTACATGAGCACGTCGTGCGGGTGATCGACCGGGTCGCCGAGGGGCATGGTCGCGACGTAGACGCCCATGTGCCGCACGAAGTCGGGCTCCGGGCCGAACGCCAGCCGCCGCACCGTGGAGTGGAGCCCGTCGGCGCCGACGACCAGGTCGAAGCGGCGCGGTGCGGCGCGGTCGAACGTGACGTCGACGCCGTGCTCGTCCTGCCGCAGCGTGACGATCGTGTCGTCGAACAGGAACTCCGCGTCGTCCCGGGCGGCCTCGTAGAGGGTGGCGGCCAGGTCGCCGCGCGGGAGTTCGACCTCTCGGGTTCCGGCGGCGCTGCGGGTGGCGGGCATGGCCACGCGGGTGATCTGCCGTCCGGAGGCGTCGACGACGCTCATCGTGGTCGCCTGGGTGGCGACATCGCGCAGGCGGGGCATGATGCCCATTTCTTCGGCCACGGGCAGGGCGGGGCCGCGAACGTCGACGGGGTTGCCGCTGGAGCGCAGGCCCTGCGACCGCTCCACGACGGTGGGCTGGAACCCGTGGCGGGCCAACCAGTAGGCCAGGGTGGGGCCGGCGACGCCGCCGCCGGAGATCAGCACGCTGCGAGGTGACATGCCCACACGATAACCGCACTCAATGCGGATTTGCAATGAGTGCTGATTCGCGTTGGATGCCTGTCTGCGTCGAGTGCCGTATGCTCGGTCGCGTGTCACTTCGCGACCGTAAGCGGGCCCGCACCCGCCAGACCCTCGTCGACGCCGCCACTGAGCTGTTCGAGCGCAACGGCTACGACGAGACGACCATCGCCGACATCGCCGCCGCGGCCGACATCGGCACGCGTACGTTCTTCAGCTACTTCGCCAGCAAGGAGGAGCTGCTGTTCCCGGAGAGCGATGCGCGGGTGCGGGCGGCGATCGAGGGCATCGAGTCGCGCGGTCCGGACGACGGACCGGCCGAGGTGCTCCTGCGCGCACTGCACAAGGTCGGCGATGACAACGACGACATGGCGAGCCGGCTCGCCGCGCTGCGGCTGCGGTTGGTGCGGACCGTGCCGGCGGTACGTGGGCGGATGCTGCAGATCCAGCTCGACGCGCAGCGGGAAATCGCCAGGAATCTGGCCGCGGCGTTCCCCGAGCGGCTCGACGAGGTGAGCGCGGCGGCGTTGACCGGCGCGTTCGTCGGCGCGGTCACGGGCGCTCTGCAGGTGCTGCTCGACGATCTCGACCAGCTCGGCGACCCGGCCGCGGTTCAGGTGGCCGTCCGCCGGGCGACGGACGTGGCGCTCACCCCGTGGTTGCGGGCGTCAGCGTGGACGGTCGATCACCCCCCGCGTGGTACGGCCTGAGCCGTACGAGCGGTTCTCGCCCGCCCGGCGTCGGGGGGCGGCGCCGAAGCGGCGCGGTCACCGGGGTGGCCGCGCCGCGGTCGCCAAGCTCAGGGCTTCCACTCACCGGCCACCTGGCGGGTGGCCACGTTGAGCCGGTTCCACACGTTCACCGCGGAGATAGCGATGAGGAGCGCGGCCAGCCCCTGCTCGTCGTAGTGCCGCCCGGCCTCGGCCCAGACCTCGTCGGACACCGCGTCCGAGCGGTCGGCGATCCGGGTGACCGCCTCGGTGAGCGCCAGCGCGGCCCGCTCCGCCTCCGTGAAGTAGGGCGCGTCCTGCCATGCGGCCACCGCGAAGATCCGCTCGTCGGTCTCGCTTGCCTTCTTGAGCTCGTTCGCATGAATCTCCACGCACACGCTGCAGCCGTTGATCTGGCTCGCCCGCAGGTGAACCATGGCCAGCGTGGTGGCTGGCACGCCGAGGTCGTCCGCGGAGGTGCCGTAGGCGTAGAGGCCCTTCATCGCCGCGGGAATGAGAACGGCCGGGTTGGTCATCCGTGCCTGCATAATCGCTCTCCCTGTCATATCGGTTGAATCTGGTTCGTCATCGCTATGACGGATGACAACGGAGGAACCTGACAGTGGATGAGCACGACTTTCTCGCCGAGCGGTTCGAGGCGCATCGCGATCACCTGCGTGCGGTGGCCTACCGGATGCTGGGTTCGCTGACCGAGGCGGATGACGCCGTCCAGGAGGCGTGGCTGCGGCTGGCCCGCTCCGACACCGGCGAGGTGGCGAACCTGAGCGGCTGGCTGACCACCGTGGTGAGCCGGGTCTGCCTGGACATGCTGCGCTCCCGTAAGTCCCGGCGCGAGGAGCCGCTCGACACGCACGTGCCGGACCCGATCGTGGCGTCCGCCGCCCCGGATCCGGCGGAGGAGGCGGTGCTCGCGGACTCGGTGGGGCTGGCGCTGCTCGTCGTGCTGGAGACGTTGACCCCGGCCGAGCGACTGGCGTTCGTGCTGCACGACATGTTCGGCGTGCCCTTCGACGAGATCGCCCCGATCGTCGGGCGCTCTCCGGCCACCGCCACCCAACTGGCCAGCCGGGCCCGCCGCCGTGTGCGGGGTGCCGCGCTGCCGGACGCCGGCCTGCCCGCGCAGCGCGAGGTGATCGACGCATTCATGGCAGCGGCGCACGCCGGCGACTTCGACGCCCTGGTCGCCGTGCTCGACCCGGACGTCGTGCTGCGGGTGGATTTCGGCATGGCGGGACCGTCGGGGCTGATGCGCGGCGCGGCGGTGGTGGCCAAGCAGGCGCTGCTGTTCTCCGAGGGTGCCCGGTTCGCCCGCCCCGTCGTCGTCAACGGCGCGGCCGGGCTGGTCGCGATGCCCGCTGGGCGACCGGTCACGGTGTTCAGCCCCACCGTCCGCGGCGGCAAGATCGTCGAGATCAACATCCTGGCCGACCCCGAGCGCATCGCCCAGCTCGACCTGTCCGGGCTCGAGTGAGGTTCAGTCCTTGTGCCCGTCGCCGCGCGCGTGGTCCGCGCCCGGCGTCGCCGACCAGGCCGCATGCCCCGGCGATCGGGGGGATCGTCGGGGCATGCGGCACTTTCACCTCAGCTGTGCACGGTCCTGCCGGCGCACCCACTCGAGCACCGTTTCCGCCACCTCCCGCCAGCCCCTGTCGAACACGAGTGAGTGCCCGCGCCCGGGAACGGGCCGATATTCGGTGTTGGTCCCCGGCCTGTAGAGAGCCGCGGCCTGACGTGCGACGATCTCCGGGACCGTATGGTCGCGTAGCCCGCCGAGGATCAGGAGCGGCCCGCGATCGCTGTCGTCGAGATCGACGAGCGTCGGTGGCGCCGGGTCCTTCTTCGCGGCCGTCAGATCGAACACGGGCCGTGAAGCCATCTCGACACCCCCTATCGCACTGACGCGGCGGCGCGCTCAACGATCGTCGTCACAGCGGCGGGGGTCTCGAGCATCGACAGGTGACCGGCCTTGACCGTTTCCACCCTTCCGTGCGCGCGTGTCGCCATGGCCTGCTGCTCGGCGGCGGGGATCACCTGGTCGGCGGTGCCGATCAAGAACCAACTGGGCAGCGTCTTCCACGCCGGCTGTCCGGACTTCTCCTGAACCGCACCGGCCGCGATCGGCGTCTCCGATGCCGCGAGCGCCCGGCCGACGGTGCTGGGAAGGCGACCGGCGAAGGCCTCGGCGAAGAGGGCGCGCTTGACGTAGAGGTCGGGGTCACCCTGCGGGCTGGACGGGTCCTGGACGGCGTCGAAGACCGACTCGATCGGCCCGGCGAGGGCCGAGCCCGGCTTCGCGGACGCGAGGTCCACCGCCGACTCTCCCGCGTCGGGCGCGAAGGCGTCGATGTAGACGAGCGCCTTCACCTGCGGTGTCTGGAGCGCGGAGTTGGTGATCACAGCACCGCCGTAAGAGTGCCCGACCAACACCACCGGCCCCGTGGTCGCCTGGTCGACGAAGGCGGCCACGGAGGCCGCGTCCGACGCGAGTCCGCGCAGCGGGTTCGGGGCGTTGAGCACGTTGTAGCCATCGTGCTGGAGCCGAGTCGTCACCGGCGCGAAACTCGACGCGTCCGCCCACGCCCCATGGACCAGGACGATGGTCGGCTTCGCGTGGCCGGTGTGCTTGGCCGTCGAGCCCGCGATGGCGGCCGACGAGGACGAGTGTGCCGGCGCGGGGGTGGCGGACGCGATCGCGGTGGGTGTGACGCCGAGAGCGAGGGCTGCGGCGCCGGCGGCGACGGCTCGCCGTCCCCACGTACGTTGACGGGCGTTCATGCGTGCTCCATTCAGGGGAGGTCGCTCGTCGAGCAACCGAGGAAGAAAGAACGGTCGTTCTGTCGCGAGAAGAAGCGAAGCAGCATGGAGACGTAAAGTCAAACGAGGGTGAGCCTCGGTTCAGTGAGAGAGAAAGAACGATCGGTCCGCGTGTTATGCTGGGACGATGAAGAGCAGCCGCGAGTCGCCGGCGTCGGGGCCGCGACAACACCTGTTGGAGACCGCGAGCCGACTGTTCTATCTGGAGGGCATCAACGCCGTCGGCGTCGATCGCATTTTGCAGCAGGCGGGCGTGACGCGCGCCACGCTCTACCGCCACTTCGCCGGTAAGGAGGCCCTCGTCGTCGCCTACCTCGAGCGGGAAGACGCCTTGATACGCCATCACCTCGAGGCCGCCGCCGACCGGGCGGTGTCGCCCGACCACATGCTTGAACTCGTGATCGAGGGCATCGCCGAGGATGCGTGGCGGCATCACACGCGGGGCTGTCCGTTCATCAACGCGACCGCCGAATTCCCCGATCCGGCAAACCCCGTCCGCCAGGTGGTCGGCCGGCACCGCGTATGGTTCCGCGAGGTCCTCGAGGAGTACCTGACGGCCGCCGGTCGGGAGGACTCCGCCATGAAGGCCGACACGCTCGTGATGCTGCGCGACGCGGTTCTCGTAGGAAGCTACCTCGACGACAGTGAGGCCAGCCGCCGCACCTTCCTGCGTACGGCACGCTGCGCCGCCGGTCTTCCCTAGCGCTGTGACCAGAAACGATCATCGGGCTGCAAAGCCCGCGGAAACGCGGCGTACCGGGGGCGTGAGCCTTTGAAGGCCTGCCGGCCGCGAGTTCCGCACGTGGCGACGCGCGGCCGGATGTCCGGCACCACCTGATTTGATCGTGGCGGTACCGACAGGCGATCATCGCGGGATGGCCGTTCCATCCTCCTTGCGCGAGTCATTGCATAGTCCGGTGTTCTGGGCGCGGTACACCTTCGCCCACGAGGACGGACCCGGAGCCGATCGGCTCGGCGACCTCGAAGAACTGCTCGGCGACGACCTCGACGACCTCGACGACGAAGAGGACCAGGATCCGGACGATACGGCGCTCGATGTGGAGTTCGACGTCGGCGGCGGCCACCGCGTACTGCTGACCGTCGACAGCCAGGCCGACTCCTACAGTCTGGGGATCGCCGCCCCGGACTCGGCCGACACCGCGGAGTTGGGCTGGGACGACCTGGCGCACTGGCACCCGTACGCGCTGCGCTGGGCCGAACTCGACCTGATCTGCCGGGCGGTCGCAGCCCTCGACCCACAGTCCCAGCACCCCGGGGCGCCGCTGGCGCTGCTCTGCCGGTTCGCCGCAGTCTTCGAGGACGACGACGTGGACGGCGCCCTCGCCGCCGTAGACGCTGCGTACGCCTCGCTACGCCCGCAACAGTGGGACGGCTACTGGCCGTGTGGCACCGACTGGCTCGAGCGTGCGGACTTCCGCGGTCAGAACGTGGTCTGGCAGCGCGACCAGGCCGGCAACCTGTGGGCCCGTCAGGAGGACGACCACGAGGCGGACTTCTACAGCACCCGCGTGGAACCGGCAGCCGGCACGGATGACTTTCCGCACACCCGGCTACAGGCCCTGCTGTCCGCCGCCGCTGCCACGCTGAAGACCAGCGCACCCTGATCAACACGATCGCCGGGTGCGGCCAGGCGGCGAAGCATGGAAAAACGGGCCTGCCGGAGGATGGACGGACAGCCCGGACCTGCCCGGGCCCGGCCCGGCTCGAATGATCCCGGGCCGGGCCGCGATTCTCCTGCCGATCAGCTGGTCAGGCCGGCGAACATGCCGGTCTCGTAGGAACCTCCCTTGTTGCGCACGATCACGCCGAGCCGGTTGGCCGCGTTGATCATGGCGACCAGGTAGACGAGCGCGGCGATCTGATCGTCGTCGTAGTGCTTGCGCACCTGGGCCCAGGTCTCGTCGGACACGCCGTGGTGCGCGTCGGCGAGTCGGGTGCCCTCCTCGGCGAGCGCCAGCGCGGCCTGCTCGGCCTCGGTGAACACGGTGGACTCGCGCCAGGCGGCGACCAGGTGGAGCCGGACGGCACTTTCGCCGCCGGCCGCGGCCTCCTTGGTGTGGAAGTCGACGCAGAATCCGCAGCCGTTGATCTGGCTGGCGCGCAGCATCACCAGTTCCTGAGTGGCCCTGGGCAGCGGTGACTGCTGGATCATCAGGCTGACGTTGGCGAACCGCTTGCCGATCTTGGCGCCGATCTCGTTGGTGATCAGGTTGAAACGGGGTTCCATGGCTTCGTCCTCGCTCGTGGAGCGGCATGCCGCGCGGATCGTCCGCGCGGCGTCTGACGACCAAGAGATGCCGGCGCCCCGATCCCTGTGACGCCGCGGCAGTGTGACGTGCGCCACCGATCGGGGGTGTCACAAAGCGGTGGGGACCGGCGTCTTGTGCGCGTGGCACAGTCGAGTGACAACAGGCAGGAGCCGGCTATGAGCGAGGGAACAACGGACGCGGCCGAGCCGCTCGCCGGTGGCGGCCACACGGACTCCGTCGCCGATGCCGCCGATGCCGCCGCGGCCGTCGAGGCCACCGGGGCGTTCGTCGCCCACCGGAACCTGCTGTTCACCGTCGCCTACGAGATGCTCGGCTCGGCCGCCGACGCCGAAGACGTCCTGCAGGAGACCTGGCTGCGGTGGACGGGCGTCGATCTCGATGCAGTGCGGGATCGGCGTGCCTACCTGGTCCGGATCACCACCCGGCAGGCGCTGAGCCGGCTGCGTACGCTTCGCCGGCGCAAGGAGTCCTACGTCGGTCCCTGGCTGCCCGAGCCGCTGCTGACCGCGCCCGATGTCGCCGAGGACGTCGAGTTGGCCGACAGCGTCTCGATGGCGATGCTGTTGGTGCTGGAGACGCTCGCGCCGACCGAGCGGGCGGTGTTCGTGCTGCGCGAGGTGTTCGACCTGGAGTACGACGAGATCGCGCAAGCCGTCGACAAGAGCCCGGCCGCGGTCCGTCAGATCGCCCACCGGGCACGGGCACACGTCGCCGCGCGCCGACCCCGCGGGGTTGTTTCTCCGGCAGAGACCCGCGACGCGCTCAAGGCGTTCCAGCGGGCGGTCGAAACCGGCGATCTGCAACGCCTGCTCGACCTGCTCGCCCCGGACGTCGTCTTCCTGGGCGACGGCGGCGGAGCCGTGCAGGCCGCGCCGGCGCCCATCGTGGGGGCCGACAAGGTGGCCCCCCTGGCCGCCGGACTGAGCAGGTTCGCCGCGGCGTCGCTGCAGCCGGCACAGGTCAATGGCTATCCGGCGCTGATTCTCCGGCTCAACGGCGAGGTGGACACCGTCATGGCGGTGCGCATCGACGACGGCCTCATCACCGGGCTCTACGCCGTGCGCAATCCCGCGAAACTGTCGCACATGGAGCGGGAGACCACCCTGCGCCGCTGAGTCCAAGCCGCCAGAGGGTGCTGACATGCGCTGAGTCTGCCTGAAAGGTCACACCGCTCGAAACCGCCCGGTGGTGCGGAACTCGTCGGCGCTGAGGCGATGAGTTTCCGCGATGCCGGCGGTCCTATCCACATGGCGGCCTCCGCGACCTCCTTCGCCCTCGGCGCGACGGTCACGCGTTCGGACATCCCTGTCCTGTGCGCCGAGCTCGCCGAGTTGGTGCGCGGCCGCGCCGGCGGTGTCGTGATCTGCGACGTCGCCGACGTGGCCCATCCCGACGTGGTGACGGTCGAGGCGCTGGCCCGGTTGCGCTTGACCGCGCGGCGGCATGGCTGGAGTTTGGCGGTCATCGGCGCCGGCCCGCACCTGCTCGAGCTTGTGCGCCTGCTCGGATTGACCGACGCGCTACTCCAGGCGGGCCGGCAGTCCGAACAACGGGAAGAGGCGGGTGGTGTCGAGGAAGTTGTTGACGGCCGCGATTCGCCCCATTGAGATCTCCAGCACCATCAGCGCCCACGGGTCGTGACCGGAGCCGCTGAGGCTGGGCCGATACTGCCCGAACGCCGGCATGCCGTTGGCCACCACTGGCACCAGGCGCGAGCCGCGGCAGCCGCTGCCCGTACCGGCCATCCAGGCGGCGATGTCGTCGTGGCCGCGCAGCCACAGGGGCAACGGCGGCATCGACAGCGTCGCGTCGTCATGCAGCAGCGTCGTCAGCGCCTCGAGGTCGTACGCCTCGAACGCCTTCACGTAACGCGCGAGCAGCGCCTTCTGCCCGTCGTCCAAAGGCTCGTGAACGTCGGCGGCGGTGTCGGCGGTGGCGATGGTGGCCCGGGCCCGTTGGAGGGCGCTGTTGACGCCGGCTACCGAGGTGTCGAGCAGGTCCGCCACCTCCTGAGCTGACCACGCCAGCACCTCCCGCAGGATCAGCACGGCCCGCTGCCGCGGCGGCAGGTGCTGTAGCGCCGCGACGAACGCCAGCCGGATCGACTCGCGTTCGGCGACCACGTCGGCCGGATCGGCGGCCTCAGGCAGCACCCGGCCGTCCGGCACCGGGCCCACCCAGATCTGGTCGGGACGCGGCTCTCCCGGGTCGGTGGCACGGCCGGACCCGGCCGGGCCGAGATCCATCGGCCGGACCCGCAGCTGAGCGCTGGAGAGCATGCTCAGGCAGACGTTCGTCGCGATCCGGTACAGCCAGGACCGCAGCGCTGAGCGTCCTTCGAACCGGTCGAAACCACGCCAGGCGCGCACCAAGGTGTCTTGTACAGCGTCTTCGGCCTCGAAGGCGGATCCCAGCATCCGGTAGCAGTAGCCCGTCAGCTCAGGCCGGTACGCCTCCAGCCGCGACTCGATCGGTGCATTGGTCGCCACATCGTCCACCCTGACGAACCTAGCGGGCGACTACGACTTTTCCGGGGGCGAAATGGCATCCTCCCCGACATCGGCTCGGGGTGGTCCACACCTGTCACCATGCCGGCGGCCGGACCGCACCAGGTGCTCATCACGTGGATGCCTGCGAGCGTGCGGAGAAGTCGCCCCGCCCTGGGCGATGAGTTTCCGAGGGCCGCCCGGTCTACAGACGCGTCAAGCAGAACGGGACATAAGCAAGGAGAAATCATGACCGCCACGGAATGGACCGCTGAGACCGCCGGCTCGGGCCGGTACGCCGAGGTCAACGGAGTCAACCTGTACTACGAGACATACGGAACGGGATCCCCGATGGTCCTGTTGCACGGCGGCCTCGGCTCGGGTGAGATGTTCGGGCCGATCATCCCCGCCCTGGCCGACCACCACCAGGTCATCCTCGTCGACCTGCAGGGGCACGGCCGGACCGCTGACGTCGACCGTCCGCTCGACATCCGGCTGATGGCCGACGACGTCGCCGCGCTCATCGACCATCTCGGCCTGCGGAAGCCGGCCGTGGTCGGCTACTCCCTCGGCGGCGGGGTGGCGCTCCTGGTCGCGATCAGGCACCCGGAGAAGGTGGGTCGCCTGGTCGCGGCTTCGGCACACGTCAGCCGCGACGCGATCTACCCGGAGATGCTCCAGCAGCAGGGCCAGGTGAGCGGGGCGGCCGCCGAGTTCATGAAGGACACCCCGATGTACGAGCTCTACCAGCGGGTGGCCCCCCACCCCGAGCACTTCCCGAAGCTGCTCGACAAGATCGGCGAGGCGATGGCGCAGGACTTCGACTTCTCCGAAGACGTGCGCGGCCTGCAGGTGCCGACGCTCGTGGTCGCCGCCGACGCCGACATGGCGCCGCCGAGCCACTACGTCGAGGTCTTCAAACTCCTCGACGGCGGCCTTCGCGACGGCGGCTGGCAGGGTGAGGCCCGGCCCAAGGGCGGTCACGCACTGGCGATCCTGCCCGGTCTCACGCACTACGACATCTTTCTGTCACCGCTCTTCGCGGCGGTCACCCTCGCCTTCCTCGACCAGGAGAGCTGATCCGGTCCACGCTGCCCGGCGGCCTTTCGAGTCGGCCGTCGGGCGGCTCGCCGTTCACCACTCGCCGCCGGGCGGCTCGCCGTCCACCGCTCGCTTCGCGGACCGAGGGCGCGTGGGTGGCGCTGGTCGAGGTCCCAGGTCTTACAAGATTGCACGATTTCCGGAAGCGGAACGTCCGCAATGTTGTCTACGGTGACGCCATGACCAACAGCGACACTCCGTGGGAACCGCCCCTTGCCGGCACCGAGGTCGAGCACCTCGTCGGGGCGCTCGACCGCCTGCGCACGACCTTTCTCTGGAAGGCCGACGGCCTCGACGCGGCCGGCCTGCAGGCCCGTATCGGCGCCTCCTCGCTGACCCTCGGTGGCCTGCTCAAGCATCTCGCCGCGGTGGAGGACTACACCTTCACCGTCAAGCTGAGCGGGGAGCCGATCGGCGCGCCGTGGGACGCCATCCACGATGGCAGTGACAACTGGGAGTTCATCTCCGCCGCCGACGACACCCCCGAACAGCTCTACGCGCTCTGGGACGGCGCCGTCGAACGCTCCCGCGCGAGGCTCGGCGCGGCCTTGGCCGACGGCGGGCTCGACCGGTTCGCCCACGTGTCCTCGTCCGACGGGCAGCATGCCAGCGTGCGCCGGCTCGTCTGTGACCTGATCGAGGAGTACGGCCGGCACACCGGGCACGCCGACCTGCTCCGCGAGGCGGTGGACGGACGGGTCGGCGAGGACCCTCCGGCTGGATGGCGACCGAGTATGAGCCGATCACGCCTGAGCAGCTGACCGGCGAACGAGGCGTCGGGGGACGCCTGGGAGCGCCCGGCTGTCAGGCGGTTGCATCGCGTCAAGACACCGTCATAATGATTTGACTGGTGTCGCCAATGGTGGGAGATCACAGTGATCATGAGGACCTGGCGCGGTTGGACGCGGGCTGAGGACGCCGACGCCTACGCGGCCTACCTGATGGAGACGGGCCACCCGGGTTACACCTCGACGCCGGGTAACCGAGGTGTCACCTTCACCCGCCGCGACGACGGCGACCGGGTGGAGTTCCTGCTGACCTCCCTGTGGGATTCCTGGGAGGCGGTCGGGGCCTTCGCCGGCCCCGATCCCGAGCGCGCCGTCTTCTATCCCCAGGACGACCGCTTCCTGGTCGACCGCGAGCTCACCGTCAACCACTACGAGGTCTTCGCCGTCGGGCAGTCGACGGTATGAGGGCGGTTCCGTCCGGAGATCCATCTCGAAATGCTCCGAATTACTTTTGCGCTAGATCTATCGCGCACATGACATACCAGTACGCATGCGTCTTTTTTGCGCGAAATTTTGCGGGAGAACAGTTGATATAGCCGACCGGCTCTCCGGATCCCGCATATCGATGATGCGGGGGATCGGCGCTCACCGTCCGAGAGCGACGCCTCCGTTTATCGATCGCGGGCGCGGGGACAGGTCCTATCGTAATCGCCCATTTCGGGCGAATCGGCGCATTCAGGAGGCCGACATGAATGGATACCTTCCGTATCGCGACTCCGGTCCGGCTCCCCGCATCGGGGGCGTGCGCGGCTGGCAGGCCGACATTCTTCGCGGCCAGTCATAGCTGAGTGAGCCGGGGTACTGCGGTCCGAACAGGCCGCAGTACCTCGACCTGTGTCAGGCGGGGCGACGCATTGGGGGAGTTCGTGGCGCGATTGTTCTACCCTGCCGCTCGGCGCGGCGATGTGGTGGAGGATCTGTTCGGATTCCTGGTTCCCGATCCCTATCGGTGGTTGGAAGACGGCGACGACGCGTCCGTGCGGGACTGGGCCGCGGCCCAGGATCGTCTCTTCCACGCGAATCGCAGCGGATGGCGTGAGAAGCAGTCGTGGGCGTCCTTGGTGGATCAAATGTCTTCGTTCGGCGTGTCGGAGCCTCCGCTCGTGCGTGGCTCGGTCATGTTCCTCGCCGAGCAGTTCCGTGGGGATGAGCAACTCCGGCTGCTCGTCGTCGACGCCGAAGGGAACAGGCGGGTGCTGGTCGATCCGGTGGAGATCGATCCGTCCGGACATACAGGGCTTTATGCCTGGTGGCCGTCACGCGACGGCGAACGTGTGGCCGTCCAGATGGAGGTCGCCGAGCAGCCCGGCAGCGAAATCATGGTGCTCGACGTGCGTACCGGCGAGGCGGTGGACGGGCCGTTGCCACGCGCCCGCAACACCTCGCTCGCCTGGCTGCCGGGAGGGGACGCGTTCTACTACGTCAGCCGCGTTCCGGATGAGGAACTGGCCCCCGGCGACATGCGTCTACACCGGCGGGTGAGGCTGCATCGGATCGGGTCACCCTGGCAGGCCGACGCGGTGGTGTTCGGCGGCGACGACGCCCCAGACCACTATTACGGGCTCACGGTCAGCGCCGACGGCCGTCATCTGGCGGTCACTGCGACGGTCGGGCCCGCCTCGGACAACGATGTGCACGTGGCCGAGCTCATCGATCCGGAAGCCCCGCATTTCGTCAAGATCGTGGACGGTCGCACCCTGGGCGCTCGTGTTCTCCCGCGCTTCCTCGCGGACGGCGATCTGCTGCTGGTCACCGATTACCAGGCTCCGTGCGGCCGCATCTGTACGGCACGCCGGCACGACACCGACCCGGCCGCATGGCGCACGCTGGTAGCCGAAGATCCCCAGGCCCCCCTGGACGAATGTCTGGTCCTGGACGACCCGGCGCTCGCACGGCCCCTCCTGCTGGTGGCACGCACCCGCCACGGAGCCTCCACCCTGACGCTGCACGACCTGGCCGACGGACGGTTGCTCACCGCGCTGCCCCTTCCCGGCGCGGGCGTCGTGTCATCCCTGCGGACGAACATCCCGAACGGACGTCACGCATGGTTCAGCTATTGCGACGCGACCACGCCCCCCACCATTTATCGCTACGACGCGGCCAGCGGAAAGACGGAACAGGAAGCCGGCGCCACAATGGCCGGAAATACTCCAGAAATTCGCAGCCACAGCGTTCGCTATGAAGCCGGTGACGGTACCGAGATCACGTTGTTCCTTTTCACCCCGGCTGAAGAACATGAGGGCCCCCGCCCCACCCTCCTGTACGGCTACGGCAGCTTCGGCATGCCGATGCGCCCATGGTTCTTCCCTCTGGCGGCCGCGTGGGTCGGCGCCGGAGGCACCTATGCGGTCGCCTGCGTACGCGGAGGCGGCGAAGAAGGCCAACATTGGCACGACGCCGGCCGCGGACCACACAAACACCGCGCGGTCAGCGATTTCAACGACGCCGCGACCTGGCTCATCGACACCGGCCGGACCACCCGCGAGCAACTGGCGATCTTCGGCCAATCCGCCGGCGGACTGCTGGTCACCGCCGCCGCCACACAGCGACCCGACCTGTACGCCGCGGTCGTCGCCGAAGCCCCCCTATGCGACATGGTGCGCTACGAACAATTCGGTCTGGGATGCACGTGGACGGACGAATTCGGTACGGCCTCGGAATCCGAACAACTCCAATGGCTACTCGCATACTCCCCTTATCACAACGTCGCGCCCGGAGCCTCTTATCCGGCATTCCTCTTCGCCGGCGCGGTGACCGATCTGCAGACCGGTGAGGCCCACGTCACCAAAATGTGCGCGGCCCTCCAACATGCCACCAGCAGTGACCGGCCGATCCTCATGCGTCGAGAACCCGACACCGCCCACGCCGCCTTTCCCGCGAGCAAAGAACGTGCTCTCAGCGTGGACATTCTGGCTTTCGCCGGAAAATACACCGGATTGTCACCGGAAGAGACGACCATGCGTCTTCAGGAGACCGCCGCGGAATCGCACTGAGAACGGTCTGGCCGGGACCACTGAAAATCGGCGATGAAGGGGGAGCGGTGGAGGCCGTAACCGCACCGAGCCCTTTTCGTCAAAGGAGGAAGGCCGCCGTGGCGCCGCTCGGCACCCGCCACAGGCCCTGATCTCCGGTCGCCCAGGCAAGCCCGGTAGGCCCGCTCTCCAGGTCAAGACGGCTCGGCGGGGCGTGGATCGGCGGCAACATCGACACCACGGCGGGAACGATCGTCGGTGAAGAGGCGCTCCAGGTGGCGACCATCCTGAAGGTCACCCAGAACGCCCTGATGGGGGTGGTGGCGATCGCGCTCACCGCGGGCTGGCGGCCGGTCGGTGTCTTCGCCGCCGCGACGGTGGTGAACGTGGTGCTGGCGCTGGGCCTGGCGGCGCTGCTGTTCGGCGGCTTCTCCGTCACGTAGCGGAGGAGGGAGGGGCCGGTACGGCGGACGCGGAGCCGTACCGGCCCTCTGTGCACCGTCCGGCCGGGGGGCGCGGGGGTCAGCGGTAGTACTCCTCGACGGGAATGCGTGCCTCGTCGAACAGGGCGGGGCCTTCGGCGGGGGCGTCGGTGAAGCCGGTGCCCGGCGGTTTGAGGGTGGCGAGCTGTTCGTTGGACAGGGCGTAGACGACACGGCCCAGGCCCGACCGTGCGATGGCGCCGGCGCACATGCCGCAGGGCTGGCAACTGGTGTACATGGTGGTGGCGGCCGCCGTGTCGGGATCGAGTTCGCGGGCCGCCCACCGGGCCAGTTTCAGCTCCGGATGGGCGGTGATGTCCCGTTCGGTGATGGATGTGTTGTGGTCCTCGGCCAGTACGGTGCCGTCCGGGCCGGCCAGGAGTGAGCCGAACGGCGGATTGCCGCCGGCTCGTGCCGTCGCGGCCAACTCGATGGCCCGGCGCAGGAGTGCCTCGTCTTCGCGCGTCATCTTCTCTCCTTCGGAGTGTGGTCACTGATCGAGTTCGCGGGCGGCTGTGTTGTGAGGTCCACGAGGGCGGCCACGGTGGCCAGTGCCCGCCAGGCGGGCTGCGGGCGGAGGGTCTCTGCTGGATCGTCGTAGAACGGATCGAGCACGACGGAGTCGGCGCCGAGCGCCCGCAACTCCCGCAGGTCGTCGAGGATCTGGTCGACGTCGCCCTCGCCGGCGAGCCGTCCGGGGCCGGTGACCGGCGCGTCGGTGAGCCGCAGCAGAATGCGGGGTTCGAAGGCCGGAACCGGCCGCCGCTGCTCGTGCGCGATGTCCTTCAGGCGTTCCAGCCTCTCGCGCAGCTTCGGCAGGGTGAGGCGCAGCGGGTGCCAGCCCTCGCCCAGGCGTACGGCTCGGCGCAGGGCGGCGTCGCTGCTGCCGCCGACCCAGATCGGGACGTGACCGGCACGATAGTCCTGTTCGTCCTCCCAGGCGGTGCGCACGGTGCGCAGGTACTGGTCGGTCAGCGCGCCGCGCTGGTCGAACGGGACTCCCAGGGCGGCGAACTCCTGTCGGGCCCAGCCCACACCCACGCCCAGGACCAGCCGTCCTGCGCTGAGCCTGTTGAGGTTGGCGGCCATGCGGGCGATGAGCAGGGGATCGCGGTACGGGACGATGAGCACCGAGGTGCCCAGCCGGATCCGCTGGGTGACGCCGGCCAGCCAGGCGAGGGTGGTGAAGGGTTCGTAGAACGGCGCCGGGTACTGTTCGGCGACGTCGGGTGTCACCGCGACGTGGTCGGAGATCATGAGCAGGTCGAAGCCGAGGCCCTCCACCGTCTGCGCCCACTGTCGCAGCATGCCGGGGTCGGTGCCGGGACCGAAGTTGGGAACATTGACGCCTATTCGCACCGATTAAGGCTATCCACCGTATTCACGGATCTTGAAGGGATTTCTCCGGGTTCTAGACAGTCTTGGCCTGGAATCTGCCGGTATATTCGTCGAATGGCCGTGAATCTTGATTCGACCGACTGGTCCATCCTGGGCGAGTTGCAGCGCGACGGTCGTGTTCCCCTCACCGAGCTGGCCCGCCGGGTGAGCCTGAGCGCTTCGGCGGTCACCGATCGGGTCAGGCGGCTGGAGACGGAGGGCGTGATCACCGGCTATCGGGCGGAGGTGGATCTGGCGGCGGTCGGTTTCGCCGTGCTCGCCATGGTGCGCCTCAAATACCCCGGCAGCCGGCACGAGCCTCTGCACCGGCTGCTGGAGGAACGCTCGGAGATCCTGGAGTGTCTGCGCACCACCGGCGAGGACTGCTACACGCTGAAGGTGGCCGCGACGTCCATGCGGCATCTGGAACGGATCGTCGACGAGTTGGCCGGGTTCGGCAGCACCACGACCAACATCGTCTACAGCCAGACGCTGCCCTACCGCGGTCCCCAGGCCTCCTGCGGTTAGGCGCCGGACGTGGGTGAGGCGTCCACGGTGGTTCTCGCGGCCGGGCTCACGCTCACCGCGTTGGAAGTCTTCCTACGGGCCAGCGCACCGAGCGCGAGCAGCAGCAACCCGGCCGAGGCCCACGCGGCCCAGTCGCCCAGGGCGGTGTAGAGGGTGGCCGAGCCCTCCCGGGGCAGGGTGGCCGTGACCATGGCCATGCCCGTTCTGTCGCTGTAGCGCTCGGTCACGATCCGGCCGCGGTCGTCGCTGACCGTCAGCCATCCCTGGCGTGCGGCACGGGCCACCGCCAGGCCGTTCTCCACGCCGCGCACCACCGCCATGCGGCTGTGCAGCCACGCGTCCTCGTCGAAGTCCCAGGCGGGCGCGAGCAGGGCGGCGACGCCGGCCTTGCCGTACCCCCTGACCAGGCCGGGGAAGTCGAGGTCCTTGCAGATGATGAGGCCGAGCCGGCCACCGTCGAGGAAGGCCAAGCCGGTGCCGGGCCGGAACTCGCGTTCCACGCCGGGAATCATGTGGTGCTTGTCGTAGCGCACGCCGGAGGGATAGCTCACCGCGCTGTTGGTCTCCATGGCGATTCCCGCGACCACCTCCGCACCCGGGCGGGCGAACGGCAGGTCGGCGGTCGTGAAGACCTTCTCGGGCAGCACCACGATCTCCGCGCCGCCGGCCACCGCGGTGTCGACGGCCTCGCCGTACCGGCGGACCGGATCCTCGGGGTCGTCCGTCGCGACCAGCGCGACCTTCCGGCCTCCGGTGTCGGCGGGCGTCGCGAGCCGTACGAAACCGTGGCCGAGCGTGAGCGCGACCAGCACGGCCGAGACCACCGCCGCGCGTGGCCGCAGGACCGCGATCGAGGCGGGCACGAACAGCAGGAGGAAGGTGATGCCCCAGACCCCGGTGACCGAGGCCGTCTGCAGCACGGGCAGGAAGTCGGCCTGCGTGTACGCCAGGCTCCACCAGGCCCCGTGCGGTCCGGCGAGGTCCATGGCGTACTCGGTGGTGACCCAGACGGCCGGTACGGCTGCCGCCGCCAGGAGCGGTCTGCCGCGCACGAGCAGGGTGCGAAAGAGCAGCACGCCCAGGCCGTAGCAGAGCGCGGGGCCGATGATGAGGGCGGCGGCCAGCGCGGGCGGCATCTCGAGGGTCCGGGTGAAGTACGGCCACATCTGCGCCTGGCCGGCGAGCCAGACGAGGGCCCCGGCGGCGAAGGCCGTACCCCCGCCCGCCCGGCGAGCCAGGAACAGGACGGGCAGCGGCGCGAGCCAGGTGAGCCACCAGACGGGGTGGAGGCCGGTGCCGAAATGCATCAGGACGGCGGAGGTGAGGGTGAGGAGAATGCGTTCCATGCCGACGAGCATGTGTTTCCCCGCCCTGCCGGCGCGTCAGTCGCCGGTGCGATCTCCGTTGTCACTCTCACCGGCGACCACCAGCCCGGACTCGTAGGCCAGGACCACGGCCTGGACCCGGTCCCGCAGGTCCAGCTTGGTGAGCATGCGGCTGACGTGTGTCTTGACCGTGTGCTCGGTGACCACGAGTGCGGCGGCGATCTCCGCGTTCGACAGGCCGCGCGCGACCAGCTTCAACGTCTCGCGCTCGCGTTCGGTCAGTGCGCCCAGTCTGGCCGCCAGCAGGGGGGCGACACCGTGGGCGGGCCTGCGCACCAGGTCCTCGAGCAGTCTCCGGGTCGCCGCCGGGGCGAGCAGGGCCTCGCCCGAGGCGACGGTGCGGACGGCGTGGGCGAGCTCGTCCCGCCGGATGTCCTTCAGCAGGAAACCGCTCGCTCCCGCCCGGACCGCGTCGTAGACGTACTCGTCGAGGTCGAACATGGTCAGCACGAGCACCTTGGCGGCGGTGGTGGCGCAGATCTCCCTGGTCGCCTCGATGCCGTTCTTGCCCGGCATGTGCACGTCCATCAGGACCACGTCCGGCTGGAGCCGCCTGGCCTCGGCGATCGCCTCTCCGCCGTCGGAGGCCTCGCCGACCACCTCCATGTCCGGCTGCGCGTTCAGGATCAGCCCGAACCCCGCGCGGAAGAGGTCCTGATCGTCGGCGATGAGCACCCGTAACATGCGGGCTATTGAAGCGGAAATTCGGCCTTCACCATGAATCCCCCGTTTCGTCCGGCCCCGGTGGTGAGCGTCCCACCGCAGGCCGCCGCCCGTTCCCGCATCCCGGCCAGCCCGTACCCGCCGCTCTCACCCGGCCCCCGGCCGTCGTCGGCGATCTCCACCGTCAGGTTCTCCCGCCAGGTCAGCGTGAGGCGTACGGCACGCGTACCGGCGTGCTTGCGCACGTTGGTCAGCGCCTCCTGAACGATGCGGTAGACGGCGGCCTCGACACTTTCCGCGACCGGGCGCGGGATGCCGACCGTCGTGCTCACCACATCGAGGCCGCTGCGCTCGAGCAGCGCGGGGAGGTTCGCCAGACGGGGCTGAAACAGCGATTCACCGGCATGGCCCGACGTCGGTGCGACGCCTTCGCTCGGGGTCCGCAGCGCGGCGAGCACCCCGCGAAGCTCGGCCAGCGCGCTCCTTCCCGTGCCGGCGATCGCGTCGAAAATCACCTCGGCCTTGTCCGGGTCGCTGCGCACCACCACCGGCCCGGCTTCAGCCTGAACCACCATCAGCCCGACGGAATGGGTGACGATGTCATGCATGTCGCGTGCGATCCGGGTGCGCTCCTCGGCCGCCGCCGCGATGTGCTCCTGCTCCCGCCGCCGCGCCCGCTCGGCCAATTCGGCGGTTCGCGAGCGGCTCGCCCGGACACTGGTGCCCAGCGCGTAGGCGGCCACGAAGGCGGTTCCCACCAGCCGGAAGGTCTCGTCGTTCTCCCCCGGCAGCACCAGCGAGGAACCCACGGCCGCCACGATCACCGGAATCGCCGCCAGCCTCTTCCACGTGGGGCTCAGATCGGCGATCGTGTAGACGGCCAGCAGCGGCCCGAAGGGCAGGAACGGCTTCTCCCACGTCACCATCACCGACATCGCCGCCCCGACCACCACCGCCACCGCCATCGGCGCCCGCCTGCGCCACCACACCGGCAGCGACGCCGACAGCCCCAGCCCGATGATCCACCACGGTTTGGGATCGGGCAGGACAAGCGGCCCGACCGTGGCCAGGACCACGCCTACCGCAAGGGCCCCGTCAACCGCCCGCCCGACCCGGCCCGCTGCAAGCATCCGCTCATTATCAGGATTTATCAGCCCACTGTCCTCACTCTCCAGAGTGATGCTCCCTGGCGCTCTCTGCTTGTGCGTCAGGGCGGGCGCGCGGTCGCCGGAGGCGACGTCGGCCTCGGCTCGTACCGGGCGGTGGCGACCCGGTACGGCATGCTCGCCTGCCGCTGCCAGGTCGCCATCACCGTCGCCGCGTCGACGGCCGCCTTGCCTTTACAGAGGCCCTAGTCGTCCAGGCTTCCCATGGTCAGGTTGACGGTGGTCCCCGTCATCCCGCTCGCCTTGTCGGACGCCATGAGGACCGCCATGTCCGCCACCTCGTCGAGCCTCATGACCCGTCGCGGGTGGGTCGTGCCTGCGAGGTACCCTCCGAACTGTTCCCAGGTCATCCCCGCCGACGCCTTGGCCTCGAAGGCCTCCCTCATCGTGCTCGTCTCCGGCATGCCGTGGGGTCGCAGACCGACCACGCGGATGCCCTGAGGCGCGAGTTCGGCGGACAGATCTCGAGTGAGCGCCTCCTTGGCGGCCTGCGCCGGGCCGTAGCCTCCGTTCAATCGGGAGCCTATCCGTGCGGGGAGCGCGGTGACGGTCATGATCACTCCCGATCCGTTGGGAATCATCTGCCGCGCGGCCGCGCGGGCCGTCAGGAAGTACGACGTCGTGTAGGTCGTGATCGGCAGGGAGAACCGCCCGGCGTCCATCTCGGCCAGCGGGGCACCCAGAATCTCCATGTCCGGGACCCCGATCGCGTTGAACGAGATGTCGACGCGGCCCGACTGATCGATCACGGACCGCAGATGCCTGTCCACAGCCTGCTCGTCGAGAGCGTCGACCTCGGCCGCATCGGCGGATCCTCCGGCGGAAACGATGTCCTTGGCGACGACTTCGACGGGTGCCAGGGAACGTCCGGTGACAAAGACCCTCGCTCCCTCGGCCGCGAAGGCGCGTGCGACTGCGCCGCCGATCGCGCCTCCGGCTCCGTAGATCACCGCGACCTTGTCCTTCAGCATCATCTCTGGTTCCTCTCTGTGCCCGGGTGGTCACGGGTGCCCACCTCATGGGTGAAAGACCGGCCGCTGAACCCATCCGACGTACGGATCGTCAGAGCCGTCGACGATGCAGACACCGCGACATCGGGAAACTGGGCGCCCGCCGACCGCCCAGTTCGCCTCTCGGCCGGTGTCTCTACAGGATGGGAAATGCCACAGACGCGGGAAGAAGGCGATGAGGGTGGCGACAGCCGACCTGATCTCAAGGGCGCGGGCCGGAGACGGCGACGCGTTCCGAGAGCTGACCGAGCCGCACCGCCGGGAGCTACAGGTGCACTGCTACCGGATGCTCGGCTCCTTCCAGGACGCGGAGGACGCCCTGCAGGACACGCTGCTGACCGCCTGGCGAGGTCTCGCCGGGTTTCAGGGACGCGCCTCACTGCGCACCTGGCTCTACCGGATCGCCACCAACCGGTGCCTCAACGCGCGCCGCTCGGCCGGCCGACGACCCGCCAAGGAGTGGAACGTCCCAGGGGTCGAACCGCCGGAGCCGACCCGGCTCGGCGAGGTCGTGTGGCTCGAGCCGTTCCCCGACGCCCTCCTCGAAGGCGCGTTCGATGTGCCACCCGGCCCCGAGGCCCGCTACGAACAGACCGAATCCATCTCCCTGGCCTTCGTGACCGCACTGCAGGTCCTGCCGCCTCGCCAGCTCGCCGTCCTCATCTTGCGCGACGTCCTCGGGTTCCACGCCGACGAGGTGGCCGAGATGCTCGACTCGACGGTCGAATCGGTCACCAGCGCCCTCAAACGGGCCCGCGCGGGCCTGCAGCGCCGCCGGTCGCCGGCCGCCGATCGCGAACCGTCTCCCGCCTCCGGCTCACTCTCCGAGGACGCGATCGTGGCGAAGTTCGTCAGCGCGTACGAGTCCGCCGATCTCGACGCGCTGGTGGCCCTTCTGACCGGCGACGTCTTCATGTCGATGCCGCCGATGCCCCTCGAATACGAGGGACGAGACCTCGTGGCCCGCTTCTGCGCCGGCATCTTCGGCACGGACCGCAGGTTCGACCTCGTGCCGACGCGAGCCAACGGGCAGCCGGCGTTCGGGGCCTACCTGCGCGCTCCCACCGGCATCCGCCACGGGACCGGCCTGTTCGTCCTCACCCTCGCCGGCGACCGGATCTGCGCCATGACCCGCTTCGAGAACAGCGTGCTCCCATGGTTCGGGCTACCGCGATCGCTCCCGAGCCGATAGACCGGTTCCGGGCAGTGAGGGGATCGGTTGAAATGCGGCTCAGCCGTCTGGGCGCGGCACGTTTGACGACATGACAGGCTGAGTCCGTGGACGAGTCGAGGTCGCAGCTGAAAGTTCTCCAGGTGACTGGGGCCGGCGACGGGCGGTGCCGCCGCCCGGTCGTCGGCTCGCGAGTGAAGGGACGCCACGGATGAGCGAGCAGCGGATCTGCTCGGCGAAGGGCTGCGGGGCGGCGGCATCGTATGCCGTGGTCTGGAACAACCCCAAGATTCACTCGCCGGAGCGGGAGAAGATCTGGATGGCCTGTGAGGAGCACCGCCAGTCGCTCGCCGACTTCCTGGACGCGCGCGGGTTTCTGCGCCGGGTGGAGAACCTGTAGGCGCCGGCTCCGGTGAAGCGTGGCCGACCCGACCACGGTGATCGGAGCATCCGCACGGCTCAGACCCGCGCGGTCGTTGGTCGGACGAGCGGAAAGCGCCCGTGACCAGTCGTAAGATGGCCGAAGATCAGGATATTGGAGACATCGAAGGGCCGAACATGATCTTCATCACCGCCAAGTTCCGGATCAAGCCCGAGTATGCGGAGACGTGGCCGGAAATCACGCGGGAGTTCACCGAGGCCACCCGCGGTGAGCCCGGCTGCCTGTGGTTCGAATGGTCGCGCAGCCTGGACGACTCGACCGAGTACGTGCTCGTCGAGGCGTTCCGGGACGGCGACGCCGGCGCCGCGCACGTCCAGTCCGATCACTTCGCGACCGCGCAGCGGACTCTGCCCCCGCACCTGGTCGAGACGCCGCGGATCGTCAACGCCGTCTTGGAGCAGGACGACTGGTCCTTGCTCGGCGAGATGGCCGTTCAGGGCTGACGGAACTGGACCTGGAGACACCGGGAACCACACGTCATGCGCACGATTCGCCTCGTGTCAATGGATCAGACGCTTCGTGGTTTTCATCTGAACCTGCGTTGAGGATCCGGACACGAAGGCTTCGATCGCCCTGCGAACCTCTTCGGAACGGGCCTTGAGGGGCTCGCCGATCTCCGCGTGATGCATGTCCGCAGCGAGATCCATCGCGGCTTCGGCGAGTCGGATCACGTCAGGCTCGTCGGCGATCAGCCGTATGCGATAAACGGCATGCCATGCGGAGGCCTTGAGCCGGAGGGACTCCGCTTTCGCCGCTTGATATTCGAGTTCGTGCCCCTCGCGCCCTCGTAAGGTGGCGCGGTCGTACTGCGCACCGCGGAACTCGAGCACGGCACCGGCGAAGCCGCTGTATATGACCATCCTCTCCTCACGCAACCGGGTGGCGAGAGTGAATCGCTCGGCCCTGTCGGTCGTCCTCCGCTGGAAGACGAACGTGAGAAGGGAACCCAGCAGGGTGCCAGTGACCGCGAGGAGGGCGGTGAGAACGGCTTCCACGCTCATTAGTCGATCACAGGTGGCCGTTTCCCGTTGTTCGCATCTACCGCCGGAGCCGGAGAGAACGGCGTCGGTGTGGCGGGGCATGGGCCTGGACGTACGGGTTGGTGGGGCCAGACCCACTTCAGAGCTGATCGAGGAGGTGCCGGGCTCTGTGCGGTGCACAGTGGAAACACCAAGCCGTACCGGCCGGATCGGCGCATCGCAGGAAGCGTGGGTGCCGCGGTCGGAGGTGTGAAGTGAGAAGGAATGATCATGCGACAGTCGGTGTCGTGGGTGGCGAGCGCCTGCGTCGGGTTCGTGCGAGCGTGCGTTGTGGTGGCCGTCGCCATGCTGGTCCCGGCCGTGTGGGCCGCCGCGGTGGCGCTGGCGATCTGGTGGGGAAACCCGTGGACGTGGATAGCGCCGTTCATATGGGCGTGTATCGGCACGCTCGTCCTGTCCCGACCGGTGTGCCGGATGTTCCGCCTCCTCGTCGCGAAGTGGACGGCCACCGTCATTCCCGCCGGATACCGGGAGGCCGGGCCGGTGGTGCGCATGTCCACCGGGTACTGGTGGAACGGGTACTCCTACGAGCGCACCCGCCGGGACGCCCTCCAGGACCAGCGGATGCGAACCCGGTGGCGCGATCCCGCCACATGGCGTGACCTGCGTTTCACGGGGATCGCACCGATCACCGCGGGGGTGGTCGCGTCCATCCCGCTCGCCGGAGTCGCGGCGGCGGTCTTCGGGTTCTCCCAGTCGTCGCTCACCATGCGCCTCATCGGGTTGCTCGGCTTGGTCGTGGCGATCGCCGGCGCACCGTATGCCTGGCGGGCCGTCGAGCCGGTGGCCGTCCGCTTCCTGCGCGCGTCGCCGGCGATGATGCTGGCGGACCGGGTGGATGAGCTGACGGCTCAGCGCGCGGACACAACGGTCGCGCAGGCCGCCGAGATCCGCCGGATCGAGCGGGACCTGCACGACGGAGCGCAGGCACGCCTGGTCGCGCTGGGGCTCTCCTTGGCGACTGTGGAGAAGCTGATGGAGACCAACCCTGACCAGGCCAAGGCGCTGCTGCGGGAAGCGCGAGTCGGCGCCACCACGTCACTGACCGAGCTCCGCGAACTGGTCAAGGGAATCAACCCGCCGGTGCTGAGCGAGCGAGGGCTCATCGATGCCGTTCGCGCTCTCGCTTTGGACAGCCCGCTCGAAGCGGCTGTCAGCGCCGACGTTCAGCTACACCTGGATCCGCCGATCGAGTCCGCCGTGTACTTCGGAGTCGCCGAACTGCTGACCAACGCGGTCAAGCACGCCCATGCGACCCGGGCGCGGATCTCCATCGCCCGGGACGACACCGACGTCGTCGTCGATGTCGAGGACGACGGCCGGGGCGGGGCCAGTGCGCGAGCCGGCGGTGGGCTCGCTGGGCTACGCCGCCGCCTCGCGGTCTTCGACGGCACCCTGGAGATCACCAGCCCGGCGGGTGGTCCGACCCGTGTGAGGATGGCGGTGCCATGCGAATCGTTGTAGCCGAAGACCTCTACCTCCTGCGTGACGGGATGGTCCGTCTCATCGAGGCGTACGGACACGAGGTGGTGGGGACGGCGACCACCGGACCCGAGACGCTCGACGCGCTGCTGAGGTGGCGGCCGGACGTTTCCATCGTCGATGTCCGGATGCCGCCGACCCAGTCGGATGAGGGTCTGCGCGCGGCTCTCGCCGCCCGCCGCGAACTGCCCGGACTGCCGATCTTGATTCTTTCTCAGCACGTCGAACAGTTGTACGCCCGCGAACTCTTGGCCGACGGCGCCGGCGGCATCGGCTATCTCCTCAAAGAGAGCGTGTTCGACGCCGATCAGTTCATCGATGCCCTGGAGCGCGTCGCCGATGGCGGGACCGCCATGGACCCGGCCGTCATCGCCAAATTGTTGTCCAGCGGATCTTCGAACAGGCGGCTCGCCCGGCTCACCGAACGCGAGCACTCCGTGCTCAGCCTCATGGCGGAGGGATTGTCCAATCAGGCCGTCGGCCAGCGGCTGTTTCTCAGCCAGAGCGCCATCAGCAAGTACACAACCACGATTTTCGGCAAGCTCGGCATCACCGATGACGACAGCAACAACCGCCGCGTCCTCGCCGTCCTCACCTACCTCAACGAGCCCTGACGTCAGGTCGTGGCCTCTTGAGCCGTCAGGAAAGGAGCAACTCGTACTCGACCTGCTCGATCGGGTTGCCGTCACCGAAGTCGTGGCCGCGGACCACGCCTGACTCCGTGAAGCCGCTCTTGGCGTAGAAGCGGCGGGACTGAGGCGTGTCACGGAGCGTCCACAGATGGACCCGCTTGACGCCGTCGTCGTGCATCCTTCGCAGGGAAGCGGTCATCAGAGCGCCCGCGACACCGGTTCCCCAGCCGTCCGGGTGACCGTAGAACCCGAAGATCTCCGCCGACTCCGGTCGCGCCGGTGACGAGCCGAAGTAGGAGAAGGCCAGCGGTCGCCCGTCCAGCGCGGCCAGCATGGCCGTGCCCGAGCCCTCGGCGAGCATCGCGTGCCATTTGCCGCGCCGCTGCCGGACCGCTTCGGCGAAGAACTCCGGAGAGAAGAAGCCGGCATAGGCGACCTTCCACGACTCCGCGTGGATCTCGCCCACCACATCCCCGTCGTCAGAAGAAGCCGGGAACACGGTGAAATCTCTGATCACAGGACCACAGTACTGGGCGCCGACTACTGCTGCCTTATAGATGCAGTTGCGCATGCTATGTAGCTGCGGTTGCTCGTAGGCCGGGGGAACCTCGAGGTGCTGTGCTGCCGGCCCGTTCATGGCTGCGAGGGGCTACGGGGCCTGTACGACGCCGGCGATGACCGCGGTCACCATCCTGAGGACGGCTCCGGCCTCCGGCGGGGAGCCCTTCCGGTCGGCGAACAGCAGGTGCCCGGTCCCGATCAGCATGGGAGCGAGCATGTCGGCGTCGGCGTCCGCCGCGATGCGGCCCAGTTCGCGCTCCGCGGTGAGGTAGGAGGCGATCATGACCGCGGCCTCCGTCAGGACCGGGACGCCCGCAGGCCACGTCTCGCGCAGGCGGGCGCGCAGTTCATCTCGGAAGGTGACGAGGGCGACGATCGCGACGGCGACGGACTCGAACAGGGCTGTCAGCGCGTCGGTGAGGTTGCCGGCGACGGTGCCGGTCCCGGCGGCGTCACGCAGGGCGGCGGCCTGGGGGGCCATCCGGTCGATGCGGTCGAGCACGAACTCGGCGAGGAAGGCGTCGAAGTCCTCGAAGTGCCGGTGCATGACCCCCTTGGCGCAGTTCGCCTCCGTGGTGACCGCCCGGCTGGTCAGCCCGCTCGGCCCGTCCCGGAACAGGACGCGCTCGGCGGCGTCGAACAGTTGCTCGCGCACGTCCCTGATGGCCACCCCTGTCGGCACCGCGCATCCCTCCGTCTCTCGATCCGTCCCCACCCGGTTGACGAGTGGGCGCTTGCCCATTCATAGTGGGCGCATGCCCACTCTACCGCCGGATCGAGCGCCTTTCGCCGAGCCCGAGCCTCATCGACACCGACAGATGGCGGAGTCGTTCGGTTCGGACGCCGAACGCTACGACCGGACCCGGCCCCGCTATCCCGACGCCATGGTGAACCGGATCATCGCCGCCGGACCGGGCCCCGACGTCCTCGACGTCGGGTGCGGGACCGGCATCGAAGCCCGGCAGTTCCAAGCAGCCGGCTGCAAGGTGCTGGGGGTCGACGTCGACGCGCGCATGGCGGAATTCGCGCGGCGCAGCGGGGTCGAGGTCGAGGTGGCGACGTTCGAAGCCTGGGACCCCGCCGACCGGGACTTCGACGCGGTCATCGCCGGGCAGGCCTGGCACTGGGTGGATGCGGCCGCCGGAGCGGCGAAGGCGGCGCAGGTGCTGCGGCCCGGCGGCCGGCTGGCGGTGTTCTGGAACGTCGGTCAGCCCCCGCCCGAAGTGTCGGAAGCCTTCGCCGCGGTCTATGACCAGGTGGTGCCCGATGCGCTGACCGCGCGGGCCTACCGCCAGAAGATGTCCGCCCTGGAGGGATACTCGGTGCTGTTCACCAAGGCGGTCGACGGGATACGGCAGGCGGGCGTGTTCGGCGATCCGGAGCAGTGGCGATTCGACTGGGAGCAGTCCTATACCCGGGACGAGTGGCTGGATCTGCTGCCCACCCAGGGCGACCACAGCCGGTTCTCGCCGGCTGAGCTGGAGGAACTGCTGGCGGGCATCGGAGCCGCCGTCGACGCGATGGGTGGCGGCTTCACGATGCGTTACACCGCGGTGGTGGTCACCGCGGCGCGGACCGAGGCCCGGCTCGGCGTCGGCTCATAGGGGACGGACGCGGACATCCTGGAGGGCGCTCCGCACGAAGGCCTGGTCGCCTGCGGCGGCCAGGAGGAAGCCGTCACGGCACGTGCTCCCTGCGATGGGATGGCGTGAGTCGAGGACGACGCTGCCCGCCCGTCCGCAGTCGGGGATCGGAGCCAGCACCAGCATCTGGCGGCTCAGGCCGCCGAACCAGAGTTGCGGCCCGACGAGCATGCCCTCGCGGATCTCACCGGGTCGCGAGAGCCGTACCGGGCCGTCGGCCGACAGGGTGAGGAAACCGTCGGGGGTGAGCCTGCCGTGCATGTTCTCCGCCCAGGCCACCCGTTGTTCGAAGGTCAGCCCGGCACGCTCGTCCTGCAGGGCGATCCGCCAGTCGCCGAAGGTGAAGAGCAGGACCGAACCGGCGCCGTCCACCCCGAGCGGTCCCGGCCACACTGTGACGTTGTCGGTGAGACGGCGAATCATCGGCCGTCCGGCGGCGGTCTCGGCCTCGCCGTACAGCGGGGCGGTGAGGGTGCGGAACTCGTCCATCTCCCCGTTGCCGGCAAGAGTGCCGCTCACGTACGGCCGTGCCCCCAGCGACGCCAGGTTCAGGTCGGCGGGGTAGGTGAGCTCCGCCCGCGACCCGTCGGGGAACGTGACCCGCATCGTCCTGGTGTCGCCCGGCCCGTTCGCCTCTGGATAGGCGGCGTTGGGTGTCACGCCGATCGCGTTGCGCATGGGTGTAGGGGTGACGGCCGGGATGGGGCGGCTCGTGTCCCGGTTGGCGAGTATCCCGATGAGCGGCACGGCCACGAGAGCGACCAGCACTACGAATCCCACCCAGCTGGGCCTGCGCGTGCCCTGCTCGACGATATCGACGTCGCCGGTGGCCATCGGCCTTCCTTCGTCGTACGGCTGTCGCACCAAGTTCAGACCAATGGCTGCCTTCTGCGCAAGCCCAGGCTAGGCGGCGAGGGGGAGGCGCAGGACGAAGCGGGCGCCGGTGGTGTTGTCGGCGGCGTACAGGTCACCGCCGTAGCCATGGGCGATATCACGGGCGATGGGCAGGCCGAGCCCGGAGCCGCCGGGGTCCAGGAGGTAGGCGTCGTCCAGGCGGCACAGCCGTTCGAAGACTCTTTCGCGGTCGGCCGGGCGTATGCCGGGTCCGTCGTCGATGACTTCCAGGACCGCGTCCGGCGGGTCGGCGGTGACGATGATGTCGATGGCGGTCCTGGTGTGCCGTTCGGCGTTGGCGAGCAGATTGTTCAGGAGCCGGACCAGCCGGATCCGGGAGGCGCGCACCACCACCTGCTGATCGAGCCGGACGAGGACGGTGGTGGTCAGAGGGCGGCGTTCCAGTTCGTCCAGCACGAGATCGGCCAGGTCGACCGGTTCGGTGGGCGTCGCGGTGTCCAGGCGTGCGAGTTCGAGCAGATCGGCGACGATGTCATTGAGCCGTACGGCGTCCAGCAGCAGTTTGCGCAGTATCTGGTGCAGGCCGACGTCTGGTTCTGAAATCGCGACCTCAAGCTCGGTCAGGAGCCCGGTGATCGGGTTACGAAGATCGTGGGAGGCGTCGAAGACGAATCGCCGCTGCCGTTCGATGACCTCCTGCAGCGCCGACGTGGTCTGGCGCTGTTCCCTGTCCGCCCGCGTGAGCCGTTCGTTGAGGTCCTGGAGTTCGCGGGCGCGAACATACACGTCGGTTCTCATCGCCTCCAGTTCCGCTCTTCTTCCCGAGACGCCGCGTTCGCCGAACCGCCTCAACTGCAGGAGGAAGCCTGTCACCTCCTCGGTTCGGTGAACGATCAGCTGCACTTCACCGTCAGGGCCCAGGACGGGAGTGTTGATCGTGCTCCAGTACCGCTCCTCGAACACCCCCGGTCTGCCGCTCACCTCGATGTCGTACCGCTGCAGCGCCATGGTCTCCCGCTGTCCGGTGGCCAGCACCCGTTCCAACGAGGCACGCAGACCCTCCGGGCCCTCCTCGCCGGGATCGTTGGGAGCGTTCGGGTTGGGGGGGAAGACGGTGAAGAAGCAACGGCCGTACAAGTCCGCCGGGCTCCGCTTGGTCACCTTGAGGTAGGAGTCATTGGCCGCCACCATGGTGAAGTCCGGCGTCAGCACCAGCAACGGGGCCGCGAGCGCCTTGAACACCGCCCGGTAGTCGACCTCTGAATCCGTCACCGCGCCTCACCTCAACCCCTATACGTCCAAAGTTAGGCGACGAGAAAGGGCCACAGGTCATCGGCCCGTCTGTCCTCCCTGCTGGACTCGCAGGCAGGTCGACCTCCTAGCCGCACCAGGCTGATCTGGGATGAAGCGCATCCCGTCCCGGAATCGCTCGAGCCCCGGCAGCGCCGGAGCTTTCCGATATTGCCTTTTTGACTGATATGCGCTGTGTGTCGACGTTTGAACCTCCATCGACTGTCGATCTTTCCGGCGCCGTCGAAACCGGCTGCCTGGCAAGCCGCACGCTATGTGTCCTTGAGGAGGTCTGGGCATTCTTCGGCGACGATGCAGGCCAGTTCGACGCGGGATGCGATGTCGAGTTTGCTGAACATCCGGCGAAGGTGGGTGGACACGGTGTGGGGCGACAAGAACATCCGCGCCGCGGCCTGACGGTTGGTCATCCCTCTGGCGATCAGCACGGCCACCGCGCGTTCCGTATCGGTGAGGCTGTCCCATCCGAAGGCCGGCCGCTGGAGTTGGGCCCAGTGACGCCGCCGGACGCCCAGTGCCCTGAGCCGGGCTCGCACGCGGGCCGCGTCCCGGAGCGCACCGATGTGCTCGTAACCGTCGAGCGCCTGATCCAGGCTGGCGATGGCCTGCTCACGTGCGGAGGCGCCGGGTGTGGTGGACAGGAGGACGCCGAGGTCCTCCGCGCCCGAGGCGCGTGCCCACGGTTCGGGCTGATCGGCGGCGGCGGAGGCCAACGCGCCGGGGTCCCTGTAGAGAATGCCGCGGGCATGGGCGGCCGTGGTGGCGAGGGCGGGGAAGTCGGGGTTGCTCTGGGCCAGGTATTCGACCGTGTCGACGATGGTCTGCGCATACGGGCGGTTCGCCGTGGCCAGCGCCAGCCGGGTCATCCAGGCGGCCGTGAGGGGTGTCGTGAGGAGCGCCCAGCACCGCTCCTCCTTGTCGGTGTAGATGGCGTGGAGTATGTCGACTGCCCGGTCGGGATCGCCTTGGGCCTCGACCACCGCCGCCATCACCCACCTTTCCCACACCGACCCGAACAACATTCCGGGCGCGGCGTCTATGGAGTGGTAACGCTCGATGTGCCGGACCGCGGCGTCGATGTCACCGCGCCGCATGGCGATGAGAGCGAGCATGGACACCCCGACCCGGATGAACCCGTGGGTGCCCAGCTCATCAGCGATCATCAGCCCGGCCTGGGCCTCGGCGGCGGCATCGTCGAGTCGACCGGCGGCCAGCTTCACAACGGAGCGGAACAGGGCAGGTTGTGCGGCGAGCACGGTCAGCCCGCAGGCTTTGATCTCCTCCTCGGCGGCCTGGATGGCGATGTCGGACTCCTCGAACTGGCGCATGGCCCTCCAGTTGAGGCTCAGCAGCAGGCGCGTGTACGGGCGCTGGATGGCCTCAACGGTGCCGCTGTTCGCGATCTGCAGGGCTTCGTGCAGGTGCGCGAACGAGTCGGCGACCCGCCCGTCGGCCACGGCGAATCGGGCGAGCAGGAGGAGAGCTCCGACGACGGCGGCATCGGTGTGTCGCTCGCGCTCGGCGAGAACCGACTCGGCCCGCAGACGCCCCTTCCCGAAGTCATTCAGGCAGATCAGCCCCCAGCACACGGTCCATTCGGCGATGCCGCGAAGGTCATCGGGGACGTCGTGCTGGGTGAGCAGGCTTTCGGCCTCCGCTACCGCGTCTGCCGGTCGGCCGCTCAGCAGCAGGATGTACGCCAGGGCGCATCGCAGGTGGGGGGCCTGGGCGGGCGGTGCCTTGCTGAGTGCGCCACGGGCGAGATCGGCCGCTTCCGGCAGCCGGCCGATGGCCGTCAGCGCGTCGGCCGCCGTGGCGGCACGACCGACCCAGTCAGGGTCAGCGGGGTCGCTGAGTTCGAGCGCCCGCAGGGCGAGGTCGGCGGCGGTCTGGGGTGAGGAGCGCAGGACCTCGCGCGCGGCTTGGCCGAGTCCGCGTAGCGCGGACTCGTCACCGCGACCGGCGCTGTGAATGAGGTGCGCCGCGGCGGGAACAGCCGATCCGCCGCGTTTGAGCAGCATCTCTCCCGCGTCGCGATGCAGGGCCTGCCGTACGGGGGTGGGGATGGTCCCCACCACCGCCTGCCACAGCAGGTCGTGGCGGAAGGTCAGCTGGTCTCCGGCGGGTTCGACGATGCCCGCCGACATCGCCTCCTCCACCATGGGCAACAGACCGATGGTCGATTCGCCGAGTATCTCGGCCAGATCCTTCACCGAGAACGAGCGGCCCAGGACCGCGGCGACCTGGAGCAGATGCCTGGTCCGTTCGGACAGTTCGTTCAGGCGTTCTTGCGTGACGACCTGAGCTCTCGGCAGCCGCGCGGAATCCATCCCCACGTGACCATCGGCGATGTGGAACACGCCCTCGCCTTTGAGCTTCTCAAGGAGATCGACGAGCAGGAAGGGATTGCCGTCCGCTATGCCGGCCAAGGCCAGCACGTCCGGCTCGGGCGCCGCGCCGAGGACATCGGTGACGACGTCCGCGACCGCTCGCTCGTCCAGCGCCTCCAGCGTGATCCGGATCGCGCCATCACGTTCCAGCACGTCGAACAGACGGTTGAGGCGGGGACAGTCGCCGCTGCCGGTCGTACGGGTCAGCATCCAGACGAGCGGATAGGAGGCGAGATCTCTGGTCATCGACCGCAGCGCCACCAAGGTCATCGGGTCGGCCCACTGCACGTCATCCAGCGCGAGAAGCATCGGGCCCTGGGCCACCCGCTGCTCCAGCGGTCCCAGCAGTCGCTCCACCAGCAGCAACCGCTGATCGGCCGGACCTGCGAGGGCCAGGCAGTCGTCGGCGGGAAGCGTGCGGCCCGATGGCTCGAGGGCCGATATCAGCGGGGCCAGCGGTATCAGCTGGGTCAGTTCGTCCGCCGCGCCCTGGGCGACCCCGAACCCCGCCGTCGCCGCCGCGGCGACGGCCATGCCCAGCAGACGACTCTTTCCGGCGCCCGACCGGCCCTCGACCAGTACGATCCCACCCCGGCCGACCTTGGCCGCCTGCAGCAAACCGACGACAAGCTTCCACTCCCGGGCGCGGCCACGCCAACCAAGCCGCGATGATCCACAAAAACCGGGCTCACCAGCAGCTTCATGGTCATTATGGGACGAACCGCCCATAAATCAATGAACTACCCAGGTGTCAGCGGTGTCAAGTATGCGGGTGGCGGAGATTCACGGGCTTCTCCGCCCCTATGTCGGCGTTTTCGCCAGGAAAGCCGTCGTCCGCCCGGGAATGCGAGCTCTCGCCCCGGCTTTTCTCTTCCTCGCGCTCAATCATGCGACATCGTTCCGGGGACGAACCTCCGATCGCGGATGTCCGTCAAGTCTGGATCAAGCCCGCCCCAACGGGGCGTCAGATCGGTGGCCGAACGCCGGTGGCACAAAGGGGCAACCACGCATGAATATGCGATACACGGCCTTTCGCCGCAGGTCAGGCTCGTACCGTTCGCTCGTCTCGGTGAAGTGACACGGAAGGATCCCCTCGGCTGAGGCGCGAAAGGGAGCGGCAGAGGTGGTGACCCCCGACCTGCTCAGAACCTGGCATCCCCCTCGAATTCCGTTCGAAAAGGATGGCGACGTTGGATCTGCACGACAACTGGCTGATACTCATGTGGCCCCTGGTCGCCCTGCTCACGTGGGTGGCGATCGCCACGGGCCTCGCGCATCTGCTGACTGGCAGATCACGGGATCGGAGGGTCGATCTCACACCCCGTGAGATGACGCACTCCGGGCAGTTCGCGCCCGGCGAGGTCGATGCCGACGAGCACCGGCGTCACGGGGCGAAGGCTCCGCCTACGAGGTCACCGATGCGGGTCATCCGATGCAGGCCGGGGTCGATCCGGGGGCAGGTCACCCTGCTGACCACCGCTGTGGCCGTCCTCACCCTCCTCACCCTCCTTGTCACGGGGGTGGGGATGTACGCGACGGACCAAACACGCGCCGCCCGATGGTCGAACGTGGCCGCGCCCGCCGTCAGTGAGGTGCACTCCGAAACGGCACCCGAGCGGTTGCACTCGCGGGGCGCCGACGCCGGCCGGACCCGAACCGTGGAGATGGGCCGTTACGGGGTCGCCGCGCCTGCCGCAGAGTCCGGCAGACAGTCGATGCGGGAGTTCCTGTCACCCGGATCTCTCCATCTGATCTTGATGATCGAGGCCGTCGAGCTGATCGCCTTGGCCGCGTGGGCCACCTGGAGGGCGACCAGTCGCGTGTTGCGCCCCGTGGACATGGTCCGCGCCGAACTGGCCGTGATGGACGTCAGCGACCTGCGCACCCGCGTTTCCGAACCGGACGGCGCGCGTGAGGTCGCCAGTCTGTGCCGGACGATCAACGATGTCCTGCAGCGGCTGCAGGAGGCCAACGAAGAGCTCCAGGATTTCGCGCGATCCCAGGGGCAGTTCGCCTCAGACGTATCCCAAGAGCTGCGCAATTCCATCGCCGGGCTGCGCGTGCAGTTGGAGGTGGCGCGACAGGATTTCTCCGGGGTTCGGCTGCCCGACCTGGTCGCGACGATGTCGGGCCGGGTGGAGCGGCTCCAGGCGATCATCGACGACTTGTTGTTCCTGGCTCGTGTGGGGGCCTGTCCGGTCGCCGAGCGGCGGCAGCTGGATCTCGCGACGCTCGTCCGGACCGAGATCTCTCGACGGTCGCACGAGTGCCCGGTACGGCTCCGGCTCGCACCCGACAGCACCGTCAACGCCGTGCCCACCCAGATCAGCCGGCTGCTCGTCAACTTGCTGGACAACGCCCAACGGCATTGCACGCACCAGGTGAGCGTCGACGTGCACGTCGCCCACGCCGCCGTCGAGCTCGCCGTCAGTGACGACGGGCCGGGCATAGCGCTCGCCGACAGGGAACGTGTGTTTCACCGTCTCACCCGGCTGGACGACGCGCGCCGGCTCGACCGCGACGGCACCGGCCTCGGCCTCGCCATCGCCCGGGACATCGCCCATGCGCATGGTGGGACGCTCAGCGTCGAGGAAAGCGCCGGCGGCGGCGCGCGTTTCGTCCTCCGGCTGCCCCGCGCCCTTCCACGTGGACGGGGGCCGTCGTGAGGCTCGAAAACTGCTCGATCAGAGGCCGCCTGGCGCTGTTCACCGGGGTGGTGGTGGGGTTGCTCTGCATCCTTTTCTCCACTGTCCTGCTGCTCACCATCAACAAGGCGGCCACCCGCAACCTCACCAAAGAGGTGACCGCGGTGGGGGAGCTGACCGCCTACTACGTTGATCGGGGGAAACTCATCAATCCGCTTCCCCCCATCCCGCAGAACCTGATCCGCCCTGTCCAGGTGGTCGATCCTCAGGGGAAGGTGGTCGCGGCGACCAGAGATCTGCAGCACCAACCGGCGATGGCGCACTTCACACCGAAGCCCCCTCACCGGGTGGCCAGCGCCGTCGTCTGCCATTCCATCTTCACCGAGGGCCGCTGCCACATCGTGGTCGCACAGCAGGTGTTCCACAACGGCGACTGGACCGTCTACAGCGCCGCACCGACCATCCCGTTCTACATTTATCCAGGCGTGATGGCCCTCTTGATCGCAGGAACGGTCATCTTCACGATCGCGGTGGCCTACGGGGCGCGGCACACCGTCACCCGATCGCTCAAACCCGTGGACGCCATCCGGGCGCAACTCGACCACATCCAGAGCACCGACCTCGGCCGCCGGGTCCCGGTCCCCACGGCCAAAGACGAGATCCACCGGCTGGCCCGCAGCGTCAACCAGACACTGGACCGGTTGGAGGACGTGCTGGAGCAGCAGCGACGATTCTGCTCCGACGCCTCCCACGAACTGCGCACCCCGATCACCGCCATTCGCGCCCAGATGGAGGACGCCCGCCTGGCGCCGGACGACATCGACCTGGCCAAGCTGTGCGACGCCGTGCTTCCCAGCGTGGAGCGGCTCCAGTCGATCGCATCCGGCCTGCTGAAGCTGACGCGACTGGACGCCGGCGTACCGCTTGAGCGGCAGACCATGGACCTGGCCGAGCTCGTCGCCGCAGAGCTGAAGAACCACCGACTGAACAAGAAGGTCGTCCGGCATCTGGCGACGGGCGTGACCGTCAGCGGTGATCGAGTGCGGCTGAGCCAGTTGATCGGCAATCTGGTCCAGAACGCGCAGCGCCATGCCGCCTCCACGATCACGATCACTGTACGGCGCGCGGACGGCGACCCGCGTTTCCCGGGGGAGACCGCGGAACTGGAGGTGCTCGACGACGGCGCGGGAGTCGCCGACGGCCAGCGGGAGATGGTGTTCCAGCCGTTCGCCCGGCTCGACACCGCCCGGAGCCGAAGTGCGGGAGGCGCAGGCCTCGGCCTCCCCATCGCCCGGCGGATCGCCGAGAGCCACGGCGGTACGCTCACCATCCAGGACAGCCCACACGGTGCACGTTTCGTCATCCGTCTGCCGCTGTCCCCCTAGAGCCCGGCGGGTCTCCGATCCCGTCGCGCGTCCCTGATCTCGATCCCGACCGAGTGGCGGCCGGCGCGTATGGTCGGCAGGGTGTCCGAGGTGTCATGATTCACGCACCCACAACCCGAGGAGTCCGGCAGTGTCAGCTGGTGAAGCGGCGCAGGCGGCGCCGGCGAGGCGATCGTTGCGGCCGTTGCTGTTCGGCGTGACGATCATCGCCGTCCTGGCGTTGCTGTTCGGTGTGCCGTGGTGGACGCTGGTCGTCGCCGACACGCGGTGGCCGACGGCCGTCGTCGTCGCCGGCACGATCGTGTTCGTCGGCGCGCTCGCCGCGTTCCCCGCGCTCATGTATCTCGGGCACGGTCGCCGCCGCCGGGACTGGGCGGCACGCGCCGGAGACACGATCCTCGGCGTGATCTGGGTGACGTTCGTCTGGGCGCTGCTCGGCAACGTGCTGCGGCTCGCACTCGTGGTCGCCGGTGTCGCGGACCCGGCCCGGTCCCGGGTCGTCGCCGCCGCGAGCGCCGTCGTGTCGCTCGTGCTGCTGCTCTGGGGGTACACCGAGGCGATGCGCGTGCCCCGCGTCCGGCGGGTGGACGTCACGATCTCCCGGTTGGGCACAGGCCTGGACGGCGTCCGGGTCGTCCTGCTGACCGACACGCACTACGGTCCGATCAACCGGGCCCGATGGTCGGCCGGGGTCGTCGCGGCCGTCAACGAACTCGATGCCGACATCGTGTGCCACACCGGAGACATCGCCGACGGTACGGTGTCGGAACGACGGGAGCAGGCCGCGCCGCTCGGCGACGTCCGTGCCCGGCTGGCCAGGACGTATGTGACCGGGAACCACGAGTACTTCGGCGAGGCACAGGGCTGGCTCGACCACATGCGGGAACTCGGCTGGGAGCCGCTCCACAATCGGCACATCGTGGTGGAGCGCGACGGCTCCCGACTCGTCGTCGCCGGCGTCGACGACGCGACCGCCGCGTCCTCGGGGCGCCCCGGCCACCATGCCGACCACGCTGCGGCGCTCTCGGAAGCCGACCCGGACCTTCCCGTACTGCTGCTCGCCCACCAGCCGAAGCAGATCGACGCGGCCATCGCGCACGGCGTCGATCTGCAGATCTCCGGGCACACCCACGGCGGCCAGATCTGGCCCTTCCATTTCCTCGTGCGCGTCGACCAGCCCACGGTCCAGGGCCTGAGCCGGCACGGGGACCGTACCCAGCTCTACACGAGCCGGGGCACCGGCTTCTGGGGACCGCCGTTCAGGGTCTTCGCGCCGAGCGAGATCACCGTGCTCACGCTCCACGCGGCGTAGATCGACAAGCGTCAGGCACCGCTTCGAAGCGACCACCGTCGTCAGGCACTTGGGTGGCCCGTGACCGCGCCTCTGAGGCCGGAGGGCCCGCGGCCACCGCGTGATCGATAAATGATCACGCGGTGGCCGTTTCTCCATGTGGCCCTGGTGTACGGCTCAGGCGTAGGGGTCGAACGGGATGCCGGACGGCTTGGCCTTCGCGAGCTCGCCCTCGAACCAGCCGTCCCTGAGTCCGAATTGGGCGCTGCCGAAATCGTGGTTGACCAGGAGGTCACGGAAGCCGGGCGGGTAATTGTCCCAGCCGATCAACGGCGGCCACTGCCACCATCCCTTGTGATTCTCCGGCTGTTCGCCGAAATTCGCGAAACGGAAACAGTGCGTGCTGACGCCGTCCTTGTGGTAGACGATCAGCGGGTGCTTTCCGGTTTCGTCCCAGGGAATGTCGTTCCTCGCGCGAGTCGAGTATTTGCCGTGCGCGGACGCGGAAACGTACATGCCCCACTCGCCCTGCACCCAGACCACGACGTGCTCCCAGTCGTGCCGGTGCCCGGCGCTACCGGGGCCCAGTGCCGCCTGGTCCTTCTCGAAGTAGAGCGCGTACATGTACGCGCACCAGCCGTTGTTGCACTTGACTCGCGAATAGGCGTTGGTGTTGTCGAGATCCCACGAGTCGCGGCAGTGGCCGTTCTCGGCCCCGCCCAGCGACAGGCCGGGAGCGATCGTCCCGTCGCGCCCGATCGCCGGAGTGGGGTAGCAGCCGTCGCCGTCGTAGTCGAAGCCCGGCTCGTAAATGCGGTCGGGCCACGGGGCCGCCCAGTCGAGGGCGGACGGCGGATCCGCGAAGGCCACGCCGGGGAAGACGACGAGCATCGCGATGGCGGCCACGAGGGCGCGGATGGAGAACGACAGCTTTCCGAACCGGCGCCGGCGCCGGTTCCTGACCGAAGGTGTGTTGTCCGCCGACTCCCCGGGAGACACCTGTCGCATCGAACCTCCTCATATTTCCTGGGAGATTGAAATGGCCATGGCCCCCGAGGGGTGCGACGTTCTGCACCTTGATCAAGGATCACGGTAGGATCTTGACACCCTGGAGTCAAGGTTGAAATAAGCCGGAGTTTAAGGACGCGTGAACCTTCGGCGTCGAGTGCGCCCATGCGGGGAGGCCGGGCGATGCGGGCGGCCGAGAGCCGGCTTCATCTGAGCGTTATTCCGGGAATCCGTGCGGCAGGACAGGAATGGTCATTCGCCGGCGTCCGCCGAAAGTCGAGGCAGGCGTGTATTCGTCAGATCCACGACGGGAAGAGCATGCGGGCATGCCAGGAGTCATACGGGATGTTCTCCGCGGTGAGCACCGGGTAGAGCCACCAGAAATCGACCAGCACCAGCAGCGTGAACGCGCCCACGGCGGCTGCCCCCAACGTCCGCCGGAACGGCGAGGCCTGCACGCGGCCGATGATGATTCCGGCCGCGAGGACGATCGCGAGAATCATGAACGGAACCATCGGCAGCGCATAGAACAGGAACATGGTCCGCTGATCGGAAACCGCGTAGTAGAACCACGGCAACCAGCCCACCGCGTAGGTGAGCAGAACCGCACCGGCGCGCCAGTCACGGGATGCGGTGTACCAGACGATCATGCCGGCGAGCGCGATTATCGCCGCATACCAGATGAGTGGCGTTCCGGTCCCCAGCACCGCCTGGGCGCAATTCGCGGAACCGCACCCCTTTTCCGACTCATAGAAATAGGGGACGGGCCGCAGCAGCAACGGCCAGCTCCACGGCTCCGACATGTAGGGATGGCTGGTCTTCAGCCCGGTGTGGAAACCCAGCACACTCGTCTGGTAACCCCACCACGACCGAAGCGAGTCGATGACGAAATAGACGGGGCCGGCCGATGTGGCCTGGTCCCAGTTGCGGCCGTAGCCTCTGTCCGAGGCGAACCAGCCTGTCCACGAAAGGAGATAGACGAGGCCGGGGACCACGCCCAGCATGACGGAGGCGCCTGGCAGGTGGCCCGGGAGCGTCCCGAAGTACGGCCTGCGGATCCCGGCTGCCTTGCGGGCTCCGGCGTCCCAGGCCAGCGACATGATCGCGAATCCGATGAGGAAGAAGACGCCGCTCCATTTGACGGCGCAGGCCGCGCCGAGGCACAGTCCCGCCCCGAGCCGCCACCACCGGACACCCAATGACGGGCCGTCCGCGGGTGACCCGCCGGACTCGTGCCAGTCCGCGATCCGCTCACGGTATCTGTCGCGGTCGACGACGAGGCAGGCGAACCCGGCCAGGATCCAGAACATCAGGAATACGTCGAGCAGAGCGAATCTGCTCGACGTGAATTCCAGGGCGTCCAGAGCGAGTAGGAATCCCGCGAGGCAACCGAGAAGCGTCGAACGCGTCATGCGGCGAGCCGTACGGGCCAGGATGAGAATGGAAAGCGACCCGACCAGCGCGGCCATGACGCGCCATCCGAAGGGCGTCATCCCGAAGAGGAATTCCCCCAGGCCGATCATCCATTTGCCCAGCGGCGGGTGGGCTATGTAGGAGGCGCACTCCGAAAGAGGCTGCGGAGGACAGCGCACGAAAACATCGGTGTTCCCCGCCAGGAGTCGGGTGTCGGCGATGGGATTCTCGGTCGTGCCCAGCGTCGACTGTTCTACGCCGAACCGGATGAGCGCGTACGCGTCCTTGGCGTAGAAAGTCTCGTCGAAGACGACTGCCTTGGGCTCTCCGAGACGGAAGAATCGCAGATAGGCGCCGAAAGCAGTGACGAGTAACGGCCCGAGCCAGCCCCACAGGGCGGGCCCTCGCATCTCCGGAACCAGCCGGCCACGCACTGTGAGATCGCGGTCACCTGTGTCGGCGGCATTGCGTTGCCGCTGCTCAGGCGGCAGGGGCGGGGAATCTCTCAATGCCACGCGGCCATCGTAGTGGGGCCGATCTCCATGCTGAGAGTTCGCATCTCGCGCGGGCGACCGACCGGCCGGCTCAGCTCGATGCGAGCCGGCTACGCGACCGACCGGCTGGATCGGCTCGACGCGAGCCGACTACGCGAACCGCCAGCCGTAGCGGCGGTGCAGGACCGCGGCGACGCGGGCGAACCTCTCCCCGTCCAGGATGGCGCCCTCGCGGCGGATGTCGTCCTCGTCGAGTTCGAAGATCCGGTCCAGCCGCAGGTAGGAGTCCCGGCCCTCGCGATCCCACGTGCCCGAGCCGAGCTCCAGCGCCTCGTCCTCGTAGCCCCGGTCGGGCTCGCGACTGGTCAGCATCATGCCCAGCACCCGGCGTCCATGACGGCCGACGAGAAGCAGCGGCCGGTCCTTGCCCCGCGCCGGGTCCTCCTCGTACGGGACCCAGGCCCACACGATCTCGCCGGGGTCGGCCAGGCCGTCCAGGTCGGGGGAGTACTCCAGGGCCGCGGCCCGCTCCACGTCGTATACCTCTCGGACCGCGCCGTGAGCGGGGCGCGGATCCTCGCCGTGATCACGCATGCCCCGCAGCCTAACGGCACCCCGCGCCGAGGTTTTCCCGGGGCTTCCCCGTCCTCACTCCAGCCCCGCGCCGATCACGGACAGGAGCTGGAGCTTCTCGTAGCTCTCGCTTCCCGGGGTCGCGGTGTAGACGACCAGCATCTGGGACTGGTCGGGGTCGTGCAGTGTCTGGCAGTGCAACTCGAGCAGGCCGAGCTGCGGATGCAGCACCCGTTTGGGCGGGCAGTAGGAGCCGGTGACCGGGTGTTCGCGCCAGATCGCCGCGAATTCGGGGCTCTCGGCGAGCAGGGCGTCGACGATCGCGGCGGCGCGGGAGTCCGTGCCGTCGCGCGTGTACACGCGGTGCAGGTTCGCCGCGATCAGCCTGCTGTGGATCGGGTGGTCGTCCTCGGGATAGATCGACCGCGTAGCCGGATCGGTGAACCACCGATAGTGCAGGCTGCGCGCCGGTCCGGTGTGCGCGCTCTCGTCGCCGATCAGCGCCTTCGACAGCCGTGTCTGCGTCAGCGTCTCCCCGACATGGTTCACGACCTGGGCGGCGGCGTCCTCGAGCCCGTCGAAGATGCGCATCATGCCCGGCTCGATGTGATCCGTACGGGGGACGCGTCGCGGAGTGGCGTGGCCCGCGAGGCGGAACAGGTGATCGCGTTCCTCGAGGGACAGGCGCAGGCCGCGGGCGAGCGCGGCGAGCATCTGCTCCGACGGATGCGGCCCGCGCTGCTGTTCCAGCCTGCTGTAGTAGTCGGCCGACATGTCGGACAACACGGCGACCTCCTCGCGGCGCAGGCCGTCGGTACGTCGTCGCCGGCCCCGGGGGAGTCCCACGTCCTCGGGCTGCAGCGCCTGCCGGCGGGAGCGCAGGAAGTCGGCCAGTCGGGCCCGGTCCACGGCTCGGTCCTCCTCTGCGAGGTCTCAGATGACGGCACAGTCGCGCCGTTTACAACGAATGCGTGGTCAGGGATGTTTCCCCCGCAGTGCCCACCCGCAGTGCCCACCCGCAGTGCCCACCCGCAGTGCCCACCCGCAGTGCCCACCCGCAGTGCCCACCCG
>NZ_BOOQ01000037.1 GCF_016863315.1 Planotetraspora silvatica
CACCCGCAGTGCCCACCCGCAGTGCCCACCCGCAGTGCCCACCCGCAGTGCCCACCCGCAGTGCCCACCCGCAGTGCCCACCCGCAACGTCACCCGCAGTGCCAAGCGTGACGGGACCGGGACCTCCCATCCATGCACTGCCGATCCTGGGATGAGCGCCCCGGGAAGTAGAGGGGGTCGTATCCAGGGATCGGGAGGACATTCCTCCCGTCGTCCGCGACCGCGACGGTGGGTGCATGAGTACGAAAGCACTGAGTGCGTCAACCCACTGGATCGGCGGCGAGGCCGTCGCCGGAACCACCGACCTGATCGACGTCGTCAACCCGGCGACGGGTGAGGTCGTGTCCCGGGTTCCGTCGGGCACCGCCGCCGACGTCGACCGGGCCGTCGCCGCCGCGACGGCGGCCTTCCCCGGGTGGGCCGCCACGGACCCGGCCGAACGCGCCGCGGTCGTCGGCCGCATCTCCGAAGGCCTGCGGAACCGGCTCGAGGAGATCGCCACCACGATCACCAGCGAGATGGGCGCTCCCATCACACTGTCCCGGCAAGGGCAGGCAGGTCTGCCGATCATGGTGGCCGCCACCTTCGCCGGACTCGCCGCCGGTTTCAACTGGACGGAGGAGATCGGCAACTCGCTGGTGGTGCGCGAGCCGATCGGCGTCGTCGGAGCCATCACGCCGTGGAACTTCCCCTTGCAGCAGATCGTCTCGAAGGCGGCGCCCGCGCTGCTGGCCGGTAACACCGCGGTTCTCAAGCCGTCGGAGATCGCACCGCTGACGGCGGGGATCCTCGCCGAGGTCGCCGCCGAGGCGGGACTGCCCGCGGGCGTGTTCAACGTCGTCCACGGCACGGGGCCGGTCGTCGGCGAGGCGATCGCGGCGCACCCCGGTGTCGACATGGTGTCGTTCACCGGCTCCACCCGGGCGGGCAGGCGGGTCTCGGCCGTCGCGGCGGAGACCGTCAAGCGGGTCGCGCTGGAACTCGGCGGCAAGTCCGCCAATGTGATCCTCGACGACGCCGACCTGGCCCAGGCCGTACAGCACGGCGTGGCGTTCGCCTTCTCCAACGGGGGGCAGGTGTGCGGCGGCTGGCCGCGGATGCTCGTCCCGGCGTCGCTGCACGACGAGATCGTCGAGCTGGCCGTGGCAGCCGCCGCCGAGTACACCGTCGGAGACCCGGCCGACGAGGCCACCCGCCTCGGCCCGATGGCCTCGGAGGCGCAGCGCCGGCGGGTCGACGGCTACATCCGGCGGGGCGTCGCCGACGGGGCCACGCTCGCGTTCGGCGGGCCCGGGAAGCCCGACGGGTTTCACGAGGGCGCGTACGTCCGGCCGACGATCTTCACTCATGTGGCCCCGGACGCGGTGATCGCCCAGGAGGAGATCTTCGGGCCCGTCCTGACGATCATTCCGTACGTGGACGACGACCAGGCCGTCGAGATCGCCAACAGCACGATGTACGGGCTCACCGGGGCGGTGTTCGGCAGCGAGGACCGCGCGCTCTCGATCGCCCGGCGGCTGCGCACCGGGCAGGTCGACGTCAACGGCGGTCAGTGGAATCCGCTCGCGCCGTTCGGCGGATACAAGCAGTCCGGCAACGGCCGCGAGTTCGGCCGTTACGGTATCGAGGAGTTCCTCGAGACCAAATCCATCCAGCGCTGACCTCCCGACGGCGGCACGTGAGCGAGCCGTCGGCGTCGTACGCCCGGCCGGGGCATCGGGTTGAATGAAGGCCTTCTGTTAACAGCGGCAGCCCTCGGGGATCGAAATTCCGACGTGACGGAGCGTTGCCGGAACACTCCAGTCGTCGGCTTCACACGCACTATCTGGCGAGGAGAGCTGGACATGGACCGTGACGAGATCCTTTCTTGGGTGGAGGCCGAACGGCTCAGCCTGGCCGATTTCCTCGATGACCTCGACGATCACGAGTGGAAGCAGGCATCCCTCTGCCCCGGCTGGACGATGCACGACGTGGCCGCCCACCTGACGACGTCCGCGCGCACCGTGCCGATGCGCACAGCGCTCCTCGACACGGCCAAGGGTGTGATCCGCGCGCGTGGCGACTTCAACCGGATGATCGCCGACCAGGCACGGGAACGGGCGGCCAGGTTCGGGCCGGCGGAACTCGTCGCGCGGTTCCGCGAGACGGCGGGCTCACCTCTCCGCGATCCCGGTTCCCGTCCGCTGGACCCGCTCGTCGACGCGCTGGTGCACGGGCAGGACGTCGCGCGACCGCTCGGGCGCGTGCGGGAGATGCCCGCGGAACGGGCGATCGCGGCGCTCGGCCGCGTCCTGGGCACCGGCTTCTACGGCGCTCCCAAGCGCCTGCGGGGCACGAGGCTGGTCGCCACCGACACGGACTGGTCGGCGGGTGACGGCCCCGACGAGGTCCGAGGGCCGGGAGGTGATCTGCTCCTTCTGGCGACCGGGCGAGCCGCGGGGCTCTCTGGCGTGTCCGGACCGGGGGTCGAGCGGATCGCGGCCAGGCTGTAGGCCGCTGAGGAGGAGCCGTCGCTCAGGCCTGCGAGCGTCTGAGACCGCGGTGATAGTGCGGCGATAGTGCCGCAGAACCCGCGCGGCCGACACTCCAAGTGGTCATGGACTGCGGTCCTTCACACCACAGGGAGTCATGATGCGGCACAAGCAGAGCGATCGGCATCAGCGGATGGCGGCAGAACCGGAGGCCGCCGAGACCGGCGGAGCGGTGGCCCTGTCCTTCGCCACCGGCGTGGCGGTCGCGCTCGTCTCATCCGGACACCGCCGGCAGCGACGGCCCGGGCTCCTCGTTCTGGACCCCGGGCACGAGGACTGTCCGGACCACACGCCGACGCGGCTGCCCGGGCCCCTCGCCCGGCTGCGGATGCTCGGCGCGGCTCTTCGAGTGATGCTGCACCGGTCGGCACAGTGGCGAGGTGACGGCGGAAGCGGTGTGACACTGCGGGCGGATCACCTGACGGGCCCAGGAGAGACGCCGGCGAGCTTGGCCGGGTTCATGACCCACAGGATCTGCTCGATGCCCCGCGCGGAGGCGCTGATGGTCACGAAGGCGGTGACGGTGTCACCATGCGAGATCAGTACGCCCGGCCGTCCGTTCGCCTCGACCCAATCGATCGTCGTGCCCGGCCAGAACCGTGGCGCGAACGCCTTCATGAACTTGGCGACGCGGGTGCGGCCGAACACGGGTATCCGCGAAGCACCGCGGACGGCGCCCCCACCGTCCGAGTAGTTGCTGACGTCCGCGGCGAAGAGCTCTTCCAGGACGGCGAGGTCGCCTGTCTGGGCGGCGGCCAGGAAGGCCGTCAGGAGGCGCCGATGCGCGGCCGAGCTCACCGGAGTGCGGCGCTCGGCGGCGATGCGTTTGCGCGCGCGGCTGACGAGTTGCCGGGTGTTCGGCTCGCTCATCTTGAGGATGGCCGCGATCTGGCCGTACGGGTAGTCGAACGACTCCCGCAGGACGTATGCCGCTCGTTCCGTGGGCGAAAGTCTCTCCAGCAGGAGCATGACCGCGAGTTCCAGCTCCTCGCCGCGCTCGGCCCCGGCTTCGGGGTCGGCGCTGGTGTCCACCGGTTCGGGAAGCCAGGGGCCGATGTACGTTTCGCGCCGCTTGCGAGCGGATTGGGCGACGTTGATCGCCAATCGGGTCGTCGCCGTCGCAAGGAAGGCGGCGGGGTCCAGCACCGCCGTCCGGTCCGTGGCCTGCCACCGAACCCAGACCTCCTGCACGATGTCCTCGGCATCCGCCGAACTGCCGAGCATGCGATACGCGATGCCGAAGAGCCGAGGACGCAGGCCGAGGAAGACCGAGGCGGCCTGATCGAGCGAACTCTCCGCCTCGGGGTCTCCTGATGGCATGATCGCGACCGCCTCCCCCGTTCTCGCGCCCATTCCAGCCTACGGAAGGGGAACGGTGCACATTCACCGGCGTCGTCGGCGGGCCTGGAAATCCCGTCGCGGAGGGGCAGTGCGCGCGGCCCCCTGCCAGGAAGGCCCCCGCATGGTCATCGCCGCTCACGATGGTCCGTGGATCGTCACGGCTGAACCGCGACGTAGCGGGCCAGGGGGAGCCGCAACACGAAACGCGCGCCGCCTCCGGGGGCGTCCTCCACGTGCAGGGTGCCGGCGTGGGCGTGGGCGATGTCACGGGCGATGGCCAGGCCGAGGCCGGTGCCTCCGCTACGGCGGCAGCGGGCGGAGTCGAGCCGGGCGAAACGTTCGAAGACGCGTTCGCGGTCCTGCGCGGGGATGCCGGGTCCGTCGTCGGTGACGGTGAGTTCGGCGAGAGCGTCGTAGTGGCGCACCTGGACCTGGATCGACTGCCGGGCGTGCCGCCGGGCGTTGTCGATCAGGTTGGTGACCAGTCTCCCCAGGTACGAGGGGGCCGCGTGGACGGTGACCGCGGGCGCGGTCCGCAGCCGGATCTCGGGGCTGCCCGCCCGCCGGATGGCATGGGTGCGGACCGTGTCGGTGAGATCGACGGCCTGGTGCTGGAGGTGGGTGCCGGCCGCGACCTGTGCGAGCAGCAGGAGGTCGGCGGTGATCGCTTCGAGCCGGTCGACGTCATGGAGCGCGGCTTCGAGGAGCCGGGGCAGGTCGGTCTCGCCGGGATGCAGCAGTGCCTCCTCCAGCTGTGCCCTGAGCCCGGCGAGAGGAGTGCAGAGTTCGTGCGCGGCGTCGGCGGTGAACCGGTCCTGCTGGGCCGGCCACCGGGTGGGCGCGGTCGAGGTCATCTTCACTCCTTCGAAAGTCCGGATGATCGGCGTGAACGGCCCGTCCGAAACGGTCACCAGCTAAGACAGGGCAGCCCTCGCGTTCGTGACAGGCCGTGATTGTTCCTTGAGCCCGTGAGCCCGTGAGCCCTGTGAGCGACGCCGGGCGCGCGGGCGGCCGTGGCCGGCAGGCGCCCGTCGTCGCAGGTCGGAAGGTGTTTGTAGCCTTGGCGCCATGGGGAACGTCGTGCCGGCCGATGCCGATCTGGTCCGAGAGGCGCAATCTGGCGATGTCCACGCCCTCGGCCTGCTGCTGGCCCGGCACCAGGCGGGCATGCGCGCGGTCGCGCTGAGCATTCTGGGGTACGGCCCCGACGCGGAGGACGCCGTCCAGGAGGCCGCCCTGATCGCGTTACGCCGTATCGGGGACGTCCGTGATCCGGCCGCGCTGGCGCCCTGGTTGCGGGCGGTCGTCCGCAACGCCTGCCGGATGCAGATCCGCACCAGGACGCCGGTGCCCGTCGGAGATCTCGAAGCTCTGGCGCCGCCCCGTGACGAGCTCGATCTGGAACGCCTCCTGGACCGGTACGCCATGCGGGACTGGGTCTGGCACGCCGTCGGGGAACTGTCGCCGGATCTCCGGCTCGTGATGATGTTGCGCTACTTCACCGAGGTGACGGCCTACCAGCACATCGCGGAGTTGTGCGCGATTCCCGTCGGCACGGTACGCAGCCGGCTGAGTCAGGCGCGGGCCAAGCTGTCCGAGGCCCTGCTGGCGACGGCGAGCCGGGCCCACGACGACGTCACGGCGCTGACCGACGCGTGTCGCAGAGAGGCCGAGGAGACGCTGCGGGCCGCGCATCACGGCTCGTTCGCCCAGGCGCTGGCGGCGCTCTGGTCGCCGGAGGTGGAGGTGACCTGGCCTCAGGGCAAGCGCACGAAAGGTTTCGACTACCTGGTGACGGCGATGGAACGCGATCTCGGTGACGGCGTACGGCATCGCCTGGCGAACGTCGTGGCCGGTCGCGAGATGGTCATCTGGGAGAACGACCTGATCAACCCGCCTGACGATCCCTTCCACTGCCCGCCCGCGGTCGTGTGGGTGAACTTCCTCGAGGCGGGCCGGGTCCGGAGGGTCAGGCTGTTCCACCCCGTCAGGTGACGGCGTCTCACGGTCGCGACGCCGACCTGGCGAGCCACGGAGGCCCCCGTATCGCAGCGGATTTCGCCGGTAATCGAACTTTTCGCCTGATCGATGCATCTTGCGGGTGTCAGGTTCCACGGCGGGCGTCAGTCATCCGGGACGTGCCGCAGCAACCCAGCAAGGAAGATCATGTCGCGAGCAGAGCCGACCGCTCTCGCCGAAGGCGCCGAGGCGGAATTCATGTACCAGTACGAGTCGAACATGCCGCCGGCCACGCGGTCCGCGTTCGGGGTCACGACCACCCGCATCGGCGGAGGCGTCGCCCTGTCGATGCGCCGGGATCCGACGGGCTACTGGAGCAAGGCGCTCGGATTCGGCTTCGACGAGCCGATCACCCCCGATCTCGTCGACCGGGTGGTGGATTTCTACCGCGGGGAAGGCAGCAGGGGCGCCGGGATCCAGATTGCTCCGTCCGTGTTGCCGCCGGACTGGGACGACATCCGGGCCAGGCACGATCTGCGACCGGGGGCGCAGATCGTGAAGCTGTGGTGCCCGGTCGACGCCTTCAGCCCGGGGCAGACCGGGATGCGCGTCGGGCCGGTCGGTCCCGACGACGCGGCGGAGTGGGCCTCGGTCGTCCTGCGCGGGTTCGGCATGCCGCCGGAGGGCGTCGCCGAGATGCTGACGGCCAGCGTCGGGCACCCGGACTTCCGGCCGTTCGCGGTCTGGGACGGTGACGCCTTGGTCGCCGGCGCCAACCTCTTCGTCGACGGCGAGGTCGGCTCGTTGAACACCGGCTCGACACTGCCCGGTCACCGCAATCGTGGGGCGCAGTCGGCTCTGCTGGCGGCTCGTGCCAAGGAGGCCGCGAACGCGGGCTGCCGATGGCTCGTCGCGGAAACCGGGCGGCCCGCGGAAGGCGAGACCAATCCGTCGCTGAACAACATGCTCAGGGCCGGGATGCGGCAGTTGTACGTCCGGCGGAACTGGATCTGGCGGCCGGACGCCGCGGAGTCGGAGGAAGCACGTGACGTTCAACGCTGACCTCACGCCGGGTGTGTTGGGGCCGTCTCAAACGGCATGAACGACGGCCTCCGACGGCGACGCGGGTGTGATGTCGAGGGTGCCGCCCGGGCGGGCAGCGGGTCAGGCGTGGACGAACATCGGTGTGAGCGAGACCTGGAGAATCAGCTGCCCGTCGTGGATCTCGGTGGCAGGGGTGTCGCCGAGCGCGTCGATCACGGTGGCGGTGGAGGCGGGCCAGGGCCAGGTCACGGTGACCGGTGGTTCGTCCTCCCCGTCGAACATGTCCCGGTGGTCCCACAGCACGAGCAGCGGCCCGCGGCCGGTGCGATCGACCTGGAACGCGTAGAGCGTGGGCCGGTCGGCGACCTCCACGCGGGTCACGCGCCGCACCCCCGCGAGCTGCTCGGCCAGCAGGGCGAACGTGTCCGCCGCCGGGTGCCGGGCGCTGAGTGAGGCGCCCTGGTAGTCGAGCAGGGCGAGCTTCCCGAACATCAGGTGCATCACCTGACGGGAGTCGACCGGTCCGGGGACCTCGGGCGCGAGATTCCAGTACACGGTGCGGCGGACGCCCTCGGCCAGAGTCAGCAGGTTGCACATGACGAGCTGGCGGCAGTTGATCCGGTGTCGCCTGGCCTCCAGGTCGGCGGGGCAACCGGCCAGGAACATCTGCAGCTTCGGCGGCAGCTGAGACATCCGGTCGTACAGCGCGGTCATGGCACGCCGCTCGGGAGTGTCCTGGCCCGCCCGTTCGATGAGTTCCCCGGTGCTCTGCGTCGCGGGGACGTCAGTGAACGCGCTCGCGAGCGTCTCGTACATGACCGCTCCGGCCTCGGGGAACTCGAACGGCACCGGCGCGGCGTACTCACCGACCACGATCGGTTTGAGATAGCCGTGGGCGCGCATCAGCCGCCTGGCGCTGTCGAGGCTCGCCGGGACGGTGGAGGCGTCGCCGTACAGGTGCACGTCGAACAGGTCGAAGGCGTCCCGCCCCGCGGACACCACGTGATCGAAGAACCGCCGAGCGGCGCTTCCGTCCTCGCTGCTGAACACGTCGTAACCGCAGCCGCCGAGGACGACGGCGGCCGCCGGGTCGGCGTCCTTGACGGCGGCGTACATGGTCTCGAGCTGCGCGACGTATTCGGCGGAGGTGCCGGCCCACAGCAGGTCGGTGTTGCTCGGCTCGTTGTCGCACTGCCAGTAGTGGACCCGCCCCGCGCAGTGGCGCACCACCTGACGGACGAATTCGCCATAGGCGTGCAGGTCGTGGGCCGGGGACGGGGGGAGGAAGTCGGTCGGCTGCGTGGTCGCCCACGGCGAGCTGGAGCACAGAGTGACCCACACCTCCTCGTCGCCGTCCAGCTGGTCCAGCAGCGCGTCGACGGTCTCCCAGATGTAGCGGCCGGGTTCCGGCTCGACCTGGCCCCAGTACACATACACGCGCACCAGCTGTGCCCCCAGGGAGCGGGCCTGGGGGACGAACTCGTCGGGTTCGCCGAACAGGCCGTAGCTGATGCCGCGGACGACGCCCAGCCGGATGCCCGGCGGGTCGAAGGAAGCGGTGGCGGTGGTGATGTCGGACATGGGGGAGCCTCTCCGAAGGAAGTTTACGTCATATACGTTGAATATATAACGTATACTCTGCGCATGCGCGAGTCCGATCCCGACCCGATTCAGTTGATCTGGACCCAGGCCCCACCGCCGCCACGGCAGCGGGCGCTCGGCAGAGAGGAGATCGTCGCCGCGGCGATCGCCCTCGCGGACGAGGCCGGCCTGGACGCGATGACGATGAAGGCGATAGCCGTACGGCTCGGGGACTACTCACCGATGGCGCTGTACCGCTACGTGCACAACAAGGACGGCCTCGTCGACCTGATGCTCGACGCCGCCACCGCCGAGATCCCGCTGCCCGCGCGGCCCAGTGGCGACTGGCGTTCCGACCTGTACGGCCTGGCCATGGACAGCCGGCGGATGACGCACAGGCATCCCTGGTACGCGCAGTTGGTCCACACCCGTCCCCCGGCGGGCCCGCACATGATGCGCCGGCTGGAGTTCATGCTCACCGTGCTCACCGGGGAGGGGGCGACGGTCGCCGCGGCGATGACCTACGCGGTCCTCGTCGACCGGCACATCCTCGGCAGCGGGCTGCAGGAGGCCGAGGAGGCGCGCCTCGACCGGCGCTACGGCCTGGACGACGGCGCGAAACTGGTCGCCGCCATCGGGACCCTCCACGGACTGGCCGTCGCGGACGGAGGCGTCCCGCACCTCGCCGACTGGCTCGCGCGGCCCACCGGGTTCACCCCCGACGAACAGTTCGCCCTCGGGCTGGACTTCCTCCTGGACGGCATCGCCGGCCGGTTGGCGGGGCCGCCGGAAGAATGACCGCACGTCGGCGTTCGTGAGCGGGTGGCGTTTCGCCGGGGGCTCATTCGCCGTCCTGCTCCGCCTCCACGTACACCCAGGCGTCGAGGCCGGAAAGCAGGGTCACCCGGATGCGGGTGTAGTCCGACACCTCGTATTCGTCGGCCGCGGCCAACTCCGACGCGGAGATGTCGAAGACGGTGCCCTGGACCTGGTCGGCCGGGTCTCCCGTCGCCGTCACGATCGGATGCCAGGCGACGCCGCTGACCGCGACGACCTCGGGATCGGTGACCTCCACGATGGAGGTCCGATAGCCGGGCAGGGCGTCGGGCCGTCCCTCCAGCAGCCGGCCGAAGTTGGCCGTCTGCACGGCGGGATCCTGCAGGGTGCCGTAGGAGAACAGCCGGACGTCGCGCTTGTCTTCCGTCATGAGGACATCCGTACCATCTCCTCGGCCCGCGTCGCGGCGGGACCCTTCGCTCGACGGGGTGTGATCGAGCCGATCCGGGTTCGGTGCGCGAGCGGAGTGCCCGAATCCGGCGTTCGGAGTGCAGCGGCGGAAAAAGTGCTCTGTGCAGCGGGAATACGACCCAAGGTCGTCCGCTTGTAGGTCCCGACGCCGTTTTGCGGGCACCGGGGAAGCTGGTGAAGATGGAAAAGTCCCTGCCGGATGTGATGGGCGACATATGCGATCCGGAGGAGAGCAGGGTCGCGTTCGTGCGTGACCTCTTCGGGCGTCTCGGCGAGAAATGGTCGATGCGAGCCCTGGACGAGCTCGCGCACGGTCCCCTTCGATTCACGGCGCTCATGAACGCCCTTCCGGGAATCTCGCATCGCATTCTCACTGTCACGCTGCGAACGTTGGAGAGCGACGGCATGGTGAGCCGGACGGCCTATCCGGAGACACCGCCGCGCGTCGAGTACGCACTCACGCCGTTGGGCGAGAGCTTTCTCTGCCGCGCCCTCTCCATGGTCGCCTGGGCACAGGACCACCAGCAGGAGATCGAAACCCACAGGGCCGCTCGACGCTGAGCCGGCCCTGTCGGGATCGATGTCTTCGCCGATCAGATCGTCAGGACGAGCGAACCCGTGGTGCGCCGCGACTCCAGGTCACGGTGGGCGCGTGCGATGTCCGTGAGCGGATACGTGGTGATGACCGTTTCACCGAGGTCACCGCCGGCGACAAGCTCGAACAGGTCGTCGGCCAGCGACCGCCGTTCGTCATGATCGGGCACGAGCGCGTCGAGGCTCGGCCGGCTCACCGTGATTCCCCTGCGGGAGACCAGCTCTTCGTCCACGGCCGGCCGGCCGGAGGAGGCGCCGAACAGGACGACGGTGCCGTTCTCCCTCACCGCGCGGAGGGAGAGGCCGACGGTGTCCCGCCCGACGCCGTCGAACACGGCGTCCACGCCCCTGCCGCCCGTGATCCGCTGGATCTCGGCGACGACGTCCCGGCCTGAATCCAGGGCGAAGACGTGATCGGCCCCGTTCGCCTCGGCTGCGGGGATCTTGGCCGTGGAGCCGACAGTGCCGATGACAGCGGCCCCCGCGGCCGTGGCCCAGCGGATCAGCAGGGACCCGACGCCGCCCGCCGCGGCGTGGACCAGGATGACGTCTCCCTCGCCGACCGGGTAGGCCTTCGTGATCAGCGCCCCGGCGGTGAGGCCCTTGGCCGTCATGGCCGCGCCCTGTTCGTAGGTGATCCCGTCGGGGAGGCGGAACAGCGACGACGCCTGGATCAGCCGCTTCTCCGCGTTGGCGCCGGGCATCGACGTGTACGTCACGCGGTCGCCCACCTTGAAGGCGGTGACGCCGGGACCCACGGCCTCCACGTCACCGGCCGCTTCGAGTCCGATCGTGACGGGGAAGCCGCCTCCGCCCACGGCGCCGGAACGGAACGCCAGGTCGATGTAGTTGACGCCGATGGCTCGCTGGCGCAGGCGTACCTCACCCGGCCCCGGCTCGCCGACGTTCTCCTGCTCCGCGGTGAAGGTGCCGGCGTCGCCGAAGGCGTACTGGTGGATGACGAGGCTCATGGGAGCACTCCTTTCATTGATGGGGATCACACGCCGTGGCGGGCGAAGAAGGCGAAGAAGGCCGACGCGATCGCGGTGATGCCGCTGACGACGAACACGACGGACAGTCCCGCCGAGTCGACGAGGATGCCGCCGAGGCCAGAGCCGATCGCGATGGCCAGTTGCATCACCGTGATGAAGATCGCGGAGGCGGCCTCGGGGGTGTCCGGAGTCGCCGTCAGCATGTGGGTCTGCAGTGCGAGCGGGACGAGGCCCCAGAGGATGCCCCAGGCTCCGATCAGGACGCTGACGACGACCGGCGCCCCGGCGAGCGCGGGAAGCAGGGCGAGGACGATGCCGAACGCGGCGGCGGCGCCGCCGAACGCCAGCATGCGGTTGCGCTCGACCAGGGCGGGGCCGGCCAGCGTGCCGACGATGCCCGCGAGCCCGTAGCCGATGAAGAGCAGGGTGGCGAAGCCGGAACCCAGATGGGCCTTCTGCAGCAGGAACGGCGTCACGAAGGTGGAGGCCGCGAACTGTCCCGTAGTGGCGACTCCGCCGGCGACGAGGATCGTTCGCGCGATCGGAACGCGGAATACCTCTCCGAGATGGGCGAAGGTCATCCGGCCTGCCGCCGTGATCGCCGGCAGGACCGCCAGTTGCCCGATGACGATCAGAACGGCGAGGACGGCCGATGCGGCGAACGTGAGCCGCCATCCGATGAGATCGCCGAAGAACTGCCCGGCGGGAAGACCGATGACGGTGCCCGCCGACAGGCCCGCGAGGATGATCGACGTCGCACGTGTTCCGGCCTGCGGGCCGGCCAGCCGGAATCCGAGTGAGGGCACCACGGCCCAGAACCCGCCGATCGCGACGCCGAGGAACACCCGGGCCAGGACCACGACGCCGAAGTCCGGCGCCACGGCCGCGACGGCGTTCGACAACAGGACGAGGACGCCGAGGGCGACGATCAACAGGCGGCGGTCGAGGCGGCCGGCGCCGACGATGACCAGCGGCGCCGCGACGGCGGCGCTCAGACCGGGGACGAACACCATGAGTCCCGCGGTCCCGAGTGACACGTCCAGGTCGCGGGAGACGTCGGGCAGGAACCCGACGGGGGTGAACTCGGTGGTCACGATGATGGCGGCGCCGAGCGCGAGCGAGAACACCCCCAGCCAGGCACGTACCGACGGGCAGTCGGGTGGTGGCGTGTCGACGGCGTGAGTGGCTGTGAGATCTGATGCGCTCAAAGGACGGTTCCCCGGTTTCACGACAACTGTTTGACCTCACCGGGAACACGCCGGTCCGGCTCGAATTCCCTTCGGCGCCGCCGCACCTTTTTGTTCGTGACGCACAAGAAGGGAAGAAATCCGGTGGCGTCGTCAGGCACCGAAAAGTGCGTGACGGCAGGGAAGCCGCGTCTTCTGGAATCAAGGACACATGCGTGATCTCGATCAGTCATCCCTGCACAAGCCGGGAGCGTGACGCCGGTCACGCCGCCCGGGAGCTTGATCCAGGCAATGAAAGATTTATAGAAATATGCCGATATGGGAATAGCGTCGAGCGCGGGGTGATGCGTCGGAATTCATCCGTGATGCTTAGCTATCCGACACTTTCCGATCTGCCGCCCCTCGGGATGAAAGACTGACCCGAGATATCGGAAACGCGGCGGTGTGACCTGCGACATCGGGGGGTGCAGGTTCCATGGCGGACGACGTCTTCGACGTGATCGTGATAGGCGCGGGACCGGTGGGGGAGATCGCCGCGGCACGTGCCGTACGGGGTGGTCTGACCGCGGCCGTCGTCGAAAGGCGCCTGGCCGGCGGCGAGTGCGCGTACTACGCGTGCATCCCGAGCAAGGCGCTGCTGCGGCCGGTGGGGCTGTCGGCCGAGGTGGGCCGGATGCCGGGCCTGGCCTTGCGCGGGCCGATCGACACCGCCGCGGTGCTGGCTCGCCGCGACGAGACCGTCTCCGGCTTCGACGACGGCGGCCAGGTGAGCTGGATCGAGAACGTCCCCGCGACGTTCGTCCGGGGCCACGGTCGCCTGGCGGGTCCGCTGCGTGCGGAGGTGACGACGCCGGACGGCGGCGTCCGTACGCTGGGGGCGCGCCACGCCGTCATCGTGGCGACGGGCAGCGACCCCCTGATCCCCGATGTGCCCGGCCTCCGGGAGGCGCGTCCGTGGACGAACCGGGAGGCGACCAGCGTCCAGCAGGTCCCGAAACGGCTGGTCGTGATCGGCGGCGGAGTCGTCGGCTGCGAGATGTCGCAGGCCCTGCACGCCCTCGGCGCCCAGGAGACGACCCTGCTCGTGCGGGGCGACCGGCTGCTCGGCCGGACCGAGCCCTTCGCAGGCGACCTGCTGGTGAAGTCGTTCCAGGAGTCGGGCATCGATGTGCGCTTCGGCCGCTCGCCCACCCGCGTCGAGCGGCCGACGCCGGACGATCCGGTGACCGTCCACCTCGACGACGGCTCGACGATCGAGGCCGACGAGATCCTCGTCGCCGCCGGTCGCCGGGTGAACGTGGGGGACATCGGCCTGGAGACGATCGGGCTCGAGGCGAACGGTCCGATCGCGGTCGACGCGAGCATGCGGGCGACGGGACTCCCCGACGGATGGCTTTACGCCATCGGCGACGTCAACGGCCTCAACATGCTCACGCACATGGGCAAATACCAGGCCCGGGTGTGCGGTGACGTGATCGCCGCCCGTGCCGGGGGGCTGCCCGACGACCTGCCGTCGCACCGTGACTCCGCCGACTATCGTGGTGCCCCGCAGGTCATCTTCACCGACCCCGAGGTCTGCGTGGTGGGGCGCACGGAGTCCCAGGCCCGTGCCGACGGCTTCACCGTGCGCACCGTCGAATACGACATGAGCGCGGTCGAGGGGGCCTACCTCATGGCCGAGAACTACACCGGAAGGGCGAAGATGGTCGTCGACGAGGACCGCCGCGTGCTCCTCGGCGTCACCTTCGTCGCCCCCGCGGTCGTCGACCTCCTCCACTCGGCCACCATCGCGGTGAACGCCGAGGTCCCGATCGACGTGCTGTGGCATGCCGTGCCGTCGTTCCCGACCGTGAGCGAGGTCTGGCTCAACCTCCTGGAGGGGTACGGCCTGTGATCGCGTCCCGGTCCCGGCATGTCAGGGGGTGAGCGTGCGATGCCTGACGATCAGCGGATGGAGGTGTCCCCGGGCGTGCGAGTGGCGCGGGTGTACGACGGACCCGGGCCGGACGACGGCGCACGGGTGCTCGTGGACCGGCTGTGGCCGCGCGGACTGGCCAAGGACGCCGCCGCTCTCGACGACTGGTGCAAGCAGATCGCGCCGTCCACGGAACTGCGCATCTGGTACGGACATGATCCCGCCCGCTTCGACGAATTCGTCAGCAGATACCGCGACGAGCTCGGCGAGCCTGAGCGGGCGGCCGCGCTGGCCGAGCTCACCGAGCGCAGCCGCCGGGGGACGCTGACGCTGTTGACCGCGGTCAAGGCGCTCGACGTCAGTCACGCGGTGGTGCTGGCCCGGCTGATCTCCGCCCGGGCGGCATGACGGCGAACGGCCCGGCATCACGGGACCCGCCGCGCGGCATGACGGTGACCCGCCGCGCGGCATGACGGCGACTCGCCGGGCCAGGCCGCCGGTCAGAACCCGGGGAAGACCCGGCGCAGGTCGTCCAGGGTGACCGCGTCTCCGGTGATCTCCACGTCGACCGGGGTGTGCTCCGGAGCGTGACGGCCCGAGACCAGGCGCAGCCACCACTCCGCGGGGGCGGTCAGGACGGCGTCAGGCTCGGACGGAACGTCGACGAGGGCCACGGCCTCCCGGATGTCGAGGCCGAAGGACCGCTCCGGAGCGGTGACGTGCACGGCGACGGTCGCGTGGCGGCCGCCGAGCCCTTCCGGCTTGCCGAGGAAGCCGACGAAGGCGTCGCCGCCGGTGATCAGCAGCTCGAGGGCCTCCGGGTCCAGCGTCGCCGCCGGGTCGAACGCCACCTTGACGTCCCAGGTGTGGTGGGCGAACTCACTGAGCCGCATGCCTGCGAACCCGGCGACGTCCACGGGCGGGGCCGGGAACCAGAGCTCGACCTGCAGGTCTTCCCTGGTCTTCGGGTCCAGGCCCTCGAAGCGGCGCACCAGCGCCTCGTTCGCGGTGACGACCTCCTCGGCCCGCTGGGCGCGGGACATGGCGTCCCACCGCGCCCACACGCCCTGGATGAACTCGAAGTTCGGAGATCCGGTGCCCTGCAACGCTCCCTCGAGGGCGGCGAGGCTGATCTCCGCGCCGCTGCCCAGGTGGCTCAGCACCTGGGAGACGTCCCATTCCGCGGCTCCGGACTGACGGGCGAGGTCGTCGGCGCCGAAGCCGGCGACCAGCGCGGCGAGCTCGTCGAGCTCGGAGCGCAGGACCTTGATCGTCTGATCCGCTCGGTCGGTCATCGTGGTCTCCATTTGATCGGTCTGTCCAACGGCATCACAAGTGCGCGGACCACGATAACGGAGGTTCCTCCGTATCTGCGGTGCGCAGTCGGCGGAAAGGTGAACGGAATCGTCCCGCGGCGGACACGGTACATATCGATATTCGATCGTAGAATCCGTGGCATCGATATTCGATATGCCGGGAGGCATCATGCCCGCCGCTCACCGGCCCTACGCCGGCCCCCGTCTCATCCGGTTCCTCGCGGCCGCGACGGTCGTGATCGGTGCCGCCTCCGCGTTCTGGGGCGTGGCGTATGCGATCAACGGAGCCACTCAGGCCCCGGCCTACGTCACCGTTCCCGTCGCCTACAAGCACCCGCTGGACCATCCCGAGCCCGCGGTCGGGCTCACCGGGCCTCGGCTGCCGGAAGGCGTACGGCTGCGACCGGCCGCCGGTGAACTGGACCTGACCGCCTGGGACTCGACCGTCCTGGAGCAGTTGCTCGCGCGCGGGGGCGTCGCGGTCACCGGGGTGTGCCTGGGCGTCGCCGCCGTGCTGGTGCGGCGGGTGCTGCTGTCGGTCGTCGAAGGTGAGCCGTTCCGCGCGGGCAACCCCGCACGCATCGCCGGCCTCGCGGGCCTGGTGGCGTTCGCCGGGGTGGCCGGGGCCGTGCTTGCGCACATCTCGGCGTCCTCGGTCCTGGGGCGACTCGATCTCGCCGGGTCCTTCGTGACAGGGGTGTCGATCCCGCTCGAACCCGTTCTCGTGGCCCTGCTCCTCCTCGTTCTCGCCGAGGCGTTCCGCCACGGGGGCGAGCTCGCCGAAGACGTCGTGGGAACGGTCTGAATGGACAAGGGGCACCACGAGGTGACGTGCCATCTCGACCGGCTCCTCGCGGAACGGAGGATGACGCTGGCCGAACTCGCCGACCGCGTGGGGGTGACGGTGGTCAACCTGTCCATCCTCAAGAACGGCAGGGCGAGGGCGATCCGGTTCTCCACCTTGACCGCCATCTGCCAGGTTCTCGGGTGTCAGCCCGGCGACCTGCTCACGGTCGAGGGGCCGCGTTAGCGCTTGACGGCCCGCAGCACGACGAACTTCGGGTCGCTCGCGGCGACCTCGCAGTTGCCGAAGAGCCGGCGGAGTTTCGCGTGGTAGCCGAGGTGCCGGTTGCCGACCACCCACAACTCCCCGCCTCGGCGCAGCGCTGCCCGTGAACCGTTGAACATGCGCCAGGCCGTCGCGTCGGTCGTCGCCCGATGCGTGTGGAACGGCGGATTGTTCAGCACCAGGTCCACCGACCCGGCAGGGACGCCCGCCATGCCGTCGCCCGCCAGGAACTCCATCGGTGCGTCGAGGTTGGCCCGGCACGTGGCCTCCGCGGACGCCAGCGCCTGGTAGGACTCGTCGACGAAGACCACCTCCGCCTCTCCGTTGTCCAGCGCCGCCGACATCCCGAGCACCCCGTTGCCGCAGCCCAGATCCACGACGCGCTCCCGGCCGCTGCGATGCGGGAGGTTCCGCAGGAAGAAGCGGGTGCCGACGTCGAGGCGGTCGGCGCAGAAGATGCCCGCGTGGTTGACGACCGTCAGGCCCGAGGCCGGTCCGATCCCCGTGGGCAGGGCGTAGCTTCGCGGCCACGGGTCGGCGTCCCTGGCGAGCAGCGGATCAGGGGAGCAGAAGATGAGCCGGGCCTTCTTCGCCGCCAGCGATGTCCTGGTCGGCCCGAGGATCCGCTCGAACAGCCGCAACGTCGACGTGTGGATCTCGGTGACCATTCCCGCGCCGACGACGACCGTGCCCGCGTGGACGTGGGGTGCGAGGCGGTGCAACTGGTCCTCCAGGAGCGCGAGGCTCTTGGGCACCCGGATCAGCAGCACGTCGATCCGGTCCGGGGGAGTGTCCCGGGTCGTCAGGAGCCGTACCGCGTCCGCGTCGACGCCGTTGCGCCCCAGGTTCGCCCGGGTCGCCTCCTGGGTGAGGAAGGAGTCGGCGACCTGCGTGGGGCGGTGATCGGCGAGCGCGGTCACCAGGGCGCCCCACCGGTCGCCCAGGACGACCACGGTGCCCGACAGGTCGGCGGGCTCGCCGTCGATCCCGTCGAGGTGCCGCAGCAGGTATTCGTCGGCGGCGTCCCACGCGCGCAGCGGGTCGCGGGGATCCTCGGGGAAGCGGGCGAGTTCGAGTTCGCCCCTCGACGTCGTCAAACGGTTCATCGCGCCTCAGGCTAGCGAGTCATGCGAGGTGCCCGGACAATCCCCGCGTCCGGTCGCCGCCCCGCCACCGGGAACCGTCACGGAACAGAGCGGAGCACTAGGATTTTGTCCTGGTATGCGAATTCGGGGAGATCGGCAGCCCGCCCTGGCGCGGGGGATCGTCACCGTCGTGCTGGCCGGATTCGCGGGCGTCTACGTCCTTGCCGGATCACCACTGGCGATCGTGGTGCTCGGGCTCCAACTCGTCTACGTGTTCCCCGGCCTGCGGAAGTCGCGGGGGTGGTGGCTGCTCGCCGTACAGGCTGTGGTCGTCTCCACCGCGACACTCGGTTTCGGCACCTCCGTCGGGATCGCCGGCTTCCTGGGCGGGTCCCTGCTGCTCACCTCGTGGTGGCCGCTCGCCGTGCCGGTCGCGGTCGGCGCCGTGCTGATCGGGCCGGCCGATTCGGCGATCAGCATGGTGCTGATCAGTCTGGTGATCTACGGCCTGACCAGGCTCACCGAGCGGGTCGACGAGGTGCACGCCGCGCGGACGGCCCTGGCGATGGCCGCGGTCGCGGAGGAGCGGTTGCGGATCTCCGCCGAGCTCAGCCAGGGCCTGGGCAACGGGCTCGTTGAGATCACCAAGGGCGTGCGGCTGGCTCTCGCGGACCCGGGCCGCGCGGGAGAGACGCTCGGCGAGGTCACGAGTGCCGCTCGCGCCTTCCTCGCCGACGCAAGGAACGCCGCCGCGAGCTACCGCGCGACGTCGCTGGCGCCAGAGGTCGCCACCGCCCGCACGATGCTGGCGGCCGCGGGGGTGACGACGGACGTGCGCGCCGGCGACGTCGAGCCGGTGGGCCCCACGGGGGCACTGCTCGCCACCGTGCTGCGCGAGGCCGTCACCGAGATCCTGCGGCGGGCCGTGGCGCGCACCTGCTCGATCGAGGTCGTGTCCGCAGGAGGGACGGTACGGCTCCGCGTCGTCAGCGACGACGCCAGGACCGCCGAGGACGAGGGCTTCGGCGACCTGCCCGCCCGGATCGCCGCTGCGGGCGGCACCTTGTCCACGGGGCTCACCCCCGAGGGCCGGCTGGTCGTCGAGGCCGTGGTCCCCGAGGTCCGGCGGCCGGTGGAGGCCGTTGAGGAGCGGGGAGCCTACGTGCTCTCCGTCGCCCTGCTGGCCACGGTGCTGGTGGGTTTCTCGGTCAAGGCGCTGCTCCTCGTCCCGGGCGTCGAGATCGTCGCCGCGGCCGTCTGCCTCGCGGTCATCGTCGTCATGCAGCTCAGGTCGGTCGACGGGCGCCACATGGTGGCGCTGGCGCTGATGGCACTGCTCACCTACCTGCCGATCCTCGCGTTCGGCCGCGCGTGGCTCGGCGTGGCCGGGTTCCTCGCGGGTCCCCTGCTGCTCGTCTTCCCGTGGGCGGTGGCCTGGCCGCTGGTCGCGTGCGTGATGGCGAGCACCGCGTTGATCGCGGTACGGCTCGGCCTGCCGCTCGAGGTGACGCTCAACTACACCGTGAGCACGCTGGTGACCGGTCTCGTCGTCTACGGCCTGATCCGGCTGGCCCGGCAGGTGAGGGAACTGCAGGACCTACGGCGGGAGCTCGCTCGTGCGGCGGTCGTCGAGGAACGCCTGCGCGCCGCCCGCGACCTGCACGACCTGCTCGGGCACAGCCTCGCCGCGATCCTGCTCAAATGCGAGCTGGCCCGTCGCCTGGACCCTGTGCGGGCCCGAGCCGAGTTGGAGGACGTGCTGGTCATGGCGGTGCGGGCCGAGGCGGACATGCGGGCCGTGTCGGGCGAGGCGCAGGGGATGTCCCTGGACGCGGAGGCTCGGTCGGCTCGGTCGGTGTTGTCCGCCGCGGGCATCGAGACCGAGGTCGACCTCGTGGAGCAGGAGCTTCCCGCCGAGGTGGAGTACGTGCTCGGCGTGGTGCTGCGCGAGGCGGTGACCAACGTGCTCAGGCACAGCACCGCCGATTTCTGCCGGATCTCGACCACGCCGGCCGATGGGGGGATGCGGCTCCGGGTCCGCAACGACGGGGCGCGTCCGGCCGCCCGCGGACGAGGCTCGTCCGGGATCGGCAACCTGACCGTCCGCCTCGCCGCCCTGGGGGGAACGCTCACGGCCGGAGCGGATGACGGCTGGTTCGAACTCGACGCCTGGGCTCCCGTGTCACCGTCATACGTGGGCGGTCCTGTGCCCGCCGGCGGGCCGGGCTAGATCCAGCCGGCCTCGGTCGCGATGCGGACCGCGTCCGTGCGGTTGCGGGCGTTGAGCTTGCCGACGATCGTGGTGAGGTAGTTGCGCACCGTTCCCGCGCTGAGGAAGAGCCGCCCGGCGATCTCGGTCGCCTCCGCGCCCTCGGCCACCAGGCGGAGCACGTCCGCCTCGCGCGGGGTAAGCGGGTTGTCGGCCAGGTCCCACGCGGTGAGCGCCAGCGACGGATCGAGTACGCGCCGGCCGGCCGCGACCTCGCGGATCGCCTCCACCAGGCGCTCGGGGGGCGCGGTCTTGAGCAGGAAGCCGTCCACCTGCGCGTTGAGCGCCCTGCGCAGATGCCCCGGCTTGCCGTACCCGGTCAGCATGAGGACCCGGCAACCGGGCAGCTTCGCGCGGAGCTCGGCCGCGGCGGCCAGGCCGTCCAGGGTGCCGGGCATGTCGATGTCGAGCACCGCGACGTCGGGACGGTGCACCAGGGCCGCGGGGACGACGGCGTCGCCCGACTCGACCGAATGGACGACCTCCAGGTCGGGTTCGAGACCGAGCAACGCGACCAGCGCTCCCCTGATGATGTGCTGATCCTCCGCCAGAAGCACATGAATCACAGGGGAATGTCTACCAGTGTCCGATTCATGATGACGTCATGGTTGATCGGTGATCGCGTCCCTGGTTCGTCCTTCCACAGGTCAGCAGGGTGGAAGCCATGACAGACGTGGTTTCTTTGGACGCGGTGAGCAAGGTCTACGGCAAGGGACAGGGCGCCGTGGCCGCTCTGCGAGAGGTGTCGGCGGGCTTCCCCGCAGGCAGTTTCACGGCGGTGATGGGCCCCTCCGGGTCGGGCAAGAGCACGCTCCTGCACTGCGCCGCCGGGCTGGACACGCCCACCTCCGGATCCGTACGGCTCGGCGGCACAGAGCTCGCCGGCATGAACGAGACGCGGCTGACCGAGCTGCGCAGGCGTCGTGTCGGCTTCGTGTTCCAGGCGTTCAACCTGGTCTCGTCGCTGACAGTGCTCGAGAACATCACGCTTCCCCTGCGGCTGGCCGGGGTCGCGGTCGACCGGGCGTGGCTGAAGGAGATCGTCGAACGGGTGGGGCTCGCCGGCCGCGCCGGTCACCGCCCGGCGCAACTGTCGGGCGGGCAGCAGCAGCGCGTGGCCATCGCCCGTGCGCTGGTCACCAGGCCGGAGGTGGTGTTCGGTGACGAGCCGACCGGCGCGCTCGACACCATGACCGCCCGTGACGTGCTCGCACTGCTGCGTCAGGTCGTGGACGGGATGGGCCAGACGGTCGTCATGGTGACGCACGACCCGGTGGCGGCGTCGTACGCGGACACGGTCCTGTTCCTGGCCGACGGCCGCATCGTGGACGAGATGACGGACCCGACCTCGGAGAAGGTCGCCGAGCGGATGACCCGGCTGGGAGCGTGGAACTGATGATCGGATTCGCTCTCAGGACCCTGCGGCACCGCAAGGCCGGGTTCGCGGGCTCGTTCGTCGCCCTGCTGTTCGCCGCCATGCTGGTCTGCGCCTGCGGGATGTTGCTGGAGACCGGGTTGCGCGGCGGCGTCGCCCCCGAGCGCTACGCGGGGACGCCGGTGATCGTGGCGGGCGACCAGTTCGTCCGGCAGACGATCCAGAAGTCCGGCGGCAAGTCGAAGACCAAGGCCAAGCCGCTGGCCGGGCACGCGTGGCTACCCGCGTCGCTCGCCACGTCGCTGGGCGAGGTCGCCGGCGTCACCAAGGTGATCAGTGAGGTGACCTTCCCCGTTTACGTCGGGAACGGCCGGGCGAGTGGGCACGGGTGGGAGTCGGCGGGGCTCACGCCGTTCACGCTACGTGCCGGGCGCGCCCCGGCGGCCGCCGACGAGGTGGTCGTGGACGCCCGCTCCGGCCTCTCCGTGGGCGCCCGGCTGGACGCGGTGACCGCCGCGGGGGCGCGGACCTACCGGGTGACCGGTGTCACCGCACAGTCCCTGCCCAGCCAGGACACGCTCTTCTTCAGCACCGCCGAGGCGCGCCGCCTGGCCGGCAGGCCGGGCCAGGTCAGCGCCATCGGGATCTTCTCGCGAGGGGAGGTCTCCGCCGTGCCGGCGAACGCGTCGGCCGTGCTCAAGACCGCCAGGGCCTTCGCCCACACGGGTGACGACCGTGGCGCCATCGAGTTCCCCGACGCGGAGCAGGCGCGGGTGCGGCTGATCAGTCTCGGCGGAGCCCTGGGCGGCACGTCGCTGCTGGTCGCCGTCCTCGTCGTCGTGGGCACCTTCGCCCTGTCCATCCAGCAGCGCGAGAGGGAGATCGCCCTGCTGCGGGCCGTCGCCGCCACGCCTCGCCAGGTGCGCCGGATGCTCGGCGGCGAGGCCCTCCTGGTCGCCGCCGTCGCCGGGTCGGCCGGTTCCGTCGCGGGCATCGGGCTGGGCTTCTGGCTGCGTGACAGGTTCGTCGCGCTGGGCGCGATGCCCGAGCACCTGCGGCTGGTGGTCAGCCCGTTCCCCACGTTGGCGGCGCTGCTGGCCACGATGCTGGCCGCCTGGGCGGCGGCCCGGCTCTCGGCCCGCCGGGCCGCCAGGATCCGCCCGGTGGAGGCGCTCGGTGAGGCGGCCCTGCCGGGGACCAGGCCGTCCTGGGGGCGGATGATCGCCGGTCTGGTCTGTGTGGGCGGCGGCGTGGCGCTGACCATCGTGTTGTCGGCGTTGTCGGTGGAGGCCGCGTCGAGTCCAGTGACCCTGCTCACCGCACTGGTCTGGACGACCGCCGTGGCGCTGCTCGGCCCGGTCATCGCCCGTGCCGCGATCGCTCTGCTCGGGGTGCCGTTGCGGCTGTCCGGGGTCGGGGGCCACCTGGCCGCCGCGAACCTCCGCACCGGGTCCAGGCGGGTGGCGTCCGTCATCACGCCGCTCAGTCTGCTGGTGGCGATGACCGGCACGATCCTGTTCGTCCAGACCACGATGGGGCACGCCGCCGAGCGGGAGGCCGCAGCCGGGGGCCGCGCCGACTACGTCCTCGGCCCCCACCTGCCGGGCGCCGCCGCGCAGGCACTGCGCGAGACGCCCGGTGTGCTTGCGGTCACCGAGGTGCTGCGCACGTCGGTGCGGGTCGGCCTGGAGAAGTACGGCGCACAGGCGGTCACCCCGGAAGGGCTGGACCGGACCGTCGACCTGGGTGTGGTGGCGGGCTCGCTCAGGGATCTCGGCCAGGACGGCGTAGCGGTGAGCGAGACCGCGGCCGCCCGTCTGGGCGTCGCGGTGGGCGGGCGGATCCACCTCGCCCTGGGCGACGGCACGCCCGTGGCGCCGACCGTCGTGGCGATCTACGCCCGGGGTCTGGGATACGGAGACCTCACGCTCGCCCACGCGCTGGTCGCGCCGCACGTGGACGACGCGCTCGGCACCCTGCTCGTCTCAGCACCCACGCTCCCGCGGGCCGCGATCATCGCGGCCGTTCCGGGGGCCGCCGTGCTCGACCAGGCTCAGGCGGCGGACGCGGCCGCGCCCAACGCCGAGGTCAACTACGTGGCCATGGGCCTGATCATCGCGTTCACCGCGATCGCCGTGGTCAACACCCTGGCGATGTCGACGTCGGACAGAGCGCGTGAGCTCGCGCTGCTCCGCCTGGTCGGAACCACCCGGCGCCAGGTGCTCCGGATGCTGAGGCTGGAGACGCTCATGGCGGTCGTGGTCGCCGTGGCGCTCGGGACCGGGATCTCACTGGTCACGCTGTCGGCGTTCAGTTCGGGCATGACCGGGTCGGCCGTGCCGTACGTTCCGCCGTTCACCTACCTGGCGGTGGTCGCCGTCGCGGCGATCCTGGCGCTGGCCGCCACCGCGATCCCGGCGAGGCTCGTCCTCCGGCAGCGGCCCGCGGACGCGATCGGCGCACGTCAGTGACCGGACCGAAAATCTTTTTTGGAGTTGTTTGTAACACTTAGGGGTCTCGGCCCACTTCCTCCTGTCGGAACAAATACCGGGACGAAGGGGGCAGGCGGTGACGGACGATTCTCAACGGTTCACCACCATCTATGACGAGTGCCGCCAGCGAGTATGGGCCTACGTGGTCAGCCAAGCGGGCCGGCAAGTCGCGGACGAGGTGGTGAGCGAGACGTTCGCGATCGCCTGGCGGCGGTTCGACGACGTGCCCGATCCCGCTCTGCCGTGGCTGCTCGGCGTCGCCCGCAACGTGCTGCGTGACAACATCCGCGCCGAGATCAGGCGCGAGTCGCTCGCCGCCGAGCTGCGGGCCTGGACCGAAGAGGACCACGCCGAGCTGGTGGCCGAACGACTGGCCGTCGTCAACGCGCTGGCCGCCTTGACCCAGGAGGAGCGGGAGCTCCTGATTCTCGTGGCCTGGCAGGGGCTCACCCCCCGCGACGCGGCACGTGTCATCGGCTGTTCACCGGCGGCGTTTCGCGTGCGCCTGCACCGTGCCCGCAAGCGGCTGGTCCAGGCGATGAAGACGGCCCCGGTGGCCCGTTCCCAGTCCCGAGTGCGCAATCTCAGTGAGGAGTGGTCATGAACCCGATGGATCAGCTGCGGTCGGCGCGCCCGGCTCACCTCGACACCCCGGTGGACGAGGGAACGAGGGCCGCCGAGCTCACCCACGCAATGGCGCAGTTCAGGCAGACCAAGCCTGCCCGCGCCCGGAAGATCGCCAAGCCCGTGTGGGGACTCGGCCTGGCCGGCGTCGCCGCGGCGACCGCCGTCGCGGTCGGGGTCACCGCGACCGGTGGAACGACCTCGGCGCCGAGCGCGCCGGCCGTCGCCCAGGGCACGAAGCCCGCCGCCGTCAAGCTTTCCGCCAAGCAGGTCCTTCTCGTCGCGGCCGAGTCGTCGCTGAAGGCCAAGGCGGGCAGCGGCGCGTACTGGCACATCGAGAGCCAGAGCGGCGACGCCCAGCTGGTGGGCACCAAGGTTCACTACACGGTGAACAGCCTGGGCCGCAGCGACACGTGGTTCGCCCGTTCGGCGAAGGTCGACAGCTGGTGGGTCTCGCAGAACCTGGGCACCAAGCCCGCCCCCGGCGATGAGGCCGCCTGGAAGCAGGACGGCTCACCGACCACGTGGTCGGTGAAGGTGGCGAAGAGGGGCGCCACCGGCAAGCTGTTGATCGACTCCAAGGCCGGCAAGCCCTTCGGCAACACGATCAACGTCGGTGACAAGATCGTCGACCTGGCCGGGAAGAACGTGTCGTTCGCCGAGCTCCAGAAGCTGCCCACGACCGCGGCCGCGCTGAAGGCGCGTCTGATGCAGGGGTACGCCGGTCACGGCACCGAGTCCGACGAGCCGCAGGACGCGGACGCCTGGCTCTTCCAGGTGACCGCCGGCGTGCTGAGCGACATGCCGGTGAAGCCGGCGGTCCGGGCCGCGGCCTACCAGGTGCTCGCCGGCCTGGGCGACGTGCGCTCGCTGGGCGAGGTGACCGACGCCCTCGGCCGCAAGGGTCAGGGCATCAGCCGGTCGGAGAGCTGGCCCAACGGTCAGTACGAGCGGCAGCTCATCGTCGACCCGCAGACCGGCGTTCTGCTGACCGACCAGATCGTGGCCGTCCACCCCGGCGGCCAGTGGGCCGGTCTGAAGCCGGGCACCGTCGTCAACTACAACGCGATCACCAAGGCCGCGTGGACGGACGAGAAGCCCGTCAAGCCGTAACAGGTCCGAGGCAGGCTCCCGGCTCGTGAAGCGGGGGCGATCAGACGGGGTGAACTCCTCTGACAGGGGCCCCACCGGATGTTCGTGACGTCATCCGGTGGGGAGAGGAACGGGGGTCACCCGAGATCTCGAACGCGGTCCGGCCGGCGAATCAGAGCTCGCCCCTCTGAATCGCCGTCCCGGACCGCGTTCGAACCCTTTCCGGAGCAGGCCGGCCGCGCATGCCGAACAGGAAGCGGGTCGGTCGGGTGCGGCGGACCAGCAGGTCGTATGCGGCGACGGTCAGGATGAGCGAGGCTCCGACGATCGCGAGGTACTTGACCCCGATCGGCGCGTCCCAGCGGACCACGCCGTACGCGACGGCGACGACGATCGGCTGGTGCAGGATGTACAGCGGCAACACCGCGGCGGCCAGGTAACCGTACAACCGCTTCCCCACACCGCCCCGCGAACCCGAGCCGGCGTCCGACGTGACCTCCGGGCCGGCCCGGCGTGCCGACCGGCGGCGGTCGAGAAGGCCGAGGATGGCGACCAGGCAGCACCACCCAGCCGCGCCGTACAGGACGCGGACGCCGATCGCGAACGCGGTCATGTCGGTGAAGGGGTCCGCGCCCGGGTCGCCGGCCACGATCAGGAAGCCCGGCATGCCGATCGCGAGCAGGACGAGGGCGCACCCCAGGGCGATGATCGCGTCGCGGCGCATCGCCGTACGGAACCTCTCGTCCGAGGCGAGCACGAAGCCGTACAGGAAGAACAGCAGGTAGGCCCAGCGGCTCCAGCCGGCGAACGCCTCCTCCATGCCGTGGAGGGCGGTGATCAGCGCGATCGGCACGGCGGGCAGCAGCACCACGGCGCCGCGCCGCTGTGCCGTCACCGCGAGACGCTCGCGGATCCGGCGGCCGAGGTCGCGGGGAAGCCGGCGGACCAGCAGGACCAGCAGGGCCAGCAGAAGCGCGTACGCGAGCAGCATCACGACGAACCACAGGTGCCCGGACTCGAAATGCTCGCCCTGCAGGATGAAGGGGAACTCGGACAGATCGAGGCGGACGGCCAGGAAGCGCGGCAGGAACTCCAGGTAGGACTCGTGGTACGCGGGATCGGCCCGCAGCCGGATCCACGGAGCCACCGGCAGCAGCGCCAGGGTCGCGAAGACGAGGGGCACACCGAGCCGGAGCAGCCGTTCCCCGGCGAACCCGCCGGCGCCGCGGCGGCGCAGCGAGAACCACGAGCCGAGGCCGGCGATGAGGAACAACGCCGGCATCGCCCACACCACGCAGAAACCGGCCACGATCGTGGTCGCGTCGGTCGTCTCCGCGTTCTTCACGTAGAAGTCGTCGCGGGAGTCGAAGACCAGCCCGGAATGGAAGAACACCAGGCCGAGCACGACCAGCGCTCGGATCGCGTCCAGTTCGGGCCGTCGCTCGGGCCTGGTCGCCTGTGATGGATCGATGGGCGTTGCCGTCATCCCGCCTCCGCCGCCGTCCGTGACAGGCCCCAGTCTGTGGTCTCCCGGCGCCCGCGCCAAGTCCTGGCCAGGCGCCGGGCGGCGGGGACGCGGAGGGGAACGTCCCCGCCTGCGGCGGGTCAGCGCATGCCGACGACCCTCTCGGGCTCGATGACGAAGATCACCCGCACCTGGTCACGGCCTCCGTACCAGGGGTAGGGCGTGCCGAGGTACTTCTTGGCGAGCGCGTCGATGTGCTCCGCCGCTCCGTCGGTGGTGACCTCGAGGACCCGGCCGCGCACCTGGACGTAGCGGGTGGGGTCGCCCGGGTCGGAGACGGTCAGGGCCACCCGTGGGTCCCGCTCGATGTTCCGTGTCTTCACGTGGGTCTGCACGCTGTTGATGAGCACGTGCTCGCCGTCGGTGTCGACCCACGTCTGCGTCAGCTGCGGTGAACCGTCGGCCATCGAGGTGGCGAGATAGCAGAGGCTCGGCCTGCGCAGCAGTTCGAGCAGTTCTTCACTGAGTTTCACGTCACAGTTTTACGGCATGAGCCTGGAGGGGCGGAATCGAGGTCCGGGCGTGTCGATCAGGGCTCGAGGAGCCTCTTGAGCGCGTCGAGTCGCTTGCGGACGAGCCGGATTCGTCCCTATGCCGGCGCCGGTAATGACCGGCGCAGGACGTCACTTCTCGCTTCGTAGCGGTCTGCCTGCCGCGGATGTTCCGCGGCCGTCACCGGCGCCGTCCCGTGGTGCCGGTGTCATCACACCGTGCTGACACGAGGAGAAATCGTGGATTCCCCATCGTCCTTCGAGCCCCTGACGGCGTGGCACACCGTGGTTCGCGACGGCCTGCCCGTGGCGTTAATCGATTGGACCCTCGCCGGGCCGGTCGACCGTCTGGACGAGGTCGTGGCCTGCGCGTGGTGGCACGCGCAACTGCACGGCGACACCGTCGCGGAGCGCAACGACCTGCCTGACGGGGCGACTCGTGCCGGGCAGCTGAGGCTGTTCCTCGACGGCTACGAACTGCCCGCCGCGGATCGGGACGGGCTCGTCGATCGGATGATCGAGTTCGCCATCCGGGACGGAGCGCCGGTCCTCGCCGCCCTCCACAGTGCGCCGCTCGGCGAGACCTACACCGCGGCACTGGGCGGCGGCGCCTTCCGCGACGGGGTCCCGGTCGCACCTTCGGCCAAGTCCGACATCGGGGTGACGCTCGTGGCCACGAGCCACCCGCCCTTCGTCGGACGGCAGCCGGACGCGGTCACGGGAGCCGTCCGGGCCATGGCCCTGCTCCTGCCCGTCGTCGGAGCCGTCCGCAACTTCGGGCCGACGTCCTGGCAGGTGGCCGACGTGGCAGCGGGACGGATCGACGCCCTCTGGCAGTACGGCCGCGACGGCGGCAACCTGCTGGCCCCCTCCCTCGTCGCCCGCGAGGCAGGAGTGGTCGTCACCGACGTCGCAGGCGAGCCTTGGCGGCCGGATTCGGACAGCTTTCTCGCCGCGCCGCCCGCTCTGCACGCGCGACTACTCGATCTGCTGTCCGCCGAGCCTGCGGCGGCTTAACGGCCGACTGGGGGCATCACCTCGAGGTCCTCGCGGTTCACGGCGCGACCGCAGTGATGGCAGACGTGGTCGACCTCCAGCCGGTGCCCGCAGTCGTGCCGGAGGACCAGCGCGGGTCGCTCCACGGCCCACTTGTCGCCCCACTGCCTCAGCGCGAGCAGCACGGGAAGCAGGTCTCGGCCGGCCTCGGTGAGGTGGTACTCGAACCGCGGGGGGTGCTCGCTGTACTGCCGCCGCTCGACGACTCCGGCGGCTTCGAGCTTGCGCAGCCGGTCGGCGAGGATGTCGCGCGACACACCGGTGAAGCCGGCGATCTGCGCGAAGCGGTGCACGCCGTACCCCATCTCCCGGATCGCCAGCAGGGACCACCGTTCGCCCAGGATCTCGAGCGAGGCGGCGAGCGAGCAGGGCCGTACCTTGACCGGCTGGTCCGCCATGACGGACAGCCCAACGTTGTTCTCCATATGCCTCCCAGCCTAGTCGGTTGTCTTTCACTACACGCTACTGTTAGCGTCATCCGGTCAGTTGGAAGTCACAACTCACTCGATCGGGAGACGTATGTCCATCTCAGAGCCGGCCGCCGCCGGCCAGGCGGAGCGAGGCGCGCCTGGCGCGCCGGGTGCGCCTGACCCGTCCACGGCCGGACGGCGTGCGCTGTGGGTGCTGATGCTCGGGAGTCTCGGCGCTTTCGTGGTGTTCCTCGACACCACCATCGTCAACGTCGCCTTCGAGACGATCAGCCGGAGCTTCCACACCACGACCGGCCATCTGGCCTGGGTGCTGAACGCCTACAGCCTGGTCTTCGCGGCGATGCTGATCCCGGCGGGACGGGTGGCCGACCGATACGGCAGGAAGCGGGTGTTCCTGATCGGGCTGGCCGGGTTCGCCGTGACGAGTGCGTTGTGCGGCGCGGCGCCGGAGACCGGCGTGCTGATCGCCGGCCGGGCGCTGCAGGCGGTCTTCGCGGCTCTGATCGTGCCGACCTCGCTGGCCCTGATCCTTCCCGAGTTCTCGGCCGCGAGGCGCCACGTCGCGGTCGGCACGTGGGGGGCGATGGGAGCGGCGGCGGCCACCTGCGGTCCAACTCTCGGCGCCCTGCTCACCGAGTACGCCTCGTGGCGGTGGATCTTCCTGGTCAACGTCCCGATCTGCGCGGTGGTCGTCGGCTTCGGCGTGCGTCTGCTGCGGGAATCCCGCGACCAGCACGCCGACGGACTCCCCGACCCCCTCGGCGTCGTGCTCGTCGCCGCCGTTCCCGCGCTGCTGAGCTTCGCCATCATCGAGGGGCCGGCCTGGGGCTGGTCGGACCCCTGGGTGATCGGTGGGTTCGTCCTGGCCGCGGTGCTGCTGCCCGCATTCCTGTGGCGTTCGTCGGCCGCCGCTCAACCGGTGATGGACCTCGCCCTGTTCAGGGTCAGGCAGTTCCGCCTGGCCAACGCCGCCACCCTGCTGTTCGCGATCGCGTTCTACGGGCTGATGCTCGGCAACATCATCTTCCTGCAGACCGTGTGGCACTACTCAGTGCTGACGGCCGCGCTCGCGAGCACTCCCGGCCCCCTGGTGGTCACCCTGGTCGCCCGTCCCGCGAGCAGGCTGGCGGCCCGGATCGGGTACCGTCCCGTCCTGCTCGCGGGAGCCGTCTGCTGGGCGGCAGGCTCGGTGGCCTACGCGCTCATGGTCGGCTCGGCGCCGCACTGGGCCACCCACTGGCTCCCCTGGAACCTGCTCGTCGGGCTCGGCATCGGCCTGACCCTTCCCGTCCAGTCCAGTGCGGCCGTCGAGTCGCTGCCACCGGCCCACTACGCCATCGGCTCGGCCGTCTCCTCGAGTTTCAGGCAGTTGGGCGCCGTGCTCGGCATCAGCGTCTTCGTCGCGGTGCTGGGAGCGCCCGCGCCTGGTACGGCACTGGACGCCTTCCACCGCACATGGTGGGTCTTCGCGGCGATCGGCCTGGCCAGCGGCGTCGTCCTGTTCGTGCCGCGCCTCCGCCGCGGCACGCCCACGCCGGCCTGAGTATGAGGAGCGGGGTCAGGCCGACGCGTCAAGGATCGGGATCAACTGTTCCTCCTCATAGGTCAGGTGGAGTTCGAGTTCGTCGGTGAGCCGTTCGACCTGGGGGAGCACGAGGAGGGGATCCGCCCCCTCGGCCGAGACGACCTTCCGCAACTCGTCGACGAGCGCCGCGATCGTCCGGTGCTCCCGGCCCAGCCGGTCCAGAGTCGGGGCGAGTTCGGGGCGACTGTCCCCGAGGGCAGAGAACATGCCGCGGTCCTCATAGGTGTGGTGGAGATGCAGTCCGTTGCAGACGGTCAGGCAGTTCACCCGGAGTTGGGCGCCCAGACCGGGACCCGACTCGGCGATCTCCTTGCGGATCAGAGTGAGCTCCCGCCGGAACGCGTCGTGGATCATCTTGAGGGCCGCGCCCAGGGACGCCGCTCGTGGCGGTCCACCCGTGACCGCGCGGAGAGCGACCACGGGGATCACCCGCGCCGTCCTGGCCTGATAGGCGGCCCATCCGGGGTCGGCCTCGACCGCGCGGGCGAAGGCGTGGTCTCGCTCGTCGCCCTCCAGTACGACGGCCTCCGCGTCGTAGGTGAAGGTGCCGTCCTCGACCTGGACGTGGGGGTCGGCCAGCAGATTGTGGAACCAGTCCGGATGATTCGGCCCGCCGCCGGCCGAGGCGATGACCAGGACCCGTTCGCCGCCGTCGGGAAGGTAGCCGACCGGCGTCGTGTGCGGGGCGCCGGATCGCGCTCCGGTGGTGGTCAGCAGGAGCAGGCGGGCTCCTTCGAAGGGACCGCCGACCCGCCCGTCGTTGGCGCGGAACTCCTCGATGATCTGCCGGTTGAAATCGTTCGGCATTGTTTTTTCTACTCCATGATTGTTCGGGTGGCACGGATTTTCGGGCATGGCGAAGAATCGTCCGGCGTGCCGGACGAAATGTGCACAGGACGGCCGCGACCATGATTCGGGAATGGCGAAAGGCGGGGCCGGTTCGTGAATGTCCAAGATGTGCCGACCGGCGGAAAGAAGCGCGTGGAAACGTCACACGAAACGCACGGATACGGCGGATGAAAAGCAAAGGCGGGCCTCTCGCCCGCCAGGCGCTCACGCCGTGGCCGGGTGCCCCACTCGCTCTTGGCCCATGGCCGACCCGGCAGTCACGATCATCACAGTAATGCCATCGCGGTGCCGAGGCAATCCGCATTCACCCGTCCGGCGCGATGAGAGTCGATTGCCAGGGGCGATTCAGTGCCGGAAACGCGGCCGCTGATTCCCCCCTCGGCCCGATACTGCTCGCCGACGCCGCGTTCCCGCCGCCGATAACGGCTCGGTCTCGTGGAGGGCCTACGCGCGCCTCGCTGGGTAGGTGGCCGTCATGACTCTCATATGGGAACAAGTAGTGATCGACGCGGCCGACCCGGTACGGCTCGGGCAGTGGTGGACCAAGGCGCTCGGCTGGACCGTCGTCAACGACGCCGAGGATGAGTACGAGATCCGGATGGCTCCCGACATCCTGCCCGGCATCATCTTCGTCTCGGTCGGCGATGAGAAGAAGGTGAAGGACCGCCTCCATCTCGACTTCCGTCCGGACGACCAGGAGGCCGAGGTCAGCCGCCTTCTGGCGCTGGGCGCCAGCCACGCCGACGTGGGTCAGGGCGCCTCGTCGTGGGTGGTGCTCGCCGATCCGGAAGGCAACGAATTCTGCGTGCTCGCCTCCCGGAAGTGACACAGGAGACCCGCGGACTCCGCAGAAACGCCGAGAGTCCCGCACCTCCCGGCGGAGGTGCGGGGCGTGCGCGCGCATAGGCCAGAGTTGGCACCCCGGGTTCTGTGATGTTTCTAACGTCACATACCATGGAATGCATATAGCGTCCGGGGCATGCACGGCACGCGCTACGACATCGAGCTCGAGTCCGAAGTCAAGGACTGGCTCGGCTCTCTGTCGCTTGAGGACTACCGACGCGTGATGTTCTATGCCGACCTGCTAGCAGATAACGCCGAAACGCTGGCCGAGCCGTACACGCGGCACTTGGGAGGAAAACTTCGGGAACTACGCGAATATCAGGTGCATCCCTCCCTGATATCGGCGAAGACTCGGCGACCCTCCGTGCCTAGATCGCCCACCAGCGATCGAAAAAATTGGACCGAGCATGACCCACTCCCAGTTCCGCATCACAGATGAAGATCGGAACAGCCCGGAATATCAAGAGGCCAAGCGCGCGTACGAACTCGCTGAGCTCGTACGGCATAGACGCCTGGAGCTGCGCTTGTCTCAGGCAGACCTTGCGGCCCGAGCGGGAATGACTCAGCCCCAGCTCTCCCGACTGGAGGCCGGCGGTGTCTCGCCTACCTTCAAACTGCTGGACCGGCTGGCCCGCGCTCTGGAAACCGAGCTTATTGTTTCGTTCAAAGCGATCGGGTAAGTCGCTGGTCAAGCGAATACCTGACGCAGGAAGCGCCCCGCATCTCTAGGAGATGCGGGGCGTTCGCCACTGCGCGTCGGCCGGGTCAGCCGCCTCCTGGCGCTGGGCACCTCCCGGAGGTGACCACACGGGATCCGGTGATTCCGTGACGTCAGCCGCTCGGCTCGCCATCCGCGGTGGTCGACAGGAAGGGGGGAACTGAGCCGCTCCAGCCCGGGACGTCGAGGCCGTTGAGCGCCTCCACGATCCGTTTCTCCTCGTAGACGAAGTGCGACTCCAGCAGGGCGGACAGGCCGTCCAGCTCGGCTCGCACGCGCCCGGCCTCGGCGGGATCGGCGGCGTCGACGCCGCCGATCAGTTCCTCCAGCCTGCGCAGGATGTCGGCCACCACCTGGTGGTCGTGCCGCAGCTCGTCGAGGACGGGGCGCAGTTCTGGAAAACGCTCCGCGAGAACGGGGAACGCCCCCTCGTCCTCGCCCTCGTGGTGCCGGCTCAGCGCCGAGCAGAAGGTCAGGCAGTGGGCCCGCAGCTCCCGAGGCCGTTCGGAGTGACCGTCGAGGTGGGAGTCGACGTCTTCGCGGAGCCGGGCGAGCTCCTCGCGGAGCCAGAGGTGCACGCCGATCAACTGATTGCCGAACGCCCTGACACGGTCGTCCGGCTCTATGGGTGATTCCATGGGCTTCCCATGGTCCGGCGCCTCCATGCCCTCGGCGGTCTCTTCACCGGGTGCACCGCGACGCTGACGAGAACCTCATCACCCGTCCCGCGGAGCCGTCAAGCCCGGCGCCGACGTCGACGCACTTGGTGTGGACGACGGAGACCTGAAGAGCCGGGACTAACGATCCGGCATCGACCTGTGGCGGTGAGTCATCCCCGTCACCGCACCGGTCGTCTTCTCGTGCGACACAGTCAGCCACCGGAGGCCCTCATGCCCCGATACCTCGCACGCGCCGCGCTCGTCGCCGCGTTGGCCCTCGCCACCGCCTGCGGAGCGACGACGGAACCCGCCTCGCTCTCAGCACTCTCCTCGGACTCGGCGACGCCCACGCCGGAGACGACGACCGCCGAGGCCGCCGCGCAGCCCACAGACGCGTCCGCCACGCCCACCCCGTCGGCCACTCCCTCGGCCACCCCGTCCGTCACCCCGCCGGTGAGCAAGAAGACGGCTCCGAAGCCGCAGGTGACGAAGAAGCCGGTCAGAAAGCCGGTGCCGAAGCCGACGAGGAAGCCGGTACCCAAGCCCGCCAAGAAGCCGCCGGCCGTGCGAGCCGGCGTCCATCCCGGCGCGTTCTGCTCGCCGGAAGGCGCCTACGGCACGACGAGCAAGGGCACGCCGATGCGCTGCACCTCGCGCGGCCGGGACCAGGCCCGCTGGCGCAGCGCCTGAGGTCCCCCCGCGCCGGAGCGGGCCGTGGCGGTGCCGGCCGTCATTCGGAGCGGCGAGGCGACAACTCCTCGAGCCCGTTGAGGAGACGGTCGACATCCGAACGGTCGTTGTAGTGGACGAGCCCGGCGCGTACGGCCGAGCCGGACTCGCGGATGCCGAGAGCCTTGGTGAGCTCCCACGCGTAGCAGTGGCCGTCCCAGACGTTGACCTGCTGGGCCGCGAGGTGCTCGGCTACCTGCTGCGGCGAGTGCCCGGTCACCCTGAAGTAGGCGGTGGCCGTACGACGGGCGGGTGAGCCGACGAGGTCAACGTAGGGCAGGGACGACAGCCCCTTGAGCAGGTAGGCGAGCTCGGCCTGTTCGTGGGCCTCGACCGCCGTCATCGAGGTGAGCAGTCGTGCGCGCCGGTCGCCCGTCGCCTCGGAGTCCAGGCCGGCGAGGTGGTCGACGGCGGCCGCGACCCCGGCCAGGTCCGCGAACGGCGGCGTCCCCGTCTCGAACCGGTCCGGCACCTCGTCCGAGGAGGAGGCGAGCTTGTCGGGCGAGAGCCGTTCCAGCAGCTCAGGCCGGGCGATGACGGTTCCGATGTGCGGGCCCGACCACTTGTACGCGCTGGTCGCGTAGAAATCCGCGCCGAGCGCGACCATGTCGATCGGGGTGTGCGGGGTGGCGTGGACGCCGTCGACGTAGGCGAGGGCCCCCACCGCGTGCGCCCGGTCGGTGATCCGCCGGACGTCGGGCATGGTCCCCAGCACGTTGCTCGCCGCGCTGACGGCCACGAGCCGCGTGCGCTCGTTCACGAGTTCGTCGTACTGGCCGGCGGGCAACTCGCCGCTCGGCACCTCGACGGTCGCCCACCGGATGCGGGCGCCGGCGCGGGTCGCCGCCTGCACCCACGGCCTGACGTTCGCGTCGTGGTCGAGCTGGGAGACCACGATCTCGTCTTCCGGCCCCCAGTCCTTCGCCAGGGCGTAGGCGAACCGGTAGGTCAAGGTGGTCATGTTGGGGCCGAAGACCACGCCGCCCGGGTCGCCACCCACGAGGTCGGCGACGGCCTGGCGGGCCTTCGAGACGATCTCGTCGGACCTGGCGCTGGCCGGGAAGGCCCCATGCGTGTTGCCGATGCCATGGGCGTACGCGGCGCCGATGGCATCGATCACCGGCTGGGGCACCTGGGTGCCCGCGGCCGCGTCCAGCCAGGCATATCCGTCAGAAAGGGCGGGATAGAGAGCACGAATGCGTGAAATGTCGAGGCTCATGTCTCCTGAGTCTCGCTCTCACCCCCGCCGAAGGGAAGGGCGGGGCCGGGCCGCGGCGTCTTCGCCGACGTGGCGGACCATGTCTGGTCTGGCGCCTTTCCCGGACGTCCGAGGGACGGGGCGAATACGCGGCATTCGCACCTGTTAGTCTCCCGCACGTGAGTGGACGAGCAGTGCTGGTCACCGGGGCGTCGCGGGGAATCGGACGGGCGGTCGCGACGGCGTTCGCGGCCGAGGGCGATCGCGTCGCCATCCACCATCGGTCCTCGCCGGACCTCGCCGAAGGCCTGCACGCCGAGCTGCCCGGACAGGGCCACGTGGTCGTCCAGGCCGACATCGCCGACCCCGCCGCGGTACGCCGCATGGTCGACGAGGCCGCCGACGCGCTGGGCGGGCTCGACGTCGTGGTCAACAACGCGGGCGTCTTCTTCCACCATGCGATAACCGAGGTCTCCTACGAGGAGTGGCAGACCGCGTGGCACGACACCCTCGACATCAATCTCCTGGGCGCGGCCAACGTCGCATGGTGTGCCGTGCAGCACATGACCCGTGGCGGCAGGATCGTCAACGTCTCCTCGCGCGGCGCCTTCCGCGGTGAGCCGGACAGCCCCGCCTACGGCGCGAGCAAGGCCGGCATGAACGCCATGGGCCAGTCGCTCGCGATCGCCCTGGCTCCGCACGGCATCACCGTGGGCACCGTGGCGCCGGGCTTCGTCGAGACCGACATGACGAACGAGCACCTCAAAGCGCCGCGAGGCGACGCCATCCGGGCACAGAGCCCGTTCGGACGGGTCGCGATGCCCGAGGAGATCGCCGCCGCCGTCGTGTACCTGGCCTCGCCCGCGGCCGAGTGGGCCAGCGGCACGATCATCGACTTGAACGGCGCGTCCTACCTGCGCAGCTAGGTCCCCTGGCACCGCCTTCGCCCGACGTGGTCCGTACACGCTGGGTGGGTGTCCGCAGGCGGGCGGCTCACGGGCGACTGCGACGTTTCACGGGATTCGCCGCCGCGACACGCCTGCCTATGGTCGATGACCTGCGGCCCCACGGCGAATGAATAGTGTCGCGGAGAGTGGTCGCCCCACTACCTGGCGGCCCCGGACAGATGGGCAGGGCATGTGATGAGCGATCTCGAGAAGCGGATCAGTGCGTACGGCCACGCCGAGACGGTGCGGCGGCTGGAACAGGAGATCGGGAGCCGCGGTGCGACGATCTACGGACGTGTCGATCACGCCGCCAACGCGGTCTCCGCGGGGATGCGGATGCCGCCGACCGTGGTGCTGATCTTCGGCAACCCGCGGGGCGGCACGCTGATCATGCAGAGCGCCCCGGCGGCCGCCTACGACCTGCCCCTGAGGGTCCTGGTCCGTGAGGCCGGTCCGGAGGTGCTGGTCGAGTACCGGCGGCCGGAACTGCTCGCCGCCGCCTTCGGGCTGACCGCCGAGGCGGTCGCACCGCTGCACGTGATCGATGAGATCGTCCTCGCGGCGACCGCACCGCCTTCGCCTGAGGGCCGGGACTGAGCGGAGCCGCCGGGATTCGCCGTGCCCGCACGAACGGCCTGAGCGCGGATCCTGACCGAAGTCGCGACCCCCTGTGGGGCGGCCAGGGGGAGGCGGGTTGAATACAGAAGTGGCAGGTAGCCGACACGCCGTGACAGGGAGACGGTGATGATCCGAATCGACCCACCCGTCCCGATCATGAGCGACGCGGCCAAGAGAGAGCGCGCCGAGACGCTCCTCGGCTGACCGGTGTCGTGAACGAGACCCACCCGTTCCAGTCGCTCGATCTCGATCAGAGCGCCTACGCGGACCGTACATTCTGCAGCTGGTACGAGGCCGGCTGGCGGTCGATCCTGCTACGGCGCTTCGACGATCATCCCGTCGCCGACGACGTCTATCTCCCCCCCACGGACGACCAGCATCTCGTCCTCGTCACCGCGGGCGAATCCACGATCGAGTCGTTCGGGGTGGGCGGCCGGCGCCGAGCCCAGTACGTCCCGGGGCAGATCGGGCTCACTCCGCCGGGCGTGCCGACCCGGTTGCGATGGCGGTCGGACGTCTCCCCGCGAACACTCCACCTTCACCTGCCCGCCCGCCTGATGGCCCGCGCCGGGCGGGAGTTGTGGGGGAGCGAGGAGGCCGCGTCGAGCCGGCTGGACGCGCTGGCGCTCACCGATCCCGTCGTCGAGCAGGTCATGCTGGCTCTGGACGCCGCGGCCGCTGCGGCCATGGACGACCTCTACGCCGAGTCCGCCGCGCACTTCCTCGCCGTCCACTTGCTGACCCGGCACTGCGGGATGCCCGTCCCGCGATCGTCCCGGCATGAGGACGCCCGGATACGGCAGGCCATCGAGATCATGCGGGACGGCCTGCACCTGCCGCTGACCTTGACCGACATCGCGAGCCAGGTCTGGCTGAGCACCTTCCACTTCGTGCGGGTCTTCAAGGCGACCACGGGGGAGACCCCGCATCGCTATCTCACCCGGCTGCGTATCCAGGCGGCGTGCCGGCAACTGGCTCGTGGAACCCGCTCGATCAGTGAGATCGCCCAGATCTGCGGGTTCAGCAGCCCCTCGCACCTGTCCGCGGTCTTCACCCGGGAGATGGGGATGTCGCCCTCGGCATACCGTCGCTGCGCCCAGGGACGGGACCCGGGCCTCCACGGGCGGGACGACTGAACGGAGGAGCGCGCGATGACCGCAATTGTTCGACGGTCCGGCGGCAATCCTACGAATGCGCCAGATGGCGGCCTCTGCCTAGCGTTGAGCGACATGGGGAGTTCTGAAGCGACACTCTCGTCCGCCATCCGCACGGAGACGACGTTCACGGTCAACGGCCGGCGCGTGCAGATGGAACTCGACCCGCGCGAGTCGCTGCTCGACGTACTGCGGGAGCGGCTGGGTCTGACCGGGACCAAGAAGGGCTGTGACCACGGCCAGTGCGGTGCATGCACGGTCCATCTGGACGGGCGCAGGATCGTGTCCTGCCTGACGCCGGCCGTCCAGGTGAACGGTCAGGCCGTGACCACGATCGAAGGGGTGGCGGCCCCTGACGGGACGCTCCACCCGCTCCAGGAGGCGTTCATCGACAACGACGCGCTGCAGTGCGGTTACTGCACGCCCGGCCAGGTGATGTCCGGGCTCGCCTGCATCGCCGAGGGCCACGCGGGGGACGACGATGAGATCCGTGAGTACCTCAGCGGCAACCTGTGCCGCTGCGGCGCGTACGCCGGGATCCTGGCCGCCGTCCGGGAGACGGCCCGCCGCACGGACTCGCGCGTGGGGGAGGGCTGACCGATGCGACCCTTCAGCTACACGGCGCCCGCCACCGTCGCCGAGGCCGTCGACGTCCTCGCCGCGTCCGGCCCCGGCACGAAGATCCTCGCCGGCGGCACCACGCTGTACGACCTGATGAAGCTCGACATCGAGGCGCCTACGGCGGTCGTCGACGTCCACCGCCTCACCGAGCTCGCCGCCATCGACACGACCGGTCCCGGCGAGTTCTCCTTCGGCGCCGCCGCCCGGATGGCCGACGTGGCCGACGACCCGGTGCTGCGGCGCGACTTCCCGGCACTGGCCGAGTCGCTGGCCAAGGCCGCCTCCCAGCAACTGCGCAACATGGCCACGGTCGGGGGCAACCTGCTTCAGCGCACCCGTTGCGGCTACTTCCGCGGCGGGCCGGCGTTCCCGTGCAACAAGCGGGAGCCGGGGAGCGGATGCGCCGCCTTCGGCGGACTCGACCGTGGCCATGCCATCTTCGGCGGCAGTGACACCTGCGTCGCCACCTATCCGGGTGACTGGGCGGTCGCCCTGCGCGCGTTCGACGCCGTGGTCGACGTCATCGGTCCTCGTGGTGAGCGCACCGTGGCGATCGCGGACCTCCATGTGGAGCCGGGCGACACTCCGCAGCGGGAGCACACCCTCGCGGGGGACGAGCTCATCGTCCGGATCCGCGTTCCGGTCACGTCCGCCGGCCGTGGCTCCACGTATCACAAGATCCGCGACCGGGAGTCGTACGCCTTCGCGCTCGTGTCGGTCGCGGCCGGGGTGGCCTTCGACGATCAGGGTGCGGTCGAGGACTGCCGTATCGCACTGGGCGGGGTCGCCACCCTGCCGTGGCGGTGCCCGGCCGCCGAAATGGTCCTGACCGGCGAACGGCTGACCGAGGAGTCCGCCCTCCGGGCCGGTGAGGCGGCTTTCGCGGGCGCCCGCCCGGGAGCCCACAACGTTTTCAAGATCGAGCTTGGCGTCCGCACGGTGGCCGACGCGCTGCGGATCGCCGGAGAGCGAGCGGTCCGATGAACGCTCCCACTCGGCGGGTCGACGCCCACGACAAGGTCACCGGTACGGTCCGCTACGGGGCGGACTTGACGTCTCCGAACCTCGCGCACGCCGTGTTCGCCGTCTCCACCGTCGGCAAGGGCCGCGTCGTGAACATCGACACCGCCGCCGCCGAGGCCGTTCCCGGCGTGCTGATGGTTCTGACCCGCGTCGACGCGTCCGAACTGGGCTCGCCCGGCTTCGTCATGGGCGGCGGCTACGGCTTCCAGAGCCTGCAGCCGTTGCTCGACGACCGCATCGCCTATCGCGGGCAACCCATCGCCCTTGTGGTGGCGGACACGCTCATCGCCGCGACCGAGGCGGCGAACCTCGTCCGCGCTGACTACGAGGTCGAGCCGATCGCGGTGGGTCTCGACGCGGAAGCCGCCGAGACACTCGTCCAGCAGGAGGCCATCCCGCTGCCGTTCCTCGCCGACATCGTCATGGGCGACGCCGACGCCGCCTTCGCCGAGAGCCCGGTGCGGATCGAGGCGACCTACGACCTGCCTCAGCAGCACCAGGTGCCGATGGAGCTGATCGGCGGCGTGGTGGGCTGGCGCGGCGAGACGCTGGTGGTGCACGAGGGCACGCAGAACGCCGGCGCGCTGCGCGGTGGCCTGGCCCGGCAACTCGGCCTCGACCCCGCGAGGATCGAGATCATCTCTCCCTACACGGGAGGCGGGTTCGGCCAGAAGAACTCCCTCCAGCCCCACGTGGGGCCACTCGCCCTGGCCGCACGCCGGCTCGGCCGGCCGATCAAGTTCGTCATGCCCCGGACTCAGACGTTCCATCAGGCCAGCTTCCGGCCGGCGAGCCGCCATCGCGTACGGCTCGGCGCCGACGAGACGGGCCGGCTGCTGGCCGCCGTCCACGAGGTGGACCAGCAGACCTCCCGGCACGACCTGTTCCCCGCCATATACACCGAGATCACCAGTCGTCTCTACGGAATCGAACACTTCCGGGGCCGCCAGCGCCTGATCCGCACCGACGTGCAGACTCCCGGCTTCATGCGTGCTCCGTTCGAGCACCCCGCCGCGTTCGCGTTCGAGTCGGCCGTCGACGAGGTCGCCTACGCCCTGGGGCAGGACCCCGTGGCGCTGCGCCTGGCCAACGACGCCGACGTCGACCCGGTCACCGGCCAGCCCTTCTCGTCCCGGCATCTCGCCGAGTGCCTGCGGCGCGGGGCCGACATGTTCGGCTGGGCCGGCCGTACCCCCGAGCCCGGTTCGATGCGCGGGGCGGACGGAACGCAGGTCGGCTGGGGCGTCGCGTCCGGTGCCTACCCCGCTTCAGTCGCCCCGGCCGTCGCCCGGTTGTCCGCCGCCGCGGACGGAAAGGTCACCGTCGGGGTGGACGGCCACGAGATGGGCCAGGGCATCCGCACCGCGATCGTCCGGCTGGTCTCCGAAGACCTGTCCATCGCGGCCGAAGACGTGATCGTGTACGTCGGCGACACCAGGGTCGCGCCGCAACATCTCACCGCCGGCTCGTGGGGTACGGCCACGGCGCTGCAGGCCGTCCACGCCGCGCTGCGCGACCTGCGCAAGCGCCTCGACGTGGCGGACTCCGATCCCGTCGACGTGGAGGCGGCGGTCGCGGCGACCGGGCAGGCGGCGGTCGACGTGGAGGCGACCACCGTCGCACCAGGGCAGCCACCCGAGATCATCGAACAGTCGCGCGCGGGACTGGTCGCCTTCGCCGGCCCGGTCTACCCCGGCTTCACCGCCTTCAGTTTCATCGCGCACTTCGCCGAGGTGCGGATCGAGCCGACGACCCGGCGCATCCGGGTTCCGCGCGTGGTCAGCGTGGTCGACTGCGGCAGGGTCGCCAGTCCGGTGACCGCCGTGAGCCAGGTCCGCGGCGCCGTGGTGTGGGGAATCGGGGGGGCGTTGCGGGAACGGAGCGAGGTCGACCCCCGATACGGAGGGTTCGCCAACGCGACCATGGAGGAGTATCCGATTCCGGTCAACGCCGACATCGGCGAGGTCGAGGTCGGTTTCGTGGACGAGCCTGACCCGCTGCTGAATCCGGTCGGCGTCAAGGGCCTCGGCGAGGTGTCCATGGTGGGCGTGGCCGCGGCCATCGCGAACGCCGTCTTCCACGCCACAGGCCGGCGCCACCGACGGTTGCCGATCCGTATCGAAGACGTGCTCTGAGGTCCCGGGCCGAGCCACATCGATCACGGTCGTGGTAGGCATGGCACATGGCACCACCCGCCCCCCTGCGCGCCGATGACCCCCGGCGCCTCGGCGTTTATCGTCTGGCCGGGCGGGTCGGCCAGGGGGGACAGGGAGTGGTGTTCCTCGGCACCGCCCCCGGCGGCGCCCAGGTCGCGGTGAAGCGCATGCACCTGGAGTTGGACGGCGAGAAGGCCAGAAAACGGTTCATCGCCGAGGTGGAGGCGGTGCGGCGGGTCGCGCCCTTCTGCACGGCGCAGGTGCTCGACGCCGATCTCGACGAAGAGCGTCCCTACATCGTCAGCGAGTACATCGACGGGCCGTCCCTCCGCGAGGACATCGCGACCTCGGGTCCCCGCTCAGGAGGATCGCTCGATCGGGTCGCCGTGGGCACGGCCACCGCGCTCGCGGCGATACACGAGGCCGGCGTGGTCCACCGGGACTTCAAACCGGGCAACGTCCTGCTCGGCCCCGACGGGCCGCGCGTGATCGACTTCGGCATCTCCCGGTTCCTGGACAAGACGGAGACCGTGACGCTGACGCCCGTCGGCACGCCTGCGTACATCTCTCCCGAGCAGCTCAGAGGAGAAAGGGCGAGTCCCGCGGCCGACATGTTCGGCTGGGCGCTCACGGTCGCCTACACCGCGAGCGGGCGCCACGCATACAGCGGTGAATCCTTCGAGGCGATCCTCGGCCGCATCCTGTTCGGCACCGCCGACCTCGGACCTCTCTCCGGGCGGTTACGCGAGATCGTCGTCGCCTGCCTCGCGGCGGACCCGTCCGGCCGTCCGACGGCGGACGAGGTGCTGCGTCACCTCATCGGCCGCGGAGAGCTCGCCCTTCGGGACAAGACGCCCGGCGATGTGCTCGAGGCCGGAGCGATCCTGGCCGGCAGCACACGACCGAGCGGCGAGCCCTCAGCGGTGGCAGCCGTCTCCCCGGGCGAGTCCTCAGCGGTGGCGGCCGTCTCCCCGGACGCCGTCACCGATCCCCTGAACGCGGAGGACGGCGAGGCGGCGGCCCCGTCGGATCCGGAGAGGATCGAGCTCACCCGACCCGCCGTCGTCCCGCGATGGTTCCTGCGGAGGCCCGCCGTCGTGGCGGGGGTCGGCGTCCTGGTGGCAGGTGTCATCGGGGCGACCCTGTGGTGGGCGGACCACGGCCGGACGAGCCCCACCCCCTCCACGCCCGCCTCCGTCCCCGCCTACGTGTCCCCCTCCATCACCCCCTCCTCGCCGGGAGCGTTCTCGTACGAGGGCAGGTGGACAGGGAGCGCCGAGTACCCCTCGTCCGACCTGGTGTTCTCCGTGGAACTGCTCCTTGCCGAGGACACGGCCAAGGCAGGCTCCATGAGGTGGGGGGCCAACATTCAGTGCTCAGGACGGCTGAGCCGGGTGCGCGAGACGGCCACGACCGTGACCATGCGGCTCGGCCGGGTCAGCGGCCCCGCCGGGTGCTATCCGGGCACGGTCGAGCTCTCCCCGCAGGGCCTCGACAAGATGACCTTCCAGGTCACCCGCACGGGAGAGACGGAGCCCCGGTACTTCGGCATCGTGGTCCTGACGCCGTGACGCCCGGCGGGTCTGTGTGTTCGTGTCCACTCATCGCACAGGAGGCCGAGGCTCGTGGATGCGGCGGCAATGGGCTTCTTTTTCGTTTCTCATGGAATCTCGGACGGCTTCCGTGAGAAACGAAAAAGCCGAGACCGCACGACCGATCGGCTACGGACGCGGAACGGAGGACGGGCCGCCACGGAGCGGGGGATGATCAGGCGATGACGTCATGGCATCCGGCTCCCGGCGAGGACGCTTCCGTGGCGCTCGCGCTGATCAACTCCTGGTATTCCACCCCTGGCAGTGGGGCGTCCACCGGTCCCGTGAAGGTCTGGCATGCCGAGCGGGCAGGCGGTTTCGACGCGGTTCTCGCGCATATCGCCCGCGACGCCGTCGACGTCGTCACCGGACCGCGCGCGCCGACGATCCGCCGCTGCGAGTCGCCCGGTTGCGTACGGATCTTCCTGCGCCAGCACGCCCGGCGCATCTGGTGCTCCACGACCTGCGGGGACCGGGTGCGCGCCGAGCGGCACCACCGGCTCCACCAGGCCGGACGAGACGGCTGAGTTCGGCCCGCGGATATGCGCGTGGCCTCGACGACCCCGGCCCGGAGGTCGCGTCCTGCCTGGTCACGTGCTGTCAGGTCGTGTCGCGCGTGCGCGACCACGCCCGCAGTTCACGGACGGCCCTTCAAAAGGGAACGCCAGGTGAGAACTTCGTGAACAAGGTGGCTTATGTCAGCTACTAGGGCTTCTACGGTTGATCGCGTGACTAGTCTATTTTTGCCCTTTTCAGGTCCTCCGTAAGGGGAGATCAGTGCACGTCAGGCGGGTGAGCGCGGTGATCGCATCGTCGCTCCTCTTCGTGGCCGGATGCTCGAATTCCGGTGTCAATGCGGCGCCCGCTCAGTCGGCGGCCGATCCTCCCATCCAGCTATCGACCAGTCACTGCGGCGAGGGGTGGGCCCATCCCACCGCCGGCCCGCAGACACTGTCGATCACCAACACCGGCACCACGGCGGCGGACGCCGACGTGATCGCCGTGCCCGGCGGCGCTGTCTACGGCGAGCTCGAAGGGCTGGCGCCCGGTGTCACAAGGTCCCTGCCCATCACGCTCGGTCAGGGCACGTACGCCATCCGGTGCCAGCCCGAGGACGGCGACCCCATTGTCGGTCCCTCGGTCCACATCGCGGGATCCGCGAAGTCCGGTCCGGCCGCGGTCCCCGTCACCTACAACGACCTGTACGGCCCGACGCGCGAGTACCAGGACTACGTGGCCGGCGGAGTGAAGACGCTCCTGGCCAAGACGAAGACGCTGGTGGCGGCCGTCGATCGCAAGGACCTCAAGGCCGCCAAAAAGGCCTGGCTGCCCGCCCATCTGGCCTACGAGAAGCTGGGCGCGGCCTACGACACCTTCGGCGACTTCGGCGACGCGATCGACGGCCTTCCGCAGGGTCTGGCGAAGGGCGTGCACGATCCGGACTTCGCCGGTTTCCACCGCGTGGAGTACGGCCTGTGGCACGGCGAGTCCGCGGCCTCGCTGCGGTCGCCGGCCGATCGCCTGCTCAAGGACGTCAAGGGCCTGAAGGCCGACCTGCCCAACGAGGACATGGAGCCCGGCGACCTCCCGCTGCGCGCGCACGAGATCATGGAGAACACCCTCCAGTTCGAGCTCACCGAGAAGGCCGACCAGGGCAGCGGCACCTCGCTGGCCACGGCTTCGGCGAACCTCGATGGCACACGCCAGGCGGTCGAGGTCCTGCGGCCGCTGCTCAAGTCCCGCTACACCGGGCTGCCGCAGATGGACGCGGATCTGGACCGGGTCCAGAAGCTGCTCGACGCGCAGAAGCACGGCGACTCGTGGACGCCCGTCGCGGGTCTCGCCACGTCGGACCGCGAGTCCATCGACGGCGCGGTGGGCGAGCTGCTCGAACGCCTGGCCCCGATCGCCTCCATCTGCTACCCAAGGCGGACCTCATGAGCGGCTACGACCGCAGGATGTTCCTTCGCGGCGCCCTCGCGACCGGGATCGCCGGCTCCGTGGCCGGAGTGGCCGCGGGGAAGGCCCTCGCGGAGACCTCCACGACTCCCGAGGCCGGTGCGCCGCCGATCCCTCCCTTCCACGGCCCACACCAGGCGGGGATCCTGGCGCCCGCCCGGCGCAGGACGATCGTCGCTGCCTTCGACGTCATGGCGGACGGCCGCGACGAGCTCACGGACCTGTTGCACACACTGACCGATCGGGCGCGCGCCCTCACGTCGGGGGGAACACCTGAGCAGGTCGGTATCACCGCACCGCCGTCCGACTCCGGCATCCTCGGGCCGGACATCCCGGGTGGCGACCTGATGCTCACGGTGGGCGTCGGCGCCTCCCTGTTCGACGACCGGTACGGCCTGGCCTCGCGCAAGCCGTCCCGGCTGACGCGGATGCCGACGTTCCCCAACGACGATCTCGACCCCGCGTGGTGTCACGGCGACCTGAGCCTGCAGTTGGAGGCGGACGACGACGACACGCTGCTGCACGCGCTGCGCGACATCGCCAAGCACACGCGCGGCGGGATGCAGGTCCGCTGGCGCATGAACGGGTTCTCCAACCCGTCCAGACCGACCGGAACTCAGCGGAACCTTCTGGGCTTCAAGGACGGCATCGCCAACCCGGACGCCACGAAGGCCGCCGAGATGGACCGGCGCGTCTGGGCGAGCGGCAAAGCGCCCGAGCCGGCCTGGACGGCGGGCGGCAGCTACCTCGTCGTCCGGCTCATCCGGATGCTCGTGGAGTTCTGGGACCGCGTCGGGCTCGACGAGCAGGAGAAGATGTTCGGCCGCGCCAAGGACACCGGTGCCCCGCTGGACGGCGCTCACGAGCAGGACGCACCCCAGTACCAGAACGACCCCGAGGGCTTGGTCATCCCGCTCGACAGCCACATCCGGCGGGCGAACCCGCGTACGCCCCAGACGGACGACAGCCGGATCCTGCGGCGGGGCTTCAACTACGACCGGGGCATGGACTCCGTCGGCAACCTCGACGTCGGCCTGATCTTCACCTGCTATCAGCAGGATCTCCAGCGGCAGTTCGAGGCGACCCAGAAGCGGCTGGCGGACGAGCCGCTCGTCGACTACATCTCGCCGTTCGGCGGCGGGTATTTCTTCGCACTTCCGGGCGTACAGGATTCATTCAGGTCATTTGCAGGATTTGTGAAGGTTTGACCATTTTTATCCGCTGTTTAGGTGGATGTCACCTTTTTGGCTGATACTTGTCGATCGCCTCCGATGGGATTTCGTAGGCACCCTGGGGGCCGCGTGTCTCCGGTGCCATCCGAGCCGAAACCTGGTTCGGGCATCGTCAGTAGGAGGCATTGTGGGCATTCGCCCAGACAAGAAGACGGCACTGCGCTGGTCCGCGGTCGCGACCAGCGTGGTGGCCGCCGGGGTCCTGGTCGTCACGACCATGTCGCCCGGCTCCGCCGCCACCGGGACGGCGGCTCCCAAGACCAAGGGGACTCCGGTCGCCCTGTACAAGAACGACACGAAGACCACGACCCCCATCAAGCACGTCGTGGTGCTCTTCGACGAGAACGTGTCGTTCGACCACTACTTCGGCACGTACCCCAGCGCGGCGAACACCGACGGCACCACGTTCAAGGCCGCCAAGGGCACTCCGTCCGTCGACGGGCTGACCAACAAGCTGCTCACCAAGAACCCGAACCAGTACAACCCGAAGCGCCTGACGCACGAGCAGGCCCTCACCTGCAGCCAGGGCCACGCGTACGGTGCGGAGCAGCTTGCCTACAACGGCGGCAAGATGGACAAGTTCGTCGAGAACACCGAGCACAGCACGTGCGGTGGCAACAACATCTTCACCACGCCCGGCATTGTCATGGACTACTACGACGGCAACACCGTCACCGGTATGTGGAACTACGCCCAGTACTACGCGCTGAGCGACAACTCCTACAACACCAACTTCGGTCCGTCGACCCCCGGTGCGCTGAACCTCATCTCCGGCAACACGAGCGGCGTCTACCCCGTCGACCCGGTGACGCACACGGCGGTCAGCGACCCGAGCGTGGTGTCCTCGCCCAACGGCGTCGGCACCGGCACGGTCATCAACGACCCCGACCCCGCGTTCGACGACTGCTCGGACAACAACCACACCTCGAAGAACAACCTCGCGCAGGCCACCGGCCCCAACGTCGGTGACCTGATGAACCGGAACCACGTGACGTGGGGCTGGTTCCAGGGCGGCTTCAAGCCGACCGACGCGTCGGGCAACTACGTGGTGTGCGGTGCCACGCACCAGAACGTCGGCGGCAACTCGGTCGTGGACTACAGCCCGCACCACTCGCCGTTCCAGTACTACGCGTCGACGGCGAACCCGAAGCACCTGCCGCCGTCCTCGGTCGCGGCGATCGGGCACACCGACCAGGCGAACCACAACTACGACCTGACGGACTTCGATGCCGCCCTCGGCGCGGGCAACCTGCCGGCGGTCAGCTTCCTCAAGGCCAGTGCCTACCAGGACGGTCACCCGGGCAACTCCGACCCTCTGGACGAGCAGAACTTCGTGGTCAACACGATCAACAAGATCCAGAAGTCGAAGGACTGGGCGTCGACCGCGATCATCATCGCCTACGACGACTCGGACGGCTGGTACGACCACAAGGCCGCTCCGATCGTCAACGGCTCCGCCGACCCGGCGCAGGACAGCGCCGCGCTCTGCGGCAAGGCCAAGGTGGCCGGTGGCTACGACGACCGTTGTGGCTACGGCCCCCGGACGCCGCTGCTCGTGATCTCGCCTTACAGCAAGGTGAACCACGTCGACCACACCCTCACCGACCAGACCTCGGTCCTGAAGTTCATCGAGGACAACTGGAACCTCGGCCGGATCGGCGACTCCTCCTACGACTCGCGCGCGGGCTCGCTGAAGGGCATGTTCGACTTCGGCAAGCCGAAGGCGGACACCGTCATCCTCAACCCGACCACGGGCGCGGTGGCCTCGCTCACCCACCACAAGTGATCTCTTCCTGAAGAAGGTCACCTGAAGGAAGGGCCCGCACCTGTGCCGGTGCGGGCCCTTCTGTCGTGTCCGTCGTGTCTGTCTCGCCCGTACTGGGCGAGTGTCATCGGCCGACGGCGAGCCTCATCCGTCCACGGCGAGCAGGTTGAGCACGTCGAGCTTGCCGCGCCCGGCCTCCCAGGAGAGCAGCGGGGACGACGAGGTGGCTCTCCATGAGTACCCGACGGGACGCACTCCGACGATGGCCTTCTTCCCGGTGTTCAGGTCGTACACGACCGCTCCCGACATCTGGGCGAAGTGCGAACCGAGAGGCGGCAGCAAGTACGACGACGGCACCGGAATCCGGCTGAGCCCCGAGCCGTCGGGCCGCATGACGATGACCGCGTTACCCATCCGGCCGAGGCACCATTCGATCGAGCAGCCCAACCCCTTCACGCCGGCAGGGGGAATGATGGTCCTCGTCTCACCCGTCTCCAGGTTGACGAGCTTGCTCTGGTTGCGGTCCTGCACCTGGCCGATCCGGATGGGGGGCACGTCCACGGCCCACGGCCAGGACTGCAACCACAGGCCGTCGGTGCCCGCCAGCTTCTCCGGGGAGCCCCCGGTGATCGGCATGCGGTAGACCCCGCCGGGCCGGATCGACCAGACGAAGGAGTCCGACGACACCCCGATCGCGCTGACACCGGACAGGTCGCCGGTCACCTCGCCGACCTTGATCGCCGCACCGCCCGCGCGCGGTGCGACCCAGAAGTCCGCCCACCCGCCCTTCCTGCCGTTGAGCATCGTGCCGTACCAGCCGATGTAGTCCGCACCCACCTCGAAGCGCCACTGGTGGTAATCCTTCTTGGAGGCGGGCATCCGCGTGATGACGCGGCTCTCGCCCGTCCCCGTGTCGTAGACGTCGAGCCGGTCGATCTTCGAGAACTTCGTTCTGGCGATCATGAGCAACTCCGTCGGGCTGAGAGCCGTGAGAGGGGAGTAGCCGGAACCGTCCGGCGCCTCCGCCGGAATCGTGAACACGGCATCCGGCCACACCGTGCGCGCCGGCAGGAACTTTCTGAGGTCCGGCCCTGCGGGCCCTGCGGAGGGCGGTGCGGAAGCGGGCGAGGCGGTCGTGGCGTGCGTGGTCGGGGCGGCCGTGGTTCCGGCGTCCGTCGAACCGCCCCCGCCCCCGCGGAGGACGGCCGATCCCCCGGCCACGACGATGACCACCACTGCGGAGGCCAGTGCGGCCTGGTGGCGACGGTGTGTCCGCCTTCTGCGCCGGACGCGCACGGCGTCGGCGATGTCGGCAGGATCCACAGCCCGCGCGGCGGCCTCCTGGAGGGCCGCTCTCAAGTCCTGTTCGGTTCTCACACTTCCTCCATCAGTGCCGCACGCCTGCCGACGCGCAGCTTGTCGAGGGCCCGCGAGGCCTGGCTCCGCACGGTTCCGGTCGAGACGCCGAGGATCGCGGCGATCTCCGCGTCCGGCAGGTCCTCGTAGTAGCGCAGGACCAGCACGGCCCGCTGCCGGGGCGGGAGGGTTGCGAGCTCGGCCCACAACGCGTCGTCCCCGTCGAGCCGCACGTCGGTGTAGCCGCGATCCGGTGCGTCCGCCATCAGACGCTCACGCCGACGGCGGCGCCACCAGCTGATGTGCTGCCGGGCCATGATCGTCCGGACGTAGCCTTCCGGGTCGTCCTTGCGGATCACCCGGTGCCAGGAGTCGCCCAGGCGAAGCAGCGCCTCCTGTACGAGGTCCGCCGCGTCGTCCACGTCGCCCGTCAGGACGAATCCGTATCGGAACAACGCATTGCCGCGTCCCCGGACGAAGTCGTCGAAGGTGTCGTCCATGACATCAGAGACGTCTCATCACCGGAGAACGTTGCACGCGGTCGCCGAATGGTGGGGTTTACCCCACCATGGATTCGGATGGTCGGCCCATGTCGCCGGGCGGACGCGATCTCTACCGTTGTCATCATGACCGCCACCGACCTGAGCACTCCTTGGGACAGGGTCCGCGTCCACTGGTCCGCACCGACCTGGCTTCGCACCGTCCACGTGGCTACGGGTCTTCCGATCGCGCTCGCCGCCGTCGGTGTGATCGGTGGGCTGGCCGTCGTGTCGGTGGTGTTCTCCTGGACCGTGGTGGCGCCGCTGGTCGGCCTGCCGCTGCTCTTCTGGTCGGTGACGGTCTTCACCCGGTTGCAGCGCAAACGCTTCGCGGCCTATCTGGGTGTGGAGATCGCCCCGGTGCCGCGCCCCGCCGCCGGCCGCGATCCGGTGCGGCGCCTGTTCCGCGACATGCGGTCGAGGAGTGTGTGGCGGCAGGTCGCCTACCACGTCATCGCGCCGATGATCAGCGTGGCCGGGTTCGTCGCGGTGATCGTGGCCTGGTCCGCGTGCCTGGTCGCGGCGGGGCTCGCCCTCCGTCTGTGGCTGGTGGGAAGCGGATGGACGGGGTCCCTGCTCGCCCTGCTCGCGTTCGCGGTGTTCGTGGTCGTCCCCTGGGTGGTGCAGGGTGTCACCTCGCTCGACGTCGTCGCGGCGGAGGCGCTGCTCGGGCCCAGCCTCAACGACCAGCTCGCCGAGCGGGTGGAGAGCCTCCGGGAGAGCCGTGCCGAGGTGGTCGAGGCGGCGGACGCCGAACGCCGCCGGATCGAGCGCGACCTGCACGACGGCACCCAGCAGCGGCTCCTCGGGCTGGCCATGAACCTGGGCATGGCCCGCGCCACCCTCACTGACCTGCCCGAACCGGTCAGGGAAGTGATCGCCCAGGCGCACGAGGACTCCAAGCTCGTCCTGAAGGAGTTGCGGGACGTCGTGCGTGGTCTCCACCCGGCCGTGCTCACCGAGGAGGGTCTCGACGCCGCGCTGTCCGGACTGGCCGCGCGGGCGTCCTTCCCCGTACGGCTCCACGTCGACGTGACGGAACGAGTCTCGCCTACGGTGGAGGCCGTGGCGTTCTTCGTCGTGTCCGAGGCCCTGACCAACATCTCCAAGCACGCTCAGGCGAACAGTGCGGAGATCGTCGTACGGCGTGCGGGCGACCGCCTTCACCTCACGGTCCTCGACGACGGCAGGGGAGGAGCCGCGCCGGACGCGGGAGGCGGCACGGGGCTGCGCGGCCTGGCGCAGAGAGTCGGCTCGGTCGACGGGGCGTTGCGCATCGACAGTCCGCCCGGCGGTCCGACCAGGATCGAGGCGGAGCTTCCGTGCGCGTAGTCCTGGCGGAGGACTCCGTACTGCTCCGGGAGGGGCTCATCCGATTGCTCGGCGCCGGAGGCATGGAGGTGGTGGCGGCGGTCGGCGACGCCGAGGGCCTGCTGCGCGCGGTCGACGGGCACGAGCCCGACTTGGTCGTCACCGACGTCCGCATGCCGCCGTCGCACACCGACGAGGGCCTGCGCGCGGCGCTCGTCCTGCGCCGCCAGCGGCCGGATCTCGCGATCGTCGTGTTGTCCCAATGGGTCGAGGAACGCTACGCGAGCCGGCTGTTGTCCACGGCGACGAGCGGCATCGGATACCTGCTCAAGGACCGGGTGGCCGACGTCACCGAGTTCTACGACGCGCTGCGCAGGGTGGCGGGCGGAGGCACCGCCCTCGACCCGGAGGTGGTCGCCCAGCTTCTCCTGCGCAGGAACAGCGACCCGCTGGAACGGCTGACGCCCCGCGAGCACGAGGTGCTGGCGCTGATCGCGGAGGGCAGGTCGAACGCCGGGATCGCCGAGGCCCTGGTCGTGTCGGAGAGTGCGGTCGGCAAACACATCAACAACATCTTCACCAAGCTCGACCTGCCCAGCGCCGACAAGGACCATCGCCGGGTCCTGGCCGTACTGCGATTCCTGAAGGTCTGAAAGGCGCGTGCAGATGCGAAGCAGTGTCAGAGCCGCCTGGATCGTCGTGGGCGGCGCGTTCACCGCCGTCGTCGTGGTCGCGATGGCCCTCGCGGTGCTGACCGACATCCGCGTCCAGCCCGACGGCGACCTCTTCCGCGCGTCCTCGGCGTACGGTCCCGTCGGCCCGACCACCGAGATCACCACGTACGCCTACGAGATCTCCACGCCGATGATCGTCGTCAGGACGATCGGGAACGTCGAGGTCAAACTGGTGCCGGGCACGCCCGGACGGCTGTCCATCAAGCGCACGCTCACCTGGCGCGAGACGGGGCGCCGTTTCGAGGAGTCCTGGCGGGACGGAAGCATGCTGGACGTCGGAACGAACTGTGAGACGGGATGCCGCGCCGAGTACGTCCTGGGCGTGCCGCCGGGCGTCGGGGTCATGGCGGGCGGTCCCTCGGGCCTGGTGCCGTGTCCCCGGCCGGTGAGTGCGGAGGTCGGCTGCTTCCCGCCCCCTCCCGAGCGGGTCCCCGCGCCTGCGCCCGGAACAGGCCGATGAAGTTGCCGCTACTTATATAAGTCAAGCGTGAATATCTGGGGCCGGATGGAGTGGCCCTCGGAGGGTAAGGGCGCGGTACGTGCCAGAGTGAGGAGGACGAACCGATGAGCGAATTCGAGCGGTCGCGCAGGATGCCGGCCTCCGCCGAGCAGGTGTTCGACCAGGCGTGCGACCTCGACCGGCTCGACGAGTGGCTGCCAGGCGACCTGCACGTCCACCCGGAGGAACTGCCCGCCGTGACCGTCCACGAGGACAGGACCGGACACGACGCCCGCGCGCTGCTCCGGGAGGACCGTGACCAGCTCCGGCTCGAGTGGGGCACCCGTGACGACGACCGGTACGCCGGATGGCTGCAGGTGGCCGGAATCGACGACCGGGGGAGCGAGGCGACGGTCCACCTGTCGTTCTTCGGCCGGGGGCACACGCCGCCCGCCGCTCTCGTGGAGAAGTCCCTCGACGAGAGCCTGGCGCGGCTGGAGGAGCAGGTGCGCGGGCGGACAGGCTGAGCGGGATCCGCCGCCGTCCGAGAACAGGCGGTGCTACCGTCCGTCCGGCGGAGACGGCGGATCCGCCGTCTCCGCCGATGGTCTGGGGGGTTCGGGCAACAGCGGAGCGAACGACGAGACGTGGGGGCCGGCCAGGCCCAGGACCTGCCGGATCCACGTCTCGAGTCCCGTCGGGTCCGGTGGGGTGAGGCCCGGCGTCTCGCTGTCCTGGTCGTGCGGTGCCGCATCAGGCCGTGCCGTACTCACAGGATCAGCCGGTGATGACGGGGGCGAGCAGGCGCAGGTGCTCGAGTTGCTCCGCGAGTGTGCCGGCGATTGGTTGAACGCAGACGTGGTCGGCTCCTGCCTGGTGATGGGCGCGGACGTGCTCGCCGATGGTCTCCGGATCTCCACTGGGGATGACGGCGTCGATGAGCGCGTCGCTGCCGCCGCCCTCGAAGTCGCGATCGGAGAAGCCGAGTTCGCGCAGGTTGTTGAGGTAGTTGGGCATGGCCAGGTAGACCGCGGCGTACTTTCGCGCGATGGGCCGGCCGTGGTCGACGTCGGTGGTCACCACGACGGCCTGCTCGGGGGCGAGGACGGGGTCGGGCCCGAGGACCTCACGCGCCATCGCGGTGTGCTCCGGGGTGGTGAAGTACGGGTGTGCTCCCTGCGCCCTGGTGGCCGCCAGTTCGAGCATCTTGCGCCGCAGTGCCGCGAGGACCCGCGGCGGTTCGGGCACCGAGGGCAGACCGAACGAGGTGGCGTCCATGGCGTCGAGGTAGGCGCGCATGGTGGCCACCGGCTGGCTGTAGTCGTGGCCCCGAGTGGTCACGAGCGGGGCGTGGCTCACCCCCAGGCCGAGGACGAACCGATCTCCCCACGCCTCCGTCAGGGTCTTCGCCCCGTTGGCCGCCGACACCGCGTCACGCGCGTAGATGTTGGCGATGCCGGTCGCGATCTGAAGGCGTTGCGTGGCCGACAGCAGGAGTGCGGCCTGCGTCAGGGCATCCCGGCTCGTCGGGGTCTCGCCGAACCACAGCGCCTCGTAGCCGAGGCCCTCGATCTCGGCGGCTGCCCGGCGTACCGTCTCCGCGGGCACAGAGGAGAACGAGGCCAGCCACACTCCCGTGCGGCCGAGGCGTCGCTTGACGGTGGACGGGTCCGCGGGTCGCGCCGTACGGTCGGCCATCCGGAGTGCTCCTTCGTGTGTCGTGGCCGGTCATCGACCGGCGCCGGGACATCTCAGCATGGCATTGCCGATGTCGCGGCGAAGGGCAGGGGTGCCGATCGGGATCGCGTGTCGGGAGTCAGAGCATCTCAAGCGGCTGCCCGGCGCGCGGAGGCGGGAACGCCGTGTCCAGCACGAGCAGGTCCTCCTCGGCCAGCCGGATCTCGAGTGCGGCCTGGTTCTCGCGCACATGGGAGGCCTTCGCCGCCTTCGGAACGGCGATGACGCCGTCGTCCCTGAGCGTCCACGCGAGGGCCACCTGAGCCGGGGTGGCCTCGTGCCGCTCCGCCACTCCGCGGAGCGCCGGGTGCCCCAGCAGCCGGCCCTGCTCGACCGGCGAGTACGCCATGATCGGGATGCCGCGTTCATGGCACCAGGGGGCGAGCTCGAACTCGGACCCGCGCCGGGCCAGGTTGTACAGGATCTGATCGCTCTGTACGGCCTGGCCGCCCGCGAGAGCCACGAGTTCCGTCATGTCGCCGACGTCGAAGTTGCTCACCCCCCAGTGCCGGATGTGCCCGGAGGCGGTGAGCCGTTCGAAGGCCGACATCGTCTCCTCCAGCGGCACGCCTTCCCGCCAGTGCAGCAGATAGAGGTCGATCCTGTCGGTGCCGAGGCGCCGGAGGCTCTCCTCGCAGGCCGCGGCCGTGCCCCTCAGGGTGGCGTGGTGCGGCAGCACCTTGCCGACCAGGAACACCTCGTCGCGGCGTCCGGCGATCGCCTCACCGGTGAGCCGTTCCGCCTCGCCCTCGGCGTACATCTCGGCGGTGTCGATCAGCGTCATGCCCAGGTCGAGGCCCACCTGGAGCGCCGCGATCTCTTCGTCCCGTGATGAGCGGTTCTCGCCCATGCGCCAGGTGCCCTGACCCAGGACGGAGACCTCCTCGCCCGACGGAAGTTTGGTCATGCGCATGACGTCCTCCCAGTCCGACTTCGCGTCAGCCCGCGTCTTCCTGTTCCGCCCTCCCTTCCCCGGCCAGGACGGTGATTGGGCCAGGCGCGGGCCAAGACCGGGCAAAGTCATGTCGCCACGGTCCGTGTCGGAGCGACGCTCTATCGTCGCCGCGTGTCTCCTTGGACGCGGTGCTCGCCTATTTCCCTGGAGACCACAAGATGAAGAAACTGCTGTGCGCCGGTGCGGTCATGGCCGGCCTGCTGGCGTCCGGATGCGGGGGATCGAACAACTCCTCCAGCCCCGTCGCCGCGGACGAGTACAACGCGTCGCCGACCTCACCGGCGAACCCGTCAGAGGGCGAGTCCGGCATGATGTCGCCGGGCTACTCGGCATCCCCGACCTCGCCCATCATGATGGCGCCGACGGGCCCCGCGAAGATCGAGGTAGCGGACACGAAGCTCGGCAAGGTCCTCGTGGGCCTTGAGGGCCGCACGCTCTACCTCTTCACGAAGGACAAAGCCGGCACATCGATGTGCACCGGCGCCTGCGCGACCGCGTGGCCGCCGGCTCTCACCCTCGGCGCGCCCACGGCCGGCACGAGCGTCAAGCCCGAGCTCCTCAAGACGATCAAGCGCGACGACGGCATGACCCAGGTCGTCTACAACGACCACCCGCTGTACTACTACGCCAAGGACGAGAAGGCCGGCGACGTCAAGGGTCAGGACGCCAAGGACTTCGGCGGCGACTGGCACGCCGTGACGCCGGAAGGCAAGAAGGCCAAGCACTAGCCAGGTCCTCCCGGCTCGCGGTCCGACCCCTCGCCGCGGCTTTCGCCGGACGACTCCACGGCCCCGGTCTCCCGACCGGGTCCGGCACGGCATCACGACCGCCCCGGAGCGCACTCGCGCTCCGGGGCGGTCGTCGTCGTAGGGTGAAACAAAGTCGGGTTCGCCTCGCCTGCGCTGTCGGCGGCCCACTAGGCTTAGCTGTCAGTCCGCCCTGTGTCCGCGGCCGTTTCTACATGGAGATGGCATGTCATGGCACAGGCGCCAGTGGTTCTCGAGAACGTTCTCGTCGGCATGGCCGACCTCTTCGGGGTCGACGGAGCCGCTCTCATGCTGCTCGACGGGCAGGATCGCCTCCGGGCGGTCGGTGCCTCCGACGACGACGGCATCGCGCTGGAATCCGCACAGGAGTCGGTCGGGGACGGCCCGGCCATAGCGAGCGCGGTACGCGGCGACCTCGTCGCGATCAACGATCTTCACGCGGCGACCCCACTGGGATTCCCCCACGTGGCGGCGCACGCCCTACCGGTGCGGGCCGTCATGTCCGTGCCGCTCGTCGAGGAATCGGAACTCATCGGTGTCCTCGACTTCTACGCCCGGATCGGCCGGGAGTGGGACCCCGCGGCGGCGCAGACGGGCTCGTGTCTCGGCGAGCTCATGGTGATCGTCTTGCGGGTCCTCGCCGAGAGCAGGACTGATTCCTCCCCGTCTGGGCAGATGTGATGGCCGAGTCGCCGACTCTCCGCGACCGCGCCGGCGCTGAGGTGAGGTTCACGAGAGGAAATGGAATGACCCATATCGATCCGGAGGCGCTCGTCGCCAGTCTGCGCCGTCTGCAGAAGAGCACGACGGCGACCGGGATCGTGCAGCACCTCGAGCGCATCGTGCAGGTCGTCGATCGGATCTTCGGATATTCGGGGGCCGGTCTGATGTTCGCCGAGGAGGATCGCACTCTCCGGTATCTCTTCGCGACCGACGAGCGTGGCCGCAGCTTGGAGCACGCGCAGGCGATGACGGGCCAGGGGCCCTGCGTCGCCGCGTACGCGGGTGACACCGAGGTGACCACCGTGGACGTGAGGAGCGATCCACGCTGGCCCGAACTGCCCGAATTGCTGCACCCGGAGGTGCGGGCGGTGGCGGGCGTCCCGATAAGGCTGGGCGGAGTGCCCGTGGGCACGCTGAACGTCTATCAGGACGGCCCCCATGAGTGGGAGGACTCCGACGTCCAGGCGCTCCACGCGTACGCGCATGTGATCGAGCAGGTCCTGGTGGCCTCGATCGAGGCGGACGAGAAGGCGGTGCTCGCCGACCAGTTGCAGTACGCGCTGGACTACCGCGTGGTCATCGAGCGCGCCATCGGCTACCTCATGGGAAAGCACGATCTGACGGCCACACAGGCGTTCACCGGCTTGCGCAAGCAGGCGAGGGACAGCAGGCGGAGAGTCTCCGACCTGGCGGCCGAACTGCTGGGCGAACAGGGCCCGCATGATGTTGCGAATCCAGATCACGCCGTCTGACGGCGGAATCTCGATGGCGGTCCGGGGCGATCTCGACATGGAGGGGGCAGGGGAGCTGCGCGTGTGCGTCTCCGAAGCCCTGCAGACGTATCGTCCCGGGCACATCGATCTCGAACTCTCGGGCGTCGCCTTCATCGACTGCTCGGGCTGCAGGACACTGCTCTGGGTCCAGCAGCGGATGCGCGGGCGTGGGGGGACGGCGACCCTCGTCCGCCCGTCCTCGCTGGTTCTGCGCCTGCTGCGGCTCCTGGAGTTCGACCGTGAGCTGACCATCCGGAGCACGCCCGAGGACACGACACCCATGAGCCTGGAGGCGAACCCCGGTCTCAACTGACGCGGGCGATAGTCTGGGCCGCGATGTATCGATTCGTGTTCACGCAGGTCCTGAGCCGCTTCGACGCGGAGGCGGTCCACCATCTGACGATGAGACTGCTCCGCGTCCTTTCCGCGCTCCCCATCCTGAAGCGGGTGCTGCACGCCCTGCTCGCCCCGCGCGACGACTCCCTCAGGGTCGAGGCCTTCGGCGTCCGGTTCCCCGGGCCGCTGGGGCTCGCCGCGGGGTTCGACAAGGACGCCCGATGCGTCGAGGCGCTCGCCGCCTTCGGCTTCGGTCACGTCGAGGTGGGCACGATCACCGCCCGGGCGCAGCCCGGCAATCCCCGGCCGCGGCTCTTCCGGCTCGTGGACAGTCGGGCGATCATCAACCGGATGGGCTTCAACAACGACGGCGCGGCGGCGGCGGCCGTACGGCTCCGCAGGCCTCGGGTGATCCCCGCCGTCGTCGGGGTCAACATCGGCAAGACCAAGGTGGTGCCGGAGGCCGAGGCCGTACAGGACTACGTGACCGGCGCCCGGCTGCTCGCGCCTCTCGCGGACTACCTCGTGGTCAACGTGAGCTCGCCGAACACGCCCGGGCTGCGCGACCTGCAGGCGGTCGAGCTCCTCCGGCCTCTCCTGACCGCGGTCAAGGAGGTGGCGGGACGGACCCCGCTGCTGGTCAAGATCGCCCCCGACCTGGCCGACGAGGACGTCGACGCGGTCGCGGATCTCGCCGTCGATCTCGGCCTGGCCGGGATCATCGCCACCAACACCACGATCAGCCGCGCCGGAGTCGCCAGCACCGAGACGGGGGGCCTGTCGGGCCGGCCGCTCAAGGAGCGGTCGCTCGAGGTACTGCGGCGGTTGCACAAGAAGGTGGGCGACCGGCTCACGATCGTGTCCGTGGGCGGCGTCGAGAACGCCGACGACGTGTGGGACCGGCTGTGCGCGGGGGCCGGCCTCGTCCAGGGCTACACCGGAATGATCTACGAGGGCCCGCTGTGGGCGTCGAGGATCCACCGCGAGCTGGCCCGCCGCGTCCGGCGACACGGTCACACATCGATCGGCGAGGTCATCGGCACATCCGTCTGAGTCATGGAATACCCTCTGGGGGTACCCGTACCGGAAGGATGGACATGAGCGTGAAGACCTACACCGTCCAAGGCATGACCTGCGGCCACTGCGTCAGCTCCGTCAAGGAGGAGGTCGGCGAGCTCGCCGGAGTGACCGGCGTGGAGGTCGACCTCGCCTCCGGGCGGCTGGACGTCGTCGGTGAGGGCGTCACCGACGACGCCGTACGGCTGGCCGTCCAGGAGGCCGGTTACGAGATCGTCGCCTGAGCCGTCTCACGCGGCGCGGGTCCCGGGGGAGACATGACAGCGCGGATCGAGCTCGACATCGCCGGCATGACCTGCGCCTCCTGCGCGGGCAGGATCGAGCGCAAGCTCAACAAGCTCGACGGCGTGCACGCCGCGGTCAACTACGCCACGGAGAAGGCCAGCGTGGTCTTCCCGGATGATCTCGACCACCGTGAGCTGATCGCTCAGATCGAGAAGGCCGGGTACTCGGCCGCGCTGCCCGAGGCCGAGCCCGTGGCTCCGCGCGACACGCTGGAAGACCGCCTGATCCTGTCGCTCCTGCTGGCCGTCCCGGTCATCGCGGTGGGCATGGTCCCGGCGCTCCGGTTCCCCGGATGGGAGTGGTTCTCCCTGACGCTCACCACGCCCGTCGTCGCGTACGGCGGCCGGCCGTTCCACCAGGCCGCCTGGGTCAACCTCCGGCACGGTGCCGCGACGATGGACACCCTGATCTCGCTCGGCACCCTCGCCGCGTACGCCTGGTCGTCGTGGGCCCTGCTCGCCGGGCCCCCGTCGGGCCACACCTATCTCGAGGTGGCGGCGGGCGTGACGGTGTTCATCCTGGCGGGGCGGTACTTCGAGGCGAGGGCCAGACGCCTGGCCGGAAGCGCGCTACGCGAGCTGATGGAACTGGGCGCCAAAGACGTCACGGTGATCCGTCGGGGCGCCGAGACCCGCGTCCCGATCGGGATGTTGCAGGTCGGCGATGAGTTCGTCGTACGGCCAGGCGAGAAGATCGCCACTGACGGCGTCATCGTCGAAGGGGTGTCGGCCGTCGACGCGGGCATGCTCACCGGCGAGTCGGTGCCGGCCGAGGTCGGACCGGGTGACATGGTCACCGGCGCAACGCTGAACGAGAGCGGCAGGCTCGTCGTCCGGGCCGCGCGGGTCGGTTCGGACACCCAGCTCGCGCGGATCGCGGCTCTCGTGGCCGAGGCCCAGTCGGGCAAGGCCGCGGTCCAGCGCCTCGCCGACCGGGTCTCCGGCGTCTTCGTGCCCGTCGTGATCGTGCTGGCGGCCGCCACGCTCGTGTCCTGGCTCGCCGCGGGCGGCGGGGTGGTGCACGCCTTCACCGCGGCCGTCGCGGTGCTGATCATCGCCTGCCCGTGCGCGCTCGGCCTCGCGACCCCCACGGCCCTGCTCGTCGGCACGGGCCGGGGTGCGCGGCTCGGCATCCTGATCAAGGGCCCGGAGGTGCTCGAACGGGCCAGGAAGATCGACACCGTGGTCCTGGACAAGACCGGGACGGTGACCACCGGCCGCATGTCCCTGACAGCGGTCATGGCCGCCGACGGTGAGTCGGCCGAGGACGTGCTGCGGATGGCGGGGGCCGTCGAGCACGCGTCCGAGCATCCCGTCGCCAAGGCCGTCGTCGCCGCCGCCCGTGAGGCGGATCACCGGCTCCCCGCGGTCGAGGAGTTCGAGAGCCTTCCCGGGCTCGGTGTAAGGGGTGTCGTGGAGGGCCGGGTCGTGCTGGCCGGCCGGCGCGCGCTGCTCGCGGGGACACGGCACCTGCCGCCCGCGGTCGAGGAGGCGCTCGCCGCCGCCGAGGCCGCAGGCGGCACGGCCGTGGCCGTCGGCTGGGACGGCGTCCCCCGAGGCGTCCTCGTCGTGTCCGACACGATCAAGGAGACGTCGGCGAGAGCCGTACGGGATCTACGGGACCTCGGCCTGGATCCGATCCTGCTCACCGGGGACAACCGGGCCGCCGCCGACGCCGTGGCGGGCTCCGTCGGCATCGAGCACGTGATCGCCGAGGTGTTGCCCGCGGACAAGGTCGAGGTGGTCAAGCGGCTCCAGGCCGAGGGCCGTGTGGTGGCCATGGTCGGCGACGGGGTCAACGACGCCGCGGCGCTGGCCCAGGCGGACCTGGGCCTGGCCATGGGCACGGGGACCGACGCGGCGATCGAGGCCGCAGACGTGACCCTCGTCAGAGGCGACCTCCGCGTGGCCGCGGACGCCGTCCGCCTGTCCCGCCGGACGCTGAGGACCATCAGGGGTAACCTCTTCTGGGCCTTCGCCTACAACGTGGCCGCGCTCCCGATGGCGGCGGCCGGATGGCTCAACCCCATGATCGCCGGTGCCGCCATGGCCCTGTCGAGCGCGTTCGTCGTTACCAACAGCCTCCGCCTCCGCCACTTCCACCCCCACCCTCGCGCGTGATCATGCACAGGTTCGTGGAACCACGGCCCGGCCTGCGCCAACTCCGGCCGTGATCATGCACAGGTTCGTTGGAATGCGGTGTGACGTGCGCCAACGCTGGCCGTGATCATGCACAGGTTCGTGAACCTGCCTCACAACCTGTGCGAACCCTCGCCATGATCATGCACGTACGGGTCACATGCTGGGACGGGTGGACTCGGCCGAGTGGGTCATCTCGTCGAGGTGGTTCATCACCTCATGCACGAGCACGACCTCCGGCCGGTGCCGCCGCCACCCCGTTCCGCCCCGCTGCCAGGGATGGGGGCCCGCCAGGGGCCGGTACTCCACGCCGAAGGCGTCCAGCCGTACGAGATGGACGTCGAGGCGCCGCAGGAAATCCGCGCCTGCGGCAGGCTCTCCCGCCCAGGTGATCTCGGCCGCGGCGCACCCGCGAGGCCACGCACGATAGTCCAGAGTGCGGCTGTCGGGGATGCGCTCGCTCCACAGTTGGAACTGCGCGCCGATCACCCGGGCACGCTCGTCCGGCGTCCATTCGGCGGGCGCCGGAGCGAAGCCGGCGACGTCCTCGACGGTGACCGTGTCGCCGATCCCCACCGGCTCCTCATCGGAGGCGGCCTCGGCGTAGTCGAAGTACATCGGGAAGACGGACGTCGCCACGACGTCGTGTCCCGCGGCCGCCGCGCGGCGGCCGACTCCCTGGCCGCGCCATGGCATGACGACCGTGTCCTGCCGCAACATGCCGCTGACGAACGCCTCGTCCCATACGACGGCACGGCTGCCGCGCTCGGCCAGCACGTCCGCGAGCCGTCGCAGGAACCAGGCGTGCAGGTCACTGGGCGTTTCCAGGCCCAGCTCCGCTTGGTACGCGGAGATCTCAGGCGAGGCGGCCCAATCGTCCAGCACGCATTCGTCCCCGCCGATGTGGAAATACGGCACCGGGCCCAGTGCCCCGATGATCTCGTCGAACACCGTGGCCAGGAACTCGACGGTGGCGGGCAGCGGAGAGAGGATCGCCGGCGAGATGCCCCAGCGGTCGAGGACTTCGTACGGCTCGCCGGGCTTGGCGCCGAGCGACGGATAGGCGGCCAGGATCGCTGAAGCGTGTCCGGGCACGTCGATCTCCGGGACGATCGTGACCGCCCGGGCTCGCGCGTAGGCGGAGATCTCCGCCAGATCGGACAGCGTGTAGAAGCCGCCGTGCGGCAGTCCGTCGAAGGTGGACTCTTCGCCGAAGGGGCTGGTCGTGGTCTGCGCCCGGTGGGACCCGACCTCGTGGAGCAGCGGGAACGCCCGGCTCTCGACCCGCCACCCCTGGTCGTCGACCAGATGGAGATGGAGCCGGTTGAGCTTGTGGAGCGCCAGCAGATCGATCATCCGGAGCACATCACGCTTAGGAAGGAAATGTCGGGAGATATCCATGTGGGCGCCTCGCCATGAGAACCCCGGAGCATCCTCAATGCGGCCTGCAGGGAGCGTCCATGAAGTTCCGGGCAATTGTGCGGACCGGAACGCCTCGGCGGGCAGAAGCTGCCTCAGCGTCTGCCCCGCGTAGAAGGCGCCCGCGGACCCGCCCGCGACGATCAGCACCGATTCCGCCGTGATCGTGACGCGGTACGCCTCGTCTCCCAGGCCGGGGTCCTGTTCCACCCGTACCGCCGCCGTCTCAGCAGGTCGCAGGTCCAGTACGGCCAGAGCCAGCCGTACGGAGTCGACGAGGTGAGCGGGACCGGAGACGCCGGCGCCGGGCGTGAGCTCGAACGATCCTGGCGCCTTTTCGGCCAGCTTGGGACGGGGAAGCAGGTAATCCATACCCCAGATCATGCCAAACGGCCCGAATCGCCTTGACACCCGCTTCCTCGCATGATCACGAAACGGAAAGTGCCAGGTCGGGGCTCATGTGACCGAACCTGTGCATGATCACGACTCGAGAAAACCCAGGTAGGGCCGCATACTCACGAACCCATGCATGATCACGCGCGAGGGAGGGGTCAGGTGAGGTAGTTCTGGAGGCCCTTGGCGAGGGATTCGGCGATGCGCTGACGGAATGCGGCGCTCTTGAACTTGGCCGCCTCGCTCGCGTTGCGCATGTTCCCGCACTCGATGAAGATCTTGGGAACGGTCGAAAGGTTGAGCCCGCCGAGGTCCTTCCGGTAGTCGAGCGCGCTCTTCCCGATGTAGGTCGAGTACGGCAGGCCCGTTCCGGAGTGGAACGCGTCCCTGACGTCGATGCCGAGCTTCTTGGACGCGCCCACGACCGGGTCGACCGGCCCGTGGATCTTCTGCGGCATGATGATGTGGAAGCCGTGCGCGCTCGCCGGGGCGCCGTCTCCATGGATGGAGATCGCGGCGTTGGCCTTGGCCTGGTTGCCGATCGCCGCCCTCTGGGTGATGCACGGGCCCGCGCCGGTGTTGTTCTTGCGCGTCAGCTTGACCGTGGCGCCCTTGGCCTTGAGGAGTGCGGCCAGCCGATTCGAGACGTCCCAGGTGAACGAGGCCTCGGAGTACCCGTCGTTCGTCGCCGTCCCGGTGGTGTCGCAGGCCTTCCACTGGGTGAGGACGTTGACCTGCTTGTTGATGATCTCAGGGTGCTTGAAGTTGCCCCCGTTGTGGCCGGGGTCGATCACGATGACCTTGCCGGCGAGGGGGCGTGTCGGCCTCTTCTTGGCGACCTTCGAAGGCACGACGTCGGCCGGGTTCACGTTCGGCGCGGTGATCCCTGTGACCTGGGAGGTCGCGGCCGCAGGCTCCGTGACAGCCTGGGTCGCGTCCGAGTTCGCCGTACCGCCGCAGGAGGCGGCTCCCAGTCCGGCCAGGACGAGAGCTGCGGCGGCAAGTTTGCGACTGGTCACGGCAAGATCCCTTCACGGAGGTCTGTCGCTTCCCAACCTACGTGTAGAAGGGGCGTAATCAGACCGTTATGCCGTGAAACGAGATTCCCAAACAGGCTCCGCGACGTCTTGCTTGTGCAAGAGGGCGGCCAATTCCCGGGCATCTTCCGCGTCGAGCCCCAGCACCACGCGCGGCCGTCCCCATGGATGGTCGATCGAATGGGCGACGTAGCTCGCCACGGACTCGGCTATGTCCTCGGCGTGCAGCCCACGAGCCTCGCGCCAGTAGGCCCACGCCCGCTCGAGCTCACCCGCGGCGCGCTGGGCGCAGGAGACCAACTCCGGATCACGCATGAATCCCCCCGATTTTCGTGGAAATAGTCGCCGACCTGGCGGGTCCCCCCGATGTCTGCGACCCGCCGGGGGTCGGCGTCACAGTCGGAGTCAACACCGTCCGCGATTCGACACGTCGGCGGTTGACCTAGCTTTGGGAATCGCTTGGAACGGGGCAGGTGCTCCGGCGGACGATCAGCTGAGGGGTCACCTGGCGCAGGCGGGCGGCCTTGCCGGGCTCGGTGATGCGGTCGCTGAGCAGTGCGGCGGCCGAGCGGCCCATCGCTCTGCGGGGCTGGTCGACGCTGGTCAGCGAGATGTGGTTGACCGCCGCGAGGTGGGTGTTGTCGTATCCGACGACGGACAGGTCCTCGGGGACGCGCAGGCCCAACTCGCTCGCCGCGGTGAGAACGCCCATGGCGACGATGTCGTTCGCCGCGAATATGGCGGTGGGGCGTGGGTCGCGCGCCAGCAGCGCACGCGCCGCGCGCCGTCCGCCCTCTTCGGTGAAGTCTCCGTGCTCGACCATGATGTACGGCGCCAGCGCGTGACGGCGCATGGCCACCAGATAACCCTCACAGCGGTAACGGGCCGCGGAAGAGGGGGTGCCCTCGATGTGGGCGATGCGCCGGTGGCCGAGCTCGACCAGGTGATCGATCGCGAGGCGGGCGCCTAATTGGTCGTCGTCCACGACGATGTCGACGCCCCCGAGGGAGACGTCGCGCTCGCCGACCACGACCGTGGGCGTGTACGCGGAGGCCTCCGCGAGGGTGGAGCTTGAGGGGGCGACGCCGAGCAGGACGAGCCCGTCGACCCGGAGTTCGAGAAAGGCCTCAACGGCCTCGTCCTCGAACGCGGGGTCCCAGCGCCCGCTGCCGATCAACAGCCGAAGGCCGTCGCCGTGCAGGCTCTCCTGGAGGCCGTCGAGAAACTCGGCGTAGAAGGGGTTGTGGAGGTCGGCCACCAGAGCGCCCACGAGGTGGGTCCGGCCCTCGACCAGGCTGCGGGCCACGGCGTTGGGGCGGTAACCGAGCTCCCTGGCGGCCTGCAGCACCGCCTCCCGGCGATGCTCGCTGACGTGTGACGAACCTCTGAGCACGAGGGACACCAGCGACTTCGAGACGCCGGCACGCTCAGCCACGTTGCGGATCGTCGGCCGTGGCCGCGGACTGAACCCCTCGGACAAGCCACCGTCGGGCAGCGAGCCCGCGACGTCGTTCCGGGCAGTGGTCTGCATGGACGGTCCTGACATGGTTCTCCCCACGATGCGTGGACGTGCACCTGACACAACAAACGATCGAGTTGCCCGTAGGGTACGGGCCGCTCACAGTTGTGTTGCTTCTTTCCGGTCTGTTCGCATCTCCCAAAGAGCGCTCTCAGGTCCGTGCACTACCCCTGATCGGCGCAAATGTTCATCCGAGGAAAATGTGGATCCTTCCACATTCGCATCTTGATCAACTAGCGCCGTCACGCCGGGACGACCCGATAGTGTGCGATCTGTGGGTGCCACATCCCAGGCCGAAAACGACCCGGAACGGGCGGCCGGAGCGCGGCCCGCGCGGCGCCGGCTCAGCGTCGACCGCAGGCGCGAGGAACTGATCGCGGCCGCGCTGGAGCTGTTCAGCAGGCACGACGCGGAGGATGTCTCGATAGACGACGTCGCCACTGCGGCGGGTGCCTCTCGAGCGCTCGTCTACCACTACTTCGGTGGCAAGCAGGAGCTCTACGTGGCGGCGCTGCGCAGCGCGGCGAAGGAACTCGAGGCCCGGCTCAGGCCGCAGGAAGGCGGAAACCCTCTCGATGAGTTGTCGCGCGGGCTGGCGCGATACTTCGACTTCGTGGAAGAGCACGCGGCCGGCTTCGCGGCGCTGCTCAGAGGCGGCCCGGCGAACCGGGCGGGGGAGATCGGGGAGATCGTCGACGGGGTACGGCAGCGCCTCTTCCGGCTCGTGATGAACCGGCTGCGTGTCGGCGTGCCCGGACCCGTCTTGCGGATCACCCTCAGATCGTGGATCGCATCAGTGGAGACGGCCGGCCTCGACTGGCTGGAGCATCGGGACATCGACCGGCCCGAGCTGGAGCGGCTGCTCATGGACCACATGGTCGCCCTGCTCGAGGTGGCGGCACGTCGTGATCAGGACGCGGAACACCTGCTCGAATCTCCAAGACGGGGGACCGACCGGGTGACGCCTGACGATCAGTGAGCACAGTGCCGGGGAGGCGCCGGGCGGGCGGCGCCGACCCCACACCTTCCCGTGACCCATGGTGGCCACGGGCGTGTGGTCGACGCGCTCACATCTGTGACGCGAGCGCGTCTTTTCTTCCCCCCTGCTTCGGCGACGACCGGGTGGTCTACTCGGAGCGCTGCTGCGGTATCCCCGCGAGCAGCGCCCGGACCTCGGTCTCCCGGTAGCGCCGGTGTCCGCCGAGCGTGCGGATAGATGTCAACTTGCCCGCCTTCGCCCACCGGGTGACGGTCTTGGGGTCGACGCGGAACATGGTTGCGACCTCCGCCGGGGTCAGCAATGGCTCGGCCTCGGGTGTACGAGCTGACATTTGTGCGGCCTCTCCTCCGTGTGGACCGGCGACAGCGATCCTGCGACTTTTCTGCGCTTGTCACGGATGTCCCCCAATGATCCATAAGGTGCGGTTTCAGGATCATTTGCGGTATCACCCGATGTGACCATACAGCCACGTAGTGCGATTGGCGAGCCCTCTGGGCGCAACGTCTCGACCACGTGTTGTTGTCACGCTCGGTGATTCTAGCGACACGTTTCGTGGTATCGCAGTGAAAACGGCAAACTACTCAGTTCGTAGATGTGAGATCGAAGGTTCCGTGACCTGATTTGGCAGGTCACAGACCTGTCTTTACCGTCAGTTTGCGAATTGCAGAGCTTGGACTGATCTCCAGCGGACTATCACTCGCTGGTACATCGCGAAGGCAAGTTCTTCCTGACCGTTGTCCAAACCGCCGAGGGCGGTCGCCACCTCGGCGACGGACTGGTCGTTCTGCAGAGTCTCGTCGTCCATGAGATGGACGAGCCCGCCGTAGTCGAGTTCCACGAGCGAGTGCGGGTGGAATTCCTCGAGCCACCGGCCGACCTCCTCCACCTCGCCGAGCGTGGTGACCTGGCCGACGTGCCGCCGGATCACGACCAGCGCCCTGGCGACCCTGCGCCTTGCCTGCGCCATCGACGTGACGTAGAGCATGTTCCGGGGTGGCGCGGTCGTCGTCTGCGCGGTGGGCTCCGTGGTCTCACCCTGGTCGGCGCCGAGGACCAGCCAGCGCTCGGCCGAGTCGAACGGCACGAACCACGAGGTCGGGACGTGCCAGGTGTTCGTCCGGATGTGGGTCCGCAGTGAGTGCTCGTATCGCTTGAACCGGTCGAAGGCGTCCGCCGTGCGTTCGGCGACGGTCTGGGGGACGAACCGGTCCGCGAGCTTGATCGACATGCTGCCGCGGAACGTGGTGAACGCCAGCCAGGACCGCAGCCTGCTCTGCCACGGGCAGACGTAGAGCGTGTCGCCCAGGCGGCGGAGGTAGGCGTTGGCGCTCTCCTGTTCGGGAGCCGGCATCGGCGGCACGTACATGAGCCTCCGTACGGACTCCCCGTGCTCGACTTCCAGTGCATGGGCTCGGCGCGGCCGGTCCCGGGACTCGGCGTAACCGGTCCACGCCTCCTGGTCTCGTGGAGCGAAGGCCGTCAACGGTTCGTACACACGGAGGTAGGCGGCGTAGGGGAGCACACGAGAATCGTGCCACGTCGGCGCGAAGATGTGGCGCACTGTCCTGATTTTCCATGATCACTTTGCAATGGCGTCGGTAAGCTGAGCGGGAATCGCCGCAACGAGGCGGCGTACATAGGCGATCAGGAGTCACCACCGTGACTGACGTCTTCGGGCTTTCTCACAAGGACCCCAGCCCGGTCGTCCAATCAGGCAAGCATGAGCAGGTCGTGTTCTGCTCCGATGAGCGCAGCGGCCTGCACGCGATCATCGCGATCTACAGCACCGCCCTCGGGCCGGGACTGGGGGGTACCCGGTTCTATCCCTATGGCGATGAGCAGGCCGCTCTAGCCGACGTGCTCAATCTCTCCCGTGCCATGGCGTACAAGAACTCCCTCGCGGGGCTCGACCACGGCGGCGCCAAGGCCGTGATCATCGGAGATCCGGCGACGGACAAGAGCGAGGCCCTGCTCCGGGCCTACGGCCGGTTCATCGAGTCGCTCGGCGGTCGTTACTACACCGCCTGTGACGTGGGCACCTACAGCGAGGACATGGACGTCGTCGCCAGAGAGAGCTCCTACGTCACCGGGCGCACCGAGGCGCACGGCGGCGCGGGCGACTCCTCGATCCTCACCGCCTTCGGCGTCTTCCAGGGCATGCGCGCCGCGGCCGAGCACGTGTACGGCGCACCGTCGCTGAAGGGCAGGCGCGTCGGGGTCGAGGGCGTGGGCAAAGTGGGCCACCGGCTGGTCGACCACCTGATCGAAGAAGGCGCCGAGGTCGTGATCTGTGATGTGAACGACACCGCCGTCGATCGCGTACGGCACCGCCACCCTTCGATCCACGTCGTGGCGGACGCCGTCGCGCTCTCCTCGGCCGACATCGACGTCTATGCCCCCTGCGCTCTGGGCGGCGCCCTGGATGATGCCACCGTGGCCCGGCTCAACGCCAAAATCGTGTGCGGCGGCGCGAACAACCAGCTCGCCCACCCCGGTGTGGACAAGCAGCTCGCCGAGCGTGGGATCGCCTACGCCCCTGACTACGTGGTGAACTCCGGTGGGGTCATCCAGGTCGCCGACGAGATCGAAGGCTTCAACATGGCCAGGGCGCGCGCGAGGGCGGAAAAGATCTTCGACACCACATCGAAGATCTTTAAGCTGGCCGATGAGGAAGGCGTTCCCCCGAGCGCCGCAGCGGATAGGCTGGCCGAGCGCAGAATGTCCGAAATGGGACGTCTGAGGGGTATTTGGCTCCGGCGCTGACCGGCGACGTCCGTACGACGTACCGAGCAGCGCGCAAAACAGGTACGGTAATAGGCGAACGAGAGACTGGCGCCTGAAGTCAGGTGGCGTCGGTGCGCGGTGCGTTAGCGACGAGGGGTCGGGCACGACCCCGCATGAGGGGGTCGAGCCAATGGGGCGCGGCCGAGCCAAGGCCAAGCAGGTCAAGGTCGCCCGCCAGCTGAAGTACAACAGCGGCGGCACGGATCTTGAGCGCCTGCGCGCGGAGCTCGGAGTCGTGGATGAGGACGATTCCGGCCACAGCGACGAGCATGACCCTTACGACGAGCTGGCTGATCGCTATGCCGATTATGCGGACGTCGACGATGACGAGGATGACGGCGACAGCGGTCGCTCCGGCCGCCGTTGATTCCGCTCTGAATGCCAGGTGAGACACCCGGCGGGAGAACCTTCCCGCCGGGTGCCTTCGTCCTGTGCGGAGCCGGGCACCGTGCCTGGGCACACGTCTAGGGCAGTGCCCCGGCACACGTGCCAGGGACGCGGTTTCGTCGTGCCGGTCATGTCAGCTCGTGATCAATCGTGATCAGGCGAACCGGGCCTCGCCGGAACCTTCGACGATCTCGCCGAGCACCCAGGTCGGCACTCCGCGCCCGGAGAGCAGCGCCGTCGCCCTGTCGGCCTCCTCGGCCGGGACGATCGCGCACATTCCCACGCCGAGGTTGAACGTCTTGTCCATCTCGGCCTGCGGCACCGCGCCGTGGCCGGCCAGGACACCGAAGATCGCCGGAGGGGTCCAGGAGCCGCGGTCGAGCAACGCGTCGGCCGTCGGGGGAAGCGACCGGGCCAGGTTGGCCGCCAGGCCTCCGCCGGTGATGTGCGCGAAGGCGTGCACCTCCGCCTCGCGGATGAGGGCCAGGCAGTCGAGAGCGTAGACGCGGGTGGGCTCGAGCAGTTCCTCGCCCAGCGTTCGCGACAGCTCGGGGATCTCTTGGTCGAGGCCCAGCCCGGCGCTCGCGATGACATGCCTGACCAGGGAGTACCCGTTCGAGTGGATCCCGCTCGACGCCAGTGCGAGCACGACGTCGCCCGGCTTCACGCGGTCGGGCCCCAGCAGTTCGGAGGCCTCGACGACCCCGGTCCCCGCGCCGGCCAGATCGTATTCGTCCGGCCCCATCGCCCCCGGATGCTCGGCGGTCTCCCCGCCGATGAGGGCGCACCCCGCGAGGCGGCATCCCTCGGCCACGCCGCCGACGATGTCGGCGATGCGCTCGGGGACGACCTTGCCGCAGGCGATGTAGTCGGTCATGAACAGGGGCTCGGCCCCGCAGACGACGAGGTCGTCGACGACCATGCCCACGAGGTCGATGCCGATGGTGTCGTGCTTGCCGAGTCGCTGGGCCAGCATGACCTTGGTCCCCACGCCGTCCGTCGAGGTGGCGAGGAGCGGCCGGCGATAGCGGAGGAACGCCGAGGCGTCGAAGAGTCCCGCGAAACCGCTGACGTCATGGACGACCTCGGGACGGTGCGAGCGGGCCACCCGCGACTTCATCAGCTCGACGGCCCGCTCGCCCGCGTCGATGTCGACGCCGGCGGCGGCGTAGCTCGTCATCGCTGGGCCTCCAGGACGTATTTTCCGACCCGATCCTGGTCGATCGCGATGGGGTACTGGCCGTTGAAGCAGGCGCGGCAGAGCCGGTCCGCGGGGATCGTGGTCGCGCGGGTGAGCCCGTCGAGCGAGATGTAGCCGAGGGAGTCGGCCCCGAGCGAGGTGCGGATCTCCTCCACCGACAGCGAGCCGGCGATCAGCTCGGCCCTGGTGGCGAAGTCGATCCCGTAGAAGCAGGGCCAGGCCACAGGCGGCGAGGAGATCCGTACATGGACCTCGAGGGCGCCGGCCTCGCGGAGCATCTTGACGATCGCCCGCTGGGTGTTGCCGCGGACGATGGAGTCGTCGACGACGACCAGCCGCTTGCCCTCGATGACCTCGCGGAGCGGGTTCAGCTTGAGGCGGATGCCGAGTTGCCGGATGGTCTGCGACGGCTGGATGAACGTCCGGCCGACGTAGGAGTTCTTCACCAGGCCCTGGCCGTAGGGGATGCCGCTCTGTTCGGCGTAGCCGATGGCGGCGGGCGTGCCCGACTCGGGCGTCGGGATCACGAGGTCGGCGTCGACGGGGTGTTCCCGCGCCAGGGCGCGGCCCACCTCGACCCGCGTCGCCTGCACGCCACGCCCGGCGATCGTGGTGTCGGGCCGCGCGAGGTAGACGTACTCGAACAGGCAGCCCTTGGGCTCGGGAGCCGCGAACCGGCGCGACCGCACGCCGCGCTCGTCGATCGTCAGCAGTTCGCCGGGCTCGATCTCGCGGACGAACGAGGCGCCCACGATGTCCAGCGCCGCCGTCTCCGAGGCGACCACCCAGCCGGTCTTCTCCTGAGCCGCCGGACCGGAGGGGCCCGACACGCCTGCCAGCCGGCCGAGCACCAGAGGACGGATGCCCTGGGGATCGCGGGCGGCGAACAAGGTGGTCTCGTTCATCCACACCAGCGAGTAGGCGCCCTTGACCTCGGGGAACAGCTCCGCGGCGACGTCCTCCACCGGGCGGGAGCCGTCCTGCGCCAGCAGGGCGGTCAGCACCTCGGTGTCGGTCGTGGCCTTGATCGTGCCCGCGGGAAGCCGAGCGGAGAGCTCGGCGGTGTTGATCAGGTTGCCGTTGTGGGCGAGCGCGAGACCATTGCCCTCGGAGGAGCTCAGCGTGGGCTGTGCGTTCTCCCAGACGCTCGATCCGGTCGTGGAGTAGCGGCAGTGCCCGATGGCCAGGTGGCCGCGCAGCGTCCCGAGGATCGACTCGTCGAAGACCTGGGCCACCAGGCCCATGTCCTTGTACACGAGAATGCGGCTGCCCTCGCTCACTGCGATGCCCGCGGACTCCTGGCCCCGGTGCTGCAGCGCGTACAAGCCGTAGTAGGTGAGTTTGGAGACGTCCTCCCCGGGAGCCCACACACCGAATACGCCACAGGCGTCTTGAGGTGCACGATCCCTGGGGTCGAGGTCATGGCCGAGACGGCCGTCGCCCTTCAACACGTACTTGAGTCTAGGTCGGCCCCGATGCTGCTCGGACACGCGGGTGGCGAAGTCACGGGTGAACGATCGATGGCGCTTTGCCGTGTCACGCCTGTTCAACGCCCCGATTCCCGGAAACCTAGGGCTTTCGGCATGCCCAGATATTGAGGTGGGGGACACAGCGACCGTGGCGGCACTCGATGACCACGACCAGACCCCGAGCTCCCCGGAGAGTCCCAGAAGCGATCCACGCGACGCCCGGCTCTCCGAGGGGGCAGGGCCACGCGGCGAGACGCCGCCAGGGGGCTCAGGGACGCCTGGCGGGCCGTCCTGGGAGGCGCCCGGAGGCGGAGGCCCCTGGCAGCCTCCACCGCCCGGCGGTCACGGTCCTGGGCAGCCGCCGCCCGGACAGCCGCCGGGTGGCGGGGGGTGGCCGCCCAGTGGCGGCGCCTGGCCTCCTCCGGGTGGCGGCGGCCCCTGGCAGGCCCCGCCACCGGGGGGTCCGTGGCAGCACCAGCCGTCAGGCGGCGGGCTCGGAACCGCGGCGCTCGTCCTCGGCATCGTCAGCCTCGTGTTGCTGCTCGTCTGCGGCGTCGGAACGCTCACCGCGATCGCCGGCATCATCGTCGGCATCATCGCGATCACCAAGCGGTCCAACAAGCGCAGGGCGATCGTCGGGCTCTGCCTGAGCGCGCTCACCCTGCTGCTGGGCCTGATCGCCGGGGTCCTGATCTACAACTGGTACCACAGCAAGAACCTCGGCGAGTGCTTCGACCCCTCGCTCTACCCGAGTCAGGAGGCGGCCCAGCGGTGCGTCGAGGAGAAGCTGGGCGGCACCCAGCCGGAGAACGCCGTCTGATCGCCGAAGGATCACATCAGCGGGAGATGCTCCGAGAGATCGGCGCGTGATCCGCTGGCCGAGACCCTCCCCGCCGCGACGGCGTCGGGCCACGAGAGCCCGCCGGTCGCGAGCTCCAGCCAGGTGGCGGGATCGGTCTCGATGACGTTCGGAGGGGTTCCGCGCGTGTGCCGGGGCCCTTCCACGCACTGCACGGCCGCATAGGGCGGCACCCGGACCTCCACCGTCCGTCCGGGTGCCCGGGCGACGAGCCGTTCCAGCAGATTCCGTACGGCGAAGCGGGCGGCCTCCTTGAGCGGCGTCAGTCCCGCCTCGTAGGCCCCGAGGACGACCCGCACGCACGTGTCGGCGACGGCGTCGTCGGGACCTTCGAACCGCGGCCGCCCGAGATCGACGAGCTGGGCGTCGAGTGCCGCTCTTGCCTGTGCGGGGTCCAGTCTGCGTGGCATCCGCCCATTGTCGTGCAAACGGTCAGGCGACCACTTCGGGGACCGCGGGCTCGGCTTCGGCCCCGGCCGCCGGGGTTCCCGCCGTACGGCTGTGCCGCAGCGCGTACAGGCTGACGGGGACGCCCACGAGGACGATGGCGGCCGCGATCACCAGGGTGAACTGGTAGGCGTCCAGGAACCGGTGGAGGGGGGCTCCCGTGGCGACGTTCTCCCGCGCGCTGAGGATGGCGCCGAGGATCGTGATCCCGAGCAGGCCGAACACCTCCCGTGAGACGTTGAGCACACCGGACGCGACGCCCGCCCTGGCGGTGGGCATCGTGTTGAGCACCACGTTGGTCAGCGGGACGAGCAGCCCGGCGCCGGCTCCGTAGAGGAGGAACCAGGGGAGCAGGTTGAGGTATCCGTCGCCCTCTCCCACGCTGGACAGGCCGCCGATCGCGACGGCCATCAGCCCGAGTCCCGCGGCGACCGTGCGGGCGGTGCCGAAGCGGTCCGCGATCCGGGGCGAGAGGGTCGCGATGACCGCCATCAGCAGGGCCATCGGCACGAAGCCCGCGCCGGCCTGGATGGGGGTGAAGCCCAGCGCGCTCTGGAGGTAGAGCGCGGTGAAGAAGTAGATGCCGAACACGCCGAACGACCACAACCCCATGGAGAGCAGGCCCCCGCTGAAGATCCGCTCCCGGAAGAGAGTGAGGTCGATCATGGGCCGGGCCGTACGGGACTCGATGGTCAGGAAGGCGACGGCCGCGACCGCGGCCACCGCGAAGGACCCCAGGATGGGCGCCGACGACCAGCCGCGCGACTCCCCCTCGATCAGCGCGTAGGTCAGGGCGAAAAGGGTCAGCGCGGACGCGACCAGGCCCGGCAGGTCGAGGCCGGAACGTGCCGCGGAACCGCGCCGCACCCGGATGGACCGCAGTCCGATGACCGCGGTGACGACGCCGATGGGCGCGTTGATGAGGAAGATCCACCCCCAGTGGGCGTTCTCGCTCAGGAAGCCGCCGGTGAGCGGGCCCACGGCCAGCGCCAGCGCGCCGACGGCGCTCCAGATGCCGACGGCCATGCCACGCTCGCGCGGGTCGGGGAAGATCGCCGGCAGGAGGGCCAGCGAGGTCGGGGCGAGCAGCGCGGCCCCCACACCCTGTACGGCTCTCGCCGCGATCAGCGTCTCCTGGCCGCCGGCGAGACCGGCCGCGACGGAGGCGAGCGTGAAGATCGTGAGCCCGGCGAAGAACATCGTCCGTAGGCCCAGCACGTCGGCCAGTCGTCCGCCCACGAGCAGCAGTCCCGCGAACACCAGGATGTAGGCGCTCACGATCCATTCCAGCCCCGACATGGTCAGCCCGAGGTCGCGCTGGATGGTCGGCAGCGCCACGTTGACCACGTTGTTGTCCAGATAGGTCATGAATGTCGCGAGCGCCACCGCGACCAGCGCCCACCATCGTCCGGTCATTGGGATCCCCTCTCGGCACAACACTTATACGCGGTACCTGTACGTCGTACATGTACGGTGAATAGGAGACCTTGTACGGCGTATAGTTGTCAAGCGCCGCGAGGAAGAGGACTGGACGGCCTATGGCACCGGAGAAACTGACCCGACTGACCGTGATCGAGAAGGCACTCGAGCTCGCCGACGACGAGGGGCTCGAGACCGTCACGATCAGACGTCTCGCGCAGGAGCTGGGCGTCACGCCGATGGCGCTCTACTGGCATTTCAAGAACAAGGAGCTACTGCTCCACGCGGTGGCCGATCACGTGCTCGCCGAGGTGACGCCGGATTTCGATCCCGCGTCCCCGTGGAACGTCCGGCTCCGGGCGATGGTCGAGGCGCTCGTCCGCGTCCTGCGGAGGCATCCCTCGATGGTCGGGGTGTTCCCGATGATCCACAAGGAGCAGGTGAGCAGCTTCACCCTCGCCACGGAGACCGCCCTCACGCTTCTCAGCCAGGCGGGATTCACGCTGGAGGAGGGCTTCCTGATCTCGTCCCACCTGCTCCACGGAGTCCTCGCGCTGGTGGGCGACGATCCCGGCTGCCCGCGGACCCTGAACGCGGGCGAGGCCGTGGAATGGCGCCGGCAGAAGCGGCTCGCTCTCGAGTCGCTGCCCCAGGACCGGTTCCCCAGCATGGTGGCGTTCGGAAAGACCTTCGAGGCCGAGCGGGACGTCGAGCACTACTACGCCTTCGGGGTCGACCTCCTGCTCTCCGGCATCGAGGCGACGGCGGCGCAGAGGACGCCGAGTACGGCCACTCCGAGCAGCACCAGATAGGTCCGCCGGAACCCCGTCATGAGCTGCTGGAGGGCGACGGGGGACACCCTGGACAGGGTCCCGGCGTACACCTGGCGGCGCAACTCCGGCGCGACCGAGGCGGTGAGCACGCTCAGCGTCGTGGCCACGCTGAGCACGACGCCGACGTTCATGAACATGAGCCGGAACCCGTTCACGACTCCGAGGCTTCCTGGAGGCAGCGCGCTCATCACCTGGGTGGTGTTGCCCGTGAGGAAGGTCCCGCTGCCGCACCCGGCGACGAAGAGCCCGATCCCGATCACCCAGTACGGCGTGGCCGTACCGGCGGACAGGGCCAGGACGAGGAGGCCGGCGGCGGAGGCCGCGGCCCCGCCGATGGCGAGGACGGCGGGGCTCGTCCTGCGGCCGAGCGCGCCGGCGATGGGGGAGGCCAGCGTCATCCCGATCGGGACGGGCAGCACGCCGAGCCCGGCGGTCAGCGCGTCCACGCCGCGGGCCGCCTGGAAGTACAGGCCGGCCAGCAGGATCAGGGACGCCCGCGCCAGCGCGTTGCAGAGCGAGGCGAGGTTGGCGAAGGCGAGCATCCGGCCGCCGAGGAGCGTCAGGTCGAGCACGGGATGGCTCGCCCGCCGCTCCACCAGCACGAGCACGGGAACGAGCGCGGCCGCGAGGAGGCCGGGCAGCAGGTCGCCCTGGCTGATCGCGATCAGCGCCGCGGAGAGGGCGGCGAACACGATCAGGTTCCCGAGCACGTCCACCGGCTCCCGGCGGCTGCGGGGGACCTTCCTGAGCATCAGGGCGCCCCACACGAGCGCGGCCAGCCCCGGCGGCACGTTGACCCAGAAGATCCAGCGCCAGCCCAGCGTGTCGGCGATCAGGCCGCCCAGTGTCGGTCCCATGAGCTGGGCCACCGACAACGTCCCTATGTAGACGCCCATCCCCTGGCTCAGCCGATCGGCCGGGAAGGCGTCGGTGATGATGACGGTGCCGTTGGCGAGGATCATCGCCGCGCCCAGGCCCTGGACGGCACGCATGGCGATGAGCACTCCCACGTCGGGGGCGAGCCCGGCGAGCAGGGACGCCGCCGTGTACAGGGCGAACCCGAGGAGGTAGACCTCCCGCCTGCCCAGCAGGTCGGCCACCCTGCCGAACAGGACCAGCGTGGTCGTGCTCGCCAGCAGATTCGCCAGCAGGATCCAGCTCGACGCGAGCGGCCCCGCGTCGAAGTTCCGCACGACCTCGGGAAGCGCGACGTTGAGCGTGCTGGCGCTCATGCCGATGAGCACGAGGCCGAGCCCGGTGACCGAGGTGACCCGCCAGGCGTAACGCAGGGCACGGGCGTATTCGGGGGAACCCGGCTGCGGGGGGACGACGGCCATGCCGTCGATTGTGCCCTGCTGATCACCGGCCGCCCGGTCGCTTGACAGGCGTGGACGTGAGCTGCCACCCTCCGGCCGCATGTCCACCCCTACCTCGAGGCGCAAGCAGAAGGAGCCGGCGGCCCCGAAGGTGCCCGTCTCCCTCACCGTCGCCGGGCTCCCCGAGCACGATCTCGAGAACGACGGGGCCTACCGCGCGATGCACTTCAAGAGCATCGACCTGTCGTCGCGGCGTGCGCGCACGGCAGAGTTCGAGGGCTGCCGCTTCGTCGACACGGCCTTCGCGGGCACCGAGATGCACCGGGCCGAGCTCACCGACGTCGAGCTGGACCGCTGCGACCTGTCGAACATGAGGGTCCGCAGCTCGTCCGCCCACCGGGCGGTGGTGTCGGCCAGCCGGCTGACGGGCGCGGCCTGGTCGGAGTGCGCCTTCCACGACGTGGTCTTCGACACCTGCAGGGCCGACCTGGCGGGATTCAGGTTCTCGTCCTTCCGCACCGTCGTCTTCCGCGACTGCACGCTCCTGGAGGCCAACTTCCAGGACGCGGACCTGCGCGGGGCCCGGTTCGAGCGGTGCGACCTGACCGGCGCGCAGTTCTCCAACGCCAAGATGGCGGGCACGAGGTTCGCGGACTGCACGCTGGCGGGCATCGCCGGGGTCACCAGCCTCAGGGGGGCGATCATCAGGAGCTCGGACGCGTGGGGGCTCGTCCACAGCCTGGCCGGAGCCATGGGCATCACGATCGAGGACGCCTCATGACCGGTCGCTAACGGGCGTGCCTCCGGAGCTCTTCGAGGTCGTGGACGACCACCCGGAGGCGGCCCGTCTCGATCAGGCCGCGGTCCCTGAGCGTGCGCAGCGCCTTGCTGACCGCCTCGCGGGACGCGCCGGTCCAGCCGGCCAGCTCGTCCTGCGAAAGCGGCAGGGCCACCCGGACTCCGCCGTCGACCGGCTCGCCGTACCGCTCGGCGAGCTCGACGAGCCTGGTCGCGACGCGTCCCGTGGTGTCGTAGGCGCCGTACTCGACCCGCTTGCGGTCGGCGTCCCGCAACCGCGCCACGATGAGCCGCATGAGCAGCACCGCCACGCGGCCGTGCCGATTCAGGAAACCGGGGAAGTCGCCGACCACGATCCCCTCGACGGGCTCCAGGGCCGTAACCGTGCCTGACCGCGGATGGCCGTCGAGCGCCGACATGTCGCCCAGAAGCGCTCCCGGGCCGCGTATGGCCAGGACGACCTCGGTTCCGCTCTCGGTGTGGGAGGACACCTTGACCCGGCCTGAGGTGAGCACGAGGACCCAGTCGGCCGTCTCGCCCTCGTTCATCACGGTCGCCCCGCGCTCCCAGCCGCGGGTACGCCCCGCCGCCCGCAGGTCGTCGATCTCCTCAGCGGTCAGCAGGTCGAGGAACTCTCCCGGCTCCGGACTGATCACTCGTTCCTCCATTCGAGCGCGACCAGGCGGTAGGCCCGGACGGTCCGCACCTTCCCCTTCAGCGACAGGTCGCCGAGCGGCACGACATGAGCCGGTCCGATCAGGTCGCGGGTGGGCTGCCCGATCACCACGGTCCCCGGCTCGGCCAGCGCCTGGAGCCTGGCCGCCACGTTGACCGCGTCGCCCATCGCGTTGAAGCCGCGGAACTCCGGGCTGCCGATGTTGCCGACGAGGGCCGGGCCCGTGTTCACGCCGACGCGGAACGTCGGCCACTCCACCGCGGGGATGCGCCCCGCCGCCTGTTCGGCCGCCACCTGCCGTGACACCTCGGCGGCCGCGTCCTGCATCTCCAGCGCGGCCCGTACGGCCTTCGCCGCGTGGTCCTCCTGACGCGCGGGGGCGTTGAACAGGGCGAGCAACGCGTCGCCGACGAACTGCACGATCGTGCCGCCGTTGCCGAGCACGCACGGCACGGCCGCCGAGTGGTAGCGGTTGAGCATCTCGACGATCTCGCCGGGGGCGACCCGCTCGGAGAAGGCGGTGAACCCGCGCAGGTCGGCGAACAACGCCGTCACCTCGACGAGGCTGCCGCCGAGCGCGGCCTGGCCGGGGTCGGCCAGCAGGGACTCCGCCACGTCGGGCGACATGTACTGCCGGAACAGGGTGTTCAGTTCGCGGTAGAGCCGTGCGTTCTCCAGGGAGATGGACACCTGACCGGCCAGGGCGGCCGCCAGCGCCTCGTCCTGGGCCGTCGTCCCCGCCGGGACGGACAGGGCTCCGGCGAGCCTGCCCTTGACGGTCACCGGATGGACGGCCCGCCCGTCCGCTCTGACCACCCGGCCCTCCGCGAGGGCCCGGGCGGTGTGCGGCGGTTCTGGCGGGCCGGCGCCGTACAGGGTGAGGCGGCCGTCCCGCATGAGACTCAGTCGGACGTCCCCGTAGGCCTGCCGTACCCGGTCGAGGATGGCGGCGAGCAGATCGGGCTCCGGAAGCCCGACACGGGTCTGGCGGCCCACGTCGACCAGCGCGCCGAGCCGTTCCGACAGGTCGCGCTCGGCGGCCAGCGCGGCTCCGGCCCGGTCGAGCACCGCCGCCTGGCCCTCGGTCAGCCGGAAGCGTCCCGCCAGCCGGGTGACGACGGGGACGCCCGACTCGGTCCTGCGGCGCAGGTGCCCGACGAGTTCCTCCAGCGCCTCCTCGTACTGCGCCTGCACACGGCGTGCGGTCGCCGACAGCGCCACGGCGTCGAACAGGCCGCCGGCCGCGCCCTCGCGGCGGAACTGGAGGTAGGCGCTGTAGGCGACGAAGAGGAAGGCGAACGTCAGCAGCAGGTGCCACTCCCACCACGACAGGTGCCACAGGCGGTGGGACATCCCGGCGACCATCGCCTCCGCCAGCAGGGCGTACGCCGTGATGAGGCTGATCAGGACCGCCGCGGGCCGCCGGCGGTGCAGCCGGAACATCATGACCGCCGACGCCGTGTAGAGCCCGACGCCGATGAGCGCGTACGGCCCCAGCCCCGCGCCATGGGGCGGCAGCGGCCCGCTCAGCGGCGTGAGACCGGGCACCAGGCACGCGAGCCCGAAGGCCGTCAACGCGGCCATGAGGCCCGCCCACAGCACGGCCTGGTAGCGGAGGACGGTTCGCGCGGCGCCCGCTCCCAGGGGCAGGGCGGACACGAAGGCGAAGGCGGAGGCGATCGTCAGGCCGACGGGCTGGGCCAGTTCGAAGCCGAGGGTGAGGCCGATGAAGATCCCCGGCGTGGTCAGCCCGTGAAGGAGGAAGAAGCCCGCGCTGCTGAGGAAGACCAGGGACACCAGCAACAACCGCGCGTCGCCGCGCCGTGCGGACGCGCGGGCGATGAGGCCGCCCAGAACCACGTTGACGCCGGCCACGACGAGGATGAGCGCGAAATGGCTGGGATTGTCATGCCATTCGATGTCGAGGGCGGGCTGGGCCAGGAGCAGCCACAGGCCGAGGAGTGGAAGGACCAGGTGGATGGCCCACACGACCGCCCTGATCGGCTGCGTCGCCGGGGGAAGGTAGGGCTCGCGCGTCACCGCCGTTCGCCGTGCCGTCCCGCGAGTCGTCGAGTCGGTGGCCGTGTCGGTGGGCGTGTCGTCGGGCCGCAACGGTGTCCTCCACGGTCGCTCACCTGCTGCCTGATTATCCCGATGTGCCGACCTTATGGGAACGCCTACGTCCGTGGGCGGTAGCGACCGGACAGCCGGGCCAGCTTCAGGCTGAGGTGCAGGCTCAGCCGCTCCCCGCCGTCCGCCAGGTCGGTCTCCGCGAGAGTCTCGACCCGCTGCAGCCGGTAGTAGAGGGAGGTGCGGTGCAGTTGCAGCCGGCGCGAGGTCTCCAGTGCGCTGCCCGCCAGGTCCAGATAGATCTCCAGCGTCTCGAGCAGGGGCAGGTGCTGGTCGTCGCCGAGCAGTCGTTCGAGGCCGGGATGCAGGTCGTCATGGGGGACGCGGGTGAGCATCCGGTAGACGCCGAGCCTGGCCCATTCCACCGAGCGCCCGAGTTCGGGCACCTTGGCCGCGACCTCTGCCGCGTGCAGGGCCTCCGCGTACGACTCGGCCGCCCCGGCGAGTGACGGACGCGACCGGCCGATGCCGATCAGGACCGGCGTGTCCATCGCGGAGTGGATCTCCTCGGAGAACGTCGCCGTGCCCGCGGTGAGCAGGACGGCGTGGTCGTAGCGCACGAGGTGCAGGGGCTGGTGACCGGCCAGCCGCCGCCGCAGGGCGAGCAGCCCGCGTTCGAGCCTCAGTCGCAGCGCCTCGTCGGCCTCCGCCGCCACGGGCTTGGCGACCGTCACCGTGACGGGCACGCCCTGCGGGAACGCTCCGGCCTCGATCAGCGCGCGGGCGGCGCCCGCCTCTCCGAGCAGGACTCCGGTGATGGCCTCGAGTTCCCGGTGCGAGGTCAGGCCGGACGCGAGGCTCTCGTGGAAGAGGGCGAGCGCGAGCGCGGGGGCGGTCGCGGCCGCCACGTCGACCTCGGCGTCGGTCATGGCGGGGCCGACGTCGATGAACCAGAGGAACCCGAGCATCCGGCCGTCGTGCCGTACGGGGACGCACACCCGGGGCAGCAGCCCGAGGTCGGCGGCGCCAGGGGTGCGCAGTGGCCGCACGGCGTCGTTGATGCCGGCCGCGCGGAGGAAGGCGCGGACCTCGGACGTGGTGTGGCGGCGCAGGATGGAGTCCCGGCGGATGTCGTCGAGTTGCCCGTCCTGCTCGGAGTAGGCGACCACGCGCTGGCGACTGTCCTCAAGCAGAAGAGGCCGCCTGAGGCGCGCCGCGAGATTCTCCACGATGCGCTGAAGATCCGCCACCCGGTCTCCTATCTGGACGTTCCTACGGTTGTCGGAGAACCGTCATTCGATCTTCTCTACAACTGAACGATGATTTCGGTCAAGGCCGTATATAGCGTCCGAATCGTGAAACCCCTCTCTAAGCTCGTCAAGATCCTCCTGGCGGCCGCCGTGGTCGCCCCGGCCGCCCTGGCGGCCGCTCCCGCCTCCGCAGCCCCCGCCGACGATCCCGTCTACCCCTGGCGGCTGAACCAATGGCCGCAGACGCAGCCCTGGCAGCGTGACGAACCGGACGCGGCGCAGAACCTGCGCGCGCTCACCACCCCCTCCACGCCCGCGGTCAAGCCCATCGACCCGCAGAACTGGAAGAACCCCGACCACATGACGTGGGCGGACTACAAGAAGGTCCCGGGAACCGACTGGGCCGACCCGAGCGTCAAGGGATCGACGCACACCTTCAAGGGCGCGCTGGTGCTGGTCGACTACACCAACCAGCCGTTCGTGGTGACCCAGCCTCAGGGCGCGACGGTCTTCGGCAACCCCAGCGCCGAGGCCCACGACATCCCGCGCGACCAGGTCGCCAAGTTCTACCAGGACTTCCTCAACACCCCCGGCAAGCTCAACAAGGGGCACACCCTCCACGAGTACTGGATGGAGGACTCCGGGGGCCGCTACGGCGTCGACCTCACGGGCTTCGGTCCCTACACCATGCCGGGCAAGTCCTACGAGTACGGCATGGAGTACCAGCGCACCGCCTGCCCGGCCGGTGACACCTGCAACAGGAACCTGCGCACGGACGGCAACGCCGCCTGGGTCAACAGCGTCGGTCAGGACGTGGCGAGCCAGTACGACTTCGTCTTCTACGTGACCGCCGGCCAGGACGAGTCGTCGACCTGGCAGGAGTTCGGCATGATGAAGTTCCCGAACAAGGAGGACGTCACCGACGAGTTCGGCCCGCCGGACCCCAACCTCCCCAACTGGGCCAGCACCCGGTACGTCGACTGGACCTCCTGGGCCGCGGGGTCCACGTTCTGGCCCAACGCCCGCTTCGGCGTCGACTCGGTCCAGGCCGAGAGCTCCGGCATGGGGACCTACGCCCACGAGTTCAGCCACATCATGGGCGTCGGCGACAACTACAACAACCCGTACTCCATCCCGGCGCGCCGGGACTACACCGGCATGTGGGAGATGCTCAGCCGCGGCAGCTTCAACGGGCCGGGCGGTCCGCACAGCCGCTGGCTGATCCCGCCGACCTCGGGCGCGTCCATGGGCGCCCAGCACATGCTCCGCAACAAGATCAAGCTGGGCATGGTGGACGAGCAGAACGTCCTGCGCCTGTCGCGTGACGCGCTCGCCCAGTCGGGTCTCGTCGTCGCCAAGGTGACCGCCCGGGAGGTCGAGCCCGGCAAGAACGGCCTGACCGGCGTCAACGTCGTGCTCGACGCGGGCGACAAGTCGACCGGCTCGTGCGTCGCGCAGACCGACCCGATGTGTGACGGCGGAAACTACAACAACTACACGGTCGAGGTCGTCGACCGGATGGGCACCGACTCCTTCACGTCCGACTCCGGCGTGCTCCTGTCCAAGACCAAGGACACCGACAGCGCCCCCTTCGAGTGGGTGATCGACGCCAACCCGCAGGACATCGGGATGACCGACTACGTCCTGCCGGACGGCACCGCGGTCCCCATCACCATCGGCGACTACCGTCAGCTGGCCGACGCCCTGTTCCACGCGGGCACCGACTCGGGCAGCGAGTACGAGTACGTCGACGAGGTCAACCGGCTGCACTTCTACATCACCGACGTCGTGCGCGACAAGAAGGGCATCCTGTCCTACACCGTCGCAATCCGCTCCCTCGACGGCTCGGGCCCGCAGAAGCGCGGCGTCAAGCTCCTGCCCAGCGTCGGAGTGCCCGAGCAGAAGGGCGTGTCGACCTGCAGCTTCCCGCTGTTCAACACCGGCAAGGCGGCTGCCGTCCAGGGCCAGCACCCCGAGGACGTCAAGGCCTACCTCGGCAGCGACGTCTACCGGCTGAAGGCCGAGGTCACGGGCAAGGGCTGGAGCGTCACCACGCCCAACGCGCTCGCGGCCGTGGAGTTCGGCGAGCACGAGTCCGTCGAGGTCGCGGCTCAGCGGGCCGCGGGTGCCAGCCACCTGGCGACCGTCAAGCTGACGGCGACGTCCGAGAGCGACCCGACCAAGAAGGCGACCGCGACCTGCCTCGCGGTGGGTCTGTAGTCACATGAGCGAAGGGCCCTCCCGGTCATCTCCGGGAGGGCCCTTCGTCGTGCGGCAGATGTGAAGCGGGTCAGCCGAAGATCGCCGGGAGGGCTCCCGTGTGGACGTCGCGGAGCTCCCCGACGGGGATGTCGAAGACGTCCTGGACGGTCAGCGACGTGCCGCCAGTGGTGCCCAGGCCGTAGCAGGGCACGTCGAAGCGGCCGCAGAGCTCGGCGAGCGCGTCGAACGCCTCGGGCTGCACGCACACCAGCGCCCGGGAGGCCGTCTCGCTGAACAGGCCCACGAAGGCGTCCTCGATCGGCAGGCTCACCGACGCGCCCACCCCCTGGGCGATGCACGACTCGGCCAGGGCGATCGCCAGGCCGCCGTCGGACAGGTCGTGGGAGCCCTCGATCAGGCCCTCGGCCGCCGCGGCCGCCAGCACGGCCGCCAGCCCGCGCTCGGCGATCAGGTCCGCCTGCGGGGGCAGGCCCCCGAGGTGATCGTGGACGACGTGCGCCCACTCCGACCCGCCGAACTCCTCGTGGGTCTCGCCCAGCAGCGCGACCCGCAGCCCGGGAGCCGTGAAACCGGACCTGACCCGCTTGGCGACGTCGTCGATCACACCGAGCACGCCGACGACCGGCGTGGGGTGGATCGCGTCTGAGCCGGTCTGGTTGTAGAACGAGACGTTTCCGCCGGTCACGGGAACGCCGAGGATCTGGCAGGCGTCCGCGAGACCACGCGTGGCCTCCGCGAACTGCCACATGACCTCGGGGTCCTCCGGTGAGCCGAAGTTGAGGCAGTTGGTCACCGCCAGCGGCGTGGCGCCGGTCACGGCCACGTTCCGGTACGCCTCGGCGAGTGCGAGTTGGGCCCCCGCGTACGGGTCGAGCTTGGCGTAGCGGCCGTTGCCGTCCGTCGACAGCGCGATGCCCCGGGTGGTCTCCTCGGCCCCGGGCATGACCTCGGAGATCCGCACCATCCCGGCGTCCGCGGGCTGGGCCAGGACGGTGTTGCCCCGGACGTACCGGTCGTACTGGGAGGTCACCCACTCCTTGGAGGCCAGGTTGGGTGAGCCCAGCAGGGTGAGGAGGGTCTCACGGAGATCAGAAGAGCGCGGCAGCCGCTCGGGGCCGTCGCCGTTGAGGGCCGCCTGGCCGGCGGGCTCGTGGAAGGGCCGCTCGTACACCGGGCCGTCGTCGGCCGCCGTGCCCGGCGGGATGTCGACGATCGTCTCGCCGTCCCACGTCATGACGAGCCTGCCGGTGTCGGTCACCTCGCCGATCACGGTCGCGGGGACGTCCCACTTCTCGCAGATCGCCATGAAGGCCGCGATGTCGTCGGGCGTGACGACGGCCATCATCCGCTCCTGCGACTCGCTCATGAGGATCTCCTCGGGCCGCAGCGTCGGGTCGCGCAGCGGGACGAGGTTGAGGTCGACGCTCATGCCGCCGGTGCCCTTGGCCGCGAGCTCGGTCGTGGCGCACGACACGCCGGCCGCACCGAGGTCCTGGATGCCGACCACCACGTCGGCCTGGTACAGCTCCAGGCAGCACTCGATCAGCAGCTTCTCCATGAACGGGTCGCCGACCTGGACGGCGGGCCGCTTGGCCTGCGACTCGTCCTCGAACGTCGCCGACGCGAGCACCGAGGCCCCGCCGATGCCGTCGGCGCCGGTCCGCGCCCCGAAGAGGACGACCTTGTTGCCCGGCCCGGGAGCGGTGGCCAGCTTGATCTGGTCCTTGCGCAGCAGGCCGACGCACAGCGCGTTGACCAGCGGGTTGCCGATGTAGCAGGGGTCGAACGCGACCTCGCCGCCGATGTTGGGCAGACCCAGGCAGTTGCCGTAGTGGCTGATGCCCTCGACGACGCCGGGCAGCACGCGCCGGGTGTCCGGCTGGGTGGCGCCGCCGAACCGCAGCGCGTCCATGACCGCGATCGGCCGGGCGCCCATCGACATGATGTCGCGGACGATGCCGCCGACGCCCGTGGCCGCACCCTGGTGCGGCTCGACGTACGACGGGTGGTTGTGCGACTCGATCTTGAAGGTGGCGGCCCAGCCGTCGCCGATGTCGACCACGCCGGCGTTCTCGCCCATGCCGACGAGCAGCGCCTCGGACTTCGGCGCCTTGGTGCCGAACTGCCGCAGGTGGACCTTGGAGGACTTGTAGGAGCAGTGCTCGCTCCACATGACCGAGTAGATCGCCAGCTCCGAGCTGGTCGGACGCCTGCCCAGGATCTCGCGGACCCGCTGGTACTCGTCGTCCTTCATCCCCAGCTCGGCGAACGGCTGCCGCTCGTCGGGGGTCTCGAGGGCGAGCTTGACGCTGTCGACGGTCATGCGTTCACCAGCTTCTTGAGGATGGAGGTGAAGAAACCCCGCCCGTCGACGCTCGGCGCGCCGGTCAGCTCTTCCACAGCGTGCTCGGGGTGGGGCATGAGGCCCACGACGTTGCCCGCCTCGCTGGTGATCCCGGCGATGTCGTTGAGCGAGCCGTTCGGATTGCCGCCCAGGTAGCGGAAGACCACCCGGCCCTCGCTCTCCAGGGCCTCCAGCGTCCGCGCGTCGGCGACGTACCGGCCCTCGCCGTGCTTGACCGGCAGGACGATCTCCTGGCCCGTCTCGTACTCGGCCGTCCAGGCCGTGTCCGCGTTGACGACCTGGACGCGCTGGTCGCGGCAGACGTAGTGCAGGCCCTGGTTGCGGGTCAGCGCGCCGGGAAGCAGGTGCGCCTCGCAGAGGATCTGGAAGCCGTTGCACGTGCCCAGCACGGGCAGGCCGTCGCGGGCCGCGGGGACGAGCTCCTCCATGAGCGGGGCGAACCGTGAGATGGCCCCGCAACGAAGGTAGTCGCCGTAGGAGAACCCGCCGGGAAGGAACACCGCGTCGACGCCCTTGAGATCACGCTCCGCGTGCCACAGGGGCACCGCCTCGGCGCCCGCCAGCCGTACGGCTCTCGCGGCATCCTGGTCGTCGAGTGTTCCGGGGAAGGTGACGACGCCCACCCGGGCAGCGCTCATGACAGTGGTCCCTCCAAGCCGTAACTGGGCACAGGCACGCTCGAACCGCCATCTACTTGGAGGATGGCGGTCGGTGGCGGTACACCTCAGGTTATCGAAGGACCCAAATCGGCCGCTCGGTGGAGCGCTCGGAACCGGCCGATCAGACGCCGGCGAGTTGCCCGGCGAGCGTGAGGTGGTGGGCGATGGCGTCCTCGTCCCAGTCGAGCTCCTTGCGGAGCCGGACGGTGGTGCCCTGGCCCGGCGTGATGTCGAAGGAGATCTCGTCCACGACGGCCCGCATGATCAGAATGCCCCGCCCGTTCTCGACGTCGCTCGGCGGGTACTGCTTGGGAATCGTTTCCAGGCCCAGTCCGCAGTCGACGATGCGCAGCTCACAGCGGCCGTGGCCGATGGTGGCCATCACCTCGTAACGGTTCACGGGTCCCCCGTGCCGCACCGCGTTGGTGCAGGCCTCGGAGGTCGCGAGCAGGATGTCGGACACGCACCCCTCGGTCACGCCCAGTGAGCGGAGAGCGTCTCCCAGCACACGGCGGACCATGGGGATGCCGATGGCATCCCGCGGCATGGCAAGCGAAAACTCAATATCCACCGGACCCCTCCCCGGTGTCGAAGGTCACCAAGGTAGGTTTCCCCGGTGAATCAGGCCTAACCACGTAATCACGTGCGTGTTATTCATGGTTCGACCAAGAGGGGCTTTACGCTCGCACGATGTGCTCTATAGCGGATTTTGTCCTAATTTTCGTAGTGTGAAATATCCCACTTCAGCTCTCGACGTGGATCGTGAAGTCCTCGATCACCGTGTTGGCGAGGAGAGTTTCAGCCATCTTCCGGACATCCGAAAGCGCCGCTTCGTCGGCCGGGCCGTCGAGTTCGACCTCGAACCGCTTGCCCTGCCGTACATCGGAGACTCCGGAGAAACCCAGACGGGGCAGCGCCCTGGCGATCGCCTGCCCCTGCGGGTCGAGGATCTCCGGCTTGAGCATGACGTCGACGATGACGCGCGCCACGTTGTTCCTCCTGCTGGGTGGTGGGATCGCTTCGCGACAAGCCTAGCGACAGGCCCGAGGCCCCCGACCGGGTGTCCGGCGAAGGAACGCGTAGTGGGAGTGTTGGGCTCCGGCACTGCGGGAATCGGGGAGGGTGTGGACGGTGATGGCGGGTCTTGCGCAAGCGGGTACCGACTCTGCCACCATGTCCGCAGACGCGTGCGGCCTACCACCCCAGCGGCCGTATGCCAGAAGATCCGGCCCGACCGCGGTGGCGACCCCGCCCACGAACGGCCCACGACGCACAGGAGTGGCACGTGACATCCGACGCCCCTCGTGGTGTTGACGCACCTCCGGAGCTCGTCCAACTGCTCACCCCCGAAGGGGAGCGTGTCGAGCACCCCGACTACGACATCGAGCTGACCGACGAAGAGGTCCGCTCCCTCTACCGTGACCTCGTCCTGGTCCGCCGCATCGACCTCGAAGCGGTCGCGCTCCAGCGGCAGGGCGAACTCGGCATCTGGGCGTCCCTCCTCGGACAGGAGGCCGCACAGATCGGCTCAGGACGTGCGCTCACCGACGCCGACATGGCGTTCCCGACCTACCGGGAACACGGCGTGGCCTGGTGCCGCGACGTCGATCCGGTACGGCTGCTCGGCCTGTTCCGCGGTGTGAACCACGGCGGATGGGATCCGGCCGAGCACAACTTCCACCTCTACACGATCGTCATCGGCTCCCAGACCCTGCACGCGGTGGGGTACGCCATGGGGATTCAGCGCGACGGCGCGGAGGCGGCGACGATCGCCTACTTCGGCGACGGCGCGACTTCCCAGGGAGACGTGAACGAGTCGTTCATCTGGGCGTCGGTCTTCAACGCCCCCGTGGTCTTCTTCTGCCAGAACAACCAGTGGGCGATCTCCGAGCCGCTGGAGAAGCAGTCGAAGATCCCGCTCTACAAGAGGGCGTCCGGCTTCGGCTTCCCCGGCGTGCGGGTCGACGGCAACGACGTGTTCGCCTGCCTGGCGGTCACCCGCAAGGCCCTGCAGAACGCGCGTGAGGGCCAGGGGCCCACGCTGATCGAGGCGTTCACCTATCGCATGGGCGCGCACACCACCTCCGACGACCCCACCCGCTACCGGGTCGCCGACGAGCTGGAGGCGTGGAAGCTCAAGGACCCGATCGAGCGTCTGAAGGCCTACCTGTTCAAGAACCAGCTCGCCGACCAGGAGTTTTTCGACAAGGTCGACGCGGAGGCCGACGCGCTGGGCAAGGACGTCCGGCGCAGGTGCCTGGAGCTGCCCGACCCCGAGCCCGAGGCGCTGTTCCAGCATGTCTACGCGGCCCAGCACAGCCTCCTCGACGAGGAGCGCGACCAGTACCTGACCTACCTGGCGGGATTCGAGCGATGACCACACTGACTCTCGCCAAGGCGCTCAACGAGGGCCTGCGCCGCTCGATGGAGGACGACTCCAAGGTTCTCGTCATGGGCGAGGACGTCGGCAAGCTCGGCGGCGTGTTCCGCGTGACCGACGGCCTGCAGAAGGACTTCGGCGAGGACCGCGTGATCGACACGCCGCTCGCCGAGTCGGGCATCATCGGCACGGCCATCGGCCTGGCCCTGCGCGGCTACCGGCCGGTCTGCGAGATCCAGTTCGACGGCTTCGTCTTCCCCGCCGTCAACCAGATCATCACGCAGCTCGCCAAGATGCCGCTCAGGTCGCTCGGCGCGCTGAAGCTGCCCGTCGTCGTCCGCATCCCGTGCGGAGGCGGAATCGGAGCGGTGGAGCACCACTCGGAGTCCCCCGAGGCCTACTTCACGCACACCGCCGGGCTTCGCGTCGTCGCCTGCTCCAACCCGGCCGACGGCTACAGCATGATCCAGGAAGCCATCCGGGCCGACGATCCGATCATCTTCTTCGAGCCCAAGCGCCGCTACTGGGACAAGTCCGAGGTCGACCTGACCGCGACGGGCCTGCCCCTCGACCAGGCCAGAGTCGCCCGGCCCGGGGCGGACATCACCCTCCTGGCGTACGGGCCGATGGTGAAGACCTGCCTCGAGGCCGCCGCCGCGGCCGCGGAGGACGGCCGCGACATCGAGGTCATCGACCTGCGCTCGCTCAACCCGCTGGACATGGGCATGGTGGCCGAGTCGGTCAAGCGGACGGGCCGCTGCGTCGTGGTGCACGAGGCGCCGGTCTTCACCGGGTACGGCGCCGAGCTCGCGGCTCGGATCACCGAGCAGTGCTTCTACCACCTGGAGTCGCCGGTGCTGCGCGTCGGCGGTTTCTCCACGCCGTACCCGCCGTCCCGGCTGGAGGAGTACTACCTGCCGGACCTCGACCGGGTGCTCGACACCGTCGACCGCGCCTTCGCCTACTGAGAGGGAGGATCCTCATGCTTCGTGAGTTCAAGCTCCCCGACGTGGGTGAGGGCCTGACCGAGGCCGACATCGTCAAGTGGCACGTCGCCGAGGGCGAGTCCGTCAGGGTCAACCAGACGATCGTCGAGATCGAGACGGCGAAGGCCGTCGTCGAACTGCCCTGCCCGTTCGAGGGCGTCGTCGCCGCCCTCATGGTGGCCGAAGGCCAGACGGTCGACGTCGGCGCGCCGATCATCGCCGTGCGGACCGAGGAGGAGGCCGGGGGCGGCCCGGAGGACCTCGTGCCGAATCCGCCGGCCGAGGGCGCCGTCGAGCCGGGAATCCACGGCAGCCCGGCGCCGAAGCAGGAGCGCAAGCCGGTCCTGGTCGGTTACGGGGTCATGGCCAGCTCCACCAAGCGCCGTCCCCGCAAGTCCGCCGTCGAGGCCGTCACCGAGTCCGCCGCTGCGGCTGTCACCGCGGCTCCCGCGGCGATTCCGGCGCCCGCGGCCCCTGTGGTCACCGCTCCCGCCCAGACCGCCGGGCGCGTCAGCGTCCTGGCCAAGCCGCCGGTGCGCAAGCTGGCCAGGGATCTGGGCGTCGACCTGGCGACCGTCGAAGGAACGGGCCCGCAGGGCTCGATCACCCGCGACGACGTCCAGTCCGCCGTCGGCTCGTCCGCGCCGGCGACAGGGCAGGCGGTTCCCCTCAGGCAGGCGGCGCCGGGCCGCGAGGAGCGCATCCCGGTCAGGGGCGTCAGGAAGGCCACCGCCCAGGCCATGGTGGCGAGCGCGTTCACGGCGCCGCACGTCACCGAGTTCCTCCAGGTGGACGTGACCGAGACGATGGCGGCGGTCAGGCGGCTGCGCCAGCTGCCCGACTTCGCCGAGGTCAAGGTCTCCCCGCTGCTGCTGGTCGCCAGGGCGCTGCTGACCGCCGTGCGGCGGCACCCGATGGGCAACTCCACGTGGACCGACGAGGCGATCATCGTCAGGCACTACGTGAACCTCGGCATCGCGGCCGCGACCGATCGAGGGCTGATCGTCCCGAACATCAAGGACGCGCACGCCCTGTCGCTGCCCGAGCTGGCCGTGGCGCTGAACGACCTGACCGAGCGGGCCCGCTCCGGTAAGGCCACCCCGGCCGAGCTGACCGGGGGAACGATCACGATCACGAACGTGGGCGTGTTCGGGATCGACGCGGGCACGCCGATCCTCAACCCCGGTGAGGCCGCGATCCTGGCGCTCGGCCAGATCAGGGACATGCCGTGGGTGGTCGACGGGCAGCTCGCCGTACGCAAGGTGACGACGCTGGCCCTGTCGTTCGATCACCGGCTGATCGACGGCGAGATCGGGTCGTACATCCTCCGGGACATCGGCGCGATGCTCGAGGACCCGCTCAAGATGCTCGCCTGGGGCTGAGCCGTACGCGATCGGACGCGGTGACCGGGAAGGCCGGGCACCGCGTCAGGTCGGCGGGGCGGGCTGTGAGAAGGTGGCGGGCAACGTCACAGCACAAGGGGAGACCATGTTCCGGCACGTCGTCATGTTCACCTGGACCGAGGCCGCGACCGAGGACCAGAAGACCGAGGTGGCCACGCGCCTGCGGGAGCTGCCGGCCGTCATCGGCGAACTGCGGGACTACGTGGTCGGCGCGGACGCCGGGATTAACGAGGGCAACTACGACTTCGCCGTGGTCGCCGACTTCGACTCGCCTGAGGACTATCTCGTCTACCGCGACCACCCGACGCACCGGGCGGTCATCGCCGAGTTCATCGCGCCCATCGTGGCCTCCCGGGCGGCCGTCCAGTACGCGTTCTGAGCCGGTTCGGCGGTATCGGCCTTACGCCTGGGCGGGTTACGCGTCCGGCTTGTTCTCGTGCTCCATCAGGTGGTTGTCGGAGGTCTGGCCGCGCCGGGTGGCGAACACGATGCTCAGCAGCAGACCCACGACTCCGACGGCCATGAAGATGACGCCGATGACGTCGATGTGCACGGTGTCGCCCAGGACGTCCGGCTCGATGGCGAACTTCAGGATCGCACCGAGCGTGATGAAGAAGATGCTGACCCCGATGCCCATCGCGTGACCTCCGGGAGGCTGGTAGTTGCAAGGTAAACAGCCCGTGCGCAATCGGTAATACCCGGCCGCGCGAGATCACAGTACTGGAAAGCCGTGCGGATCTCCGGGAGGGAGATCCGCACGGCTGCCACTACCTCAGAAGGCCTCTTCGGGGAGTTCCATCAGGTCGTCGCCGGTCGCGGCGAGCACACGCCGCTCCGCGGCCAGCCGGGGCAGGACGGTCTGGGCGAAGAACGCGGCCGCCCCGACCTTGCCGGCGTAGAACGCCTGGTCGGCGTCCGACTCGCCGAGGGCCTTGAGCGCCACCTCGGCCTGACGGAGCAGCAGCCAGCCGAGCACCAGATCGCCGAGGGCCATCAGGAAACGCGTGGTGTTGAGGCCCACCTTGCGGACCTCGTTCGGGGTCTCGATCGAGGAGATCGCCCAGCCCGCCATGGTGTCCGCCATGGCCTTGACCTCGTCGGCGGCCTCGTCCAGCAGCGCACGCTCGACCTTGAGGCGGCCGTTGCCCGCCTCGGAGCCGGCGAAGGCCTTGATGTCGCCGAGCAGCGTGCCCAGCGCCGCGCCCTGGTTCCTGAGGATCTTCCTGAAGAACAGGTCGAGGCCCTGGATCGCGGTCGTGCCTTCGTAGAGCGAGTCGATCTTCGAGTCGCGGATGTACTGCTCGATCGGGTAATCCTGCAGGAAGCCCGAGCCGCCGAGCGTCTGGAGGGAGCGGGCGAGCAGTTCGTACGACCTCTCGGAGCCGACGCCCTTCACGAGCGGGAGCAGCAGGTCGTTCATCGCCTCGGCGGCGGCGTCCTTGCGACCCTCGGACTCCGCGATCTGGATCGTGTCCTGGAAGGTCGCCGTGTAGATGACGAGCGCCCGCATGGCCTCGGCGTACGACTTCTGGAGCATCAGTTCGCGGCGAACGTCGGGGTGGTGGGCGATGGTGACCCGCGGGGCGGCCTTGTCGGCCGAACGGGTGATGTCGGCGCCCTGGACACGGTTGCGCGCGTAGTCGAGGGCGTTCAGGTAGCCGGTGGACAGCGTCGCGATGGCCTTCGCGCCGACCATCATCCGGGCGTGCTCAATGATCATGAACATCTGCTTGATGCCCTCATGGACGCCGCCCACGAGGTAGCCGACGGCCGGGTGCCGCTCGCCGAGCGTGAGCTCGCAGGTCGTGGAGACCTTGAGGCCCATCTTCTTCTCGACGTTGGTGACGTAGACCCCGTTGCGCTCGCCCAGTTCGCCGGTCTCGAGGTCGACGAGGTATTTGGGGACGAGGAACATCGACAGGCCCTTGGTGCCGGCGCGGGCACCCTCGGGCCGGGCCAGCACGAGGTGGAAGATGTTCTCGGCCATGTCATGCTCGGCGCTGGTGATGAAGCGCTTGACGCCCTCGATGTGCCAGGTGCCGTCGGGCTGCTCGACCGCCTTGGTACGGCCGGCGCCGACGTCGGAGCCCGCGTCCGGCTCGGTGAGGACCATGGTGGCTCCCCAGCGCCGCTCGACGGCCATGGCGGCGAACCGCTTCTGGTCGTCGGTGCCCAACTCGTACAGCTGGTGGGCGAAGGCCGGGCCGCAGGCGAACATCCACACGGCCGGGTTGGCGCCCAGGACCAGTTCCGCCATCGCCCACACCAGACTGCGCGGCGCGGTCGTGCCGCCGAGCTCGGGCTGCAACTCCAGCCGCCACCACTCGGCGTCGACCCACGCCTGGTAGGACTTCTTGAAGCTCTCGGGCATGGTCACGCTGTGAGTCGCGGGGTCGAACACCGGGGGATGCCGGTCGGCGTCCTCGAACGACTCGGCGAGCGGTCCTGTCGCGAGCCGGTTCACCTCGTCGAGCACGGTGCGTGCCGTGTCCTCGTCCACGTCGGCGAACGGGCCGGTGCCCAGGACTTCCTTGCGGCCGAAGACCTCGAAGAGGTTGAACTCCAGGTCGCGGAGATTGCTCTTGTAGTGACCCATCTGTGCACTCCTAGGACCAGACCCGGGGGTTACGTACTGGCCAGTAACTCTATCTGAATGCTACCCGCCGGTAACCACCTACATGCATCTTTTACCCGACACATCCGGCACTGGATGGGCTGGTGGGGAATGGCCGCTCGCCGTAGCGTTACGGGATGGGCCTTGATGATCTGACGGCGGGCTGGCGGGCGGACCTGGAGTCCTGGGCGATTCCGGACGAGATCCTGGCGAAGGCGCCGGCGAATCCCTGGACGCATCAGGTGGAGCGCTTCGCGCGCAGGACCGGCGCGCTACTGGCCGATCCGAAGGGGCCGACCTACGAACGGGCGCGTGAGGCCCTGCCGCGCGGCGGCTCCGTGCTCGACGTGGGCGCGGGAACGGGAGCGGCGAGCCTGCCGCTGGAGCCCGCGCTGCTGGTGGCCGTCGACGAGAACGCGGGGATGCTGGCCGAACTCGGCCGGCAGGCCCGAGGGACGGCGGTTCAGACGGTCGAGGGCCGGTGGCCTGACGTCGCGGATCGCACACCCGTGGCGGATGTCGTCGTGTGCGCGCATGTCGTCTTCAATGTGCCCGACCTGGCGGAGTTCTTCGTCGCCCTCGATCGTCACGCCCGCAGGCGGGTCGTGCTCGAGTTGCCGGAGATTCATCCCACGAGCTGGCTGAACCCGCTCTGGGAGCACTTCCATGGTCTGCCGCGGCCGGTGGCGCCGACCGCGGCGGACGCCGTATCCATCGCCGAGGCGCTGGGATTCGACGTGGCCGCCGAGCGGTACCCGTCCCCGGACACTCCGTTCGCGTCGGCCGAGGAGATGGCGGCGAGCGCCTGCCGGAGGTTGTGCCTCGACCCCGGCAGGGCCGGTGAGGTGATCAAGGTGGCCACCGAACTCGGGGTCTGGCCCGCCCCCCGGCGGACCTTCGTCACGATGTGGTGGGACCGCACCGCTGACGAGTGAACAGTCACCTCGTCCTGGCGCGGCTGCGCATCGCGAGTGCGAGCACGCCCGTGATGAGGAAGACCAGCGCGCCTCCGCAGAGCGCGTCCCATGCGGCGCCGAAGATGCCCTCGCCGTCGAAGATCAGCTGTACCGGGTACATCAGCGCGGCGGCCGCGAGCCCGGGGTAGAGGGAGAACCGCCAGGGATGGCCCAGGGCCCACACCCTGGCCTGCTGGGTCACCCGGTCGCCCGCGTGCGGCTGGGCTATCGCACCGATGCTCGCCACCAGGGCGAACATGGTGATGCCCACGCAGAGCGCCCAGCTGATGTCGGGGGGCCCCGGGAGGATCACGCCCATGATGAGGCTGGTGGCCGCCACGGCGCCGCCGGAGACCGCGGCGGGCTTCCAGGGGGCGCCGCGCAGGGCGGCTCCGGCCAGCGACATCTCGTCGCTTCTGCTGAGTTCCTTCATGCTTACATGCTGTGTTCCGCAGGGGGTCGCAGGCATCGGGGAAGTCCCTGACAGCTCCCTGACCCGGCCCCGCTAGGGTCTCCGGTATGTCCCTTTCATTCCGTACGGCCCGGCGTGAGGATGTTCCGGTCATCGTGGCGTTGCTGGTCGACGATCCGATCTCGGCGAGCCGCGACACCGCTCCGGGACTCGACTACGACGACGCCTTCGCGGCCATCGACGCCGACCCCCGCAACGAGCTGATCGTCGTGGAGTCGGGCGGCGAGATCGTGGGCACGATGCAGCTGACCTTCATCCCCGGCCTGTCGCGGCGTGGCGCCGAGCGGGCCCAGGTCGAGGGGGTCAGGGTCGCCTCGACACATCGGAGTCAGGGCATCGGCGGGAAGATGATGGAATGGGCCGCCGGCCGGGCCCGGGAGCGTGGATGCACGCTGCTCCAGCTCACCTCGGACAAGGCGCGCACCGACGCGCACCGCTTCTACTCCTCACTCGGATACGAGGCGTCGCACGAGGGCTTCAAACTGCGGCTCAACTGATCGATCATCCAGCGGCACCAGTCGGCGCGGTGCCGCTCGTAGGTGAGGCCGCAGCGCAGCGCGGCCATGTTCCCGAACCGGGGGGTTCCGAAGGCCGGCGCGTCCTTCTCCACCGACGCCCATGCGGCCTCGTACTCGGCCAGTCGCTTCTCATGGCCGCGCAGTGCCGTACGGAACATCTCGGTCAGTGCGGCGGGGTCGGCCAGCCAGGCGGCGTAGGTCTTGAGCACCAGTTCGTCCCGCTCGGGCTGGGGCCGCGGCGGTTCCGTCACCCACTCCCGTAGCGCCTCGAGGCCCTCGCCGGTGATCGAGTAGATCTTCTTCTCCTGAGGGCCCGGTCCGGGAGCCGTCGTGTACCCGACCAGGCCTTCCGCGAGCAGGCGCCGGAGGTCGGTGTGGATCTGGCTGTGGCTGGCCGTCCAGAAACGGGCCACCGGGTTGCGCATCCGACCGGCGATCTCATAGCCCGTGCTGTCGGCCCGGGCCAGTACGGAGAGGATCGCGAACCCGAGCGTGGGGATCGTGGAGCTCATGGTGTACCCAGCCTATTGACTCACTCTTCGATTCCCACCACTATGTCAGTTCTTACATAGTTAAAGGAGTCGCGGATGTCGGGGAAGCGAGCCCTGATCGCCCTACTACTCCTGCTGACCGGTTGCGGGGGCACGGTCGGGGGCGCAGCGGGCGCTTCGAGTCCGCCCGGCCTCCCCGGCACCCCCGCGGCGACCGCCACGCCGTCACCCAGCCTCACCGGCCCGAACCTCCAGGGCTGCTACGGCCCGGCCGACGGCCGCCTGTTCACCTACGACGGCGGCGGCGTCACTTTCGGCGGCCTGATCATGGGAGACGGCCCCGTCGGAGTGGTGGTGTCGTACGAGCGGGGCGGAGACGCCTGCACGTGGCGGCCGCTCGCCGAACGGCTCACGTCCGCCGGCTACCGCGTCCTACTCTACGAACGTGGCCTCTCAGGTCCGGTCAACCCCGTGATCGTGAAGATGACCGAGCGGCTCAGGAAGGACGGCGCCGAGCGGATCTTCCTGGTCGGCGGGTCGATCGGCGGGTCGGAGTCGATCGTCGCCGCCACCAGGCTCAAGGAGCCGCCCCTGGGAGTCGTCAACCTCGCGGGCACGGTGATCCCCGAGGAGGCGGCGCCGCTCACCGCGCCGCTGTTGCAGATCACCGCCGAGAACGACCAGGGGGCCACCCCGATCACCCTCCAGGCGGCCGGCGACGCCGCCGTCAAGTCACCGGACCGCTCTCTCATCGTCGCCAAGGGCGAGTTCGCGCACGCCTCCGCGCTCTTCGGGACCGCTCAGGGGGCGATGGTGCTCGACGCGATCATGGCGTTCCTGGCGAAGCACAGCGGTTGATCACAGGGGCGCGATGTCCACGAGGTTGTCGTGAAAGATCGCTCCCCGGCCCATGTCGGCGTCACGCTCGTCCACCGTGGCGTTCGGGTTGGCGCCTCCGGGGCTGAGCTTGGGCCAGTGGCCCTTGGGCGCGGCGACGACGCCGGGCCGGACCCGGTCACTGATCTCGACGTACGCCGTGAACCGGCCGGTGCGGTTGAAGACCTGGGCGGGCTCGCCGTCGACCAGGCCGCGGGGCTCGGCGTCGGCGGCGTTGACCAGGACCCGGGGGCCCTTCGACCGCCTGAGCAACTCGGGGTTGTTGCCGAAGGTCGTGTTCAGGGACGTGTGCGACGCCGGTGTGATCATCATGAGCGGGTACTCGCGGTCGGCCCGGGCCGTACGGGCCGTGCGGGAGGGGACGTAGCCCGCGACGCGTGGCAGCCCGGCCGCGGCGGCGTGGTCGGACGCGAACTCCAGCCTGCCCGAAGGCGTGGGGAAGCCGTCGGTGAAGGGGACGAAGGGGTCGGCGACGTCGAGCCTGGCCCAGCCCTCCTTACGCAGCCGGTCCAGCGTGATTCCCGGGGTACCCGAGAGAAGCCCTTCGGCGATCTCCAGGTCGGAGTCGTAGAGCGACGGCTCGGTCAGGCCCATGTGACGCGCCAGCCGCCGGAAGGTCTCGGTCGTCGAGAGGCACTCGCCGGCGGGCTCCACGGCCGGTTCGTTCCACATCAGGTACATGTGGCCGTAGCCCTGATGGAGGTCCATGTGCTCGGTCTGCATGGTGGCCGGCAGGACGATGTCCGCGTAGTCGACGGTGTCCGTGGGGAACTGCTCCATGACCACCGTGAACAGGTCCTCCCGGCGCATCGCCGCGCGGATGCGGTTCTGGTCCGGGGTGGAGCCCAGGGGGTTGGCCCCGTAGACCCACAGGCACTTGACCGACTCGTCGAGTTGCCCGGCCAGCCGGGTCATGGTCAGCGTGCGGACAGGTTCGCGCAGCAGATGATCGCCCGAGTCCACCTTCAGCGGGACGTGCGCGGTGGTCGAGTAGGCGACGCCGCCGCCCGGGTGGCGCCAGTCTCCGGTCACGCCCGGGATGCAGGCGATGATCCGCAGCGCGGCGCCGCCGCCTTCGTGCCGCTGAAGGCCCATGGTCGCCCGGATGCCCGTCGGCCGGGTGTGCGCGAGCCGTACGCCGAGGGCCCGGATGTCCTCCTCGGCGAGGCCGGTGATCTCGGCGACCCGGGCCGGGGGATACCGCAGGATCTCGGCCTTGAACTCCTCCCAGCCGAGGGTGTGCTCCTCCAGGTAGGCGGTGTCCTCGGCGCCCTCCTCCAGGACGACGTTGAGCAGCCCGAGGGCGAGCGCCGCGTCCGTCCCCGGCCGGATGGGCAGGAAGGTGTCGGCCTGGTCGGCCGTTCGTGTCCTGATCGGGTCGATGGCCACCACGTGCGCGCCGTTCGCCCGGGCGTCCTGGATGAACTTCCACAGGTGGTGCCCGCTCGTGAGCGTGTTCGTGCCCCACAGCAGGATCAGCCGGGACAGGGCGAAGGTCTCGGGATCCATGCCGGCCGGCGTCCCGTTGGTCAGGCGCAGCCCGTCATTGCCGGCGGTCGAGCAGATGTTCAGATGATGCCTGGACGCGCCGAGGACGTTCCAGAACCGGCGGCCCGCCGCACCCTCCGAACCCTGGATGTACCCCAGGGTCCCCGTGCCCTGGTACGGCCAGATCGCCTCGCCGCCGTGCTCACGGACGATCTCCGTCAGGCGGTCGGAGACGATGGTCAGCGCCTCATCCCAGCTGATCCGCTCGAACTCGCCGGACCCCTTGGGGCCGACGCGACGCATGGGGTGGAGAATGCGGTCGTGCGCGCGGGTGTGCTCCAGGTATCGGTTGACCTTCACGCACAAGGCCCCGCGCGTGTACGGGTGGTCACGGTTGCCCCGGAGGCCGACGGCCTGGCCGTCCCTCACGGTGACTTCCCACGAGCACGTGTCGGGGCAGTCCAGCGGACATGCCCCCAGAATCCGCAACTCCATGGGCGCAACCATACGGTTCGGCTACGACTCCAGATGTGTGAGGTGGGCGATGTTGGCCAGGTCCTCGTCGTCCGCGCTCGGCGCGGTGGCGAACCAGGCATCGAGGATCTCCTCGAGAAGCCGGTCCGAGGTGAGGCGCAGGCTGAGGGCCAGGACGTTCGCGTCGTTCCACCTACGTGCGCCGGCCGCCGTGGCGGCGTCGGCGCAGAGCGCCGCCCGGACTCCGGCGATCTTGTTGGCCGCGATCGAGGCGCCGGTCCCCGTCCAGCAGCACACGATGGCCAGATCGGATTGTCCGGATGAGACATCTTTCGCAGCGGCTGAGCAACACCAGGCCCAATCGGCACGGCCACCAGGGGCCAAGGCTCCATAGAGTGTCACTGAATGCCCTCTCCGCTGCACCTCGGCGACCAGGCGGGCCGCAATCCCGTCGAGACTGTCCGAGGCCAGAGAGAGACGCATGTCGTCAATTGTGGACACCGAGCGCGAAGATCGCACAGAATCGCTGGTGGTGAGAGGTATCAAGGAGCAGGACGCGCTGGACACTCCACAGCAGGGAGTGGTCCTTGTCGTCGAGCCGTTGCTTCCGCAGCGGATCCGCCGCCCCTCCGACGCCCTGCGTTTCCTGCTGACCCTGCTGGCCCTGGCCGCCGTCGTGCTGATGGCCCTCGCCCTGCAGCGCACGCTCAACGGCCTGGAGACCGACGTGCAGGCCGGCACCGGCAGGGCGCCCGCCCTGCTGTCGGCCGTCTCAGGGCTCCTCGGCGGGGTCGCCGTCCTGGTCGTCCCCGTCGCCTTCGCCGTCGAGCGGGTCTTCCACCGGGACGGCATGCGCGTCGCTCAGGGCCTCATCGCCGCCATCTTGGCCCTGCTGATCGCTTACACGCTGGACGAGTGGCTCGTCACCGCGGGCCCGGCCGAGCTCGTGCAACTGCTCACCGGCAGCAGGGACGTCGAGCCGCTCAACAGCGTGCTGACCCCGGCCATCGCCTACGCGACGGCCGTGCGGATGTCGCGCAGGCCGCAGTGGCGGGCCCTCATGTGGACGGCGCTCGCTCTCGACGTGCTCGCGCTCTTCACCGCCACCAAGGTCACCGCACTCGGCGTGATCCTCACCTATCTCGTCGGCATGGCCGTCGGTTTCGGAACGTTGTACGGCATCGGCAGCGCGAACACCCGGCCGCCGGGCAGCGCGGTGCTGGCGGCCCTGCGGCGGCTCGGCTTCTCGCCGGTCAGTGCCCGGCGGGTCGAGGACGACAGCTCGGGCAGCCGTCGTTACCTCATCGGCCTCGCCGACCAGCGCCGCATGGACGTGACCGTGCTCGACCGGGACCGCCAGGTCGCCGGGATCGTCTACCGCCTGTGGCGGCGGCTGCGGCTCAACACCGAGACGCGGCGCCGTGCCATCCGGTCCCTGCGGGCGGAGCTGGAACGCGAGGCCCTGATGGCCTACGCCGCACAGGCCGCGGGGGCGAGCCTGCCGCGCCTGCTCGGCACCAGTGAGATCGGCACCGAGGCGGCGATGCTGGCCTACGAGCACATCGACAGCCGGCCGGTGCAGGACCTGTCCGACGACGACTTCGACGACGAGTTGCTGGCCCAGCTGTGGGGCCAGGTCAGGCTCCTCCACGCCCACCGGCTCGCCCACCGTCACCTGACGGGGGAGAGCATCCAGGTCGACACGGCAGGCCAGGTGTTCCTGGTCGACGCCCGCAGCGGTGAGATCGCGGCGGGCGACCTGCTGCTGCGGCTGGACATCGCCCAGCTGCTGACCTATCTCGCCACCCGGGTGGGGCCCGAGCGTTCGGTGAAGTCGGCCGCGGCCGTGCTCGGCGCCGACGCGCTCGCCGGTGCGCTGCCGCTGCTTCAGCGGATCGCCCTCAGCCGCGACACACGCACCGCGGCCCGCAAGGACAGGGAACTCCTTCCCGCCATCCGCGAGCACATCGTCGCGCTGAAGCCGCAGGTCGCGGTGGAGGAGGTCCGTCTCGAGCGGTTCCGCCCGCGGACCCTGGTGACGATCATCGCGGGCGCCCTCGCCGTGTACTTCCTGCTCTCCCAGCTCAGCAAGATCAACCTGGTCTCGGTCGTCACCACCGCCAACTGGGCCTGGACCGGGGTCGCACTGGTCACGGCCGCCGCGAGCTACCTCGCCGCGGCGATCATGCTGAGGGGTTTCGTGCCCGAGCCGCTGCCCCTGGGGCGGACGGTGCTGGCGCAGTTCGCCGGTTCGTTCGTGAAGCTGGTCGCGCCCGCGGCGGTCGGCGGGGTGGCGATCAACACGCGATATCTGCAGAAGCGAGGGATCCCGCCCGGGCCCGCGGTCGCGAGCGTGGGGGCCTCGCAACTCGTCGGCCTCGCCTCGCACATCCTGCTGCTGCTGTTCTTCGGGTATGTCACGGGCACCCAGGCCGCGCCGTCCCTCACCCCGTCGCGCGGACTGCTGATCGCCCTCCTCAGCGTGGCCGTCCTGTTCCTGATCGTCCTGGCCGTACGGCCGCTCCGGCGGATGCTGACGACCCGCGTCCGCGCGATGTTCTCCGGAGTGATCCCGCGGCTGCTCGACGTGGTGCAGTCACCCCGCAAGATCCTCGAGGGTGTGAGCGGAACACTGCTGCTGACCGTCGCCTTCGTCACCTGCCTGACGGCGTGCGTGCGCGCGTTCGGCGGCGACCTGAACTTCACGACGGTCGCGATCGTCTTCCTGGCCGGCAACGCGATCGGCTCGGCCGCCCCCACACCCGGCGGGCTGGGGGCGGTCGAGGCGTCGTTGTCCCTCGGCCTCACGGTGGCGGGCCTGCCCGGAACGGTCGCCACGTCGGCGGTGCTGCTCTTCCGCCTGCTGACCTTCTGGTTGCCGGTGCTCCCGGGCTGGGCCTCTTTCGCCTATCTCCAACGGCACGACGCGATCTGACGGATCAGCCGTCGCTGGAGGCCGCCCAGAGGTTGATGCCGGAATCCACGGCGTCCTTGTCGATGGCGGCCAACTCGTCGGCGGAGAAGTCGAGCCGGTTCACCGAGTCGAGGCTGTCGTCGAGTTGCCTGACGCTGCTCGCGCCGATGAGGACCGTGGTCACCCGCCGGTCGCGCAGCGCCCACGCCAGGGCCATCTGCGCGAGAGACTGGCCGCGCCGCCCGGCCATCTCGTTGAGCGTGCGGATGTGGTGGAGGGCCTCGTCGGTGAGCAGGCTCGGGTCGAGCGACTTGCCCTGAGCGGCCCGGGAGTCCCCGGGGATGCCGTCCAGGTAGCGGTCGGTCAGCATGCCCTGCGCGAGCGGGGAGAAGGCGATGCAGCCCACGCCCTCGTCCTCTAGGACGTCGAGCAGCCCGTTCTCGATCCACCTATTGAGCATGGAGTAGGACGGCTGGTGGATGAGCAGCGGCGTCCCCATCTCGCGGAGGATCCGGGCGGCCTCCCGGGTCCGCTCGGGCGAGTAGGACGAGATGCCCGCGTAGAGGGCCTTGCCCGAGCGCACCGCGTGGTCGAGCGCGCCCATGGTCTCCTCGAGCGGAGTCTCCGGGTCGAACCGGTGGCTGTAGAAGATGTCGACGTAGTCCACACCCATGCGCTTGAGCGACTGGTCGAGGCTGGACAGCAGGTACTTCCTCGACCCCCACTCGCCGTACGGCCCCGGCCACATGTCGTATCCGGCCTTGGTCGACAGGACCAGCTCATCCCGATATTTCGCGAAATCCTGCTGATAGATGTGCCCAAAGTTGATCTCGGCTGAGCCGTACGGCGGGCCGTAGTTGTTGGCCAGGTCGAAATGGGTCACTCCCCGGTCGAACGCCCGGCGGAGGATGGCCCGCTGCGTCTCGATCGGCTTGTCGTCGCCGAAGTTGTGCCAGAGGCCGAGCGAGACGGCGGGCAGCTTGAGCCCGCTCCTGCCGGTCCGGTTGTACGGCATGGGTCCGTACCTGTCGTCTGCCGCCACGTAGGTCATTCGCCAACTCCAACTTGGTCGAGAATCCAGGAGAGCGTGAACGCCTCCTCGCGCCATGCGTCGTATCTGCCGCTGCGCCCGCCGTGTCCCGCCCCCATCTCGGTCTTCAGCAGGAACGGGCCGCCCTGGGCGGCCTCCCTGAGCCTGGCGACCCACTTGGCGGGCTCGTGGTAGAGCACGCGGGTGTCGTTGAGGCTGGTGATCGCCAGGATCGGCGGGTACGGCCGGCTGTCCACGTTCTCGTACGGCGAGTACGACTTCATGTACGCGTAGACCTCGGGGTCGTGCAGGGGGTCGCCCCACTCGTCCCACTCGATGACCGTGAGCGGCAGCGACGGGTCGAGGATCGTGTTGAGCGCGTCGACGAACGGGACCTCGGCGACGATGCCGGCGAACTCCTCCGGCGCGAGGTTGGCGACCGCGCCCATGAGGAGGCCTCCGGCGGATCCGCCACGCGCGATGATCTGGCTGGACCAGCCGTCGGCCCGGAGGTGCCGGGCGCAGGCCACGAAGTCGGTGAAGGTGTTCTTCTTCTTGTTCAGCTTGCCGTCTTCGTACCAGCGGCGGCCCATCTCGCCGCCACCCCTGACGTGCGCGACGGCGAAGACGAATCCCCGGTCGAGCAGTGACAGACGGGCCACGGAGAAGTACGGGTCGATCGAGGACTCGTAGCTGCCGTAGCCGTACAGGAGGGTCGGAGCGGGCCGGTTCGTGCCCTTCCTGGCCACGATGGAGATCGGCACCTTCGTCCCGTCCTCAGCCGGCGCCCAGGCGCGGAACTGCTCGTAGTCCGCGGGGTCGTAACCGCCGAGCACGGTCTTCTGCTTGAGCAGGATCAGCTCGTTCGTCCGGAGGTCGTAGTCGTACACGGACGTCGGCGTGATCATCGAGGTGTACCCGAGGCGGAGCCTGGCCGTCTCGAACTCCGCGTTCCCCGAGGGCGCCACGTCGTAGATCGGTTCGGGGAAGGAGATCTCGTACGGCTCCCGCCCGTCACCCGGCAGGATCCGGATGCCCGACAGGCCGTCCCGCCGGAAGTGCACGACGATGTGGTCCTTGAACGCGTCGACGTCGAGGAGCCGGACGTCGTCCCGATGCTCGATCAGCGGCGTCCAGGTGGCCGGGTCGTCGAGGGGCGCGGTGGCGAGTTCGAAGTTCACCGCACCGTCGTTGTGCAGGACGAGGAAGCGGTCGCCCGCATGGTCGAGGCCGTACTCGACGCCGGTGCGACGGGGACGGACGACCTTGAACTCACCCGTGGGGTCGTCGGCGTCCAGGACGCGGATCTCGCTCGTGATCTTGCTGCCGGCGCTCACGATCAGGTAGCGCTGGCTGCGCGTCAGCCCGATCCCGACCCAGAACCGTTCGTCGTCCTCCTGGTAGACGAGCACGTCGTCGTCGGAGCCCAGCGTGTGGCGGTGGATGCGGTACGGCCGCCACGCCTCGTCGATGGTGGAGTAGAAGAACGTCGAGCCGTCGGCCGACCAGGCGCCGCCGTAGAAGACACCGGGAATCTCGTCGGGGAGCAGCTCCCCGGTGTCGAGGTTCTTGAACCTGAGGGTGAACCGCTCGTCGCCGGTGAAGTCGGTGGAGTAGGCGAGCTTCGTGCCGTCCGGGCTGATCGCGCTTGTCCCGATGGAGAAGAACGCGCTGTCGCCGGCCAGTTCGTTGCCGTCGAGCAGGACCTGTTCACCGGGCAACGGCACGCCCGGGGTCAGCTCGGGCGGATTGTCGCCGTCGACCGCGACCCTGCACTGGATGCCGTACTGCTTGCCCTCTTCGGTGCGCGAGTAGTACCACCAGGCGCCCTTACGGCTGGGCACCGACAGGTCGGTCTCCAGGGTGCGACTCTTGATCTCCTGGAACACCGTCTCCTGGAGATCCTTGAGGTGTCCGGTCATCCCCTGCGTGTAGGCGTTCTCCGCCTCGAGGTGGGAGATGGTGTCGGGATCGTCCTTGCTGAACAGCCAGGCGTAATCGTCCACCACGGTGTCACCGTGGTGCGTGCGCTCGACCGGGACCTTCTTCGCCACAGGCGGCATGTCGCTCACGCGCCAAAGTCTATGTTCGCGTCACTCCTGGTACGGCTCATCGCTCGCCGAGGGAGGCTGTGAGACAGGCACGACCATGGCGGGCGAGTCGCCGGGAACCCGGGGGAGAAGATCGAAGCCGGGTGGAACCCGAGGTGAACCGACGGGAACCCCGCGGAATCCGGGGGAAATCGCCGGTGTGAACTGCTGAAAGGAGTCATGCGCGGTTGGCGCCACGACTTTTCGGGTCAAGGCATCCTGTGC
>NZ_BOOQ01000038.1 GCF_016863315.1 Planotetraspora silvatica
TGACCACGATCCCCAAATCGTCCGCATCCTCGACGGCTGCGACGGCCACCGACTCCCCGCCCGCTGCCTCCCCGGCAGCCCCGTAGTGAACGAGTAACCCACAAAGCGCCCGCCCATAAAGGGCGGGCGCTTTTCTCGTTCCACCGGCTGGAGCCCAGTCTGGTTCGGACATCCCAGCCCCGAAACATGGCGGCAGCATGTGGGCTCCGGAATCTGCATGAATGGCAACCCGTCTGCACCCCGATGCAGGCTCCTGAGAGCCGACGGTTTACAGAGCCCTGTCTGCTTAGATCTCCCATCACTACTGACGTGCCAAAACGCCATGGGGACGGGTACCGAAGTTCATCGCGGCGACGTGCATACGACGCGGGGCTCGGCAGTCAAAACATCCCGGTACCGCGAGCCTGATCCCTTCGATGCGAACCCCGGATGTCTTCGTCTCCACCGACCCGATCGCCGGCGAGAAGCACGGCTACTTCGACGGCTGGATGCCCGACGGCCTGTTCCACCGTGTTTACGTGGCGGAGTTGTTTCCGGAAAAGCACCTGTCCCATTCCGCGTACGTGCGGAGAGAGGCCGGCGGCGATGGGGTTGACAGGTTCACATTCACCCAATCAGACTAACTGAAACTTTGCAGTCAGCGGCTGTTCGGGGGGTGTCGCGTACTGCCGAAAAACTGCCCGGAGAAAAGGACGCGTTTCTGTTTCCTGTTCTTCCGTGGCTGAGAAAGGTTTCAGTATGCCCTCAAGAGGCACGTCCCCCCTCCTTGCCTCTCTCGCCAAGAAACGCGCTCTCACGCTGGCGTTGAGCGTCGTTTTACTGGGAGGTCTCGGCATTCCGGCCGCCGGCGCCAGCGTCTCCGGTACGGCGGACACCCAGGCGGTCGTCCAGCAGCAGGTGGTGAGCCTGCCCAGCGGGCGGACCACCTACCGGACGATCACGGACTACAACAACGAGATGCTGGCGCTGAGCACCCAGCACCCCGGCCTCGTCAAGCACATCACACTGCCGCACAAGACCCGCCAGGGGCGGGAGGTGTACGGCATCGAGGTCACCCACGACGTCGACGCCGCCGACGGCAAGCCGGTCCTGTTCATGATGGGTGTCCACCACGGCAACGAGTGGCCCTCCGGTGAGCACACGCTGGAGTTCGCCTACGACCTGATCAACAACGACGGCAAGGACCGGCAGGTCACGCGCCTGCTCGACCAGGCTCGGGTCATCTTCGTCCCGGTCGTCAACGTCGACGGGTTCGTCATCAACCGGCGTACGAGCTGCGGCCTGTCCCCGACGTGCGCCGGCAACGCCGGTGTGGACATCAACCGCAACTACCCCTTCGGCTGGGGCAGCAACGCCGGTTCCAACGCGACGAATCGCGGGCCGGGGCCCGGCTCCGAGCCCGAAGTGCAGAACATCATGGACCTGACCAAGAACAACCAGGTCACGGTCTTGATCACGAACCACACCTCCGGTCACACCGTGCTTCGCCCGCCGCTGGAGATCCGCGCGGGCGACACCCCCGACGAGGCCGTGTACGCCGCCCTGACCGACGCGATCACGGCCAAGAACGGCTACACGGGCATGAAGTCGGGCTTCGACTACGAGACGACCGGTGAGACCCCGGACTGGTCGTACTACGCGACCCGCGGTCTCGGGTTCACCTACGAAATCATGAAGACCCAGTCCACCAACAACACCTACTCCGAGGTGATCGAGGACTATACGGGCACCGGTCGCTACGAGGGCAAGTCGAACCGCGAGGCGTTCATGGTGGCCCTGGAGTACGCGGCCGACCCGGCCGGGCACTCCGTGATCACAGGCAAGGCACCGAAGGGCGCGGTCCTGAAGATCACCAAGGACTTCGACCTGTGGACCGCGCCGATCCAGCAGGCGAACAACGTCCTGGACCCGCCCCAGAAGGTCCCCACCCACCTGGAGTCGACGCTGATCGCCCCGACGAACGGCAAGTTCGCTTGGCACGTCAACCCGTCCGTACGGCCTACCCCGGCGTACACCGCGACCGGCGTCGTCGCCACGGGGCCGGGCAATTTCATCAAGGAGAGCTGGACGCTCACCTGCGCCCGTCCGACCGGTGAGGTCCTCGAGACCGTGCACGTCACCGTCGACCGGGGCGAGCAGGTCGACGTGAGACTGCAGGAGTGCAAGAAACGGTTCAACGGCAACGGCCCGAAGAACTGAACCCCTCATCCCACAGGTAGCGAGCCGGGCGGTCCCCACGGGGGCCGCCCGGCGGCGTTACACCCGTCACGCGCTTCGCGATTCATGAAGTAAGGCGGCCCGAACCCGGCGGCGCCGGAGTGGTGAGTCATCACCGGCTCTGTCACTCCACGGAGAAGGGAAGTGTTCCAGGATGAGGCACGTCCCAGAAAGCGGCCGGCCGCTCGCGGTGCTGAACGCGTCCCGCATCGTCGCAAACCTGCGCGCGCTCTTCGACGGCCATCGGCTTTCGCCTTCACAACGCCGGATCGCGCGCTACCTGCTGGAGAACGCGCAGGAGGCCGTCTTCTTCACCAGCGCGGACCTCGCCGAGCGCGTCGGCGTCAGCCAGCCGTCGGTCACCCGTTTCGCCGCCGCGCTCGGGTTCGGCGGGTTCCCGGAGTTCCGGGACGCGCTGCGTACGTCGGTGTTCGGCGATCCGCGGCCGGTGGCGCGCGACGACCGTTTCAACGAGATCCAGGACCTGGTCAACTCCGAGATCCGCGACCTGGAGCGGCTGCGGGACGGCTTGGGCGACCCCAGCCAGCTTCGACGCGTGGCCGGCCGGTTGGCCGCGTCGCGTCCGCTCGTCGTCGTGGGTCTGCGGATCTCCGCGCCGCTGGCGCACCTGTTCGGCTACCTCGCCGAGAAGGTCCTCCCGGACGTACGCGTACTGGACGTCCCAGGCTCGATCCTGGAGGACCGGCTGAGCAGGGCGGCCGAATCAGGAGCCGAGTGGGTGCTCGCCATCGGCCTGCCGCGCTACCCGCGCGAGCTGGCGCAGGGGCTCCTCTGGGCGCGGCGCGCCGGACTGAGGGTCGCCCTCGTCACAGACCAGCCGGTGAGCCCGCTCACCGACCTCGCGGACGAGGTCATGCTCGCCCCGGTCAGCTCAGACTTCGCGTTCGACTCCCACGCCGGCCCCACAGTCCTGTGCACCGCGCTGCTGCACACCATGCTGGACACCCTCTCCCCCGACGGTCAGGCTCAGCTGGAGTCCTTCGACGACAGGGCGAGGGAACGTCAGGTCTTCTTCTCCAACTGACCGGTGAGAGCGTCGAGCAGTCCTCATCCGGCAGGTGGGCGACACAAAGACGCCAACAGCCGGGAACGACCTTCTGTAGGCCTTCAAGTCCACCGCGACACCACTTCAACGTGCGTCCGCATGCGGCCGTCCGCGAGCTCCGGGCGGATGGGGCCCCACGGTCGGCCATCACCCGGTAGCCGTCCGGCAGCAGCAAGCGAAGCGGCGGGGTGAGCCGGATCCCCTCGGCGGACAACTGCGACCCCCACCGTTGCGGCTGATGGTACGAAGGTAATACCATTGACCTACCAGGGTCGGAGCCCTTTGAGGGGAGCACATGAACACGCAGCCCCGGCACGCGTTGGAGGTCGCCGGCCCGATCATCGGCGCCGGCCCCATGAAAGTGCCCCGTCGACTGCACACACGAAGGTGACAGGAAGCTCCACCCCAACCCGCAGGAGTGCATCGAGCGCGGCGCATGCCACCCGGTCTGGCCGATCACGCGATCGTCGGTGACAAGAAACCGGCGAGCTGCCCGAAAAGGCGCGGGAGCACGACAGGACAACGTGCCCCGGGTACCGGTGGCGCACCGGCGCCCGAGCAGGACGATGACCGAGAATCGGAGGACCAATGGGCAAGAGCGGACGCGTGTTCGTGCGTGGACTGACCTCGCAGACGTACGGCCTCGGTGAGTTCCGGCGCCGCCAACTGGCGGTGGACCGGGTGCGTGACGACAGCGTCGTCGTCGACGACGCGAAGGTCGGACACTCGGGCGACAGCGCGAAGAGCCGGACCTGGTGGCGGATCGGTCCTGGCGACGAGGACTTCCTCACACAGACCGTCCAGGTTCACTTCGTGGAGTTGCCCCCCGAGTCGTCGAATCACGGCCACGGCCACCAGAACGAGGCCGCCTTCTACATCTTGGAGGGCAGGGGCTACGAGATCCACGACGACCAACGCTACGACTGGAACAAGGACGACCTCGTCTTCGTGCACACCGACTCGGTGCACCGGCATTTCAACCCGTACCAGGAGCGGGCCGTCGCCCTCGTGGTGAAGGCGAAGTGCACGTGGATGTTCATGGGGCTCATCCAGCAGGGCCGGTCAGGACCGGTTGAAGAGGAGGAGCGATTCGGATCCCGTGAGGACTGGTCCCGGATCTGGACGCCCGGAGTCCTCGACCGCAAGAAGGTGATCTCCCCCTCGGACACGACCTGGCAGGACACCCCGCTCGGACGGGTCCGCGTCATGTCCTCACCCGAGCGCACGGACGCCCGCATCTTCAGTGTGGACGCCTTCGAACTCGACATCCCCGCGGGTGGTCGCAGCGGCAAGTACTGGAAGATGGCTGACGAGGTCTACTACGTCCTCGACGGTGGCGGGTACGCGCTCCAGTGGGAGGTCGAGGCGGAGATCGCGGAGAAGTACTACGCGAGAATCGCCCTGGAGCCGAAGCGCTACGAGATCAGGCAGGGCGACACCCTCTATGTCCCGCAGAACCACGTCTGCCAGATCTTCGCGGCGGACGGGACCCCGTTGCGGCTGTTCAACGCGCAGAACCGCGTCTTCAAGCACCTCGGCTACGACACCGTCCACTACTTCGAACCCGCCTCGAACACGACGTCGTGACCACGCGGACGACGACCGGAGTCACCCGCTGCGATGCCGGAAGAGTCGGCGCGTCAGGTTCATCGAGGACGGCGGCAGAACCACCGTGACGTCGTCCATATGAAGAGCGCCTCGCTCCGGCACTCGGAGCGAGGCGGTCACGTCGGGCTGAACGGACTGCCACCGGCAGATGAAATGGTCCTGCGTTACGCGCATCACCGCTACGGCGCCAACACACTCACCTCGCTGGACGGCGCGCTGAAGAACGAGCGTCAGCCGAACAAGGTCGACAAGCATCTCGACATGTACTCCCCGAGCGGCGGTTACGACCCAGACGGCTCCGAATACTCCCCCACGTTCGTTCCGGCGCGACTACCTGCTAGCCCAGGCCGAGCGCATGCGGCGGCTCACGAAGAGCGTGCAGGCCGCCATAGACAGGGTTGCCCAAGGCGGCGGACAGTTCCCGGACGCTGAGGAGTCCTTCGTCTTCCACCCAACGCGACGATGTGGCACGACGGACGGCTCATCTCGCATACGAAGGCAAGTACCCCGTGCTGCGCGGTGATGGCACGACCCGGGGGCGAGGTCGCCCGCACCGTACGAGTCCCCAGCTGCTACGCCGAGTCGAATGGTCACGAAGGACTAAGACCTCGTCGAGGCGGGTCCCGGAGCCGCGGTGGCCGATGAGAGGCGGAGGCGCGCTTCAGATCACCTACGCCGACCGGCCCGGAAAAGCGGCAAAGTTCGCACACAAGCCGGCGAACGCCGTGCTTCTGGTGGTTTCGGCCCTCGCCGAGCTCGTCGTCGCGTGGCTCGGCGCCGCCCCGCGTACGGTCAACGCGCTTTCGTCCGCCGGTGATCCTCACATCGGCCGCGCTGGATACGTGTTCTGATCCGCGTCGCGCCGCTGCCAGGCGTCCCCCACCAGGTCGTTCGCCGGGGACTGCCGCTCACGTGCCTCACCTGCGGCCCTGCCGACATCCTGTCCCCGGAACCCCCGCTCGGCCTGATCACTCGTAAGCATGCCTTGCTGCTTGGATCCATGGCGATCGCATCGCATCGCATCAGTGACAGAGCTCCACGATCCGATGATCCGCGCCCAGCACGAAGTCGACGGGGACGTCCGTCGCCTTCAGTGGTTTAATGGTATTACCTAACCGCGGGAGAGGATTCCATGTCACGTATGGACCAGCGGTGTCGCCCATGGCGGGCTCAGAATGCCGGGCCATCTCTACGGAGGCGGCCGTTCCAACCCCACTTTCGGGGGGCCCGATGAGCAACGGGACACTGATCGTCGGCGGCAGCCAGGCCGGCCTGCAGGTGGCCGTGTCCCTCCGGCAACTCGGCGACACCTCACCGATCATCTTGGTCGGCGAGGAGGATCATCCGCCGTACCAGCGGCCGCCCCTTTCCAAGGAGTTCCTCGCCGGCACGGCGGCGCTCGACTCGCTGGCCTTCCGCACGCCCGGCTTCTACGCCGATTCCGGAATCGGCCTGGTATGCGGTGAACGGGTGAGCGAGGTGAGCCTGTCCATGTCGGGCCCGCCGGGCTCAGGAGTCGCGATGACCGCGAGCGGGCGCGAACTGCCCTTCAACCGGCTGGCGTTGACCGTGGGAGCGGGCGCCAGGCGGCTCCCCCTGCCCGGTGCCGACCTCGGCGGGATCTGCTACTTGCGCGAGTACAACGACGCCGCCAACCTGCGGACGCGGCTCTCGACCGCCACGAACGTCGTCGTCGTCGGCGGCGGATTCATCGGCCTGGAGGTGGCTTCGGCGGCCCGCACCCTTGGCCGATCCGTCACGGTGGTCGAGGCCGCGGAACGGCTGATGGCCAGGTCCGTGGGAACCGTGGTCTCCGAGTTCTATCGTCAGGCGCACGTTCGCCGCGGCATCGACGTCCGGCTCTCGTCCGCAGTGTCCGGCTTCCAGGGGGAACGTGGCAGGGTCACCGGCGTCACGTTGTCCGACGGTGCGCGTCTGCCAGCCGATCTGGTCCTGGTCGGAGTCGGCGTTCTCCCCCGCACCGAGCTCGCCGAACAACTGGGACTCGTGTGCGACCAGGGCATCGTCGTCGATGCCCACGCCCGTACCAGCGACCCCTCCGTCGTCGCCGCCGGCGACTGCACCGTGCAGCCGCACCCGATCACCGGCCAGGGACGGGTACGACTCGAGTCGGTTCAGAACGCCGTGGCTCAGGCCCAAGTGGCGGCTGCGACGCTGCTCGGCCGGCTTGACAACGTGATGTCGGTGCCGTGGTTCTGGTCCTACCAGGGCGACCTCAGGTTGCAGATCGCCGGCCTCGCCGCCGGGTACGACACCCAGGTCGTGCGCGGCGACCCGGCTGACGAGCATTTCTCCGTCCTGTACTACCGGCATGACCGGCTGCTGGCCATTGACGCCGTCAACCGCCCGGGCGACTACATGGCCGTACGCAAGACCCTCGGCCAGGGAGCGAGCATCGCTCCGGACCGCGCCGCCGATCCCGATATTTCCCTGAGGTCCCTTGTCGATGGTCCGGCCCCGACGGCGCCGGCTGTTCAGCGAGCGAAGGCGTGAGCGTGCGGGACAAGCCGCTTGTGACAGATGACCGACTCTGGTCTAATGGACATACCATAGCAACTTCATCGGCGCGCCCGGCGGAACGACCGTGAGAGGAACATGGGCACCTTGGCCAAAGTGATCTACATCGACAGCGCCGGTCGCGAGTACGCCGTGGATGCGACGGTCGGTGACACGGTCATGGCGACCGCGGTCAAGAACGGCGTCCCCGGGATCGTCGCGGAGTGCGGCGGGAACTGTTCGTGCGCCACCTGCCACGTGTGGGTGAGCGACGAGTTCGCACCTGTCGTCGGGCCTCCCAATGACATGGAGGAGGACCTGCTCGACATGGGGGTCTCGGAGCGGCGCGGCACCAGTCGTCTCTCGTGCCAGATACGCATCACAGCGGCCCTCGACGGCCTGAGGGTGGAGATCCCTCCGGAGCAGCCATGACGCCCGGACACGGACACACCGTCGGTCGCCCGGTGGGAGCGCGGACCAGCATCGCGGACCTGATACCGCCAGTCCGGCGTCGGTCCATCACATGAAAGGGAAACGGCCGTGCTAAGGCAGGACATCAACGAGCTTTTGACGCAGACCGGTCCCGGGACGCCGATGGGCGACTTGTTCCGGCAGTACTGGATTCCCGCGCTGCTCGCCGAGGAACTCCCGGAAAACGACTCACCGCCGGTGCGCGTGAAGCTCCTGTCCGAACGCTTGATCGCCTTCCGCGACAGCGAGGGGCGATATGGCCTCATCGACGAATTCTGCGCACATCGCGGCGCTTCGCTGTGGTTCGGTCGCAATGAGGGGTCCGGCCTGCGCTGCCCGTACCACGGCTGGAAATACGACGTCACCGGCCAGTGCATCGAGGTGCCGTCGGAAGCGGACAACAGCAGCTTCTGTGAGAACGTGAAGCTGCGCGCGTACCCGCTGGTCAAGGTCGGCGACGTCCTGTGGACCCACATGGGCGACCCGGCCAAGCGGCCGGCCCTGCCGGAGTTCGAGTTCGCGCACGTCCCGCCGGAGCAGACCTACACCTCCAAGCGGTGGCAGCAGTGCAACTGGCTGCAGGCGTTCGAGGGAGGCATCGACTCCAGCCACGTGACGTTCCTGCACTCCGGCGGCCTGCAGTCCGACCCGTTGTTCAAGGGCGCCAAGGGCAACGAGTACAACATGAAGGACACCAAGCCGTTCTTCGAGGTCGCCGACAGCGAGGGCGGACTCTTCGTCGGCGCCCGCCGCAACGCCGAGGAGGGCAGCTACTACTGGCGGATCACGCCGTGGGTGATGCCGGCCTTCACGATGGTGCCGCCGCGCGGTGACCACCCGGTGCACGGCCATTTCTGGGTGCCGATCGACGATGAGAACTGCTGGACGTACTCCTTCGACTACCACCCGGCCCGTCCGCTGACGGCCGCGGAACGCCAGGCCATGATCGACGGCCACGGAGTGCACAGCAAGAACATCCCGGGGACCTACCGGCCCATGGCCAACATGGACAACGACTACCTGATCGACCGCGAGGCGCAGAAGCGTGGGGAGACCTACTCCGGCGTGGCGGGCATCGCCATGCAGGACGCCTCCCTGCAGGAAAGCATGGGGCCGATCGTGGACCGTACGAAGGAGCGGCTGGTCCCGGCCGACAGCGGGATCATCAAGGCCCGTCAGAAGCTGCGCAAGGCCGCGATCGCGCTGCGGGACGAAGGCGTGACGCCTCCCGGGGTGGACACGGCGCACCACCGGGTGCGCTCGGCGGCGGTTGTGCTGCCGCAGGCCGAGTCGTTCCTGGACTCCTGCGGCGACGCGATCAAGGCCACTCCCGGCGTCCCGCACTCGTCGGTCTGAGATGTCGTCGCTGCCGATGTATGCGAGCGAAAGCGCCAAGGCGGCCTCCGCGAGCGAGTCGCGCTACCGAATCACCGTGCCGATCGCACCCGCGAGGAACGCGCGCGTCATCGCACTGGACACGAGAGCCGCGTCGGTCGCCCGGCGCATCTCCGACGGCCCCTGGGCCAACGCCCGGTTCTACACCTGCGAGACCACACCCGACCGCGGGCCGGCGGACGAGTTCCTGCTGTACAGACTCGACGGTGTGCCGGCCGCGCTGGACGACATGCTGAGGGACACCGACGTGGTGGTGATCATGGCGACCGATGACTCGGGAGCGACTCGGGCGGCCGCCATCGGCAGCGCCTGCACCGCGCGCGCCATCACCACGGCGGGGGTGGTGCTCGGCGACGGTTTCGAAGCCGACGACGCCGTCGCCGCGCTGCGGCCGCACGCCCGGGTGCTGCTGCTGTCGGCGGACGAGAGCGATGCCTTCGAGCTGCTCAGGGCCCTGAGGGTCTAGCTCGTGTCCGACACTCCCTAGCGGGCCGGCAGCCGGACCAGGCCACACGATCATGACGGAGGAAGGCGACGGCGAGATGCCGGAGAAGATCACCCTGCGTACCCTGCAGCGGATGAAGGACGACGGCCGCAAGATCGTCGGTGTCGTGGCCTGGGACTACCAGATCGCCCGCATCGTCGACCGGGCCGGCGTGGACATCGTCTCGGTGGGCGACACGGTCGGCGTGAACCTGTGGGGGCACTCCAACCCCTTCGAGGTCACGATGGACCAGATGATCCTGGTGACGCAGGCGGTCCGCCGGGGGGTGAGCAGGGCCCTGCTCAGTGCCGACTTCCCGTTCGGCCCCCTGCAGGAGGGCACGGACAGCGCCGTGCGGGCGGCGATCCGGTTCGTCAAGGAGGCCGGCGTCGACATGGTCAAACTGGACGGGGCCTCGGACTTCCTCGACTCCGTCACGGCGATCACTCGTGCGGGCGTTCCGGTGTTCGCGCAGTTCGGGATCACTCCGCAGACCGCGCTGCGCTACGGGGTCGAATACAACGCGATCCCGTCGAGCGACGACCAGGTGCCGGTGGCGATGAAGGACGCTCTGGTCGCCGAGGCCAGGCGACTGGAGGAGGCAGGCGCCGTACTGCTCAACTTCACCAACTCCGGGCCGATCGTCGGAGCCGCCGTCGCCGAGGCCGTCTCCATTCCTGTCGTCGGAGGGTTCGGCGGCGGCCCGTGGCTCGACGGCCGGATGCGCATGGCGCACGCCGCCATCGGCTATGCCGCGTCGGCCATCGACAATCCTCCGGACACCTACGCGAACGTCGCACGGACGACCCTCGACGCGATCACGGCCTATGCCGAGGACGTGCGCGCCGCACGTCAGGTCGCCGGAGGCATCCCCGTCCTACCCGCCCCCTGACCTCGTCCATCCATCCCACCCCCGGCATCGCCCGCGTCACAAACCGATGCGCCCGGCAGGCGACCAAGAGGAGCACCGTTCATGCCCACCGCCGTTGTCGACGGGATCACCACCCGCTACGAGGTGGCCGGCTCCGGCCCACCGCTGCTGATGTTCTCTCCCGGCGGTTTCGACTCCAGCCTGGAGAGCTGGCGGACGGTGGGGATCTACCGGCGCCTGCGGCTGCTCGATCACCTCAGCGAGAAGTACACCTGCATCGCCTTCGACCGGCGGGAGTCGGGCCGGTCCGGCGGCCGGCTGCAACGGATCTCATGGGCCGACTACGTGGCTCAGGGTGTGGGACTGCTCGATCATCTGGGCATCGCGCAGGCGCATCTGATCGGCGGCTGCGTCGGCTGTTCCAGCGTCGCGGCCGTCGGGGTGGCCCATCGCGAGCGCGTCCTGAGCATGGTGCTGTACTCGCCGGCGGGTGGGGTGAAATACCGCATGAAGCAGCACGCCCGGTTCGGCCGGCACCTGGCCTATGCGGGCGCACACGGCCTGGAACAGGTGGCGGGGCTCGCGAAGATCTCGGACATGGGTTTCTCCGCGGAGCCCCGGCTCGGCCCCTGGGCGAGCGTGCTCCGCGGCGATCCGGAGTTCGCCGAGATGTACGCGCGTACGGACCCGGACCGCTACCAGGTGCTGGTCAGCGGCATGGCCCGGCTGCTGTTCGACCGCGACACGGTTCCCGGACCGGAACCGGAGGACCTCCTGCGGCTCGACGTCCCCGCGCTCGTGATCCCCGGACAGGACGACTCGCACGCGACGTCGGCAGCCCGTTACCTCCAGGAGTGCCTCCCACGCGCGGAGTACTGGGACGTCCCGGTGGCCGAGCAGACGGAGGAGACGGCTCCCGCCCGGATACTGCGGTTCCTGGACGGAGAGTAGGTCGCCGGCGCGAGGCGGCACCGGCGAGAGGCTCCGGAGCCAGAGAAAAAGTCATAGGTCAGTCCGTGAGATCACCGAGCTGGGTGCGTCGGACAGGCCCGAGGATGAGGAGATGGCATGGCTGAGCAGGTGCTGGCAGCGGTCAGGACCGGGCCTGGCACAACCGAATTGCGCGAGTTCGCGATGCCGGACATCCCCGACGACGGCGCCCTGCTCAAGGTCGAGGTCGCCGGGATCTGCGGCACTGACGTGAAGATGTACGCCAAGCCGCCGTTCGCCGATCCGGTGATCATGGGCCACGAGAACGTCGGCGTCATCGCGAGGGCGGGGCGTACGTTCTCCGAGCGCAAGGGCCTGGTGGAAGGCGATCGCGTCTTCGTCGAGCACTACGTCGGCTGCTTCCGGTGCGAGTGGTGCCACCAGGGCGAGTACCGGCACTGCGAGGCGACCGACTGGCGTACCAACCCCGACGCCCGCCGCTACGGCTACACCTCCGCGAGCAACCCCTACCACCTGTGGGGTGGCTTCTCGCAGTACCTCTACCTGCCCTGGAACTCGGTGACGCACCGCGTTCCCGACGGTGTCTCCTTCGAGCTCGCGGGTCTGGTGACGCCGCTTTCCAACGGCATCGAGTGGGCGCTGGTCACCGCAGGCGTCGGCTACGCCTCGACGGTCCTCATCCAGGGCCCCGGGCAGCAGGGGCTCTCCCAGGTCGTCGCGTGCAAGCAGGCCGGCGCCTCCCGCATCATCGTCACCGGAACGACGCGGGACTCCGCGCGGCTCGCTCTGGCGAAGGAACTGGGAGCAGACGACGTCATCGACGTCACGCGGGAGGACGCCCTCCAGCGCGTACTGGAGATCACCGGCGGCAAGGGGGTCGACGTCGTGCTGGACTGCACGGCCGGCGCCGGCACCGCACCCATCCTGCTCGGCATCGACGCGCTCAAACGCCGCGAGGGCACGATGGTGGTCCAGGGCGAGCTCGCCGCCTTCCCCGACTTCCCACTCAAGAAGGTCACAGAGAAGTCCATCAGCATCAAGAGCGCCCGCGGCCACAGCTACCGTTCCTGCGAGCTCGCCCTCGAACAGCTCGCCTCCGGACGCTTCCCGCTGGAAAAACTCAGCACCCACAGCTTCGGCCTGAAGGACGTCGACCGCGCCATCCGGACCGTCGGCGGCGAAGGCGCCACGGACGTCGTCCATGTCTCCCTGCTGCCCTGGGCGGAGGAAGCGTGAGCATCGTCGTCCGCAACCCGCGCCGTACGGACTCCTCGACGGTCGACGTCCTCGGCAGGTTCGGCGTGTCCACCATCCACGAGGCGCAGGGACGCACCGGCCTGCTCGCGCCCGCCCTTCGTCCCATCTACTCCGGTGCGCACATCGCGGGCACCGCGGTGACGGTGAGCGTTCCGCCGGCGGACAACTGGATGATCCACGTGGCGGTGGAGCAGTGCCAGGACGGTGACGTCCTCGTCGTCGCGCCCACCTCTCCCTCAACGGCCGGCTACTTCGGCGAACTGCTCGCCACGTCACTCGCCGCACGCGGCGTACGGGGGCTGGTCATCGACGCCGGCTGCCGCGACGTCGCCGAACTGCAGCGGATGGGGTTCCCCGTGTGGGCGCGGCACATCTGCGCGTTCGGCACGGTGAAGGAGACCCTGGGCGACGTCAACGTCGGCGTGGTCTGCGCCGGCCAGTGGATCGAGCCGGGAGACGTGGTCGTCGCAGACGACGACGGGGTCGTGGTCGTCGAGCGTCGCCGGGCAGCACAGGTGCTGGAGGCGTCACGGGCGCGGGAAGAGCGGGAGGCGGTGCTCCGCGAACGCTACGCCCGCGGTGAACTCGGCCTCGACGTCAATTCCATGCGCGAACGGCTCGCGCGCAAGGGGCTGACCTACGTCGACCAGGCGCCGGACGAGTGAACCGGCCGTCGCGCTCTCACAGAAAGCACACGCACCGATGATCATCGATTGCCACGGGCACTACACCACGGCGCCGCAGCAACATCAGGCGTTCCGCGACGCGCAGCTCGCCCGGCTCGCCGACGCCTCCCTGGCCGCGCCGGCCCCGGCCGCGATCAGCGACGACGAGATCCGCGAGAGCGTCGAGAACAACCAGCTGAAGCTGATGCGCGAGCGCGGCGCCGACCTGATGCTCTTCTCGCCGAAGGCCTCAGGGATGGAGCACCACGTACCGGACCCGGAGACCGCACGCGTATGGGCGCGGGTGAGCAACGACCTCGTCTACCGGGTGGTCGGCCTGTTCCCGCAATACTTCGCCGGCGTGTGCCAGCTGCCCCAGACACCCGGCGGCACGCTCGACGACGCGACGGCCGAACTCCGCAGGTGCGTGGAGAGCCTCGGCTTCGTCGGGTGCAACCTCAACCCGGACCCGTCCGGCGGGTACTGGACCTCGCCGCCGCTGACCGACGAATACTGGTTCCCCCTGTACGAGGCGATGGTGGAGCTCGACGTCCCAGCGATGATCCACGTCTCGACGTCCTGCAACCCGAGCTTCCACACCCTCGGCGCGCACTACCTCAACGCCGACACCTCGGTGTTCATGCAACTCGTCCAGGCAGACCTGTTCGACCGCTTCCCCACCCTGCGGTTCGTCATCCCGCACGGCGGCGGAGCTGTGCCTTACCACTGGGGCCGCTACCGGGGCCTGGCCGTACGGATAGATCGTCCGGACCCGTCGGAGCACGTCATGAAGAACGTCTTCTTCGACACGTGCGTATACCACCAGGCCGGCATCGACCTTCTACACCGGGTCGTCCCCGCGGACAACGTCCTGTTCGCGTCTGAGATGCTGGGCGCCGTCCGCGGCGTCGACCCCGAGACCGGGATCGCCTGGGACGACACCAAGCGTTACGTCGACCGGGCCGACCTCACCGACGAGCAACGGCACCAGGTCTTCGAGGCGAACACCCGGCGCGTCTATCCCCGTCTGCACGCGCGACTGACCGCGGAGGGCAGGTAGACCATGTCCCGACTGCATCTCACCTTCGCCTGCGGCGACTACGACCGCACGCGGGCCCTCGCCGAGGAGACGATCCGACCCGACGGGATCGACCTCACCTATCTGCGGCTGCCCGTCGAGGAGACGTTCTTCCGCATGATGCGGCACCAGGAGTTCGAGGTCGCGGAGCTGTCGCTGTCCTCCTACGTCGTCTCGCTGCGTGCCGAGAACCCGCCGTTCGTGGCCCTGCCGGTCTTCACCTCCCGGATGTTCCGGCACGGGTCGCTGTACTGCCACGCCGACGCCGGCATCTCCTCGCCGGAGGATCTGCGGGGCAAGGTGGTCGGCACGCCGGAGTACCAGCTCACCGCCTGCGTGTGGATGCGCGGCATCCTCGGCGACCGGCACGACGTCCCCTTCGACTCGGTCACCTACCTCACGGGCGGGCAGGAGACGGCCGGCCGCATCGAGAAGGCGGGCCTCGACCTTCCGGAGTCGGTGCGGATCAGCCGCATCCCCGACGACAAGACGCTCTCCGCGATGCTGGCCGAGGGCGAGATCGACGCCCTGTGCACCCCGCGTGTGCCGAGCCCGTTCGTCGCCGGTGACCCCCGGGTGCGGCGGGTGTTCACCGACGTCGTCGCCAGCGAGAAGGAGTACTACGCGGCGACGGGCATCTTTCCGATCATGCACGTGGTGGTGATCCGGCGCGATGTGTACGACCGCCATCCCTGGGTCGCCCAGTCGCTCTACAAGGCCCTGCTGGCGGCCAAGGAGGAGGCGTACGCCAACCTCTACGACACCTCGGCGCTGCGGTTCATGCTTCCCTGGCTGACCCCGCAACTGGAGGAGGCACGCGCCTTCCTCGGCAGGGACTACTGGTCGTACGGGCTGGAAGGCAACCACGAGACACTGGCGACCTTCCTTCGTTACCACCACGAGCAGGGGCTGTCGAGGCGGCTGTGGAGGCCCGAGGAGCTGTTCGCTCCAGAGTCGACGGAGTCGGCGGTCATCTGATGACGCGCCGGCTCAGGATGCGTAAGACACGATGAGACTGGTCCTGCTTCGCCACGGCGAGAGCGAGTGGAACTCCAAGAACCTGTTCACCGGGTGGGTCGATGTCGACCTGACGCCGTTCGGTGAGGAGCAGGCACGGCAGGGCGGTCTCCTGCTGCGCGAGGCCGGGCTGCTGCCGACCGTGGTGCACACCTCCCTGCTCACGCGCGCGGTGCGCACCGGGAACCTCGCGCTGGAGGCCGTCGGCCGGGTCTGGATCCCGGCCGGCCGGCACTGGCGGCTCAACGAGCGGCACTACGGCGCCCTGCAGGGCAAGGAGAAAAGGGAGATCCTCCAGAAGTATGGCGAGGAGCGGTTCCGGCTGTGGCGCCGGTCGTACGACGTGCCACCGCCACCGGCCGACCCCGACGACGAATGGCAGGTGGCGAGCGACCCGCGCTACGTCGCGCTGCCCCGCGACCTCATGCCGCAGGCCGAGTCGCTCGCCGACGTCATCGCCCGTCTGCTGCCCTACTGGCACGACGCCATCGCACCCGACCTGCGTGCCGGGCATACGGTGCTGGTCGTGGCGCACAGCAACTCGCTGCGGGCGCTCGTCGCGCACCTCGACCGCCTGGACCGCGAGGAGGTCATGGCGCTGAACATCCCGACCGGCATTCCCCTGCGCTATGACCTCGACGAGGATCTGAAGCCGGTCCAGCGCGGTGGCCGCTACCTCGATCCGGAAGCGGCCGCCGTGGGCGCCCAAGCGGTGGCGGACCAGGGGCGTCAGGGGTCGGCGGGGCCGTTGACACCTGCCAGGTTTTGGACTTATGGTCATACCAAATAACCTATCCGGACCGTGACGCCGTTGCCGAGACTCGGCACGGGGAACCCACGTCCGGCCGTGAGGAAGGGCTGCTGAATGGCCAGGGACGCGCTCGTCAAAGACGAATTGGCGGCGAAGTTCGTCACCGAGAAGGACTCGCCCTACACCCGTTGGGTCGCCGCCGAAGGGCTGGACATCATCGCCGCCCACTACGTCCCGGATCTGCGCACGGTGGAGCTCAAGCCCTGGGTACGGCGAGGCGGGCGCGGCGTGTTCATCAACCATGAGGCCACCCGCACGTCGAACGACTGCTATGTCTGCGAGATCCCGGCGGGCGGCAAGCTGGCGCCGCGGCGGCAGCTGTTCGAGGAGATGATCCTCGTCCTCGATGGGCAGGGGTCGACGAAGGTCTGGAACGACGCCGGCGCCGAGGTCACCTTCGAGTGGCAGGCCGGCTCGCTGTTCGCCATCCCGCTCAACGCCCATCACCAGCACTTCAACGGGTCCGGGCAGAAGGCAGCGCGTTTCGTCTCCTCGACCAACCTGCCTCCGGTCCTCAACCTCTACGACGATGTCGATTTCGTCTTCAACACCCCAAAGGACTTCCCGAACCGCTTCGCCGGCGAGCCCGACTACTTCTCCCCCAAGAGTGAGCAGAAGGGACTGCTCCTGGACACGAACTTCGTCGCCGACGCGGTCAACCTGCCGCTGGTCGAGGCGAAGGAACGCGGCGCGGGCGGCGGGCACATCCGCTTCGCGATGGCCAAGGGCTCGATGAACAGCCACATCTCGCAGTTCCCCGTCGGGACGTACAAGAAGGGACACCGCCACGGTCCGGGCGCTCACGTCATCATCCTGTCGGGCACGGGATACAGCCTGATGTGGCCCGAAGGAGAGGAGCCGCGGCGCTACGAGTGGGGCCCAGGCGCACTGATCGTCCCGCCGAACATGTGGTTCCACCAGCACTTCAACGTCGGTTCGGAGCCCGCCCGCTACCTCGCCTTCAAGCACGAGGTGGTGTCGGTCCGCAACGCGCAGGGCGTGCCGAAGGCGTGGATCAGTCAGCGCATCGGCGGCGACCAGATCGACTACGCCGACGAGTCGCCGTACGTCCGCGAGACCTTTCGCGAAGCCCTCGCCAAGTACGGCATCGAGCCGCAGATGGACCAGGTGTACACGGCCGAGCTCGAGACACTGCCGCCGAAGCCGTAGCCCGGACCGCGAGGCCTGGTCCCGACGCACGTGAGGAGTACGACCGTGAGGCGCACCGGTGCGCACGACCACATCCGTGGTGACGGCCGTCGCGGCCACCACCACGGCGACGTGCCCGCGGTCTACTCGGCGTACGTCCCGGACCACGACCACGCGCATGACGACGAGGCGCTGAGCCCGATCGAGGACAACCCCATCTGGCAGCAGGACAACGTCACGCTGCACAGTGTGGGCATCGACATCGGATCGTCCGGCACGCAGGTCCTGTTCTCCCGGCTGCACCTGCGGCGGATCGGCGAGGACCTGACGACCCGTTACGTCGTGGTCCGCAGGCAGACACTGTACCGTTCCCCGGTCTCGCTCACCCCGTACGCGAGCGCCGAGCACATCGACGCCGAGGCTCTGGGGTCGATCATCGACCAGGCCTACGACGCGGCCGACGTCCGCCCGTCCCACGTCGACACCGGCGTCGTGATCCTGACCGGCGAGGCGCTGCGCCGTCGCAACGCCGCGACCATCGCGAGCGTCCTGGCCGAGCGCGGGGGCGAGTTGGTCAACGCGACCGCGGGCCACAACATGGAGGCGATGCTCGCCGCCTACGGCTCGGGTGCGGCGAAGGCGTCGCACGATACCGGGCTGCGCATCCTGAACATCGACATCGGCGGCGGGACGACGAAGCTCGCGGTGCTGGACCGCGGGCGGGTCGTGACTACGGCCGCGATCCAAATCGGCGGCCGGCTCCTGGTCGTCGATGATCAGGACCGCATCGTCCGCCTCGATCCGGCCGGGCGTCGTCACGCCGCCCGCGCCGGCTACGCCTGGGAGGTCGGCGACGTCGCCCGGCCGGAGCAGCTGCAGAAGGTGGCGGAGATGATGGCGGACGCGATCGTCGCGGCCCTCACCACTGATCCGCTCCCCGACGACGTCGCGGGGCTGTACCTCACCGAGCGGCTGGCGGAGGCCGGGCCGATCGAGGGGGTGATGTTCTCGGGCGGGGTAGCGGAGTACGTCTACGACCGGGAGAGCGGCACCTTCGGCGACCTCGGCCGGCCGCTCGGCCGGGCGTTGCGCCGGCGGGCCGACTCCGGGGCGCTGCCGTTCCCGCTCCTGCCACCGGGCGAATGCATTCGCGCCACAGCCCTGGGTGCGTCGGAGTACAGCGTGCAGCTCAGCGGGAACACCGGCTACATCACTGACCCCGACGCGCTGCTCCCGCGCCGCAACCTGCAGGTGATACGGCCGCACTACGAGCTCGGGGAGACGGTCGACGCGGCGGTGATCGCAGCGGCGGTGCGGCGACACCTCGTCGCCCTCAACGTCGGCCAGACCGGAGCCGACGTCGCCCTCGCCATGTCCTGGAACGGCCTGCCGAGCTACGAGCGGCTCATATCCTTCGCACGCGGCCTACGCGACGGCCTCGCGGACCGGATCACGCAGGGCCGGCCGGTGTATCTCATTCTCGACGGCGACGTGGCCATGACGCTCGGCAGATTGTTGCAGGAGGAGCTTGCGGTCACCGGCGAGCTCCTGGTCATCGACGGTCTCAACCTACGCGATTTCGACTACATCGACATCGGCCGGATACGGTTCCCGTCGAACACCGTGCCGGTCACGATCAAGTCGCTTCTTTTCCACCAGGATCCCCGGTACGACCGACCGACGTGTGACGGCGACCCACTCTGAACGCTCGCGGATCGACATTCGGGCGACGGCTTGGCAAAGTGCGCCGACGTGGCCCGCGCGACCTCGATCGCTACTCCTCACCGCCCGGATTCTCCAGACGCGGATCCGAGTAGTTCGCCAGGCGGTCGGCGGTACGCTGCAGGTGGCGGGTCATGATGCCGCGTGCTCGCTCGAGATCCCGCTGCTCGATCGCCTCGACCAGCTCGAAGTGTTCGTGCGCTCCCCGGGGACCCATCAACGGGGCGGCGACATGTGCCTGTTGCAGCGACATGAGCATGGGGCCGTGGAAGGTCTGCACCAGCATCTCGATTGCCGGATTGTGCGCTGCGGACGCGACCCGCACGTGGAACGCCGCCGACATCGCCATGGTGTAAGAGCCGCTCTCCAGCGCGCTCAGGCCCTGTTCGACGAGGGCCCGCAGGTCCGCGATGTCCTCTTCGGTGGCGCGCTCCACCACTAGCGGCAGGATGCCGAGCTCGAAGACCATACGGGCCTCGGTGACGTCGCCGGCCGTCATCGAAGCCAAGGTCATGAGTTCAGCCAACCCCTTCCCGACGCGTTCGCTGGACGGCTGGATGACGAAGGCGCCGCCTCGAGCCCCGACGCGGATCTCCACCAGCCCACTGGCCTCGAGCACCCGGAGAGCCTCGCGGACCGTCACTCTGCTGACGCCGAACTGCTCACACAGACTGCGCTCGCTGGGCAGCCGGTCGCCGGGGACGAGCTTGCCTTCTCTTATCAGGAGCCGCACCTGCTCTACGATGACCTCGGAGATGCGATCGACACTCACCGGGCTGAACAGGCCCTTCGTCCCTCCGAGGCCCGGCGTCCCATCCGATGGGCCCATTGCCATACCGGCGTCCCTCCACGATCTTGGCCGTTTCCCCGCACTCTGCATGTTACCAGGAATGGTCTGACCAATACGCTCAGCAACTATGGCCGCCTACCAAGATGCAAACGCCTGGTCACCCTGATGCGGCGCCGGACCGGGCCCTGTACACCACTAGTGGCGCACTGCCATTGGTCAAATGGTCTGTTTATTTGCTAATATCTCACCTGGCGCTGGTCGGAGTCACCGGGCAGCAATCGGCGCGCAAGCTCCGGATGCAGCCGTGTCGCGGATGTCAGTGAACGGGAGAGAACCATGCCGAGCATGCGGCTACGGACGGTGGCCCGCACCCAGGGGAACAACCGTGCTCTCAAGAACGGCATGGTCACGCCCAAGCGATTCGACCTCGCCTTCGAGGAGGTCCCGGTTCTCGTTGACGCCTTCCGCCGGATGGTCCGGGAGCTCGAATTCGACGTCTGCGAGATGGCGATGACGACCTACCTCTGCGCCAAAGCGCACGGCAAGCCGTTCACGGCACTGCCGATCTTCCTGGTGCGAGGGTTCCATCACGGAGCCATGGTGCGCGCCCCGAAGGTCGGCCTTCGAGATCCGAAGGATCTCGAAGGCCGAAAGGTCGGCGTCAATCGCGGATACACCGTGACGACCGGCGTGTGGGCGCGCGGCATCTTGCAGGACGAGTACGGTGTCGACCTCAGCAAGGTGACCTGGGTGCCCTCCGGAGACGAACACGTCGCCGAGTACCGCCCCCCCGGCAACGTCAAGCCGCTGCAGCCGGGAGGGAGCCTCGCCGACCTGGTGGCCACCGGCGAACTCGCTGCCGCGGTCGGCGTCGATTCCAGCCCTCCTGACCTCCTGCCGCTGATACCCGACGCAACGGAGGCCGGCTTCGCTGCGCTCCGCCGCCGCGGTCATTACCCCATCAACCACTTGGTGGTCGTGCGGGACGACCTGCTCGCGGCGCACCCCGGATTGGCCACGGACGTGTTCGAAGCCTTCGTCGAGGCCAAGAACCTGTACCTCGACCGGCTACGTCGCAACACGATCGAGGAACCGACACCGACGGATCTCATGCACCGGCGCGTGATGGAGATCACCGGCGCGGACCCGCTGCCCTATGGCATAGCGCCGAATCGTGCCGCCATCGACGAGCTCATCAAGCATGCGACAAGCCAACGCATCCTCGATGCGCGGCCCGACGTGGAGTCGCTGTTCGCGGACAGCACCGTGAATCTGACCGGTTGAGCATGTCGGCCAGACCTTCTGAGCACTCCGAATCTTGTAGTCGATGTAGGCAATCCGACCAGGGAACAGTTAGCGAGGCGGGCGCATGCGGATAGCCATCGTGGCGGATCACCATGGTCTGGCATTGAAGGCTCGACTGATCACCCGGCTCACCGCCCAAGGTCACGAGGTCGACGACCGCGGCGCGCACGCCGACGGGATGACGGTGGACTATCCGCCGCTCTGTGCGGACGTCTGCGGCCGGGTCGTCGACGGTCGCGCCGACCGCGCGATCGTGGTGGGTGGCAGCGGCATGGGCGAGCTGATCGCCTGCAACAAGATCCGCGGCATCCGCGCCGGGCTGTGTCACGACCTGTTCACCACAGAGATCTCCCGCGCCCACAACGACGCAAATGTGATCGTCATCGGCGCCAAGGTCCTCGGCCCGGAACTGGCGGAGGAGATCGTCGATCTGTGGTTCAACACTCGGTTCAAGGGCGGCCCGCACCAGCAGCGGTTGGACCAGATCGCCCTGCTCGAGCGTGGCGAGCCGCTGACCTGACGGGTCATGCCCCTGGCAGGGGACGCCGCTCCTCTTCGGGATTTTCGTGGGCCTCCGCGACCCCCTCGTCATCGGCCTCCACGATTCCGGCGTAGGACCGCACCACGCCGCCCCGCAGCCATGACCACCCGGCGACGACCATCGGACCCAGCCCCCCGATGGTGAGTGCTCCCACGGGTCCGATCGCGCCGGCCACCGCCCCGACGACGACGTCCCCGATCGCGGGACCTCCCCGCGAGGACATCTGGTAAAAGGCGGTGACTCGGCCGCGGATCTCGTCGGGAGTGTCGATCTGGACCGCGGCATGCCGGATCGTGGTCGACATGGCGTCGAAGGCGCCGAGGAGCAGGGCGGCGAGAACGGCAAGGACGAAGACCGGCGAGTGCGCCAGGAGGATGGCGGAAATGCCGTAGAGGACCGTCGAGACCAGCAGGACCCGGCCTTGCCGTTGGCTGCGCTGCACGGTACGGAAGACCGCGTACGTCGCGATCAGCGCACCGGCGGACGGGGCGCCGGACAGCACTCCGTATCCGGTCGCACCGACGTGGAGTACATCCAGTGCGAGCGCCGGCAGCAGGACGCGATAGGCGCTGAACACGGTCGCCGACAAGTCGAGCAACATGAGGTTGTAGACGAGCGGCCGGTGGGCGATGTATTTGGCGCCCTCGGCGATCGACCCGAGTATCGAACGGCGTTCCCCGGACGACTCCAGCTTGGAGATCCGGAGCGTGGCGAGCACTCCGACCAGCACCGCGTAGGACACCGCGTCGACGACGTACATCAGTCCGGGCCCGGCCAGGCTGATGAGCACGCCGGACAGAAGCGGACCCACCAGGACGGCGAGCTCCCGCGACGGGTTGAGCAGCGCGACCGCCTGCCCGATCTGGCTCCTGGGCACCAGAGCGGGGATCAGCGCCTGCCGGGCCGGCTGGTCGAAGGTCGCCGCAGCGGTGGTGAGCACCACGGAGAGCACCACATGCCATGCTTGGGCCTGACCGGCCAGCGTCAGCCAGGAGAGCGCCGCGGCGACGACCAACGCGACGCCCTGCGCGGCCTGGAGCAGACGACGCCGGTCCAGGCGGTCAGCGAGCGCTCCGCCCAGCGGGCTGAGGAGAAGCAGCGCGACCGCCTGCGCGGCGCCGACCAGCCCGGTGTAGGCGACCGAGTCGGTGAGCTCGTAAACCTGGTAGAAATTCGCCGCCACAGTGCCGCGGGTGCCGATCTGTGACAGAACGACCCCTGCCCAATAGAGCGTGAAGTCGCGGTTGCGCAGGATCGCGGGTGTCACGCGGTGTCTTACCTTCCTGGTTGCGCACTCCTGCTTACGCCGAAGGCCCAGGACACTGCCGAGCCCGACGATTCATGGCCGGATGTGCGGTCAGTCGACGGGCACGAGTACGAGCTTGGCGGGATCCATCCGCAGATAGACCGTGGTCCCGGGCTCGATCGAGGTCGAGGGGTTTCCGCGGGTCCTGAGCTCGTGCTTGCCCAGTCCCACCACGTGGTCGAGGCTGTCTCCGAGGTAGGCGCGGGTCAGGACCGTACCCTTCCACTCGTTGGGCACCTCGCCCGCCCGGGATGTGGTGCTGACCTCCACGGCTTCCGGCCTCACGGACACGATCACGTCGGTGCCTATGGGAAGGGTCGCGGCCGAGTCCAGTACGAGCTGCCCGTCGACCGTGTTGACGGTGTATCGATCATCGTCCTTCGACACCACGTTGCCGGACAGGAAGTTGGACGTGCCGATGAACTCGGCGACGAACCGGCAGTTGGGGTTCTCGTATATCTCGCGGGGGCGGCCGAGCTGCACGATGTTTCCGTTCCGCATCACCGCGATCGAGTTGCTGAGGGCCAGGGCCTCGACCTGGTCATGCGTGACGTACACCGAGGTGATGCCGAGCTCACGCTGCACCCTCTTGAGCTCGTAGCGCAGTGATTCCCGCAGTTTCGCGTCGAGGTTGGACAGCGGCTCGTCGAGCAGCAGGAGCGGGGGTTCGATGACGAGTGCCCGGGCGAGGGCGAGCCGCTGCTGCTGGCCGCCGGACAGTTTGGTCGCCTGGCGGTCGGCGAAGTTGGCGAGCTCCATCGTCTCGAGCACGCGCATCACCCGCTCGGAGATCTCCTTACGGCTCACCCGGTCGCCGCGTCTTTTCACCTGTAAGGGGAAGGCCACGTTGTCGAAAACCGACATGTGCGGCCAGATGGCATAGGACTGGAAAACCATGCCCAGCCCCCGCTCGTTCGCGGGGACGTTCACCGGCTTCTTCCCCTCGTTGGTGGAGAAAAGGACGCGACCGCCGACTTCGATGGTCCCCGAGTCAGGGCGTTCCAGCCCGGCGATCGAGCGGAGCGTCGTCGTCTTGCCGCAGCCCGAGGGGCCGAGCAGGGTGAACAGCTGACCGTTCTCGACGTTGAAGCTGACGTCGTTGACCGCGAACACCCGGGCCTCCTCGGGCGTCGCCGCATGCGAGTGACGCCGTCGGCGCTCTCCGTCGAAGGTCTTGACGAGGTTGTTGATGCGGAGCACCTGGTCCTCCTGATAAGGGCCCGTTGTTCAGTCCTGGCGGAGGCCGACCTTGGCCCCGAGCTTGTACGCGATGACGACGAGTACGGCGAGAGTCAGCACCATGACGACACCGAGTGCCGCAAGGACGGTGAACTGGCCGTTCTCGTACTGCTCGAAGATGAGAATGGAAAGTACTTCGTTGCCGGGGCTGTAGAGCAGGATCGAGCTCGACAACTCACGGAACGAGACCACGAGGATGTAGATCCAGCCGGCCAGGAGGCCGGGGGACAGCAGCGGCAGGAGCACCCTGCGGAACGTCTGCCACCAGCTGGCCCCGCTGACCTGGGCGGACTCCTCGAGTTCCGAGGAGATCTGGTGCATCGACGTGACCGCATAGCGCATGCCGTACGGCATGTACCTCGTGCAGTAGGCGATCAGCAGGATGAAGATCGTGCCGTAGATGGGGACGGGGCTGCGCAGGTACACGAAGGACAGCGCGAGCCCGAGCACCAGGCCGGGGACCACGAGCGGGGTGAACGAGAAGTAGTCCACGAGCTGCCGCCCGGGAATCCGCGAGCGCACGACCATCCAGGCGCCCACCGCCATCAGGGCCATGACGAGCGTGGCCGAACCGACCCCCAGCAAGAGTGAGTTCTTCAGCGCCGTCGTCGCAGCCGATATGTGGAACAGCTCACTGTAGTTGTCCAGCGACATCGAGGCGAAGGCCTCGGTCGAGGGCGCCTGGTAGAACTTCAGCAATGACGTGTAGAGGAGCACGAGTAGCGGCCCGACAACGGTGAGGAAGAAGTACACCACGATGGCGCCGCCCATGACCGGCCGCCACTTGCCCAGTTCCATCGGGCGGGGCCGAAATCCCTTGCCGGTCACGGTCTGGTAGTTCTTGCTCGACCTGCCGACGAGGTTGGAGATCGCGACCCCGATCACCGCGAGCACCAGAAGACCCACCGCCAGCGCTCCCGCGGCGGCGAGGTCCGGCGGGTAGGTGCGCAGGACGAAGTAGATGCGGCTGGTGAAGACGTAGATCCCGTTCTGCAGGCCGAGCAGGGCAGGAACCTCGAAACTCTCCAGACTGCGCACGACCATGATGAGCACCGCCGCGACGATCGCCGGGCGCGTCAGCGGCATGGTGACCCTGCGGAAGACCTGCCACCTGCTGGCACCGCTCATCAGAGCGGACTCCTCCAGCGAGGGGTCCATCGACCGGAAGGCGGCGACCATGAGGAGGAAGACGATGGGAGAAAGGTGCAGGCCCTCGACCCAGACCATCCCCCACACGGTGAAGACGTCGAAGAACCCTGGGCCAAAGATCGGTTCGATCACCTTGTTGAGCAGGCCGATGTCCGGGCTCGCCAGGAAGATCCACGCGATGGTGTACAGAATCCCCGGGATGATCAATGGAATGATCGAGGCAGCGAAGAACAGCCCCTTGAACGGGACGTCCGTCCGGACGTTGAGATAGGCCAGCGCGGTGCCGACGGCCAACGAGAGCACGGCCGCTCCGATCGCGAACCACAACGAGTTCCCGATCATGCCACCGACGCGCGGATCGCCGTAGGCACGGGCGAACCCGCCCATGGTGAAGCCGTTGGCGTCGAAGAAGGTGCCCCATATCAGGTAGTACAGGGGCACGAGTGCGAGATAGCCGATCAATCCGGCGACCACGACGATGATCAACGTCTTGGGGGTCGCCACCCGGCGCAGCCATCCGGGCATGGCTCTCTCGCGGGCAGGTGCGGTGGGAGATGCCGTGATCATGCCCTCACCTCTTTCTGAACCAGTCCTGCAGTGATCGCGGGCGCGGCGGCACCGCCGATACCGATGCCGCCGCGCGCTTGGTGACTCAATTCCCGTCGACCTGCTCACCGTTGGAGATGACCTGGTCGTATCGCTTGTTCCACTCGTCGCCGTTCTTCGTCAGCTCCTCGACATCGATGGGGATGATCTCCACATCCTTGAGGGGATCGTCTCCCTCGACGATGGCGGGGGTGAGCCCCTGCTTCACGAGAAGCGCCTGCCCCTCCTGAAGCAGCCAGTCCGTGAACAGCATCGCCGCGGCGGGATGCTTGGCCGTCTTCATCAGCCCGATACCGTTGGGACGGGCGATGACCGGCTCGACGTAGGGCAGGTAGTCGACGGGCGCGCCCTTGGCCTTGGCCTGCCCGACGATGTAGGAGTAGTTGGAGGCGGCGACCGCGAACTGGCCGGCGGACAACAACTGGCCCTGCACGGTGTGGCCCTTGACGACCTTGGCACCCTTGGCCATGCCCTCGAAGATCTTGTTGATCTCGTCGTCGGTCTTACCCTGCTTCTTCCAGTACCCGTAGAGGGTCAGGTACCAGTCGGAGTCGCTGAGCTCCATGGACAGCTTGCCGTCCCACTTGGGATCGGCGAGGTCCTCCCAGGTCTTCGGCGCCTGCTCAGGGGTGACAAGCTTGGTGTTCCAGCTCGGCGCGAACAGATTGAACCGCGTCGCCGTCCATCCCTCCTGCCGACCGGCCTCCGGAACCATGCGGCGCCGCTCACCGTCGTACGTTGCGAGAACGCCCTCGGTGTTCAGGTCGAACAGCTCGGTCGCGTTGGTCTCCACCACGTCGTTGCCCTGGTAGTGGGCCTTCTGCTCCTGCACGACGCGCTGGAGCACCGTCTCCGACCCGGCGCGGTACAAGTTCACCGTGACGTTGTACTGGTCTTCGAACGCCTTGATGACCACGTCCACGACATCGCTCGTCATGGAGGTGTAGAGGTCGAGTGTGCCTTCCTTCTCAGCGAGCGGGACGAGCTTGTCGCGGCGCTGCTGACCGGTCATGCCGTTGACCTCGGCGTAGAGCTTCTCTGCCGCGGTAGGCCCGCCGGCGGTCGTGGCTTGCGGTGCGGTGGCCGTGGGGGAGCCTCCGCACCCGGCGAGCAGGAGCACTAGTGCGGATCCTGTGGCTACCGCGCGCTTCGCAGGTCCGCCGGCACGGCGGGCCAACAGGGGGGGTGCGGTGTTCACTTGACCTCCTGGCCTGACTGGACGATTTCTTCATAGAGCGCGTCCCACTTCTTGGGATCGTCGAGCATTTCCTTCTCGGGCACGGAGATCGCCGTGAGTCCGGCCAGAGGATCGTTCGCCGTGGGGACCGAGCCGACCCGGAAAGACTCGTGGAGGATCTTCTGACCCTCGGTGAGCTCGTAGTCGACGAACAGCATCGCCGCCGCCGGGTGGGTCGCCGTCTTCATCAGGGCCACGCCGTTGGGGCGTATCACGATGGGCTGGATCGGAGTTCCCGAGGCCGGATGCCAGCTCACCGGGGCGCCCTGGTCGGCGGCCTTGTCGATGGTGTGGCTGTAGGAGGAGGCGGTCACCGCGAACTGCCCCGCAGAGAGCAGCTCGCCCTGCGCCGTGTGGCCCTTGGCGATCTTCGCGTTAGCGGCGACCCGCTTGAACAGGTCGCGGACCTCGGTGTCGGTCTTGCCCTGGTCGAGGTAGTGCTTGTACATGGCGGCGAACCAGTCCACGTCGCCGATCTCCAGCGAGATGCGCCCCTTCCACTTCGGGTCGGCGAGCTCCTCGAACGACTTCGGCTCCTCGCCGGGCTTCACCTTGGTGGTGTTCCAGCCGATCACGAACACGTTGAACCGGGTGGCGGTCCAGCCGTCGGCCTGGCCCTCCTTGCGTACGGCGTCACGCAGCGCGCCTTCGTACGGATAGAGCATCTTCTGGTCGTTCATGACGTTGAGCTCGCCGGCGTTCGTCTCGACGAGATCGTTGCCGTCGTAGTTCGCCTGCTGCTCTTGCAGTACGCGCTGAAGCACCGACTCAGAGTTTCCGCGGTAGACCTTCACATCGATCGGGTAGGCCTTCTTGAACCCGTCGATGACCTTGTCCAGGTCGGTGTTGGAGGTATAGATCGAAACCGTGCCCTCTTTCTTCGCGAGATCAAGGAGGGTCTTGGTCCGTTCGTCACCGGTGAGCCGGTTGATGCGGTCGTAAATCGCCTGGGCTTTGGTGCTGGAATTGTTGGCTCCGTCGACCGCAGGGCCTCCCGCGGTCGGCGAGGCGCCACAGGCCCCAAGGAAGAGGATTACGGCGGCCGCAGCCACCGCTCCGAGGATTCTCTGGTGTTGCATTGATGCTCTCCCGCGAGCTCGGCGAGTCGGTGCGAGCCCCGACCCGGCGGATGCACGTTTCTCCCCCCCGCGAGAAATCCTGTTTAAATCACGCCCGTGTCGGTCTGGGCCAGGTTGAAGTGCCGGTGCCACGCCAAGCGCGGGGGCGCGATGCCACGCCAGGGGCGTTCCGGCAACTCCGTCTTCCGTAGGTCGCATAGGAGCACGAGCCCCTTGATCGGAGCATGCTCCCCGTTGAACTCGTCACGAGCGGCGATCTCCGACGCGTCCCGGTTCCGCTCGTTGGCCGCTACTCCGGGCAGATCGTCATCGCGCATTTTGCCTCCCTTTGGCGAGTGACCCCGAGTAGACACCTCAGCGGACTAAAGGTCTAACCCTTGAGCCATACTTTTACCGGACCGTTACATCGCGGACAAGCCCCCGGCCAGGCCCCCTGATAGACGCCCGGCCGTCTCCCCACACCTAGATCAGATAGGGCCCCGTCGGCCGTCCGGCGACCTCACCGCCGACACACGCGAGGACGTGGCGAGGACGGGCCCGCCCGCCGACAAGAGTCGGAAGAGGTGACCCCGGACCCCTTCCATGAACGAGGAACGGTAATACCATTAGCCTCATTTGGGGAGGAGGCTCTCGGTGGGCTCAGCAGGTGACACGTTCCTCGTCCGATCCCGCACAGCCCATCGGCGTGTCTTCCGCTCACTCACCGTGCCCAACTACCGACGTTTCTTCGCCGGTCACGCGGTCAGCGTGATCGGAACCTGGATGCAGCGGGTGGCGCAGGACTGGCTGGTGCTCGAACTGACGGACTCCCCCGTCGCGCTCGGAATCTCGACCGCGCTGCAGTTCCTGCCCACCCTCTTGTTCGGCCTGTGGGGAGGCGTCCTCGTCGACCGGCTCGACCGGCGCCGCACGATCATGGCGACGCAGGCGGTCAGCGCCGTCCTCGCGGCCGCTCTCGCGATGCTCGTGCTGAGCGACGTCGTGCAGCTCTGGATGGTCTACGCGCTCACCCTCGGGCTCGGTTTCGTCACCGTGCTCGACACGCCCGCGCGACAGGCCTTCGTCACTGAGATGGTCAGTCCGGAGAACTACGTGAACGCGCAGGCCCTGAACTCGACGGTGCACAATGCCGGCCGCCTCGTCGGCCCGGCGATCGCCGGGGTCCTGATCGCGACCGTCGACATCGGTGCGGCATTCGCGGTCAACGCGCTCTCGTTCGCGGCGGTCCTGCTCGGGCTCGCGCGCATGAACCCCAAGGAACTGCACCGGGTTCCGGCCCTTCCCCCAGCGAAGGGTCAGGCCAGGCAGGGCCTGCGATATGTCTGGGAGCACACGGAGCTACGCGCGTGCCTGTTCCTCGTCGCCGTGGTGGCGCTGCTCGGGCAGAACTTCCGCGTCGTGTTCCCTCTACTCGCCCGCGAGACCTTCGGCGGAGGCGCAGAGGTCTACGGCTGGCTTACGTCCGCTCTCGGAGTCGGCGCAGTGCTGGGTGCCCTCGCGAGCGCCGCGCGCGTGGACGCCACCGCGTGGTCTCTGCTGCTGTGGACGTTCGCCTTCGCCGGCGTGAACGTCGCCGCCGCGGCCGCTCCCGCCCTTGCCCTGGCGATGGCGGCGATCGTCGCACTCGGTATCGCGAACATCTGCTTCAACACGCTCGCCCGCACGCTGTTACAGATAAGGACGGATCCCACCTTGCAGGGACGGGTGATCGCCCTGCACAGCCTGGTCTTTCTCGGCAGCACTCCCCTGGGCGCCCCGGTCACGGGGTGGGTGTGCGAGCAGTGGGGACCTCGTGCCGGACTCTTGCTGGCCGGGATCTCGGCGGGGCTCGCAGCCCTCGCGGTGTTGCCGTGGTTGCGGAAGGTGCGCGCCCGGCGCGAGGAATGACCGCCGGTCAGTCGATCGCGAGCCGGACATGGCCGGGCCCAAGGCGCGAGTGACGGACAGGTCAGTCGAGGGACAGGCCGGCCAGCCGCAGCCTGGCGACATGGTGACGCCAGATGTTCACGTCGTTGAACGACGAGCCGAGGTCGGGAAGCTCCGCGATGTCCTCAGCGGAGAGGTCCGCGGCCCGGTCACCGAGCCGGGCCCGCTCGACGCTGACGCGAGCCAGCGCGTCCAGGCTCAACGCCCGCGAGACAGCCTGTTCCACCGCGTGCTCGCCCGACCCGACCGTGGTGATCCCGTGCCCCCGCATGACGCACACGGCCGACTCGCCCATGGCCTCGGCCAACTCTCGTCCGAGCTCCGGGCGCCGGACGAGGACGGCCCTGGCGTAGACGGGGACGCCGTCCAGGGCCATCCGTGCCGCGGGGATGTTGTAGGCGCCGAAGACCGGCCGCAACGGGATCTCCTCCACGCCCGCGACCAGGATCGAGGGAGGGTGGCAATGGAGCACCGCATCGACGTCGGGGCGGGCGCGCAACACCTCTGCGTGGATGGGCAACTCGTTCGGGACCGCCCAGGGGCCGAGATCGCCGCCTTTGCCCCCGAAGTCGACCAGCCGCACGTCCTCCTCGAGGGTGAACAGCAGTCCCTCTTCCTGTGGGCCACGGCAGCGCACCAGCATCGCGTCGGGTCCGACACGCACGCTCACGTGACCCAGAATGTCCTCCGCGAGCCCAGCGTTTGCCAGGATGCGGCAGGCCAGCACGATCTTGCGACGCAGAGGGGTGAGGTCGTCAGGGAGCGTCACGGTGCTTCTCCGTTGGGCGGATGCCGACATGGGTGGCCCCCGGATCCGTCCTGTCGCCGGCGACGCGCAACGCGTCGTGCGCCGCTTGCAAGAGGAACCGGTGCGTGCTCAACCACTCGAGCGGGCGTCGCTCGGCTTGGGTGATCTCGATGAGGGCTATTGGTAGGACCATATTGCCGGTCAGGCCTTAGAGTGTCAACGAAGACGTAATCAGACCACCTGATGCTGGAGTATGGACGCATGACCGTCGAACAGCGCAAGACCAAGTCGGGCAGAGCGGGTTCGGGGACAGGGGTGGGCCTGTTCAGCCCGGTTAGTGCGGTGCGAGTCTCCCAGGTCATCGTCGATCAGATCCGCCTGCTCATCCAGCAGGGCCGCCTCAAGACCGACGACAGGCTTCCGAGCGAACGGGATCTGTGTGAACAGTTCGGCGTGAGCCGTGTTACGGTCCGCGAGGCGCTGCGGGTCCTGGAATCCGGCGGCCTGATCGAGATCCGGGTCGGGGCGCGCGGCGGAGCGTTCGTGTCCACGCCATCGAGCGCACGTGTCGGTGAGGGGTTGGCCACCCTGCTCAAGCTCAGTCCGCTTACGGCGGCGGAGGTGACGGAGGCCCGCATGGTCTTCGAGCTCGGGATCGTCCCCATCGTGGTCGACCGCGCGACCCCCGAGGACATCGCTGCGCTCAAGGAGATTTGTGAAAGGCAGCAGGACGCCCTGAAGGACGAGTCCTACTCGATGACGTTGTCCGCCGAGTTCCACGTGCAGGTCGCGGCATGCACGCACAATGCGGCAATCGAGATGCTGGTCAAGAGCTTCCACGGACCACTGCTGATGTCACTCGAAGAGGCGAAGGTCGCCGCTCCCGTGATGGGCCTGCTCGGCAGCACCGAACATCGTGAGTTCGTTGACGCCATCGAGCGCCACGACGCCGACCAGGCCGCAGCGATCATGCGTGCCCATCTCCAGCGCACCGCCGACCGGGTCGCTCCGAACACTCCCGCATGCTGACGCGTCCGTTGGGCCGGGGACGGCAGGCCTCCTGACTAATGTGCGTCCGTTGCGAGTGCACTTCGCACGCGGGGAAGGAGTCGGGGCGAGTCGCAGCACGTCACTGTCTTCCTAATGGTCTGTTTCCTGGCGAAGTCTGGAAATGCGCGCGATCAAGGTGGAGGGACATCCCGCGTGGCTCGGCCGGGCTGGAGGGGTGATCGGCGCGGCGACGACCGTGGGGCCATTGGTCTGCTGTTTCCGGTACGACTTGTTCCCGGGGGTGTTGCTCTACGGGTTACTGGTCTCGGTGATCGTGCCGTTGTGGGGCATCGCCTCGGGGATCACAATGTGGCGTCGGGGAAAAACTGCCTCATTCTGAAGGTATGAGTAACTGGCTCACCGGACTCGGCATCGCCATCGGTTGCATGCTCGCGAGCTGGGCCGTGCTGGTGATGCTCGCTCGCCGCCTGCCGCCCGGAATCCTGCGCGATCTGGCTGCCTTCATTCCCGACTGCGTGACCACGGTGCAGCGACTGCGGAAAGATCCGCAGGTGCCACGAAGAGCGAAGATTGCCATCGTGTTCGCGGGGTTGTGGGTCGCCAGCCCCATTGATCTGATCCCCGAGTTCCTGCCGGTGATCGGACCGCTCGATGACATCGTCGTTGTCGCGCTGGCCTTACGCTACGCCGGTCGCCAGGTCCCGCGCGAGGTCCTCATTGAGGCATGGCCTGGAGAGACTCGTCTGTTGGAACGGCTTCTTGGTCCAGCGCGGCCAGCGTCATGATTCGCGATGTGGTGGAACCCGCCGCTGGTCGTACGGGCTCACCAGACCGCCTTCCGCCTGGATGGCCGGCGCCACGGCGAGGGCGGGGAATCGCGGATGTCGTCGACGCCCGGCTTAAAGGCCAAACCCCACGCACCGACCCGCCGGGCTGGACGACCAAAACGCAGGGAGGACGGGCCCGTTGTGCGCCCGCCCTCCCCGACCGTCAGTGGGTGACTCGCTACTACTGCGGAAGCGCGATCTTCCAGACGCTGCGGCCGAACGTCGCCGCGTAGAGCGTCTTGCCGTCACCGGTGATCTTGATGTCGAGCACCGGCGTGTTGGGCAGGCCGTCGCCGAACCGCTTCCAGTTCTTCTTGCCGTTCTTGTCGTAGAAGACGCCGAAGTCGGTCGCCGCGTAGAGCTGGTCGTTCTGCTGGTCGTAGGCGAGCATCTCGACCGGCGCGTTCGGCAGCTTTCCGCTGATGTTGTTCCAGCTCGCTCCGCCGTTGGTCGTCTCCCAGACGTTCGCCGCGTAGTCGCCCTCCCGGTAGCCCGAGTAGGCCACGTACACGTGGTCGGCGTCGGCCGGGTCGACCACGATCGAGTTCACCCACCGGACGGGCAGGCCCTTGCCGGTGAACTCGGTCCAGTTGGCGCCGAGGTCGGTCGTCTTCCAGAGCCGGCCGGTGTCGGTACCGACGTAGATCGTGTTGCCGTCCGTCTTCGCCACACCCACCGTGGTGATCGTGGAGTAGAGGCCGCCGTAGGAACCCTGGTCGTCCTGTTCCGGCGGAACCGGGCCGGTCAGGTAGTCCCCGGGCGGGCTGATCTGCGTCCAGGTCGTGCCCCGGTCGGTCGACCGGTCGAGAACGTTGCCGCCGAAGTACACGATCGAGGGGTCGCTCGGGTCGAGGACGACCGGGGCGTCCGTCGTGATCCGCGAGGAGTGCCGCGTTCCGAACCGGATGTTGCGGGTGGTGCCGTTCGCGTCCTCGTGGCGGGTGCAGTTTCCGACCTGGGAGCACTCGTAGTAGATGTTGTGGTCGCTCGGGTCGATCACGACGAAGTGGCCGTCACCGCCGCCGTAGGAGTTCCACTGCGTCAGGTCCGAAGGCCCGGCGGCGGCGGTCCAGGTACGGTTGCTGCCGTTGTCCTGCAGGCCGGACGCGAGCCGGCTCGGGTCGTCCATGGCCACCGCGAGGTGGTACGACTGGTTGAACGGCTCGTACGTCGCGTGGATCCACGAACGGGTGGCGCCGTTGGCGTCGGAGCGGTAGACGCCGCCGTCGTCCCCGAGGTAGACCCGGTTCGGGACGTTGGGGTCCCACTGCACGATGTGCTGGTCGGAGTGGGGTCCGCTGGAGGTGGCCCACGTCGCGCCGCCGTCCTTGGACTCGCGCAGGTTCACATCGGCGTTGAACAGGTGGTTCTCGTCCTTCGGGTCGACCCACAGGCGCCCGAACCACCACTCGAAGCCGCTCGAACCGCCCGCACGACCGCCCGGCACGAATGAGTCGCCGCCGTCGTTCGAGACGTAGAAACCCTTGTCAGGACCGTAGGTGTTCCCGGAGATCACGTACACCCGGTTCGGGTCGTTCGGCGCGATCGCGACTCCGATGCGGCCGAGGCTCGCGTCGCTCGTCAGGCCGGTGCCCGAGGTGTCCGAGACATGCTTGCCGGTCACGTTCTCCAGCCGCTTCCACGTGTCCCCGCCGTCGTCGGACCGGTACAGACCGGAGCCGACACCGCCGTAGAGGCGTGCGCCGCTGTTGCGCTGGTGGTCCCACAGCGACGCGAAGATCCGCTTGGGGTTCGTCGGGTCGATCGCCAGGTCGACGCCGCCGGTGGTGGCGTTCGGCGTCGGCAGGACGAGCTTCCAGTCCTTGCCGTGGTTCGTCAGCCGGTAGATGCCGCGCTCACTCGCCGACCCGGACAGGTTCCCCGCGGCCGCGACGAAGACCGTCTGCGGGTCCGTGGGGTCGACGACGATCCTGCCGATCGCCGCGCTGCCGGTGAGGCCCCACTGCTGCCAGTGCTTGCCGCCGTCGGTCGACCGGTAGACGCCGTCGCCGAAGTAGGTCAGACCGCCGCCGGACGGGTTCGCCTCGCCGGTACCGGCCCACAGCGTGCCGTCGGGGCCCATCGCCAGCGCGCCGACCGTCTGCGTGTAGTCGTCCGGCCAGGCCGGCTCGAAGGTGTTACCGGCGTCCGTGCTCTTCCAGACGCCGCCGCCCGATGCCGCGACGTACAACGTGTCGGGGTGGGCGGGGTCGACGGCCAGGTCGGTGACACGGCCTCCGATGTTCGAGGGACCGACGAGATCCCAGGTGCCGTCGCCGGGTTTGAGCGCCTTGGCCTGCTGGACCGATTGCTTGATCTGCGCGGCCGTCACCTCCTGGCCGGAGGTGAACTTCTGCGTGAGGTACTTCGCCGGTTCGGCGGGACCACCGTCCTCCTCCTCGCCGGGAAGCTGGAGAGAGGCGCTCGTCTGGCTTCCCGCGGACAGGACCGCCTGACCAGAGAACGCGGGCCCCTGGAATGTCAAGGCCGACACGGCGAACGCGAGCACGCCCGCCGTACCGATCGCGGGCAGGGCACGCCTCATCCGACCCTTACGTCTCTTGACCATTCCGTCTCCCAATAACCCGTCCACAGTTGGACATCTGGGGCAAAAGGTAAAGAGAGCGGAAGTATTGAGTCAATAGACGTTTGTCGAAGGTTAACTACTTCCGGGACGTTGCGGGCGTGCCCGCTCGATGCCGCACCGCGCGTCGGCGTCGTACGGGGGCCGGCCCGTGCACCGCCTCCAGCAGCACGAAACCCGTTGGCGGAGCCGCCAGGGTCTCGTGCGACAAATGTAGGAAGCCACGGGCCGGCGTTCGTCTCCTACGACAACGTGTACTTGACCCGGACCTTTCCTTCGCACAGCTGGATCACCTGAATGGCCACGTCGTGAGGTCCAGACAGGTGCGCTTCGGCCTCCGAGCCTTCTTCCTGGTCCTTGCGCTCGATCTTGTACCCGGCCTTGGCGAGCACGTCCGCGGCCTCGTCGCGAACACTGTCGAGCTTGGTGGGATCCGCGTCCTTCGCGACGAAGAACAGCTCGGTCTTGCCGAAGGGCCCCTTGGACATGTAGACCTGCCCGCCGGGCGGCATCGGCAGGTCCGCGGGCGGCTGCCGGTCCGGCTTGCCGGTCAGGTCGCCGGCCTGCGAGCAGGGGATGCCGTTGCCCGCCGCCTCAGGGCTCGCCGCCGCCGTAGTCGCGCTCACGGGGCTTCCCTGAGCAGCGCCGTTCGAAGTCTCCCCGCAACCGGCGAGCGACGCCACAGCCGCGACGGCGATGCTCGCCGCAGCGATCAGTCGTGTGATGTTCATGAAATTGTTCCTCAGGGGGTGAGATAAGGTCCTGCGCATGATCGGGCAGGAATCCCTCAAAACGGGCGGATACGCCCGCGGGCGGCGACGCTACCAGGTTCGCCGGCGTGGCCACAGACGACGGATGGTGCCGATGTGGGTCGCCGCCCTCATCGTGCTGATCTCCGCCTGCTCGGGCGGCGGGTCACAGGGGGCGTCCACCGACGACCTACTGGTGGTGGTCAGCGCGCCCATGTCCACAGAGCCGTGGATCGACGCATTCCTCGAACGAGGGGCGCGGCTCGCGATCGACGAGCTCAACGCGCACGGCGGGGTCACCACCTCGTCCGGATCACGCCGGGTCAGGCTGACTGTGCTCGACAACGCCGGGTCACCGGCCAAGGCCGCGGCGAACGCCCGCAAGGCGGTCGACGACCACGCGGCCGTTCTGCTCACTGACGGGACCGGCGCGGCCTCCGTCGCGCCGATCACCGACGCCGCGCACCTGCCGGTCTTCATCTGCTTCGAAGGCGGCGAGGCGCTGATCGACCCGTCCCGCTGGCCGAGCCTTTTCCGCATGGCGCCGGCCAACAAGCCGATGGCGCGCCGGCTCGCCGACTACATCGCGAACAGCCGCCCCAAAGTCGGCGTGATCAGTGACGACTCGACGTACGGAGAGCAGGGCCGGGAGGCGCTGCTGCAGGCCTTCAAGATCGACGAGGTGGAGGTGGCGGCGGATCAGAAGGCGCCGGCACGCTCCCCCGACCTGACGACGCAGGTGCTGGCCGCGCGGCAGGCGGGCGCCGACAAACTCGTGGTGTGGGCGAGCGCGAGCGACGTGATCGCGGTCATCCAGGCCGTCCACGCGCTGGGCTGGAAGGTGCCCGTCTACACCGGGCCCACCGGTGAGGACCCGCTGGTCCGTCAGCGCCTCGCCGAGCATCCGGAATGGCTCGACCAGGTCACCTTCGTCTCATTCCGGATGACCAGCGAGGTCGGGCCGGGGCCGTTCGAGCAGTTCCGCGCAGGCTACGAGGCGAAGATGGGCGTCGATCTGGTCGGTGTCCGCCAGGACGGCAAGCAGGTCGTGCAGCCGCCGGACTGGCCGATGCTCTCCTACGACGCGGTTCACCTGGTCGCCGCATCGCTCAGCGAGAGCGGCGCGCCGGGCGAGCCGCTCATGGAGGCCCTGAACAAGATCAGCATCACCGGCGCCAACGGCGACTACCGCGGCTACGCGGCCGACCAGCACGAGGGGGTGAACCCCAGCGACATGTACTTCGCCCGGTTCCACGGATTCGTCTTCGAACCCGTCGGCGACGACCCGCTCTCCGACACCATCCCCTCGGTGAACCAACTGCAGGACTGACGCCCTTCACCACGGGGACGCATATCGGGGCCTCCGGGAAAGGGAGCGGGTCACTTCAGGGGGTTGCCGTCGCCGAAGTACATCCGGCCGATCCGCGGGTCGGCCGCCACCGCCGTCGTGGACCCGCTGAGGATCACGTGACCTTCCTGCAGCACGACGAGCCGATCGGCGAGCCGCAAAGCCAGCTGAAGGTGTTGCTCGATGAGCAGAACGGCTGTGCCCGCGGCCCGGATGGCGGCGATGTCCTCGGCGAGCGCGGCGATCGACGCAGGAGCCAGACCAGCCGACGGTTCGTCGAGGACCAGCAGTGAGGGGTCCGACATGAGACCGCGGCCGATGACGAGCATCTGCTGCTCTCCGCCGGACAGGCTGCCGGCGCGCTGCGCGCGCCGCTCCGCCAGCCGCGGAAAGGTCCGGTAGACGCCCTCTCGGCGCTCGGCGACGACGTTCTTCCTGCGGCCGTCGAGATAGCCGCCGAGGGTCAGGTTCTCCTCGACGGTGAGACTGGGGAAGACGCGCCTGCCGTCGGGCACGTGACTCAGTCCCCCCTGGACGATCCGCCGAGGGTCACACCGGGTGATGTCCCGGCCGTCGAACATCACCTCGCCCGAACTCGGCCGATGCAGGCCCGACACCGCACGGGCGACGGTCGTCTTGCCCGCGCCGTTGCCGCCGAGCAACGCGACGATCTCGCCGCGCTCGACGTGAAAGGACACGTCGTCCAGCACCGGTGCAACGCCGTGGCGGGCGCACAGTCCGCGAATGTCGAGCAGCGCCACGCGGTCTCCTCTCAATACGTCAGGCGCGGGTGGACGACGGATCGGCATCGCCGAGGTAGATCCGGCGTACCGCGGGATCGGCGGCCGTCGACTCGGGGGTTCCGCTCGCCAGCACCCGGCCGCGGTCCAGAACGGTGATCCTGTCGGCGACGCCGTACACCAGCGCCAGGTCATGTTCGACCAGCAGGACGGCCACGCCGCCTGCCGCGAGGCGACGCAGGACACGGGCCAGGGCGGCTCGTTCCGGCCCGGTCATGCCGACGGCCGGTTCGTCGAGCAGGAGTACGTGCGACCCGGTCGCGACGGCCCGGGCCACCTGCAGGAGACGCAGTTCGCCGGCGCCGAGCGCCCCCGGGCGGTCGAACGCGCGCTGGGCGAGTTCCGTCACACGCAGCGCCCTCCATGCCTCGCGGTCGGCGATGTCGGCGTAGTCCTGCATCGACGTGCTTCCGAAAAGATGCCGGACGGCGGCGAACGGCACCGGTGTTCCTCCGCGCACCCCGAGCAGCACCTGACGGTGAGGACAGAGCCGCTCCAGACCGACGGTGCGCTGGAACGTCCGGGTCACTCCCCTCCGGACCATCTCGAACTGGCCGGCCCCGGTGACGTCGGTCTCCTCCAGCAGAATCCGGCCGCCCTTGGGACGCAGAGCGCCGGCGAGGGCGCGTAAGGCCGTCGTCTTGCCGCTGCCGTTGGGGCCGATGAGCGCGTGGACCTCTCCGGCTCGCACCTCCAAGTCCACTCCCGTGAGGATGTCCGTCTCCCCGATACCGACATCCAGCCCCTGGGCGGCCAACATCACCCCCTTCCGGGAAGCGGTGGGGGTGGCGGATTCCCCGGAATGTTCCACCGGTTCACGCGGGCGCTCCGCCCGCTCGGGCCACCGGGCCGCCAGCCGTTCGATCGGCTCGCGGAGGAACGGAACCGCGACCAGCGCCAAGGCGGTGAGCACGCCACCGGCTGCCTCGGCCGGCAGACCCACCGCGCCGGCGAGTGCGTCGCCCAGCGGTGGAATCCCGGCGATCACGAGCAGGCCGAGCACCGGCCCCCACAGCCGTGCCGTACCCCCGATCAGCGCCGCCACGAACAACTGGAGGGACAACAATGGCGAGACGTCGGATGGGGCCGCCACCCCGAGCAGCACGGTGATGCCCGCGCCGGACACCGCCGCGATGGCCGCGGTCGTGGCGAAAAGAGCGGCCCTGCGGCGAAGCACCGGCACCCCGAGGGACGTGGCCAGCGCGGGAGCCTCGCGAAGGGCCGCCCAGTCCAGGCCGGCCGGCCCACGGGTCAGCCGGGCCACGGCGGCCAGCGACAGCAGGCACAACGTTCCCGCCACGGCGACGTGCACCCACGGGGTGAGAGTGACGGTCACGCCGAAGAACGGTGAGTTCAGGCGGGCCGGTGTCGGGCGAACCAGCCCCTGGCTCCCACCGGACACCGCGGGAAACGCATGGAGCAACGTGTACACGAGCCAGGCGAACGCCCATGTCGACAACGCGACCGCCGCGCCGCGCAGACGAGCCGTGAGCAGGCCGACCAGGTAGCCGGCGCACGCCGCGATCGCGGCGGCGGCGAGCACGGCCGCCGCGAGCGGCAATCCGGCGCGTTCCAGATGCACGACACCGAAACCGCCCACGGCCAGGAACGCGCCTTGGCACAGGACGGGTTGCCCTCCGTACGAGACGGACAGCGCGAGCCCCAGCACAGCGATCAACAGGTACAGATAGTGCGCCAGCTCGACCGTCATTCCGGGTCCTCACGCAGCGCCGATCGCAGGCCCCGCCGTCCGAGGGCGAGCACGATCAGCAGGATGGTCAGCGGCACCACGTCGGCGTAGTGGGGGCCGAGAACGCTCGATGCGACGACGAACGACTCGATCACGCCGAGCGCCAGCCCTCCGGCCAGCGCGCCACGCACCGATCCCAGGCCGCCCACCAGCGCGGCCGCCATCGCCTTGAGGCCGAGGACGACGCCGTCGTCGACACCGAGCGAACGGTCTGGGGAGATCAGAAGCCCCGCCAGACCCGCCAGCGCGCCGGCCACCACGAAAGCGACGAGCACCAGCCGCCGCACCGGGAGCCCGAGCAGCGCGGCGGCAGTGGGGTCCTCACTGACCGCCTTCATCGCCGTGCCGACCGGGGTGAGCACGAGCAGCCGCTCGACCAGGATCCCCACGGCCAACCCGATGCCTATGACCCCGAGAGCGCGCACCGACACCGTTTCTCCCCCGGGCAGTTGCAGCACCCCTGAAGGCGTCAGGCTGCCCAGGCGCAACGGATCCGGGACCGCATACGCGTCCTGCGTGAGCACCAGCCCGAGAACCTCCCGGATCAGCAGGCCGGCGGCCAGGCCACCCGCCACCCAGCCCAAGACGTCCCCGCGGGTGGACCGGTGCCCGACTCCCGGCAGGAAGGGCCGTACGGCGACGAAGTAGACGCCCGCCGACAGTGCCGCTCCCGCGGCGACGATCAGCACCGCCAGCCCGACGGAGTGCACCACGTCCAGTGCCGCCGCCACCGGCGTGGACCCGAGCACCACCAGCACACCGATGAACACGCCGCCGACCACGAAATCACCGTGCGCGAAGGAGATCACGCCGGTGAGCCGGTAGACGAGGCTGAACCCCATCGCGATCAAGCCGTAGGCCGTACCCAGGGCCAACCCGCTCAGGAACGCCTGCAGCGCCACCCCTCCGCTCACCGAGCGCCATCCTCAGTGATCGGCGAGCCAGATGAGTGATAACAGGAGATGTCGACGCACCCTTCGTCAGTCTTTGGAGGGGGATCTTATAGCCCGGTGACCGGTGCTCCGGGAACCGCAGTCGCAGTCGCATGCACGGCCGCGCCGGCTTCGCTCTGCTCCGCCAGCGCGTCCTGCTCGCCCAGATCACCGACCGTCGTCACCGAATTCGTGCCAGAGCCGTTCAATGGACAGACCCGCATCGTTGGCGCCGGCGGGGCCTGCCCAGGTCGGCCTGACGTCTGGTGACTCGCAGGCCCGTGTCGCGGGCGCACAGCCGGCTGTCGCGGCACGGGGCTATGAACGCTCTCAGACGGTGATGACGACCTTTCCCTGTGCGTGTCCTTCCTCCTGATATCTGATGGCCGCCGGGATCTCCTCGAACGGATAGCAGCGGTCGATGACCGGGGTGACCTTGCCGTCCTCGATGAGCTCGGTCAGCGCCATCAGGTTCCGCCTGTTCTCCGTGCAGGCGACCACGTCCGCCACGGCCATCCGCTGAGACACGAACGGGGACATCGCGACCGCCGAGAACACGCGGACGGCCGGCTGGAACCATCGGCTCGCGGGTCCGCCGACGGCGACGTAGGTCCCCTTCGGCTTCAGCACCCGGCGGCATGCGGACCCCGGGCGGCTTCCCGCGTTGTCGAGCAGCAGGTCGTACCCCCGCCGGTCCCGCGTGAAGTCCTCCTTGGTGTAGTCGATGACGTCGTCCGCGCCTATCGACCGGACCATGCCGACGTTCCGCGGCCCGCAGACACCGGTGACCTCCGCGCCGAACGCCTTGGCGATCTGCACGGCGAACGTGCCGACACCGCCGGAGGCTCCGTTGACGAGGACCTTCTGGCCCGGCTGGATCCGCCCCACGTCACGCAGGCCGATCAGGGCGGTGTTGGCCGCGAGCGGCACCGCCGCCGCCTGCTCGAACGACAGATTCCTCGGCTTCGGCGCCAGTTCGCCCGCCTGGACGCAGACGTACTCGGCGAAGCCTCCCTGCTTGAGCTGCGCGAACACCTCGTCGCCTCGGCGGAACCCCGTCACGCGCCCGCCGACGGCCTCCACCTGCCCCGCCACGTCCGCGCCCAATATGTCCAACTTCGGCCTGCGCGGCCCGAGGCTGCCGCCCATCAGGCGCGCGATGTACGGCTCGCCTCTCATGTGGTGCCAGTCGTAGGGCTGGACGGAGGTGGCGCGCACCCGGACGAGCACCTCGTCCTCGCCGGGCACGGGCCGGTCGATCTCGGTCAGGTCCAGGACGTCGGGGGAACCGTACGAGCGCAGAACGAACGCCTTCATCACTTCTCCTCATCCACTGCGGGCGGGGACGGCGACGAGCGGGTCTCGAGCCGGAAATTCACTGTAAAAGTCCAGGAGAAAGGGCTCATCGGCCGAAAGTACGCCCGTTTGGCGGACGATAGGCCGACCCGGATCAGGCCCATCGCCCGATGAACCGGCGTCGCCCGCCGATCACGATCGGGGCATGACCGACGAGAACACGGTGGAAAATCCGACATCGCCTCGAGGCGGCCCTCCGGCGGGCGCCCCCGACAAGGCGGGGACGTCCGCCACGGCCTCCTGGCTCGCCCCCGCGGCGCTGATCATGCTCAGCGCCGTTCCCGTGATCGCCGGAGCGGCCCGCCTGACTCAGCTGGGCGGGGGCGCGGCGATCACGCCGGAGAACGCGCGCTTCTTCGCCGTGCCCCTTCCCGTGGTGCTGCACATAATCGGCGCCAGTCTCTACAGCGTGCTCGGCGCCTTCCAGTTCGCGCGCGGCCTCCGCCGCCGACACCCCCGCCTGCATCGCGCGGCCGGGCGACTGCTCGTTCCCTGTGGAATCGCCGCGGGGCTCACGGGCCTGTGGATGACCCTGTTCTATCCCCGCCCCGAAGGCGACGGCGATCTCCTCGCGGGTTTCCGGCTCCTGTTCGGCACCGCGATGGTCGTGTTCATCGGCCTGGGGCTGGCCGCTATCCGGCGGCGGGACGTCGCCCGGCACCGCGCATGGATGACCCGGGGTTATGCCATCGGGGTCGGCGCGGGGACGCAGGCGCTGATCCACTTGCCCTGGGTCCTGATCTTCGGCATGCCCAGCGGGACGTCCAGGGCGCTGCTCGTGGCCGCCGGCTGGCTGATCAATCTCGCCGTGGCCGAATGGGTCGTCCGCAGCCGGCCCGCGTCCTTCTAGACGCGGTTGGTCTCGTAGGCCCACATGGCGATCTCGACGCGGTTTCTGGCGCCGAGCTTGGCCATCAGGCTGGCGATGTGGGACTTGACCGTGCTGAGGGAGATGTGGAGCTCCTCGGAGATCTCGCTGTTGGTCCGCCCGCGCGCCACGGTGGCGAGGATCTGCTCCTCCCGCTCCGTGAGGGCCTCGACGGGCCGCACCGGGGCCGAGCCGGTCACGGGCCGGGCGAAGGTCCTGAGCAGCCGCGCGGTGACGCTCGGGGCGATGAGTGCGTCGCCGTCGGCGGCGGCGTGGACGGCCTGCGAGAGCAGTTCCGTGCCCGCGTCCTTGAGCAGGAAGCCCCGGGCGCCGGCTCTCAGCGCGGCGTAGACGTACTCGTCGAGGTCGAACGTGGTGATGACGACGACGGCGAGAGGGTCGGCGACGCCCGGCCCGGCGAGGGATCGGGTGGCCTGGATGCCGTCGACGCCCGGCATGCGGATGTCGAACAGGCACACGTCGGGGCGCAGGCGCCGGGCGAGCTCGATGGCCCGCCGTCCGTCGGCGGCCTCGCCGACGACGTCGATGTCCGGCTGGGCGTTGAGGATCATGGTGAGCCCGGTGCGCACGATCTCCTGGTCGTCGGCGACGAGCACCCGGATGCTCATGTCTCCGGCCCCGTCCGAGGCAGCACGGCGGTCACGGTCCAGCCTCCGTCGGGATCAGGGCCGGCCATGCAGGTGCCGCCGAGCAGGTCGGCGCGCTCGATCATTCCGAGGATCCCGTATCCCGCTGATGCGGTCGGGCGGATGAGGCTGCTTTCGCCGTCGTCGTTCACGCGCAGGTGCACCGAGGTCTCGTCGGCGGTGACGCGTATCTCGACGCGAGTGGCGTGACGCGCATGCCGCAGGGCGTTGGTGACGGACTCCTGGGCGAGCCGGTATACCGCGGACCCCACCGCTGGGGAGAGGTCGCCGAGATCGCCCGAGACCTCCACGTCGACGGACGGGCCGGAGCCGCTCCGTCGCGTGAGCTTCTCGAGGTCGCCGATGCCCCGGCCGGGTGTCAGGTCCGCGGGTTGGCCGCGACGCAGGACGCGGACCATGGCGCGCATCTCGGCGAGCGCGCGTGACGCCTCGGCCTCGATCACGCGGAGCGCCTCGGTGGCGGCGTCAGGTCCCGACGCCGACGTGGCGAGGCCCGCCTGGGCGCGTATCGCCATCGCCGAGACGTGATGCGCCACGGTGTCGTGCAGGTCGCGGGCCAGCCGTTCGCGTTCGAGTAGCTTCACCTGATCCAGCTCGCGCATCCTCTCCCCGGCCCGGTACCTGAACGCGCCGCCCAGGCCGATGGTCGCGAACATGACGGCCAGCGCGCCGACCAGGTCGCCGGGCGCGGAGATCGTCGAGACGCCGACCGAGATGAGCATGACGGCGAACCCGATCACGGCTTCGCGGCCCGACCCCCATCGGAACAACGCGTACGGAAGGATCAGCAGATACGCCGCCGTGTACTCGTCGGAGGACGGCCCGCCCAGCAACGCGGGGATCAGACTCGTGGCGACGAAGCAGATCGTGAGCATCGACAGCGGCCTGGTCCTGCGCCACAACAAGGTGGGCACCAGCCCGATGGCGACGGTCACCGAGTAGGCCCGCCACGGAAGATCCGGCCGCAGGACCCCTTCGAGCGCCGCCGCCGGTATGAGCAGCGCCACGAGCACCCAGTCTCGCCAGACGCGGGCAGGCACGGGGGACGGGCGCGGCTCGTCCCAGACCGAGCGAAGAAGGGCGAGCACGTCCACATCGTAGGAAAGCCACGCCCGTTCGAACAGATGCATGTTCAGCCGGCACGCCGAAGGGCTCGAAGGCGGAACCGAACTGGCGGACCACGGCCTGCTGGACGGCGTAGTGGCCACCGGCCGTGGTGGCGTGCAGTCCCTCCTGGGCCAACAGTCCCGCGCAGGCGAATCTGACGGCGTCGAGACCAAGCGCATCAGGCGCCAGATGCACGGCCGGGCCAGCTTCGCGTTGCTCCGCCACCGCATCCTCCTGGCCTAACCCTCCGTCACCACCGAAAGAGAGAGGTGAATCTGCGACAGAGCCGTTCAATGGACAGACCCACCTGTTTGGCGACGTGCGCGTTGTTCGGCTACGCGCATGACGTGTGGCCCCCATGAGGTCCGCGTGGACGCCTCCGCCTGCTCACCTGATTACTCGGTCGCTCAGGTCCTAGCGCAGACGCTACGCTCCCGGGGATCCACCACGGTGCAGCTCTGGTTCCGATACCTCAGGGACATGGGCGGAGCAGGAGAGATTCATGGCGATGCCCAAGAAGGGCTCTCGGCTCATCACCGTGGCCGACGTGGTATTCCGGTGGCGCATCCGTCACCGGCCCACCTACTGCGAAGGCAACGGCTGGACTCCCCTCTCGTTCTCGGTGGAACACGCCGCACAACCCGCCAACGTCCTCAAGGTCACCCTCCCCTGTGCCCGGCCCGACAACTGGCTCGGAGAGCGAGCCATCGCTGTACGCCCGGTCCTGGTGGAATCGACCATCCGACGTGCACTCGACGAGGGATGGGCGCCAGACCGCAGGGGCAGGCCCTTCTCCCTCGACATCACCGAAGATGAACTCCCGGACCTTCTCGGCGAGCCACCCAACTACGTCATCCCATTCCTATGGGGCATGATTCCCCTCGGCGGCGGAATCAAGGACCTTCCGCGCGCCCGCCAGATCTGGCCGCAGTAGCTGATGCGCATTGGCCCGCCATCCTGCCTTCGCCAGGAGCGTTGCTTTGCTGCGGGAGTGGGGTGTGAAGGTCATTTTCGACCTGGAGCATCTTCCGGCCCCGAACTCCGGCGCGCCTGGAGCAGCATCGTTCCCCTGGGACGAACTGCACAAGCAGATACAAGGATTGCGACCCGACTCCCGCGTATAGCCGGTCGATCGGCAAGTCACCGCTCCACCAGCATCACCGCAGCCAGCGGCGGAGGCAGAGTCTTCACAACGTCTGAGTCATGCCATGATCCTGGCGGAGGCGACTCAGCGTCACCACCGCATTCGTGCCAGAACCTTTCGTCTTACAGTCCCAACTCGGACGCCGGCGAGACGGAGTCGACTACGCCTCACCTACATGGAGAGGACATCAAGCTTCGTCAAGCCGAAACCTAGCTGGGCGTAGAGCTCTAACTGATCAAAGTATTCCCGATGAGTGGCGATCTTTTGGTTCTCCACGAAGACAGAGCATGAGGCACGGAGGGTGATGGGGCGGCCGGTTCCTTCCAATTCACGACCGTCCGGCAGGAGGAAACGTCCCGTGTGAGTACCGGTGACCGTCCATTCCGTGACCGCGGGGTTCTCACAGTCAGCGGCCTCGAACCACGCCGTCAGGTGATAGTCCGGGAAGCCCTTGAACAACTGCTCGTAGAGCCAGGCGATCTGCTCATGTCCTTCTGCTATGCCTGCCGGTGACACGTACACGGCGCCCGGGCTGTAATAGTCGAGCACTCGGCGCAGGTCGTGAGCGTTGATCGCTTCGGTCAGGCGGTGTTTGATGTCCCAGGAGGAAGCCATACTACGGGCCTTCGTGATGTTGGGCCGCCGAGATGGCCAGGCGGCAGCGCTGAGAACCGATCAAGGCTAGTCCGTACATCGGTCTCGCTTAAACGCTATCCACTGGGCGGTCAATCGCTGCTCACGATTGCGTCAAGTGCGTCTCACCGAACGCGAGGCGGCTTCCCGGCTGGCCCATGTCAATGCCAACACGGCAACAGACCCGCGCTTCCTTTCAGTCCGCATCAATTGCGCGATCGGTGATGGCGTCTCACCACCAGATCGACTCCCGCTTGTTAGTCGTGCTACCGACGCGGACTTTGGGCTCCGACCGTCCGCTTTCAGGCGGAGCATTCACTCTGATGGACTCCTCTTGCACGATGTCAAAGGGCGCTACATGGCCGTCGGGCGTGTGCTTGTGGTGAGCCGACGTTGTCGTCAGGGTTGTCGTCCGGTACGGGTGTCAGCGCGCCGGGTGCACGGCAGTCGATCCGCGTGCAAACGCCCACGCCACCATCAGCGGGAACTCGCCTTGCCACAGCGCGGCGCCGTGTGACGCGACCCGCTCGCTCATGACGACGTCCGCACCTGCATCGCGCAGCGCGGCCGCCCACCGGTTCGCGTTGTCGAGGAAGAACGGCTCCAGCGTGCCGGCGACGAGGTACACGCGCGGAATCGAACCCGGCATCACGCCAGGCGGTTTGTAACCCGCGCCCGGCGAACCTGAGAAGACCGCACCGTAGATGCCGGGATGCCGGAGCCCAAGGGCGAGCGCGAGTTCGCCACCCGCCGAGACACCGAACACCGCAGTACGTTCGAGGGGCAGCGCGACTCCGAAACGCGAGCGCACCCACCGGCGGACGTCCTTGACGAAGAACTTCTCGTGTGCCGCGAACCGTTCCGCATCAAAGACCGGCGAGTACTCATGAAGCCGCGACGTCTCATCGGCCGGCCCATGTACACCGACGATCATCGTGGACGGGACGCCGGCCGCCTCGAGGCACCCGCCCCACTGTGAGATCCCCTTACCGTCACCGGCGAAGACGACCACCTCCGGGGTATCCGGCGGGACGTACACCGTCACCTGCCGGCCTCCGTCGTAAGCGAGCGTCTCCGTGACGAGCCCTCCCGCCATCGGGCCGGAGCGCGCCGGTTCCGGCGGTGGTCCGGGACCGCCTCCGCCCGCGGCTGCCTGGTCATCCATGTTCGAACCTCATCCTTGGGAGTCGGCGCGGCCTGGCGAGTTGAGCACACGTGCCGTCCACTCTCAGTGTGAAAGGCCAGGTCATTCCGTACGGGTGCCTGGCCTTCGTGACCTCAGCACAAGGACGACTGCTCGCTTCCGTCCTCGCCAAGGCGGTGGAGACAAGCGCCAGAGCCATATCACGCCACCGATGACGACGATGCTGGCAGTAACGACCTCGGGGAGGGAGCTCTTCCATTCGGTCGGGCCCTGGGCGTATGCCCGCCCCTCGACGTAGATAGCGACATGCTCGCCCGACCAGCGCTTTGTGCTTGAGATCATCCGTCTCAACGTCGGCGACTCTCTGTCGGCCGTCGGTGGAGACGAAGTCACCACCCCAAATACAGTCGGCCCCATCACAGGAGCGCATCTTGATCATCAGCGAGTCAACGGGAGAGGTTGAGATCTGTATTGCCTGGTCGGGGCACTACTCGACGTGATGGGCGCAGGTCAGGAAAGGGCAGGTGCGAGTTCGAGCTCTACTACGACGTTCTCTCAGGGAGTTCAGCCCCGCGGTCACGTCCAGCAGGGTGGTGGAGGAAGAAGGCTTCGGCGCGGTGCTGAAGGGATTGACGGATCGTAGTAAGTGGTGCCGCCCATGTCAGTTTCCCTTCGCGGCGCGGCCGAGACGGAAGGCCGAGATGAGGAAGAAGATGCCGCCGGGGATGGCATAGCCGGCCGCGTTGGTCAGCGTCGGGTTGTCCGCGGTGGCACCAACGATGAACGACGCACCGGCGAGTACGGAGATGCCGCCGCTGATGATCATCGGCCACTGGCCGCCCATCTTGCGGCGGGTGACACCCACAATCAGCTGGACCAGGCCGGCCACGACCGCCCAAACGCCCCACACGCGCAGCACCGCCGGGATACCGGACGCGCAGGCGATGGCCACGCCGATGGCGGTGATCAGGCTGACCGCGATGTTCACGTACAGCAGGGCAGGTGATCCGGTGGTACGCGACGCGCGGGCGTCGACGATGGCGGCGGCCACGTCGAACAGCGGGTAGAGCACGAGCAGAGTGACCGCGACCGGACCCAGTTTCGAGGCGGTCGTGAACATCACAAGGGCCCAGACGATGGCGAACGCGAACCGGACGAAGTACAGCCGCCGCAGTGCGGACGCGGTCCTGGAAATACCGGGTGAAGCAGCGATAGTGCTCACGATGATCCTTTCGGTGGATGAGTGATGAGGAGAGCGGTTCAGCGCGTCCCGTGGTCGGCCTTTTCGATCAGGTAGGCGACCAGGCCGGCGTGGCTGACCACTTGAAGACGACGAGCCACTGGAACAACTCTCCTGCAAGACAGAACGTTCTATCGCGGCACAGCATGGCAATCCACGACGCACGCTGTCAAGACCGAACGTTCTACCCACTAAGGTGGTGGCATGCGCAGGCAATCCGAAGGCCGGCCATCCGAAGCGCGATCCCGGCTGCTCAACACGGCTACCCGACTCTTCTACGCAGAGGGCATCCACGTCGTCGGCATCGATCGCATCGTCGCGGAAGCGCAGGTGACGCGGGCCACCCTCTACCGGCACTTCCCCGGCAAGGAAGACCTCGTCCTCGCCTACCTGAACGAGGTCGACCGAGCCATGCGCAGCCAGGCGGACGAGGCCATTACCGTCGGACTACCGGCCGCCGACACCATCCGGGCCCTCAGCAAGTCCATCACCCAGGGCATCCAGTCCCCCGGCTTCCGGGGATGCGCCTTCCTCAACGCCGCCGCCGAATATCCCGACCCCGAGTCCCCGGCGCACAAGGCCGTGCTCGCCCACCGCCAATGGTTCCTGGAAACGGTCACGGAACTGCTGGCCAAGATCCGGGAGACAACCGCCGAGACCGCCGCCCGCCACTTCGTGATGATGCGCGACGGCGCCATGGCCGCCGGCTGCCTGTTCGACCCGGTACTGATCTGCGAGACCTTCCTGCGCGGAGTCGACAAGCTCCTGCAGGAATAGTGCTCGGCCTGCCAGATGACTTCGCCCACCACGTCAGCCCCGTGCCCGGCAGGGCAAAGCCGGCAGGCATCGCGGTGATTTCCACCAGACCCATCGCATCCGGCACGCTAAGCGACCTTCGAGCGAGCCGAGCTGCAGAGTGGTACCAAATCTCGTTCTCCGACCAGCCTCTCAAGATCTCCAACTGGCATCCGAACTCACGCGAAACCGGCCCCCGAACTCAGTCGCCAAGCCAGGAGGGCGGCGGTCGAGGCGTCGGTGGTCAATCGCGGGTACGGCGGTGACGCTCAGCGTGTAGTCCTTCTAGCCCCGTTGCGTCGCCGGGTCCTGCCGCAGTCCGGTGAGCAATAGCGTGATCATGCGCCGGGTGTAGTCGATGTGCGACGGGCCGGGCGTGCACAGGTGCGCGACCGCGCGGAGGAGATCCATCGCGCTCGCCCCGCCCTCCATCGCCCCCGCGACTCGCGCGCCCTGCAAAAGCTCGTCAAGTGTCGGCTCCAGCTGTTCCAGCAGTTGTGCGCCGAGTCCGGCGAAGGTCGCTTCGCCCGACTGCAGCGCCGCTGCGAGACCATGTTTTGTGAGGACGAACGCACAATAACGGTCGAGCCACAGTGTGAGGGCATCCATCGGCGTGTGCGCCGCGGCGAGCTCCTGGGCCGTTTCGACGCACTCGTCGACGTCATGCTGCAGTACTGCGAGTACGAGATCGGTCCGCTTGGGGAAGTGGCGGTACAGGGTCGCGACTCCGACTCCGGCCTCCAGGGCTATGTCCTTCACGTGCGCGTCGACGCCGTCGCGGGCGAATACGGTGCGGGCGCCCTCGATGAGCGCCTCGACGTTGCGACGGGCGTCCGCACGAAGGGGCGTCTGCGGCACCGCCTCGTTCCTGCTGGTCATGGGCACCTCTTTTTGCCAAACGGAATCTGATTCCATATAGTAGCGAAGGTGGCAAACGGAACTAGATTCCATTTAGTCGACGAGGGGACAGCAAATGACTGACGACACCACCGCGCACGACGACCTCTGGGATGGCGCCGACGCGTTCCTCGGCCGGGCACGCACGATTCCGGTCGCCGACTCGACGCCCTTCCTGTCGGTGAGCACGGTCGTGCTCCCGGCACCCGGACGCCCCACCCCGCTGCAGGTCCGCGTCTCCGCACCCACCTCGGGAGACCGGTTGCCGATCGTGCTGCTCTCCCACGGCGGAGGGTTCACGAACTACGTCTCCTCGAACCGCGGACTTGCGCCGCTGTCGGACTTCTGGGCGGCCCACGGGTTCGTGGTCGTGCAGCCCACCCACCTCAGCTCGAAGTCCCTGGGGCTGCCGCGGACCGCGCCCGACGCACGCGCGTACTGGGAGTCGCGCGTACAGGACCTCACCGCCATCCTGGACCACTTCGACCTCGTCGAGGCCGCCGTACCGGAGCTCGCCGGGCGCGTCGACCCCGGCCGGGTCGCCGTCGCCGGGCACTCGATGGGCGGGCAGACGGCGAGCATGCTCCTCGGCGCACGCGTGGTGGAGGACGGCGACACCGTCCGCGCGTTCGACGACCGGGTCAAAGCGGGCGTCCTCCTCGCACCGACAGGCGCCGGGGACGATCACCTCACGGACATGGCGAAGCGGTTCACCGCACTGCGGACGGCCGGGTTCGAGGAAATGACGACGCCCACGCTCGTGATCGTCGGCGACCAGGACGACTCGCCCGAGCTCACCGACCGCGGGCCGGACTACCACGCCGACGCCTACCACCAGGCACCCGGACCGAAGTCGCTGCTCACCCTGCACGGGGGCGAGCACATGCTCGGCGGCGTCACCGGCTACGACACCGTCGAGACCACCGACGAGGACCCGGAACGCGTGGCCGTGATCCAGCGGATGAGCTGGGCATTCCTGCGCGACGCCCTCACGTCCGACACCTCGGCGTGGCCGGCGGCAACGGCCGCGTTCGCGCGCCTCGACGCGATCGGTCGGCTGGAGAGCAAGTGACCACCGCACCCGTTCCGGACTGGTTCACTAAAGCGCTGGACGCGCTGAGCCGCGGCGACACGGCCGCGCGGGCAGCGGTACTTCGGCTCCCGGTCCCGGGGTTCGGGTCGATGTGGATCCCTCACAGCAAGTCCTTGTGATCAGCGGCGATTCCAGCGCCAGGCGCGTAGACAGAAGGGGTGGCCGGCCGGGTCGCGTAGGACGCGTGAGCGTTCTGGGCTGGGCTGATGGTGTTCCCTGGTGGCGCCGAGTCGGACCGACTCGTGTTCGGCGGTGTCGAGGTCGTCGACGGTGAGGTCGAGGTGGATCTGCTGTGAGCGGTCATGGGATGGCCAGGTCGGTGGCTGGTAGTCCTCGACCCGGATTGCGCCGAGGTGGAGCGTCCCGATCTTGACTGCGCAGAAGTCCGGTGTCTCGACTGCCATCTCGCCGCCGAGCAGGTGTGCCCAGAGCGGGCCAGGGAGACGGGGTCAGGGCATTCGAGGTTGATGGCGGCAATGTGGGCGAGGGCCATGAGTACTCCAGGCGGCATGAGCGGTGGACGGAGAGGGCCGGCTCGGGCATGAGGCGGGATCAGCCGTGGCGGGCGGGTGGGCCGGTGTCAGATCACCGGGATGAGCGGGTCGTCGAGGAGACTCCGGTCCCCGTCGACGCCGTGGGCCAGCGCGCCGGCCACGTCTTCGTACGGTGCACCGAACCTGATCGCGCTGACCTCGTCCAGCCTCTGGTAGTGGTGAGGGTCGAGTTCGACGTTCAGGGCGTCGAGGTATCCCGCCAGGTGAGCCGGGGTGCGGGGCCCCACGATGGGGATCATCGAGGTCCGGGCGCGGGCGGCGCGTTGACGCAGCCAGGCCAGTGCGACCTGGACCGGGCCGGTACCCATCTCATCGGCCACGGCGAGGACGGCGTCGAGCACGGCGGTGCGCTGCGCACCGCCCTCGCCGGCGGTGCTGTCGGCCGCGGCCCGTGCGCTGAGTCGCCCCTGCTCGCCGTGACGGTACTTCCCGGTCAGCAGGCCACCGGCCAGCGGGGAATAGAGGACGACGCCCAGTCCGTGTGCTTGGGCCATCGGGAAGAATTCTCGTTCCGCGGAGCGTTCGGCCAGGCTGTATTCGGTCTGGATGCCGACCAGCGGCATGCGCCCACTCAGTTCCGACCTGACGGCGGCGCCCGCCACCCGCCAGGCCGGGAAATTGGACAGTCCGCCGTAGCGGATCTTGCCCGCCCTGATCAGGTCCTCGAAGCCGGCCAGGATCTCCGGCAACGGGGTCACGCCGTCGGGGATGTGCGGCATGAAGACATCGACGTAGTCGGTTCTCAACCGCCGCAGGCTCTCCTCCAGAGACCGGATCATGGTCTTGCGGCTGTTGCCCGTGGTGCCCGGGCGGACTTGGGCGCTCCTGCTCCCGGAGTACTTGGTGATCACGACATAGTCGTCGCGCTCGCGTCCCAGCAGATCGCCCAGAACGGTCTCGGCCTCACCGTCCTGGTAGATGTTCGAGACGTCGATGGTGGTCCCGCCGGCGGCCACGAACGACTCGAAGATCGCCCTGGAGCCTTCCAGGCCCGCCGCGGCCGGGGCCGAGCCGAAGTTGGCCGTGCCCAGCACATACTCCGAGACCCGCAGGCCGCTGTGTCGTCCGAAGGTCTGGTAACGCATGGGGGTCTCCTCAGAGGTAGACGGAGTTGCGGTAAGGTCGACGACGTTAACATGTAAAACGAATGGTCGCTCTCTATGCCAAAGGTCAGCCAAGCCCACCTCGACGCCCGCCGTCAGCAGATCATCGACGCCGCCCGCGCCCGCTTCGCCGCTCACGGCTTCGCTCGGACGTCCATGACCGACATCGTCGAAGCCTCCGGGCTCTCCACCGGGGCGATCTACCGGTACTTCACGAGCAAGGACGAGATCGTCGCCGCCATCTGTGAACAAGCGGGCCACGCGTTGCCCGCGGAGCTGACCGCCGAGTCCATCCACGACTTCCTTCAGCACATTCGCACCCTGGCGCGCCAGGAGGACCACGCCCGGCTGGTCGCCCAGATCTACGCCGAGGCCGCCGTCACCCCGAGCCTCGCCACCCTGGTCCACCGCCAACTCCAGGAGCTGCGCGAAGCGGTCGCCGCTCTCCTGCCCGACCACGAGCCCGCGCACGCGGCCCGGATCGCCGAAGCCTTCGTGGCCCTCTGCCACGGCTACACTCAGCAGCTCGCCGTACGAGGTGATCTCGAACCCGCCCCCTTCACCGCGGCCCTCGTCGCGATCGCGATCACCGAGTCGTGACCGAGCACCGCCCAGCCACCACCACGGGTCAAGGCACCAACACCGGTCAGGATCCGCAAGGTCCACGATGAGCAGGTCGCTGCTGCGGTTGCTGAGCTCTCAGCAACGGAGTGATCGAGGCATGCCCGGGCTTTCAGCCTGCCGGATGGCAGACGACAGCAGTGCAATGTCCAGGCTCGACAACGGCGATCTGTACATAGCTGCCTTGCCGACCAGCTTCTGAAAGCTGGCCGCCTTGTCCATCAGACGCTGAAGCGGCGTGCTGAGTCCCTGCGTCGCCTTGAGCCACGGCGGCACGGAGGCGTTGACACTCCTCAGTAGATTCTCTGTGCTCTTCGAGATGGGGGGCTGCGGTGGCCTGCGGCTCTTGGGGCGCCGCCGTTCCTCGGGGGCGCGTCGGCGGCCTCGTGGGGCTCATCAGAGTCGTTGTGAGGCTCCTCGGCCCCAATATCCTCAGCGTCGTCGCTCATAGCCCTAAATGATGTCGAGTATGCGAGGGAGAGGGATTCTATTTTTCGGGGTCACGATGGGGGTTCCAAGCCCTGATCCGGTGCCCTGGCCACTGGGACTTTCACAACTTCTGGGATATGAAATCCCAGGCGATGATCCAAGTGGTGGCCAGCCCGAGAATGCCCACGACCAACCTGGGTCCCCCAGCTGATCCGCTGCCTTGGCCACTGGTGATTTTCACAACTTTCGGTGCACCGGGGTCGTAGAGGATCGGTACGGTGCTCCCCACGACGAACGGCTCCGTGCTTTCGCGTGGGCTGCGCGCACGGACCACCTGCCCGTCCTCGGTACTGAACTCGATCACCGGGCTATGTCTCACCGTGTTCTCGTCGTCGTCGTACCGCCTGCGCGGGAACGAGCTGGTGGAGTTGCTGGCCGTGCCTGCACGCAGGAAGGCTCGCCACCCAGCCCTCGAGAGGTTTTTCACGACGATACCGGTGGCGGATCGGCCTACCCGGTCGAGATGATGGGATCGCCGCAGGAGCCTGATCCCGCTGCCCACTGAAAACAGTGCTATTCCGCTACAGCCGGCGAAGATGAACAACGGCGGTAACGGCACTGACTCAAACCCCATATCGGCGAGGGTACGGGGCAGTCGGTGACGTCAATAGCCATCCGTCAGGGATTCTTTTGTAGATCACACGGAGCGGGTGCGCGTGGATTTGTTCGGCAGTTGACATGCCGACGTAGCGTGATTCTCGGCACCTCAGCCCATCGCCGCTGCCGCGCATGCTCGGTCTCACTTCTCGTCGGCCTCCGCGCGGCCGTTCGATCTCCAGGAGCCGTCACTTTCAGACCGTAGTGGAGCTCGACCGCCTGGCAGGCTTCCCGCACCCGGTAGAAGTCGTTCCAGGTCTTCGGCTTGGTTCCGTCCTGGCGCGCGAGCGTGGCCACGATATGGATGTGGTCATCGGCATGCCGCACTGCGACCCAGCGCACCGCATCGTCATCCCCGTCGGCGGCAAGACCAGTCCGGTTCATGATCTCGTGGGCGACCCGAGCCCACTCATCATCGTCCAGAACCCGATCGTCGCGAGCAGTTCGGGCGACGCAATGCCACACCGGCTCGTCGCGCCGCCATCCGATCCGCAGGTGCCGGCCGCGAGAACTTCCGCAACCTGCCGACACCCTCACTCTCGCTCTGTGAGAACTGCCTCGGCCCTGCGGGATGGCCAGCGGTTTGCGTGTAGAGGTCAGGCCGCTGAAAGCACTTTGCAAGCGGCCCGGCCTATCACTGGTGATGCAAGCCCCGACCGACACAGCTCCCAGCTACGCGAAGCCATCGAACACCCCAATACGGCCATCTCCCTGGAGCCCAACCGGCTGCACTGGCACATGAGCACGCGGTGGCCTTCCTCAACGCACCGAACGCTTCGGAATTCTCCGCCATCACACCCCTATGAAAAGGATTGAAACCATGGATGTCTTCAGGAAGTTCACGCACGCTGCGATTCTCGCCGGCGCCCTGGCATTGGTCGCGGCTTGCGGAGGCGGCGGTGGCTTGGATGGTTCCAGCCCGGTGGGCATTCCCGGTGCGGAAGCCCCCGCAGGGGAAGGCTCCGGTAACAGCGACAGCAGCTGCAAGTTCCTTACCAACAACGAGGTCACCGAGGCGATCGGCCCGAATGACGGCGGCCAGCACGACTACACGTTCGGCGGATGCGTCTGGACGGCGTCGAGCGCCAAGGACGGCTTCAACGAGGCGATTTTCGCGGCGGTGCTGCCCAAGGCCCAGTACGAGTCCGTGGCCGAGATCGGGGACCCGCTGAGCGGATTCGTCGACGGCGCCACCTACGCCGAACTGCACGGCGAGCTGTGGTTCCCCTGCCGTGCCGGGGACTACTGCGGGATCAAGGTGCGAACCGCCAGCTCGGATGGCCGCCAGGAGACCGCGCTGCGACTGGCCAAGATCCTCCAGGACCGTATATAGGTATCGTCGAAACGTAAGAAACCCCCTGGACTCGGAGGTCCAGGGGGTTTCTCATTAGGTCTCGCCAGGAGGACACCGAGGCGCTATCGCGACCTCACTGCGGTGTCCATGGGAATCAGACACCTGCTTGGCCTACTGCCGCTTCGCTTAGCAGCCCGACGCGACTGGGCCGTTCTTCCACGTTATGATCTTGTTTTTGCTGTCGTATGCGATGACGCGCGTGTATGTCTGGTACGCGTTGCATCGCATGCTGGGGCTACTGATCCCGCCGCTGGAGTTCGACGGAAGCGTGCCAGTGCATGCACTCGGGCCGGGTTGATCAGTGTAGATCGTCTGCAGCATGAGGTTCACACACACTTTTTTCACCGTGGTGCCAGTCTTATAGGTGGCGTATGCATGAAGGTTTCCATTGTTATACGCAGGTAGATATGGCGTGAGACTGTAGGACGCAGCCGATGCCGGCACTGCGGACGCCGTGAGCAGAGCAGCCGATGCTCCAGTTGCGGCGAGAAAAGAAACCAGCTTGTTGCGGATCACCCGACATCCTTCCATTTCCCGTGATCTCTAACCTGGATGGAAAGTACTAGCGACCGCATCTCCATGCAAGGTCTTGTCGTGATTAATACGGCGTACTGATGAAGCCGCTACGCCGGGCAGATCTGTCATATTCAGGCATGACCTGGTCCGATGAATTTCCCTTGCAGGCGTCGTAGACGCCATCGATATCTGGGGCTCCAATTCGCAACGGGGACCACCATGCAAAGCCCCGCCGGTGTGTACGCCGGATGGTGCCCGGCCGATCGAGGTCGTCTACGGCGAACGGCACGTACTAATACTCCAGCCGCACTTATTGATCTTTGAGTTGTTGCCGCTGGTAGTGGGACTGCTGGGGCCGCCATTTTTCATGATCAGGTTAGTGGCGGCGGCGCTGGCGCTTGTAGTAGGCGCGCTTCGTGCGCCGAGCGTGCGGGTGAGTCCTTTTTGAAGCGGTGTCGGTGGTTGCGCCAGGTGGAACCAATAAAACCAGGAAGGGTCACCGAGGCCGGCCCGTATTTGCCCGGCCCGCTACGGACAGGAGCCGTACTTCTGCGCGTAGACCCGGGCTGTTCCGAAGTTTTCGACCTTGACGTAGACGGGGGTGCCCATGCCGGACCGGTTGTAGGTCATCTCCCAGTTCTTGCCCGGGACCGAGAACGCGACCTTATAGCACCATCCCGCGTCAACACGGAATGCGTCCCAGTCCTCGCCGTTGTTGGTCTGCAGCCGCCACCGCCGCCTGGCGCGTACGGGTACCCGCGCCCTCGTCCCCTCGGCGTGATCCAGCTCCTCTGAGGCGGTTACCCGGCGCCGGAGCCGAGGACGTCGCGGATTTGGTGGCGGGCGGTGACTCCAAGGAGGGGGAAGGACCGGTAGAGGTGGGAGCCGACGGTTCGGGGCGAGAGGCTGAGCCGTTCGGCGATCTCGCGGTTGGTCAGTCCCTGGGCGGCGAGACGGACGATCTCGCGTTGTTGCGGGGTGAGCTGCGCCAGGCCGTCTGACGCGGCGGCTCCGGGGAGGGTGACTCCGGAGGCGCGGAGCTCGGTTTCGGCCCGTTGCGCGTACGGCTTCGCTCCGATGCGCTGGAACACCTCCACGGCTGAGATCAGCAGAGGTTTGGCCTCGTTGATCCGCCGCCGTCGCCGCAGCCATTCGGCGTAGTCCAGCCGCAGGGAAGCTCGTTCGAAGGGCCACTGCTCACCCGCTGGGTCGGCGAGCGCGCGGGTGTAGTGCTCCTCGGCCCGATCGCGTCCGGACAACAACGCGCGCGCGTGCGCGACCAACTGCTCGAGACGTGGCGACATGTCCCCGTCCACCTGGCTCACCGCGCGTTCCACGATCGCTCTGCACTCGTCGACTTGGTCCGTACGGACCGCGGCGGAGGCGAAGTCCACCAGCGCGAAATATGAGGCGTGGTAGTGGAGCGGGACGCCGTCGTCGCCGAGCACCTGGCGGAGGATGGTGTAGGCCGCCTCGAAGCGTCCCTCGACCAGCGCGATCAGCCCCGTCACCCGGCGTTCTCGCGCCGCGATGAACGGGACGTCGGCCGGATCCACGGCGGCGACCGCCGTGGCGGAGAGGTCGCGCGCGCGGAGCGTGTCGCCGCGAAGGGCCGCCAGTGTGGCGGCGGTGAGGCTGATCCCCGCAGTGACGATCTCCATACCGTAGGCCGCGGCCAGTTCGGACGCCTCCGCGCACGCGTCCAGCGCCTCGTCCCATCGGGCGGTGTCGAGGCAGGCCCAGGCGAGCCCCATCATCATGGCGCCGCTGGCACCCTGGATGCCGGATTTGTGGAGCCTCTCGCGCGCCTCCGAGAGCCCTATCACCATGGCGCCGCTGGCACCCTGGATGCCGGGTTTGCGGAGCCTCTCGCGCGCCACCCGGAGAATGCGCACCGCCAGATCCGACTCGTCGAGCACCCAGGCGGCCGGGCCCGCCGTCGACAGGCCGAGGATGTCGAGCTCGCGTTCGGTGATCCGGCGAATGTCGGCCAAGGCCGCCGCCCGTCCCTGGTAGGGGCTGGTCGCCGTATGCGTGAACAGCCGGACGGCGTCCGCCCAGTCCGGGGCGCCGGCGTGGATCGCGGCCTCCCGCGGGGAAAGCCGGTCCACCACCTGACGCACCGCGATCCGTCCGGCAGGCGCTCCCAAGTGGTAGGCGACGGACGCCGCCGGCCCCAAGGTGCTCCAGGCGATGAGCGGGGCCCACGCCGCCGTCTCCTCACCGAGCGTGACGAGCGCTCTCAGCGCCTCGGCCTGATGTTTGGTCCAGGCGAGCGCCCACCCGATCGCCCGGTTCGCCTGCGCCCTCAACGTCGGGTCGGACGTGGCGGCCGATGCCCGGGTCGCGAGGTCACGCACCCATGTGGCCTGCCCCGTGGTGGTGGCGTAATCGGCCGCGATGACGAGCCGTCGTGCCCGGCTCTCAGGGTCCGGGCTGAGCTCCGCCGCCCGTTCCATGGCGAGGGCGGCGGCCACGCAGCCGCCGCGTCGCAGAGCCTCCGCCGCGGTCTCCTCCAGGAGCAAGGCCACACTCTCGTCGGGATGGAGTGTCGCCCTCGCCAGATGCCAGGCCCGGCGATCCGGCTGCCGTGTCAGTACGCCGGCCAGCCGGCGATGGGCGTCCGCGCGATCGGCGAACGAGGCCGCGTGGTAGACGGCCGAGCGCACCAGAGGGTGTGAGAAGGCCACTCCGGCGCCGCTCACCGTGATCAGGCCGGCGTTCTCGGCGGGTTGCCAGATCTGCGCCTCCAGGCCGGGAAGGCCGGCGCCGGCCGCCTCCGACAGCTCGGACGGGCCGGCCGCCGCGGCGAACAACAAGGCGGTACGGCAGGCCTGCGGCAGGGCGCTCACCCGTTCACTGAACAGACGTTCCAGGCGCTCACTCAGCGGAAGCGGGTCTTCGAGCCGGTATCCGCCCCATGTCCTGTCCGTCGCGATCGCCCTGGTCAGCTCTACCAAGGCCATCGGGTTGCCCTGCGCCTGGGCCAGGACGGTCGACCGAGCCAGGCCGCGAGGGGGGTGCGGCTGCGCGTCGAGCAACCGGTTGGCGTCTGTCTCGGTGAGCGGCTCCAGCCGCAAATGGGCGACGTCGTGGCCGAACGGCGACGGGGGCGCCTGTTCCCGGGTGCTCACCACCATCACGATCCGCTCGTTCCTCAGGCGTCTCCCGACGAAGGCGAGAACGTCGCGCGAGTTGTAGTCGAGCCACTGGGCGTCGTCGACGACGAGGAGCAGCGGGGACCGCTCCGCGACCTTGATGAGCAACGTCACGGCCGCTATGCCGATCAGCAGGCGGTCGGGAGCCGTGAACTCCTGTGCCAGGCCGAAGGCGGCCAGCAGCGCGTTCCGATGAGGTGGCGTCAGGTCGGCCACGGGGGAACCGGCCGAGCTGAGGATCGGGCCCAGCAGTTGGTGGAGTCCGGCGAACGCGAGATGGGTCTCGGACTGGTCGGCCACGACCGACAGGACGTTCACCTTCTTCTCCCGGGCCTGCTCGACGAACCGCGACAGGAGGCTGGTCTTGCCGATGCCTGCTTCGCCGAGGAGCGCCAGCGCCTGGCTCGATGGCGAGTCGAGCAGGCCGATGAGCCGGTGAAGCTCGGTATCCCGGCCGATGAGCAGCGACGACGTGCGTTCGGACATGCTGGCTGGGGTTTCCGTTCGGGTCTGAAGACAGGACAATTTGGACTTTAGTGCGGCAGGGGGAGGGTGCGTGGCCGGGGGTGCAGTCATCCTTCGGATACCGCTTGCGCACCCCCGCTCGGGAGACTGGTCCGGCCACGCAGCCTGATCCTTCGAAAGGAGCGGACGTCCGTCCATGAGCACCCGACCTGATCGAGGCAGCCTTGCTCCTGGGTCGTGAGGAGGAACTCGCGCAGTTGGAGGGTCTGCTCACGGCCGCCCGTGAAGGTGCCGGCGGCGTCCTCGTACTCAGGGGGCCGGCGGGGATCGGGAAGACGGCGCTCCTTGACCACGCCATGCGGGAGGCGCGCGGCACCCGGGTGGTGCGGGTCGCGGGCATCGAATCGGAGACGGAGATCGGCTTCGCGGCCCTGCACCAGCTCCTGCTGCCCTTCCTCGGCCGCCTGCCGAACCTGCCGCCCCCGCAACGATCGGCCCTGGCCGCTGTCTTCGGCCTGCGTCAGGGCAAGGAGCCCGAGCGCTTCCTCGTCGGGCTGGCCGCACTGAGCTTGCTGGCCGACGCCGCCGGTGAGCCCCTGCTGTGCGTCGTCGACGACGCGCAGTGGCTCGATCAGGAGTCGGCCCAGGTGCTGGCGTTCGTGGCACGCCGTCTCCAGGCCGAGCGCCTCGTCATGATGTTCGCGGTCCGCGAGCCCACCCCCCGGCTCCTGCCGCTGACGGGGCTTCCTGACCGCGAGATCCGGGGCCTCGCGCCGCGCGCGGCGGCCGAACTGCTGGCCTCGGCGACGCCCGGCAGGCCGGACGACCGGATCAGCGAGAGGATCGTCGCCGAGACGGGCGGCAACCCGCTGGCCCTCATCGAGCTCGCCCATGAGCTGGATCCCGGGCACCTGACCGGTGCGGCCCGGTTGCCTGACCCGCTGCCGATCAGCCAGAGGCTCGGGGCGCGGTTCGTCCGCGAGATCCGTGACCTGCCGGCGAGCTCACAGATGATGTTGCTGACGGCCGCCGCCGAGCAGACGGGCGACCCCGCGGTGTTGTGGCGCGCCGGGGCCGAGCTCGGCTTCGGGTGGGACGCGGGCGCGGGCGCGGAGGCGCGACAGCTCCTGGAGCCGGGCACGCGGGTCAGGTTCCGTCACCCGCTGATCCGCTCGGCGGTCTATTACGGCGCGTCCAGCGGTGAGCGTCGGAGGGTCCACCAGGTGCTCGCGGCCGTCACCGATCCCGATCGGGACCCCGACCGGCGCGCCTGGCATCTCGCCGAGGCAGCCACGGGGCCGGACGAGGTGCTGGCCGCGGCGCTTGAGGACGCCGCCGGCACGGCCAGGTCACGCGGCGGGTCCGACGCCGAGGTCATCATTCGGATGCGCGCGGCCGAGCTGACCCCCGAGCCCGCTCGCCGGGCAGGGCGACTGGTCGCCACCGCGCAGGCGGCTCTGACCGCCGGCGCCTTCTCCCAGGCGGGGTCACTGGTCGAATCGGCCGAGCCGGCCCTGGCGGATCCGCTCACACGCGCGCTGGCGGCGGAGATACGCGGCAAGATCCAGATGCGGGCCGGCGGCTCGGCCGCCCGGCTTCCCGCGCTGTTGCTGACGACCGCGCGCGCCTACGAGCACGTCGACGTACGGCGCCGCCGGGAAAAGCTCCTCGAGGCCATGAACATGGTCTTCACGGTCCGGCAAGCCGCTCTGGAGGTCACTCCGCTCGAGATCGCGAAGGAGGCGCTCACGCTCACGCCGCCGCCGGAGGGCGAGGCGACGCCCGGCGACCTGTTGCTGGAAGGCTGTGCCACGCTCATCGCGATCGGCTACGCCGAGGCCGTGCCCGTGCTCCATGCCGCCCTGGCCGCCCTGGCCGATCTCGCGGACCCGCGGGCGCCCGGCACGCTCGGGGTCGCGGCCGCGCACGCCGTGTGGGATGACCGTTTCGCCGACGAGTCCGCCGACGAGCGGGCCCCGGCCGTAGCGGGTCCTTCCGAGGCGCTCGGGCGTGGCCGCTACCGCGACGCGTTCGAGGCGGCCCGTCACCTGTGCGAGCTGGACATGGTGAACCTGGACCATCAGCGCCTGCCCGACCTCATCGAAGCCGGTGTCCGGTGTGGTGAGCGCGACCAGGCTCAGTCGGCGTTGTCGCGGCTCAGGGCGAAGGCCCAGGTGGCCGGCACTCCGTGGGCGCTCGGGCTGCTCGCGAGGTCGGAGGCGCTCCTGGCGGAGCCGGCCGACGCGGAGCGTCTCTACCTGCTGGCGATAGAGCACCTGGAGCGCACGCGTATGACGGCCGATCTGGCCCGCGCGTACCTGCTCTACGGCGAGTGGCTGCGCCGGCACAGGCGCAGGAACGACGCCCGCGCACGGCTGAGCATGGCCCACGACATGTTCGTGGAGATGGGCGCGGCGGCGTTCGCGGATCGATGCCGGATCGAGCTCGTCGCGGCCGGCACGCGCCACGGCGCGTCCGCGGACGCGTCCGATGACCTCACGCCGCAGGAGAGGCAGATCGCCACACTGGCGGCCGGCCGCGCGACGAACCAGGAGATCGCCGCGCAGCTGTTCATCAGCCCGAGCACCGTCGACTACCACCTCAAGAAGGTGTTCAGGAAGCTCGGAGTCACCTCACGCCGCCAGCTCAAGCTGAGGAAGCCGTGAGGTGGGCGGTGCGGTCAAGTGACCGCACCGCCCGGCGCTCAGCCCTCGGCGCAGGCCGCCTTCTCGATGAAGCTCGTGACGGTGCCAGGCTGGGAGATGATGCCCAGGTGGGAGGCGTTGAACTTCTGGGTGCGCGCGCCGGCGTGCTCGGCCATGGCGACCTGCTGCGCCTCCGGGATGATCTTGTCCTTGGTGCCGATCAGGTCCCATGAGGGGATCGTCTTCCAGGCCGGAGGCCCGGAGTGCTCGCCGAGGGCGATCAGGGACGTGGGGGACTGGGAGGCCGCGAGCTGGGCGCCGGTCGCAGGGGGCAGATCGCCGGCGAAGCCCCGGACGAACACGTCCGGCAGCACGTACGTGTCGTACACGCCCGCCGGTGCGCCCGGGTAGTTCACGAGCTTGAAGACCGATGTCGGGTCGGTGACCGCCGGTGCGAGCGCGGAGTCCTTGCCGCTGAGGTCGGCGACGGTCTGATCCGCGTCCGGGAGGTAGGCGTCGATGTAGACCAGGGCCTTGACGTTGGCGTTACCCGTCGCGGCGTTGGTGATGACGGCGCCGCCGTACGAGTGGCCGACGAGCACGATCGGGCCGGTGATGCCCGCCAGGTAGTCGCGCAGGTAATCGGCGTCGCTGGACAGGCCCCGCAGCGGGTTGGGCGCCACGGCGACGGTGTAGCCGTCGTGCTGGAGGCGGCTGACCTCGCCGGACCAGCTCGATCCGTCGGCCCAGGCGCCGTGGACGAGCACGATCGTGGGCTTCGCCGCGTGGTGGGTGGCCGTGGCGCTGGTCGTGGCGGTCGCAGCGGTCGCCGAAGTCAGTCCGAGGGGAAGCAGGACTGCTGCGGCCGCCGCCGCGGCCGTGGCGGCCGTGGCGTAGCGGATCCGGTGCACGAGCATGGACTTGCCTTTCTTCAATGCGGTGTGGGGATGAGTCGTGATCAGGCGAGGAAGCCGAGCAGGGCCGTGTTCACCTGGTCGGTGTGGGTCCACGCGATCGCGTGGGGCCCGCCTTCGATGACGATGTATTCGAGGTCGTCGACGAGCCCGCTCAGCCGCTCGCCGGCGACTTCCTTGGGCAGGATCCGGTCCTGGTCACCTGTGATCACCAGGATCGGCACGTCGAGCTTGGCCACGTCGGGCCGGAAGTCGGTCAGCCAGGTCGGGATGCACGCCACCGCGGCGACCGGCGAACCCGCGACCGCGATGTTCCAGCTCGACTGGAACGCCGGCTCACTGACGAGGGTGCCGCCGTAGACGTCGTAGTTGTAGAAGTTCTCGAGGAACTGCTTGAGCCACTGTGGCCGGTCGGCCTTGGCCGTCTCGACGAAGCCGTCGAACAGGCCCTGCGGAGCGCCCTCGGGGTTGTCGTCGGTCTGCAGCAGGAAGGGCGGGATCGGCGAGATCAGTACGGCCTTGCGCACGCGGGCACTGCCGTAGACGCCCAAATAGTGGGTCACGTCGCCCGTGCCCATCGAGTGGCCGACGAGCACGGCGTCGTGCAGGTCGAGCTTCTCCATCAGGGCGTTCAGGTCGGCGGCGAACGTGTCGTAGTCGTAGCCGGTGGCCGGCTGGCTTGAGTTCCCCCAGCCCCGGCGGTCATAGGTGATCACACGGTGCCCGGCGGCGATCAGCACGGAAACCTGCTTCTCCCACGCCTTCCCGCTCAACGGGTAACCGTGGCTCAGCACCACGGGTGCCCCCGCGCCGTGGTCCTCGTAATAGATGTCGATCGGTATTGAGTTCTCCGTGCCTACGTTCACGTAGGGCATGGTGGTTCTCCATCTCACGCGGTTTCGGATTCGTCCGCGGCAGACGCTAAACCCGAGCACTGATGTCGGGAATCATGTGAACCTCATAGTCCGGCTGCGACCCCCACGCACCGGACGGCGCCTGCGCTCGCGAAAAGACACCCGATCTGGGCAATTTGCACATGTAAACGCCTGTGAATGGCCGCATGGGGATGGCTACGTGTTTCACGGGATGTCGAGGTACTTCGCCCGCCCCGGCCGACCTCGGGCTGGGCGCGGAGACGGTCGCTGCACGCTCGAGGACCAGGCCCAGGTCGTGCAGAGGCACGTCTACGACCAGTCAGAACGTGATGGTCCATCCTTCACGCCGGGCCTGCTGCTTGGCGGAGGAGACGCCGTGGACCTTGAGACCGGCGGGGTCGAGCAGGGTGATGGCACCACCGCTGTTGCCCAGTTGGGCCCCGCCGTCGACCGGGAGGCGTACGGAGCCTCCGGGACCGAGGGGCCCGGAAAGGAGGAAGAGTGCGCTTGCCCTGATCGGCGAGACCCCATCCGGTGAGGTCGACCGGGTCGGGTGCGGAGTTCCCGCATGATGGTCGCCGTGTTCGGCATCGAGCCGACGGTGCATTACGCGCACGCGGCCCGGATGTGGCGGAGCGACTGCTGAACATCGCCGTCCGTGTCCGACAGCCCACCCGACGATGTCGGGAACGTCTGAGCGAACTCGAACAACGCGGCCTGAAGCTCCTTAGACGGGGCACCGTCCACGTCCGTATACGAGCCCTCAGCGAGCCCATCCGCCATCCGCGTCAGGGTGGACCACAGCGGCGTGGTCTCGTCCGGGGAGACGTATCCGACCGTCGTGCCCTGGTGCTCGACGATGTCGTCCACCTGACCGACAAGGACCATCGCCCTGTCGCACGGGGACTGCATGTCCTCCCGGTTCGCGCCAGCGAAGATGCTTGCCGCGACGAGCACCACCAGGCCCACCGTGACGCTCACCGCGATCCCCAACCACGGCGGTCGCTTCCTCGACGGCACGGTCGGCTCAGGTGGTCGACCCACTTGGAAGGTGGCTGGCTCGTCGGCCATGAGGTGCTCCACGGACTGGGGGGAGAGCTCGCACCCATTAGACAGAACAAGCTCAATGCTAGCGGGGGAGCATCACGCGGAACACGGTGCGGCCGGGGCGGCTGTCCATGTCGACCGTGCCGTTATGGGCTCCCACGACCGCCCTGACGATCGCGAGGCCGAGGCCGCTCCCCCCGGAGGCGCGCGAGCGTGCCTTGTCCGCTCGGACGAACCGCTCGAAGATCTCCCCCTGCAGCTCATCGGGGATTCCCGGCCCGTCGTCGGCGATTGTCAATGCCGCCGCGCTGGAGCCGGAAACCGTCGCGACATCGGTCGTGATGGTGACGGTGACGGTGGTGCCGGGCGGAGTGTGGGCACGGGCGTTGCCCATAAGGTTGGCGACCACCTGGTGGAGCCGGTCGGCGTCGCCGACCACGGTCACCGGTTCCTCGGGGAGCTCCAGCCGCCACCGGTGGTCCGGAGCGGACACGTGCATGTCACCCGTCGCGTCGATGACCACCCTGCTCAGGTCCACCTCGTCCCGGGCCAGCGGCCTGCCCTCATCGAGCCTGGCCAGCAGCAGCAGGTCGTCGACCAGTGCACCCATCCGGAGGGACTCCGCGTCGATCCGCTCCAGCGCGTGCTCTACGCGTGGCGGCATCGGGCCGGTGTCCCGGCGGGCCAGCTCGACGTGTGCCCTGACGGTCGCGAGCGGGGTGCGTAGCTCGTGGCTGGCGTCGGCCGCGAACGTGCGCATCCGCTGCTCGCTCGCGTGCCTGCGGGCCAGGGCGTCTCCGACATGGAAGAGCATGCGGTTGAATGCCGCGCCGACCTGCCCTATCTCGCTTCTCACGTCGTCGTCCGGCACGGGGGCGGGAAGCTCCACCGCCCCGCTGGCCAACGGCAACTCGGTGACGCGCCGGGCCGTTCCCGCGACTCGTTGCAGGGGGCGCAGCGAGAGCCGTACCCAGATCGTGGCGGCGACGCCGGTGCCGAGCATGACGGCGGCGAAGACGACGGACTCGATGATCTGGAGGCGGTGGACTGTGGCGTTGTCTCCTGCCAAGGGCAGCCCGTTGATCAGCACGTCGCCGTCGGCACCGGCGATGGCGATCACACGGTAGTCGCCGAGAGCCGACAGATCCACGGTGTGGGCGCGACCGTCGAGCGGGACCCGGGCCAGGCAGGACGCGTCGGCCGCGGGGAAGCTGATACGGGAGTTCCCGGACGCCACGACCACGGCGGCGTCGGTCACCTGCCCGCCCATGAGGCGTACGCCGAGAGTGCCGGGTGACTGCCCTCGGCTGTCGCCGAGGTCGCCGTTCTCAATGTGGTGCTCCAGGCTGGCGGCGAACTTGCCGACCGTCATCGACAGCTGCTGGTCCATGCGATCGAGGAGGGACCTTTCCAACGCGAGAGAGGTGGCCACGCCGACCGCCGCGCAGGCGAGCGCGAGCAGCACGAGCACGCCGGCCACCAGGCGGCCCCGGAGGGTGCGGGGCCTCATGGCTTGAGGACGTATCCCACGCCCCGAACCGTGTGAATGAGCGACGACCGTCCCGCGTCGATCTTCTTGCGCAGGTAGCTGATGTAGAGCTCCACGACATGGGCCTGGCCGCCGAAGTCGTAGGACCAGACCCGGTCGAGGATCTGGGCCTTGCTGAGCACCCGGCGCGGGTTGCGCATGAGAAAGCGCAGCAGCTCGAACTCGGTCGGCGTGAGTTCCACCAACTCGCCGCCGCGGGTCACCTCCCGCGCGTCTTCGTCCATGACCAGGTCTCCGACGATCAGCCGGTTTCCCTCCGTCGCCCGGGCCCTGCCGGCACGGCGCAGCAGCCCGCGCAGACGGGCCAGAACCTCCTCCAGGCTGAACGGCTTGGTCACGTAGTCGTCGCCGCCCGCGGTGATCCCGGCGATGCGGTCCTCCACGGCGTCCCTGGCGGTCAGGAACAGCACGCACACATGCGGCGCCTCGGCCCGCAGGCGACGCAGCACCTCGATGCCGTCGATGTCAGGCAGCATGATGTCGAGCAGCACCGCATCGGGGTGGAACTCGCGGGCGGCGCTCACCGCCGCCGCGCCGTCCGCCGCGGTGCGCACCTCCCAGCCCTCGTAGCGCAGCACCGCGCTGAGCACCTCGACGAGGTCGAGCTCGTCGTCGACGACGAGGACACGGACGGGCGTTCCATCTGGGCGGAGCAGGTCGGGAAGACCATCGGAGGTCGTACGCATGATGATGTCAGGGTCCTCCTTAATCTCGACGCGGACCCTCTGAGCTGCCTCTGAGAATGCTATGAACCGTTGGCAAATGACCCGGAACATAGGGAAACGAGAGGTTCAGTTGGCACGGTGAGTGCTCACAGCGACGAGAGGGGAGATCGCGTGAGCACCACCTTCACTGGGAGTACGGCCACCGGTACGCACCGGGCCGTTCGCTCAGGAGGCGCCCGAGCCAACCCGGCGGTCGTCCTGACGATCGTCTATGCGGGGGCGCTCGCCGTGCTCGGCCTCTGGTGGGCGAACACGCTCAGCGTCTCCGGTCTCGACGGCTGGCTGACCGGAGCGGGACGCATCACCGGGCTTCTCGCCGGCTATGTGATCGCCGTGCTCCTGGCGTTGATGGCCCGGATCCCCGCGCTTGAACGGGGAGTTGGATCCGACAAACTCGCCCGCTGGCACTCCATGGGCGGACGCTACGTGGTAGGACTCTCCGTCGCGCATACGCTGCTGATCATCTGGGGGTACGCGGTGGCCGACGGCACGGACGTCGTCGGCGAGACCGTCACGCTGAACCTGTCCTATCCGGACGTGCTCAAGGCGACGGTGGCCGTGCTCCTCCTCGTCGGGATCGGGACCGTCTCCGCTCGAGCCATCAGGCCGAGGCTGCGCTACGAGACCTGGTTCCACCTGCACTTCTACACGTACCTGGCGGCGTGGCTGGCGTTCGGGCACGTGCTGGCCACCGGCAACGAGTTCATCGGGAACCGGCCGGCGCAGGTCGCCTGGTACGCCCTCTACATCGGGGTCGCGGTGGTGCTCGCCTGGTACCGGTTCATCACGCCGGTACGGCACGCCTTCCGGCACCGGCTGAGGGTCACCCGGGTCGTCCGCGAGGCTCCAGGAGTCGTCTCCGTCCACATCACAGGGCGGCATCTCGACCAACTACGCGCGGAACCCGGCCAGTTCTTCCGTTGGCGGTTTCTCACCAGGCAGCTGTGGTGGTCCCCCAACCCGTACTCACTGTCAGCGACTCCCAGACGCGACGCACTGCGGATCACCGTGAAGGACCTGGGCGAGCAGAGCCGTCGGCTCGCGCGCCTGCGCCCCGGCACCAAGGTCGTCGCCGAAGGCCCCTATGGCGCGTTCACCGCGGCCCACCGCAAGAACCGCAAGGTGCTGCTCATCGCAGGAGGGGTGGGCATCACCCCCATGCGCGCGCTGTTCGAGTCGATCCCCGCGAGTCCCGGTGACCTCACCCTGCTCTATCGCGCGCGAACCCCCGCTGACCTGGTCTTCCGCGAGGAGCTTGAGGCGATCGCCGCACACCGGGGCGCGGCCCTGCACTACAGCGTCGGCCCCCGCGACGTGACCGGCGACCCCTTCGCCCCCCGGACGCTCACCGCGCTCATTCCCGGCCTGCGCGACCATGAGGTCTACGTGTGCGGCCCCTCCGGCATGACCGGCAGCGTGATATCCGCATTACGCGCCGCCGGAGTACCGAGCCGCCGCATCCACCACGAATCGTTCGAGTTCTAAAGGAATCCCATGCGCAGAGCGATATTGGCCGTGCTCGCCACCGCCGTCGGCCTGGTCCTGTTGTTGTCCTTCAAGCCCCACGAGATCACGGCGTTGGCCGATCCTCCCGCCGCGATCTCAGACAAGAGCAGCGGCTCGAGCGGGGACATGAGTGGGGATGGCAGTCCCAAGAAGTCGAACAGTTCGAGCACGTCGGGTGCCAAGGAATCGGTACACCAGGGGAACTGGACGAGCGCGGGCGCCGGCGCGGGTGCGACAAGCGGAGACAAGGTCGTCACCGGCGGTATCGCCGACACCCGCTGGGGGCCCGTGCAGGTGGAGATAGTCCTCTCCGGGGGGAAACTGACCGGTGTCAACGTGTTGCAGGCGCCCGACGGCAACAACCGGGACTTCGAGATCAACACCCAGGCGCTGCCGATCCTGAATCAGGAGACGCTTTCCGCTCAATCCGGCCGGATAGACAGCGTCTCCGGCGCCACCTACACCAGCGAGGGCTACATCGCGTCGCTGCAGAGCGCCATCGACAAGGCAGGGCTCTGACACGGCGCGTCGAGCACGTCATGGGGACTCACCTGGGCCCTGTTACGAAAGTGCTGGTCACAGTCGCAAGTACGTCTGGCCGCCGTTGCGGCGTGTGTCGGTGCGACCTCGCAGGCTCTTGGGCACGTGGTAGTAGGGATCGCCGTGGAAGACTCGACCGGTATCGCAGTGCTGACCGAGATCCTCACCAACCCGGGGAAGCCACCCCTCCTCTGCTGCCGAGGACGACCTCGTTGGCATTTTCGGATTCGCGCATGACCTCCTCGATCACTTCGCCTGAGACGAGCGTCGTGGTCACGTCGATGCCCGGCGCTCGTCGGCGGGCACGGTCGGCAGCGGCGGCCACCACACCCTCACAGTGGTCGAGGAAGTCATCGCGATCCGACACGTCTCCCACGGGATATTGGGTCTCCCATGGCTCACGAACGTGCATGATCTTCAACGTGGCACTCCTGCGGGACGTCCCCTTCAGCGAAGGACCCTCGTCCCTGCGTAGATCCCTTTTTGCGCATGCGTCACCTCATCGCACCCCCTCGCCGCAGGCCCTGTAGACGGATCAGCGAGCCGGCGGTCCTGATCGAGCCTGCGACGCCCGGGTTTCTGAATTGCGAATCTGCGCAATTCAGTTCATCATGATGTGAGATTTCTCGTTGCCGAGATCAAGGATGTGACGTGAGCGGGCCATTCGCTGCTGCGATCAGAGAACGGGCACGTTCAGCACGTGAGGCGCTCGAGCGGGCGCGCCGTGATCACGACGTCGACGAGCTGCTCGTGGCCGAAGGAGAGTGGGACGACGTGGTCCGGCTTGCTCGCGCGCGTGGTGTTCAGATCGGCGCCGAGGATGCCAACTCGGGCGAGGGGACGGCGCTGTGATGTCGGTGCCGCTGTACGAGGCGAAGGCCGAATTGTTCCGGCTCCTGGGACACCCGGTACGGATCCGCGTGCTGGAGTTGCTGCAGGACGGGTCGAGGCCGGTACGTGAGTTGCTGGCCGCCATCGAGGTCGAGCCGACGGGTCTGTCGCAGCATCTGGCTGTGCTGCGCCGCTCAGGGATGGTGACCGCTCACCGCGACGGCTCCACCGTGGTCTATGCCCTGGCCGGTGGCGACGTCGCCGACCTGCTACGAGCGGCCCGCAAACTCCTGACGCAGAAACTCACAGGGCAGAACGAGCTGCTGAGCGAGCTGCTCGACACGGAGACCGGAGTCCGGTGACCAATGCGCTCACCTCGGGCTTGGCCCGAGTCCGTTCCGTGTTGCCTGAGCGCGGCGAGCTTGCAGCGATGGGCCGTCGTCCCCGCCGCGACCTGTTGGCCGGGCTCACGGTGGCGATCGTCGCGTTGCCTCTGGCGCTGGGATTCGGCATCTCCTCCGGCATGGGGGCCGAAGCGGGCCTGGCCACCGCAGTGGTGGCCGGGGCGCTTGCAGCCGTGTTCGGCGGTTCCGGCCTGCAGGTGTCCGGCCCCACCGGCGCGATGACGGTGGTCCTGGTGCCGATCATGCACCAGCACGGCGCCTCCGGCGTGCTGACGGTCGGTGCGCTGGCAGGGTTGCTGCTCATCGCGCTCGCGCTGGGACGCGCGGGCAAGTACATGGCCCTGGTCCCGGCTCCCGTGGTGGAGGGCTTCACCATCGGCATCGCCTGCGTGATCGGTCTGCAGCAGATCCCCGCAGCCCTCGGCGTTCCGGCTCCCGCGGGCGACAAGGTCACCATGGTGGCCTTGCACGCGGCCGGCGACTTCCTCGCGCAGCCGCACTGGTGGGCCGTGGCCATCGCCGCCACCGTGGCCGTACTGATGCTGGTGGGAGCGCGCCGGCGACCCACGTTTCCCTTCTCGCTGGTCGCCGTCGCCCTCGCCACCGTCACCGCCGAGCCGGCCGGTCTGCCGGTGACGCGGATCGGAGACCTCCCCGCCGGACTGCCCGCTCCCTCCTTGTCCTTCCTGCAGCTGAGCGCGTTGCCTTCGCTGCTGACCCCCGCGATCGCGGTCGCCGCCCTGGCCGCACTGGAGTCGCTGTTGTCGGCCACCGTCGCCGACGGCATGAGCGTCAACCACAAGCACGACCCTGACCGGGAGCTCTTCGGCCAGGGTCTGGCCAACCTGGCGGCTCCGTTGTTCGGTGGTGTCCCGGCCACCGGAGCCATCGCTCGCACCGCCGTCAACGTCCGCTCCGGTGCCCACTCCCGGCTGGCGGCTCTGGCCCACGCCGGCATCCTGGCCGTGATCGTATTCACCGCATCCGGCCTGGTCGCCCGCATTCCGCTCGCCGCGCTGGCCGGCGTCCTGCTGGCCACCTCCATCCGAATGGTGGAGGCCGGCTCTGTGAAAGCCATGATGCGTTCCACCCGCGGCGATGCGGTGGTCCTGGTCCTGACCGCGATCGCCACCTTGGTGCTCGACCTGGTCCAGGCCGTCATCCTCGGCCTGATCGTGGCCGGCGCGCTGGCCCTGCGCACCATCGCACGCAATGTCCGCCTCGATGCGATGCCGATCCGCCCCGACCTGCCCGGCAACCACACCGACCAGGAACACGCCCTACTCGCCGAGCACATCGTGGCCTACCGCCTGGACGGCCCGCTGTTCTTCGCCGCGGCCCACCGCTTCCTGCTGGAGCTGTCCGAGGTTGCCACCGTTTCCGTAGTCATCTTGCGCATGTCCCGCGTGACCACCATCGACGCCAGCGGCGCCCTGGTCCTCGGCGACGCCATCCAACGGCTGGAACGCCGCGGCATCATCGTCTACATCTCCGGAATCCGCGACGGCCATCACCAGCCGTTGCATGCCCTTGGCGTCATCGCTCGCCTCGATCATGCGGGCCGGGTCTTCGCCACCACTCCGGAGGCCATCTCCGCCGCCCGCGACCAGCTCCGCCGCGTCGGAGTCCTTCCCGCCTCCCCGCACCATGCCCTGCCGGGCTGAACCGAACCGCTGCAGAGAGGTCCTCTCGATCTTGGGACCCATCTCCGCGAACGTAACGGCCCGGTGAGTCAGTCCAGCGCGTATGGCATCACTACGCGATCACTGGCGACATGGAGTTCCTCGCCGGGACCGGTGCGCGCCTTCTGGCCTAGATCGCCCGCTTCTGGGTGCTTGCCGAGTCTCACAGCACTGTCACTGTCCATCCGCTATCGGGGTGCAGAGCTCGCCATCGACGCCGATCCCATCCAGGTACGGATCACTCGAGCCGACGACGGGCCCCCGACGCTGGAGGTCACCGTGCACGGCCGGCACGCCAAGCTTCGACGCGGGGAAAGGCGCACGTTCTCCTTGCCGGGACAGAGCGTGGGCGCCTGATCGACAAGCGGGCCGCCGATCGCCCGAGCGAGAGTGGACCTGGGACCTCTGAGGCCAGGGCTTAGGTCCCTAGGCCCGCAGGGTTCACGGTGGGAGCGTAGACGAATATGAAGGCAGCAGTCGGCGACCGCCTCATCGAAAGTCCTCGTCTGGACGGGCCGCGCCGCATTGGTCTGATCACGGCTCTTTACCACGCCAACGGGTCGCCGCCCTACGTCGTGCTGTGGCTCGACCAGGTGCGGGAGACTCTCGTCTTCCCAGGGCCCGACGCGCATATCGAACACCAGCCGCATCCCTGGTAGGGCTGACCCCGGCGGGAGCCGCACAGGAACGTGCTCAAGGTCTGCCGCTCGCGGAGCCGAAGATGCGAACGCGAAGGAATATCGATGGAACCGTGGGCGCAGATCAAGGAGACGCATGCGGGCGTGGTGATCTTCCTCGGAGACCACGCGTACAAGGTCAAGAAGCCGGTGGGCCTCGGTTTCCTGGACTTCACCACACTGGAGGCCCGGCGGACGATTTGCCAGGAGGAGGTGCGGCTCAACCGGCGACTGGCGCCCGATGTCTACGAGGGAGTCGCCGACGTGTTGAGCCCGGGCGGCGAGATCTGCGAGCACCTGGTCGTGATGCGCCGTATGCCCGACGAGCGCCGCCTTGCCGCGTTGATCCGCTCAGGCAGTCCAGTGGAGGACCACCTCCATCAGATAGCCCGGATGGTGGCGAGCATGCACGCGCGATCCCCTCACTCCCCGGAGATCGACGAGGAAGGGGGCTGGAACGCGCTGAGATCTCGCTGGATGGCAAGCTTCGCCCAGGTCCGCGGGCTGCGGGATGTCCCAGTCGGTGGCGACGTCATCTCCGAGATCGAGCTCCTGACCGTGCGCTTCATCGACGGCCGGCATGCTCTTTTCGAGGCGCGGGTCAGTGCGTGCCGAATCGTGGACGGCCATGGCGACCTGCTCGCCGACGACGTCTTCTGCCTCGACGACGGGCCCCGAATCCTGGACTGCCTGGAGTTCGACGAACGCCTCCGCTTCGTCGACGGCCTGGACGACGCGGCCTTCCTGGCCATGGATCTGGAACGACTGGGCGCGGACCGGCTGTCCGAGCTCTTCCTGGGCTGGTACGCCGAGTTCTCCGGCGATCCCGCCCCGCCCTCGCTCTGGCACCACTACGTCGCTTACCGGGCTTTCGTCCGTGCCAAGGTCGCTTGTCTGCGGCACGCACAGGGAGATGCCGACGCGGCCTGGAGGTCCCGCGAGCTCGCTGAGCTCACCCTTCGCCACCTCCGGGCCGGCGCCATCACTCTCGTCCTCGTCGGTGGACCACCCGCGACCGGCAAATCGACCCTGGCGTCCGCCATCGCCGATCGTCTTGGCAACACGGTGCTCAGCAGTGACCGCGTCCGTAAGGAAATCGCCGGCATCGCGCCTGAACAATCCGCCGCCGCGCCATTCGGGGAAGGCATCTACCGGGCGGACTGGACCGAGCGCACCTATGAGGAGCTGTTGTCCAGAGCGGCGAGACTGCTCCGGCACGGAGAGCCGGTCATTCTCGACGCGTCCTGGACCGACGCCGCTCACCGGGCCGCCGCCGAACGGCTCGCGGAACGCACGTGCAGCGACTTCGTCGCGCTGTGCTGCACCGCCCCGCCGCACGTCGTCGCCGAGCGGCTCTCCCACCGTGTCGGCGGCGTCTCGGATGCCGACCAGACGATCGCCGCAGCCATGACGGCGAGAGCGGCGCCCTGGCCCGAGGCGTCCGAGATCGACACCAGCGCGCCCTCGGATCAGGCACGGGAGCAGGCACTCAGGGCGATCCATCCCCGCTGCGGCGGCGTTCCACGGCGGTTCCACCGATCCCGGATGCAACCAGGCTGATCAAGGAAGTCGACAGGAACATCGGTCCCGGAGGCATACGGATGGTGACACGACGGCAGTTCCTCAAGACGGGGGCGGGCGCGGCCGCGATGCTCGCATTCCGGACCGCCGGGGGCGCCGCGGCCACGGAACGGGCACTGGACCCGGCGGCGATCCCGAAATATGTGGCACCGCTGGCCATCCCTCCCGTGATGCCGAACCTGCCATCGCCGGAAGGACCGGTCGACCACTACATGATCGGCGTTCGGCAGTTCCAGCAGCAGATCCTGCCGCCGGGTCTTCCGACCACAACCGTCTGGGGTTACGGGTCCGTACTGCATCCGCGGACGTTCAACACCCCTGCCTGCACCGTCGAGGCGACGGTGGACCGGCCCGTCCGCATCACCTGGATCAACGAGTTGGTCGACGGCGACGGCCGCTACCGTCCCCACCTCCTGCCCGTCGATCCGACGTTGCACTGGGCCAACCCTCCGGGAGGGCCGTCCGAGCGAGACACCCGGGCGAGGTTCACATCGACTCCCGGGCGCTATCGGGGACCTGTCCCGATCGTCACCCATCTCCACGGCGGCCACAGCTGGGACGACAGTGACGGGCATCCAGAGGCATGGTTCCTGCCCGCGGCGAGGAACATCTCCGCCGGGTACGCCCGTGAGGGCTCACTCTATTCCGAGTTCGCGCACACGTTCGGAATACGGGAAGGTGTGCGATGGGCGGCCGGTTCCGCCGTCTACCAGTACGCCAACGACCAGAGAGCCGCCACACAGTGGTTCCACGACCACACATTGGGCATCACCCGGCTCAACGTCTACGCCGGCCTCGCCGGCTTCTACCTCCTCCGCGGCGGCCCCTCCGACCTGCCGTCCGGCGTCCTCCCCGGCCCCGCCCCCAGGGCGGGCGACGCCCCGACCACGCGGTATCACGAGATTCCGATCCTGATCCAGGACAAGTCGTTCTCGGCCGGCGGCTCGCTCCTCTACCCGGACAACCGAAGGCTCTCCGACGGCTTCTCCGGGCCCTATGTGCCCCGCAGTGACGTCTCGCCCATCTGGGTGCCGGAATTCTTCGGCACCACGATGACGGTCAACGGCCGGACCTGGCCGGACCTGCACGTCGAGCCGCGCCGTTACCGGTTCCGGTTCCTGAACGGCTGCAACTCCCGGTTCCTCGACCTCAAGATCGTCAGTGCTCCGCCGGCGAAGAGCGCGCGGACGGCGGCGCTGCCGTTCTGGCAGATCGGATCGGACGGCGGTCTCCTGCCGTCACCGGTCCAGTTGGGCGGCCTGCTCCTGGCTCCCGCCGAGCGGGCCGACGTCATCGTCGACTTCACCGGCATCCCGGCCGGGACACAACTGTTCCTGATCAACGAAGGACCTGACGGGCCCTATCGAGGTGCCCGATCAGCCCCACCGGCGAACCCCGCCACCACCGGACAGGTGATGAGATTCACGGTGGGGCCGCTCGTGGACCAGGACACCAGCGTGCCGCCCTCCGAACTCCACCTGCCCACTCTCAACCGGCTCGGCGCGGCCAGGCTCACCCGCAGGCTCGCCCTGCTGGAGCACAGCTCAGCGGTCGTCGCGGGCGCGGGGCCCATCGCGGCACTGCTCGGCAGTTCGGAGTCACGCGGTTCGGCGAAGATGTGGGCCGACCCCATAACCGAGAATCCGGCGACCGGTTCGACCGAGATGTGGGAGTTCCACAACTTCACACCCGACGCCCATCCCATGCATGTCCACGAGGTTCAGTTCGAGGTCGTCGACCGACGGCCGTCCAATGGGCTCACCCAGTTACCGGAACCCGGGGAGAGAGGGTTCAAGGACACGGTGATCGCTCCGCCGAACGCCATCACCCGCATCAAGGCCACTTTCGACCGGCCCGGGCTGTTCGTGTGGCACTGCCACATTCTCGAGCACGAGGACAACGAGATGATGCGCCCCTACCGCATCGGCGCCTGAGCCCAGCCAGTGGAGGTCCGGCCCGCGTCAGTGCTCCTCCAACACCTCCGAGGACGGGCGACGGACGCTGCCGGCATCGTCCAGGGTGAAGCCCAATCTCATGACCATCTGTGGGAAGGCGCCCTCACAGATGTGCCGCCGGATGAACTCCCGCAGATCATGCATCTCCAGCGCCTGAGTGTGGAAGGCCGCACTCACCCCGTACGCGGAGGCGTGAAGCAGGGTGCGCTGTAACGCCTGGCCGGCGGCCAGCCAGTCCTCGCGGGAGTCACCCGTCGTGGTGAGCACGGCGACGAGACCCGTGGCGACGGACACCGGCAGGTCGTCCTCCTTCCCCCATGCCTGCCCCCGGGTGTAGTCGCGCTGTGCGAAGTGCTGTGGTTGCGTGCGCCTCGGCGCCGCGGGGTAACTGCGAGCCGGAACACCGTCGCGCCGGGAACTGCCCGGAGGGCTGCTCCACCGCGTCATCTCCAAGCCGAACGCCCGGTTCTGAGATTCGACCTCCTGGGCCGCGCTCGTGAGCGTGGCGAGCACGCGCATCGCCGATTCCGACCGCACCACCATGAGCGCGGCCCCCTCCTCGCCCGCCTGGGCGGCCAGCGCCTCGATCAGAGCATCGGAGACAGGCAGAGCGGTGAATCCCGCACGATGGGTCCTGCGCCGCGGGATCTCCGCGTGGAGCATGCGGGCATCCTCATGAATCTCGCCACACGCTCGCGGCCGGACGGTGGCCAGCAGTGATGGGCGGTCGGGGTCGGGCAGCGCTCGCACGTCCGGCTCGTAGCCGAGTGCGCTCAACGTGACCCGCACGTTGAAGAGCGCGGCGCCACAACTGATCAGCATCTGCCGGCCGATCGGGTCGGCGACGTGCAGCTTCCTGTCGGGGTCCGCACGAAGGCAGATCTCATCTCCTGACACGCCGAACGACCAGGGCTGTGTGTTGTGCACCGAGGGCGCCCAGACCGCGGCCTCGATCGCCGCGCGCATCGCGCCGGCGACGGCTTCCGATGTTCGGGTGTTCATGTCTCGCCTCCAGGTGAGATGTCAGGCCGCGTCACGCGCGAAGGCGTCACAGGAGGGGCGGGGGCACGAGGAGGTCGTCGAACAGGAAGGCCAGGTCGGCCTTGACCTCGACGACACCGTCGACGGCGCGGACGGCGTCGAGCAGGGGCCGCAGCTGCGAGTGCTTGGGGATCCATCCCTTGAGGCTGACCACGCCCGCCTCGACCGTGACCCGCAGCTCCGACAGGTCGATGCGGAGCCGGCCCGCGATGCCCTCGATCTCACTGGTGATGTCGGCCGCCGGTCGGTTGAACACCTTCAGCAGATCGCCCTGGTGGACGGTCCCAGCGATACGGCCGGTCGTGGCGTCGATCACGGGAAGCTGCTTGATCCTTTTCTGGTGCATCAGCCTGGCCGCGTCGCTCACCGGCGTCTCACCAGTCACGGTGATCGCCGGCGTGGTCATGATCTCGCGCGCCGTCATGCCCTCCGCCTTGCGGTGCTCGGCGCGCTTCCGGGGACCCTCGATCACCCGTTTGCCGATTGCGGTCGTCGCCTTCAGCAGCATGTCGTCCTCCGACACCACTCCGACCGGGCGGCGATCGGAGTCGATCACGGTGACGGCCCCCACATTGAATCGCTGCATGATGTCGATGAGGTCGGCGAACGACGCGTCCATCCGGGCCGCGATCGCGACCTTTCCCATCACGTCCCGCACCCTGATTGCCATGGCGCCCCTCCTGTCGGCCTCTCTAAGAGCGTCGCCTGACCGGGCCTCGTCTGGTCAGCGGTGAAGGTCCTGGCCGCTGGGGACTTTCGGCCACACTTTCCGGGCCATCCATCGGTGCTCGAAGCCTTGAGGCCGCGGGCGCGCGCATCACTGGCTCGTCGTCCTCGTCATGATGCTCTGAGCTCCGGCTCTCCGGACGTGGCCGGAGCGGAGGCCAGTGAGAAGTAGGCCTCTTCCTCCTGCGCGAAGTGCAAAGTCAGTACGGCATGCAGGCCGTACAGGCAGGCCCGCAGGTCGTCGAGCTGGTCCGGACTCGGTCCCGCGTGCCCACCAGCTCCAGATGGCGGCCCAGCCGCACCACGAGCCGGTCGATCTCAGCGTTGCTCTTGCCGAAAACCTCATCCGCCCTGGTGCGAGGCATGGTGCACGGATGCGCAGGTTCCCGACTGCGGCTCGAGCTTGCGCTCTGGCAGAGCCGACAAGCTCTGCGGCATGATGATCGGCCGTGCTGCTGAGACTGGCTCACCTGGGCATGACGAACGCATTCGCGATGCTGCGGCTGCTGCCGATGAGCGACCGGCTGAAGGACGCGGAGATCCTGGCCTTGCGCCATCAGATCGCGGTGCTGGAGCGGCAGCTGGGCGGGCAGCGAGTTCGGTTCGAAGCAGGACCGGGACGGTAAGTTCACCAAACTGTTCGACACCACCCTCAAGAATGCCGGGATCCAAGTCGTGCTCAGCGGCGTCCGGATCCCCCGCATGAATTCCATCATGGAGAGATGGGTGCAGACCTGCCGACGCGAACTGCTGGACCGCACCCTCATCTGGAACGAACGGCATCTGCGCCACACCCTGCGAGAGTTCGAGCATTTCTACAACTCGCACAGGCCGCACCAGGGCATCGCGAACGCCCGCCCGCTACGCCCCCTCCCCCAACCGATCACCGATTCAGGGCAGATCACCCGCCTTGACATACACCGCACCGACCGGCTCGGCGGCCTCCTCCACGAGTACCAACATGCCGCCTGATCAGCGCGGATGAGGTTCTCGGCAAGGGCAAGTCCAGGCGCTCGCAATCACCCGGCTGTCACGCGCCAGGAGCCCGGTATGCCACCTCCATCCGCGCGGCATCGTCGATCTCCTCTGGCGTCAGCAGGACAGCGGTCTTCGTTCGTACCGCCCCAGACGCCGATATTGTGAGACCCAGAGCGGCCGAAGCCGCATTGTTCGGCAGGTCGACGATCACATACGTGTCTGTCTCGCCGAACGCGAAATACATCTGCTCGACCCGGCCGCCGACGCTTTCCGCCATGCGCTCCACCGCTTGCCGGCGTCCGGTGCCGCCATCTTGCAACACTCCTTTGAGGCCATCTGCGGTGTAGGTCGCCTGAATCAGGTACTTGGGCATAGTCGAGTCCCTCTTCTCGTGCCGTCACCCTGGCCGGGGCGGCCATCGCGGTCACGGGGTCGAGGTTCTCGGCTTAGGGTGACGGTAATCCCACCCGCTGTACTGGTTTTCCCCTGTCGCAGTCCTACGCTGCGAAGCCGGCAGCGGTTTTACAGCACGTGACCTTTCCCTGCCGCTCATTACCTCTGACCTGCGGCGAAGCTTTGCCGTACGGCTCACGCCAGCAAGATCATTGCACGGATATTGCACGGTGAGATGATCAAGCTCTTATGCCCGTGCGGCCCCGGACGCTTCTTCCCTGTCCGCGCATCCCGTATGCCATCGACCCATCGCGCGGTTCCCGTTTCGCGCCAGTCCCCCAGTTGGTGTCAGCAAGCCGCATTACCTCGGGACGCAGTGATCAGGAGGCCAACGCTCGTCCCAAGCGCCATAACGAGGGGGAGCTGAATAAACCATGGCATGCCGATGTGGTCAGTGATGGCCAGAGCAGCGAACGCGGTGAGGGCTCCCGCAATAGCTGGGATAGGAGAGAAGCCGAGTGTGCGCTTCAGGGTGATGAGCTGAGTTAGGCGAGCCCCGTAGCCAGACAACCTTTCCGACCGCTCAGGTCAACGACGACCGCAGCGCCAGCCACGCAAGAAAGGATCCGCCCCACCAGATCATCGGCACACCGAATAAGGCGTTACCAAGCGTGGGCCGGCCCTCTAGCCACAGCTGCCATGCCTCGAAGTAGCTGACGTCTGCCACACGCGCAGCGTAGAAGCGGCGAGGCAGGCTGCCTAGTCTTGCGACCGGAAACGATCACCGGAGTGCTGACCGGTCTCAGCGTTACTGGTGATATGGGTCAGGCCGATGAATTTTGCGCTGTCGGTCCACGGTTTCTGGGCTGGTTAGCCACGCACAGCAGCCAGGCACTCGTCGTACAGGTCCATGATGTCGCCCTTGCCGTCATTGTCGACCCACGTCATCGATGCGGCATCCAGGCATGCGAACGCTGTCGCGATCATTGCGCGGGCCTTCGCGCCCACGGTGCCGGTAGCAGCGTCCATACGCGCCTCGATGAGCGGCAGCAGGTCCTCCTGGAATCGCAGTCGCTTTTCGAGCCAACCGGCACGCAGCGAGGCGGTGTTGTGCAGGAGACGGAACCGCTCCAGGGCCTGTTCGCGGCTGTCATGCAAGGCCAGTACGGCCGCAACCCCTGCGCGCAGGGCCTCCCAGACACCGACTTCGACCGGCAGTTCGCTGATCGTGTCTGTCAGGACCTGCCCAAACCGGTCCTGGTTGCCGCCGAGAAGGTCCTCCTTGGTGCCGAAGTAGCGGAAGAGGGTGCGCTGGGAAACACCGGCCTCTCGGGCGATCTGGGCGATGGTCGTCTCGTCGTAGCCCTGCTCGGTGAACAGGCGCAGAGCCGTCTCAAGGATCTCTCGAGAGGCCAGCTGCCGTGTCCGGTCCCACAGCGTGGCCGGTGCACTCCTCGCTGTCTCGGCTTCCTGCTTCATGTGCCCAGGTTAGCTCAACACTGCCAGAGTGACGTGCGCATGCGATTTGGCAGTTACTGCCAAGCAGTCGTACGCTGTCAAAAGGTGACCGTCGCGGTACAGCCCCACGGACCGGAGCCGCGCACCGATCCCCTATCTCCCAGAAGCACGCAAAGGAACGCATCATGTCTGCACCTGCAGCTTTGATCACCGGTGGAACCAGCGGCATCGGCAAGGCGACCGCTGAACTGCTCCGCTCCCGCGGTTACCGCGTCATGGTTACCGGCGTCAGCAACCTCGCCAACTCCGGGCTTCCCGAAGACGTCACGGTCGTCCGCGCCGACGCACGGTCCCTGCCGGGTATTGACCATGCAATGGAGCAGGCACGCCGGCAATTCGGCTCCCTCGACCTGCTCTTCCTCAACGCGGGCATCTCCCGACCCGGCCCGATCGAGTCAACCGACGAAGCCGCCTTCGATGCCCTGTTCGACATCAACGTCAAGGGCACCTTCTTCACCCTGCAAAAGGCGCTTCCGCTCCTCAACGAAGGCGCCTCGGTCGTGTTCACCGTGGGCGCCGGCGAAGGGCTCGGTGCCGCCATGACAGCCGCCAAGGGCGCTCTGGTGCCCCTCATGCGGTCCCTCGCGCTCGAACTCGCCCCCCGCCGCATCCGCGTCAACGCCGTCAGCCCAGGACTGATCAACACCCCTGTCTATAGCAGGATGGGCGTCTCCCAGGAAATGATCGACTCCTGGGTTCGGGACGTCCCGCTTGGCCGCGTCGGCGCACCCGCCGATATCGCCGAAGCCGTGGCCTTCCTCGCTTCGGACGCCGCCAGCTACATCACCGGCGACAACCTCATCGTCTCCGGGGGCATGGGTGTTCACGCCCGCCCCTGACGGGCAGTTCCGCACTCGGCTCTGACCGGGAACGTTCACCGGGGCCAGGCGATCAGGCTGTGGCCTTTGTGAGCCGATGGCCCCAGCGGATGCCCTTCCCGCTGCGGATACGTGCGCGCTCGCGGCGCTCGGCGGTGAGGACGTCGGGGTGGCGGGCGTGGGCGTTACGCCAGCACAAATGGCGGTGATGGTTGCGTGTCCTACGTGGCTGAAGCCCTGGGAGAGGAGAGGGCCGGCAGGTAGGCCGCGGCGTCGCGGGCGTGCGTGCGAGCGGTACTCATCACTGTTTGTGGGCACAAGTACGGGCCTGCGTCCGTCGCCCGCAGGCGTCTCACGGCCGAGTCGGGGCCCCGTATCCGTCGGGGTCGCCGGACTCTGATCAGCTGCGAAGATGGCCTCGTGGATATGGACAAGATTCGTTTTCACGTCGAGGAGATGTCCCGGCTGTTCGGTGTCAAGCCCCCTGAGGTCATCCATGGCACGCCGCCCGAAGGAGCGGACTGCATTCTGAGAAGACTCGGGAAGAGCTCAGTGATCGTCATCGGAGATACTTTCGATGCGTTGCCGAAGCGTTTACAGGATGCGGATATCGCGTGGCTTGTCGCGGCATCCGATCGCGAACGTTCCCGTAAGGACGGTGTATCCATCAGGCGTGGCCTTGTCATAGGCCTTGTGGTCGGCACCCTGGTGGTCCCGTTTGTCATCCTGTTCGACTCGTTGATCCCGGCTGTCGTCGCAATTGTGGCGGTCGTCATCGTGATGAGTCCGTACGCCTTTAGGCAGCGGATATATGGGCTGGACCGCAGGGTGGCGAACGTCTGCGGAGAAGAGATGGTTCGTCACTTCTTCGACTACTGGCAGGAACACCCTCCCCAGATGCGGGGCCTCTATCGACTCGTGATGAAGCTCCAGCCGTCCTTGGCGAAACGAGCCGCTCGGCTGGCGTCCGCGAACCTGTAAACCCCGGAGGCGGTGCAAACCACGGGCTCGCCGAACTCCGATCCCGAACCTGGCCCCGCCCCGACACGCCAGGCGCACACAGCCGCCCGAGGGGGTCGGGTTGAACAGCCTGGTCCGCGCGGGACTCAAAAGGAATACGGTGGCAATCGCCATGACAGCTCTTGACCGGCGGTCAAGCAACGCCATGAGGTCGGACACAAAATGATCGTGGTCCCCAAGACGCCGAAAGGGCCGACCCGATCAATCGGATCAGCCCTCTGAGCTTGGTCGGGACGACAGGATTTGAACCTGCGACCCCTTGACCCCCAGGCAACCCAGACGGGGGTGGGATCAGCCCTGATACCCGCCCCCACCTGCGGAAACGGTCCGCGATTATCCATCGGCGTATGCCGCCATCCGCAGCGATTGTCACTCAGATAGTCACCCAGTCCGCGGCGGTTACGCTGCCCGCCACTCATCCCCCACACACTCCTCCTGGTGGAACCACCAGCCGGCCGCTTCGCCTTACCTCGCTTGATCGCGTCCGCGCCTCCCCATGTTCAACTGCACGTACCAACAACCCGGGGACCGATGGCAGCCCTTCCCGCATTGTGTGGAGACCTGGCCTCTACCTGCTCAGTGCTGGCCGTTACGGCCCGGAGCGTGCAAAAGCCTACGGGCGACGGTGGGGATGACGATCGTTGCAGCGAGCAGGTGCGCAAGAGCCAGCATCAGCTTGGTCGAGGTCACGGTGTCTCCGGCACCAAGCGGGGCGACCAGAGACACAGCGGTGAGCGCAACGGCGACCTGGACGTAGGCGCGCGCCGGGCGGGTCGCGTACCGCGCGAGGAGCACCGCCAGCACCGTCCCCCAGAACGTGCAGATGACCGTGCCCATGGCGAACATACCGATGATGATTGGCTGTGCGGCGCTGGCCCCGATGTTGCCGGCTGACATCGGAATGCCCAGAGCGCGTGCGGCGAGGCCGTACAGCTCGGTCACAGCGGCCGCGGCCATTCCGGTGAGCGCGCTGACCAGCCACACCGGCCAGGCGCGGAGGAAGTTGGCGGGGACGGCGTTGGTCGTGGCGTGCATCGTGGACTCCTTCAAAGGTTGGGTGGTGCGTTCGCCTGAAGGACGAAGCTGAGCCGGTTGACTCGACATCGGCGGCCGGAAATGCGCGGAAGAATGTCGGCGGGATGTCGAGGACGGCGCGTCTGCTCCGTCTGCTGGGTGACAGCGCGCCGACGGGGTGCGCGGACCGGAAGGATGCCCAAGATGAAGTACCTGATGCTGATCTACGGCAACCAGGAGAAGTGGAGCTCGCTCCCGGCGGAGGAGTGGCCGGAGGCCCTCGCCAAGCAGGGCGCGTTCAACGAGAAGTACCGGGAGACCGGCGAGCTTTTGGGTGCCTACGGCCTGGCTGATGCGGCGGCCGCCCGATTGGTGCTGCGCAAGGACGGGGCCCCAGCCGTTACCGATGGCCCGTACCTGGAGACCAAGGAGTACATCGCCAGCTTCTACCTGCTGGACTGCGAGAGCGAGGAACGGGCGCAGGAGATCGCGGCGGACATGCCCTGGGCCGACCTCGAGCCGGTCGAGGTGTGGCCGATCCTGCACGAGGCCGCGGCCGACCTGTGAGCCGGGATCGGGGCGTCGAGGATCTGCTGCGCGAGCTGGCGCCGCAGGTCCTCGGCGCGCTGGTCCGCCGGTACGGGCAGTTCGACGCGTGCGAGGACGCCACACAGGAGGCCCTGCTGAAGGCTGCGATGCGGTGGCCGACAGAGGGGGTACCGGACAATCCCCGGGGTTGGCTGGTCACCGTTGCCGCCCATCGGTTGATGGACGAGTTCCGCAGCGACCAGTCGCGGCGACGGCGAGAGAACGCGCTTTTCATGGCGACCCCACAATCCGCGTTGCTGGCCGCACCCGCAGACGCCGAGCCGGAGAAGGACCGGGACGAAACGCTGACCCTGCTGTTCCTGTGCTGCCACCCCGCGCTTTCGGCGCCCAGCCAGATCGCGCTGACGCTGCGCGCGGTCGGCGGACTCACCACGGCGCAGATCGCAGCGGCTTTCCTGGTCCCGGAGGCCACCATGGCCCAGCGCATCAGTCGGGCCAAGCAGAGCATCAAGGCGAGCGGGGCGTCCTTCGCGATGCCGGACGCCGCCGAGTGGGCCGAGCGGGGACGCGCCGTGCTGCACGTGCTGTACCTCATCTTCAACGAGGGCTACACCGCCACCATCGGACCAGACCTCACCGCGCCACAACTGTCCGACGAGGCGATCCGGCTCACCCGCCGGCTCCGGCGGCTCCTGCCGGATGACGGCGAGGTCGCCGGGCTGCTCGCCTTGATGCTGCTCACCGACGCGCGCGAGCCCGCGCGCACCCGGCCTGACGGGAGCCTGGTGCCGCTGGAGGAACAAGACCGCAGCAAATGGGACCGTCGAAGCATCACCGAAGGGGTCGAGCTGATCACCGAGACCCTGCCCCGAGGCCAGGTCGGCCCGTACCAGCTGCAGGCTGCCATCGCCGCGGTCCATGACGAGGCAGAGCACCTGGACGCGACGGACTGGCCACAGATCCTCGCCCTGTATGAACTCCTGGAACAGATAGCGCCGAACCCGATGGTGACCCTTAACCGTGCGGTCGCCGTCGCCAAGGTGCGTGGGCCTGCCGCTGGGCTATATCTGCTCGCACAACTGGAGTCCGATCACCGGATGGCACGCCACCACCGCCTACTCGCGACCCGGGCACACCTGTTGGAACTGGCCGGCGAGTACTCCGCAGCAGCGGCCAGCTACCAGGAGGCCGCCCGGCGGGCCACCACCTTGCCCGAGCGCCGGCACCTGATCGCCCGCGCCACACGACTTGCCAGCGAAATGGCGCCTAACCTCCATCCGCCAAATCGCGGGCCATTAGCGGGCCATTAACCAGGGTGACGAGGGGTCAGCCACGGTCACTCATGACCGGCCCGAAGCCCAGCTCAGCGCCCGTATGAGGCGTGATCCATACGCTTCCCAAGCTGACAGCGCGGGTTCGATTCCCGTCACCCGCGCCACACACAAAGGTCCAGGTCAGCGGATGATTCCCGAGCTGGGCCTCGATCTTTGTTGGGGTTGTTTCTCACTCGCGTGCCAGATTCGTGCCAGATCAGTTGATCTTCACTCCGGCATAGGGCAGATCATCCCCGTCGCCATCCTTCGCGCTGAGTCCGCGGCTGACGATCCCGCCCATGGCGTCAGCAATTGCACGATCTCTGTCCTTGGCAGCGTGCAGATAGACCGTGGCCGCCTTCGTGTTGGAGTGGCCGATGCGCGTCATCAGTTCCTTGAGGTCGTGCCAGCGGCCGCCGCCAGCGTGTTCCCCATGTGCCGAAGGTCATGGATGTGGATCTTTGGCAGTCCGGACGCGACGAGCGGGATGGACGGGCCTAGGTGGAGCTAGCGCCGCAGCACGTCAGTCGAATAGTACTGTCACGTCCAAGCCGCCCTCGGGACGTGGATGGGCCGTCAACTGCGCGCCGTGTGCTTCGGCGACGGCCTGCACGATGACCAGGCCCAGACCGTGGCCGTCGGCGGTGTGGGTTCGTTCCGTACCGAGTCGCTGGAACGGTTGGAACAGCCGCCGTACGTCCTGCGATCGGATGGTTGGGCCGGTGTTGCCGACCGACAGGCGCGCGTGCCCATTCGTGAGTTCGGTGGCGATGGTGACGTGTCCGTCGGGAACGTTGTGGCGGAGCGCGTTGTCGACCAGATTGCCGATCATGCTGGCGATGAGGTGGGGGTCGCCGCTCAGCGGTGCAGGGTCCAGCGATGCCTGAACCGTGATGGATCGCCGGCTGGCCTCTGCACCGCGCGACATCATCACCCGGTTGGTGACATCAGCCAGGTCGACCACTTCCCGGTGCTCGATACCCTTCTGGCCTTCCGCCAGCGTGAGCAGGGCGTCGATCAACCGTTCCTGCCGTTCTCCGAGACCGAGCGCTTCCTCGCACGCGGCTCGCAGGCTGGCCTCGCTCGCGTCGGGGTCGGCGAGCGCGACCTGGAGTACGGCGCGCTGACCGGCCAGCGGGGTGCGCAGCTCGTGCGAGGCGTTGGCCACGAAGTGGCGCTGCGCTGCGAACGAGGAGTCCAGCCGCTCGAACAGGTCGTCGAGGGTGCGACCCAGCTTGACCAACTCGTCGTCCGGGCCGTGCAGGCCGAGCCGCCGGTTGAGGTTGGTGGCGGAGATCTCCTGGGCGGTCGCGGTCATGGCACGCAGCGGGCGGAGGATGCGTCCGGCCAGCCACCACGCGGTCAGCGCGGTGAGGACCACGACGATGACCGCGACGGTCGCGAGCGCGGCGTCGACCTGCTGGGTGGCTGTGTCCGGCGGAGGGACGGCATCCCCCGCCCGGAGGCGGGCCTGGCCTCTCCCCAAGAGGAAGCCGGCGACCAGCAGCATCGGCACGATCACGGCCAGAACCAGGCCGGCGTACAGCGCCGTGAGCTGCACGCGCAGGGACGGCCTGCGCAGGTGGCGCCGGGCACGGCCGATCACCGTTGGGTGCGATGCGGCATTCATCGCGGAGCTCCGATCCGGTAGCCGCCCTCGCGGACGGTTTCGATCACCGGCGGCTCGCCGAGTTTGGCCCGCAATCGGCGCACCGTCGTCTTGACGGCCGTGGTGAACGGGTCAGCAGCTTCATCCCAGACCCGTTCCAGCAACTCCTCCGTGGACACAACCCGGTCACCGGCGGCGAGCAGGCATTCCAGCAGGGCGAACTCCTTCGGGGTGAGCATCAAGCGCCGCCCGCCACGAAAGGCCACCCGCCGGCTCGGGTCCAGGGTCAGATCTTCCGCCTGGATGATCGGCGGTACAGCGGGCGCCGAGCGCCGGCCCAGTGCGCGCACGCGGGCGACGAGTTCGGCGAAGTCGAACGGTTTGGGGAGGTAGTCGTCGGCGCCCAAACCCAGCCCCTCGACCCGGTCCCGCACGGTGCCCGCGGCGGTGAGCATCAATACTCGCGACCCGGCGCCACCGGCGGCGATGTCACGGCACACGTCGTCGCCGGGTGTGCCCGGCAGGTCGCGGTCCAGCACCACCACGTCGTATCGGGTGGCCGCCAGATGTGCCAGAGCGTCGTCGCCGTCGAGAACGACGTCCACCGCCATGCCCTCGCGGCGCAACCCGGTCCCGATCGCCCTCGCCAGAATCTCGAAGTCTTCGACGACCAGAACGCGCACGACCGTCCTCCTCGCCGGTGGTGGTGCCGTCTCCCGCCCATCGCGTTCGGTAGGCGGCGACCGCACTGCTCACGATGCCAGGGATCGGGTGTCAGCCGGGTGTCAGCTGCCGACACCCGGCTGACACCGGCCGTGCCATACAACCATCCCGGAACGGCGTCCAGCACACGAGCGAAATTCTCATTCGGAAAGGACCGGACGTGAGAGATCCACAGTTGACGCGGCGTAGGTTCCTGGCCGTCACCGGTGCCAGTGCAGCGGCCGGCGGACTGCTGACGACCAGCTCGACGGGCAGCGCCCATGCGGCCACACCGGACCTCACCCGGGCGGTGCTGGCGGCCTTCGAGCGCCACCAGCTCGTTGCGATCGGTGAGTCACACGGTCAGCAGGAACACGGTGACGCGCAGCAGATGCTGCTCGCCGATCCGCGGTTGCCGCAGGTGGTCGACGACATCGTCGTCGAGTTCGGCAACGCCCTGTACCAGCCGACCATGGACCGGTTCGTCGCCGGCGGGGCGGTCGATGACCCGGTGTTGCAGCAGGTCTGGCGGAACACCACGCAGTCGCCCGGGGCCACCGGCGACCAGCCGATCCGTGAACAGTTCTTCCGGACTGTGCGGGCGGTCAACTGGACGCTGCCCCCGAAGCGAAGGATCCGGGTGCTGCTCGGGGATCCGCCGATCGACTGGTCCCACATCACCACGCAAGACCAAGTGGATGCCTTTCTCGACCAACGTGATGTCCACATGGCGTCAGTGGTGGAGCGGGAAGTGCTCGCCAAGGGACGCCGGGCACTGATCTGCTACGGCAGCGGGCATGTGATGCACTCGCCGGCACCAGGACAGAACGCCGACCACGGAGTCCCGCTGATCGAGGAACAGACCGGCCAGCACGTCTACGTGATCGTGGCCGGCAGCCATCCCCGCCTGGCAACCTGTCCCCGGCGCACCGTGATCCCGTGCTCGGGCACGTGGCTGGAATCCACCGACGCGGGAGAGTTCATGGACGCGCCGCGGCTGTGCGGCGTCCCCTTGGGGAAGCTGGCCGACGCCGTGCTGTACCTGGGGCAACCGACGGACCTGACGCAGTCGCTGTGGAACCCTGCGATCTTCCTCGATCCGGAGTACTGGGCAGAACTCCAGCGGCGCAACGCGCTCAACGGCAACTTGATCGACCTGGAACAGTACCGGCAGGAGCAGCCGATCACCTGGCCCGCGCCGCCTCCCGTGAGCTGCGCCACCGACCAGGGTCACTGACTGCGAGAAGCGCCGATTCACCCGGTTTTCGGCGAAACTCCGCCAACATAAATACGAAGTACTTTCTCACTTTTAGGCGGCTGTAGTGCCGTGTGTACGGCAGAGGGAGCGGTTCCCTATCGGCCGCTGAGCGCGGTTGGACGATGCTGGCCGCGACCGGCCGGCCGCTCGGGGTGCGTAGCCGCGGTAGGCCCGCCACTCGTCCTCGACGTCGAACGGGTCACCCGTGAGCCGGTCGACCAGGTCGGCGACAGGCGACACCGACGGGGCGGTCGGATCCGACGCCGGAGGAGTTGGAGCGGTTCTTCTTCCTGGATCAGGCCGCGTTGGAGCCCGCGCGCCAGAACGTCGGCGGCACAACCGGCTGGGCTTTGCAGTCCGGTGAGGGACGGTGCGGATGCTCGGCATGTTTCTGGAGGATCCGGGGGACGTGCCGCGAGTGGTGGTCGAGTACGCGGCCGAGCAGCTGGGTGTCGATGATCCGTCGTGCATGAAGGAGTACGGGGAGCGGCTGCAGACTCAGGGTTCTCGTGGTGGGACGACGGTGTCGACGAGGCCGGTGAGGACGTCGTAGACGAGTCCGGAGACCTGGATGCCGTCGAGGCAGGGTTCTGCGCGCAGCGCGGCGACATCGCGGGTGACGGCGGCCCGCGGGTCGCCGACTGCGACGGCGGACAGGTTCTCCTCGGCCACCTCGAAGTAGGAGGTCAGCATGTCGGCCCGGTTCTGGATGAGCGTGAGGCCGCACTGGGTGTGCTGGAGTACGACGATGTGCCTCTCGGACGGGATGTCGGGCTGGTTGGCCCGCGCCACCTCCTGGAGTATGAGCAGTTGCTCGATCGTCCGCGGGGTGACCCGTCCGCCGGGGTTGCGCAGCACGGCGATCTCGCCTTGCTCGGCGCCGAGTACGACGGCTGGATCCACCCGGGGGTCGAGGCAGGTGATGACGGTGGTGTTCAGGCTCGGCCGCATACGCAGTCGCGGGTCGAATCGCGTCTCGGCGAACACTCGGTTCCGGCGGATGAGGGCTTCCAAGATGCTCATGGTGTGCTCCTTCGGGACACGAATACTGAGTCGATGTTCAGGAAGATGAGCTGCCGGCCCGAGGTGGTGTTGTCGGGTTGGTAGCGCGGTACGAACCGGCGGGTGGGGGTAGGCGAATCCGTCGTATTGCCGGTAGTGGGTGTCAGCGGGCCCCGAGGACGTCCGTGCTGTAGTCGTGCCGGCGCACCCTGGCGGGGGGTGCCCGGTGTGATCGCTATGAGCTCATGACCACCACACCGGGCTGCGGGCGAGCTATCGCGATGCGAGAGCCGGGTACAGGGCGGTGACGGGCTGGGAGAGCGCGGCGTGCACACGCTGGGTCATGTCGTCGACGAGTACTTCGTGCTCGCCGGCCTCCAGCGCGTCGAATACCGGCGCGACGACGTCGGACGGCTTGTGCTTGTCGGGCGAGGGGTTGTCGGCTTGCATCGGCGTGTCGGTGGGGCCGAAGTAGGCGCCGAGCACCTGCACTCCGTCGGGTGCGAGTTCGAGCCGGATGGCGTTCGTCGCCATCCACAGGCCGGCCTTGGAGACGCTGTGGGCCTTGCCGATCGCGAACCAGCTGAGGACGGAGCCCACGTTGACGAGCGCGCCCTTGGCCGATCGGAGTGCGGGTGCGAGGGCGCGGGTGAGGCGGATCGGTCCGACCAGGTTCGTCTCGATGGTCGCGGTGATGTCCTCGATCGGGGCGCTCAGCAGGTCACCTCGGGGGAAGACGGCCGCGTTGTTCACCAGGACGGTGGTGTCGCCGGCCTCGCCCGCGGCCCGTTCGATCGAGGCGGGGTCGGTCAGGTCCAGGTGCAGCGGCACGACGCGCTTGTCGTCCCATTCCTTCGGGTTTCGCGCGGCGGCATAGACACGGGCCGCGCCTCGCTCGAGGGCGGCCTGGACGAGTGCGGTACCGAGCCCGCCGTTGGCGCCCGTGACGAGGACGGTCGCGTTGTTCAGCGATGTCATCTTCTTGTTCCCTTTCACTCAGCAGTGATCTCTTGCGATGAGAAGGCCGGCGCTAGGCCGCATGGGCCTTCCGGCGCCGTGCAGTGCGCGTGCCGGTGACGACCACGCCGGCCATGGCCAGGACCGCGATGACGATCCCGAAGCCGGTCGCCATGGACGTCACGCCGACGGCCCCGGCGAACTGGCCGGCGATGATCGCGGGGATGCCCATGGCGAGATAGCCCACGAGGTAGATGGCGGTGAACAGCCCCGCGCGCTCGTGAGCCTTCACCTCGGGCACGAGTCCCCGGGTGATCCCCGAGAACGACGCACCGAGCCCCGCGCCGCCCAACACGGCGGCGATCCACAGGAAGGGCAGTGCTTCGGCGCGGACGCTCACGATGAACTCGAACGCGCCGACGGTTATCGCACTGGCTCCGAGAAGCCTCAAGTGGTGAGGCCGCACGCCGGTCGTGATCGCCGATACCACGGTCCCGACGCCGAAGGTGACGAACGCGGCCAACGCGCCGACGAGTGGGGTCCTGACCTCGAACACGGCGCCCATCACGATGGGGACCAGGCCCAGGAACAGCGCCATCGTCATGAACGCGCTGATCACCACCGGCATGGTTGATGCGAAGAGACCGCGTACCTGGGGCGGCACCGAGACGCGCGGGACCAGCGATGCCAGCGCGCCCGGCTTGCGGGACGACGTCTCCGGGGTGAACACGGTGAAGACGGTTCCGGCGGCCATGACCACGACGAGAACCCGCCAGGCCGTGAACGCGGGGTCGGAGACGAACTGGTCGAGCAGGCCCGTGAAGAGCGCTCCGATGCCCAGGCCCGCCAGGGGCGCCATGCTGGTCATCAGGGCGCCGAGCTTTTTGTGCCGCTCGGGAGCGAGTTCCACGACCGCGGCGCTGAGCGAGCTGGAGGCCGCCCCGGTGGCGACTCCCTGGACGATGCGGGCGGTGATGAGCCAGCCGATCGAGGGCGCGAACAGGAATACCAGCATCGCCGCCAGTTCGACCGTGAGCGCAGCGATCATGAGTGGGCGCCGGCCGACGTGGTCGGACAGTGATCCGATCACCAGGATCGCGATCAGGAGCGCGATGGCGTAGACGCCGAACGCGAGCGTCAGTTGCCAGGGCGCGAGGCCCCAGTTCTTCTGGTAGATCGGCAGGAGCGGCGTGGGGGCGCCGGCCGCGACGAGGATCGCCACCATCGCCGCCGAGATGCCGGCGAAGCCGACGGTGCGCGGCAGGTGCGGCCGGTGCGAGGACGGGTTTTGCGCTCGCCGGCCTTCGGGGCCGGAAAGCAAGCCAACCGTGTCTGGATTGGTCACAGCACCACCTAGGTCAGTCTCTGCCGCCGTTGAGGAGGTCGGCGTGCGAGCGGGCGTACTCGCCGACCGTCATCGACCGGCGGTCGGTGAGTTTCTCGATGTTGTCGTCGGCGCCCGACATGCGGCCGTTCTGGTAGTCGAGCATCGCGCCGGTGATGTGCGCGACGCCGTAGGGGGGCACGCCGGCCGCCTCGAGGTGCGCGGCGTACTCCGCCATGGGCGGGTTCTCAAAGACGATCTTCCTGCCCAGGGCCTCGGTGAGTTCGGCCGCCATCTGCTCGTGGCCCATCTCGACCGGGCCGGAGAGCGGGATGGTGGTGCCGATGTGCGCTTCGGGGTGCAGCAGCAGCGCGGCGATGGCGCGCCCTTGGTCCTCGGCGGCGACGGGGGAACTGGTGCCCTCGCCCACGGGCATGTACAGGACGCCCTCCCGCAGCTTGGGCAGCATCCAGGAGTACTGCAACCACTCGAGGAAGAGGGTCGGGCGGAGATGGACGACGTTCAGCCCGGACCAGTTGAGCACCTCTTCGGCGATGTAGGTGTCGCGGCACGAGGGGCTGGTGGACTCGCGGTTCGCGGACCGCTGGGAGCAGTTGAGGACCGCCTTGACGCCCGTCTCCTTCGCGGCCTGGGCGAAGTTGACGGTCGCGTGGATGAGCCCCGGCGCGACCGGATAGCACAGATATGCCGCGTCCACGCCTTCCATGGCCGGCCGGAGGGTGTTGGGGTCCAGGAAGTCTCCGACGACGACCTCGGCTCCCTGGTCGGCGAGGGCCTGGGAACGTGCGTCGATGCTGCGCACCATGGCCCTGACGTTGAGGCCGAGGGCGATGGACTCCCGGACGGTCGCTCGCCCGGTGTCACCGGTCGCCCCCGAGACGAGGACGGTCTTGCTTGTAGCTGATGAGGACATATGGTTCTCCGCTGGTCGATTCACGATGCGGTTGTGGACTGGGTGGAGTCAGCAGCCCCGTGCCGAACGGATCGGGGATCTTCGTGCCGTACGGCACGAGCCGAGTGGCCGCGATCCCGACCGGCAGGGTGCACCGGGAGTCTCCCGGCGCCGGTTCGCGTGACGAGCAGCCCGCCGATCACGGGTTCGAGGTGAGGGCGAAGGCGTCCGGGCCCGCCGTGGACGCGGCGAGCGACGGGGACCGTACGCGGGCTGTGCGTGACTGCCCGTCGCAACTTTGGACTAGGACGGTCGCCCAGGTCCGTTCGGTCATGTCGGTGACCCTAGGCGTGATACTTCGTTTTTGCAAGTCAACTTCACAGAACGAATCGAACAGCAGATTAAAGAGATTGCTATAGTTGAAGCATGAAGCGTCGTGATTACGGGCAGTACTGCGGCCTGGCCCGCGCGTTGGAGCTCGTGGGCGAACGATGGGCGCTGCTGATCGTGCGCGATCTCGCAGTGCGGCCGCACCGCTACACCGACCTGCTCGACGGGCTGCCGGGCATTCCCACCAACGTGCTCTCCACCCGACTCAAGGAGCTCGAGCAGTCGGGCATCGTCGAACGCCGCGTCGCGCCGGCCCCGCAACGCGGCGTCCTCTACACGCTGACCTCCGTCGGCCGCGAACTCGAGCCGGCCATCTTCGCCCTCGGGCGCTGGGGCGCCGCGCACACGGGCGAGCCACGGCCGGGCGAGATCGTCACGCCCGAGTCGCTGATCATGAACCTGCGGGGAGTATTCAACGCCGAAGCCGCGGCCGGGGTGACCGCGACCTGGGAGGTCCGCGCCCCCGACCTGGTGGTGCACCTCGCGGTCACCGACGGGAAGCTCGAAGCCGGCGTAGGCCCGGCTCCAGGCGAGCCCGATCTCGCAATCGCCTTCCAGCCGGACGGGCTCCCCTCCTACTGGGAGCTCACCCGGGCGGCCAAGTGCGGGCTGGTCGAACTGTCCGGGCGCCGCGAACTGCTGAACACCTTCCTGCACCTGTTCGCCATCCCCCAGCCGGCCTGAAGCAGGCCGTAAGCCCCGCGCCGACGACCTGGATGTTCTGCACGGCGAGTTCGAGCCGCAGGCCGTCGGTCAGGGACCAGAACGCGGACTTGGTCGAGGGGTGGGCCGAGGGCGAGGCCCGACAGCTCAGTCCAGAGTGGATGTCAACCAGCGCCCCACCGCCGTTGCGACCGTCCGCGTGACCCCCTTCGCCCGGGTGGCCGGCTTCTATAAGCACGAGTTCGAAGTTTTCGATCCCGCAGGTGGTTCGCTGACACGTCCGCCACGGTCTGACAGAAAGCGGACATACGCGGCCGTAACCTGGTGGCATGGCACGCATCGTGATCGTCGAAGATGACGCCGCCATCGGGGACAGACTCGCCGGGATGCTGCGGGGGCTGGGTCATGAGGCTGAATGGTGCCCCGACGGCGCCACGGCCGTGGCCAGGGTCGCCCGCGAGCCGGCCGAGTTGATTTTGGTCGATCTCGGACTGCCCGACGTCGACGGCTTCAGGCTGTGCCACCGCCTTCGGGTAAGCGCGCCGACAGCCGTGCTTGTCGTCCTGACCGCGCGTACCGAGGAGATGGACGTCATCCAGGCCCTGGAATCCGGCGCGGACGATTACCTGACCAAACCGTTCCGGCTCGCCGAGCTGCAGGCCCGGATCGCGGCGCATCTGCGCCGTGCCGCGCCTGCCGGACACGATGATGCCGATCGGGTTCACCTGGGTTCGTTGCTGATCGACCTTGCCGCGAGGCGCTGTTCCACCCCTGCGGGCGATGTGGACTTACGCCCTCGGGAATTCGACCTGCTGGTTCGGCTGGCCGCCTCATCGGGACAGGCCGTCAGCCGTGAGGACCTGATGAGCGAGGTCTGGGACGAGAACTGGTTCGGTTCCACCAAGACCCTTGACGTGCACGTCGCGGCGTTGCGCCGGAAGCTCGGCGACCGCGTGCGGATCACGACGTTGCGGCACTTCGGGTACCGGCTTGAATCCCCCAGCGGCTGAGACAAAGGCCGAGACAGGAGGATCGATGCGTCGCCGTATTCTGCGGGCGACCGTCGCCGCCGTGGTGTGCGCGGTGCTGCTGTTCGCCATGCCTCTGGGGTTCGCCGCGCTCCGCCTGTACGAACAGGACGAGGTACGTGAGCTGCAGCAGCTCGCCGAGCAGGTGGCGGTCAGCGTGCCCGCGCAGGTGCATTCGCCCGCCGATCCGATGGAGCTGCCCCGCACCGAGCAGGGCACCCAGATCGCGGTGTACGACAGTGGTCTACGGCGGATGCTCGGGGTCGGTCCGGCCAGTGGAGATGAATCGGTGCGTGCGGCCTCCGCCGGCCGGGCGTCGTCGCAGCGGACGAACGGCGGGCTGGTGGTCGCGGTTCCCGTTGGTTCGGGAGAGCAGGTCAGGGCGGTGGTCCGGGTCGATTCCAAGACGGCGGAGCCGTTGCGCCGAGCCGCCCTGACCTGGGCCGGCATGCTGGTGCTCGCGGCGCTCGCCGTCGGCGTCGGCGTGCTGATCGCCCTGCGATCGAGCAGGCGCCTCGCCCGCCCGCTTGAGGCGCTGGCGGCGACGGCCGGGCGGCTGGAGACGGGCGATCTGTCCGCGCGTGCCGCTACCTCGGGATTACCGGAGGCGGATGAGGTCGCGACCACACTGAACCGAGCCGCCGGACGCATCCACCGGCTCCTCCAGCGTGAACGTGCTTTCAGCGCGGACGCCTCGCACCAGTTGCGCACCGCGCTGACCAGGACACGCCTGGATCTGGAGGGCTCCTTGGCGGATCAGGGGTTGCAGGTGCCCGCGCAAGGTCCGTACGCCGCGATGCGCTCGGCCCTGGAATCGCTGAACGACATGGAGGCGACGCTCGACGACCTGCTGGCCTTGGCCCGCGACGACCCCGAGCGGGCGCCGCTCGACATCGGGACGTTGCTCGCGGAGGCCGAGCGGCGCTGGCACGGGGAGTTGGCGGCCTCCGGCCGGCCCTTGCGGATCGTCGCGGAGGACGACCTGCCGGAGGCGGTCGGGTCATCCCGGGCCGCCCGGCAGGTGCTCGACGTCCTGCTCTCGAACGCCGCTGCCCATGGGAAGGGCACCGTTACCGTCCGGGCGAGGGAGACGGCCGGGGTCGTCGCGGTCGACGTCGAGGACGAAGGCTCTGAACTGCCTGACGACGTGGACATCTTCGCCAGGCGGCAGGCGGCGGGCGGGGGCCTGGGGATCGGGCTGGCGCTCGCCCGATCCCTGGTGGAGGCGGAGGGGGGAAGACTCTTTTTGTCCCGCCAGTCCCCGCACCCTCGGTTCACCTGGCTCGTCGCGACCTCAACCGGGACCGGGGACTCCGATCCGTGACGCGCCGCGATCGCCGGTCACAGCTCCCGCGATGTCACAGTTCCCGCAGTTCGGTGAGCGGCGGACGGCGGGCATGCCGGGCCGCGGCCGATGCCGCGGCGGCAAGGGCTGCGATGACGGCGGCGGTCAACGTGGCGAGGTAGCTCCATGGCACGGAGAGCTGGTCGGGGGGCGGATCGAAGACGCCGGACAGGACCTTCACCAGCATCTCCGACAGTGCCCAGCCCAGCACTGCGCCGCAGACCCCGCCCGCCACGGCCACCAGAGCCGCTTCACTCCAGACGAACCCCGACAGTTGCCTTCCTCGAGCACCCAGGACGGATGCCAGCGCCAGCGTCCGGCGCCGCTCCGCCAGGCCGAGCGCGAGCACGAGGCCACCGGCCGAGGCCCCGATGACCAGCGCGAAGCCCAGCTCGACCCGGGTGAGTCCACTGAGATCCACGGCAGTGAGGCTTGAACCGGTGACGGTCCGGGCCGACGGCAGATCGGTGACGTGCGCGACCGGGCCGAGAGCCGTCTGCACGCGCCGGGCCACCTCCTGCTGCCCGGTGCCGCCGGTGTCGACCAGGAGCGTGCCGATCGCGTCGCTGCCGGTCATACGGGCGACGTAGTCGGCGTTGGCGATCATAAAGCTGTCCTTGGGAGCGGTCGGGAACTCCTTGGCCACCCCTGCGAAACGGAACGCCACGGTGTGCAACTGGTGTGTGCGGCCGTCCTGAAGGCGCAGCCGGATCTGATCGCCTGGGTGGAGCTGGAAGTCGCTCGCGGTCTCTGCACTGACCAGCAGGTCGTCGGGTTGCCGCGCGAGGCGATCCATTAGTTGCCGCGCTGTACCTCCGGCGAAGTAGGCGTTCTGCAGCCTGCCCGCGGCGACGACGGTCGACGGTCGCACGCCGTACAGGTCCTGCAGGTCCGCACCGACGTACGCGTAGCGGTGCTGTATCGGCTCGACATGCTGAACGCCGGGCAACGCGGCCACTCTCGCCGCGTCCGCCTGTCCTGCTGTGGAGGCCGGCGGCTCGGTGACTGTGACATCCGCACCGTTCGTCAGGACGGCGTCGACCTCGGCCTGCTGGCGGTAGCTGGAGTTGAAGACGGCGGTCGAGGTCGCGAATGCCCCGGCGAGGGCGAGCAGCACCACCGCCCGGACCACCGTGGTGCCTTGCCGGGACAGACTCGCGGCGACCGTGTCCGCGAGCGGCCCTGCTGCGGGGCGCAGCAGCCGGGCCAGGAACGGCCGGCCGCGCCGCAGAAGCAGGTCTACCAGCAGCCAGGCAAGCATGGCGCCGCTCGCCCACAGCAGAGCCGGACCGGCGAACGCCCAGTAGTCCACAGACAACGTCGGTGTCCCCTCCGGAGCGAGCACCAGCGCGTAGTTCGTCTGGCTGGTGATGTTGAAGATCACGAGCGAGATCGCCAGAAGTACGGCCGTCAGCGCCCACCACATGGCGCGGGGCACCCGGCGGCGCTCCAACGCGGCACGACCGGCGACGACCGTGACACTTCGCACGTCCCGGCGGCCGGGCACCAGCACGGTCGCGAACGCGATGAGCGCCCCCATGGCGAGCGCGGCCAGCGCCCAGACGAAGGAGAACCCTGATGCGCCGAAGACGGAACGTCCCACCAGCGCCGCGACCGTGAGACCGGCCGCCCCGCCTACGACGGCCACCATCGCCGCCTCCGCGGCGGCCATCGCCAGGAGTTTGCCCGCCGTGGCACCACGCGTGCGCAGGAGTGCCTGCTCCATACGCCGCCGGGACGCGCCCGCCGAGGCGACGGCGGCGGTCAGGGCCCCGGCGAGCAGTGCGCCGGGCACGCCGAGGAAGAGGAAGAGCAGTTGCGCATACAGGGCGTCCGAACGGGCGGCGTCCAGGACGGAGCCGAGATTGTCGCCGACCATACCTGCACCGACCAGCCGCGCCTCGGTGTTGTGCGCCTTACCCGTCGCCGCAGCATAAGCGGCGGCAGGGTCCGGCGGCAGGCTGTGGCTTCGCAATACGTGGATCTGCGCTCGGACCAGGTCGGGACGGCTTGCGGCCAGCGGGTCGAAAAGGGTGTGCCAGCGATCCTGCGGCAATAGCACGACGTTGTCCGGTGGCGCGGACGGCTGAGACTGCGGAGGCGCTCCGACCTTCTGGAACAGCGAGTCCGCCAGCGGCAGCTCCACCACGCCGTCGACGCGAATCGTGACCGGGGGCAGGCCCGCCCGGCCGATGGCCACCGTGTCTCCGGGCGCGGCGTGCAGGTTGGAGGCGGTCTGCTGGGCGAGCAGCACGCCGTCGCCGACCCCGGACAGCACTCGGATCTCTCCGGGGAAGGAGGACCGGTATCCGGGTGGGATTCCGAGCACCGCACCGGGCCCGGTGGTCTGCGTCGTACCCCCGGTCGTCGCGGTCAGACCGCTGGTGTCGGCGTATCCGACAGGAAGGGCCGCCCGTGTGCCCTGCGTGTTCAGCACGGTCATCAGGACCGACTGCGCGTCCGCGCCGGCGGCTACCTGCACCTGCCAGTCCACGCTGACCCTGCGAACAGACTGTGCGGTCATCGTCGCCCGGGTGACGGCGAGGAAGCTGCCGAGTGCGGCCAGCAGCGCCACCGCCGTGGCCACTCCCGCGACGACGCCGAGCAGTCGGCCGCTGCGCACACGCACCAGCCCGGCAAGCCAGATACGGATCATTGGGCGCCGTCTCCTTCCACATCCGACGACACGAGGCGCCCATCCGCCATGTGCCAACGGGTATCCAGCTCTTGGGCTATCTGGAGGTCATGCGTGGTCACCACGACTCCGGCACCGACCTCGTCCGCGGCGGCGAGCAGCACCGTCATCACCTGACGACCGGTTTCGCTGTCCAGCTGGCCGGTCGGCTCGTCGGCCAGGACGAGCCGGGGCCTGCGCGCCAGCACCCGCGCCACCGCCACCCGTTGTGCCTGACCAGCGGACAGCTCGTCCGGCAGCCTGTCGGCCAGTCCGTGCAGCGCCAGGCTGTCCAATGCGGCCAGCGCCCGGGCTGCGGCCTCCTCCTCGGGTACACCGTCGATCCGCAAGGGCAGCGCGACGTTCTCGGCGGCGGTCAGCGGCGGCAGCAGGCTGGGGCCCTGGAAGACGATGCCGATGAGCTGCGAGAGAGTGCCTCCCGTCAGGCCCGGATGGCTCACCCTGCCTGCCGTGGGGCGATCAAGACCCGCCATCAGGTGCAGCAGCGTCGACTTGCCCGAACCGGAGGGCCCGACCACGGCGATCCGGTCGCCCCGCTTCACCGCACAGTTCGCGCCGTGCACCGCGACGACGGCACCGCTTCCCCTTCCGTATGTACGGGCCGCGTCCTCGCAACTCACGAGGAGATCGGAGGCCGACATCACACCCACCGCCCGTCACGCATCCGTAGCACGCGGTCGGCGGCCGCGGCCACGGCACGGCTGTGAGAGATCACCACGACCGCCGTTCCGGTGGAGGCACGCTCGCGTAGCAGCGCCAGCACCCTCCGCTCGGTCTCGCCGTCCACCTCACCGGTGGGCTCGTCAGCCAGCACCAGCGCGGGCGCGTTGGCGAGGGCGACCGCGAGACCGGCGCGAGCCGCCTCGCCGCCGGACAACTGCCGCGGAAGAGCACCTGCCCGGTCGCGGATGCCCACCTGGTCCAGCAGGTCTTCGGCCGGTACGGGCCGCCGGCCGCGCACCAGTCGCTGGACGAGTGCGATGTTGTCCCGCACGCTGAGGTGGTCCACAAGGTTCTTCGACTGGAAGAGCACCCCGATATGCCGTGAGCGGAGGGCACTGCGCTCACGTTCGGCCCGATGGCTGATTCGTTCACCGGCGACCCGTACGGTGCCACCGTCCGGCTCGTCCAGCCCCGCGAGGCAGTTGAGTAACGTCGTCTTACCTGATCCCGACGGTCCGGTCACGGCGACGATCTCTCCGGGCTCCGCCTCCAAAGTGACGCCCTGAAGCGCGAGAGTCTCTTCCTCCCCGGCCCGGAAGAACCGGTAAAGGGAATGAGCGCTGAGCACGAGTGCGGTCATCAGGCCCACCTGAACGAGTCGGTCACGATTCGCCACGGGTCGACGTTGTCCGCCCCCACCGCACCCGACAGGGTCAACACGACCTCGCTGCCCGACTTGAAGAAGACGTACCGCTCCACGTCCAACGCGACGCTCTTCCCGGTCACCTGATCGGGCGCGGAGCCGGCACGGTACTCGGCGAGCACGGCGCTGCCGCCCTTACGCGGCACGACCGTGACGCTTTTCAGACTGAAGCCCGCGGCCCCGCGCTGGATCGCGGGGATGTCAGCGGAGCGTACGGAGTTCACGGTCGGAGCGGTGGACGCGGCAACGCGTTCAATCTGGACGCTGTTGAACTTGTCGGTGAAGATGGTCGCGGAGCCTTGCGCCAGCCGGGACCAGCCCTCGGGTACCTTCACAGTGAAACCGCCCCCGGACGGTGACCACGGTACATACACCTGGGTGTCGGGTATGTCGCCAGGCGCGGCCGTCTCAGGAGCAACTGGCGGCTGTGCGGTCGCCGGCGACGATGGAGAAGCGGTCGTGGCGGAAGAGGAGCAGGCCGCCACCCCGATGGTGACGACGATCCCGGTCGCGAGAACAGTGAGTAGTCGACGCATGATGTTCACCTCGCAGCGATGACGAGGCGGCGGATTGTCCGCCTCTGTTCCCGACGACGCTACGAACCGTGCAGCCAGCGTCTGGCGTGCGTGCGGCAAGGGCGCGGTTAACGTCCACAGCCGACGCCCGGGGAGATCGACTCGACCTCGACGCCGATGGTGGTGGGCTGAGATCGTCCCAGGGCTAGGGTCGTCCGGCCCATCCACACCCGTGACGGCGGCTGCCATCTTGCCGGCCGTCGTCACGGCGGTGGGGTTGTCATGCTCTCAACTAGCCGGACCATCAACGTGAAGCCCACGCCTCCGCACACCCCACGGAGCTGTGGGTCACCCGGCTCGGTCGCAACCTCGTTGATCGGCACCCGCACAGTGCCACAGTTTCCAGCCGAGCTGGTCATCCGATATCACCGGATAGATAGATGACAGAGGGCAATCAGTCAGTCACATTCTGGGGGTATCGGCTGACTCGTACACCTCTAGCCCCGGGGAACTCATGTCGCTGAGCACAGCGGATGTCACCCATGTCCTGATCGCTCTGACGCTACTGCTCGTGGCCGCCCACGCCTGCGGGCAGCTGTTCACCAGGATGAGACAGCCGGCGGTCATCGGCGAGATCATCGGCGGTCTCCTGCTGGGCCCGACCCTTCTCGGCGCTGTCGCCCCTGGCTTCGCCAACTGGGTCTTCGGCTCCAGCAAGGTGACCACGAGCGTCCTCGGCGCGATGTACCAGATCGGTCTGCTGCTGCTGATGTTCCTGGTCGGTGCCGAGCTGCAGCTTCGGGCGACCCGCCGCGAACGTCGGAAGGTCGCTCTGATCACCGGCATCGGGCTGGCTGTACCGTTCGCCATCGGAATAGGCGTTGCCGGCGTGCTCAGCACCAAGCACTACTCCGGGCCGCACGGCACCCCGCTGACCATCGGCCTGATCTTCGGGATCGCGGTCGCGGTCACCAGCATCCCGGTCATCTCACGGATCCTGATGGATCTGGACATCCTCGAGACCGCGTTCGCCCGGGTCGTCCTGACCGTCGCCGTCCTCGAAGACGTCGCACTGTACGTGGTGCTCGCTCTCGTTCTCGGGCTCGCGAACACCGGAGGCCAGGGGGTCTTCGGCCTGTGGTCGCTGGGCGACACCGACGACGTGCCGCTCACCGCGCTCTACTACGTGCTCGCCAGCCTGGCGTTCCTCGCGGTCGCCCTCGTCGGCGGCGCGCGGACGGTCTTCTCCCTCGCCAACAGCCGGTTCAACCTGGTCGAACTGCGCAACCCAGCCGCGTTCCGGCTGCTGGTGCTGTTCGTCGCCGTCCTGGCCTGCACAGGTCTCGGCATCAACCCGATCTTCGGCGCACTGCTCGCCGGCATCGCGTGCTCACGGGCCGACGGTGGCGACCGGGCCACGTCCGAGACCTGGGTGTCGCTGAAGCAGTTCGCCCAGGCCTTCTTCATCCCCGTCTACTTCGCGATCGTCGGGCTGAAGCTCGACCTCCTGCATAACATCGACCTCCTGTTCCTCGTCTGGTTCTTCACCTTGGCCTGCGTCACCAAGGCCGCTTCGGTCTGGGTCGCGGCCCGTCTCGCAGGGGAGGACAGCAAGTCGGCCGTCCAGCTGGCCGTGGCGATGAACGCACGCGGCGGTCCCGGCATCGTGCTGGCCACCGTCACCTTCGGCGCCGGGATCATCAACGAGAAGTTCTTCACGATCCTCGTGCTGCTGTCGATCGTGACGTCCCAGATCGCCGGCTACTGGCTCGACCGCACGTTCCGCAGGGTCACCGAGCCCGAAACGGTGAAGACATGAGCGATGGACTCAGGCTGACGGCCTTCGTCAGCGACAGCGATCTTTGGCACCACAAGCCCGTCTACCACGAGATCGTGCGTCGGGCGCAGAAGGCGGGGCTCGCCGGCGCCAGCGCCTTCCGCGGCATCGAAGGCTACGGCGCCACCGGCCGGATCCACACGACCCGCATCCTGTCCCTGGCCGACGAACTCCCGACCATCGTCATCATCGTCGACACCCGCGCGAAGATCGAGGCGTTCCTCCCCCAGCTCGACGAGCTCATCCCAGGCGGCCTGGCCACCCTCGAACCCGTCGAAATCCTCCACTTCTCCGCCGCCCGGCAACGCCGCGCCATGTAGGGGACTGTAGGACGAACACACGGCATGGAGAACCTGAGTGAGAGGGAGGCCGCGCGGATCGGCGGAATCCCGACCTGGGGCTTTGGCGACACCGTTACGACCAAGGTCGTCCACTAATCCCGAGGGACCGCCGGCTCGGCGGCGGAGTGGATGAACTCCGGGCACGACGGACCAGGGAAGGGCTCAGGCGTCGCGGTGACGCAGCAGGTAGGTCGCGGCGAGGAAGACCGCGGCGATCCAGAGGCAGTAGACGGCGAATCCGCCCCAGGGGCCCAGCATGCCCGGGTCGGGCACGACCACGGCGATCTGTGACCCCGCGTTGGGCGGGAAGTACTTCGTCACGGTCCTGCCCCATGAGCTGGGCAGGATGCCGATCATCGGTGGCAGGACGAACAGAATGGCCACCGTCGCGGTGATCGCGGCGGCGGAGTGGCGGATCAGCGTGCCGACTCCCAACCCGAGCAGCCCGGTGGCGACGAGGTACAGCCCGGCCCCGAAAACCACCCGGAACGCGTGCGGGTCGACCAGCGTGGCCGCGTCGTACCTGGCGGACAGGATCGCCTGGGTCACGAAGAAGGCGCCGAACGCCGAGATCATGCTGACGACGAAGGCGACCCCGCCGAACACCAGGGCCTTGGCCAGCAGCAGCCGCAGGCGCCACGGCACCGCGGCGAGCGAGGTGCGGATCATCCCGGTGCGGTACTCACCAGTGATCGCCAGAGCTCCGAGAGTGGCCAGCGACAGCTGCGCGAGCACCGCGCCCTGGAAACTCAGCTCGATGACGTTGAACGACGGATTGGCGTCGTTCTCCTCGGCCCCCAGCGCGGCCATGCCGATCGCGGCCGCCGCACCGATCATCAGCACGGCCGTGGTGATGAGGGCCCACATCGTGGAACGGACCGTCCGGAGCTTGGTCCATTCCGAGAGAAGAATCCGCGCGAAGCCGCGATTGGCGGCACCGCGCGCCGGAACTACCGCGACAGAGGCGGGGCCAGTCATTTCCGCTCCGAGACAATAGGGGTGCCGAGGTGATACTCGACGCTGTCCTTGGTCATCGCCATGTAGGCCGCCTCCAGGGAGGTCTCCTGTGCGACCAGTTCGTGCAGGGGAATGCCGCGGGCCGCCGCCAGGTCTCCGATCATGGCCGCGGGCATCTTCCGCACCCGCAGATGGTCATCGACCGACGACACCTCGGCGCCACGATCGGTGAGCAGCGAGGCGAGCTCGGCCGGCTCCGGCGAGCGGACCCGCACGTAGCTCTCGGTGCCGCCGCCGACGAACTCCGCCATGCCCGCGTCCTTGATGAGACGCCCCTTGCCGATCACGATGAGGTGGTCGGCGGTCAGCGCCATCTCGCTCATCAGATGGCTGGAGACGAACACGGTCCGGCCCTCGGCCGCCATTGCGCGCATGAAGCCCCGGATCCACATGATCCCTTCGGGGTCCAGCCCGTTCACCGGCTCGTCGAACATCAGCACCGGTGGGTCGCCGAGCATGGCGGCGGCGATGCCGAGCCGCTGGCCCATCCCGAGCGAGAAACCACCGATGCGCCGCGTGGCCACGGAGGCGAGACCCACCTGGTCGAGCACCTGGCCCACCCGCTTGGCCGAGATGCCGTTGCTCTGTGCCAGGCAGAGCAGGTGGTTGTGGGCGGAACGGCCACCGTGGGCAGCCTTGGCGTCGAGGAGCGCGCCGATCGCCCGCAGCGGATCTCGCAACTGGGTGTACGGCCTGCCGTTGATCCTGATCGAGCCGTTCGTCGGGTGGTCCAGATTGAGGATCATTCGCATGGTCGTGGACTTGCCGGCGCCGTTGGGCCCGAGGAATCCGGTGACCCTGCCGGGGCGTACGGTGAAGGACAACCTGCTGACCGCGGTGGTGGTGCGGTAGGTCTTGGTGAGGTCCTGCACCTCGATCGTCGTCATGTTTCGAGCATCGCGCGCCGTCCGGCCGGTCGCCTCCTCCCCGAGAAGGCATGATCACTAGGCCTCTGGTCCCAGCGACTGGGTCCAGGAGCCCAGCGGCCGGGCCCAGCGCGGCGGGGACTCAGGCTCCCGGCGTCACCAGGCCGGCCTCGTAGGCGACGATCACCGCCTGTGCCCGGTCATGTGCCCCGATCTTGGTGAACAGGTTCGTCACGTGGTTCTTGACGGTGGAGACGGCGACACCGAGAGCCTCGGCGATGTCGGCGTTCGAGTGGCCCTTGGCGATCAGTGTGAGCACCTCGCGCTCACGCTCGCTGAGGCCCAGCGACGACAGCGCGGCGTTACCGGACGCCACTCCCCCCACCCTGAGGGAGGGCCGGACGAAGGTACCGATCAACCGGGTGAGCAGGCGCGGCGCGACGATGGAGTCCCCGCGATACACCACACGCACCCCCTCGACCAGCTCCTCGGGAGACACCTCCTTTGGCAGGAACCCCGCGGCCCCCGCCCGCAGCGCCCCGACAACGTACTCGTCGAGGTCGAACGTGCTCAACGCCAGCACCCGCGCTCCGGGCGAGACCGCCATGATCTGCTCGATGGCCGCGACACCGTCCAGCTCCGGCATGTGAATGTCCATGAGGATCACGTCGGGCCGCAGTTCGCGGGTACGGCTGATCGCCTCCCGTCCGTCGGCGGCCTGCCCCACCACCTGGATGTCCGGATGCGACTCCAGGATCAGGCGCAGACCATACCGGACCACGGCATGATCATCGACGAGCAGGACAGTGATCATGAGATCTCTTTCTCGGGTACGGAAGAAGGCAGCGGAAAGCCGGCGAACACCCGGAAACCGCCCTGCGGCCTGGGGCCGGCCTCGAAGGTCCCCCCGCACAGAGCGACCCGTTCGGCCATGCCCGCCAGCCCGTGACCCCCGACGCCGGCGCGGCGCACGCTCATCGCGTCGTCGACGATCTCCACATCGAGCGTCGAGGGCCCGTAGGTCAGCCGGACCGACGCCCTGCCACCCTGGCCGTGCTTGCGGACGTTGGTGAGGGATTCCTGCACGATCCGGTAGACGGCCAGATCGACGGCAGCGGACAGGGACCGCTGCTCCCCCACCACTAGTAGCTCCGCGGACAGACCCGTCTCACGGGCGCGGGCCACCAGGGCGTCGAGGGCGTCGGGTGACCGGACCGCCGCGCCGTCCCTGCTACTGCTGTCCTCGGCGTCGTCGGCCCGCAGGATGTCGAGCAGTCCCCGCATCTCCGCCATCGCCTCCCGCCCCGCCAGCTCCGCTCCGAGCAGGGCCTCGCGAGAGGAGTCAGGGTCACGGGTGGTGCGGGCCGCACCGATGAGAAGGTTCATCACGCTGATGTGGTGGGCCACCACGTCGTGCAGTTCACGGGCGATCCTGCGCCGCTCGATGTGGACGGCCTCGGCGGCGGTCTCGGTGTGCCTGCGCCTGTCCAGCTCCCATCTCGCCCTGACGCTCTGACCGATCGCGATCAGCACGATCGCGTAGACCACGATGGCCTGTGGGGGTATGTCGTAGCTGTAGACCAGAGCGGCGACGACGCCCACGGGCCATCCGCTCCGCGGCGGAAGATACCTGCCGCAGCTGTAGAACGCCACGCAGGCCGACATGAGGGTGAGGCCCTTGTCGTTCGCCCCGAAGATCATGACCACGAGGAATTCGGCGCCGACGGTCACGGCCACCACGAGGATCGGCCGGTCACGCCGCACGATCAGCGAGAGGGCCGCGATCGCGGCGATACCGACGGCGGCCAGCACCTGGGAGACCACGACGGGACCGGCATGCGTCGCGGTCACGGCGAGGTAGGTCAGCGAGACCGCCAGAGCCAGCGCGGTGAGAATCGCGTCCTGCACGCGAGGCCGAGACAGGAACCCCGGCGCCTGAGCCCCGTGCATGGTTCCGATCCTATTCAACCCGGACCTTTCGCGACCATGAACAGTGACACCGGGTTGCGGCTCTCGACCAGAACCTCGACATCACCACCCCCGAGGGCAGGCTCTTCGGCAGGGAGGGACCCACCTCGAACATCTACAAGAACAATTCGGCAGACTTCTTCCTGCTGGGCAAGGGGCTCTGCGCTGCCAGTTTGGCTGGCGGCAGGTGTAGGACGTGAACCTGCGTAGGCTGAGCCGACGGTTTTACAGCACGTGACCTCTCCCTGCCGCTCATTACCTGCGAGAACGATCGTCTCTGTAGGACGCCCATAGGAGATCATTCCGCGTATATTCCGTGCGGCGAGGGTCCTCCGCGAGGGCACCAGAATTACGGACACACGCCGTGCGACATGGCGGACTGGGACTGGGACGGGCACCAGGACATCGCGGTCAAGTTGGTTACCCAGACATGGCCCAAGGATCGGACCGGCTTGGTTCTCCTCGAACATGGACGATGCGATCGGGTGTGGTGAGGTTGGCAGTACGGACTCTGCCTTCGCACAGACCCTGGCCCGTGTCTGCGAACTGATATCTGTGGGCGTAGACCTGACCCCTCCGGAGCCATTCATATCGAACGACCGGACGTCTCCAAATGGTCTCGAACCAATCCGCTGTGATCGCCGCCAATTCCGCAGGGCTACCAGGCGGCACTCTAGATCAGGACGGCGAGGCCAGAGCCAGCGGTTTTTCGATTGCGACTCTTGCTCCGCAAGCACCTGTCATGTTCTTCGAACCTGGCGTTTGTCCAGGTCAAGGCCACATGTCGCGACCTCACGGTCTGCGGTCTTCGCTTGTGGGAAAGTGTGCGGCACACAGCATGCCGGCCTGGTCATTTTCGTACTGCTGCGCGCCTGTGTCCGTGGTCTGCCCGTGAGGGCTTCGCCGACCGCCCCAGCCAGCAGGGGGGACTTTTCGGTGTGAACCCTGCGCGGTTGATCAGCGTGCGCGATGCCGGCGCGTCGCTCGTCTTCATGTAAACGATCAGATCACCCTCACACGGCGCGAAGGCGCGGGTTAGCCATGGTCAACCCGGCAACGCCCCGCGCAGGTCAAGCGGGCCGGCCAGGTGCCCGTGCCGATCTTCCCAGTCGGGCCGCAGCGATAGATTCGCCCAATGTCCATAGGGACGCACCTAGCAGCACCAAGTCTTTGAGCAGAAATTGCCCCAAAGGCGACAGTGCTGGAAATCCTCCGGCGGTTGGATCGCCAACGCCAGGAGTGGTGAACAGGAAACTCAATGTGGCGAGGAACAGCAACGCGGCCAAGGCGCTGCCAACGGCGGAGAAATGCGGAAGCCATGGCCCGAGGGCGACCAGAAGAGCCGCGATGATCTCAACGGTACCCAGGAAATTGGACAATGCCCGGACGCTGAGGGCGTCGGCCATCCAGCTCATGAACGGACTGTGCGTAATGTACTGTTGAATACGCACAGCCTCCGAGTCAGTGTATTTCAGGGCACCGATCCAAGCGACGACCACCACGAGTCCGTATCGGAGGATAAGGCTGCCGGCGAGCAATACGTACCGTTCGATTATGGGACGATCTCCTGGGGAAGCAATCATCGACTAGCCACTCCCTGTCAAATGAATTTCGACCGCACTCTAACGCTTGATGCGTTGGCCATACCGGAAGAACGCACCGGGAGCGGTCCGAGGCCGATGGGTGAACCACGGTATCGCGCAGGACGAATATCTAGACTTCGTCCGTCCGGCCGTCTGTAGAAGCCACATTGAGCATGTATGCCCAGCCAGGCAGCCAGTTTGGAAGATCTGTGTACATGATCCTTCCTGGTCAGAGCACAAGCTCCAGCCTTCCGGATCACCCGCCTCACGCACACGAACTTTCTGACACTCCCGTCGGTTTTTTTGGTGACCTCACGTGGAATCGGTGTCTTGGTTCGGACAGGCGGTCAGGGGGTGACGATGTTGAAGTCCCGGTCGGGGTCGTCCAGGAGTTCTATCAAGGTGGTGAATGCCTGACGGGCTCCGGATGCCTGGACGCCGCCGAGGTCCCCGGACGCGATCACGGCGAGCAGTTCCGGCTTGGTCAGGGTCACCGTGAGATCGGCCGGTGTCGCCTCTCGTGACCGGGTCTGAGTGAGGACCCCGTTGGCCAAGCTGGTCCTGATCTCCTCTTCGAGGTCGGTGAAGTTCCAGTCGATGGTCAGCCGGATGTCCCAGGCACGAGGACCGTTGACACGGATCGCCAGGGAGTCGAAGATCTGCTCGGCGCTCAGAGCTCGGGCGAGGTCGGTGCCGGCGCTGTCGATAGGGTTCTGCGGCTTGTCGCCCCGCAGTTCCGCGGCGCCTTGCAGGTAGAAGTTCCGCCACGTGCCGTTCTCGCTGCCACGGCCGAGCTCGTCGTAGACCTTCGCCAGAAGTTCCCTGGCGACGACGTCGGCCGGATCGGCGAACACGACATAGTTGAGGATCTGTGCGGCCCACCGCCACTCCCCTGCCTGATAGGCCGCCTCGGCCTTGGCCAGGATGTTCGAAGCTCCGCCCATGAGCTCCACGTGTCTACGGGCCGACTCTTGCGGGGGAAGCTCCCACAGATGGGCCGGGTTGCCGTCGAACCAGCCCATGTAGCGCTGGTAGATGGCCTTGACGTTGTGGGACACCGAGCCGTAGTAGCCGCGAGCGTGCCATGCCCGGCCGAGCGCCGGCGGAAGCTCGATCATCTCGGCGATCTCCACACCGGTATGGCCCTGGTTGAGCAGTCGCAGCGTCTGGTCGTGCAGGTAGGCATACAGGTCACGCTGCTGGGACAGAAACACGGTGAGCTCCCGCGTACCCCAGGTCGGCCAGTGATGCGAGGCGAACAGCACCTCCGAGTCGGCGGCGAACATCTCGATCGCCTCGGTGAGATAGCGGGACCAGACCCGCGGATCCCGGACGAGCGCGCCGCGCAGGGTCAACACGTTGTGCAGATTGTGGGTGGCGTTCTCAGCCATGCAGAGAGCCCGGCGACCGGGAAGGAAGAAGTTCATCTCGGCAGGCGCCTCGGTGCCCGGAGTGAGCTGGAATACGATGCGGACGCCGTCGATCACCTCCTCCTGGCCGGTGCGGGTGACGTGGAGCGTGGGCTCGATCAGCGAGATCGTTCCAGTGGAAGTGGTCTGACCGAGCCCCGCGCCGATCTGGCCGACCGCGCTCTTGGGCAGCGCGGCTCCGTACATGTAGATCGCCCGCCGGTTCATCGCCGTCCCGGCGTACACGTTCTCGGAGACGGCGTGCTCCAAGAACCCGGCGGGAGCGATGATCGGGATGTTCCCTCCGTCGGGCACCACTCCCCGGACGCCGCCGAAGTGGTCGGCGTGGGAGTGACTGAAGATGACCGCGGTCACCGGCCGGTTCCCCCGATGCCGCCGGTAGAGCTCGACCGTGGCCGCCGCACACTCGGTGGACAGGAGCGGATCGATGACGATGACGCCCCGCTCGCCCTCGACGAAGGAGACGTTGGACAGGTCGAACCCGCGGACCTGATAGATCCCCTCGGCCACCTGGTAGAGGCCGTGCTTGGCGGTGAGCTGGGACTGCCGCCACAGACTCGGGTGCGCCGTGTCGGGGCACGGCCCGCTCAAGAAGGCGTAGGCGCCGAAATCCCACACCACCCGGCCCCGGCCATCCCTGATCGTCTCCTGCGACGTCGTCCCGACGAACCCCCGATCCGCAGCCTCGAAATCGGCCCGATCCCCCAGCGACGGCATGACGCCCACAGAGCCCCCCACGAAACCATCCGAACCGGCTCCCACAGACTCTCAACGTCAGGCTCGATCCCGTGGTGTGCCATCACCTCGGTCGGCGCTCGATGAACGTCATCCGCCTGGCCGACCTTCCGACGTCTGGAAACCTCGTTCAGTTCCTGCGCGTCAGCGTCCATCCTCAACGCGAAGCATCCCGTGGAACTCGGCCGCCGGACTCGTGTCGGATCAAAACACGGTCAGCCTGTCCTGGCCCGGAGCTGAGTGCGGCGAGGAGGTGCCTCAACCTTCTGATCCTTAGGGCGGTACTAGCTGAGTCCTCGCCCGACCTGCGGGGGGTCGGGAGCCAGTGAGGACTGCGGGTCGTGCCTCATGCCGACAGGTGCCTGCCCTCTATCAGCGGTAGCCGAAGAACGAACCGAGCACCGCGGGCGGAGTCCTCGATACGCAGGGTCCCCTGGTGGGCATGGGCGATGTCGCGGGAGATCGCCAGGCCGAGCCCGCTGCCGGCTGTATCACGGCGGCGTCCGTCTTCCAGACGGACGAACCGCTCGAAGACCCGTTCACGGTCGGCCGCTTCGATGCCGGCTCCGTCATCAATCACCGCCACGACCCGCCAGGCCGTCGCCAGACGTGACGCATACGATGACGCGGGACTCCGCGTGGCGTCGCGCGTTGCTCATCAGATTGCTCAGCAGCCGGATCAGCTGGGTCCGCGAGCCGTGTACCCAGACATCCCCGGTCACCCGAACATCCACCGGCACAGGGTGGGAGGTCGTCCTCGTCTCCTCCGCCACCAGCGCGCCCAGGTCGATCGCCTCATGGGTGGCCGACTCGCCGCTGCGCAGCCGGGCCAGCAGCAGCAGTTCGTCGACGATCCCCTCGAGCCGGTCGGTGGTCGACAGGGCTCGCTGAATCGTGTCGCGTGGATTGACGTGATCGGGGTAGAGCAGAGCCTCCTCCAGCTGAACCCGCAGGCCGGCGATCGGGTTGCGGAGCTCGTGCGACGTGGTGGAGGCCAGTTGGTACTGCCGTTGCACCGGGCGCAGTGACCGGCCCGTTATCCGCCACGTCAGCCACCCCGACATGACGGTCATGATGAGCGCGGCCGCCCCGACGACGTACTCGAGGTCGTGCGTCGCCAGAATCGACGACTCCACCGCGCCCGCGTACACGACAGGGGAATCGGCACTCGGTGAGACCCTGTCGGCCGCCAACAGGACACACCGCTTGCCTGGAGGACACTCGGTCCACCGCCGTAAACGGTCGCCGGGCTCCGGCCTGAACATGCTGAGGCGCGCCCGGCCCGTCTGAGGGCTCGAACTCGTAATCCTGCCCCGGGCGTCCACCACTTGAACAAGGTCGACGTTGGCGGAAACGGGTATGGGGCGGGGCACATGGTCGCTCCGCACCTGCGCGCTCCACCGGAGCACGGTCTTCTCGGCGTTGAAAAACGCCTCGTCTCGAACCCTGTAGCGAACCGCCAGGTCCATGCCCGCGCCGAGCACCACAACAATCATGAGGACGAGCAGCGTCACCACCGTCGTATAGCGCACTTGAATGAGACACAGCGACGGAACCGCGTCACCATCTCCCGGCGCGCCCGACCGGCTCTTCCGAGCTGCCAATGGCCGCACGCCATGGGCGATCTCGGCTGGGTGTCTCATCACGACTGTGTCTCTCACGCTGATCGCTGATCCACACGGACAATGGGCGGCTCAAAAGCGGCCGGTCCGCGAGTTCCTCCTCGCGTAGCCGCCGCATCCTTTCCTGGAACACCGCCTGCCGCCTGTACAGCCCCCGGCGATCCATATCCAGTGCGGCCGTCCCGTGGTCGAGCTCGGGATGACGGCCGGCCGCCGGCACCCGGCCGAACAGGCCTGACTCAAATTGGACGATATCGTCCACTTAACTTGAAGTTATCCATGCTTGTCAAGTTGAGATATGAGGTAGCCCCATGAAGTGCCGTGTCGCGGCACCAGGTGGGACGACATGGACGACGAACTGTTCGCCGACGGGCTCCCAGCGATCCGCCCCGAGCGCTCTGATCCAGCTCAGCGCCATGTCAATGGCAAGCCTGAATGGTTGGTCGTCCTGCATCGACTCTGCGAGCAGATATCCGCCCTGCAATGCGGCAATGACCCCGAGGGCGAGTTCCTCCGCGGTGACCTCGGAACCCAACTCGCCTTCTTCTTGCAGTCTGGCCAAACCGCCGGCCAAAGCGTCCCACAAGGAATCGAAGGCCGCCGCCAGCAGACGGTGAGCGTGGCCGGAACGGCCGACGAACTCATTGGCCAGCGAGCCGAGCGGGCATCGGTACCCCGCATCGTCGTGCAGACCGTCCCTCCGGACGCATCTGATAACCCTACGTCAGAGGCATGTGAACCCGCTTGCCATGGCCGGTTCCGAGCAGCCGATCAGGGCGATTGCACAGTTGCCGGGGTCACGCCTGAGCCACGCCATTCGGGGTCGTCGCAGACGGGATGGTTGACAGACTTCATACATAACCACAAACTGGACGAAACCGTCCATTCAAGACGATGATCTGGCGCGAGTTCTTCAGGTGGCAACCGACCGCGACCCGATCGGCCGGAGAACGCGCCATCACTGTGGCGTGCGACGGCTGAGTGCTGCCGGTCGATTATCCGCCAGCCGCGTCATCGGCATCTGGACAACGCGCTGCATGGCGGATGGGAGCGCGGATATGAAAAATGCCTTCGGTCGCGGGCCCGAGGCCGCATGTCTCGATGTCGGCTCCGACCGAGCGGGCCGTCCCACCGGAGCAGACGTGTCGCCGCGGAGAGCCCTGGGGACGCGTCGCGGGAATTCCGACGGAACCGCGGGATTCGATTCCGATGGCCGATGTGTCCGCGGACCTCTACGCGGCGCCCGGTCATGCGGCATCTCCCGCCTGGCGGTCTTTCGGCCGCCGTTCGTCCTCGGGGCCTTGTGCATCGTGGTTCCGCTGGCATGGGCCAAGTGGCATGCGCGGGCCCGGACCCTGCACTCGATCTCGGCCATCCGCACCGAACTGGCCGTCCTCGTGGGCGGCGATCCGCAAGACCGCCTGGCCGAGCCGGAGGGAAACGGCGAGGTCGTGCGACTGGCCGCCACGATCAACACCGTCCTTCAACGGCTCGACCAAGCAGAGCAGCGGGCCGAACGAGCGCTCGACCGGCAACGGCAGTTCGTCGTGGACGCCGCACACGAACTGCGCACGCCTCTCGCCGGGCTGCGCCTGCAACTGGAAGACGCCCAGATGTATCCGGACGACACCGACCTGGGGAATCTCCTCGATCACGCTCTCCAAGACCTGGGCCGGGTGCAGAGCATCATCACGGACCTGCTCCTGCTGGCCAGGATGGAGACGGACTCCCAGACCACGATGGAAGAGATCGACCTCACGGCCTTGGTCCAGGAGGCGGTCGCCCACCGCCACGGATTACAGGAGGTGCGATTCCACCTCGATTCCCCGGTGAAGGTCTGCGGCGTGCCATCGCACATCACTCGTATGCTCGCCAATCTGCTCGATAACGCCCACCGCCACGCCGTACGGACGATATGGATCAACCTGCACCCCAGGGGCGACAGCGCCGAACTGACCATCGCCGACGACGGAGCAGGCATCGCTCCGACCGACCGCGAGCGGATCTTCCACCGCTTCGTCCGCCTGGACTCGGCCCGCAGCCGTGACTGCGGCGGCACCGGCCTCGGCCTCGCCATCGCCCGTGACATCGCCTCCGCCCACAACGGCAGCCTCCACGTCGAAGACTCCGCCTCCGGCGGCGCGTGCTTCGTCCTCCGGATACCCCTGGCCGCGAACCGCTGATCAACACCGAGGAGGCGGAGTCCGGGCCCACTCAGAGCCAGGGCGCGCGGTCGTACTGCGGAGGCTTCGCCCGGGAAGCGATTGAGAATTCCCTGGCCTCAACTGGGGCTACGACGGCAACGGCCTCAGCGCGGCCTCGGCGGCCAGACTCCCCACGAACACCTCAAGCAAAAGACCACGACCACACGTCAACGATCACAGTGAGTCGCGCAAGATTGCACGACAGATGATCTTGATCTTGGTTGTGATGGCCGGGGTCATGCGCCACCCGTTGAACAGGTCGGACGTTCCACCAGTGACCGACGGGCACCTCCTCCCCTCCGGCCGGATCCCGGGATGAAGGCTCGCTATGGGAGAGCGATTCGACTTCCGCATGACAGAGACGCGCTGAAGCCCCGTCCGGTACTCGAGTCACTCGGAAATCTTCAGGATCAGTCGGTCGCGAACTCCTTCGAGACGGAATCGGCCATCCCTTCGCCCCGGCAGGCAAGGTCTTCCGCGAGTGGGTCGTCCTCACCGATCCCGACACGTGGCTCTGGAGCGATCTCCTGGCCGAGGCCCACGCCCACGCCGGTGTTTCCGCAGGCGGCCGTACTAGGTTCGGGCCCTGCATCTGGGGATCCGCTCGTGAGATAGGCGACGAGATCGGTGTGCGGCCGCCTCCATCAATGGCCCGTAGTAATACGGGGTACTGCTGTCAGGATCACATCAAGAAACCGGCGATCGATGAACGACCGGCTCATATTTGCCTCATGACGCAGATTTCGCCGCAGCAGGCCGGTGATGCCCGACATTGGTGCGGTCGCGGCATGGAACAGTTCCATCACCCGCGTCCCGTCTGCCTTGGCCGCGGGTCATCTGTTCGACCCACGGAAGCGCGACGACGGCTGACGGAGCGTCTCAGCGGATCGGTGCTGGAGGTGGGGGCCGGCGACGGCGTCAAGTTCACCTGTTACCCGGACACGGTCCGCGAGATCACCGTCGCGGAGACCGATCCGTTCCTTCTCGAAACAGTCCTGATGGCCTGCAAGAACGGGCCGATCCCCGTACGTACGGTCGCGGGCGACCTCACCCGCATCCCCGCGCCGAACGGCGCGTATGACGCGGTCGTCTGCTCGCTGGTCCTGTGTTCCACACCTGACCTCGAGCAATCCCTGGCCGCGCTCAGGCGGGTGCTGAAGCCGGGCGGCGAACTACGGCTCTACGAGCACGTGCGGTCGGCCAACGTACTCGCCGCAGCGGCCGAACGGTTCGTGGCTCCCCTGTGGTCACAGATGCGCGGCGGCTGTCACCCGGGCCGTGACACACTGACCGCCATCGAAAAGGCTGGCTTCGTCGTCGACCATGTGTCCCGGTTCTCCTTCCACGGGGTGAACCACGTGCTCGGCGTCGCCCGAACCCCCAACTGACGACCATGTGTTCTTCCGGCGTGGAATGAACTCTGCGAGGTCCTCGAAGTCCTCACCGCGCCACAGCTCGCCTGACCTGTCGATCGCCATGGTGGCGAGCGTATGGCCAAAGAGCTACGGCCCTTCGACTAGGAATGCCCAGCACCCCTCCCGTGCTTCGGCCCGACGATCAACGCTCCACTGAGGGCCTTGTATGCGGCCAGGTGTTGCTCGCTGATGTTGACGCGCTGGAGGTTGGTCATGGTTCCTTTGATTCCTTCGTCTGGTCTGCGCCGTGGTTTTCGGGCGCGCCTTGGCGGTAGGTGGTGTGTACCTGGGGGGCACAGTCCGTGCGAAGTGTTGCCGCCCGCTGCGTACCCGGGCTATTACCTCGGGTCGTCGACCTTGAGCTTGTCTCCGGTGTCGGAGACGAAGACGACCAGGAGCTTGGCCGGGTTGGTCGGGCTGGGGTTCTCGGTGAGGACGTGGTGGGTGCCCGGCTGCTCGACCCAGTTCTCGCCCTGGTGGTAGGTGGCCACGGGCTTGTCGTCGAGCTTGCTGCGCACGGTGCCGTCCAGGACGTAGGCGTAGACGAACGCCTGGCCGTGCCGGTGCGGCATCGCGCGTGCGTTGGGCGGGAGGTCGACGACCGCCGAGGTGAACGTCTTGCCCTTCACATCCGGAAGGGCCTGCTGGAGCAGCGGTCTGAGGGTTTCGGCGGGGCGCGTCGATGCAGGCGCCGAAGCCTCGGCGTGGGCGGACTGGTTGGAGGTCGAACAGGCCGTGGCCGCAGTCAGCGTGGCCGCAGCCAGGAGGCCGGCGGCGATTCGCATTCCGATCATGATGGGCCTCCTGGTTCAGTCTTCCGCGACGCGGATGATCGTCTTGCCGGAGGTGCGCTTGCCGGGGGCGAACGCGGCGGGTGCCTCGGCGAGCGGCCGCACAGCACCGACGAACGGCCTGAGCCGACCCTCCCTCAGCCGCATGGCGAGATCCGTGAGCCGGGCGCGGTCGGGTTCGACGACGAAGAAGACCGCCCGCCCGTCCTTGGGCTGGACCTTGGGCGGCATGACGATGGTGACGAGCGTGCCGCCGGCCCGGACCAGGGCAGCCGAGCGGTCGAGGACGTCGCCGCCGATCACGTCGAATACGACGTCGGCCTCGTCGGCGTCCTCGATGTTCTCGGTCTGCAGGTCGATGAAGGTGTCGACGCCGAGTGCGAGTGCCCTGTCCCGGTCGGAAGCCCGGCCGGTGCCGATGACGCGGGCACCGACCTCCCGGGCGAGCTGTACCGCGATCGAGCCGACGCCGCCCGCGGCACCATGAATCAGGACGGTCTGGCCCGTGGTGAGGCGGCCGTGGTCGAACAGGCCCTGCCAGGCGGTCAGCCCGGAGATCGGCAGCGCGGCGGCCACGGTGTGGTCGATGTCCCCCGGCAGCGGGGCGAGGTTGCGGGCCTCCACCGCGGTGTACTCGGCGAGCGTGCCGTTACGGGTCCAGTCGGCCAGGCCGAACACCCGCTGTCCGACGCTCAGGCCGGTGGTGCCGTACCCCAGCTCTACGACGACACCGGACAACTCGTGCCCGGGCACGCTCGGCGTCCGGTCGCGGCCGGCGCGATCGGTCCACGTGGCGGGCCAGTCCAGCTCGCCACGGGTGAAGCCAGCGGCGTGCACCCGCACGATGACGTCGTTCTCGGACGCATGGGGATAGGGCATGTCCGTCAGGGACATCCCGGCAAGACCGGCGTTGCGGTCTCGCACAGTGATGGCTTGCATACAGGTCCTTACTGGGGAGGGGCGACCCCAGCGCGCAGCCCGCTCGCGCGCAGGGTTCATAGCGGCTGCAGGTGGAGGTATGCGTTCTGCATGATCGACCCACCTGCTGTCGCGTATTTCTTCGTCGCCCGTTTTGCGTTCTCATCAGGGAGACGAGGTAGCCCCTCCGGGTGTGACAGCTCAGACGCGCACGAGTTTGTCGGGATTGATGACCCTGCGGTACGCGGTGATCAGACCGTCTGCGATCTGGACCGTGTCGACGGAGTGGACGCGGCCTTCCCGGCGGAACACGAGGGCGAGCTCGCCGCCGACCTCGGCGAAGTCGATGCGGTCCGGGTGCCACTGGCGCCCCACACGCACCATGACCTCGGCGACGCGCTCGCCGCCGTGGATGAGCTTGCGTGCCGCGGAGACCTTGCCGCCGCCATCGGTGACGTAGACGGCGTCCGGGTGCAGGAGCCTGACCAGGCCGGCCAGGTCCCCGGCCTCGTAAGCGGCGCGGAAGACCATGAGGACTCGTTCACGCTCCGCCTTCGACGCCTGCGGCGTGGACTGCTTCGCTTTGGCCACCCGCCGTCGTGCCCGCGAGGCGAGCTGCCGGGCACCCGGCACGGTGATGTCCAGCACTTCGGCGATCCGGCCGAACTCAAGACCGAAGACATCGTGCAGGACGAAGGCCACCCGCTCCGGCGGGCTGAGCTCTTCCATGATCAGCAGCATCGCCGAACTGACGGACTCGTCGACGAGTACCGGCTGAGACGCGTCCGGACCTGTCAGGAGCGGCTCCGGCAGCCACGGCCCGACATAGGTCTCGGAGCGGAAACGGGCACTCTTGAGAATGTCGTACGACCGGCGCGCGGCCACCGTCACCAGCCAGGCCCGCAGGTCACCGATGTCCTGCAGATCCGCTCCGGCCGCCCGCAGCCACACGTCCTGGGTCACATCCTCGGCATCGGCCACACTCCCCAACAGCCGGTAGGCCACACCGAAAACCGCGGGCCGGTGCCTCTCCCATTCGGCTCCGAGCGGGCCCTCCTGCTCAGACCGTCCGAACCCGTCCCCCATACAGATCGCAACCTCCCCCAGCTTGCGGATCCAGCGTAGCCATCCGAACTCGGGATCTTCGAAGACGGCTCCGCGGGAGGCGGTCAGCCTGGCGGCTGTTCCAGCGGAGCCTGATGCCCTTTGTGAGCAGAGTGGATGTGGACAGCCGTGGCGTGAACAGTCGAAGCCGTTGAGAATGTGATCAGCCGTGTACTCCTTCGACGGAGCGGACGAGATGCCAGGATCATCATCGGTTATCGCCGTGAACCGGCCGACGGCGCTCGCCGATCTGACAGCGGGCCCGGTGGAGTATCGGCTGGAGCAGAGGGACGGCCCGGCAGTCGTCGTTTTCCACGGTGGGCACATGCGCGCAGGGTTGGCGATCGGTGAGGACGTCTTCGCCGATCTCGGATACAGCGTGCTGGTGCCGTCGCGCCCGGGGTACGGCCGAACACCGCTGCGAACGGCCACGTCCATGAGCTCGTTCGCCGACGTCACGAACGAGTTATGCCGGCACCTGGGTATCGACCAGGTCGCCGCGGTAGTGGGCACCTCGGCGGGGGGCCGCAGCGCCGTCACCATGGCTGCCCGGTATCCCGAACTGGTGCGTCGGCTCATTCTGGAAAGCGCTGTGAGTTTTCTTCCTTGGCCCGACAGCCGTACACGCATAGGTGCCAGCGTGATCTTCACCGCCGCCACCGAAAGAATGACCTGGGGCCTGGTACGGACGCTTATGCGCGTCGCTCCGTCGACCGGCCTCCGGTTGTTGCTGCGCGATTTGTCGACAAGACCGGTCAGTCAGGTCCTGGCCGCCCTACACACAGCAGACCGTGGGGCGTTGATCGCACTGTTCTCTCATATGCGTTCCGGGCGGGGCTTTCTCAACGACCTGCTTCACACACCGGACCCGTCCTCGCACGTCACCCAGCCTGCCTTGGTCATCGCGAGCCGCGACGACGGAGCAGTGCCCTTTGCTCACGCCGAATCCTTGTGCGACGGCCTGGCCGACGCCGAACTCGTCGTGAGTCAGGCCCTGAGCCATTTCATCTGGTTCTCGGACGACTACCCCTCGATCACTGCAAAGATCCGCGACTTCCTCGCCACCTAGCAACCGGTCAGGGCCGAAATAGATCGTTGTAGAGTGAGCAGCGGTGGGCCGGGAAGTCTGGTCGGCAAGTCTGTCGTCGATCACGAAGGGCCGGGCCATGCGTGCTCGCGACATCCTCACTGAGTTCCCCACCGTCACCTTGGACACGCCCGTGCGCGAGGCGGCGCGCCTCATGGCGGAGCGGGACCTGGCAGGCCTGATCGTGTTGAACGGCGACGGCCTGCCGTGCAGCGTTCTCCCGGGCACGCAGGTGCTCCGCCTGGCGGTCCCCGGATACTGCCAGGACGACCCCGCGCTGGCACGAGTCGTCGACGAGGCGCACGCTGATCGATTCCTCGACGAACTGGGCGACCGCACCGTCCGAGAGGCGCTGCCACCGAGTCCACGGGAACTGCCGGTGACCGATCCCGACGCGACGATTCTGGAAGTCGCGGCGCTGATGGCCCGCACCCGTAGTCCGCTGGTCGCCGTCGTCGACGGCGGACGCTTCCTCGGAGCCGTCACCCTCGCAGTGCTGATGGACCGGGTCACCGACTCGTGACCGCTCTGGCCTGGCTCTCTCTGGCGGTCTTCCTCGGTGCCTACGCGCTGATCGCCACGGAGCGGATCCACCGCGTCGCGGCGGCGCTCGGCGGAGCGGCGATCATGCTGCTGATCCAGGCCACCGACAGCAAGGCCGCGTTCTTCTCCGACCACACCGGCATCGACTGGAACGTCGTCTTCCTGCTACTCGGCATGATGATCATCGTCGGAGTACTGAAGCAGACCGGCGTCTTCGAATATCTGGCGATCTGGGCGGCCAAACGGGCGCGGGGAAAACCGTATCGGCTGATGGTCCTATTGATCGTCATCACCGCAAGCGCATCCGCGCTGCTGGACAACGTCACAACGGTCCTGCTCATCGCGCCTGTCACTTTCCTCGTGTGCTCCCGGCTGGCACTACCCGTGGCGCCGTACGTGATCGCGGAGGCCATGGCGTCCAACATCGGAGGTGCGGCAACCCTCGTCGGCGATCCGCCGAACATCATCATCGCCAGCAGGGGCGGACTGACGTTCAACGACTTCCTCGTCCACATGGCGCCGATGATCATCCTTCTGCTCGTGGTCTTCCTCGGTCTCTGCCGGATCATCTTCCGCAAGTCGTTCCACTACGACCCGAAACGTGCGGCAGAGATCATGCAGCTCAACGAAAGGGAAGCCGTCGCCGACCGGCGGTTGCTCTGGCAGAGCCTGGCCGTACTGGGACTGGTGCTGGCAGCCTTCGTTCTGCATCCGGTGCTGCACTACGAGCCGTCCGTCGTGGCGATCCTGGGAGCAGGCATTCTCGTCGCGCTCACGAAGGTGACCACCGAGCAGGCGATCGCCGAGGTCGAATGGCCGACCCTGGTGTTCTTCGCCGGCCTGTTCATCATGGTCGGCGCCCTGGTCGAGACCGGCGTCATCGGCCAGGTCTCCCAAATGGCCGTCAACGCCACCAGAGGAGAGCTCGCCCTGACCACCATGGTGCTGCTGTGGGCCTCGGCCGGGCTGTCGGCCATCGTGGACAACATTCCGTACGTGGCGACGATGAGCCCGATCACCGCCGACCTGGTTCAGGCCAACGGCGGCAACGAGCACGCCCAAGTCCTGTGGTGGGCACTGACCTATGGCGCCGACCTGGGCGGCAACGCCACCGCCATCGGCGCTGCCGCGAACGTCGTCATTCTGGGCATCGCCGCGCGCAACCGGCAGCCGATCAGTTTCTGGGAGTTCACCAAGTACGGGCTGATCGTCACCCCCGTCACGATCGCACTGGTGACCCCATACCTATGGCTTCGCTATCTCCTCTGATGCGCGAAGCCCAGTCGCCGGCGTCGCCATGGGTCTGCTGCTGCGTACCGTCCGCGACGATGACGAAACCCACTCGCCGGGCGAGCATGTTCGGTGACCGGCATCCGCGCGTCGTGCTCGTCCCCGGAGCGCACCGGCCCCCGGTCATCGCAGTCGCGCGAACCACCGTCCCGACCGCGTCCAGGGGTCCACAAACGTAAAGCCGGCCGACACCCCCAGCCTGGCGATGTCGGCGGCCGACACTGTGGCCCAACCGAACCATTCGCCAAGTTCGTCGCCGCGGCGCAGCCGTACTCGGTCGACCTTGCTGGCCGCTCGAGGCGGAGCGACGTCGGCCAGGACCCAGCCTCCCGGGCGCAGCAGTTCCCGTACCCGTTTGAGCAGGGTCAGGGGGTCGCCGCCGATGCCGATGTTGCCGTCTGCCAGGAGGATGGTCGCCCATCTTCCGCTTCCCGGCACGTGTCCGAAAACGTCGCGCACCAGCGCCTGTGCACCTGCTTTTCGGGTCAGGTGCACGGCGTGGGGGGTGATGTCGATGCCCAGCGCGGGCACGCCCCGGCGGGTGAGCGCAATGGTGAGCCGTCCCGGGCCCGAGCCGACGTCCAGAGTCGGCCCGGCGCATCGGGCGAGGAGTTCCTCGTCACCGGCGATCGGTTCCCGCCACCGGGTGGCCTCCAGCGGCACGCGGATGCCGTTGACGTGCTCGATCTCGACGGCGGCACCGGCGAGTGATTCGGTGTAGAGCTCTCCGATCATCGCCCGACGTCCGCTGTAACCGGTAGGGCCATGGCCTCGAGCATGGCCTCGAGCATGGCGGCGAACCTGGACCACGGCGCTTCGGCGGCCACGAGCGCGGCGTCCGCGGCGGTGTCCACATCGGCGAGTTCCGGCGTGAGGGCCACGGTCCGGCACTCTCGCCTGAGCCGACGCAGGAGCACGGTTCCGGTATCGGGCCGGGACATGGGCACGCCGAGCATGGTCCCCGGATTGGGGACGCGCCTGCCGTACAGCCAGAAGCCACCATCGGCTGCCGGGCCGTAGACCGCCTCGTGCTCGGCGAGGGTCTGTATGGACGACGTCAGCAGCTCGGGAGTCACCTGCGGCGTGTCCATGCCGATGAGCATCACCGGGATCGGGTGAAGCCGGTGAGCGTCGGCCATCGCCCCGGCGATCCGCTCGTCCAGCCCGCCGTCGCGCTGGGAGATCACTACGAAGCCTGGCGGCAGCCATGAGCCGGGCAGCCCGTCGAGGGCGAGGATCCGATGCCGCACCGGGACCTGGGCCACGGCGCGAAGCGTGTCCTCCAGTGCCGAGGCGGCCAGATGCGCTGCCTGTGCGGGAGTGAACGGCGGCGTCAAGCGGGTCTTGACCCGGCCCGCCACCGGTTCCTTCGCGATGACCACGATCTGTGCGTCGATCATGCCGGTCCCGCCTGCTCCGGTCTGCCCGGTGGCCCGGGGATCTGTCGCAGCCACGATCTTCATGGCTCCGACATTAGGGGTGCACCCGCCGGGAAAACCTTACGAAGTGCTGATGTGAACCCGGCATACCCGCAGTTCAAGCCTACTGTAGGGAAGGTGATCACCCGAGACTGCGCAGTTGGGGACGATCCGGGCAGGCCCGGCGGCCACGGGCCCGGTGACTCTGCGCGCCGCGAACGTGTGCGGCGGGCGCTCATCGGATGGGCGGCGCTCATCGCCTTGTCCTTCGCAGCCGGCGGTTTGCTCCACCACGTGGGCGTCCTCCGGATCGATCACCTTCCCCCGCTGCACGCGCACTTCCGGGTGCCGACTTTCCGTCTGCTGCCCGCTGCCGCGTTCGGCCTGGCCACTGCCTGGATGCTGCCCGGTGCACTCGCGAGGCTGCGATTCAGCCGGGCCATCGCCCTTGGGTACGGCACGGCTCTCGCCTGGACGGTGCTGCTGGCCGTTTCGGGGGACGGACTGGCCACGCCGTTCACCCACAAGGAGGAGTACCTGGCCGTACTGCCGGCCGTCGGACACGACCCTTCAGGGTGGCTGGCCGGTTTCATCGAGCATCTGCCGGGATATCCGACGCACGTGCGCGGGCATCCCCCGCTGCCTGTCCTGGTGGTGTGGGCGTTGCAGGCGATCGGGTTGCCCGGGCCGCTGTGGGCCGCGCTGCTGGTCGTGCTGGTCGGCTGTTCGGCGGCGGTGGCGATAACGCTGACAGTTCGTCGGCTGGGCGGGGAGGACGCGGCCCGCCGAGCACTCCCCTATCTGGCTCTCACACCCGCGTCCGTCTGGATCGCCACCAGCATGGACGCCTTCTTCGCCGGAGTCGGGGCCTGGGGCGTGGCCCTGCTCGTGCTCGGGCGAAAGCGCTGGAGCCGCCTACTGAGCGGGGCGGGGGCCGGCGTTCTGCTCGGTTCGCTGCCGTACCTGAGTTACGGGCTGGTGCCCTATCTGCTCATCCCGGTCGTGGTGGCCGTGATGGTCCGGCCCTCACGGCTCACCGTCGCGGCGGTCCTTGCGGGGGCAGGGTCCGTGACCGCCGCGTTCGCCGCGGGCGGGTTCTTCTGGCCTGCCGGCGCGCTCGCCACGCACGCCCAGTGGGCCGCGGACCCCGGTGCGGCCCGGCCGTACCTGTATTTCCTGTTCGCGAACATCGCCGTACTCGCGCTGATGACAGGTCCCGCCGCGACGGCGGGCCTGATGGGGCCGATTCCTGCGCGGGTCCGGGCCGTCGTGGCCGCGACCCTGGTGGCGGTGGCCGCGCTCGACGTCAGCGGCGTCACCAGAGGGGAGGTCGAGCGCATCTGGGTGCCGTTCGCGGTGTGGGCGTCCGTCGCGGGCGGCTTCGCGGGCAGCCGGGCAGACGGTCAGGCAGGGAGTCGGCGGTGGCTGGTGGCGCAGGTGGTCACCGGCCTGCTCCTGCAGGGCCTGGTCGCCTCCCCCTGGTGATCACTCCTGTGGGCCCAGGTCAGCCCAACGGAGCGGTGGCGAACTCCTTCATCCCGTCCGCGAACGTGATCGCCGCCCGGAACCCGAGTTCCGCGGCCGCTCTGGCCGGTGAGGCGACGATGTGCCGCACGTCGCCGAGGCGGTACTCACCGGTGACGACCGGAGCAGGGCCACCACGCTGTCCCGCCAGTTCGGCGGCCATCTCCCCCACGGTGTGGGGGCGGCCGCTGGCGATGTTGTAGGCGGCGAGTGTTCCCGCCTGCCCGCCGGTCACAACGAGAGCGGCGAGGTTGGCCACGGCGATGTCGCGGACGTGCACGAAGTCGCGCCGCTGCCCGCCGTCTTCGAAGACGCGAGGAGCCCGCCCCGCCTCCAGCGCCGATCGGAAAATGGCGGCCACCCCGGAGTACGGCGTGTCCTTGGGCATCCGCGGGCCGTAGACGTTGTGGTAGCGCAGGGCGACGGCGGTCCCGCCGGTCTCCCTCGTCCAGTTGGCGGACAGGTGCTCCTGGGCCAGCTTGGTCGTGGCATAGGCGTTGCGCGGATCCGTGGGCGCGTCCTCGCCGATGGTCCCGGGCGCCAGCGGTGAGCCGCACAGCGGGCAGCGCGGCTCGAAGAGCCCTCGGTCCAGGTCGGCCTCAAGGCGGGGCCGGGGACGGACGGCCCCATGTTCGGGGCAGGTATAGGCGCCTTCGCCGTACACCACCATCGAGGAGGCCAGCACGAGGCGGCCGACTCCGTGCCTGGCCATCGCGGCGAGGAGCACGGCCGTGCCGTACACGTTGATCGAGCTGTAGTCCGGCAGGTCGGCCACGTTGACGCCCAGCCCCACCTTGGCCGCCTGATGGATCACGGCTTCCGTTCCGGGCATCACCCGGTCCAGCGCGGACTGATCGCGTACGTCGTCACCCGCCCGCGCGTCGAACCCGATGACCTCGTGACCAGCTGCGGCGAGCGTCTCGGACACGTGGCTTCCGATGAATCCGGCCGAGCCGGTGAGCAGGACCTTCACTCGCCCACCGTAGAACCGCCACCCGCCTGTGACGGCACGTCCGGGCGCGGTGTTCGCGCCCTGTAAGACCTTCGCAGCCGTCCCTTGGCGAGATCAAGGTAAGAACCCGGGCTGAGCGGTCGCCAAGCATGTAGGAGCTGCAGCCAGAGCTGGAGCCCCTTGCAGTCCGTCTCCCTGCCATACGGGTTGTCTCGATCGCGTGTGGCATGACCGTGAGGAGTCCTGATGACCGTCCTGAGCCCCGGCGACCGTTTCCCGGCGCTGACCGTCTCCCTGCCCGGAGGCGGCGAGATCACCGTGCCCGATACCCTGTCCGGCGACTTCGGCGTAGTCCTGGTCTACCGGGGTTCGTGGTGCCCCTACTGCAACGCCCAGCTGCGGGCATTTCAGCGCAACCTGGACGCACTCACCGAGGTCGGGGCGCGTGTGGTGGCCTTCTCCGTCGACGACGAGGCCACGACGCAGGCGACCATCGACAAGCACCACCTCACCTTCCCCGTCGGGTACGGCGCCGACGCCCGGAAGGTGGCGCAGGCCGTGGGGTCCTTCGTGAACCCCGATCCGGAATACCTCCAGTCGACGGGGTTCGTGCTCGACCCCGACGGCAAGGTGATCGTCAGTGTGTATTCGAGCGGTGCGATCGGCCGGCTCGTGCCCGAAGACGTCATCGGCCTCATCCGTTACGTACGCGATCACTGACGCCGCCGGTCTCCTCTCCGACGCCCCGGGCACACGGCCCCGCGGCGTCGGGGTCACGAGCGGCCGGCCGCCATCTGGTTCTGTTCCGCCATGACCCGCCGCATGTCCGCGACGGCCCGTACGGTGCCGCGCACCGTCCCGGTCACCTTCGACCGCCCCGTGCGTGGAAGGTAGTCCACGTCGGTCTCGGCGATGCGCCATCCCGAGGCGGAGGCGCGCAGGACCATCTCCAGCGGGTAGCCGAACCGGCGGTCGGCGAGGTGCAGCGCGAGCAGGTCGAGGCGGCGGGCCGCACGCATGGGTCCGAGGTCCCGCAACGGCGCTCCGGTACGGCGGCGCAGGCGCCCGGCCAGCACGGCGTTGCCGAGCCGGGCGTGTGTTGGCCAGGCCGAGCGGGGCCGGGCCACGCGGCGGCCCAGCACGAGGTCGGCCTCATCGGACACGACGGGGTCGGCGACCCGGGGCAGTTGCCGGGGATCCAGCGAGGCGTCGGCGTCCATGAAGCACACGAGGTCGCTGGTCGCGGCCGTCAGCCCTGCGTGACAGGCGGCGCCGAAGCCGCGCCGCGGCTCATGCACGACACGGGCCCCGAACGAGGCCGCGACCTCGGTGGTCCGGTCCGTGGAGCCATTGTCGACGATGATCGGGTGGAACCCGTCCGGCATGCGTTCCAGCACCCACGGCAGGGCAGCCTCTTCATCGAGGCAAGGCAGCACCACATCGATGTCCATAGCCCCGACCGTAGGGCGGTGCGGGGAATGACTTCCTTACGAGCCGGTGACATGCGTTCCCAGATTCACGGGGCCGCCCTAGGCTTCGCAGAAATGCACATTAATTACCTTAAAAGTATTTATGGGCATTAATTACGTTTCCAATGACATATTGGTCAGGAGTGAAACGATGACGAGTGAGAACACACCCGCCGGGGGACGGACACCCCGGCCTTCCCGGTCGTGGCGTCCGCGCGTTCCGACCCTGCCGGAGGACCCGCCGCCTGGTCCTTTCCGGCCGGAGTTCTGGCGCAGCCCGATCCGCGGTCCCTGGCTCACGTCGGTGCTCGGGCTGATCTTGCTGGCCGGCGTGCCCATCGTGGCGATCACCGGGCTGCTGTCGTACGCCGCCTACAACCCATGGTTGCCGCTCAACGACCTGACTCCAGGCAAGGGGCTGCTGGGCTTCTACCTGTTCGACTGGCCCACGAGCCCGCCGTGGCTCTACCGGCTGACCCAGGGCACCCACGTCATCCTCGGGCTTACGCTCCTTCCGGTGCTGCTGGCCAAGTTGTGGTCGGTCATCCCCAAGCTCTTCGCCTGGCCGCCGGTGCGGTCCGCGGCCCAGGCGCTGGAACGCGCCAGCCTGCTCCTGCTCGTAGGGGGCGCGGTGTTCGAGTTCGTCACCGGCATCCTCAACATCCAGTTGTTCTACGTCTTTCCGTTCTCGTTCTATCCGGCCCATCTCTACGGCGCATGGATCTTCCTCGGGGCACTGGCCGTGCACGTCGCCCTCAAGATGCCTCGCGTCGTGAGCACGCTGCGCACGCGCGGCCTGCGTGACCTGCGCACCGACCTTGCGGACACGCGGCCTGAACCCCCCGACACGAGCGGGCTGGTAAGCCCCGACCCTGCGCCGCCCACCATCTCCCGGCGCGGCCTGCTCGCCTTCGCCGGCGGCGGGGCACTCGCGATCTTCGCGTTGTCGGTCGGGCAGAGCATCGACGGGTGGTTGCGCCGCACCGCCCTGCTGGCTCCCCACGGCCGGGCCTACGGCACAGGCCCCAACGACTTCCAGATCAACAAGACCGCGGCCTCCGTCGGCGTCGTCGCGGCGCAGACCGGCGCCGCCTGGCGTTTGGAGGTCATGGGCCCGCGCCCGGTACGGCTGTCGCGAGCCGACCTGCTGGCGATGCCCCTGTACACCTACGCCCTGCCGATCGCCTGCGTCGAGGGCTGGTCCACCCAGCGGGACTGGACCGGTGTGCGCCTGGCCGATCTCGCCCGGCTGGCCGGGGCGGCTCCCGGTCACACACAAGTCGTCGTCCGATCGTTGCAGAGGGGCGGGGTGTTCAGCCGGGTCACGCTCAGCGCGACGCAGGTGGCCGATCCCCGTTCGCTGCTGGCCCTCCGCGTGGGCGGGGCCGACCTGTCCCTCGACCACGGATACCCGGCGCGGATCATCGTCCCGAACGCACCCGGCGTCCACAACACCAAGTGGGTCCGCATGCTCGAGTTCAGCCCGGAAACGGCTTGAGGGGAGGACGGATGTGGCATTACCTCCACCGGCGGGTGGCTGCGCACTACGGCGCCGACCCGTTGCACCTGCTCGCGCTGATCGCCTGCTTCGCCCTGGCCGGATACGCGGCGAGCCGGGTCGTGGTCGCAGGCGTCTGGGTCGGCTTCCTCATCTGGTTCGTCGGCGCAGCGATCTTCCATGACCTCGTGCTGCTCCCGCTCTACGCCGTCGCCGACGTGGCCACGCGCTCGGTCGGCCGCCGCCGGCCGGCGGGCGGCGCCGGCCGGCCGCCGTGGATCAACCACGTGCGTGTGCCGATGGGGCTGTCGGGGCTGCTGTTGCTCGTCTGGTTCCCGCTCATCCTGCGGGGATCCCAGCACGAATACCGGAAGGCGGTGGGGCTCGACACCTCCCCCTACCTGGGCCACTGGCTGCTGGTGACCGGCGTGCTGTTCGCAGGTTCGGCGCTGGCCTATGCCGTACGAGTGCGCCGGACGTCGCGGCGCGCGCGTCGGAGGGCAGATCTTACGAACCAGAGAACACGTCGTTGATTCGGTGCGTCCCCGGTAAGCATCTCGGGTCGCGGGGCCGCTAACGGACCGTTCGTCTTTACCCTTCCTTGAACGAGGAGACCATGAAGACCACCGTCCGTGTCCTCAGCCTGGCCGGCGTCGCCGTCACCGCGGCCGCCGCGCTCACCTCGCCCGCCTTCGCGTCCGCCCGGTCCGGCAACGAGTTCGCTCACCCGGTGTTCGTGCAGACCGACAACCCGCAGGGCAACACGGTCGTCGCGTACGACCGCAGCCCTGACGGCTCTCTCACCCGCGCGGGAGCCTTCGCGACCGGCGGCCTCGGTGGCGTACTCGACGGCACGGTCGTCGACCACCTTGCCTCCCAGGGCTCCTTGACCTACGACCGGCGTCACGGCCTGCTGTACGCGGTCAACGCGGGCAGCGACACCATCACCGTCTTCGCCGTCCACGGCGACCGGCTCACCCGCACCCAGGTCGTGTCCTCGGGCGGAAGGTTCCCCGTCAGCGTCGCCGCGCACGGAGACCTCGTCTACGTGCTGAACGCCCTGGACGGCGGGTCGATCCAGGGCTACCGCCGCGTCGGCGACCGTGTGGTGCGGGTTCCCTCCTGGAACCGCGGGCTCGGCCTCGATCCGGCCGCAGGAACCCCCGGCCAGGTCGGTTTCACTCCTGGCGGCGACCGCGTCGTGGTCGTCACCAAGGGCAACGGCGACGCCATCAAGGTATTCGGCGTGAACCTCCTCGGCGCCCCCTCCGCCAAGCCGGTCACCACGACCGAGAACGGGACCGCCCCGTTCGCCTTCACCTTCGACGACGGCGGCCGGATGGTCGTCGCCCAGGCGGGTCCCAATGCCGTCGCGACCTACACCCTCGGCCGCACGGGCAACGCGACCCGAATCCAGCAACTCCTCACCGGTCAGGCGGCGACCTGCTGGATCGTGAAGACCGGCCCTTGGCTGTACGTCTCGAACGCGGGCAGCGGCACCCTCTCCGGGTACCGGGACACCGGAACGGGTTCGGTGAAGGCGCTCGGCACCACCGCGACCGACGCGGGCACCGTGGACGCCGCCGCCTCCTCCGACGGGCGCTACCTCTACGCGCAGACCGGCAAGGACGGGAACGTCAACGCCTTCCGCGTGAACTCCGGCGGTTCCCTCACCCGGATCGACACCGTGACCGTGCCAGGAGCTATTGGCGGCGAGGGGATCGTGGCGCTGTGAACGGCGTCGCTCCAGTGATCAGGCACGCTCGCGGAGCGTGACCACGACCCTGGAGAACGCCTCACCAACCCCGTGGCGGGCGCCCGTAGCTGAGTCGGGCG
>NZ_BOOQ01000039.1 GCF_016863315.1 Planotetraspora silvatica
CCCGTAGCTGAGTCGGGCGCCCGCCACGGCCACCTCGTCATCGCCCCGGCCGATCGTGCGCGGCTCGTCCGCGTCGGCCGCCGATCGTCACCGCCCCAGGGCGGTCAACTGCTCTCTTGATAGGTTTTAGGCATGGGATCTGTCGAATCCGCCGCCCACGGCCACACGACGGCGACACTCGATCCTGAATCCGCCGAATGGGTGAGAGCGCTCACGGGCGGGGGTACGGATTATGAGGGCGCGCTCGTGCGGTTGCACCAGATGTTGCTTCGCGTCGCACGTGGCGAGGTGAGCAGGCGGGCGCCCCGGCTGAGCATCAGCGGCCCTGAACTCGACGACCTGGCCCATCAAGCCGCCGCCGACGCCATGATGGCCCTGACCGGCAAACTTGAGCAGTTCCGCGGGGAAAGCCGCTTCACCACCTGGGCGTACAAATTCGTGATCTTCGAGGTCTCCGGCAAGATCGGCCGCCACTATTGGCGCAAACCGGACGCACGGCTGGACACCGAAGACTGGGAGCGGCTGCCTGACCGGCTGGGGTTCGATCCGGCCCACCAGGTGGAGTGGCACGACCTGATCGTCGCCTTGCACCGTGCGGTGGACGACGACCTGACCCCTCATCAACGGCGAGTGTTCATCGCGATCGTGCTCAACGGAATCCCCCTCGACGCCCTCGTGGCCGAGATGGACTCCAACCGCAACGCCATCTACAAGACCCTCTTCGACGCCCGGCGCAAACTGGCCGCCTCTCTGGCCGCCCGGGGGTATGTGAATCACGACGCGAGGCGTTCATGAACGGCTGGTCACAACTCGAACGGTTCCTGCAGACCGACCCCACGGACGTGGGATGCGGCGAGGCGATGGAAATCATGCACGTGTACGCCGACCTGGTGCAGGCCGGCGCTGATCCTGAGGCGCGATATCCGGGCGTGGCGGCGCACCTGCGTGCATGCGGTCCGTGCACGGAGGATTTCGAGGGCCTGCTGGCCGCGTTGGAGGACGCTCCCGAGAGAGGCTGAACGCCCCTCATCGGCCGTGGCTTCGCGAATTCTCCTGCTGGGCTTGCCCCGCGCGATAGCGGGTTTGCACTGAATTCGTGGGACCACAGTCGTGAACGAGAACGGGGGTCGCCGATCTCGAAGACCCGTCGAGGAGGACGCCGGTGCCGCAGGAGCGCGTCGTTGAACCGCGTCGCTGGGGCGAAGTATTGCGGAACGCCATACTTATACGGCCTGGGAGGATCTGAGCGAACACGCCTGGTCCGATCGTGCCGATCCGCACTACTGCAGAAAATCGAGCAGTCGGCGTGTGGTCTCCTCGGGCGCCTCTTCAGGAATGAAGTGACCGACTGGTATCGGGCCGCCGCGAACGTCATCGGCCCACTCCCGCCATATCGCAAGCGGATCATCGTAAAGTTTCGCGACCGAACCGCGCCGGCTCCAGAGGAAGAGCACAGGGCAGGAGATCTTCCGCTTCCCGCGATCCGCCTCGTCCTGCTGGTAGTCCAAGGTCGGGGATGCGCGGAACTCCTCGCAGACGGCGTGCACCGTATCGGGGTGGTTGAATTTCTCGACGTACTCGCCGCGTACCTCGGCCGGGAAAGCGTCCTTCACCTCGGACCACGTGTTGAGCATGAAGTCGACCAGGTTGGCCGGCGCCGCGTTGACGAACTGTTCCGGTACCGGTTCCGGCGCGGCGAGGAAGGACCATTGCCAGTAGAGGAGGCTGAAGTCTTTGTCGGCGCGGTTGTACGCGTCGCCGACGGGGACGACGTCGATGACGGCGAGCCGGAGAACGGCATCCGGGTGATCCAGTGCGAGACGGTAGGCGCAGCGCGCCCCGCGATCGTGTCCCACGACGCTGAACTGGTCGTAGCCCAGATGTTGCATGACCCCGAGCTGGTCACGGCCGATCGCTCGCATGCTGTACGGCTCATGGTCGGCGGTACTGGGCGGCTTGCCACTGTCGCCGTACCCCCGCAAATCGGTGGCGACGACGGTGTAGCGGTCGGCAAGGTGGGGTGCTACCCGATGCCACATCAGATGCGTTTCCGGAATACCGTGCAGGAGGAGCAGAGGCGGTCCGTTGCCGCCTCGGCGTCCGTGGATCGACGCACCCGCGGTAGAGATGTCGAACTCTTCGAATCGATCGAACATGGCCACGAACCCCCTCGCGACGGTCAAGGACCGTCCTGTCCATCGGCCGTGACGCTACCGTCAGCCGTCCAACCTGAGCATCCGGGTGACTAGCTGGTGCAGGTGCGCGCGGAACCGCTGTAGGTACACAGTGTCGCGAGGCCCATGGGGCTCCCCTTTCGGGGAGAGCATGCCGCCTACTACGAAGCCGCGGATGCACCAGACGATGACCTCCAGATTCACATCGAGGTCCATGTTGGATCCGACGACGCCCCGAAACGCGTCGTTGATGCGGTCCCGATTTGGCTTGAGGTACAGAGCCTCAACCCCGGTGATGTCGGCGGCGTCGGACATCCATCGGTGTATCCACAGCTCAGGGATCTCTGGGTGGTCGATGTGGAAGTCCAGGAAGCGGTCGACGACCAGGAGGACACCCGCCCGATCGGGTGTGAACTCGGCTAATGCCGAGTCCAACATCGCCTGTGTGGCGAGGTGACTCCGACGCATCACCGTCATGTAGATCTCGCGTTTGCCGCCGACGAGGTCGGTGACAGTGGCGATGTCGAGTCCGGCGGCGTCAGCGATCGTTTGGGCTGGAGTGCCGTCGTACCCGAGCGACGCGAAGAGCCGGGTGGCCTTCTCGATGACGCGCTCCTGCACTATGTTCGGCTCGGACTCGCTGTCGCCTCCCATGAACATCACGTTAGTCGCGTTCTCTGCCACTGCGCCCGTAATGTTCCGTTCCTATTCCGCTGGATAGCGAAACGTTGGGTCCATTTCAACCTGATCATGCACACCGTGATGACCTGCGACATCATCCCCTTTGCCAGCGACCCACCGCGGAGCGGCAGCAGGCCGGCGACAGAGATGCAAGCCCGGCTTGACGTGTCCCTGTGCCTGCGCTTCCACGGACATGATGGGGCCGGTGGAGCCATCGATGTCGGTCAGCGTCTGCGGCTTCTGCTTGGGGCGGTAGCCGAGGGCCGGGTAGTAGGCGATCTTCCGCTCGGTGATGCGCGCGCCCCGGGGTGGCGGGCACGGGGTCGCCGCGGTGGAGGCAGCCTTCGATGGTGGCGAGGTCGTTGTAGCCGTACCAGGCCGTCTTACCGATCTTCAGGAACCGGCGGGCGTGGTAGCGGGAGGCCCAGACGCGGTGACGCGGTGCGGTCTGTCTGCGGTGGTCGGCACGTCGGGCACCCCCAGACATGCGAAAGGCCCTCGGCGTCTCCGCTCAAGGGCCACGTGATCCACGATCAAGACGATGAGGTCGCTGGTGGCTAGGAAGCTGGCATACGCCTCGCGACGCTCGGCCAGTCGACTGAGCTGTACTTGTCGCCGGAACTGGGTGCGCTCACGGGTGGCGCTTGCCAGAAGTGTGAGGGCTACACCTCCGAGCGCTGCGGCCGGCGCGATGAGCGTGTCCCATGCGAACGTCATGCAGGTCAGACGCCGCGGGTATCAGGCTGGTTCACCGACTCGAGCAGATAAGAGCCCTGTCCGCGGTGGCGGCTGCGTCGTACGACGGTGGGGGTGCGCCTCTCATAGGGGTTGACGCTCGCCGCCTCCATCATCTGCTGGCGACGCCTCGCCCTCTGATCATTGTGTTAGGACTTCTTAGCGCCTATATCGGCGCAAGCGCTTCGGCCTGGGTATCGAAGCCGGAATCGCCGGCGTCTGGGGGCGACGACGAAGCCCTCAGCGGGCACTGGGAAGACCCAGACAGCCCGACAGCCCGGGGCTTGGCCTAGGCTCCGGCCATGACCGAGATCAAGTCTCCGACTCCCAAGGAAGCCTTCGACTTGCTGCTCGCGGGTAACCAGCGCTTCGTTGCGGGTGCCCCGGAGCACCCGAACCAGGACGCTACGCGCCGCGCCGAGATCGCACCGGGCCAGCGCCCGTTCGCCGTCCTGTTCGGATGCTCCGACTCCCGGTTGGCCGCAGAGATCATCTTCGATCGTGGCTTGGGTGACCTGTTCGTGGTGCGCACCGCGGGCCACGTGATGGGCGCGGAGGTGCTTGGCAGCATCGAGTACGGGGTGGACGTGCTGGACTGCCCGCTGGTGGTGGTCCTCGGCCATGACTCGTGTGGCGCGGTGGGCGCCGCGTGCGCCGCGCTGGAGGGCGGGATTGTGCCGACCGGGTATGTCCGGGACATCGTCGAGCGGGTGACCCCCAGCCTGCTCGCGGCGCGGGCCGCAGGTCGCGTGAAGGCCGACGAGATCTTGACCGAGCACATAAAGCAAACGGCTGACCTGCTAGTGGACGGCTCTCGAGTGCTCGCCGAACGGGTCAACGCCGGCCAGGCCGCCGTCGTGGGCCTGTGCTACCGCCTAGCCGTCGGCAGCGCCCAGGTGGTAGCAGCCCGCGGCCTTGACGTCACCGTCGATTCCACATCGTGACCGGAGTTCCGCCAGCCGTTGCACAGCCACGTCACACCTCGCATGGCCCACCAATCCGGTCTCGCTCCCTGTCCCGTACCTCGCGCGGACTTTGGCCTTGCCACGGACTGCGAGGGGAGCCACGGGTGGGAAATCTTGAGCCACTGACAAGGGGCGTTGCTGGTCACTCGGAGGAGCGGGGCCCCGCGGCGCGGCGGAGCCGGTTGGCGATCGCGAGTCCCAGCCCCTCCTCCATCGGCAACGACGCGACGACAAGGTCGCACCCCCGCTGGTCGAGCTCGCGCAGGAACCCGTACAGCCCGCGCGCATAGGCGGCCGTCGAACCGGGAACCGCCACCACAGCATGCGCCTTCACCGGAGCGTCGGCGAAGGAGGGGGGAAGAAGAACACCCACCTGGTGCCCTAGCTCCTGCGCGATCTCCGCTTCGGCGACGACCTTCTCGGGCTCGACGAGGACGACCCGCGCACGCGGCGCATAGTGCGACGGATGCTGGCCCGGCACGCGAACGCGGCTCGTCGAGTGGACCGCAAGAGGGCACCCCAGCACCGCTTCGAGTCCCTCGCGCGTCACCCCACCGGGGCGCAGGATGCTCGGGGTGTCACCCGTGACGTCGACGATGGTCGACTCGACACCGACCTCGCAGGGGCCGCCATCCAGCACGAAATCGACGGCATCACCGAGCTCCGCACGGACGTGGTTCGCCGTTGTCGGGCTGACCGAGCCGAAGCGGTTGGCGGACGGGGCCGCGACACCGCCGCCGAAGGCCGAGAGCAGCGCGAGTGCGACAGGGTGGTCAGGCACGCGCACGGCCACCGTCTCTAGGCCACCAGTCGCTTCGAGGGGCACCCGGCGACCGCGCCGCAGGACCAGCGTGAGTGGCCCCGGCCAGAAGCGTTCGGCCAACAGTCGGGCCGTCGCGGGCACGTCCTCGACCCAGCCGCCCAGGTGCTCCGCGCCGCCGATGTGAACGATCAGCGGGTGAGTGGGTGGGCGCCCCTTGACCTGGAAGACGCGCGCGACGGCGGCGGAGTTCTCTGCATTGGCGCCTAGACCGTAGACGGTTTCGGTCGGGAAGGCCACCAGGCCTCCGGCGCGCAGCGCACCGGCCGCCTTCTCGATGTCACTGGTTCTTGCCATCACCCTCGCAATCCTCTCACTGTCCGCTCTCCTCACATTTCCGTGGTCTCATCGGCGTACGACGCCTCACGTGACGCGCTCACATGACGGCACCGAACCCGGCTACCCAGCACCCATCTGGACACTGGGACGCATTCCATCGCCGAACTCGGGCGCCTGCCATGCTTGACCACAGGTCAAGTAGCGGTAGCAGGCCAGCAGCAAGATGATCACGGTCTCCAAGACGCCGAAAGGGCCGACCCGATCAATCGGATCAGCCCTCTGAGCTGCGTCGGGACGACAGGATTTGAACCTGCGACCCTTGACCCCCAGGCAACCAAGGTGCGGGCGGGATCAGCCTGCATACCCGCCCCCACCTGCGGAAACGATCCTCGCCCGTCCACCGATGTATGCGGCCGTCCACGGCGATAGTCACCCAGCCCGCGGCAATTACGCCGGATCAGGGCCCACGACACCAGCGGCGCCGTGCAGCAACAGGGTTTCGCCCTTCTTGAAGTCCAGCTCGCGCAGCACGCGATCCGCGGTCTCACCGGCCTGGGGCAGCGCGACGGCCTGTTCCCAACTGACCTTCGCGGGTTTGTGTATGACGGTGGCCATGCGGGCGTGCTCGGCGTAGGCACCGCCGTTGACCCAGCCCACGACCTCATCGCCGAGGACGAAGCCGGTGACGCCTTCACCGACCTCGTCGACGATCCCGGCTGCCTCCACACCCGGCACGGACGGCAGCGGCGTGGGCATGAAGTCATCGAACCAGCCGCGACGCACTTTGAAGTCCACCGGGTTGACGCCGATCGCCTGTACGGCGATACGCACCTCGCCCGGACCCGCGTGGGGCTCCTCGACGTCCTTGAGCTGAAGAACCTCGGGCCCGCCGAACTCCTCGAAAACTATTGCCTGCATTGGTCAGCCTCCAGTGTGAGAACGACAACCTCCGACCGGCCGGACACACAGCCGGTCGCCCTCTCGGCACACCCATCATCGACCGGACGCGGCGCGATCTAGCTGGCCTTTTGGACGGTTCGGTCCCGTCCGAAGGGCGGGGCGGGCGCAGTGACCCACAGTCGTACGCTTGACACCGTGGAGTACGCCGGATTCGCATAGCCGTCATCGGCCCTGGTCACAGCCGCGCACATCATGCATGCCCCGGTATCGGAGATGGCCACCCGCCTGTCCGCGGCCCTGGCCGACGACGTGCCGCACCGGGCGGTCGCCCTCCTGGCGACCCAGTGTGCGTCCTCCCCCGTCGCGGCCGTGGGCGACCAGGAGCTCACCGGCACGCTCACCGGAGCGGTACTCGGCGCGCTTGTCGCACAGGTAACACCGGGCCACCCGTGGCAGGGAACGGCGCACCTCGCAGGGGGCCTGTCCTCGCCGTCGCGAGTGATCTCACTCCCCGGGGCGCCGGCCTTGTCATGGTCCTCGACGAGGACACTCCTGTCACGGCGAACGTCCTCCCGATCGTGCAGGCGCTGGTGGATTTGCTCACCAGTCATGTGGAGCAACTGGTCACGGATGCCACACCGAGCACGCTAGCCCAGTCCCGAGCGGTCGCACAGGCCAGGACTCATGCCGTCGCCGAACTGAGCGAGGCGCACGCGGCCGCGCTCTCCGGGATCCTGGGCGTGCTGCGCAGCCACCGGCTGGACGACACCGTCGCACGGTCGACCGCCGTCGACCTGGCCGTTAACGCGCTCCTGGAGCTGCGCAACGAATCTCCGCGGGGCACCTCGCCGGTGTGGGAGGAGTCGGCCAGGCAGGCCTTCGGTCATCTGTCCGACTCGCTGAAGACGCTGCTCAGCCACAGTGCGATCCAGCTGGAACTGGATCCGCCCGCAAACGACAGGCCGCTGACGTCGGCCACCGCGCACGCCGCCAAAGTGTCCGTGCGAGCCGCTGTCCTGGCGGCACTGCAGCAGAGCGAGGTCAGGCGGATCAGGGTCGGCTGGCAGCTCGGGCTCACCGAGCTGGTGGCGACCGTACGGGACGACGGACCCGGCCTGCTGAATGACGATCTCCGCACCTGCCAGATCGCTCAGCGGGTGGAGGCCCAGGGCGGTTCCTTCGAACTGCGACGCCGTGCCCGGCTGGGGAATGACGACCAAGCTGACGTTTCCCCTGGCACTGTCCGAGGCCGCTGCCACGAGGATCCCCAGACCCATACTCGCCTCCTTGCCGGATGAGGCTCCGGGCACCGACCCCCTGGCCGGTCTGGGAGCGCGGGAACTCGAGGTACTCGAGCGCCTCGCACTCGGCCACCGCAACAGAACCATCGCCCAGGAGCTGCACATCAGCGAGTCCACCGTGAAGTTCCACGTCGCGAACATCCTGACCAAGCTCTCGGTCGGTTCGCGAGGTGAGGCGGCGGCGTTCTTCCACTCGGCGGCGGTCTGAGTCCCCAGACCGAACGCCTACCCAGGTCGTACGATCGACCGATTCGCGACCCGTACCGAGGGCCGTCTCGCCGACGCGGAGACCTGTCTGCGGGACACGCTAACCCTGTGGAACACCACGCAGGCCCCGTTGGGCACTGAGAATCAGCAATCCACATGGTGCGCGACACCGGCTCGGAGGTCGGCGGCGTCGCTGCCTGTGTATGGGGCGGACGTGAGCAGGCTGGGCAGCATCGTGCGCCGCGTCTACACCCTGCCCGTCAGGTAACCCTCCAGCCGGTCGGCCAGCTCACCGGGACGGGCCAGCATGGGCGCGTGCCCGCCGTCGATCTCGTCGGGCGTGATGCCCAGCCGGTCGCGCACGACTGCGCGCATGAAGCCCGGCGTGAAGAACCGGTCGTCACGGCACAGCAGGAACCTGGTCGACACCTCCGGCCAGGCGTCCAGGGGCCACGGCTCCGCGAAGGCCTTGTCTGCGTGATCCCGGCTCTTCGACAGCAGCTCCTCCGCCAACTCCTGGGGCACGTCGTGTAGGAACAGCGCGACGGGGTCGCTCATGTCTTTGCCCTCGAAGCCCGTGTTGGCCCACCAGTCGGACGGCGGCTCGCCCGGCGCCGGAATCATGGCCGACACCAGCACCAGCAGCTCGGCCGGCACCCGAGCACAGACGAGCGGGCCGACGAAGCCGCCCCACGAGTGCGCCACCACGACCAGGTCGCGGCGGGCGCCGACGGCCTCGGCCACGGCATCGGCATAGTCGAGCAGCTCGGCGGACTCGTCCTCGATCGGCAGGTCCACGGCTACCACGTCATGCCCTCGGCCGCGCAACTCGGCCGCCAGCAGGTGCCAGTCCCAGGCGGAGCCGCCGCCGCCGTGAATCAGGGCGAATGTCGCCATCGCACGTACCCCCAGGCATCAGGCTGCCCACCACGTTAACCGCACGCTCCGACAATTCCGCGTCCGGTTCAATGCCGGCGTCATCGTCGAGCACCTCTAGCACGGCAAGTGAGAAACAACCTCAGCAAAGATCAAGGCCCGGTTCGGGAATCATCCCCTGACCTGGGCATTTGTGTGTGGAGCGGGTGACGGGAATCGAACCCGCGCTGGCAGCTTGGCACTCGGCTACTGATCTACTCCCTTCTGAGCTGGGAAACAGGGGCTGCTGCTCAGCGCCGGTCGAGTCCTCGTGACTTCCCGTCAGTCCCCGCTGATCGCTGTGCCTGGTTGGTCGTGGACGGATGCGCGGCAGGCTCGGGTGCGGTCATGTCCAGCAGGAGCATCGCGTCGTGGTCGGGAGTGCCAGGTTCGGCGACGTAGACGCCGAGGCGCTGGCCGGGGGTGCCCTCCAGGTGCATGGACTGGGTGCTGAGCGTGATGAGGCCGTTTCGCACCTTGCGCCTCGGGTTCGGGTACAGCGCCACATCGAAGTGGTCATCCGACCATGAACTAGCCTCCTCCACGACCTGGCCGTCAGCATCTTCGAGTGACCACGGATACCAGCTGACCTCTACCTGGTCGGGGTAGATGTTCTCCGTGACGCAGGCGCGGGCCTCCACGCCGGCGTAGACGTAACCCTTCCGATCGTGCGAGCAGGATGAGCTCGTCGATCGCCTCCGCCGTGTAGCGGAACGCCTGGACGGCCCACCCAGCGCGGCACCTCGCGGTCGTCGCGGAGACGGTGGAAGGTCTGCAACCGCTCGTCGGTGGCGCAGCCCGGGTGAGGGTCGTGCCCCTGGTTCAGCGTGGCCTCGGTGACGGGCACGCTGCCCGCGTTTCATCCGGCCGCAAGTGCGCGCGGACGAGCTGGAGCGCCCATTCCGTCTCGCAGCCTTCAGCGAGCTCCTCGTAATCCCCGACGTCACCCGTGCCCGGCCGATCACTCCGTCACGGCCTGAAGAACTCGGTCAGCACCGCCGCGAACGGCTTCGCGTCGACCACGTGCGAATGGCCGTCGAGGATGCGGCGTTGCGACCGGGGGATGATCGCCGCGATCACGTCGGCCGCGTCATCGAAGAAGCCCGCGGGCAGCCCTTCTCCACCGGGATCAGGCTCGGTCCGGCCCGTGGCGACCAGAGCCGGCTGCGTGATCCTCGCCAGAAGCCCGGTGGGCGGCCGGCCGTCACCCAGGACGGCCGCGTCGTACGCGAGGGTGTGGGCGAGGACCTCCAGCCCAGGCCACAGCGGCGAGGCTTTCGCCCCCGCGATGTCTTCCTCGGACGAGCCGGCCAAGCCCATGAAGAGTTCGAGCGCCTCGCCTCGTCGTCCCTCGGCGAGCGCCATCCCGAGCTGGTCGACGTAGTCCCGCCACCATCGCGACGCCTCGTCAGCGACCATGTATGGCACCTCGTACACGGCGACCTTGTTGACCGCGAGCCGCGACGCGGCGGCGCGCAGCGCGAGTGCACCGCCCGAGGAGACGCCGTACAGACTCGCGGATCCGCCGGCCTCGGCGATGAGCGCCTCGATGTCCTCGATCTCGCGTTCCACGGCGTAGGGATGGGTGTCGCCGCTGCCGGCCCGTCCCCGACGGGCGTAGTTCCAGGTGGTGAAATCGGCGGCGAGCTCCGCGGCGAGCGGAGCGTTCTCCGCCCCGTCGTCGAGATTGCCGCCGACCAGGATAACGGCGGGCCCGCTTCCCCGTCGCTCGTATGCGATCGACGTCCCGTCCTTCGACGTCACCCGGTCCATGAGTTCCTCCGTGCACTCTTAGGGGGCATGACCGCGCACCACCACCCTAGGATCCGCTCCCGCGCCGGCCGGGCAAATCGTGGAAATCAGCGCAGGATCCGCGAGACGGTCCGCTCAGGCACCCCGGTCTGGTCGGTGATGTGGGCCGGGCCGCGACGATCAGTACGGCGGCAGGCCAGCACGCGGGCCTCGACGCTGGCGGGAGTGCGGTTGGCCACCCGATGCGGGCGTGAGGAACGCTCGCGCAGACCCGGCCAGCCTTGCTCGTCATAGCGGCGCACCCACCGGTGCGCGCATTGGCGGGAGATGCCCAGTTCCTTGGCGACATGCGCGACGGGCCGGCCCTCGAGGCGGACGCGCCGCACCAGCGGGATCCGCCCGTGCATGATCAGACGAGCATTAGCGTGGGCCATGAAGACCTCCGGTTCGGTGAAGACGGCATCTCCACCACATCCGGAGGTCTTCTTATTGATCAAGCATCAACTACGGCGTGTCACCAACCCGCTGGCCAAGTACAGCTAGCCGGTGACGGTGAAGGCGCACCAGGATGACCAGGCCGAGACCACGTTCCCGTCCTCGGCGCGCACACGGAACTGGTAAGGGCCAGGAGTCAGCGTCCCCGGGGCGACGCCGGTTCCGAAGACCCGGCCGCCGGGCCAGATGGCTTCGGTTTTCCGGATCAGCGGGTCCTGCCCTGGGTGGCCGATCTCGAAGGTCGAGCTCAGGTTCGGGTAGTTGAGACCGATGGTCTGGGGGGCCGGGGAGGCCGCGAAGGTGAGACTGTCACGCGTTCCCACGACAGGGGCGCCGCTCACTGCTCCGCACTGCTGGAATCCCGCGTAGGGGCCGGCCGAGATGCGCAGTGCGGCAGGGACTCCCGGAGTGGGCACCGCGCCGGATGCGTTGACGGTGAACACGCACCAGGGCAGCCATTCCGACACTGCGGCTCCGTCCTCCGCCCGCACCCGAACACGATAGGAGCCGTCGGTCAGCACACCGCCGGGCACCTGGAAGCGCGCCGAGGAGCCGACGAATCCCACAGTCTGCGTGAGCAGAGGTTCACCGTTCGAGAGGGACAACTCGAACGCGGCTCGCAGGTTCAGCCGGTCGGTGTTGTACGCCGGGGCGCCGCTGCTGACGCCGAACAGCGGCTGAATGCTTCGCGCCACCGGCGCGGCCGTGGCCTGGCAGAACTGCGGGGCGAGATCGGGAGAGGACGACACATAGAGGCCTGCGGGCGCGTGGGGCGCCGAAAGAGCCGGTGCGCCGGATGTACCTGTGGGCTGGGAAACGGCTGTCGGCGATGGCGTGGGCCTGGGCGCGGGGGTCGGCTTGCGGGACCGGTACGTGGTCGGCATCCGATCGGCCCGGGTCAGAGTCGTCGATGGCCTGTCGACTGGCCGGTGCGACATGGGGGGCGGAGCGGCCGACCCGCTGGTCCGGGTGACGTCCGCCAGGGATACGGCGGGCGTGAGGACGACTCCGCTCACGATGAGCGCCAGTACCGCCGCGAATCGACGCCGACGTAACGGGTGCTGTCGATCGGGCGTCGTGGCGCTGCGTCGCGTCTGCTGCATGGGTGTGCCTCCGTGTGCGGTTGATCGGGGAATCCCGCGTAGGCAAGCACACACCGCCGCTCGGCCAAGGTCACCATGTGGCGGGCAGCCGTAAGAAGTACTTCATATATCGCGCCCTCCGGCCGGAGGTCAGTGCCCGTTCCGGAATCGGCCACGCAGCGGTCCGTTCGACGACCGCCATCGCCGGACCGCCTTCGGCGGTGATGCACCACGCGCGCATACCCCCGACGACCAGTCCGCCCCGCTCGGCGCTGCGACCGGACACGATCACGTGCGCACCCTCGGCGGAGAACGCCTCCGCGATCGCCCGCCCGATGTTGCTGGCCTGCTGAAGTCACGAACGGCCTGTGGGGTCGGGCCAAAAGTGCGTGGACCAACTGCACATCAGCGACGACCCCGCGGGCTTCGACGCACTGATCACGCTGCCGTTCGAGGAGTGGCCATGAATCTCCGTGAGACCCGCTCATCCCCTTCACTCTGGCACGCATCTGGCACGAGATCTCGATGTCAAGACCCGCTGACCGTCATGCATCGAGGTCACGCGAACGTATCAGCGCCCGGCGCTCCCGTTGACCGCTGACGCCGGAAGCAAAGAACGCCCGGTTACGTCACCCTCGCTCTTTTCCACATGCTTGGCCGTTGCTTACCCGATCGACTCGGGTAATGCTCCACTCGCGCGGATAGTGCCTACGTATGACTTTCGCAGAGTACCAAGATGAGCTGTACGCCCAGGGACAGACCGGCCATCAGCCGCCGTATCCCATGACATTTGCGGATCTGGAAGAGAAGGCATCGGCCGCGATGAGACCGAAGGTCTGGGGGTATGTTGCCGGCGGCGCCGGTGACGAACACACCCAGCGGGCCAACTGCGAGGCTTTCAAGCGCTGGGGCTTGTATCCGCGCATGCTGGTCGCCCCTACCGAACGTGATATGTCGATCGAGTTGTTCGGGGTGAGGTTGCCCTCGCCGGTGTTTATGGCGCCGATCGGGGTGCTCGGGGTGTGCGCGCAAGACGGTCACGGCGATCTTGCCTGCGCGCGAGCCTCCGTTCGCACAGGTGTTCCGTTCTTCGCGGCGACGCTGTCGGCGGATCCGATGGAGGACGTGGCCGCAGTACTCGGCGATACGCCCGGCTTCTTCCAGCTCTACACACCACCAGATCGGGACCTGGCCGCGAGCCTGGTGCACCGCGCCGAGGCAGCGGGTTTCAAAGGCATCGCCGTCACCCTCGATACCTGGGTCACCGGCTGGCGGCCTCGGGACCTGAGCGGCTCGAACTACCCACAGGTGCCCAGCGGGTGCCTGAGCAATTACACCAGCGACCCGGTGTTCCGGAAGAGACTGCAGCCCGGCGAGGATGCCACCGAGTTGGCCGTGCGCACGTTGCCGATCTTCGGTGGACCGTTCAGGTGGGACGACCTGGACTGGCTACGGTCGCAGACCGAGCTGCCGCTGATGCTCAAAGGCATCTGCCACCCCGACGATGTTCGTCGCGCCAAAGACCGCGGCACAGACGCCATCTACTGTTCCAACCACGGTGGACGGCAAGCTAACGGAGGACTGACCACCTTGGAGTGCCTGCCCGACGTGCTTGAAGCCGCTGACGGGCTGCCGGTCCTGTTCGACTCGGGTGTGCGCAGCGGCGCCGACGCCATCAAGGCGCTGGCGTTGGGTGCTACCGCGGTGGGGATCGGTCGCCCGTACGCATACGGGCTGGCACTCGGCGGCGAGGACGGTGTCGTGCACGTGCTGCGCTCACTGCTGGCTGAAGCGGACCTGATCATGGCGGTCGACGGATATCCCACCCTCAAGGACCTCACGCCTGAGGCGCTGCGCCTCGTGCGATGACCGGCCACGCGCCTAGCCTGGCCCCCAGTTGCTCCATCGCCCTGCGGACCATGACGGACCCGGACGCCTCCGTCGACGGCTCTCGCCGCCGCAGCGTGCAGCAGCGGACTCTTGCCGCGCCGGGCTCACCGGTCGACAGAAGCGACCCGCCATCGGGACCGCACGGTCGACGAAAGCGCCGATGACGGTCAGGTCCCTGATACGGCCGTAGAGCGGCTGACCTGCGCCGCTTGTGTGGTCGCGCCAGCCAAAAGCCGCACCGCTGAACCCGTACGTTCCGCCGCCGCGGTGACGGTGGCGGAACGACGGGGCGCCCCGGCCTATCGGAGTACGGCCGGAGCGTCCGCCGCCACCTGCCTACCGTCCGGCGGCGGCCTGCTTGATCAGGTTTGCGACCGCGTCGGGACGGGATTCGTAGATGGCGTGGCTGCCGGGGACCTCGGCGACGACGGAGCCGGCACGCTCGGACATCGCCCGCTGCGCTGGCGGCGGGATCATCTTGTCGTCGGAGGCGACCAGGTACCAGCTTGGCTTGGTGCGCCAGGCCGGCTCGGTCACCGCGCCGCCGAGCGCGTCCAGGCCCCACGGTACCTGCGAGTCCGCGAGGAAGGCCGCGCGGTCGGCCGGAAGGTCTCCGGCGAACGAGCCGTGGAACTTGTCGCGGTCCAGGAACAGGAAGCCGTCGACCGGCGGCAGGATCGGGGGAACCGGGGCGCCGGGCGGCGGGTCGGCGATCAGCGTGTTGACGGACTCGCCCTTGTCAGGCACGAAAGCGGCGATGTAGACGAGGGCCGCGACCTTGTCGTGGGTGCCGGCTTCGCTGATGACGGCCCCGCCGTATGAGTGGCCGACCAGCACGGTGGGTCCGTCCTGCCGGTCGAGAATCTGCCGGGTCGCGGCGGCGTCGCCGGCCAGCGACAGGGTGGGGTTCTGCACGATGCTCACCTGGTAGCCGTCGGCCTTGAGCAGCTCGTACACCGCCTGCCAGCCGCCGCCATCGACGAAACCGCCGTGCACCAGCACCACGTTGCGAATGGGGTCACCAGAACTCATTCTCAATCCTCCTTGGGGGAACGGGTGCCACACTAGGCCGGGCCATCGGCCCGTCGATTGCGTCAAATGACTTGGATCGCCGCGGAGGACTGACCGGGGACGCGCGCGCTGGCGCACCGTCGGGCACAGTTCAGGACGGTCGTAGCGAGGTCGTCACACTTCCCCTATCCCGTATCCCACCGACGCTCTCACTACCGGAACGATCCTCGGCATGACCATCGCCTGCCTGTCGGTTGAGCAGCAGGTCCACTTCCACCAGGGCCACGAACCGACCGGGACCGGCACGACATGGCACAGCGGCGCAGAGTGCACGACATCGCCACCCACCTCCAATTCGTGTCGGTCCTGCTGAGTTTTTCGCCATATGCCCCAAACCGGGATGATCTAGTACGTGGCTCCCGCTGGTTCCCTAAGATGATGAACCACCGGGCTGGGCCATCCCGGGGTAGATGGAGGTGCCTGCGTGGCCGACTCGCCAGCCGACGGACCCAAGACGGTCGGCGACGCTGATCTGTTCGGCCGCGACGACGATCTCCGCATACTCCACACTTTGGTAGACCGCGCCCGCCAGTATGGCGGAGCCCTGTTGTTGTTCGGCGAGCCCGGTATCGGAAAGACGGCGCTGCTGGACGCGGCGAGCGCGTACGCCGAGGCAGTCGGCACTCACGTCTTGCGGGCGTCAGGCACGCAGTTCGAGGCGGGCCACAGCTTCTCCACACTCCATCAGGCCTTGTACCCGATGGTGGGCGATCTCGACGCGTTGAACCCGGTGCACCGTAGGGCACTCGGCGTTGCGCTTGGCCTTCGAGCCGGTTCCCCGCCGGGCTTGCTGGTGATCGCGAACGCGGCCTTGGCGCTGTTGTCCCACGCGGCGGCGACCCGGCCCGTGCTGGTGGTCGTCGACGACCTGCCGTGGCTGGATCGGGCCAGCGCCATGGTCTTGGCGATCGTCGCCCGCCGGGTGACGGGCACGCGGGTCGGTTTCCTGGCCGCCTACCGGTCCGGCGACGAAAGCTTCTTCGACCGTGCCGGCCTGCCCGATCATGAGGTGCGGCCACTCGCGGAGGAGGCCGCGGACGCGCTGGCGGCGCACTGGTTCCCCGCGCTCGTGCCCGCGGTGCGGCGACGTCTCCTGACGGAGGCGCAGGGAAACCCGCTGGCCTTGCATGAGCTTCCCCTTGCACTGTCGGGCCGGCAACGATCCGGTGCCGCTCGGCTGCCGGAGGTGCTGCCGTTGAGCGGTCGTCTCCAAGCGACGTTCGAGTCGCGGATCAGCGGGCTGCCGCCGTCGGCACGGCAGGTGCTGCTGCTGTTGGTGCTGGACGGGACGGGCAGCCTGCCCGCGCTGGTGGCGCTCGGCGCCGACGCGGCGGCGCTGGCCCCGGCCGAGCGGGCGGGGCTGGTCGCCGTCGAAGAGGGGGCGGGCCGGGTGAGGTTCCGGCATCCGTTGACGCGTTCGGCGGTCGTCAACTTGTCCACAGTGGAGGAACGGCTGCGAGCCCACGCGATGCTCGCCGAGCGGCAGTCGGGCAGTCCGGAGCGCAGAGCCTGGCATCTGGCCAACGCCACGGTCGGTACGGACGAACAGGTGGCACGGTTTCTGGAGGAGACCGCTCACACGATCCGCAGCCGCGGCGACGCGGCCGGTTCGGTCACCGCTCTGCTGCGGGCCGCCGATCTCAGTCCGGTCGGCGCCGACCGGAGCCGGCGGCTCGCCGAGGCCGCGTACTTCGGGGCGGTGATGACCGGCGACCTGCGAGAGGTGCCGCGCCTGCTCGCCGATGCCCGGCAGGGCGAGAGCGGGAACGCCAGGTCGCTGGTCTCGGCCGTCGCGGCCGCCCATCATCTGCTGCTCAGCGGTGAGGGAGACGTCGACACCGCGCACCGGCTGCTGGTCGGCGCCATCGAGATGCAGCCCGCGCCCTACGTCAGCGAGGACAACACGCTCGTCGAGGGGTTCTACACCCTGGGCTGGGTCTGCTACTTCGGCGGGCGCGCCGAGCTGTGGACGCCGTTCCACGCGGCGTTCGGGCAGTTGGCCGCGCCGGTTCCGGAGCTGCTCGCGCTGCTGGCCGGCACTTTCGCCGATCCAGCCCGCACCGCGTCCGCGCTGCTCGCGCGGATCGAGGCGGCGATCGCCGATCTGGACGGGCAGGGTGACCCGGTCTGGAGCGTCCGGGTGGGGCTGGCCGCGATGTTCGTGGATCGGCTGACCTTGTGCCGGGCCGCCTTGTGGCGCATCCTGCGCGACCATCGTGGTGACGCCGCGGTGACGCTGACTTTGCACGCCCGATCGTTGCTCGGGCTGGATCAATTCATCACCGGCGAGTGGGATGAGCTGCAAGCTCTAGCCGAGGAGCACGTCGAGCTGTGCCGGCTGCACAACTATCGGCTGCTGGAATGCCTGGGCCTGTATCTGTTGGCGATGCTGACCGCTGCCCGCGGCGACCATGAGGCCACCAAGGCCCTGACCGACCGGATGACGACGTGGGCGACACCGCGGCGGGCCGGACTGGTCCAGCGCATCGCGGCCCAGGCCTTGATCCTCGACGCGCTGGGCCGCGGGGACTTCGAGCAGGCCTACCGGCACACGACCACGATCACGGCCGCCGGCGAGCTGGCCACCCATGTGCCGCATGCGCTGTGGGTGATCATGGATGTCGTCGAGGCGGCGGTGCGCACCGGGCGAACGGCGGAAGCGGTCGCGCACGTCGAGGCGGTACGCGCCTGCGGGGTCGCCGCGCTGTCGTCGCGGCTTGCCATGGCCGTGGACGCCGCGGCCGCCCTGGTGGCGGGCGACGAGGACGCGGTAATCCTCTTCGAGCGGGCGCTTTCCGTGGCCGGCGGAGAGCACTGGCCGTTCGAACGCGCGCGTATCGCCCTCGCCTACGGAGAGCGGCTACGGCGTAACAAAGCGACTGTCGAGGCCCGCAGGCACCTCATCGATGCCCTGAACACATTCGAGCGTCTGGAGGCCCGGCCATGGGCCGCACGGGCCGCGAGTGAGCTGCGCGCAACCGGGCAGAGCATCGGCCACCACGCCCCCACTGGTGTGGGATCCCTCACTCCGCAGCAGCGCGAGATCGCCGAACTCGCCGCCGCCGGGTTGACCAACAAGCAGATCGGCGAACGGCTCTTCCTGTCGCCCCGGACCGTTGGGACCCACCTCTACCAGGTCTTCCCGAAGCTCGGCATCACTTCACGCGCCGCCCTGCGCGACGCACTGGCGGGACTCGACGACCAGGCGCCGCCGCCCGCGGGACTGTAAGACACGAACGGCTCTGTCTCTCTTTCGGTGGTGACGGAGCGTTAGAGGAGGAGGAGAGGGAGGCCAGGTCACGTCCCGCTGCGTGGTGTAACTCCAGCCGATCATGTGGGTCGGCGAGCAGGGTTGTCGTGACTATGACGCGGCCAGGGCGGTAGGCGCCAGGGCTTCGGCCGGAGCCCTCCGGCATTGAACACGTAGCCGGACGGACAACAGGCGAACGTTTTTCGGCTACGACA
>NZ_BOOQ01000040.1 GCF_016863315.1 Planotetraspora silvatica
GACCGGCGCGTCAACCGCCCCACGCGAACATGATCGGTAGGCGAGCGGCCAACCGGGCCCATCTCGTGCACACCCTCGCAGCGGATGACGATCCGATGGGCCACATGGATCACGTCGCCCGCGTAAAAGGCATGCTCGTACGGCCTAGGAGGTCTACGAGGCCTATGAGAGGCCTACGAGGCCTGCGCCGGCCCCGCGGTCCAAGTGGGTTACGTGCCAAGTGGGTTACGTGGCCGACTCGGGCCACGGGCTCCTCATGCCGACGGGTGCCGCTTCTCGTCCAGCAGTGCCGCGGCGTGCCTACCGGCGGCGGCGGAGGTCAAGAAGTAGGCGAGATCCTCATCAAGGCCGCGGCCCATGGTGGACAGGCGCACGGGCGAGTCACGCAGGGCTTCGAGGAGGCCGTCGACGGGCACGTTCACGAGCTCGTGCCGTACCGCCAGGGCTGCCGCCTGCTCCCGCACCATCGCGCCGAAGGCGTCGGGGAGTTCCGGCACGACGACCTGCGCGGGGGCCAGCGCGACGCGGCCGTAGGCCGTGAGCGAGTGATGCGAGACCCCGATGTGCCGCTCCCGTTTGTCGCCCTCGCTGACGCGAAGCGCGGCCACGGGCCGTCCGGTCAGCACGGCGGCCGCGTTCACCGCCTCCCCGGCGGAGACGCCGGAGAACCCCCAGCGGGTGCCGGTGCCCAGATTGCCGGGCCCCTGCGTGACGATCGCGACGTCGGCGTTCAGCACATGCCTCGCGGCCAGCAACCCCGTGTGAAGCGTGACCGCCTCGACGTCGCCGCCGAACGCCTGCCCGACCGTCACCACGCCGCACAGCCACTCACGCGACCGCAGCTGGGCACACGACATCGAGAACCACGCAGGCAGCGCCCCGCCGTCGAGCATGACGTAGGCCACCCGCGCGTCCGGTCCGGCGGCGGCGTAGAAGCCACAGAGGATCGCGGGCAGGGCCGAGTGCAGGTCGGCGATCACGACGGGCATGCCGTCGAGCGAGTCCGCGTCCTTCAGGACCTCGTGATACGGCGAGTCCTGCTCGTCGGCGCCGAGCACGGTGGCCTGCAGCGGCGTGTAGCGGGCCTTGACCAGGTGGCCGGGACCGGAGGGATCTTCCGGCAAACGGTCGGGAACGGCCACCACCATGGCGTAACCTCCCGTACCGAGGCCCATGGCCAGCGCGGTCGTGTTGAGAAGCACGGTGTCGCCGGGCTCCGGGCGTCCCACCAGCGAGGGGTAGGCGAGCGCCCGGCACTCTCCTTCGGTGAGGGTGACGTCCAGCTCCATGGCCCCCGGCCATTCGCGCCGGATCCTGGTCACCTCGCCCTTGCGCCATCTGATCACGCCGAAAAGGGTAGCGTTCTCGATTGGAGGGGAGGCCCGATGTCGCGGCGGAAGACCGAGCGGCTGCTCAATCTGGTGATCTGCCTGCTCGCGACGCGGCGGCCGCTGAGCGCCGAGCAGATCCGGCAGGCCGTTCCCGGGTACGACCCGGACAATGACGAGGCCTTCCAGCGCATGTTCGAGCGGGACAAGACCGAACTGCGCGAGATCGGCATCCCCATCGAGGTCCACCGCGACCCCTGGGAGGACGACCCCGGCTACCGGATCGTACGGCAGGCCTACGAACTTCCCGAGATCACCCTGGAGCCGGACGAGGCCGCGGTCATCGGCCTGGCCGCCCAGGTGTGGCAGCGGGCCAGTCTCGCGGAGGCGGCCAGCGGCGCCCTGATCAAGCTCCAGGCCGGCGGAGCACCGGCCGACCTGGCCGAGAGCCCGCTCGAACTGCGGCTGGACACCCGAGACGCCGCCTTCCCCGCTCTGTGGGAGGCCGTACGAGACCGTCGCGCGGTCACCTTCGCCTACCGGTCGGCGGGCAGCGAGTCCGTTCTCACCCGGGTCGTCGAACCGTGGGGAGTGGTGAGCCGGGGCGGCCGGTGGTACGCCGTCGGCCACGATCGTGATCGCGACGCGCCCCGGGTCTTCCGCCTGAGCCGGATCACCGGTCCGGTGTCGCCCGTGGGGCGGCCGGGTGCCGTCACCGTCCCCGAGGGCGTGGACCTGCGATCCATGGTCGGCTTTCAGGAGGCGCCCAACGAGAGGGTGGCCCTGGTCAAGGTACGGCAGGGCACCTGTGCGGGCCTGCGGCACGCCGCCCGGGCCGTGCGGACGGGGCCGGGCGAGTGGGACGAGGCGGAGGTCACCTTCGCCGATCCCGAGCGGCTGGCCGGGTGGATCGCCAGCCTCGGCCCCGACGCCGAGGTCATCGACCCTCCCGACGCCCGGGAAGCTGTGATCCGCCGTCTGAAGGGCGCCTTCCAGACGGCCGGCGACCCGAGCTGTGAGAGGTGAGCGTCCGATGAGTTCCGACCGGCTGCCGAGGCTGCTCGCGCTCGTGCCGTATCTGATGTCGCATCCGGGCGCGGAGGTGCCGGAGGTGGCGCGGCTGTTCGGCCTCTCCGAAAAGCAGCTCATCGACGATCTCCAGCTCGTGTGGATGTGCGGGCTGCCGGGGCACACCCCGGGTGACCTGATCGACGTGTCGTGGGACGGCGGCGAGATCACGATCGAGAACGCCGACACCATCGCCCGGCCGCTGAAGCTGGGGGTGGACGAGGCGAGCGCGCTGCTCGTCGCGCTGCGCATGCTCGACGAACTGCCCGAGTTCGAGGGGCGCGACGTGCTGGCCCGGGTGATCGCGAAGCTGGAGCAGGCGGCGGGCGACGGCGCGGCCACGGTCAGCAGCCAGGTGCAGGTCGACATCGGCGCCGCTCCCGGTGCGCATTCGATGATCGCGGACGCGACACGGAGGCGCAGGCGGCTGTCCCTGCGGTACTACGTGCCGGGGCGCGATGAGATCACCCCCCGTGAGGTCGATCCGCTGCGGGTCGTCATGGTGGACGGCCGGCACTACCTGGAAGGCTGGTGCTACCGGGCCGAGGCCATGCGGATGTTCCGGCTCGACCGGATCCTCGATGTGGAGGTTCTCGACGTGGCGGCCGACCCGCCCGCGGAGGCCGAGCCGATGGACGTCACCGCAGGCGTCTTCCGGCCCTCGGACAGTGACGAGCTGGTCGAGCTCGAGCTCACCGCCGCGGGCCGCTGGGTCGCCGAGTACTACCCCTGCGAGGAGGTCGTCGAGCTGGGCGAGGGCCGCCTGCGGGTCTCGCTCCGGGCGCGTGACCAGTCCTGGCTCGTACGGCTCGCGCTGCGACTGGGCGACAGCGGCCGGGTGTCGTCTCCTGTGTCGCTGGCCGACCGGGTCAGGGAGACGGCCAAACAGGCGCTGGCGAATTACGATTCCGTGGCTTGAACGCACGCTCTGAACTCACGGCTGGAAGTCAGGCCCTGAACTCAAGGCTGGAGGTCAGGCCGCGAGGTCACGCGCTCACGTCACGGTCTGGAGGCGATGCGCCCACGGAGCCGTGAGGGCCGTTAGCATGGCGGGCATGTTCTGGATCTTCGCGGCGGTGGGTCTCGCGATGGCGGGGCTCGTCGTGCTGGGATTCCTGTCCGTCCGGGTCTTCGCCGCCGCACGTGGGCTGACTCGGGAAATCGACCGTAGCCGGCAGCGTCTGGCATCCTCGTCCGATCGTCCCCGGTGAATTCCGCATGGCCATCGGTGCAATCAGGGGCGGGCACGGGTGGCAGCGGTGCCAGGTGCGCGTACGATCGAGTGAGAAACGACCCCTGCGTTCTAAGGAAACTATGATGTCGAACCTCGGTCCGACTGAGCTGATCATTATCGCTGTGGTTGTGCTCTTGTTGTTCGGGGCCAAGAGGCTTCCCGACACCGCAAGGGCCCTTGGGCAGTCGCTCCGGCTGTTCAAGAAGGAGACCAGCAATATGAAGGACGACGTCGAGGCTCCCACGGTCGTGACGACCCAGGCTGAGCCCGTCGCCCCGCAGCAGGTCACCGCGGCGACTCCGTCGGTCGAGGACCGCCTGCGCCTCCTGGAGGAGGAGAATCGCCGGCTCAAGGCCGCTTCTGAGCCCACGGTCAACGGTGCCCCCGCCGCGCAGTCGCAGAATGACCAGAGGTCCAGCTGATCGTCGGGGCCTGCCCCTGGCCCCCATCCCCGGAGCAGGATCACTGACATGGCGCTGCTGAAGCGGGCGAGCTCGAAGGCTCCCACCGAGGACGACGGCCGGATGTCGCTCATGGACCATGTCCGCGAGCTGCGCAACCGGGTGGTCAAGATGATCTTGGCCGTGATCGCGGGCACGGTGGTCGGGTTCATCTTCTTCGACCCGATCTGGAAGTTCATGACCGGGCCGTTCTGCCGGTTGCCCCAGGCGTACAAGATCACCAATGGTGCCAGTTGCAGTCTCGTCGTCAACGGCGTCCTCGACGGTTTCTTCATCAACCTGAAGGTCGCCATGATCTTCGGGGCGGTCGTGAGCGCGCCGATCTGGCTCTACCAGCTCTGGGCCTTCGTCACGCCGGGTCTCTACCAGAACGAGCGACGTTACTCGCTGGGCTTCCTCGGTCTGGCGGTCCCGCTGTTCGGAGCCGGTGCCGCGCTGGCCTATCTCACGATGGACCGGGGGCTCTCCCTCCTGCTGGGCTTTGTGCCCAGCAACGCGATCCCTCTCATCAACGTCGACGACTATCTCGGGTTCCTGATCCTGATGCTCGTCGTCTTCGGTGTGTCGTTCCTGATGCCGCTGCTCATGGTGTTCCTCAACGTCGTCGGTGTACTGAAGTACTCGCTGGTGTCCAAACACCAGCGGATGATCATCTTCCTGCTGTTCGTCTTCGCCGCGGTGGCGACGCCCAGCCAGGACCCGTTCACCATGCTGGCCCTGTCGGCGCCCATGGTCGTGCTGTTCTTCGTCGCCGAAATCTTCATGTACTTCCACGACAAGAAGAAGGACGCGGCCGAGGCGGCAAGGCTGCGGGCACTCGAGGAGGAGCTCGACGGGCCGTCGGCGCCTGCGGACTCGGTGGATTCGGCCGGCACGAGAGACTAACCGGGGGACTGGCCCGAGGATCCGGCGCGGAAGAGGCAGTTGCAGAACCAGCAGTCACAAAAGCAGCTGTCACAGGACCAACTGAACAGCTGCGGGGACTGGTCCGCGCCGGGTTCCTGCAATAAGTTCCGGATGTGTCCGGAGAGATCGTTGTTCTGGTGAACCCCGCCGCCCGAGGCGGCCGCACGATGCGGCTGCTCGATCCCGTCGTCCAGCGGCTGAGGCAGGGCGGGCGTCCGGTATCGGTGATCGTCGGCACATCGCCGGAGGACGCTCTCGAGCGCGCCCGTTCCGTCGTCGCGGACGGCCCGGACGCGCTCGTCGCCTTCGGGGGTGACGGGCTGGTCCACCTGGCTCTTCAGGCGGTCGCCGGAACGGATGTGCCCCTCGGCATCATTCCGGCGGGCACCGGCAACGACATCGCAGGCGCCCTGGGCATCTCCCGCCGCGATCCGATTGCCGCCGCAGGCATCGTGACCGAAGGCCGTCCTCGATTGATCGACGCCGCCAGGCTCGGCATCGGTTCTGGTTCTGGTCCTGGTTCTAGTGAGGATGGCGGCGAGTGGTTCGCCGGAGTCCTGGCCTGCGGGTTCGACTCCCGCGTCAACGAACGGGCCAACGAGATGACCCGCCCTCCCGGCATGGCCAAATATGTGGTCGCGCTGATGCGGGAACTGCGGTCGTACGCGCCGATCCCGTTCCGGGTCACGCTGGACGGCGAGGTCATCGAGCAGGAGGCCGTGCTGGTGGCCGTGGCCAACACCTCCTCGTACGGCGCGGGCATGCGGGTCTGTCCCGATGCCCGCCCCGACGACGGCCTGCTCGACGTACTGATCCTGGGAGCGATGTCCAGGGGGGAGTTCCTCCGGACGTTTCCGCGCGTCTACCGGGGCAGTCATCTCAGCCATCCAGCCGTGACGGTCAGGCGCGCCCGCAATGTGACGATCGAGGCGCCTGACGTGATCGCCTACGCCGACGGAGAACGGGTCGGCGCTGCCCCGGTGTCCTGCTCGATCGTCCCCGGCGCCCTCCGTGTCCTCGCTCCCTCTCCCACGGGGGAATGAGGCGCCTAGACTGGGCTAAAAATAAACTGAGTCAATATTTATATCGGGAATAAATATCGACCTGGTACGATAATGGTGTGAGCGACGGTCTGAGAGAGCGCAAGAAGCTCCAGACGCGGCGTGCGATCTCCGGCGTCGCTCTCGAACTGTTCCGTGAGCGGGGCTTCGACAACGTGTCCGTCGCCGAGATCGCCGCGAAGGCCGGAATCTCCAAGATGACCGTGTTCAACTACTTCCCGGCCAAGGAAGACATCGTTCTCGGGCCGCTGGAGGAGCACGTCGGCGATCCCGCGGCGATCGCGGAAGGCAAGGCTCCGGGGGAGCCGGTCGTCGCCGCCTTCAGACGGGCGTTCCTGGAGCGGCTCGAGGGCAGAGCGCCGGAGACCGGGCTGAACGACGACCCGGCGCTGCTCCAGGTGCTGAACCTCATCAGCGAGACGCCGCCGATGGTCGTCCGCATATTCGGCTTCCGGCACCGCAGCGAGCAGTTGCTGGTGGAGGCGTTACGCGACCCGGCGGCCGGGCCGCACGATCTGCGGGCGCGGCTCGTCGCCGGTCACCTGACGGGCCTGTGGTACACGTTGCAGGGAGAGAACGTGCGCAGGATCATCGGCGGCGAGCGGGCCGGCGAGGTCTACCCGGACGCCGTCGCCGCCGCGAACCTCGGATTCGATCTGCTGGCGGACGGTATCGGCGATTACGGCGCGTGGTGACGGGCGGTCCGGAATCCGGATATCGGTAGGGTTGACCCATGAACAAGCGGGCCGAACGAGACGACGGTGATGGACAGTCCCCGAACGCTCGGACGAGCCGCTAGTCGAGGAGAGAGTATGAGCACGCCAGCGGAACGCTACGCCGCATTCCGCCAGGAGCAGACCGGGCACGGGCCCGCTCTCGCCTCGTTCCGCGGACTGTACGACTTCGATCTCGACGAGTTCCAGCTCGACGCCTGCCAGGCGCTGGAGGCGGGAGACGGCGTCCTGGTCGCGGCCCCGACGGGGTCGGGCAAGACCGTCGTCGGCGAGTTCGCCGTCCACCTCGCCCTGGAACAGGGCCGCAAGTGCTTCTACACGACGCCGATCAAGGCACTGTCGAACCAGAAGTACAACGACCTCGTCAAGCGGTACGGCGCCGCCAAGGTCGGCCTGCTGACCGGCGACAACAGCGTCAACGGCGAGGCCCCGATCGTGGTCATGACCACCGAGGTCCTGCGCAACATGCTCTACGCCGGGTCGGCCACCCTGGCGGGTCTGGGCTACGTCGTGATGGACGAGGTGCACTACCTCGCCGACCGGTTCCGCGGCGCCGTCTGGGAAGAGGTGATCATCCACCTGCCCGAGTCGGTCCGCGTCGCCGCCCTGTCCGCCACCGTCAGCAACGCCGAGGAGTTCGGCGAGTGGCTCGGGGAGGTCAGGGGCGACACCACGGTGATCGTCGACGAGGTCCGTCCGGTGCCGCTCTGGCAGCACATGCTGGTCGGCCACCGGATGTACGACCTGTTCGTCAACGAGGGCGACGACACCCTGCGCATCAATCCCTCGCTCATGCGGATCTCCCGCGACGAGATGCGCCTCGCGCAGGTGCGCGGCAAACGGGGATACAACCGGCCGGGGCGGGTCAACGGGTCCAGCCGATCGGACGTGATCGAGAAGCTCGACGCCGAGGGCCTGCTGCCGTCGATCACCTTCATCTTCTCCCGGGCCGGCTGCGACGCCGCGGTCATGCAGTGCCTGGCCGCCGGCCTCCGGCTCACCTCGGAGACCGAGCGGCACGAGATCCGCCAGATCGTCGACGAGCGGACCGCGCACCTGCCCGACGAGGATCTGGCCGTCCTCGGCTACCTCGAATGGCGCGACTGCCTGGAACGCGGGCTCGCGGCCCACCACGCCGGCATGCTCCCCGCCTTCAAGGAGGTCGTGGAGGAGCTGTTCACCAAGGGCCTGGTCAAGGCGGTGTTCGCGACCGAGACCCTGGCCCTGGGCATCAACATGCCCGCCAGGTCCGTCGTGATCGAGAAGCTCGACAAGTGGAACGGCGAGACGCATGCCGACCTGACCCCGGGTGAGTACACCCAGCTCACCGGCAGGGCCGGACGGCGCGGCATCGATGTCGAGGGTCACGCGGTCGTGTTGTGGCATCCGGGCACCGATCCGCTGAGCGTGGCGGGGCTGGCCAGCACCCGCACCTACCCGTTGCGGTCGAGTTTCCAGCCGTCGTACAACATGGCGGTCAACCTGGTCGGACAGGTCGGCCGGGAGCGGGCGAGGACGCTCCTCGAGGACTCCTTCGCCCAGTTCCAGGCCGACCGGGCCGTGGTCGGGCTGGCCCGGCAGCTCCGCAAGGCCGAGCAGGCCCTCGAAGGCTACGCGGAGGCGATGACGTGCCATCTCGGCGACTTCCAGGAGTACGCCGGGCTGCGCCGTCGCCTCTCCGACCGGGAGGCCGAGCTGTCCCGCCAGCGCGGCGCGGCCAGAAGGGCGCAGGCCGTGCAGTCGCTGGAGGCGCTGAAGCCCGGTGACGTCATCCGGGTGCCCGGCGGGCGTCGGGCGGGCCTGGCCGTCGTCCTGGACCCGGGGACGAGCATGCGCGGCGAGGGGCCCTCGCCGCTGGTCCTGACCATCGGCAAGCAGGTGAAGAAGTTATCGCCCGCGGACTTCCCCGTGCCGGTCGAGCCCGTCGACACGATCCGGATCCCGAAGAACTTCAACGCCCGGTCGCCCAAGGAGCGGGCGAACCTGGTCTCCACGCTGCACGCCAAGCTCGGTGATCGCGACCTCGGCAAGCCCGCCAGAGCGCGTGACCACACGACCGAGGACGAGGAGATCGGGCGCCTGCGCGTGGAACTGCGCCGCCATCCGTGCCACGGCTGCGACGAGCGGGAGGACCACGCGCGCTGGGGGGAGCGCTACCACAAGCTGTATCGGGATACCGAGGCGTTGCGGCGCCGGGTCGAGGGCCGCTCCCACGTGATCGCCCGCACCTTCGACAAGGTGTGCGGCGTGCTCGACCAGCTGGGCTACCTGGAAGAGGAGAGCGTCACCGAGGAGGGCAGGCGCCTGGCCAAGCTCTACACCGAGCTCGACCTGCTCACCGCGGAGTGCCTGCGCGCCGGGGTCTGGGAGGGCCTCGACCCGGCCGAGCTCGCCGCCTGCGTGTCGTCGCTGGTCTACGAGGCCCGGCAGTCCGACGACGCCCGCAGCCCGAAGATCCCCGCGGGGGCGGCCAAGGAGGCGCTGGCCGCGATGACCCGCCTGTGGGGCGAGCTGGAGGGCATCGAGCAGGACCACGGCCTGTCGTTCATCCGGGAGCCGGACCTCGGGTTCGCCTGGTCGGCGTTCCGGTGGGCCAGGGGGCACACCCTCGACGCGGTGCTGACCGACGGCGACATGGCGGCCGGGGACTTCGTCCGCTGGATCAAGCAGCTGCTCGACCTGCTCGCGCAGCTCAAGGATGCCGCGCCGAAGGGGAGCAAGGTCCGCTCGAACGCCGTCAAGGCGATCGACGCCATGCGCCGGGGTGTGGTCGCGTACTCCTCCGTGTCATGAGCAGCAGATCATGAGCGGCGGGTCATGAGCGGCGGGTCATGAGCGGCGGGTCATGAGCGGCGGGTCAGGTGTCGTGATCAGGCTGTGAGAGCCTTCCCGGCTCGCCCGCTCAGGCCAGGGCGAACCTGACCTCGCGGGTCGCCGGGTCCGCTCGCGTGAGCCGTACCCGGACCCGCTCGCCGAGCGGCAGGTCGTCGCCGTCGCAGCGTGCGACGACGGCCGGGTCGGTCACCTGCACCTGCCCGCCGGGTCGGCCCTCGTCGACGTCGATGACGACGGCGTCGAACGACTCCCCGAGACGGCGGCGCAGGACGGCGGCCTCGACGAGGTCGACGCACGCGCGTTCGACCCCGTTGGCCCGCCTGCCCGCGACCGACATCTGCTCGGGGAGCACGGCGAGGGCCTCCTGGACCCGCTCAGGTACCGGCTCGCCCGCGGCGACGGCCACGCACACCTCGGTGGCGTAGCGGTCGACCAGGCGCCGCAGGGGCGCCGTCACGTGCGCGTACGGCGCGGCCACGGCGGCGTGCGCGGCGATCGGCGGCGGTGAGCCGTCGAAGGCGGCGTAGGCGGCGCCCCGGAGCAGGATCGTCGACTCGCGGAGGAACGCGGCGTGGCCGGGGATCTTGGGATCGAGGTCGTGGACGACGTCTCCGTACGACGCGCCATCGGGCCACGGCACGCTGAGCGCGGCCGCCACCCGGCGGGCCTTCGCGATGTCCCGCGGCGAAGGGGCGGGCAGGACGCGCAGCACCCCGACTCCCGCGTCGAGCATCAACTGCGCCGCCGACATGCCGGTGAGCAGGGAGATCTGCGCGTTCCACGCCTCGCAGGGAAGGGTGGCGCGGAACTCGAGGGCGTAGCCGGCACCGTCGTGGACGACCTCCTGCTCGGGCGTCGGCAGGCTGACGCCGCCTCTCGCCCGCTCCAGGGCGAGCCGCAGCGGGCCGACCTCGGAGAGCAGCTTCAGGGTGCCTTCCGCCCTGCCGGTGTCCACGGTCGCCTGCACGGTGGCGTAGTCGAGCCGCTCGCGGCTGCGCACCATCGCGCGGCGCAGGTCGACGCCGACCATCTCGCCGGCGGAGTCGAGGTCGACGCACCACAACACCGCGGGGCGGGTCTGGCCCGGGAGCAGGCTGGCCGCGGCCTCGGACAGGACTGTGGGGTGCAGCGGGACGCGGGTGTCGGGCAGGTAGACGGTCTCGCCGCGGGTCCGCGCCTCCAGGTCGATGGCCCCGCCGGGGTGGACGAACGCGGCGACGTCGGCGATGGCGTACCAGACCCGGTAGCCGCCCTGCCGCTTCTCGATGCACAGCGCCTGGTCCAGGTCCATGGAACCGGGCGGGTCGATGGTGACGAACGGCAGATCGGTGCGATCCTCACCGGGCGCGGCCAGGTACCGCGCGGCCCGCTCGGCCTCGTCGAGCACGGCGGGCGGGAAGGTCTCGGGCAGGTCGAACTCACGGCGGATGCGGGCCAGTCCGGCGGCGAGGTCGTCACCGTCCGGTCGGTCCGCTCGCTTCGCTGCCTGCTCGCCGGTGAGGCGGATGGTCGTGTGCGGCACGCGGTCAACCTACTCCTGAGCGTGCCGTCCGCGCAGCGGTCGCCGTCACCGGTCGGCGAGTGTGGCCAGGAGGCGGTTGAGGGGACCGTCGAGGCCGTAGCGGTCGGCGAGGGCGACCAGGCGTTCGGGGTCGCGGGGCTTGGCCGGGCAGGTCAGGTCGAGGTCGGGGACGGGTGCGTCGCGGGCGACCTCGACCACCCCCGGCGCCACGGCGAGATAGTCGCGAGCCGCCGCGAGCTTGGCGCGCGCCCCGGCGGGGAAGCCGTCGGTCACTCCGGAGTCGAGCGCGCTCATCAGGGCGGTGAGGGAGCCGAACCGGGTGATCAGGGCGGCGGCGGTCTTCTCGCCGATACCCGCGACGCCGGGTAGGCCGTCGCTCGGGTCGCCGCGCAGCGTGGCGAAGTCGGCGTATGCCCGGCCCGGGATGCCGTACTTATCTGCGACAAAAGCCTCGTCGACCATTTGAAGGTTACGAATGCCCCTTACTGTGTAAAGGGCCCGGCACGGCTTCGCGTCGTCGACGAGCTGGAAAAGATCACGATCGCCGGTGACGATGTCGACGGCGCCGGACGCTCTGGTCGCCAGCGTGCCGATGACGTCGTCGGCCTCGTATCCCGGGACGCCGATGCGGGCGATGCCGAGCGCGTCGAGGACGTCCTCGATGACCGGCACCTGGGGGACCAGGGTGTCGGGCACGGACTCCTCGTTGCCGGTGGCCACCCGGTGGGCCTTGTACGTCGGGATGGCGGCGACCCGGAACGCCGGCCGCCAGTCGGCGTCCATGCAGGCCACGAGTTCGGTGGGGGAATGTTGCCGGACCAGCGTGGCGATCATGTCGATGAGCCCGCGGACCGCGTTGATCGGCATGCCGTCGGGCGCGGTCATCGACTCCGGGATGCCGTAGTAGGCGCGGAAGTAGAGCGACGGGGTGTCGAGAAGCAGCAGCACCCGTCCATTGTCACGCCTCCGTCACGCCCCGCGCCCGGGAGCGGCCGGAACGGAGGCAGAACCGGGCCAGAACCGGGCCAGAGCGGGTTCAGGACGGGGCCAGGACGGGTTCAGGACGGGGCCAGGACGGGGCCGGAACGCAGGATCAGCACCTGATCAGCGAAGGATCAGCGCGGGATCGGCGGCCGGCTGTCCTCGAGCACGCTGACCGCGAGGAGGCACGTGTCGTCCTCCGGGTTGGGACCGCCGATCTCCTCGATCAGGCCGTCGAGGCCGGCGTCGAGGCAGTCGCCGTGGCGGGCGATGGCCCCCGCGGCCTTGAGCGTCAGGGCGAGCCCCTCACTGATGTCCCGCGAACGCCGCTCGATCAGGCCGTCGGTGAACATCAGCAGCAGGTCGCCCGGCTCCAGCCGGATCTCCGCCACGCCGTACGGCTGGCCGGAGATGGCTCCGAGGACGACGCCGTGCGGCGGCGTGAGCTGTTCGGCGGTGCCGTGCCGTACGAGGATGGGAGCGAGATGGCCGGCCTGGGCCCAGGTGAACAGCCGGGTGGGCGGGTCGAAGTAGCCGCAGACCACGGTGGCCGTCGTGTCGTCGAGCCGGTTCAGGACGAGCGCGTTGAGCCACGCGAGCAGCAGGTCGGGTGAGGCGGTGGTCATGGTCAGCCCGACCAGCGCGTGCCGGAGTTGGGCCATCTCCGCGATGGCGGGCAGTCCGTGGCCGGAGACGTCGCCGATCGCGAGGAACATCCGCCCGTCGGGCAGCGGAGCGGCCTCGTACCAGTCTCCGCCGAGGCTGGCCGACTTCTCGGCGGGGACGTAGCGCACCGAGATCCGCGCGTAGGGGAGGGAGATGGACGCGCCGGGCTGGGGGAGGATCGCGTCGCGCAACGCCAGCGTGACGTGGCGCTCCTCCTCCGCGCGCTCGCGCACCTCGAGCAGTTGCCGCTGGGACTCGGCGACGGCCCGCTCGGCCTCGCGGCGTGCGGTGACGTCCTGGATCACGCCATGGACCCCGGAAGCCGCGGGCTCCAGGACGGCCCGCAGGCTCCGGACGCCGTCGTCGCCCCGGATGCGGAACTCCGCCTGGCCCGGCACCGCGCCTCTGACGACCCGGGACACCAGACCGTCGAGCGCCTGCCGGTCGGCGGGCTCGGCCAGCGTGGGCAGGTCGTGGAGGCGGATGGGCCCCTGCGCCGCGTCCCTTCCGAAGATCTTGTACATGTGATCGGACCAGCAGGTCTCACCCGTGGTCAGATCCCACTGGCTCCAGCCGATCTCGCCCAGCCGCTGGGTGTGCGCGAGCTGCTCGGAAGTAGGGACGCCGCGAGGTGCCCCGGCCGGCAAGGGAACCCGCTGGGGCAGGCACGACGGTCCAGGCGTCTCGTCGAAGCCGTCCATGACACCGTCCATGGCGTGATCCATGACGTGGTCCATTACGTGATCCATGACACTGCCGATGGCGCTGTCGAGGGCGGCGCAGGGCAGTGCGCCGGTGTCGCGGCCGTCCGGAGGAGGGAGGGGCGGCTGTGGACCACCCGCTACGCCGACCATGTAACTCGCTCTCAAAGGTGCTAGTCAAAGGTGTCAATTTCAGGACATTCTGGATGCAGACAGTAAGCGTCCTAGCGCGGAGCGTAGCAGTCCCTTCGACTACTCGGGTGAGGTTTTTTCCTACGGGGAAGGAGAAAGAGCCGCACGGCCTCGGGGGCTCGCCGGGCGGACGTCCCAGGTGCGCGCCGTGGCGACAGCGTGTCGCTGCGGCGGACCCCGGGGGATCGTGCCACCCTCCCAGGCTCGTTAGATTGGGCGTGTGAGAACGATGCCCACTGACCTGTACCCCGTGACCCGGCTGGCCGATGTCCGCGAGGCCACCGAGCGTTCCGGGCTCGGCGCGCTGCTGCTGACTCCCGGCCCGGACCTGCGCTATGTGACCGGATATGACGCGATGCCCCTGGAGCGGCTGACCTGCCTCGCCGTCCCGGCCTCCGGGGACCCCTTCCTGATGGTCCCGCGCCTGGAACTCCCGGCCGCCGAGCACTCGCCCGCGTCCCGGCTCGGAATCGAGTTCGTCCCCTGGGACGAGACGGACGATCCGTACGCGCAGGTGGCGGCGCGGCTGGGCTCCCTCGCCTCGGTAGGCCTGGCCGACCGGATGTGGGCGATGCAGTCGCTGCGATTCCGCGACGCGATGCCGGGGGCCGAGCAGAGGCTGGCCGGCACCGTCCTGCGTGAGCTGCGCATGCGCAAGTCGCCCGCCGAGGCGGCCGCGCTCGCCGAGGCGGGAGCGGCGATCGACTCCGTGCACAACCTGGTCCCGGGCTTCCTCAAGGCCGGCCGCACCGAGCGCGAGGTGGGCAAGGACATCGCGGAGGCCATCGTCGCCGCGGGCCACGAGCGCGTCGACTTCGTGATCGTCGGCTCCGGGCCGAACGGTGCGAGCCCCCACCACGAGTTGTCCGATCGGGTCATCCAGGCGGGCGAGCCCGTCGTCGTCGACATCGGCGGGACGATGCCGACCGGCTACTGCTCCGACTCGACCCGGGTCTACTCCGTCGGTGAGGCCCCCGCCGAGTTCGTCGCCTACTACGCGGTGCTCAAGCGTGCCCAGGAGGCGGCCTGCGACCACGTCCGCCCGGGTGTGACGTGCGAGTCCGTCGACGCGGCCGCGCGCGAGGTCATCGAGGAGGCCGGCTTCGGCGACCGCTTCATCCACCGGACCGGTCACGGGATCGGCCTGGAGACCCACGAGGAGCCGTACATCGTCTCCGGCAACACCGAGCTGATCGAGCCGGGGTTCGCCTTCTCCATCGAGCCGGGGATCTACCTGCCGGGCCGGCACGGGGCGCGGATCGAGGACATCGTCATCTGCAGCGAGACGGCAGGGGAACTGCTCAACAACACGACGCGGGAGCTCGTGATCGTCTAGCTGCTCAGCGTGATGCTCGTGTGACAGGTCTGTCCAACGGGTGCGGCGAGGTGTAACAATCATGGCGGCCGGCGATCCCGGCCGCCCTTTGTTTTTCGACCTGTTCTGCGACAGCCGTGCCCCACCGGGTAGGAGAGCATTGCGATGAGTGTCGACCGGATTCTGCCCACGCCCGAGGCCCACGACCTGCTCGATCTCGTTCGTGAGCTGGCCGCCAAGGAGATCGCGCCGCGAGCGGCGGCCGATGAGGCGGCGGGGCGGTTCCCCCGTGACCTGTTCACCCTGCTCGGCTCCTCAGGAATCCTCGGCCTCCCCTATGCGGAGGAGTACGGCGGCGCCGGCCAGCCGTACGAGGTGTACCTGCAGGTGATCGAGGAGCTGGCGGGCGCGTGGCTGGCCGTGGGGCTGGGCGTCTCCGTGCACACCCTGTCCTGCTTCCCCGTCTCGGCGTACGGCGGCGCCGCCCAGCGGGCGGAACTGCTGCCGTCGCTGATCGGCGGGGAACTCCTGGGGGCCTACTGCCTGTCGGAGCCCCAGTCGGGCTCGGACGCGGCCGCTCTGGCCACCCGCGCGGAGACGGACGCCGACGGCTACCTGGTCGACGGGGTCAAGGCGTGGATCACCCACGGCGGCGTCGCCGACTTCTACACGCTGATGGCGCGGACGTCCGGAGAGGGCGCCAGGGGCGTCTCCTGCTTCCACGTTCCCGCGGGTCTGGACGGGCTGTCCTTCGGCGTCCCCGAGCGGAAGATGGGCATGCGGTCCTCACCGACCGCCCAGGTCCGGTTCGACGGCGTACGGCTCCCGCCGGAGTCCCTGATCGGCTCCCCCGGGCAGGGTTTCCGCATCGCGCTGGCCGCACTCGACGGCGGGCGGCTCGGCATCGCCGCGTGCGCGGTCGGCGTGGCTCAGGCCGCCTTCGACGTCGCCTCCGCGTATGCGCGCGAGCGACGCCAGTTCGGCTCCCGCCTGGTGGACTTCCAGGGGCTCGGCTTCATGCTGGCGGACATGGCCACCTCGATCGCCGCGGCGCGGGCCCTCTACCTGGAGGCGGCGCGGCTGCGCGACGCGGGCCGTTCGTACGGCACGAGGGCCGCGATGGCCAAGCTGTACGCCACCGACATGTGCATGAAGGTGACCACGGACGCGGTCCAGGTGCTCGGCGGCTACGGGTACGTGGAGGACTTCCCGGTCGAGCGGCACATGCGGGAGGCCAAGGTCCTGCAGATCGTCGAGGGCACCAACCAGATCCAGCGCCTGGTCATCAGCCGGGCCGTCGCCAGGGGAAACGCGCAGTAGCCGGACTCTCACTCCTGCAGGAAGCCGGTGACGGCCGCGAGGAACTCCGCCGGCCGGTTGCGGTGGATCTCATGCCCGCCGCCGACGGTGACGAGCATGGCGCCCGGGATCCGCGCGGCCAGTTCGGAGACGTCGGCCTGCGGGATGTGGCTTTCCGCGCCTCCGGCCAGGGCCAGTGCCGGTGAGGTGATCGTGGCCAGGCCGTCCAGCCAGGCCGGGTCGGGGTCGCGCCGCTGCAGGGTGGTCTGCTCGACCATCTCCCAGTCGTACGGCAGGGCGCCCGCGGGTCTGTCGGGGACCTGGACGTCCGCGGGCCACGGCGCGGGCACGTCTTCGAGGATCAGACGGCGGACCAGGCCGGGGCGTTCCTGCGCGATCAGGCACGCGACCAGACCGCCCATGGAGTGGCCGATCAGGCTCACGGGCGATGTGCCCAACCCGTCGAGCAGGGCGATGACGTCGTCGCGCATCGCGTCCAGCCGGTAGGAGCCCGGCCATTCGCTGCGCCCGTGGCCGCGCAGGTCGGGTGCGACGACCCGCCACGACCCGGCGAGGCTGCCGGCGACGGCCGCCCAGTCGGTGTGATCGAACCCGCGCCCGTGGAGGAGCACCACCGGCGGGGCCGCCTGGTCGCCCGTCGTCCCGTAGGCCAGGCGGATTCCGTTCACATCGGCGTCGTTCGCAGTCATCACCCTGCCGATGATGCCGCTCATCCGGTTCGGGGGGATTGCCGGTTCGCTGTCAGCGTCAGGCCGCATTAGGAGGATTGGGATGGAATCATGCCGTGACCACTTCCGGACACGGCGTGGTTTCGGCGGCACTACCGTTGCAGGGGTGGAAGAGATCGATCGCCGAATCGTGACGCTGCTGGCGAAGGACGGCCGGATGAGCTTCACGGACCTGGCCAAGGAGACCGGGCTGTCGGTCTCGGCCGTCCACCAAAGGGTGCGGAGGCTGGAGAAGCGCGGAGTGATCCACGGTTACCGGGCCCTGGTGAACTACGACGAGATCGGCCTTCCCCTGACGGCGTTCGTCTCGATCAAGCCGAACGACACGGCGGCGCCCGACGACGCGCCCGAGCGGCTCGGCCATCTCAGCGCGATCGAGGCGTGCCACAGCGTCGCGGGTGAGGAGAGCTACATCCTCAAGGTCCGCGTGGCCTCGCCGCTCGCCCTGGAGGAGTTGCTGCAGCAGATCAGGGCCTCGGCCAACGTGAGCACGCGGACCACCGTCGTCCTCAGCACGCCCTACGACTACCGGTCACCGGGCACGGACGCCGACGTGGAGGACGGAGACGCCGAGCGCTGAGATGCGCCCGGCGTGCCCGTCAAGTCCCTTCAGCCCGCCTGCGCGGGGGCGGGCACGGGCGGGTCGACGCCCTCGTCCTCCCGCGGTGAGCCGAGGAAGTACGCCCGCACCCGCTCGTGCGCCTCAGGGGAGGCGCCCAGGCGGTCGAGGCCGAGCAGGGCCGCCCCGACGATGGGCGGGACGTCCGCGACGACGAGACGGGCGTGGGGCGCCTGGTCCGCGTACCGCTGCGCGATGAGCGACATCAGCAGGTCGTCGCCCGCGGTGAGGACGCCGCCGCCGAGCACGACCTCACACGGCCCGCCGAGCAGGTCGAGGCGCCGCATCGCGACCACCCCCAGCACGGCGATCTCGTCGGCCAGTCGTTCCACCAGAGACCGCGCGACGGCATCGTGGCGGGCCGCCGAGAGCAGGGGCGGCACCAGCGTGTGCAGCCCGGCCATCGTCAACTCGCCGAAGTGCAGTCCCACGACCACGTCCTCGACCGTGGCCGCGCCGAAGCAGGTGCGGACGACGTCGGTCAGGACGGTGGCGGGGCCCCGGCCGTCCTCGGCTCGTACAGCATGCCACAACGTCTCCTCGCCGAGCCCGAAGCCGCCGCCCCAGTCGCCGCTGAGGCGGCCGAGCGCGGGGAACCGGGCGACGCCGCCCGCGGGGGAGACGCCCACGGCGTTGATCCCGGCGCCGCACACCACCGCGACCCCCCAGGCCGAACCGGCCCCGGCCCGCAGCAGGGCGAAGGTGTCGTTGCCCACGACCGCGTCCCGCCCGTAGCCGCGTACCAGCAACTCGTCGCGGAGCCGCTCCTCCTCGATGGGCAGATCGGCCCCCGCGACATAGGCCGCGATGTGATCGGCGTACGGCGGGGCGGCGTGCCCGTCCGGTTTTCCGGAAGAGTCCCCGGACATCCCGGCGTCCCGGAGGGCCTGCCGTACGGTGTCGCCGACCACGTCGATGGCGGCCACGACGCCGGCGCTCTGCGGGATGAACGCCGGGCCGCGGCCGGTCGCGAGGACGGCGCCGTCCTCGCGCACCAGTGCCACGTCGGTCTTGCTGTTGCCTCCGTCGACCGCGAGGATCGTCCGGAGCCGCTGATCCGAGCCCTCGGCAACGGTCACCGGGACTCCGCCCACGGCAGGAACGAACGGTTGGCCTCGATCAGCCGCCGGGCCAGGTCGCCGGAGAGCGAGGCCTGGCCGATCAGCGGGTGGCACAGCAGGGCGTCCTTGACCCGCTCCTCGCCGCCGCGCAGGGCCGCGTCGATGGCCAGCGTCTCGTAGGCGGAGACGTGGCCGATCAGGCCGCGGTAGAGCGGCTCGACCGGGGAGACCGGCAACGGCGTGGCTCCGTGCGCGCCGACGGTGGCGGGCACCTCGATGACCGCGTCATCGTCGAGGAACGGCAGCGTCCCGTCGTTGCGGGTGTTGACGACCTGGACGTCCCCGCGGTCGTTGACCAGGGAGGCGATCAGCGCGACGGCCGCCTCGGAGTAGAAGGCGCCGCCCCGCTTCTCCAGGAGTTCGGGCTTGGTGTCGACGGACGGGTCGCCGTACATCTCCAGCAGGGTCGCCTCCATGGCCGCGACCTCGGCGGCCCGGGTCGGCTTGGTCCGCTGCTCCTCGACCACGAGGTCGTGCTCGTAGAAGTACCGCAGGTAGTAGGACGGGATCACGCCCAGGTGGCGGATCACCTCGACCGGCAGGCCGACGCTCGCGGCGATCTCCTCCCCGTGCTCGGCGAGGATGCGCGGCAGCACGTCCTCACCGTCGAGATGGACCGAGCGCTCCCAGGTGAGGTGGTTGAGGCCGACATGGCCGAGGGAGATCCGGTCGGGCGAGACGCCCAGCCCGGCGGCGAAGCGGCGCTGGAAACCGATCGCCACGTTGCACAGGCCGATGGCGCGGTGACCGGCGTCGAGCAGCGCCTTGGTGACGATGCCGACAGGGTTGGTGAAGTCCACGATCCAGGCGCCCGGCGCGTGCTTGCGGACCTTCTCGGCGATGTCGAGCACCACCGGGACCGTCCGCAGCGCCTTGGCCAGGCCGCCGGCTCCCGTCGTCTCCTGGCCGATGCACCCGCATTCGAGCGGGAGCGTCTCGTCCACGTTCCTGGCCGCCTGGCCGCCGACGCGCAACTGGAGCAGCACGGCCCCCGCGCCCGCGACCCCTTCCTCGACCACGGTGGTCGTCCTCACCTTGGCCGGGTGGCCCGCGCGGGCCAGCATGCGCTCGGCCATCCCGCCGACGAGCGCCAGGCGGCGCTCGTCCGGGTCGACCAGGGTGATCTCCGACAGGGGCAGTTCGTCGCGCAGGCGGGCGAAACCGTCGATCAGTTCCGGAGTGTAGGTGGAACCGCCCCCGACAACGGCGAGTTTCATATGGTGTCTGGCGACTCGGCGTCGTTCACGGCCGAGACGCCATCCTCCTTTCAGGTTGAGACGTGACGATGTGTGGCTGCGAAGTGTGGCTGCGGACCTATTTGACGCCCGTGAGCTTCACTCCCTCGATGAAGACCTTCTGGGCGAAGAAGAACACGACGATCACGGGGGCCATCGCCAGGATGGTGGCGGCCATGGTGAGGTTCCACTGGACGCTGTGCTGCGATTTGAACGCCGCCAGCCCCAGGGACAGGGTCCAGTGGCTCTGGTCGGTTCCCGCGTACAGGAGGGGACCGTAGTAATCGTTCCAGCAGAAGAAGAACTGGAACAGCCCCACGGCCGCGATGGCCGGCCGCGCCATCGGGAGGATCACCTGGATGAGGGTGCGGAACTCACCGCACCCGTCGACCCGGGCCGCGTCGGAGTACTCCCGCGGGATCGTCACCAGGAACTGGCGGAGCAGGAAGATCGAGAACGCGTCCCCGAGGAGCATCGGGATGATCAGCGGCCACAAGGTGCCGGTGAGGTGGAAACGCGCCCAGATCAGGTAGATGGGCACGGCGACGACCTGCGGCGGCAACATCATCGTCGTGATGACCAGCAGGAACGCCAGCTTCCTGCCCCGGAAGCGGAACTTCGCCAGCGCGTAGGCCACGGGGATCGACGACACGAGCATGAACGCGGTGGCGAGCACCGAATACATGATCGTGTTGCGGATCCAGGTCAGCAGCGGCGCCTCCTCGAAGATGTCCGCGAAGTTGCTCCAGTTCCAGGTCGCCGGCCACAACTCCGACGTGAGCGCCTGGCGGTCGCTCATGAACGCCGTGAGGATGATGAAGACCAGCGGCCCCAGGAACATGATCGACAGGGCCACGGCGATCGCGTGCTTGGCGATCCAGTAGAGCGTCGCCCGGCCCTTGGGCGAACGGATGCGCGCCGCCGGCCGCCGGGCGACCGTCTCCGGGGCGAGTGTCGCGGTCATGCGTCCTCCTCCGCGAAGCCCCGGAACTGCCGCAGCAGGATCAAGGTGAAGATCATCGAGACGGCGAACAGGATCAGCGCCAGGACACACGCGTAGCCCATGGCGAAGTCCCTGAAGCCCTCCTGGAACAGCCACTCGGGGAAGGTGAGCGTCGACCCGTCGGGGTACCCGGGGGTGAACACCGAGCCCGCCGAGTCGGTCGCGCCCGAGGCGACCCGCGCCGCCACCATCGCCTGGGTGAAGTACTGCAGGGTCTGGATGACCCCGGTCACCGCGGCGAACATCACCACCGGCCGGATGACCGGCAGGGTGATCCGGGTGAACTGCTGCCAGGCGCTCGCCCCGTCGAGCGCGGCGGCCTCGTACAGCTGTTTCGGCACGTCGAGCAGGGCCGCCATGAAGATGACCATCAGGTCGCCGATGGACCACAGCGCGAGCAGGGTGAGGCCCCACTTCGACCACGCCGGATCGCCGAACCAGTCGGGGGACTGGACGCCGACCGCGCCCAGGATGGCCTGCAGGGGCCCGGTGCCCGGGTTGAGCAGGAAGACGAACCCGAGCGTCCCGGCCACGACCGGCACGAGCGAGGGCAGGTAGAAGATCGTGCGGAAGACCCCGGCGCCGGCCTTGAGCTTGGTGATCAGCTGGGCCACGCCGAGGCCGAAGACGACCCGCAGCGGGACCATGACCACGACGAGCCACAGCGTGTTCTTGATCGAGGTCCAGGCCGCGTCGTCCCGGAAGAAGTACTTCCAGTTCAGCAGCCCGACCGGCTCCAGCGAGAACATGTCATAGCGCTGGAAGGAGAAGTACACCGTGGAGATCAGGGGGTAGGCGAAGAAGACGCCGAACCCCACGAGCCACGGGGAGAGATAGATCAGCGCGCGGAGGTTGGCGCGGCGCCGTTCCCTGGAGCGGAACGGCGCCGCGTTCCCCCGACGCCCGAGCGTCGCGGATGCCATCGGTCAGTCGCCCGCGGTGAGCTTGAGCTTGTCGTTGATCTTCTTGTCCACCTCGGCCAGGACCGCGTTCAGGTCGGGCGCCCGGCCCGACTCCCACTTGATCTGGGCCTCCTGCAGCGTCTGCTGGTTGAAGGCCGAGTTGATGTGGGCGGGCAGCGTGGTGCTGTTCGGGTTGGCGAAGATGTCGAGGAAGGTCTGGAAGTTCGGATCCTTCTTCAGGTCGGGCGACTGCAGCGCGGGCAGCGTGCTCGGCACGTTGCGGATCGCGTTGGACAGCGTGACGAGGGCGGAGGTGTCGGTGGTCAGGTACTTGACCAGGTCCCAGGCCGCCTCCGGGTTCTTGGCGCCGCGCGGGATGCCGATGACCGTCCCGGCGATGAAGCCCGCGCCGTACCGCTGCGCCTGGTCGTCGGCGACCGGCATGGGGGCGGTCCCGTAGTCGAGGTCCGGGGCGTCCGCGGCGATCATGGCGTTGCGCCACTCACCGTCGACGGCCATCGCGACCTGACCCTTGTTGAACGGGTTGTCCGCCGACCACTCGTCGCCGAAGCTCTTGCGGAACTTCTCGATCTTGTCGTAGCCGTACCAGTCGGTGAGGTCCTTCTGCCAGGTCAGCAGGGTCTTCCACGCGGGGTCGCCGCCGACCGCGGAGGTGCCGTCCGGGTTGGTCCACTTCGCGCCGACCATCACACCGGTGTGGATGGGCGCGTTCTCGTACATCTGGCTGGTCGGGACGAAGCCGGCGACCTTGATGTCGCCCTTGGAGTCCTTCACCGTGAGCTTCTTGGCGAGGTCGGCGAGCTCGCTCAGGGTCTTGGGCGGCTCGTTCCCCTTCATCAGCTTCTTGTTGTAGTAGAGGCCGTAGGTGTCGGCCAGCATGGGCATCACGCACCGCTTGCCCGCGTACTGCGTGTACTGGTCGATGACCTTGGGGAACAGCGTGCTCGCATCGATCTTGCTGGCCGTCAGGTAGGGGTTCAGGTCCTGGAAGATGTTGGCCTTGCAGAACTGGGCCACGCTGTCGGTCGTGAACGACAGGGCCACGTCCGGCGGGTTGCCGCCGCGGACCGACTGGATGATCTGGTCGTCCTGGACGGCCTTGGTGGCCTTGACGGTGATCCAGGGGTACTGCTTGTTGAAGCCCTCGAGGGTGTCCTGGAAGGCCTTGAGCTCGTTGTCGGCGCTGAAACCGTGCCAGAACTCGATGGTGACCGGCTCGTGGCTGGTGGCGCTCGCGTCGATCTTCGGCGCGCTCGTCTCGGTGCCGGCCGTACAGGCGGTGATCAAGAACAGGCCGGCCGCGGCGGACAGGACCAGCAGTCGTTTCACGGAGATGCCTCCCAGGTGCGTGGTGGATGTCAGGAGGGGATGGATGTGTGCCTGCGGTCGTGATCGCCGCGGGTCCGGTCGTGCGCTTCGCGCCGGGAAGTTGTCTCGGGGCGGTGCACCGCTCCGAAGGTCTCGTCTCTGGCGATGCCGAGGGCGAGGTCGAGGGCACCGGCGAGGACGGGGTTGCCCTCCACGGTGGACAGCCGCAGCGGCGGCCGGGGGATGGTCAGCGCGTGCAACTCCTGCTCGATGAGATCCCGCAGGACCTCGCCGCCGGAGAGCAGCACGCCGCCCGACAGGACGACGATCTCCGGGTCGACGACCGCGGTGATCGCGGCCAGGCCGACCGCGAGGCGGCCGGCGAGTTCGCGCAGCGCCATCGCCGCCTGCGCGTCGCCGCGTTCGACCGCTTTCACCGCGTTGTGCACGGCCGTGGGCGGTGTCGCCCCGCGCAGCCCGTGCGACCGCAGGATCCTCAGTACGGCAGGGCCGCCGGAAAGTGCCTGGAAGCCGTGATCGGCCCGCTTGGCGACGTCCCGGGCGGTGGGCGCCCCGAGGACCGGCATGTACCCGACCTCGCCCGCCCCGCCTGTGGCGCCCCTGTGCAGCCTGCCGCCGAGGACCAGGGCCGAGCCGAGCCCTTCGTCGGCCCACAGCAGCACGTAGTCCTGGTGGCCCTGGGCGGCTCCGCGGGTCTGTTCGGCCTGCGCCACCAGGTTCACGTCGTTCTCGACGTCGACCGGCACCCCGATCCCGTCGCGCAGTGTGCCGACGAGATCGGGGATGTGCCAGCCGGGGATGTGCGCGGCGTAGCCCAGCCTGCCGGTCGAGGGGTCGATCGCGCCTCCGATGCCGATGACCACCCGGCTGAGGTCGGCGGGGTCCAGTCGAGCGTCCGCGCAGGCCCCCGCGAGCGCGGCGCGAACCCTCTCGACGACGTCGCCGGCGGTGCGGCCGGGGGTCGGCAGGCGGTGCTCGGCGACGACCGTGCCGGTGATGTCGGCCATGGCCACGTCGATCCGGCCCGGAGTGACGTCCAGGGCGGCCACGTGCGCCGCCCGGGGGTTGATCCGGTAGAGCTCGGCCGTGCGGCCGGGGAGCCCCTCACGGATGCCGTCGAGGACGACCAGGCCCGCGTCCTGCAGCCGGGACAGCAACTGGGAGGCGGTCGGCTTGGACAGGCCGGTCAGCGCGCCCAACTCGGGACGGGTGAGGGGCCCGCGCTCCAGCAGGACCATCAGGGCGGCGCGGTCGTTGATGGCGCGCAGGAGGCTCGGCGTCCCAGGTGTCGGCTGGCTCAACGGCACGTCCTTCCAGCAGCGAGTTAGGAAAGTTTCCTAATTTTGGGAGGACCGTAAGTAATCGTCTTCATGCACGTCAAGGGCGTGTATATCCTCGAAATCGACTCGTGACCGTAATCGACACTCATTCGTTGCCGGCCTGTCGCGCCCACCCCCCCAAGCAACGATCGCGCGTGATCATGCACAGGTTCGTGGACGTCCCCCCTGACCGGCCCCACCCCCCGCCGTGATCATGCACAGGTTCGGGAAAACCACCGCTGACCGGCCGCTTCGCGATCCGTGATCATGCACACTTTCGTCGTTCTACCGCCCCACCTGCGGCTTCGCCGTACGTGATCATGCAGGGCGTCGCTGAGTGCCAGATCACGAATACAATCGCAGCAGGTCAGAGGCATTGATCACGAACCTGTGCATGATCACGCGGAATGTATGCGCAGGTCACCGCGGCCGCGCGCGAATCTGTGCATGATCACGGCGGGGAAGGCCGCAGGTCGCGCCACCTCTTTCCGAACTTGTGCATGATCACGACTTGTGCATGATCACGCCCCTTGGCTGACGGGTGGGGGGAGAGGCGACGTAGAATCTGGCGGCCTATGTCTGAGTCAACGGCGGGCGAGCTGGCCCGGGAGCAGAAGTACGTCGCCGCGCTCTATGAGCGCCTCGACGTGTTGCGGGTGCGCACGCGCGGACAGCTCGACGGCGTGCTGGCCCAGGGGGCCACGGGCACCCATCAGAACCGGTCCGAGCGCGACTCCTTCGCCGGTATGTACGCGCAGCGGCTCGCCCGGCTGTGGGCGGTGGAGAACAGCCTGTGCTTTGGCCGTCTCGACCACGCCGACGAGACCCGCCTCTACATCGGCCGCCTCGGGCTCTCCGACGACGACCAGCAGCGCCTGCTGATCGACTGGCGGGCGCCCGTCGCGCAGCCCTTCTACCGGGCGACTCCGGCGGCCCCGATGGGCGTCACGCGGCGCCGCCACCTCCACACCAGAGGCCGCGTCGTCACGGGGGTGGACGACGACCTCCTCGACCTCGACGGCCTGAGCGAAGCCGACCGGGCCTCGCTGAACGGCGAGGCGGCCCTGCTCGCCGCGCTCGGGGAGAAGCGCACCGGCCGCATGCGCGACATCGTGGCGACGATCCAGTCCGAGCAGGACAAGATCATCCGAAGCGAGCTGAACGGGGTGCTCGTCGTCCAGGGCGGACCGGGGACCGGTAAGACGGTCGTGGCCCTGCACCGGGCGGCCTACCTGCTCTACACCTACCGCGAGCGCCTGGAACGGAGGGGAGTCCTGATCATCGGGCCGAACCCGACCTTCGTGCGCTACATCGAGCAGGTGCTCCCCTCGCTGGGCGAGACCGACGTGCTGCTGTCCACCGTGGGCGAGCTCTACCCCGGGGTGAAGGGCACCCGCCAGGACACGCCCGGGGCGGCGGTCGTCAAGGGGTCGATCCGGATGGTCGACGTGATCGCCAGAGCCGTACGCGAGCGGCAACGCGTGCCGAGGAAGCCACTGGAGATCAAGCTCGACAAGTTCACGCTCAAGCTCGACCGGCAGACCTTCGACGCCGCCCGGTCGCGGGCGGTCCGCTCCCGCAAGGCGCACAACCAGGCGCGGGCCGTGTTCGTCCGGCACCTGCTGAACGTCCTGACCAGGCAGGCCGCCCGGCATCTCGGCCGGAGCATGCTCGACGACGCCGACTTCGCCGAGCTCCGGGAGGATCTGCGCACGGAGGAACCCGTCCGGGCCGCGCTCAACCGGCTCTGGCCGTACCTCACGCCGCAGCAGTTGCTGATCGGCCTGTACACCTCCAAGGAGCGGATGGCCGAGGCCGGCCTGTCGCCCGAGGAGCAGACCCTGCTCCTGCGGGAACCGCCCCGGCCGGGAGAGAGCTGGTGGAGCGCGGCCGACGTGCCGCTCCTGGACGAGGCCGCCGAGCTACTCGGCGAGATCGACGAGGGCGTGCTCAGGGCCGCCCGCCGCGCCGAGCAGGAGCGTGAGGATCGCATCGCCTACGCCAGGGAGGTCCTGGAGCTGACCGGCATGGCCGACATCATGGACGCCGAGCGTTTCGCCGAGCGCCAGCAGGCCGACGAGGTCTACCTGACGACGGCGGAACGCGCCGCGGGAGACCGCACCTGGGCCTACGGCCACGTGATCGTGGACGAGGCCCAGGAGCTGTCGGAGATGGCCTGGCGGGCCGTCATGCGCCGCTGCCCGACGAGGTCGATGACCATCGTCGGCGACATCGCCCAGACGGGGTCGGCGGCGGGCGCGGCCAGCTGGGGCCGGGTGCTCGAGCCGTATCTCCAGGACCGCTGGCGAGAGGCGGCGCTCAGCGTGAACTACCGCACGCCCGCCGAGCTGATGGAGGTCGCCTCGCGGGTGCTGGAGCTCGTGGGACCGGACCTCAAGGCGCCGGAGTCGGTACGGGAGACCGGCGAGCGACCCTGGGCCACGCGGGTGGACGACCTCGCCGCCGACCTGGGTCCCGTCGTCCAGGACGAGGTCGTCGAAGGCGGCCGGCTCGTCGTGATCGTACCGTCCTCGGAGGAGGCCCGTCTCGGCGCGGCCGTCGCGGCGCAGGTCCCCGGCGCGGTGACCGGCGCGGGCCCGGCGGCACTCGACGCGCCCGTCTCGGTCATGTCGGTCGCGGACGCCAAAGGCCTGGAGTTCGACGCCGTGATCGTCGTCGAGCCCGAACGGATTCTACGCGAGTCCTCGCGCGGCCCAAGCGATCTTTATGTGGCGCTGACCCGAGCCACGCGACGGCTTGGCGTGATCTACACCGGCGGACTGCCAGCCGTTTTGACGCTCCTTGATCAGCGGGCCCGGTGATGGGGGAATAGCGGGAGGTCGCACGATGTGGGGGACATCACTGGATGACCCTGGATCGACACCGCTCGCGAAGCGTGTCCTACCTGCGAAAACTTGGTATTTTCGCTGATCGGGACACGGTTGACATCTGCGCTGAGGTCGGTAGTTTGCTGCGCAGTCCAGCACGGGACTGACCGGTTGGCCGTCTCAAGACATCACCGGATTCTGCGTCCGTGACGGAGCGTGACTCCGTCTGCACAGCCAGGCGCAGGTCGGCGTTCCGTCGAGTCGGGGCACCCCAACCGGCCGGGGGGTTGGACCCGGGGAGGGGTCCGGACACCCAGTAGACAACGGAACTCCGCGCCCGCCGCCGACGGGACGAGAACCGGTCCGAAGGGCCGTCCGGGCCCCCTTCCGCCGTGCGCGGCGAAACCGTGCGTGGAGACACGCCAGGTGGTCCTTGGGTCCTCCGCGAGGGACTCAAGGATCACATTCGGCCGTGGCGGCCGGCCAGGTCCGTCCGTGAGCGCCCAGAGGCGCCGGACCGGAGAGCCCGCCCATCTCGAGGGCTTCGGCCCCGAATCGGCCCGGCTGAAATCGGCCTCTCGAATTGGCGCTGTTCAGCGGGATCTGGGAAGCTGTCCGCACTGGCCGGTCTGGGACTTCGCGTCCGCGCACCGGCGCCGGGAGGGCACACTCACGCGGAGGAGACACCGCCCCGTGGCATTGGAAGTCAAGGACGAGGCACCGCCCCCCGCATCCGCGAGGCGCACTCCGCTGCCGGTGGGGCATCCGCTGGTCCGTCTCGGAGCGTCGATCGCGGGCGGCCTCGTGCTGTACCTGGCGTTTCCCCCGATCGGACTGTGGTTTCTCGCGCCGCCCGGCGTCGCGCTCCTCGCACTCGCCCTGTACGGCACCGGCGTGCGCCGGGCCGCCTGGCTGGGGTACGCGGGAGGCCTCGCGTTCCTGCTGCCCGCCCTGGCCTGGGTGCGCCCCATCGGGGATGACGCCTGGGCGGCCCTGGCGGGGATCGAGAGCCTCTACTGGGCGGCCCTGGCATGCCTGGCCGTCTTCGTGATGCGCCTGCGCCTGTGGCCGTTGTGGGTGGCCTGCCTGTGGGTGGCCCAGGAATGGGGGCGCGGCCGCTTCCCCGTCGGGGGTTTCCCCTGGGCGCGGCTGGCCTTCAGCCAGGGCGAGTCGCCGTTCACCCCCTACGCCGCTCTCGGCGGCGCGCCGCTGGTGACCTTCGCGGTGGCCCTGTCCGGCGCCCTGATCTGCTACCTGGTCATCCGGCTCGCGCGCGGCTTCAGGCGGGACCGCCTGGTCGCCGGCACGCTCCTCGCCGCGGTGGCCGTGCCGGCCCTGGGGTTCGCGGTGCCGCGACCGGGCGACGAGGGCAAGACGGTGACCGTCGGCATCATCCAGGGCAACGTGCCCGGCCGTGGGATGGACTTCCTCGGCGACGAGCCCTCGGTCGTGCTCCAGAACCACGCGAACGAGACGCACAAGATGGCCGAGGCCGTACGGGCGGGGAAGCTTCCCAAGCCGGACATCGTGGTCTGGCCGGAGAACTCGACCGACATCGACCCCTACCGCAGCGCCTTCGCGAGCGAGGTCATCGACTCCGCGGCCAAGGACGTGGGCGTGCCGATCCTCGTCGGGGCGGTCGTGAACATCGGGGACGCCAACCGGGCGACCAGAGGGCTGGTGTGGGACCCCGTCACCGGCCCGGGCGCGTACTACGACAAGCGCAAGCTCGTGCCGTTCGGGGAGTACACGCCGTTCAAGAGCATCGTGCTGGCCCTGTCGAAGCGGGCGAACCTGGTCGGCCGCCAGTCGGTCGCGGGCGACGTCCCCGGGGCCCTGCGGATGGGACCGGTCACCGTCGGCACCGTGGAGTGTTACGAGGTGGCCTTCGACGACGACGTCCGGAGCACCGTGAAGGCCGGGGGGAGCCCGCTGGTCGTCCAGACCAACAACGCCACCTACGCGCTCACCAATCTCCCGGCCCAGCAGCTCGCCATGTCGCAGTTGCGGGCGGTCGAGCACAACCGGGCCGTCGTGACGGCCGCGACGACGGGCATCTCGGCGTATGTCGCGCCGGATGGCAAAGTGGAGTGGCGGACCGGTGAGCTCGTTCCGGCGATGAACGTGGTGAAATTGCCGGTCCGGACGGAGAACACGCTGGCCACCGATGTAGGTGCGCTACCGGAGTGGATTTTGATACTGATGGGGGCCGGAGCTGTGGCGGCGGCGACCTTTGCGGCACGGAGGAAGAGCTGATGGAGCGGACCCCCGGGCGGGTTCTCGTGATCGTTCCCACGTACAACGAACGTGAGAACCTGCCGTTGATCGCCGGGAGGCTGCGCGAGGCCCTGCCGGAGGTGCACCTCCTCGTCGCCGACGACAACAGCCCTGACGGCACCGGTGAGATCGCCGATCGGCTCGCCGAGCAGGACGACCACATCCACGTCCTCCACCGCCCCGGCAAGCAGGGCCTGGGCTCCGCCTACATCGCCGGGTTCCGGTGGGGTCTGGCCGAGGGCTACGACGTGCTCGTCGAGATGGACGCCGACGGCTCGCACCAGCCGGAGGAGCTGCACAAGCTGCTCAACCGGGTGGCACGCGGGGCCGACCTGGCGATCGGCTCGCGCTGGGTGCGCGGCGGCCGGGTCGTCAACTGGCCGGCTTCCCGCGAGATCCTCTCCCGGGGCGCCAACATCTATGTGCGGCGGATGCTGGGCATCCCGGTGCGCGACGCCACGGCGGGGTACCGCGCCTACCGGGCCTCCACGCTGGAGAAGATCGGCATCGACGACGTCGAGTCCCAGGGGTACTGCTTCCAGGTCGACCTCACCCTGCGGACCGTACGGCAGGGCCTGCGGGTGGCCGAAGTGCCGATCACCTTCGTGGAGCGGACGATCGGCACGAGCAAGATGAGCCGCGCCATCATCCTGGAGGCCTTCTGGCGGGTCGCCGTCTGGGGTGTCGACGGGCTGCCCGGGCGGCTTCGCCGTAGGCGGCGGTAAGCCCTCGCGGGCCTACGAGGAACCAGGACCGCCACGCGAGCGTTGACTGGTTCATACGGCTGTCGCGGCGAGTGAGGCAAGTTGATGTTGCGTATCGGGCTCTTCCTGGCCTTCCTGGTCGTCCCCGTCATGGAGATCTGGTTGCTGATCCGGATCGGGTCCGTGATCGGCGGCTGGCAGACGGTGGCCCTGCTCATCGCGGACAGCATCCTGGGGGCCTGGCTGGTCCGCCGGGAGGGCCGGCGGGCGTGGGCGGCACTGCAGAGCGCCGTCCAGTCGGGCCGCATGCCGGATCGTGAGCTGGCCGACGGCGGGATGATCGTCGCCGGAGGGGCGCTGCTGCTGACCCCCGGGTTCCTGACCGACATCCTGGGGTTCATCCTCATCCTGCCGTTCACGCGGCCCATCGCCCGGCGCGGGCTCTCGTGGTTCCTTCGCCGTCGTGTGCAGGTGCTGGCGGCCCGCTCGCCGTACGGCCCGATCTTCACCGCCGGGGGCCAGGTCCCGGGTCAGGACGGACAGGCCCCGAGGCGGGACGGATCGGTGCGCGGCCACGTGATCGACGGTGAAGTGATCGACGGTGAAGTGATCGAGGGCGAGGTCGTCGACGGCGAGGCCCGGCGACGCCGGGACGCCTGACACACGGGCCACAGGGCCCTCAGGAGGGCATCAGGAGCGCCTGAGAGCCCGGACGACAGCCTGGGCAACGTCCCGGACAACACGAACGCCCCCGCCGGCCTGTCGGCCACCCGGGGGCGTCTGCATTACCTGCCGTCTACGCGCTCTTGCGTCGCTGGGCCCTGAGAATCGCGAGTCGCTCGTTGAGGACCTCTTCGAGGTCCTCGATGGAGCGGCGCTCCAGAAGCATGTCCCAGTGCGTACGTGGCGCCTTGGACTTCTTCTGCTGGGGCTCCTCGGCGTCCACCCGAAGCGCCGGGGCACCGCAGCTGCGGCACTCCCAGTTCGTCGGGATCTCCGCCTCAGCGGCGAGGGGCACGGTGGTGAGATGGCCCTTGGGGCAGGTGTAGGACACCTCCTGGCGCGGAGCCAGATCGGTGTTGCGGTCGTTCTCGTAGCTGGTCGCCCCGAGCCGGGTACCGCGAAGTGCACGCTCGCCCATGTTCTAAGCCTCCTGAGGTCCCCGCCATAAGAGGGGTTTGTCTCCACCGCGTACAACGCCTGATACCGTGTGTGGATTCCCACCAGAGACGTGATCCAATCGCGCTTTTTCCGGCGCGCCTGCCTCAGAGGTGTTCCGGGACCTCATTTCCCGCCTGGCGGATGGCTTTGGGCAGGTTGACCGCCAGGAGCATCAGGAAGCCGATCACGAAGAACACCACGAGCGAGACGATCGCGATCCGGTAGCTGTTGGTGAACTGCACCGCGAGCGTGATGGTCAGCGAGCCGATGAACGCCGACCCCTTGTCGCTGATCTGCAGGAGGCTGAAGTACTCCGCCTCCTTGCCCCGGGGGATCACGTGGGAGTAGAGCGACCGGGACAACGCCTGCGTGCCGCCCAGGACGATCGCGATCGCGAAGGCCAGGCCGTAGAACTGGAGCTCCGCGCCCTCCGCCAGGAAGACCGCCATGACGACGATCACCGTCCACACGAGCAGGCTGGCGAGCACGACGCGTTTGGTGCCGAACCGGCGGGCGAGCGCGCCCAGCAGCAGCGCGCCGCCGAAGGCGACGAACTGGACCATCAGGATGGCCTGAATCTGGACGTTCTTATCCAGCTTGAGGGCTTCTGAGGCGTACGGGGCCGAGTTGCCGATGACGGTCTGCACGCCGTCGTTGTAGATCAGGTAGGCGACCAGGAACAGCAGGGTGCCGGGGTAGCGGCGTAACTCGGAGATCGTCCGGCCCAGCTGGCGGAAGCTGCCGCCGACGGAACGCAGCGCGGTGCTCTCGTGCGCGGGGACGGGCCGGTTGCGCAGGGTGAGCAGCGGGATGATCGTGAAGATGGCCCACCACAGGCCGGCCGACATCATGCAGATGCGCACGGCCATGCCCTCGGAGACCCCGAAGCCGTCGCGGCCGGTGTAGAGCACCAGGTTGAGGGCGAGCAGCAGGAAGCCGCCGAGGTAGCCGAACGCCCAGCCGCGGGAGGAGACCTTGTCCCGTTCGGCGGGAGTCGAGATCTGCGGCAGGAAGGAGTCGTAGACGACGATCGAGGCGCCGTAGGCGACGTTGGCCAGGATGAACAGCCCGCCGCCGAGCAGGTAGCGGTCCCCCTCGAGGAAGAACAGCCCCAGGGTCGCCAGGGCGCCCACGTAGGCGAAACCGCCGAGCAGTTGTCTCTTGCGTCCCGTGTGGTCGGCCAGCGCGCCAATGATGGGCAGCAGGACGATCTGCAGCAGCGTCGACACGGTGAGGACCAGCCCGAAGTAGGCCGCCGGGCGGATGTCGAAGCCGAGGACGTCGACGAAGCCGAGTTGGCCGGTCGTCAGGGTGTCGAAGTCCCGGGCGCACGCGTCGGCCGGCATGGACGCGAAGTCCTGCTCGCAGGCGGCGGTCTTGGCGATCGGGATGAGATACGGCCCGAGGAACACCGAGATGATCGTCGTGTAGAAGGCGGAGTTCGCCCAGTCGTACCAATACCAGCCGCGCCGTTCGCGGCCCGTCGCCTTGGGTGTGTCTTCCTTGGTGACCGGGGGGGAGGTCATCGTGTCTCCTCGCCTAACTGCTGGCCGTACCGGGATGCCACTGGCCACGTCTGTCGAGCACGTCGCGCAGGCCGGTGATGTTGTCGGTCATGATGCCGTCGACGCCGAGGTCGAGCAGGACCTCCATCGTGACGGGGTCGTCGATCGTCCAGACGTGCACCTGCATGCCGATGGCATGGGCCGTGCGGACGAAGGCGCGGGTGGTGACCCGCAGGCCGCGGAACCCGATGGGGACCTGGGCGCAGGGGACGCCGGCGCGGGCGAGACCGGTGAGCAGACGGCCGTAGCCGCCGGCGAGCGCGGCAGCGCGCAGGGCGGCGATCCCGCGGGGCCCCAGGGCCGAGCAGACGTCGCGGCCCATGGCCCTGCGCGCCCGCTCGAGCCGCAGGTCGGAGAAGGAGGTGAGGCAGACGCGGTCGTAGGCGCCGGTCCTGCGGATCGCGCGGGCCAGCGGGACGATGGCCGGGCTCTCCTTGACGTCGATGTTCAGCCGGATGTCCGGCCAGGTGCCGAGCATGTCCTCGATGAGCGGGATCTCGTCCTTGCCGCCGATGCGCGCCTTGGCGATCTCCCGGTAGGGCAGCGCGGAGATCCGTCCCCTGCGGTCGGTGACCCGGTCGAGGGTGTGGTCGTGGAACGCCAGCAGCACCCCGTCGGACGTCGCGTGAGCGTCGGTCTCGAGGTAGGTGTAGCCGAGGTCGACCGCCCGGGAGAAGGCGGCCATGGTGTTCTCACGGCCCTCCGCCGCTCCGCCGCGGTGCGCGAAGGCGAGCGGCCCGGGATGGTCGAGGAACGGATAGCGGCGTTGCACGAGGAGGAGTATGCCGGTTACGGAGCCGGACCGTCAGCGAGCGGAAGTGAACATTTGCGTCACGAGTCCTCCATCGACGCCCATTCCTGGCGTCTGGACTCGGCGATCACGATGGCGGCGGCGACCGACACGTTGAACGAGCCGACCCTGCCCACTTGCGGGATGTAGACCACGGCGTCGGCGGCCTCCAGCGAGGCGGGGGAGCAGCCGTGGTCCTCGCTGCCGACCAGCAGGCAGACGTCGCCGCTGAGGTCGGACGCGTGCAGCGGAACGGCGTCGGCGGTGAGCTCGACGGCGACGACCCGGAAGCCCTCCTCCTTGGCGGCCTTGACGGCGTCGGCCACGGGGACGGGCTCGTGCCACTCGACCAGGCGGTCGGTGCCGAGCGCGGTCTTCTGCACCTTGGGGTTGCTCGGCGGGGTGGCGTTGCCGGCCAGCCAGACCGTGTCCACGCCGAACGCCGCGGCGCTGCGGAAGATCGAGCCGACGTTGAACGGACTCGTCACCGACTCCAGGATCAGCGCCATGCGGCCGGTGGTGGCGCGGCGCCAGTTCCGGTTCAGCCGCTTCACATCGGTCGGCCGCAGTTGTTTGCGGGGGTTGGGCGTGCTCATCGGGCGTCCACTTTCAGGATTCGGTAGGCGGCGCGGGAGGCGAGCCGGGAGGTCGGCCGGCCCTGTTCGCCGAGCCAGCGCTGCAGGGAGTCGGAGCCGAGGTGCTTCTGGACGACCAGGTAGGCCGAGCCGCCGGGCGCGAGGCGGTCCAGCCAGCGCGTGAGCATCTCGTGGAGGGCCGTCTTGCCGATGCGGATCGCGGGGTTGGACCAGATGGCCTGGAACCGCACGTCGTCCGGCACCTCGTCGGGATGGAGCGACCTTACTTTGTCAAGGCCGGCGCTCTCGGCGTTCCGCTTGCAGAGCTCCACGGAACGGCGGTTGACGTCGACGGCCCAGACCGTCGCGCCGGGCGCCCTGGACGCCATGGTCAGCGCGATCGGGCCGTACCCGCAGCCCAGGTCGAGCAGGTCACCCTCCCCGGGCGGCGGTGGCACGGTCTCCAGCAGCACGCGCGTGCCGGAGTCGACCCGGTCGGGAGAGAACACGCCCCGGTCGGTCTCCAGCCGCAGATGCAGATCCGGGAGGACCAGGTTGACCATGCCGGGACGGCTGGCCGCCTGGGGGCTTTCCTCGAAGTAATGTGCCACGTGCACAAACGTACCAACGCCTGGCAGCGGTGATCGCCGGTCGCCGCTGTCCACAGGTCTGTGGACATCCTGTGGACAGCGGTGTGGGTGACCGGTGCGGGCCGCTACGGTATGCGGGAGCCCAGGAGCATCGCCGACGCGGCGACGAGCAGGCCGGCGATGATCGCCCCGATGAGGAACCGCTGAGTGATCTCCTCGTGGACGACGCGGTAGCCGAGCGACGTGCCGATCTGGGAGTACACGTCCCGAAGTTCGCTGCCCGACTCCGCGGCGTAGGCGCGGCCGCCCGTTCCGTCCGACAAGGACTTCAGCGTCGTCTTGTTGACCGGGACCTGCACCGGCCTGTTGTCGATGTTCACCGTTCCCTCCGGCGTGCCGTACGCGATGGTCGAGACCGGCACCTTGGCGCCGACGGACGCCTCGATGGCCTCGTTGACCGACCTGCCGGAGGTGTTGTCCCCGTCGGACAGGAGCACGATCGCGGACGGGGGCGGGTCGGTGACCGCCCGCTGGTCGAAGGACCGGATCGAGTCGAGGGAGTTGAAGACGGCCTCGCCGATCGCGGTGCCCGGCCGCGTGGTCAGGTTGGAGATCGCGGTGGTGACGGCCACGTGGTCGGTCGTGGGGGAGATGACCACGGCCGCCGACCTGGCGAAGGCCACCACGCCGACGTTGAACCGCTCCGGCAGGTCGTCGACGAACTGCTGGGCGGCCTGCTTGGCGGCGATCAGGCGGGTGGGCGGGACGTCCGCGGACTCCATCGACAACGAGATGTCCACTGCGATGATGATGGTCGCACGGTCGCGGGGCACCCGTACGGCGTCGGCGGGCCTGGCGGATCCGAAGACGAGCAGGATCAGCATCACCAGGAACAGCGCCGCGGGCACGTGCCGGCGCCAGGCCGGGCGCTCGGGGGCGACCAGCGAGAGCAACGCCAGGTTGGTGAAGCGCACCGCGTAGCGGCGGCGGGTCAGCTGCACCACCACGTAGCCGGCGGCGAGCGCCGCGACCAGGGTGAACAACCAGAGCCAGCCGGGAGAAAGGAAGATCACTTCGCCGCTCCCCTGGTGGAGGCACTCCGGCGCATCAGGTACGCGGTCCGCCGCTGCCGCAGGACGAACTGGGCGATGTCGAAGACCCAGTCCCGGTCGGTGCGCAGGACCAGGTGGGCGGCGCCGCAGCGGCGCAGGGCGATCCGGTTGGACTCCCGCTGGGCCTCGGCCGCGGCGGCGTATCTCTCCCGGATCTCCCGCGACAGGTAGATGTCGCGGCTGCGCCCGGTTTCGGGGTCGGCGAGGGTGATCAGGCCCACGTCGGGCAGTTCGAGTTCGCGCGGGTCGATGACCTCCACGGCGAGCACCTGGTGGCGGGAGGCGAGCCGGCGCAGGGCGGGCTCCCACCCGTCCGGGTCGTCGAGGAAGTCCGAGACGATCACGCGCAGCCCCCGCTTGCGGTGGGCGGCGGCCATCATCTCGATCGCCGGGCCCAGTTCGACCGAGCCGCCGGACGGCGGAGCGCTCAGGAGGGAGTGCAGCAGCGCGTAGAGCGGCGGCCGTCCCGGGCGGGCCGGATAACGGTGGACATCGTCGCCGTGCAGGATGTAGGCGCCGAACCGGTCGCCGACGCGGCTGGCCAGGAACCCGATGGCGCCGACGGCGGAGATGACCAGGTCGCGCTTGGCGACGTCGGCCGTGCCGAAGTCCATGCTGGCCGACAGGTCGGCCAGCGCCCACGTCTCCAGCTCCCGGTCGGCGATGAGGTCGCGCACGTGCGGGGTGGTGGTGCGGGCGGTGACGGCCCAGTCCATCCGGCGGACGTCGTCCTCACCCGGCACGTAGACGCGGGTGTCGCCGAGTTCGCTCCCCGGCCCCGGGATCAGCCCCTGGTGGCCACCGTGCAGCAGGCCGTCGAGCCGCCGCACGACGGTGAGCTCCAGGCGCCGCAGCGCCTGGTCCGGCGTGGCCGGGCTCATCGGCCGATCACCGGGGACCCTGGTTGTTCCACACGACGAGAGGCGGCGGCACCGCCATCAGGATCTGGCGCACCACGCTCTCGGCGTCGACGTCGTCGGCCAGCGCGTCGAAGGTGAGCATCAGCCGGTGCGACATCACGTCGACGGCGACGTCCCGGACGTCGTCGGGCAGCAGGTAGTCGCGGCCCCGCAGGAGGGCGAGCGCACGCCCGGCCGCGATCAGGCCCAGGGTCGCCCGGGGGCTGACGCCGATCTCGATGATCTCCTCCAGGTCGCGCAGGCCGTAATCGGACGGCGTGCGGGTGGCCATGACCAGCCGGACGACGTAGTCGGCGACGAGCTGGTGCACCGACACCTCCTCGGCCATCTCCTGCAGCCGGAGCAGCCGCTCGGGATCGAGCACCGGGCCGGCCACCGGCGGGCGGACGCTCATCCGCTGCAGGATCTCCAGCTCCTCGTGGGCGCTCGGATGCGAGACCCGGACCTTGAACAGGAACCGGTCGCGCTGCACCTCGGGCAGCGGGTAGACGCCTTCGGACTCGATGGGGTTCTGCGTCGCCAGCACGATGAACGGCCTCGGCAGGCGGTGGGTCCGGCCGGCCAGGGTGACCTGCCGCTCGGCCATGACCTCGAGCAGGGCCGACTGGACCTTCGCCGGCGCGCGGTTGATCTCGTCGGCCAGCAGGAAGTTGACGAACACCGGCCCGAGCTCGATGTCGAACCGTTCGGTGCTCGGGTGGTAGACGCGGGTGCCGACGATGTCGCTCGGCACGAGGTCGGGGGTGAACTGGATCCGGGCGAACGTGCCGCCCACGACCGTGGCCAGCGTGGAGGCGGCGAGGGTCTTGGCCACGCCGGGCACGCCTTCGAGGAGGCAGTGCCCTCGTGCCAGCAGGGCCACCAGCAGCCGCTCCACCATGTGGTCCTGGCCGACGATCACACGTCGTACCTCGTCGAGGGCGTCACGGAGCAGCCCGACGTCCGCCGCCCCGGCGTCCGCCTGGGTCGCGATCGCCTTGCCCGGCTCCGGGTCACTGAGTTCATCGGCAACGCTCATGCACGTTATTCAATCGTGACTCGGCGGGAGAATCCATTTCTCTCCCTTTTGCCCGCCGGGCCGCGGAACGACACACCGCCCCAACGGCTGTCTTTCCTGAGAGCGACGGTCACAGCTCCCCAGTACGGCGACCCGCCAATCAATGGGCCCAACCGTGGACGATCATGCATTTTGCGGCCATTGTGGCTCTATGCCGGAGATGGACGACAAACGCGGGGCGCTCACGCTGGCTCTCGACCACGCGTGGCGGTGGTACGAGTACCACCTCACCATGGCCTCCCAGGTGGTCAACTACTTCCTGATCGTGACCGCGGTGCTGACGACGGCGTATGCCACCGCGCTCAGCTCCCACCTGTACGGCGCGGCGGTTGCGGTGGATCTTGTGAGCGCGGTCGTCACCTTCGCCACCTACATGGAGGGAACGCGGCTGCGCACCATGGCGATGCAGGCGGAAGAGGCCGTCGCCACGATCGAGGACCAGCTCGCCGCAGACCTCGACATGGCGGCCCTGCGCCTCGTCGCGCTTCATCGAAGCCGCCTTCGGTCCCGCAGGATGTCCTTCCCGGGCGCACTCGCCGCCCCGCTCGCGCTGCTCGCGTTCCTGGCGAGCGTCTGCGGCGGGCTGTACGCACTGCTCGGGCACTGAGCGCCGCCGGGTGCGGGCCGCGGAACGACGCACCTCCCGTGCGCGTGTGTTTTCATGAGGGTGATGGTCACTCCGCTGCAGTACGGCGACCCGCCCCACCTGGGGCCCTTTGTGTTGCAGGCACGGCTGCGCACGGCGCCGGCCGGGCTCGTCTACCTGGGGCAGGCCCCGGACGGCCGCGCGGTGTCGGTGGCCGTGCTCACCAGCGGCGCGGCGCTCGACGCGGCCGCGAGGGACCGGTTCGTCACCGCCATCAGGGACGCCGAGCAACCTCGCGCGGGCGTCCTCGGCTGGGGCGCCTCACTGCTGCACCGCGTCCGCGGGCGGGTCTTGCCCGACGCGCCTCCGGTCGTGGCCATGCACGACGGGCGGGCGCCGTGGGTGGCCGTGCCGTACGTGCCGGGTGGGCCGGGAGCCGAGCGCTTCCTCGACCCGGTGATGGTGTCGGGAACCCTGATCGGCGAGCGGCACGGGCCCGAGTTCGTGCCGCACTGGCTGGGCGACCGCAATCCCGCGTTCCCCGGACCGCCGCCCCCGCCTCCGCCGCCGCTCGGTACGCGGCGTCAAGTGGTGCTCGCCTCGGCGCTGCTGGCCACGCTGACCCTGCTGATGATGGTCATGTTGTGGCTGCTGGTCTTCCGCGGCGACGAGGACCAGGAGCCGGCGCGGCCGCTCCCCGCCACGAACTTCGTTCCGACGCCGCCGCCCGTGCCGACGTCGCCGGAACCGCAGGAGCCCTCGCCCACCCCGTCGGGCGGCGGCCCGGGCAGCCAGAGCCCGTTGCCCCGGAGCAGCGACGACGGCGGGCAGGACATCTGACCCGCGAGTGGTCACCCCTGTGATGATGTGATTTGTCGGGCGGCTAACCTCGGCCTAGCCGACCGCGCGTCGCAGAGCGCCGTCGAACACACACTGGGGGACGCGCCGCGATGCAGGCCGGACAGATCGTGCTCCTGCTTCTGGCGGCGCTGGCCGCGGGATGGGTCGACGCCGTCGTGGGCGGGGGCGGACTGCTTCAGCTCCCTGTGCTGATCCTCGCGGGCCTGTCGCCCGTGCAGGCGCTGGCCACCAACAAGTCCGCGGCCATCTTCGGCACGGCGTCCGCCGCGGTGACGTACGTGCGGGGCACGAAGCTGGACCGGGCCGTGGCCGTACCGGCGGGTGTGCTCGCGGTGGTGTTCGCCGGCCTGGGCGCGGCGTCGGCGGCCCTGCTGGACGCCTCGATGCTCAAGCCGCTGGTGATGGTCGTGCTGCTGGTGGTCGCGGCGTTCGTGACGTTCCGGCCCGCTTTCGGGAGGTTGCCGCACCCGCACCTCCGGACGAGGACCCGCGTCGTGACCGCCGTCGGGATCGCCGGCGTCGCGATCGCGTTCTACGACGGCATCCTCGGCCCGGGGACGGGGACGTTCCTGCTCATCGCGTTCACCTCCCTGCTGGGGATGGACTTCGTGCACGCCTCCGCGACGGCGAAGGTGATCAACACGGGCACGAACCTCGGCGCGCTGATCGTGTTCGGCGCCCAGGGACATGTGATGTGGGCGCTCGGCCTGGGCATGGCCGTGTGCAACATCGCCGGCGCGCAGCTGGGGGTGCGGATGGCGTTGCGCCGCGGCGCGGGGTTCGTGCGGATCGTCCTGCTGTGCGTGGTGACCGTGCTGGTCCTGAAGCTCGGCTACGAGACGTTCGCCTGAGCGGGCGCGGCGGAGGTCGTTCCGCCGGTGCGCACCGGCCGTACGGCGGGAGCGGCGAGGGCGACGAGGAGCGTCAGCAGGGCGGGGACGAACAGGGCCCTCGGCAGCGTGACGAGCTCCGCGAGGGCGCCGATAATCACCGGGCCGGCGAGGAAACCGGTGTATCCGAGGCTCGCCACCGTCGCGAGCGCACGCCCGGACTGTGCCGGGTCGCGGTGCCCGGCGGCGGAGAAGACCTGCGGGATGACGCACGACAGCCCCGCGCCGAACAGCGCGAACCCGATCACTCCGGCGACCGGCGTGCCGATCACGAGGTTGACCGCGAGGCCCACGGCGCCGAGCAGACCGCACCCGCGCACCAGGGCCACCGGGCCCAGGCGGGCGGCGAGCCGGTCGCCGGCGAAGCGCCCGGCCGTCATCATGATCGAGAAGGCGGCGAAGGCGGCGGCGGCGAAGCCGGGGGAGGAGCCGAGGTCGTCGTGCAGGTAGACCGAACTCCAGTCGGCTGAGGCTCCCTCGCCGATGAGACCGCAGAAGGCCAGCACGCCGAGGAAGAACGCGCCTTGCGGCAGCCGACGGCGGGGCGCGGCGGTCCGGCGATCGGAGGCGGCCTCTTGAGGGGCGGCCTCTTCGGGGGTGATCTCTTGCTGGGTGGCCTCGGGCGCGCCGAGCGCGGCCGAGTGCGGCTCCCGGGGGTGGGGGGTGTCGCGCAGGGCCCAGCGGGCGGACAGCACGGCGACGACCAGGATGATCGCCCCGGCCACCGCGAACGTGGCGGCAGGCCCGGCCTCGGCGTGGGCGAACAGCCCGCCCAGCGCCGACCCGATGAAGCCTCCGACGCTGAACACGGCGTGGAACGCCGACATGATGGGCCGGCCGTACGCGCGTTCGACGGTGACGGCGTTGGCGTTCATCGAGACGTCGAGCGTGCCGTTGACCACGCCGAACAGGAACAAGGTCAGCGCGAGCACCGGCAGATCGGGCGCGAGGGCGGGGAGCACCAGGGCGGCTCCCTGGGCGATGGCCGCCGGGATCATGACGCGGTCGCTCCCGTACCTGTCGACGAGACGGCCGATGATCAGCATTCCGGTGATGGCGCCCGCCGCGACGCCGAGCAGGGCCAGGCTCAGGCGGCCGTCCGAGAGGGCGAGGTCCTCCTTGATGGCGGGGATGCGGGCAGTCCAGGTGCCGATGGCCATCCCGGCGAGCAGGAACAGCCCGAAGACGGCGAGGCGGGCGCGCCGCAGGGACGGCCGGGCGGTGGCGAGTAGCGCCATGGGGCAGGGCTCCAACGGTGAGAATGCCGGATCACTAAGGACGTTCGGCCAGGTGAGGGGTGACGCGGCCGAATCCGTGCATGATCACGATGCCAGAACGCGCAGGTGGGGGTGGGTTTTCCCGAAAGTGCGCATGATCACGACGGGGAGAGGTGCAGGTGAGGGGAGGCGCGGGCGAAGGTGTGCATGATCACGCGGGGGGGTCATGCGGGTCATGCGGGTCATGCGGGTCGTGCGGGTCGTGCGGATCAGGCGGAGGGGATGCGGACGGTCACGCCGGCGGCGGTCAGGGCGTCGTGCTGCTCCCGGGGGATGCCGTCGTCGGTGACGACCACGTCCAGCTTGTCGAGCGTGCAGACCGCGCCGAACGCCGTGCGGGAGAACTTTCCCGAGTCGCAGGCCACCACGACCCGGCGGGCGGCCGCGATGGCGGCCTTTTTGACCGCGACCTCCGGCAGGTCGTGGGCGGTCAGTCCGTGCTCGGCCGACAGGCCGCAACACCCGATGACCGCGGTGTCGAAGCGCAAGGCCCTGATGGAGGTCTCGGTCAGCGGGCCGACGAAGTCCAGCTCGTTGTGCCGTACCTCGCCTCCGGGAAGGACGAGGCGGATCCGCGGTGCGGCGGTGAGCACCTGCGTCGCCTGCAGGGCGAGCGGAAGCACGGTGAGCCGGCGGTCGTGGATCGCCCTGGCGACCTCCAGCACGGTCGTGCCGCCGTCGAGCAGCACGGCCTCGCCGTCGGCGAGCAGGCTCGCGACCTCGGCGCCGATCCGCTGCTTGGCGTCGACCGCTTCGCGCTCGCGGACGCCGAAGGGAGGTTCCTCCCCGCGCAGGAGCAGGCTGAGCGCGCCTCCGCGCACCCGCCGCACCACACCTTGCTGGGCCAGTTCGTCGAGGTCGCGGCGGATGGTCATCTCCGATACGCCGTGCAGGGCGGCGAGCTCGGTCACCGAGACGCTGTCGGAGGTCCGCAGCTCGTTCATGATGGCGCGGATCCTGTCAGCACTTTCCATGCGTTCATTTGAACACCATCAATGTTTGAAAGCAAATAAATCTACATTGTAAAGGTGGCAGACTGAAGCGCATGCGCGCGAGCCGACTGCTCTCCCTCCTGCTGCTCCTCCAGACCCGGGGCAGGATGACCGCGCCCGAGCTCGCCGCGGAACTCGAGGTCTCGGTCCGCACGGTCTACCGCGACGTGGAGGCCCTGTCGTCGGCCGGAGTGCCGGTGTACGCCGATCGCGGACCGCTGGGGGGATACCAGCTTCTCGACGGGTACCGCACCCGCCTGAACGGGCTGACGGCCGACGAGGCCTCGGCCCTGTTCCTCGCCGGCCTTCCCGGCCCCGCCGCCGAACTCGGGCGGGCCGACGTCGCCGCGGCGGCCGAGCTGAAGCTTCTCGCCGCGCTCCCGCCCGAGCCCCGCTCGCACGCGGCCCGGATGCGCGAGCGGTTCCATCTCGACGTGCCCGGGTGGTACCGGGGCAGCGACGACGTGCCGTTCCTCATGGACGTCGCGGAGGCGGTGTGGGAGGACCGCGTCGTCCGGCTGCGCTACCGCCGATGGGGGCCGGCCGAGGTGGAGCGGGTGGTCCACCCCTACGGCCTCATCCTCAAGGGCGGCTCGTGGTATCTCGCGGCGTCCTGCGACGGGACCGTGCGCACATATCGGGTCAGCCGCATCATCACGGCCGATGTCCTGGACGAGACGTTCACGCGGGCGCAGAACTTCGACCTCGCGGACTTCTGGCGCGAGTTCGCCGCGGAGTTCGCCGCGCGGATGTACACCGCCAAGGCGGTCATCCGCCTCGCGCCCGGGATGCAGGACCTGTTGCGTTACACCATGGGCGCCGACGTGAGCGACAAGGCGCTGGCCGACGGAGTTACCGGCGCCGACGGGTGGATCCGCATCATCCTGCCGATCGAGTCGGTCAACCACGCGGCGTGGCAACTGCTGCGGCTGGGCTCCTCCGTGGAAGTCCTGGAGCCGGCCGAGGTGCGCGACCGGATAGCGCGGACCGTGGCCGAGTTGTCCGTCATGTACGGCGATGCCGCTGATGAGGAATGAGAGTGACGACCTGCGGGGTTCCGGCGCAGGTGAATGATGTTGATCGTCGCCCTCGGCCCCGGAACGATGGGCGCATGCATCTGACTGCCTCGCCGCCCGCGGCGCCCCCTCGTCCCGTCTCCGTGACGTGCGTTCCGGTCCCACCGTACGGGCGGGTCACTCGATGACGGTCTGGCACGAGCGCGGGGGAGTGGGCGATCCGGTCGTGCTGCTGCATTCCAGCGTCGCCGACTCGGGCATGTGGGACGCGCAGTGGGAGCCGCTGACCGCCTGCTTCGACGTGGTGCGGATGGACTTCCGGGGCCACGGGCGCACGCCGTACGCGTCGGAGGGGCCCTACTCCGACGCCGGCGACGTGGCCTCGCTGCTCGCGGCGCTCGACCTCGGCAGGGTGGCTCTCGTCGGATCGTCGTACGGCGGGCGGGTGGCGCTCGAACTCGCCACCGAACATCCCGATCTGGTGTCACGGCTGGCACTGCTGAACGCCGGGTGCGGGCTGCCCCCGACGCCGGACCTCACCGAATTCGACGCCGAGGAGGAGCGCCTGATTGAGGCCGGCGATCTGGACGGGGCGGTGGCCCTCAACGTGCGTACCTGGCTGGGCCCGTCGGCCGACGACGCCACCCGGACGCGTCTCGCGGCGATGCAGCGGCATGCGTTCGAGGTGCAACTGGCCGCCCCCGAGCCTGAGAAGCGCCGCGCCGCGATCGACCTGGCCGTCATCGACGCGCCCACCCTGGTGGTCACCGGCGCGCACGACCTGCCGTACTTCAGGGAGAGCGGCCGGTACATGGCGGACACCATGCCGCTCGCGGCGCTCTTCGAGTTCGACTGGGCCGGTCACCTCCCCAGTCTGGAACGCCCCGACGAGGTGACCTCGCTCCTGATGAGCTTCCTGCCTGGTTGATCTGTATTGATCTACATTGTAAAGGCGCCGGGGTTCGGTGCGGTGGATTCACCGCACCGAACCCGAAACCTCACCTGAGCCAACCGGCCTGGCGCCGGTCAGCGGTTGACCCCGGACATCTGCGTCGCGTTGTACCGGGGGCCCGACACCTGTGCGGCCAGCGATTCGAGGGCCTCGACGTCGCCGGAGCGGAGCTCGATCCCGGCGGCCGCGGCGTTCTCCTCGAGGCGGCCGACGTGCTTGGTGCCGGGGATCGGCACGACGTCCTCACCCTGGGCGAGCACCCAGGCGAGCGCGACCTGGGCGGGCGTGGCGTCCATGCCTGACGCCACCTCGCCGATCTTCGCCGCGAGGGCGTGGTTGGCGGCGAAGTTGTCCCCTTGCCAGCGGGGGTGCGTGCGACGGACGTCGCCGTCCGCGAGATCGCCGGGCTTGTCGAAGGCGCCGGTCAGGAAGCCGCGGCCGAGGGGGCTGTAGGCCACCAGGCCGATGCCGAGCTCGCGCAGCGTCGGCAGGAGTTCGTCTTCGATGTCGCGGGTGAACAGCGAGTACTCATACTGGCCCGCGGTGATCGGGTGGACCGCGTGGGCTCGCCGCACGGTCGCGGGAGCGGCCTCTGAGATGCCCAGATGACGGACCTTGCCCGCCTCGACCAGCTCCTTGAGCGCTCCCCAGGTGTCGTCGATCGGGACGTCCGGGTCGATCCTGTGCTGGTAGTAGAGGTCGATGTGGTCCACGCCGAGCCGTTCCAGGGAGGCGTCGCAGGACTTGCGTACGTAGTCGGGGCGGCCGTTGTGCCCCAGCCGGGTGCCGTCGGGCAGCCGCTCGATGCCGAACTTGGTGGCGAGCACCACCTCGTCGCGGCGGCCGTCGACGGCCTTGCCGACGAGCCGCTCGTTGGTGAAGGGCCCATATGCGTCGGATGTGTCGAGAAAGGTGATCCCCAGGTCGAGCGCACGGTGGATCGTGGCGGTCGACTCGGTGTCGTCTCCGGGACCGTAGAAGTCGCTCATGCCCATGCAGCCGAGTCCGAGCGCGGACGTGCGCAGGCCCTGGCCGAGTGTGCGCTGCTTCATTGCTCCCCCATCATCGGGTTGTGCGTGGCGGCGTGATCGCCGATCGCGTGGCGATGCCGCGATCTACGAACCAAGTCTTCTCCTCCGGGGCCGCCCGGTGGGAAGCGGCCCCCCTGATCGGGGCCGGGAGGATCTTCACGATGGCCGTGGACGGCTGAGCCCGGTCACGCGGCCTGGGCCGGCTCGGACGTGTGCGGCGGCCGCTGGTCGCGGGGCCTCGCGATCGGGAGGGGCCGGAGCCGCGGGCGCTCGAAAACTGTCGGTGGCGGGCGGCATCATGTCGGCATGGCTTCATGGCAGGAGATCGAGAAGGAGATTCCCGAGCTGGCCGCGCGCGTGCTGGCGCTCATGGGGAGGCGCAAGCACAAGACGATGGCCACGCTCCGCAAGGACGGCTCGCCGCGGATCAGCGGGACCGAGGTGGAGTTCAAGGACGGCGAGGTGTGGCTGGGGTCGATGACCGGCGCGGTGAAGGCGCTCGACCTGCGGCGGGATCCACGGCTGGCGATCCACGGCATGTCCGACGACCCGGACGAGTCTGATCCGGCCGCGTGGGACGGCGACGCGAAGCTCGCGGGCACCGCGGTCGAGATCACCGACCCGGCGGCGCGTGAGCGATACGGCGCTTCGCCCGAGATGGACTCCCACCTGTTCCGGGTGGACGTCACCGAGGTCGTCCTGACGAAGGTCGACCCGGCGGGGGAGCACCTCGTGATCGAGATGTGGCACGAGGGGCAAGGCGTCCGGGTGGTCCGCCGCAAGTGATCGGACCCCACGGCGGGCCTTGGCGGACCCTCAGTGGACGCTGAAGCCTCCGTCGACGCGGATTTCCTGACCGGTGACATACGCGGAGGCGTCACCGGCCAGGAAGACCGCGGCCCCGGCGAAGTCGGCGGGGACGGCGTTGCGGCCGGTCATCGAGCGGGCGGCGAGTTCCTCCACGCGTCCGGGCACGGCCTGGGCCGGCTCGGTCAGGGGAGTGAGCACGAAGCCGGGGATGATCGTGTTGCTCGTGACACCCGACGCCGACCACGCCTCGGCCTGGGAGCGCGTCAGCCCGCAGATGCCCGCCTTGGAGGCTCCGTAGGCGCCGCTGTCGCCGAAGGCGCTGATCGACTGCTGTGAGCCGACGTTGATGATCCGTCCCCAGCCGCGCTCGGCCATGCGCGGGCCGAAGTGCCCGCCGAGGAGGAACGGCGCGGTGAGGTTCACCGCGATGGTGTGGTCGTAGTCGTCGACGGTGAGCTCGGCCATGGGCCGCCGGATGTTGTTGGCGGCGTCATTGACGAGGATGTCGATGTCGCCGAAGAAGCGGGGCGCCTGCTCGCACACCCGGGCGACGGCAGTCCGGTCGCCGAGGTCGGCGCTGATCGCGGCCGCGCGCACGCCGTGCTCCTCGAGGCGGCTGACGGCTTTGGCGAGCTCTTCCTCGCGCCGGGCGACGATGACCACGGCGGCGCCGGCCCGGCCGAGCGCCTCGGCCATCGTGTGGCCGATGCCCGAGCTGCCTCCGGTCACCAGGGCGACGCGGTCGGTGAGGGAGAACAGCGACTCCAGGTATGCCGACATGTCGTGGAAAGCTACCAGCGCTGATCACTGTCAGTGCGAGGGGAGTGGTCTTCCGCCGCCATGTCCCGCATGGCCTGCTGTATCTTCCGCATGACGGTCTCCATCGTCCGCAGCGTCTCGGTGTCGAGATGCTCGAGGAGGCGGCGGTAGCCGGTGGTCCCGGCGTCGATGATCTCGGCGGTCAGCCGCTTGCCGGCTTCGGTGAGCTCGACCCGGCGGATGCGGCGGTCGTTCGGATCCTCCCGGCGGCCGGCCAGGCCCTGGGCGACGATGCGGTCCACGATCCCGGTCACGGTTCCGAGGCCGACGTGCAGGTGGCGGGCCAGCTCCTGCCCGGAGGTCGAACCGTGGAAGGACAGGAACATCACGACCTTGAGCTGCTGCATGGTCAGGTTGGAGGCCATGATGGGCAGGGATCGGTCGCGGGCGAAGAACCGGCCGAGCCCTCGTTGCAGCTCGGCGAGCCGGGCGATGATCTCGTCCCGGTCGCAGGCCTGATCCTGGTCGGGCCCCTGAGTGCCGACGTCGGCTGCTGCGTCGCCGGAACGCCCTGTTCGACAGTCGCTCACGCTCACCTCTCGCCTGGAGAGGTTACCAGAAGTTAATGCCATGCTAAATGTTCGTGCCAAGCGAAGTGTTATCGTTGGCCAAAACACTTTAATGTCTTACCTCGATAACCCGGTTAAGGAGCTTGCCAGATGACCTCGCTGGCCAGGCTGAGTCTTGCCAATCGCAGTCTGGTGATCATGATTGCGGTTGTCCTCGGCCTCTTTGGCGCCTTCGCGATCCCCTCGCTGAAGCAACAGCTTTTCCCCTCGCTGGAGTTCCCGGCGGCCTTCACGGTGGCGAGTTACCCCGGCGCCTCGCCTGAGATCGTCGAGGAACAGGTGACCAAGCCGATCGAGAGCGGCTTCCAGGGCCTGCCCGGCGTGACCGACATCACCTCCACCTCGAAGGAGGGGGTGGCCCAGATCCAGGTGGCCTACGAGTTCGGCACCGACATCGACGACGTCGTCGGCAAGATGCAGCAGGCCCTGACCCGGGTCAAGCCGCAACTCCCGGAGAACGTGGACCCGCAGGTGGTCGCCGGCAGCACCGACGACATCCCCGTCATGGCCATCGCGGTCGACGACGCGGGCGACAAGCACGGCACGTTCGAGAAGCTCGAGCGGATCATGGTGCCCAAGCTGCAGTCGATCACCGGCGTCCGTGACGTGACCGTGAGCGGCGCAGGCGAGAAGCAGGTCGTGGTCACCCCCGACCAGCGCAAGCTCGCGCTCCTCGGCCTGTCCGCCGCCTCGATCCCCGACCTGCTGCGGGCGAACGGCGTACTGATCCCCGCCGGCAGTCTCACGGAGGCCGGCAAGTCCCTCACCGTGCAGACGGGCGACCGGATCCAGAGCGTCGACGACCTCAAGAACCTCTACCTCACCCCCGCCGCGCCGCCCGCCGGAGCCGTCAGGACCGGAGGACAGGGAGGCCAGGCCGTACAGGGTGGGGGAGCACGGGCCGGGCAGCCCGGTCTGCCGCGCGGTGTCGCCTCGCTGCGGCTCCGGCCGGTCAAGCTGGGCGACGTCGCGACCGTTGAGATCAAGGACGCCGCGGCGACGACGCTGACCCGGACGAACGGCAAGTCGAGCCTCGGCGTGTCGGTCACGATGACGCCTGACGGCAACGCCGTGCAGATCTCCCATGACGTGCGTGACGCGCTGCCCGCGCTGACCCGCTCGCTCGGCGACGTCTCCCAGTTGACGGTCGTGTTCGACCAGGCGCCCTACGTCGAGCGTTCGATCGAGGACCTGACGACCGAGGGCCTGCTCGGGCTGGTCTTCGCCGTGCTGATCATTCTGGTGTTCCTGCTGTCGGTCCGGTCGACGCTGGTGACGGCCGTGTCGATCCCGATGTCGGTGGTCATCGCCCTGATCGCGTTGTGGATCGGGGACTACTCGCTCAACCTGCTCACGCTGGGCGCGCTGACCATCGCCATCGGCCGCGTGGTCGACGACTCCATCGTCGTGCTCGAGAACATCAAACGACATCTGGCGTACGGCGAACCGAAACGCCAGGCCATCCTCGGGGCCGTACGTGAGGTGTCGGGCGCGGTGACGGCGTCCACGCTGACGACGGTGGCGGTGTTCCTGCCGATCGCGTTCGTCGGCGGCCTCGTCGGCCAGTTGTTCAGCCCCTTCGCGATCACCGTGACGGTGGCGCTGCTCGCGTCGCTGCTGGTCGCGCTCACCGTGATCCCGGTCCTGGCGTACTGGTTCCTGAAGACGCCGAAGTTCACGGCGGCGGAGGCCGAGGCGGCACGGGAGGACGCGGAGCGCAGGGAACTGCGCAGCCCGCTGCAGCGCATGTACCTGCCGGTGTTGCGGTTCGCCACCAAGCGGCGGCTCGTCACGCTCCTGATCGGGCTGGTCATCTTCATCGGCACCATGGGGCTCGTCCCCAACCTGAAGACCAACTTCCTCGACTCCTCGGGCAACGACACCACCCAGGTCAGCCAGCGGATGCCGGTCGGCACCGACCTCGAGACCACCGACGCCGCGGCGAAGAAGGTCGAGGGCGTCCTGTCGTCGGTCAAGGGAATCGCGTCGTACCAGGTGACGGTCGGCGGCGGTAACCAGTTCCTCGCTGGGGTGGGCGGCGGCGCCGACCGCGCGTCCTACTCCCTCACGCTGTCCGACGGGGTCGACACCCCGACGCTGGAGCAGACACTGCGCGACCGGCTGAAGCAGGTGTCCGGCATCGGCGACATCACTGTCGGCGGGGGAGGCGGCGGCGGGTTCAACTCGAACCAGGTCCAGGTCGTCCTGCAGGGTTCCGACCCCGCGGAGCTGAAGACGGCCGCCACCACCGTGCGTGACGCGATGGCCGGGATCGGCGGGCTGCGTGACGTGGCCTCCAACCTCGAAGACAGCGCGCCGCGCGTCGAGGTCCACGTGGACAGGGAGAAGGCCGCGGCCAAGGGGCTGACCGAGGCCGGGATCGGCCAGATCGTCGCGCAGTCGTTCCGCGGGGCGCCGATCGGATCGCTCGACATCGACGAGCGATCGAGTGACATCGTGCTGCGGGTGGGTGACGCACCCGACGACCTGAACGCGATCAAGGGCATTCAGCTGCCCACGCCCACCGGGCTGGTCAAGCTGAGCCAGGTCGCGGACGTGGTCAAGACCGACGGCCCGACGCAGATCACCCGTCAGGACGGCGATCGGACGGCGACGGTCTCCGGCGCGGCCGACGCCTCCGACCTCGGGGCGATCACCTCGAAGGTGACCGACAAGCTGAAGACGCTCACGCTGCCCGCCGGGGTGACGTACGAGATGGGCGGAGCGAGCTCCGACCAGCAGGAGGCGTTCTCCAGCCTCGGCATCGCGATGTTGCTCGCGATCGCGATCGTTTTCATGATCATGGTCGCGACGTTCCGCAGCCTCGTGCAGCCGCTCATCCTGCTCGTGTCGATCCCGTTCGCGGCGACCGGCGCGATCGGGCTGCTGCTGGCCACCGACACGGCGCTGGGCGTCCCCGCGCTGATCGGCATGCTCATGCTGATCGGCATCGTGGTCACCAACGCCATCGTGCTCATCGACCTGATCAACCAGTACCGCGCCAAGGGGCTGGGCATCGTGGAGGCGGTCATCGAGGGCGGCAGGCGCCGGCTGCGCCCCATCCTCATGACGGCCATCGCGACGATCTGCGCGCTGACCCCGATGGCGCTGGGCGTGACCGGGTCGGGCGGGTTCATCTCCCAGCCGCTCGCGATCGTCGTGATCGGCGGGCTGATCTCCTCGACGCTGCTCACGCTGGTGCTCGTGCCCACCCTCTACACGATGGTCGAGCGGACCAAGGAGCGCATGCGCCGTACGCCCAAGGAGCCGTCGGGCGACGGCGACCTCAAGGTGTACGAGAAGGAGGCGCTCACCCCGGCCACGTGAGGCCACCCCCGGCAGGCGGGCCCCAGCGGCCCGCCTGCCGGGTGACCGGCCGGGGACGGCCGCTGCGGCGGGGCGGCAGCGCGGGAGGGTGGGCGGCCTCAATAGACTGACCCAACGTGAGTGCCAAGCCGCGAATCCCGAATGTCCTGGCCGCCCGCTACGCGTCCGCGGAGCTGGCCCGCCTGTGGTCCCCCGAGCACAAGGTCGTGCTGGAGCGCAGGCTCTGGCTCGCCGTGCTGAAGGCGCAGACCGACCTCGGGATCGACGTGCCGCCGGGCGTGGTCGCCGACTACGAGAAGGTCGTCGACCAGGTCGACCTCGGATCCATCGCCGAGCGTGAGCGGGTCACCCGCCACGACGTGAAGGCCCGCATCGAGGAGTTCAACGCCCTCGCCGGGCACGAACACGTCCACAAGGGCATGACCTCGCGCGACCTGACCGAGAACGTCGAGCAACTCCAGATCCGCGACAGCCTGCTGCTCGTCCGGGGGCGTGTCGTGGCGCTGCTCGCCCGCCTCGGACGACTGGCCGCCGAGCACTCCCCGACGGTGCTGGCCGGCCGCTCCCACAACGTCGCCGCGCAGGCCACCACACTCGGGAAACGCTTCGCGACCACGGCCGACGAGTTGCTCGCCGCGTTCGAACGCCTCGAGAACCTGCTGGACCGATACCCGCTGCGCGGCATCAAAGGCCCGGTCGGCACCGCGCAGGACATGCTCGACCTCCTCGGATCCGGCGACCGCCTCACCGAACTGGAGGACCGGGTCGCCACGCACCTCGGGTTCGCCCGCCGCTTCACGAGCGTGGGTCAGGTCTACCCGCGCTCCCTCGACTACGACGTGCTCACCACGCTGGTGCAACTCGCCGCCGCGCCGTCGTCGCTGGCCAAGACCATCCGCCTGATGGCCGGGCACGAGCTCGTCACCGAGGGATTCAAGGAGGGCCAGGTCGGGTCCTCGGCGATGCCCCACAAGATGAACACCCGCTCGTGTGAACGCGTCAACGGCCTCACCGTCATCCTGCGCGGGTACGCGTCCATGGCGGGGGAGCTGGCGGGCGACCAGTGGAACGAGGGCGACGTGTCGTGCTCGGTCGTGCGCAGGGTCGCCCTGCCCGACGCGTTCTTCGCCTTCGACGGACTCGTGGAGACCATGCTCACCGTCCTCGACGAGTTCGGCGCGTTCCCCGCCGTCATCGAGGCCGAGCTGGACCGCTACCTCCCCTTCCTCGCCACGACCAAGATGCTCATGGCCGCGGTCCGCGCCGGGATGGGCCGCGAGACCGCCCACGAGTTGATCAAGGAGCACGCGGTGGCGTCCGCGCTCGCCATGCGCTCCGAGGGCAAAGCCAACGAACTGCTGGACCGGCTGGCCGCCGACACCCGGTTCCCGCTCGGCAGGGCCGAACTCGACGCGCTCCTCGCCGACCGGATCTCCTTCACCGGTGCCGCGCCCGACCAGGTCACCCAGATCGTCGAACGCGTCGGGAGGATCACCGCCGCCCACCCCGCGGCCGCCGCCTACACGCCCGGCGCGATCCTTTGAGGGAGCTCACCCGAACGGCCGAGGTCGTGGACGCCTCCGCCGACGACGACCTCATCGTGTGGGCGGCCCAGGACATGAAGCCCGGCGTGCGGGCCTGGGCCGCCGGCGACGCGGTGGCCGTGGCCAGCCCGCAGGCCTCCCGCCGCGACCGGCTGGCCGTCCTCGGAAGCACCGCCCACGCCACCCGGCTGGTACGGCACGCCCTGGCCGAGATGGGCCCGGCGTACCGGCCGTTCGGCGACGTCCAGCTCGTCCGCGAACTGTCGGAGACCATCGACGAGCTGGTGTTCCTGGCCGGCTTCTCATGGATGGCGACCACCTCCACCACGCCCGCCGCCCCTGTTCGGGACGTCGCCTGGCTGGATCCGGATGAGGAGCCCGACGTCGCCGATCTCCTCAAGACCGCCAACCCCGACTCCTACGCCGTGCCGGGCATCCCCGGGGTCCGCCGATGGGCCGGCATCCGCGACACGACCGGCGAACTGCTCGCCGTCGCCGCCGACGCCTGGTCGGCGCCCACGGTCGGCCTGCTCGCCGGCGTCGCGACAGCCGTACAGGCGAGAGGGCGCGGGCTGGGGGAGCGGACCTGCCGGTTCGTCACCGACGAACTGCTGGCCGAACACGACCGGGCGGCCCTGATGGTGGACGACGGGAACCCCGCCGCGATCGGCGTCTACGAGCGCCTGGGTTTCGCCCGCCGCTTCGTCGCAGCCGCCGCCGTCGAGGGCCACCTCGCCTGACCTGCCCCCGCCGTACGCCATGGGGGAGCGGCGGAGACCCTCCCGAGTGCGCGGACGACGCCCGGCAGCCGGGTCAGTGACGTGATGGTCGCGATCTCCGCGGTGGGCGCGGCCGCGGGCGTGCTGCCGTAACGGTCGAGCCAGACCCCGTGCATGCCCACCCGGGTCGGGCCGACCGCGTCGAGCAGGAGGTTGTCACCGACGAGGACGACCTCCTGCGGCCGCAGGCCCAGCTTGGCCGCGGCCCGCAGGTAGCACTCCGCCGACGGCTTGAAGTTCCCGCCGAGCGAGTCGGGCGTCAGGACCGGGTCGAGGCGGTCCATCAGCCCGATACGACGCAGCTTGGCCTCCTGCTGCACGGGCACCCCGTTGGTGAGCACCCCGAGGGTCAGCCCGTCACCCGCGAGAGCGTCGATCACCTCGGCCGCGTCGGGGAACGCGGACCACGCGGCCTCGTAGTGCACGAGGAAGTCCGCGTAGGCCGCATCCGGGTCCGGCGGCGCGGCGAGCCCCATCCGGCCGCAGAACTCTCGCACCCTCCTGCGCCGCTGCTCGGCGAACGAGCACTCGCCGGCGTGCCACGCGGGGAGATGCCTGTTCTCCAGATCCAGCCACAACGCGGGCGTCTCCATCAGCAGCGGATGCCCGGGGGAGACCGACTCCGTCCAGTTCGTCGCGGCGTACGCGACCGCCCGGCGGTGGTCGAAAAGGGTCTCGTCAAGGTCGAACAGAATGGCCCTGATCACCAGGCCATCGTGACCAGCCGGTGTTTCACCCGGATTTCCTGCGGATGAAGGCCCGTGACCCACCCGGTCAACTCAGGTCAACTCGGGCCGGGGACGGTTGGAACGGTCAGGAACGGCGCTCGGCGTTCGCGCGGAGAGCGTCCCGGACGTACACCGCCAGCCCCTCCGCCACCTGCTCGTAGTTCGCGGCGAACCGGGGATCGGCGACGAACATGTCGCCCAGCCCCTTGTGCATCTCCGGCGAGCAGTCGTAGAACCACCGGCCGAGGTGCTCACGATGCCGCTCGGCCACGTCCATCGCCTGCACATCGTCAGCCGGGACTCCCGCCTCGAACGCCGCGGCGAAGTCCCGCACCACCTCTCCGGCCTCCTCCTTGATCCTCAGCCAGTCTTCCTTCGTGTACGCGGCCGTCCGGCGGCGGCTCTGCTCGAACGCGTCCGTGCCGCCCCACCGCTCCTCGGCCTCCTGGGCGTGCTCGTCCGGATCGAAGTCGCCGAACACCTCGAACCGCTCCTGCGGGGTCAGCGAGATCCCCATCGTCTGCGCCTCCATAGCCTTCTCCACCGCCGCCACCATCTCCTGGAGCCTGCCGATCCGCCGCCGCAGCAACTCGTGCTGACGGCGCAGGTGTGTCATCGGGCCGGCGCCCGGCTCGTCCAGGATGGTGGCGATCTCCTCCAGGGAGAACCCGAGTTCGCGGTAGAACAGGATCCGCTGCAACCGGTCGAGATCCGGCTCGGTGTACCGCCGGTACCCCGCGCGGGTCCGCTCACCGGGGGACAGCAGGCCGATCTCGTCGTAATGATGCAGCGTCCGGACCGTCACTCCGGCGAGCGCGGCGACCTGGCCGACCGAATAGCCCATGGGTTCACCCCCTTCCAGGGTCCAGCGTGTGCCCTGACGTTACGAGAGGGTCAACTCGTCGTCTCCGCCGGTGGATCAGCGGGCCCGCCAGAAGGCTCCGTTCGCGGACGGGTCGTCGGGGTCGCCCTGCGGCACCATGAACCCCGCGCCCCACGTCGCCGGCAGGCGGAGCGACGACCACCACACCGGTCAGCCTGAGAACCGCCGCTCCCGCCACCAGCACATACCGCATGCGCCCTCCCTGTTCACAGGTTGGACGCCAACTCGATGTGATTCGTTCGGGACAGGTTCATTCGTTCGGCGGCGATGTGGTGTTCTGGTCGCGGAGGAGCGGGTGGGAGCGCATCGCGACCTCCAGCTCTCCGGGAAGCTCGTCCCGGTACCGGCCGAGTGTGGACAGATCGCTGTGCCCGAGAACCCGGCGCACCGCGTCCATGTCCGTGCCGTCCGCCAAGAGATGCGTCGCCGTCGTGTGGCGTAAGCCGTGCGGGGTGACGCTGCGCCGGCGCCCCGGCTCGACCCGCTGCTGCACACGGTCGATCACCGCCTGCACGTCGCCCCGTGCGAGCCGCCGGCCCCGCCACGACAACAGCAGAGCCTTGTCCCGCTCGGACGCCCGGACCACCAGATACGCGTCGAACACCTCAGCGACGTCACGGGGGACCGGCACATCCCTCGTCTTCCCGCCCTTGCCGAAGATCCGCCAGTAACGCACCCCGTCATTGGTGTAGAAGTCCTCCACGTTGGCTCTGACCAGCTCGGACACTCTCGGCCCCAGCGTCGCGAGCAGCAGGACGATCAGCGCGTCACGGATGTCGGTCCGCTGGTCCCTTCGCTGGTCCGTTCGCCGGGCGGGCTCGGCGGCGGGGGAGCGGGCCGCTCCGATCAGGCCCTCCGCCTGCTCCTTGGTCAAGGCTCGGCGCTCGGCCCGCAGCCCGCCACGCTCCCGCGCCGTCACCGAGGCCGTCGCCATCGGGTTCAGCTGCACCCAGCCCACCGACGCGGCGTGCTTGAACAACGCGGAGACCGATCGCCGGAAGCGGGCCTGCGACGCCGCGCTCTGCACGCCCTCATCCTTGCGAGGGGCGTCCGCCCTGCGCCGCTCGTCGGGTTTCCTCGCGAACGCCAGGAGCACCTCGTCGACGTCCTCACCCGTCAAGTCGTCGAGCACCCGGCCCGGGCCTGCCAGCCGTACGAATGTGGTGACGTCGCGGGCGTAGACCTCGGCGGTGGCGGGGGAGAGCGCCCCGGTCACGGTCTTGGCCCGCACCAGATCCACGTAACGATCGGCGGCGTCCTCCACGGTCAGGCGGTTCACCTGTGCGGGCAGCATGATCGAAACCGTACCCGTGCTCACCGACATTCCGTGACCCCATGACCCCATATCTCCATGACCCGTGATCATGCACACTTTCGGCAATGCGCCGCGTGAGCTGCGCCGCCACCGTTCGTGATCATGCGCAGGTTCGGTCGCGCCCGTGGTGACCTGGCCTTTGGTCATCCGTGATCATGCACACCTTCCGGCAGACCCCTGCTGAGCTGGCCGTACGCCAAGGGCGATCATGCACGTGGCCGAGTGCTGTGGGCCGGTCTCGGCCTTATTCGGTTTCTGACGGCTCCGGGTCGGTGAAGGTGCTCACGGGCTCATCAGAACAGATGAGGAAACCACTTCTCTCATACCGGACAGAATTCACCTTCTGTCCGGTATGGGAGTTAGAGGGCGTTGATGAATGCTTCTGCCTCCACTTGCCCCATTCCGGTCTCGTCGCGGACGAGTAGCACGGCCTGTTGGGTGCGGCCGGCCGCCTTCAGTTCGCGGACCCGGGAGGCGAGGTCGGAGGGGGTGGGGGTGACTCCTGGAATCGGCTGTCCCGCCGCGATGGCATCCACGACGTTCTTGCCTTCTCTGGGACCGATCCCGGTTTCCTCCCTGACGACCTTGATCGCCTGAGTCTTCCGCCCTTCGGCGATGAGGGCCCGTACGCGGTTCTGCAGGTCGGCGGAGATCGGTGGCGGAAGGCCGGGTGAACGCCAGCCAAGCGAGGTGCTGGGCCGGGCGCCTGTCCGGACGGCGGCCAGCACGACCACGAGTGCCGCCACCGTGAGAAGGGCGGCGAGCACCAAGACGACTAACTCGATCGTGAGGCCGAACATGTCGTGATCGTACGGCTTTACCTACCCATTGCCCCACCCCCCTCGGCGTGATCATGCACGCCTTCGGCAACGTGCCGCGTGAGCTGCGGGGACACGTTCCGTGATCATGCGCCGATTCTGAAGAACAGCGCTGACCTGCGAGGACGTAGCCCGTGATCATGCAACAAGCAGTGAATCTCGTCCGGATTGATGTTTGATCTACATTGTAAAGGAGTCCGGTTTTAGAAATAAGTCAGCCTCTCAAATCCAAAACCATCGCCTGTGCACATGGCCGCCAGCTGTCTCGTCCGGTTGGGCGCAGCCGGCTCGGTAGGGGTCTGCCGGAAAGTGTGCATGATCACGGATGACCAAAGGCCAGGTCACCACGGGTGCGACCGAACCTGCGCATGATCACGAACGGTGGCGGTGCAGCTCACGCCGCACGTTCCCGAAGGCGTGCATGATCACGCGGAAGAGGCGGCGAGGTCGTTCGGTGTGATCGCGAATCTTTGCATGATCACGCCTAAGGTGGAGTGCTTGATAAGGAACATTATGTCAAGTTACTTCGATTGGGGCTTCTCTCTCGGGAGGAGGCAGGGTGCCGTCGCCGGCGGTTTTGGGGTGGGCTTGATTTGCGCGGGTTGCGGCGCTGGTGCTGGTTGCTTCGGGTCGGTCTGGCTCGCCAGAACCGGCACGCTCGGACATGGTTTGATCGGTTCTGGGGTCGTCGTGAGCCGCAGCATGGCCAGGATCACGACGCCGATCAGCACCACGGCGCCGACCAGGAGAATCACAACGGTGTAAGAAGGCCCCACCGGGTCGGGTGTCTCGTCGGAGTCCTCGATTCCCGGCATCGACGACTGGGCCAGTTCCTCAGGCTCCGTGACGCCGCCGTTCAAGGCGGAACGCAGTGCAAACCCGTGCCCGGACTCCACCCGGAACGCCTCCTCGTCCGCCAGGAACCTCCGGTAGGCGGCCAGTGACAGCTCCCGGCAGATCCGCAGGTCGTCGGCGCCCGGCGGGCCTGCTCCCCCGCCCACGTAGACGAATCCGTAGATCAACTGGAGGGGCCGGCTGTGCGTGTCCCGGGGTGCGCGCTCGGTCGGCGGCGTTCCCGGTTCGGCGACGTCCGCGGCGGTGACGATGTGGGTGGCGTGGACGATCGAGATCCTCCGTCCGGAGGGTGTCTCCGTTTCGACGACGGCCGCCCGGTCCTCCTGGCTGTCCGGCACCACGGTGTCGTCGAGGACGCCGTGCTCCCCCGCCGATATGAGGAAGCCGGGCGCGAGAAGGGTGCGGTATCCGAGGCGCCGCCCCCGGGCTACCAGGAACGGCCAGGCGTATCCGCTCATGTCACCACCCGCCTTCGGACAGCCGGGAGTACGGCAGACGGCCTTCCAGGGCGTCCACTTTGCGGCGCATGTCGTACATGACACGTCTGCGGGCGAGCTGGAGGCTTTCGATGCGCTGTTCCACCTCGTTCAGCTCTCGGCCGAGGCGTGCTCGTTCGTCGTCGGGTGCGCCCATGCGTGAGTCGAGGAAGAAGCCGAGCACGGTGTCGCCGAATGCCGCGCCTGGGGTGCCGAGCATGGCGAGCACCGTACGGCCGGCCAGTTGGCCGGCGAAGTTGGTGAGCGAGGCGAACGCCTCGAGGGCGCCCTGCCGGGTGCGCCGGTCGACCTCGGCTCTGATGGCGGCGATGCTGTCGTGGTCGAGGCGGGTTTCGATCTGTTCGAAGAGTCCGGGGACGACGGCCGACAGTGGGACGTCCACGTTGGTCGGCTGTACCGCGCTCTGCGGGGTTTTGACGATCTCCCCGTTCGGGTCGATGGTGGCGAAGCCGGGTCCGACGGCGCTGACGGGGATGAGGCGGACCACCCGGGTGGCGCCGTGCAGGTTCACCAGTGAGCGGAAGTGGTCGTTGGACGTCAGCAGGTTGCGGACGATGTTGAGTCGGGTGCTCTCGTCGGGGTGGAGGTCGGTGAGCAGGTCCCATTTGGTGATGACGAAGCTGATGGGGGCGGTCGCCTCGAGCATGACGGGCAGGAGCGCGTTGAGGGTTCGTTCGAGGTGGAGCGGGCCTTCGGGGTGGCCGTCGACGTGCTGGCGTATGCGGTAGCCGTCGAGGACTCCGATGAGGGCGTCGGCGGAGTCGATGTGGGCGAACAGTTCCTGCTGCTTGGTGGATCCGGCGTCCTGGAGGTCGGTGAGCAGCTCCCCCGCGTATTCGAGGTACTTCAGGTCGAGGATGGGGTGCGCCGCACCGTCGATGTGCGTCTTCACGGTGAAGGTGAAGTGGCGTGTCTCGCCTTTGGCTGTGCCGCGTGGCCAGGCGCCGGTGGCGGCGGTGTCGGCCATCTGGAGGTACCAGTCGTTGAGCTGCAGGACGTCGTCGCGGGTCGCGGTGATGAAGTAGCACTGGCCGGTCGGGGCCTTGAGCCGGTGGTACATGCTGGCGAGCAGCAGTGTCTTCCCCGACCCCTGCAGGCCGAGGGCGACGACGTTGAAGGTCGGGATCGTTTCGGTGACGGTGAGCGGGCCGGTGGCGCGTCGCCTGCGGAGGTGTTTGGCGAGCAGGGTGAGGAGGATGCTGAGGAAGATGATGATCAGGACGACAGCCATCATGTCGTCTCCGTCCTGGGATGGCTGAGCTGGGTGGGCGCGGAGGGGCGTGGCTCCCGATCCTGGTTCGCGGGCGGGTGGGTCCGCGTGAGTAGGCCCGTACTCAAATCCGGGCAACCCTCGAAATCCGCGCTCGAAATCCGGGGCCGTTCCCGGGTCAGGGCCTGACGGGCAGGGCGAGGGCGAGGTCGGCGATGAATCTGGTGAGGGCGATCCGTTTGCGGAACAGTTCGTCCAGTTCGGGTGTCGGCTCCTCCCCCAGCAGTTCGCCGGGCAGCGCGCTGAAGCCGCAGCGGATCAGTGTCGTCGCGGTGTGGCCGAAGGCGACGTGGGCGGGGTCTCCCCCGGATCCTTCGGTGTACGCGTTGAGGATTTCGGTGTTTATCGCGGGCAGGTCGAGGGGGTCGGTCGTGCCGCTGTAGGCGAGTCCGGCCAGCAGTTGGGCGAGGTCGAAGGCGAGGGGGTGGGAGCCGGACCAGCCCCAGTCGATCGCGACGAACTCGGCTGAGCCGTCGGCGGGGATCAGCAGGTTCTGGGGGCAGGCGTCGCCGTGGACGAAGGTCTGTGGGAGGCGGTCGAGCGCGTCGAGCAGGGCGGGGGTGCGTTCGGCGAGGGTGGCGAGGTCGGTGCGGAGGTGCGGGTCCGCGTGCCGGGCGACGAGTGGATGTTCCCAGGTGGCCGGGTCGCGCAGGATCGGCAGCAGCCCCTGGGTGACCCGGCCGAGCCAGTAGGGGCGAAGGCCGGGCCCGGTGGCGTCCGTCACCTGTCGCAGGGCGGCGAGCCGGCCCAGCAGCCGGGCGGCGGTGCGGTATCGGGGCAGGTCCCAGTCGCGGGGGGCGACGCGTACGTCTTCCATCCACAGGACGAGGCGGTCGTCGCCGATGTCGTCCACCCGGTACAGCCGGGGCAGCCGGAGGCCGTCGGGAAGGGGCAGGTCGCAGGCGTGGGCGTCGAGTTCCGCGCGCCAGGGGAACTGGGCGACGAACTCGTCTCTCGCCTGTTCGGGGATCTGGTCGATGAGCGGCCAGTGGCGGGCGGATCCGATGGCCTTGATGAACACCGACCACCTCTCCCCCCATGCCGTCGTTCCGGTCATGCGGGCGAGTGCGGTGGTGGACGGGGTGGACAGGGGGTGGTCGACCGGTGTGAACCGCCACTCGGCGACGTCGGCGGTGTCGCGTCCGATCGCGGCGCGGACCACTTCGGTGACGGTGGCCGTGGTCAGCCGTGCGCCGAGCAGTGTGGTCAGTGCCGTGATCGCGGGGTCGTCGAGTTGTGTCATGGACTGAGGGTGCGCTGGGGGTGCGGGCTCTGGCATGAGTATGGCGTACTCATTTACGCTCGACGCCGTGCGGACCACCTGGCCCTTCGCGGGCCGTATGGCGCAGTTGGCGGCGATGGGCGCGGCGATCCGCGGTGGCCGTGGCGTGGTTGTGGCCGGTCCGGCGGGGGTGGGTAAGAGCCGTCTGGCCGCGCGGGCCGTGAGTGAGGCGGCGGGTTTTTCGGTGGCCGCGGTCCGGGCGACGGAGGCGGCGGCGGAGCTTCCGTTCGGTGCGTTCGCTCATCTGCTGCCCGCTCCCCCGTCTGATCGGGTCAATCCTCTTCAGTGGGCGGCCGGGGAGCTGAGCGCGACGGGTCTGCTGCTGGTCGATGACGCTCATCTGCTCGATGGTGCCTCTGCCGCGTTGGTTCATCATCTGGTGAGGTACGGCGGGGTGCGGGTGGTGGCGACCGTCCGGACCGGGGAGGCGACCGCTGACGCGGTGATCGCTTTGTGGAAGGACGGTCTGGTCCCGCGGCTGGAGTTGGCTCCGTTGTCGGTGGAGGAGGCGGGCGACGCGCTGGGCGGGGCGCTGGGCGGGCCGGTCGAGGAGCGGACGGTTCGGCGGCTGTGGGAGGTCAGTCAGGGTAATCCGTTGTTCTTGCGTGAGCTGGTGCTGGCGGGGCAGGCCACCGGTTCGCTCGGGGTCGGCGGTGGGTCGTGGCGGTGGCAGGGGGAGCTTGCGGTCACGACGCGGCTGCGGGAGCTCGTCGATCGGCGTATCGGGGCGGTGACCGATGCCGAGCGGGAGGTCCTGGAGTTGGTGGCGTATGGGGAGCCGTTCGGGGCGGAGTTGCTGGGCCGGTTGGGGTCGGCGCAGGTGCTGGAGGGGCTGGAGGATCGTCAGCTCGTGTCGGTCGTGGTGGAGGGGCGGCGGCTGCAGGTGCGGCTCGCGCATCCTCTGTACGGCCAGGCCGTACGGGCCAGGTGTGGGACGTTGCGGACACGGCGGGTGTTGTTGCGGCTGGCCGAGGCGGTGGAGGCGGCGGGGTTGCGGCGGCGTGAGGACGCGTTGCGGGTGGCGTTGTGGCGGCTGGACAGTGGGACGGCGGCTGATCCGCGTCTGTTGCTGGAGGCCTGTCGGGTGGCGCGGCTCGCGCGTGATCTGGGGTTGGCCGAGCGGTTGGCGCGGGCGGCGTCGGCGGCGGGTGGCGGAGCCGAGGCCGACCTTCATCTGTCGCGGATTCTGCACTACATGGACCGGTATGAGGAGGCGGAGGAGGTGCTTCAGGGGGTGCGGTTGGCTGACGACCTCCAGCGGATGGAGTACGTCGCGGCCCGGTCGTTCAATCTGTACTGGGGTCTCGGGCGGGAGGGTGAGGCGCGGGCTCTGGCCGATGAGGTGGGTGCGGGCATGTCGGAGCCCGTCTACCGGCAGGGTATGGATGTCCTGCGGGCGGTGATGGATTCGTTCGCCGGGGATCTGGTCGCGGCGGAGGCGGGGCTGGCGCGGGTGGTGGCGCTGGGGCCGTTGCCGGAGGAGGGTGCTCGGTCGTTGACGCCGTTGCGGGTGAGTGTCTGTGCCTTCGACGGGCGGGCCGTTCAGGCTCTGGAGCTCGTCGAAGGGAACTCTTCTGAGGCCTTTCCGAGTTATCAGGCGGCGTTGCTCGAGTATGGGGTGGTGGCCGCGTTGCTGGTCGGTGATCTGCGGGCGGCTGAACGGTATTCGGCGGCGGGGCTCCGGTTGGCGGAGGAGTTCGGCGCGTGGAACCGGGCGTTGGTGGGGTTCGGTGTCGACCGCGCGCGGGTGTGCCGGTTGCGTGGTGAGTCGGATGAGGCGCTGCGTCTGTGCCGGGAGGCGGCGGCGAGGTTGCCGCGGCGCAGCGTGTACGCGGGCGGGTGTCTGGGTGAGTTGGCCCATGTGCTGGCGATGCGGGGGGACGCCGCGGCGGCGGGGGACGCGTTGCGGGCCGCCGCGGAGATGACGGTGTCGCAGGGTCATTCTGTGGTGTTCCCTGTGCGGCTTGCCCGTACGTGGGTTCTCGCTGTGGGGGGTGATCTCGCGGCGGCCGTCAGGAACGGGGTGGAGACGGCCGGTGAGGCGGCGTCTCGGGGGTTGCGGGCCTACGAGGTGACCGCGTGGCATGACCTTGTACGGCTGGGTGCGGCTCATTTGGCGGAGTCGCGTCTGGCTCGGCTGGCGGGCGAGGTCGAGGGTCCTTTGGTCGGGTTGTTGTCCCGGCATGCCACGGCGTGCGTGTCGAAGGACGGGGTGGGTCTGGACGCGTTGTCGGCCGAGTTCGCGGCGCTGGAGTTGCGTGTGCACGCGGCGGAGGCGGCTGCTCAGGCGGCGGTCGTCCACGATGGGGAGGGGAATGTGCGGGCGGCTCAGGCGTCGAGGACGAGGGCGTGGTCGCTGGCGCGTGACTGTCCGGGGGTGCGGACTCCGGCGTTGGTGCGTCTGGTGCTTCCCGAGTTGACCGCGCGGCAGCGTGAGGTGGCGGCGCTGGCCGCTGAGGGGTTGACCAACCGGCAGATCGCCGATCGGCTGGTGTTGTCGATCCGTACGGTGGCGAACCATCTCGGGGCGGTGTATGAGCGGCTCGGTGTGGGTGACCGGGTGGCTCTGGGCGAGATTCTGAGCCGCCTCGACTGAGCCGCTCGACGGGTCACGGCTTCGCTTTGGAGACCTGGTCCAGGAGCTTCGGCTCCCTCCGGTCCAGATCGGCTGGGCGACGGGAGGGCGGTCTGGGCTGCCCGGGCCGGTTGGGCTCAGCCTGCTTGGTCGCCGGGAGGGGAACCTGGGCTCTTGTCCTCGACGAGATGGGGCCGTCCGACGCCCGTTCCGTGTCCCACGGGGGTCTTTCCGTGCGGCCGGCCGGTCTTGTCGTGGGTGCCGGTCGGGTGGTGGGCTGATTCCTTCTTGTGGGCGATGTCCTCGGCGCGGGTGGTGGTGCTGACGCCGACGCCGAGGGGTGAGGAGGCGGTGACGTCGGTGGACGGGACGCCGTGGCGTTCGGTGGCGCCGACTTCGCGTCCGGGTCCCTGGTCGGCGGAGGGCTTGCGGAAGGCGCGGTCGCCCGCTCGGACGACCTCTTCGCTGGCCTTGCCGACGTCGGGTGAGAATCCGTGCTGGTGTTTGCCCTCGAACCGGCCGGGCTTGGTGGTTTTGCTCATGTCCGACTCCCCCGGGTCGGCGGATCTCAGCAGATCCGCGGTAGCGGGTCACCGACCAGCAGGTCGACGATGCGGGTTCCGCCGAATGCGGTTTTCAGCAGGACGAGGCCGGGCGGGTCGTCGTTGACCCGGCCGACGACGGCGGCTTCGTGGCCGAGCGGGTGCGAGTGCAGCGCGGTGAGCGCCGTCTCGGCGGACGCCTGGGACACGATCGCGACCATCCGGCCTTCGCAGGCGACGTACAGCGGGTCGATGCCTAGGAGTTCACATGCCCCGCGAACGTCAGGACGAACCGGAATTATGTCCTCATTCACGACAATTGCCGCTTTGGATGCCTCGGCGATCTCGTTGAGGACGGTGGCCACTCCCCCGCGGGTGGCGTCGCGCAGGCAGCGGACCTCGCCGTCGTCGCAGGCGTCCAGCAGTCGCGCGGTGAGCTCGTTGAGCGGCGCGGTGTCGGAGGTGAGGTCGGCCTGGATGTCGAGCTCTCCCCTGGCCAGCATGATCGTGATGCCGTGTTCGCCGATGGGCCCGGACACGATGACCGCGTCGCCGGGCCGGGCGGCGGCGGCGCTCAGCCGGGTCGGCCGGTCGAGCGTGCCGACGCCCGCGGTGACGACGTAGCAGCCGTCGGCCTTCCCCCTCTCGACGACCTTGGTGTCGCCGGTGACGATCTGCACGCCCGCCGCCTGCGCCGCCGTGGCCATGGACGCGGCGATGCGCCGCAGGTGGGCGATGGGGAAGCCTTCCTCGAGGATGAAGCCGGCCGACAGGTATCGGGGCCGGGCTCCGCACATGGCGAGGTCGTTGACGGTGCCGTTGACGGCCAGGTCGCCGATGTCGCCGCCGGGGAAGAACAGCGGGGTGACGACGAACGAGTCGGTCGTGAAGGCCATCTCGTCGATGACCGCGCCGTCCTCCAGCGGTTCGAGGAGGGGGTTGCGGAAGGCCTCGAGGAACACCCCTTCGATCAGGGTGTGGGTCGCCTTGCCGCCCGCTCCGTGGGCGAGGGTGATGTACTCCTCGCGCACGCGGGCCTTGCGGCGGCGGGCCCGCTCGATGCGTTCGAGGACCTGCTCCTCCAGGCCGGTGTCTCCTGTCACTGGCGGGTCGCCTCCTTGACGCGCTCACGGGAGAAGCGCCCGAAGTTGTAGTAGGCGGCGCATGCTCCTTCGGAGGAGACCATGCAGGTGCCGATCGGCGTCTCCGGCGTGCAGGCGGTGCCGAAGACTTTGCACTCCCAGGGTTTGAGCACTCCCTTGAGCACCTCGCCGCACTGGCAGGAGGTGGGGTCGGCGACGCGGCCGCCGGGGATCTGGAAGATCCGTTCCGCGTCGTAGCGGGCGTATTTGGCGCTGACCCTGAGCGCGGACTGGGAGATGAATCCGAGGCCGCGCCATTCGAAGTGGGGCCGCAACTCCATGACCTCGTTGATGGCGGCCAGGGCCTTGGGGTTGCCGTCCCAGGGCACGACGCGGGCGTACTGGTTCTCCACTTCGCACCGGCGCTGCGCGAGTTGGGTGAGGATCTGGTGGACCGACTGCAGGACGTCGAGCGGTTCGAACCCGGCCACGACGATGGGCTTGCCGTAGTCGCGGGCGATGAACCGGTACGGCCGGCAGCCGATGACGGTGGAGACGTGGCCGGGGCCGATGAAGGCGTCCAGGCGCAGGTCGGGCGAGTCGAGGATGGCCTTGATGGCCGGGATGATCGTGACGTGGTTGCAGAAGACCGAGAAGTTGTCGACGCCGTCGGCCTTGGCCCGCAGGACGGTCATGGCGGTCGACGGTGCGGTCGTCTCGAAGCCGATGGCCATGAAGACGACGCGTTTGGACGGGTTCTGCTTGGCGATCTTCAGTGCGTCGAGCGGTGAGTAGACCATGCGGATGTCGGCGCCGCGTGCCTTGGCGTCGAGGAACGAGCCCTTGCCGCCGGGGACGCGCATCATGTCGCCGAACGACGTCATGATGACGTCGGGCTGCGCGGCGATGTGGATGGCGTCGTCGACCCGTCCCATCGGGATGACGCAGACGGGGCATCCGGGTCCGTGGACGAGCGTGACCGCTTCCGGCAGGTAGTCCTCGATGCCGTGCTTGTAGATCGTGTGGGTGTGGCCGCCGCAGACCTCCATGAACTTGTAGGCGCGGCCGGGTTCGCACAGCGCGGTGATCCGGGCGGCCAGTGCTCTGGCCGTGTCGGCGTCGCGATATTCGTCGACGAAGCGCATTCAGGTGTCACCCCTGTTCGATCATGGATTCTCGGAGCGCCGCGATCTCGTCGTCGTAGGCCTGGCCGATGCTCTCGAGGAAGTCGAGAGCGGCCTTGGCCTCGGTCTCGTCGATCTTGGACAGGGCGAAGCCGACGTGGATGAGGATCCAGTCGCCGGGCGCGACGGTCTCGTCCTCGAGCAGGCCGATGTTGATCGCGCGCCGTACGCCGCTGACGGCGACCATGGCGAGGTCGGGACGGTCATTCAGGATTTCCACGATCTCGCCGGGAATTCCCAGGCACATGGGTGGCCTCCGCCATCTCAATGGATTCGAGGATGAGGTCGTCGCCGCCCTCGGTGTCGATGTCCGCGCCGCCGCAGCCCGGGCACGTGACGAACGGGTCGTGTGAGGTCGTGGTCTGTCCGCAGGACCGGCAGGTCAGCCGGGCCGGGACGATGACCAGGTCCACGCGGGCGCCCTCGGCGGGCGATCCCTCGGCGACCATGGCGAACGCCTGGTTGATCGCGGGCTCGGTGATGCGCAGCAGGGCTCCGGCGCGTACGCGTGCCTGCCGGACGCGGCGGCCGGCGGCGCGTTGCTCGACCGCGGAGAGGATGGCTTCGGCGATTCCGAACTCGTGCATGTCGTGCCTTCCTGGTCGGCGAGGGGTGTCACATCTTGCGGATCTCCATGTAGCGCCTCAGGTCGGGCATCGCCCGGTAGACCATGACTCCGACGGTGACGACGGCGGCGCCGATGACGAGTCGTCTCAACATGTCCGCTCCTCTTGCTGGGCAGGTGGGTGGGCGGGTGCGTGGTCGTGGTGGTCCGCGTTGATGTGCTGTTCGATGAGGTCGGCGACGACGGACGCGGCCTTGGGCACGGCGTCGGCGACGGGCGGGGTGAGCTCCATGCCGGGTGAGGTGTCGGCGGGTTCGCAGCCGACGATCAGCACCTGGCCCGCTCCCCCGCCGAAGGTGCCGGCCAGGGCGAGCACGGTGTCCGGCGTCAGGGCGTGGGCGTCGACGAAGGCCGCCCCGCGCTGCCGCTCAGGTGGGGGTTCCAGCACGTAGACGGTGCCGGGTGCGCCGCCGCGGGCGGTGGCGTCGACCAGGATGGTGAGGTCGTAGCCGCCGCTGGTGAGCTCGTAGGCGAGGTGGATGCCGCGGATGCCGAAGTCGGCGACCCGCGCCTGTTCGGGCAGGTCGACGTCGGCCAGGTGCCTGGCGACGGCGACGCCGAACCCGTCGTCGCGCAGGAAGATGTTTCCCACTCCCGCGACCAGGATCTTCATGGGTGCGCCTCCTCGTCGCCGAGCGGCTCCACCTCGTCGGGTGCGAAGTAGAGGAAACGCCCTTGGGTTCGTTGCAGGTCGGCGGCCGGGTCGTCGGCGAGGGTGACCGCCAGGTGACGTGATCCGTCCACGTCGAGGAACACCGCCTCGACATGGGCGACCTTCCCGGTGAGGAACATGTCGTGGGCGTCGGCGCGGCGTTTGCCGGGATTGAGGCGGACGCGGCTGCCCTTGGCGAGCGGGACTCCGGAGACGGTGACGGTGTCGGTCTCCGGTGAGACGCGCGCGTCGGTGCCGGGGTCCCACCACGGTTTGCCGGGTGCCGCACCCGCAATGCCCGGGTCCGCGGCATGACCGTTCGTGCGGCCGCCGGCCAGCCCGGGAACACCAGGAACCCCGGGGGCACCGCCGGGGCCGGAGACACCGGAATCACCGGAGAAGCCGGGGAAGCCCGCCAGGGCCGGACCGCCGGGGCCTGTCGAAGCAGGCATCGTCGTGGCGGGAGCGGCGGGATGCGACGGCGCGCCGAGGTATCTGATGACGCCGTGCAGCCGCTCGACCAGTTCGGGCGGCAACTCCCGCGCCCTGCGGAGGATCTCGGCCGCTCGCGGGTCGGTCGCCGCCGCCTCCCGCGTCTCCTCGTCGGTCAGCGTGATCGCCCGCAGGTGGAGCATCTCGTCGATCTCGGTCGAGTCGAACATGTCGCCCTGGCTCTCCGGGGCGATGTCCGGGTAGTCGTAGAGGATGATCGGCGAGGACAACATCAGCGAGCGGTCGCCCGGCTCGCCGACCAGGACCGGCCAGACATGCTGGTTCCTGCAGCCGTCGACGGCGGGACCCGCCCATTCCGGTGGGTCGATCAGGGAGACGAATCCTCCCCGGGTGGTCCCGATGAGCAGGTGCGCCGCGATCAGCGACCGGCGCAGCGCCTCCTCACGAGGCGCCCCCGGCTCGTCCCAGGAACTCGTGTTCCTCGTCTCGATGTGCAGCTTGACCAGCCCGTACGGCCCGGCCTGCCGCGCCGCGGAGACGCGGAGCCTGGCGTCGATGGGCTGCTGCTCCGACACCACCCGGCCCAGAGGTTCGCCCGCCGGCGACAGGATCGGCTCGGCCGTCCTGCCCCCGGCGACCTGGACCTCGACGGAGTGTTCCTCGGCGAGGAGGTCACGCAGCGGCAGGACGGCCTCCGCCTCACGCTCGGTCGCGTCGTCGAAGCCGAGGTACACGGTCTCGCCGCTGGTCAGCTCGGGCACGGCCCGGTAGCCGCCGTCGCCGGTCGGCTCCTCGACGGTGCGGGATCTGATGTGGAGGAACCGCAGACGCAGATGGACGTCGGCGTCCTCGGCGTCGCCGCCGGCCTCGAGGAGACATTCGGTCACGCTCCTGGACGGCTCGGCGGTGGCCGGGTAGCCGGCCGGGACGAGCACGCCGAACTGCCAGCGGAGCTGGTTCTTGGCCGCCGAGGCGCGATACGGGTAGAGCAGGTAGCCCTCGTACAGGACGGCGTCGGCCACCCGCCGGGCGATGTCCATGGGGACGCTCACTTCTGGGCCTCCTTGAGTCCCCGGGCCTCGCCCAGAAGCATGTCGATGGCGTCGTCCCAGGTGGGAACGGCGTGTTCGGATTTGTAGCGGTGGAGCGCCCGCAGGGTGTCGCGCCGCAGCAGCAGCCAGCCGGAGCCGGGGAAGTAGCGGTCCATGAGTTCGCGCCACACCGCGACCGGCAGCCGATGGCGGCTCTCGCAGTGCCAGGGCACCTGCCGTACGGTGAAGCCGCTCTCGGTCCGGACGAACACCGTGCCGCTGAACAGCAGGATGAGCGGGATCTCGCCGTCGTCGAGCGCGGCGAAGTACTTCCCGGCGGCGACTTCCAGGTCGTAGGTGAACGGCACCTGCAGGTCGATCTCGGTGGAGCCCTCGAAGCCGGGGACCATGACGGAGACGCCGGCGAGGTGCAGGGGTTTGAGGGTCTCCCCCCAGCGGGACGGCTCTCCGAACAGGTCGCCGAGCAGCGCGGCTTCGGCGGGGCCGTACCTCCTGCGCTGGGGCTCGATGCGGATCTGGCAGTGCAGCAGGATGGCGTGGACCGGTGAGGGGTCGGTGATCCGGAGGCGGAAGTCCATGGTGGGCGAGGCCGCGTAGGGCTCCGGCCGTGCGCCCAGGCAGTCGAACCGCGGTTCGCTCACGAGCGCCCGCCTCCCCGGTCGTCGCCGCCCGGTTCGTACGGCACGGCCTGGCCCTGCCGTACGAGTTCGGCGAAGAAGCCGTCGATGGCGGCCCAGGCCTCCTCGCCTCCGCTGAACCCCTTCCAGTGCAGCCGGACGAGGCCGACCAGTTCGTAGCAGGCGGAGATCGGCACGAGGTGGCAGACGAAGGCTCCCGCGCGGTCGGTGCCGGCGCCGCGGTCGATGAGCAGCGCCTCGACATCGGGCTCCGCCCCGGGAAGCTCGGGGTTGGCCGCGAGGATCCGCTCCCAGGCCGGGATCGGGAGCAGCGATTCGGTGGCGCCGGCGGGGCTGGGATAGAACGCGACGGCGTGGCCGAGCGCGGAGTTGTGGAAGAAGAACGCCGTGCGGACCGGGATCTGCAGTTCGTCCCAGTCGGCGGCCGACATCCGGAACGCCGGGGCGTGCAGGTAGCGGCGCGGCACGGCGCGGTAGCGGCCCTGCGCGGCGGGCGCGAAGAGCAGGTGACAGCCGGGGCAGGCGCACAGCAGTGCCCTGTCGTCCATGTCGACGACGTGGCCGTGGTCCTGTCCGACGGGTTCGGAGCACAGCTCGCACCGGGTGCCCTCCGCCGGGCGCCGCGCCGTTCCAGGACCGGCGGCCGGAGACACCGGTGCCGGGTGAGCCTGCTGCTGGGCGCGCTGATGGTCCTGGCGGTCCTGATGGCGGTCCAGATGGTGGTTCTGGTGTGGATCCTGGTGCTGGTCCTGGTGGTGGGTTCGCGGCGGCGGCTCACGGAACCGGCGCAGCCCGCTCCCCGTCACGAGATCTCCTCCGGCACCGGGCAGGGCCCCGGCGGGCGCCGCTGGATCTGCAGCAGCGGCCGGCCGGCGCCATGTCCGTTCGAGGGTCCGGGCCCGGCGCCGTGGTCATGATCGTGACGCCCGGCGCCGCCGTTGATGTCGTCGTCGGGGTCGAGTCCTTCGACGTCGACCCTGGTCACCTCGGGTGCCGCCCGCGTGATGGCCCGTTCGATGGCGCCGGTGACGGTCAACCGGGAGGACGGGCAGCCGTGACAGGTTCCTTCGAGCCGCAGCCGCACCACTCCCGAGGGATCGACCCCGACCAGTTCCACTCCCCCGTCGTGCAGCCCGAGATGCGGCCGGACCTCCTCCAGCGCGGCCAGCACCCGGTCGGCCGTCCCCAGCGGGTGCAGGTCGTGCACGATGAGCAGGCCGGAGACGAGGTCGTCGGTGGTGAGCCGGTGCAGGACCTCGGCGGCCTCGGCCCCGGTGACCGTCCGCATGACACGCTCGAGGGCCTCGCCGTACAGGCCGACGAGGACCCTGACGAGTTCCTCGGCCTTCGACCGCGTGCCATGCGGGCCGAGTTCGGCGAGTTCGGCGATGAGCGCCTCGACCCGGGCCCCCGCCTCGTGGACGTCCGCCATGGGCCCGTCGGAGGCCGCGCCGGCCCTGGTGTTGTGGTCGCTGGCTTCGGGCATCTGCCCCGGGTTCCTTTCCGTCAGTCGGTCGTCAGCCGGTCACCGGGCGCCGGTCACGGCGCGGTGAAGGCGTGGGGGCTGTGCAACGTGCGCAGCAGCTTCCCTTCGCCGAGGTACATGTGCACGCCGCACGGCAGGCACGGGTCGAAGCTGCGGATGGCGCGCATGATGTCGATGCCCTTGAAGTTCTCCGGGGAGTTCTCCTCGAAGATGGGCGTGTTCTGCACCGCGTCCTCGTACGGCCCGGGCGTGCCGTAGCTGTCGCGGACGCTGGCGTTCCACGGCGTCGGCGGGTACGGATGGTAGTTGGCGATCTTGCCGTTCCTGATGACCATGTGGTGGGACAGGACGCCGCGGACGGCCTCGGTGAACCCGCAGCTGATCGCCTCGTCGGGAACGGTGAACGGCTCCCAGGTCTGCGTGCGGCCCTGCCGTACCTCGTTGAGGCCCTGCTCGGCGAAGTGGAGCGCGCAGGCCGCGACGTAGGCCTGGAAGTAGGAACGCGCGCGATTGCGTTCGAGGGCGTTGGACAGCGGCTCACCCTTGTACGTCGGGATCTTCCACTCGAACGTCTTCTCCGGCTTGGTGGCCGTCCGCGGGAGGTTGATCAGCACGCTGTGCCCGGTGGACTTGACGTAACCGATGTCGACGAGCCCGTTGAGCGCCGTCGACCACAGCCGCGCGATGGGTCCGCCGCCGGTGTCGAGGGCGAGCATGTCCTTCCCGTCGAACCAGCGGGGTGACATGACCCAGCTGTACTTGTCGGTGAAGTCGCGTTTCTGCGGCCGCGGGATGGTGTGCTGGTTCCACGGATGGCGGATGTCGACGGGGTTGCCGAGCGGGTCGTGGGTGACGAACGGGTCGGTGGCGCCCACCCAGTCGTCGTAGTAGGAACTGCCGAGCAGGATGCGGATGCCGAGGTTGATGTCGACGAGGTCGTTGGTGACCAGCCGTCCGTCGACGATGACGCCCGGCGTGACGAACATCTTCCGGCCCCAGTCGCCCATGTTCTCGTAGGTGAAGTCGCAGTGGTCGGGGTCGTTCAGGCTTCCCCAGCAGCCGAGCAGCACACGGCGGCGGCCGACGTTCTCGTAGCCGGGCAGCGCGTCGTAGAAGAAGTCGAACAGGTCGTCGTGCATCGGCACGACCCGCTTCATGAACTCGACGTAGCGCATCAGCCGGGTCATGTAGTCGGTGAACAACTGCACGGTCGCGACCGTGCCGACCCCGCCCGGGTAGAGGGTGGAGGGATGCACGTGCCTGCCCTCCATCAGGCAGAACATCTCGCGGGTGAGGCGGCTCATCGCCAGCGCCTCGCGGTAGAAGTCCCCCTCCAGGGGGTTGAGCGAGCGCATGATGTCGGCGATCGTCTTGTAGCCGTGGTCCTCGGCGTGCGGCGCCTCGGTCCGCTCGGCCTTGGCCAGGACGCCGGGGTTGGTCTCGCGGACCATCTTCTCGCAGTAGTCCACCCCCACCAGGTTCTCCTGGTAGATGTTGTGGTCGAACATGTATTCGGCGGCCTCGCCGCAGTTGATGATCCATTCGGCGAGGTGCGGCGGGCGTACGCCGTAGGCCATGTTCTGCGCGTAGACCGAGCAGGTGGCGTGGTTGTCGCCGCAGATGCCGCAGATCCTGCTGGTGATGAAGTGGGCGTCGCGGGGGTCCTTGCCCTTCATGAAGATGCTGTAGCCGCGGAAGATGGACGAGGTGCTGTAACACTCGGCCACCTGCCGATTGGCGAAGTCGATCTTGCAGTAGACGCCGAGACTGCCGACGATCCGGGTGATGGGATCCCAGGCCATCTCGACCAGCTCACGGCCTTGCTCCGATGAGGTCGTCATGTCAGCTCCAGGGCGCCTTGTATCCGGTGAGCAGCTCGCGGCCCTTCCTGCGCCACTTCGGCTCTTTGTCGACGGTTCTGAACGTGAAGCCGCGCAGCGTCCGGATGACCGAGCCGTACGCTTCGCTGATGGTGGAGGAGACGTGCGCGCCGGGCGGCTCGTCCATGAAGGGCATGAACTTGTCCGGGAAGCCCGGCATGGTGCAGGCGATGCAGATGCCGCCGACGTTGGGGCAGCCGCCGATGCCGTTCATCCAGCCGCGTTTGGGGACGTTGCACTTCACGACCGGCCCCCAGCAGCCGATCTTGACGAGGCACTCGGGTGTGCCGTACTCGGTGGCGAACTGGCCCTGCTCGTAGTAGCCCGCCCGGTCGCAGCCCTCGTGGACGGTGGCGGTGAACAGCCAGGTCGGGCGGAGCGCCTGGTCCAGCGGGATCATCGGCGCCTGCCCGGCGAGCTGGTAGAGCAGGTAGAGCACGGTCTCCGACAGGTTGTCCGGCTGGATGGGGCAGCCGGGCACGTTGACGATGGGCAGGCCGGCCTTCGACCGCCAGTCCCAGCCGAGGTAGTCGGCCACGCCCATGGCACCGGTCGGGTTGCCCGCCATGGCGTGGATGCCGCCGTAGGTGGCGCACGTGCCCGCGGCGATGATGCCGGTCGCGTTCGGCGCGAGCCGGTCGAGCCATTCGGGGACCGTCATGGGCTGGCCGGTGTCGGGGTTGTTGCCGAACCCGGTCCAGTAGCCCTCCCGCTTGAGCGACTCGTTGGGGATCGACCCCTCGACGACGAGGACGAACGGGTCGAGTTCGCCGCGCGCGGCCTTGAAGAACCATTCGATGAAGGCGTCGGCGCCCTGCATCGGGCCGGACTCGTAGTCGATCAGAGGCCAGTGCACGGCCACCTTGGGCAGCCCGGGGAACACGCCGAGCACGATGTCCTCGATGCTCGGCTGGGTCGCGGCGGTGAGGGCCACGGAATCGCCGTCACAGCTCAGGCCGGCGTTCATCCAGAGAATGTGGATGACCGGCTCTTCCTGCTTGCGCTGCTTGCTGGTCGCTGACTTCGTCGGCGTTGTCATGACGCCTCCCCGTCTCGATACCGTGTCGGTGACTGTCGCTGGCTGTGTCTGGCTGTCTAGGGCTTCGGACGCCGTGCCTCGTGCCGGGTTCGTCGCGTGATCTGCGGGTGCGCCTTCCCCGGTGTGCCGGTCTGCCCGGTCACGGTGGGCTGGACGCCGGCGTGGCCGCGGCACAGTCGTGCTCCGCCGCCGGACGGCCGGCCAGGACGTGCTGGATGACCTCCCACAGCACGTGGTAGACCGTCGTCTGCGTCTCCTGGATGCGGTGCACCGACGACGACGGGACGACGAAGAGGTGGTCGAGCACCCCTGCTTCGGAAAGTTCGGTGAGCATCCCGCCGTGCCCGCCGGCCAGGCCGACCGTGAGCATGCCCCGGCGTGCCGCCTCCTCGAAGGCCCGGGCCACGTTGGCCGAGCCCCCGCTGGTGGACAGCCCGAGCGCGACGTCGCCGCGGCGGCCGAGCGCGGCGAGTTGGCGGGCGAAGACCGCGTCGAAGCCCACGTCGTTGGACAGTGCCGTGACGACGGCGACGTCGGTGGTCAGCGACAGGGCGGGCAGCGGACGGCCATGGGCGGGACGCAGGAACGCGGTCGCCACCTCCTGGGCGTCGGTGCTGCTTCCGCCGTTGCCGAACGTGAACATCCGCCCGCCTCCGGCGAAGGCGCCGGCCATCCGCTCGGCGCACACGGCGACGCGGTCGCCGCACAACTCGGCCATCCGGCGGCGCAGCAGCACGATCTCGGTGGCCTTGCCCTCGGAGGACCGGGTGGCGTCGGCCCAGACCGGGGCCGGGTCGGCGGAGACCTCGTAGAGGAACGGGTACAGCTCCCGCATCCCCCGGCCGCGTGCCGGGTCCTCAGCGGCACCCATCGTCGTCCACCCTCGTGACGACGGCGATCGCCTCCTTGGCGTGCACCAGGATGGTGTCGCCCACGGCGGTCTCCACCAGCGCCACGCTGACCTCCTCCGGCTCGCCGTCGCCGGTGTCGACGACCGCCATGTCCCGGTACTTCAGGCGCACGACCGTGACCGGTATGGCCTCGTCGGAACACGTGACGCAGCCTCCGGTCGAGTGGCAGTCGTCAGCCGGGCCGCCGAAAGCGTCGTCGGGGTCGTCAGGGTCGCCGATCTCGCCGAATTCGCCGATGAAGAGGTCGCTCAAGCGGTCGTCCGAGCCGTTATCCGAGCCGTCGCGCGGACGGCCGCCGGGCTCGCCGGTGGGTTCGTTCATGTGAGGGCCTCCCCGCCCTGTTCGAGAAAGACGTGGACCAGTTCCCACAGCAGGTGATAGGTCGTGACGTGGATCTCTTTGACCACGGCGGGGTCGGTCGAGGCGACGGCTATGACGTGGTCGGCGCGCGTCATGGGTCCGGCACGATCTGCATGGTCCGCACGGTCTGCATGGTGTGCACCCGTCAGGGCGACGGTCAGCAGGCCCAGATCACGGGCGGCCGCAAGGCCCTGCCGTACGGCGGAGCATCCGCCGTCCCGGGAGATCCCCAGCGCGATGTCGCCCGGGTCCGCCCAGTGGCGCACCTGATGGGCGAACACCTCGGCAATCCCGTCGTCGGTGCCGACCGCGGAGACCGTCGCGGCGTCGTTGCTGAGCGCCATGGCGGGCAACGCCGGTTTGCCCACGATGACGGGGTGCATGAACTCGACGGCGACGTGGGCGGCGTCGGTGCCCGCCCCTCCGCTGCCGAAGACGATGAGCTTCCCGCCGCGGCGGAACCGCACGGCCATGTCACGGGCCGTGCGGGTGATCAGCTCCGCGTCGCGCGCCAGAGCGCCGCCGGCGGTGTTCCGGCGGGCGAAGGCCTCACGTGCGACCTGCTCGAGCGATGCGACGGACATGTGACGCTCCTTGACGGTAGTCGTCAGGCTACGGTGGGTGTCCGAGGACGAGATACCTCGAGCGTCACAACCCCGAGTAAAGCTCTTATCGCGGGCGTAATCCCCTGTCTCCGGCAGGACATCGCGACGCGTGCCACCGGGGCAGCGGGGACGCGGCAGGACTACCATCCGCCGCTATGCGGATTCTGATTCTGGGCGGCACCTCGTTCGTGGGCCGGGCCATCGTCGACGAAGCGCGGCAGACCGGCGCCGACGTGACTCTCTTCTCCCGCGGCAGAACCGGCCCCGAGTTGTTCCCCGACCTGCCGCGCCGCATCGGCGACCGTGACGCCGGCGACTACACGGCGCTGCGTGACGGTGCCTGGGACGCGGTGGTGGACGTCAGCGGCTACGTGCCCCGGCACGTACGGCAGGCCTCCGACGCGATCGGCGAGCAGGTCGGCCGGTACCTGTTCATCTCCAGCAACGCGGTCTACCGGCCCGGTTACGGGCCGGGCTCGGACGAGGACGCGCCGCGCCTCCCGGCCGAGCGGGACACCGAACAGATCGGGGCCGACACCTACGGACCGCTCAAGGTGGCCTGCGAGGACGACCTGCTGGACAGGTTCGGGCAGCGGGCGACGATCGTGCGGCCCGGGGTCGTGGCCGGGCCGTACGACAACCAGGACCTGTTCACGTACTGGGTGCGCCGGGCCGCGCGCGGTGGACGGGTCGCCCTGCCCGGACGTCCCGAACAGCCGGTGCAGGTGGTCGACTCACGTGACCTCGCCCGCCTCGTCCTGCGCCTGCTCGCCGACGACCGGCCGGGGGCCTTCAACGCGGTGGGTCCGGCCGAAGCGGTGACGCTGGCCGGGCTCGTCGAGACGTGCGCGGCCGCGGCCGGCGCCCACGTCGAGATCGTGCCGGTGCCGCCCGAGTCGGCGCCGCCCCGGTTCCCGCTGGTGCGCACCGACCCGGTCTGGGGGCTGACGTTCCAGCGCAGCGCCGCGCGCGCCCGTGCGGCCGGCATGCCCGCGACGCCGTTGGCCGTCACCGCCGCCGACGTCCTGGCCTGGGATCGCGAGCGGGGCCTGCCGCCGCTGTCCGTAGGCCTGTCCCCGGAGGAGGAGGACAGGCTTCTCGCCGGAACATGATCGGGCCTGCGTGAGGTCCCGGCCGGGGGGCTGTGGCCTACTCCACGGCGTAGTCGAGCGTGTAGGCGTGGCCGCCGTCCTCCAGGATCTCGATCCGGCCCTCGCCGCGCAGCCCGGTGAGTTCACCGGTTCCCGAGGTGGAGACGATCAGCCATCGCATCCAGGGCTTGCCGTCGTCGTCGCCGCCGCCCGCGCTGTGCTGCAGGACGAAGGTGCCCTTGCGGCCGCCGAGGGTTCCTTCGACATGCTCGATGCCGACGTAGGCCGCAGGGCCGGCCTCGGTGCCGACGGTCATGATCTCGGTGGTGCTGGTGCCCTCGAGGTCGCCGCGGAATGCCTTGGTGATGCGCGTCCGCCCGATCGTGGCGCCTGTCTTCTCCTCGGTGGCCACCTCTTCCCAACCGGTGATGTCGAACATGCCCGTCGCGTGATTCGTCATGTCTCGACCATGCCGCATCTTCCTGTCATCCGCCGTCAGGTATGACCGGCGTCAGGTATGACCGGCGGCCGCGGCGACAGGCCCACACGGCCTCCGGCCGCACTCTCCGCCCGCGCCGCCCATCGCCCGGCGCCGCCCGCAGCCATCATCCGCCATGCCGTCACGCCGCCACGCCGTCATCCGGGCAGTTCGCCGAGCGCCGCGGCCATGGCCGCCCCATCCTGATACTCCCGGACGTGCACGACCTTCCCGTCACGGACGCGGAGAACGGTGACGAACCCCGCCGACGCCTGGCGGCCGGTCGTGAGCACCGTGCCCGCGAGAAGGTATTCGGCGATGATCACCTCGGGATCGGCGGTCTCATGGATGACGAGGTCGCGAAACTCCTCGAACCGCACAGGCAGTGCGGCCCGGCCGGGCCCGGCGATCGCCTCGAACGCTGCTCTGCCCTCGACGCGGCGCGGCCGTCCCGGCGGGTTGAAGGGCCACTCGACCACCAGGTCGTCCGCGAGGTCGCCGCCGTACGCCGTGGGGCCGGCCGTGCTCGTCGCACGGTCCGTGTCGGCGTCTTCCGGGAAACCGGACAGCACGGCGTGCTGCCACCGGGTGAAGGCGTCGCGTGGGGTGAGGGTCATGACGTCCTGATTCCTTTCCGTGGGGTCCGGACTGCATGCCGTACACTCGGAGTCGTGACTCCGCTTAGAAAATACGGAGCGACGACTCCGTTTGTCAATGGGTGAGGGACGGCCGCTGCGAGCGGACGCCCAGCGAAACCGCGCGAAGATCCTCGACGCGGCCGAATCCGTCTTCGCGGCCCAGGGCCTGTCTGCCTCCACGGAGGATGTGGCGAAGGAGGCCGGCGTCGGCATCGGCACCGTCTTCCGCCATTTCCCCGTGAAGGAATCGCTGATCGAGGCGGTCTTCCTCGCCCGGGTGCGCAAACTGGCCGACAAGGCGGCGGCGTTGTCGGAGGCTCAGGCGGGCCCGGCGTTCTACGGGTTCTTCACCTACGCGGTGGAGCAGGCGGCGACACAGAGCGCCTACGCCGACGTGCTGTCGGAGGCCGCGGTCGCGGGCGGCGGCGAGGAGCCGTCCGTGGTCGGGGCGGAACTGGCGGCCACCGTCGAGACGTTGCTGGTCCGCGCGCAGCAGGCCGGAGCCGTCCGTACGGACATCGGTCCGGCCGAGTTGATCGCGTTGCTGATCGGAGCATCCCGGGCGGCGGAGCGGGTGAGTCCGGACGTCCGGCTTCGGGCGCTCGACATCGTGTTCGACGGACTTCGTCCTGTTCGGTGATGACATGAGCGCATCCGACAAGAAACTTGTCTGAATCCTGAAAACCCCGTCACTTCTCAACGTTCCATGACAGATGATCGGAGGCATGCGTCTTCCTCGGCTGCTCCCGCAGCCCGCGTCCGCCGGGGCCTTCCGGGAGTCACTCCGAGGATGTTGACCTCACCGTTCTCGTCCCATGGCGACCGGCGGGTCGCCGACAGGGTGTTCGGCTCCGCGCTGACCGCGCCGAGACGGGCCCGGGCCTTCGTGCGCTGTCAACTCGGCAGGTGGGAGCTGGCCAACCTCGCCGACACCGCCGAACTACTGGTGTCGGAGCTGGTGACCAACGCCGTGCACGCCACCAACCTCGTCCGCAACGCCCCGATCGCGTCGTCGATGTTCCCTGTGGCGTTGCGGATGGTCGCGCTCCGGCTGCGCGTCTCCTCCGGCCCGCGCAGCCTGTTCATCGAGGTGTGGGACGGGAGTGAGCGGGCGCCGGTGGTGGCCGAGAACGACACGTCCGCCGAGGGCGGTCGGGGGCTCGCCCTCGTCGGCACGTTGTCGACGAGCTGGGGCCACTACACCGCGCGCGACCGGGGGAAGATCGTCTGGTGCGAGGTCCCTCTCCCGCCGCCCGTTCTGGCAAGATCCGCCGCCAGGCCGGCCCGCGTCGCGGCCGCCATCGGCCGGAGGAAGGGCCCGGCCGGCGCCGACGACGCGTACAGGGGCCTGCCCCGGAGGGTCCGGCAACATCCGCAGGCCGAGCGGGCCGCGGGGCCGGATGAGATGACGCTGCTACGCGTCCTCGACGGTCTGCGCAACCTCGATGTCGCCGCTCCCGGCCGTGATGTGCTGGACGGTCCCGGCTGACAACGGCCGACCCGGCGCATTCCCCGTCTCCGGGCCTTCTGGCCGGTCCCCGAGCCGGTCATGGTGCCCCTGTCGTCCGCTCTCCATGATCATCATTGGTCGAGGTGGGCCCCCGGGGCGAAGTCCTCCGGGGGCCCAGGCCGTACCGGGCGGGTGTCAGGCGAAGGCGTGTGAGAGCCAGGACTGCCAGGCCTGCTCGGCCTTCTTGGCGTCCGCCTCGTCCGAGAAGCCGTGGCGTTCCACGAAGACGGACTCCTGGTAGCCGTGGATGAAGGTGTAGAGCGCGTCGCGAGTGACCACGATCACGGAGCCGGGCAGGTCGGCGAAGACGACGATACCCTCCTCCGGCACGAGCCCGTCGACGCCGAGCGTGACGCTGTCGCCAACGGCGGGCGTGCCGGTCAGCCCGAGCGCGGCGGTGACGATCCGGAGGGCCCGCTCGGCGTCGGCCACCTGCGGACCTGGAGCGAACAGGTTGGACGTGGAGGTCCGGCCGGAGAAGTGCTCGAGGTAGGCGGCGAGCTTGCGCAGGTACATGCCGTCGCCCTTGGACAGCGCGTCGTACTCCGCCTCCCAGTCGTCGCCGAGGAAGCCGCTGTGCACGAACCTGAGGGTGGTGCCGCTTCCCTCACGCCCCTCGATGATGTATTCGAACGCCATGAACGTGCCGTCGGGGTTCTCGTCGCCGCGATAGGCGAACCGCTTGCCCGGCTCCCATGCGGTCACGGTGGAATGGGCGGTGAAACCCATCAGGGTCATGTGGCCCCTGCCGCCCTCCCGCGGCTCGATCTCGGTGTGTCCCATGAACCAGGAGTCGACGCCCGGCCCGCTGGAGATCGCCTCCCACACCTGCTCAGGGGTGGCGTTCAGCTCGATTTCCTCGTTTACCTCGAACGGGTGCGTCATATCAAGACTCCTTACCTTCTGTAGTGATGTCCGGGTCGGGCGACCCGTCCGTGTCCACGGAGGGGACGTTCGCGGGGCCGATGTCCGGGGCGCGATGGACGGTGGGGTGGACGGCGACGATCACCCGGTGGTCACGCCCGCCCTCGGCGGTCTCGTCGTGGTACTTGCCGACCAGCGCCGCCACCGCACCCGCCAACTCCTCCGCGAACGCCGCCCGGTCGGCCGCCGACGCGAAGCGGACCTCCCCGTCCAGAGCGAACGTGGCCACCCGCCTGCGCGCCGCCGCCGCGCCCGTGATCAGCACACCCACGTCCCGCACCAACCGCGCCGCCACCGCCAGCAACCACCGCGCCGACAACCGATCCGGCGAACGCGACGGATCCGGCTGCACCGCCGCCAACGCCGCCGGCGAGATCACATACGACGCCGCCGTCGCCCGCATCACCCGCTCGGTCATATTGCCCTTACGGCGCTCCTCCACCAACTCCACCAGACCATGCCGCTCCAACGCCCTCAGGTGATAATTCACCTTCTGCCGCGGCAACCCCACCTTCGCCGCCAGCATCGTCGCCGACCCCGCCACCGCCAACTCCGCCAGCAACCGCGCCCGCACCGGATCCAGCGACACCTCAGCCGCCGCCGCATCCTCGATCACCGCCACCTCGAACATGCCCCCTACCATTCCACCGACAAGTAATAGTGTCAAGACACTGGAAATTGTCGGTAGTGATCGGTCGACCGGACCGGCTTTCCTGGCTGGGGGTTCATCCGGGAGGCGATCCGCAGACGCGTGAACGGCAGAGCGCCGGGCCACGCCGCGGCCTCAGGCGGCGGGACGATTGCGAGCCCGTCATGAGCTGGATGCGGGCGGGGTCGTGCGCCCGAAGAGGCGTCGCCGGCCTACAGGTGACGGCGCGACGGAGAACGGTGATTGGGAACGGTGAGGGCGGGTTCTCCCGGTCGTGGCATCCATGACGCTCAGAACTCACAGCGCTCAGGAACTCACGGCGCACTGATACTGCTCAGGGCACGACTAGTGCTCAGGGCACGACGGTCACGGGCCACCGGCCGGCGCGGACGAGGCGGATCGCCACCGAGCCCATGATGCGGTGACCCGCCTGAACCGAGGCGCCGACGACGACGGCGTCGGCTCTGACCTCGTCGGCGACGCGGATCAGCATGGACGCGGCGTCGCCCTGCTCGACGCGGAAGGTGTACGGAACCGGGGGATGGATGGTCTCCGAGACCCTGCTCACCCGCTCGACCAGATCGGTCGCCACCTCCTGGCCGGCCATGATGGCGGAGGCGGTGGCATCGGGCAGGAACGAGGTGATCGTGTTGGAGGAGGCGGCGAACACGAAGACCAGCCGGGAGCCCTGCCGGCGGGCGAGCCCCCACGCGTAGGCCGTCGCGCGCATCGAGGTGTCCGAGCCGTCGATTCCCACGACGATCACCTGAGGGCCGTCGGTGCCTAACTCGAACCCGCTCATATCGAGAGCTTATGGCCCGGCGGAGACGCTGATCCACCGCAGGGGCGGTGAACGGCGCGGACCGTGCGCCCGGTGCCCGGCCATGGTGGCGGCTGAAAACCTGTTGCGGAAATGTCGGTGCCGTTGGTTAAGGTCTCGACACGTGGCTGACCAATCTCTGATCTCTGCTCGCGGCCTGGTCAAGCGCTTCGGGGACTTCACCGCCGTCGACGGGATCGACCTGGAGGTGGCTCCGGGTGAGGCCTTCGGCTTCCTCGGGCCCAACGGCGCCGGTAAGTCCTCGACGATGCGCATGATCGGCTGCGTTTCCACGCCGACCGCCGGTGAGCTGCGCATCCTGGGGATGGATCCGGTTCGCGACGGCACCCGGATCCGGGCCAGGCTCGGAGTCTGCCCGCAGCTGGACAACCTCGATCCCGATCTGTCCGTCCGGGAGAACCTGACGACCTATGCGCGCTATTTCGGGGTGAGCAGGGCCGAGGCGCGCAGGCGGGCCGACGAGCTTCTGGAGTTCGTCCAGCTGTCCGACCGGGCCAACGGCAAGGTGGAGCCGCTGTCCGGCGGCATGAAGCGGCGCCTGACGATCGCCAGGGCGATGGTCAACGAGCCCGACCTGGTGCTGCTCGACGAGCCCACGACCGGCCTCGACCCGCAGGCCCGCCATCTGGTGTGGGAGCGCCTGTTCCGGCTCAAGCAGCGCGGCACCACCCTGGTGCTGACCACGCACTACATGGACGAGGCGGAGCAGTTATGCGACCGGCTCGTCGTCATGGACGGCGGGAAGATCGTCGCTGAGGGCTCCCCGCGCGCGCTCATCGAGAACTATTCGACGGCCGAGGTCGTCGAGTTGCGCTTCGCCGACGGGCTCGACTCCAACGCCCAGTACGCCGCCAAGCTCGACGGGATCGGCGAGCGGGTCGACCCGCTGCCCGACAGGGTGCTCCTCTACGCCGACGACGGCGACGCCGCCGTGGCCGAGGTGCACCGCCGCGGCCTGTCACCGGCGAGCGTGCTCGTGCGCCGCTCCACCCTGGAAGACGTGTTCCTGCACCTGACCGGCCGGACGCTGGTGGACTGACGATGACCACGGAAACGACCACGGTGAGGGGCGCCGGCGATCCGCGCCCGCTGCGTCCCGTCGTCGCCGTCGTGGAGCGTTATCTGACGCTCTACCGGCGGCTCTGGCAGGCATCGGTCTTCTCGTCGTTCATCCTGCCGATCCTGTTCCTCGTCAGCATCGGCATCGGTGTCGGCGGATACGTCGGATCCATCGAGGGAGTCGACTACCTGTCGTGGATCGTCCCCGGAGTGCTCGTTTCCACGGCGTTCCAGATCTGCGTCGGCGAGTCGACCTATCCGGTCCTGGGCGATTTCAAATGGGTGCGGGCCTACCACGCCATGCGCGCCGCGCCGGTCCAGCCGAAGGACATCGTCCACGGGCACCTGCTCTACATGATCTTCCGGGTGCAGCTCTCCATCGTGGCGTTCCTGCTGGTGGTCGTCTTCTTCGGCGGTCTGCACTCACCCTGGGCGCTCGCCACCCTGCCCATCTGCGCCCTGCTGACGGCCGCGGTCGTGACTCCGGTCACCGCCTTCGCCGCCACGATCGAGAGTGACAGCTACTTCGCGTTGCTCTTCCGGTTCGTCGTGATCCCCGCGACGTTGTTCTCCGGCGTGTTCTTCCCCGTCGAGCAGCTTCCCGTCGCGATCCGGCCCGTGGCGTACGCGTCGCCGGTGTGGCATGCGGTGGAGCTGAGCCGGGCCGCCACGCTCGGCCGCGCGCCGAGCTGGCCGATAGTCGTGCACATCGGATATCTGCTGCTGTGGGCCGTGGTCGGGCTGCTGGCGGCGAGACGAGCGTTCGCCCGGAGGCTGGAAGACTGATGATGACCACCCTTGTGGCCGCCCGGATCTCGGTCTCACCGGGCCGGGTGGGCGCCGTGATCAACCGGAACGTGGGCGCGCTCCGGTCGGGCCCCTCCTACTGGGTCGTGCTCATATCCGGCTTCTTCGAGCCGCTGCTGTACCTGCTGTCCATCGGTGTGGGGGTGGGCGCCCTCGTCGGGGATCTGACCTTCGACGGGCAGACCATGTCCTACGCGGCGTTCGTCGCCCCGGCGATGCTCGCCGTGTCGGCCATGTCCGGCGCGCTGGCGGAGACCACGTTCAACTTCTTCTTCAAGCTCAAATACATGAAGACGTTCGAAGCGGTCCTCGCCACCCCGGTGCGGCCCTTCGAGATCGCGGTGGGTGAGCTCGTCTGGGCGGTGATCCGCGGTTCGCTGTACACCGCGATCTTCCTGGGGTTCATGGTCGCGATGGGACTGACGACGGTGGCCGGGGCTCTTGCCGCGTTCCCGGCGACCGTGCTGGTCGGCCTGGCCTTCGGCGCCGTCGGCATGTGGGTCAGCACGCTGATGCGCGGATGGCAGGACTTCGACCTGCTGGGCACGGGCCAGTTCGCGCTGTTCCTGTTCTCCGGCACTTTCTCGCCTGTGCAGAATTACCCCGTCGGGGTGGAGATCCTGATCCAGCTCACTCCGCTTTACCACGCGGTCGAGTTGGTGCGGGCGCTGTGCACGGGAATCGTCGGGCCTGGCATCCTGGTGAACATCGCCTACCTGGCCGTCATGGGTGTGGGCGGGTTGTGGCTCGCCTCGCGCCGCGTGGAGAAGATGTTGTGCCTCTAGTGTGTCCCGCCTGCCGCGTCCGGATCCCGTCCGGCGCCGAGTCCCGGATGTCGTGACCGGGTGCCGGTGACGGACGCGCGTGACGGCGGCGTGGTGACGGATCCCGATCCCGGTGCGTACCGGGAGCGGGCCTCGCACGTCCCCGGCGCGGTCCTGTGGCGACGGGTGATGCCGGCTTCGGAGTCCGCGCAGCGGGTGCTCCCGGACGGCTGCATGGACCTCATCTGGGCGGACGGCGAGTTGATGATCGCCGGGCCCGACACCGAGGCGCACCTGGCCTCGGATCCGGCGGGCACGCGCTATGTCGGGCTTCGGTTCGCGCCGGGCACCGGCCCCGCCATCCTCGGAGCGCCCGCGCACGAGCTGCGTGACCGCCGGGTTCCACTCGCTGATCTGTGGCCGGCCGTACGAGTCCGGCGGCTGGCCGGCCACCTGCACGCGGTGCTGGAGTCAGGCACGCTGACGGATCTCGGCGCGGCGATGGAGCAGGTCGCGGGGGATCGCTACCAGCAGGCGGGTCCGCCGGACCCCGTGGTGGCGAACATGGTCGCGCTGGTGCGTGCGGGCCTGCCCGCCGCGGGAGTGGCCGAGGCGACGGGGATCAGCGAGCGGCAGTTGCACCGGCGGTGCCTGACGGCCTTCGGGTACGGTCCCAAGACCTTGGGACGGATCCTCCGCATGAACCGCGCGGTCGACCTGGCACGCACTGGCACGTCGTTCGCGACCGTGGCCGCCGTGGCCGGTTATGCCGACCAGGCCCATCTCGCCCGTGACGTGAAGGCGCTGACCGGGGTGCCCCTCGGCACGCTCATCCGCTGACGGGAAGCGGCGCGAACAGTTCGACGTTGTTGCCGTCCGGATCGAACACGGTCGCGTAGCGCTGGCCCCAGAACGCGTCCCACGGAGGGTTATGCCCTTCGTATCCGGCTTCGACGAGTCCCGCGTAGGCGCGGTCCACGTCCGCGGGATCGTCGCACAGGAAGGCCAGGCTGATCTTGGAGCCGGCGCTCGGCGGTGTCCAGGCCGGGTCGAAGGAACGAATGGTCTCGACGTCGTCCCACGCGAGCCGTATGCCGCCGGGCAGTACCACCTCGACGTGCGGTTCCGCGTCGGCCGTCGCCGGGATGTCGAGCCCGAGGTGGCGGTAGAAGGCGAGTGATTTGCCCATGTCGGCCACCACGAGGCCGATCAGATTGAAGGAAGGTGCCATGCGGGTCACGCTACGGGACCCGCATGGCACCGTCTTGAACGAATCAGACACCCGGTGCCCTGGTCAGCTCCACGTCATCGTGATCTGACGTTCGTCGTTGGCATACCCGGCCCGCTGGAAGGCCTTCGCCATGGGGACGTTGCCGACGTCCGTGGCGGCCCGGATACGCGGAACGTCCTGTCCGGCGAGCACACGGGTGCCCTCGGCGAGGATGCCGTCGACGTAGCCGTTGCCGCGGTGGGCGGGCAGCACGCCGATGTAGGCGATGATCGGGTTGTAGTCGTTGCGGGCCGCGATGACGAACCCCACCGGCTCGCCGCCGGACAGAGTCGCGATCCGCCACCACTCCCGCGGGCTCGTGTAATGCGCGAGCTCGTCGTCGTGATGTCTGACCGCCGCTTCACGGGCGGAAAAACGCGTCAGGTCGTCGCGACCGTGCGCGTCGAGAGTCCCGTCCATCGTCAGGGTCATCAGGTCGAGGATCTCTTCGGTGTCGCGGACCGGCCGGAACTCCAGACGGCCGTCCGGCTCGGGAACCGGTGTCCCGGGACGCCAGACCAGCCGGAGCCGTTCGACGAACAGGCGGGCACCGACCTTTTCCAGCGCCGCCATGCGGTCCTCGACCACGCCCCTGGACGCCGCGTCTTCGTGCCAGTCGGGCGGGATGAACCGCATGTACTCGGGCGGCGTCGTCCCCGCCCGGAGAGTTTCGGGCATGGCCGTCCGCAACAGCCGTACGCCGATGTCCACGCGATCGGGTTCCGCGTCGTCGACGTCGAAGACGTCCAGGAAGGACGGTGACTCTTCGTCTGGCCGGCCCCACCAGGCGGCCCTGGCCACGAGACGGTCGCCACGCAGGGCGACCCACATCCACGGCGGCCGTCGGCGGCCGGTGTCGAGGTCGTCCGCCAGTTCCTCGTTGAGGGTGTAGGGCAGCCGGGAGAAGAGGTCGAGTTCTTCGCGTCCGGTGATCGGACGCATGATCAGGTCGTTCGGGTACAAGTTAAGGCACACTCCAGTGAGGGCGCCTGTGTTCCGGGGTCAAACGCGGTGCGCGCCCCGGGAGGACACAAGCGCAGTGATCATGGGGATCATGGGCTTATCCCTCCTCTCATCGATCATCGGCCCCGCGGTTCCGTTGGGGCATCTACCGGTAATAAGTAGCGAATCGCTGGATCTACCGCAAATGCATTTCCTGGCCGATTGCATGATCACCGAATGTGTCCGCCCAGGTCGGACGGTCCAATGCCGAATCCGTGCATGATCACGATTCGCGTTGTACCAGCTCAAGGGGTATTCCGCCGAACCTGCGCATGATCACGACCGAGGGTGCGTGATCACCATGGACGGTCGTGCGTGGCTACGGGCGGGGGGTGAAGGGGGTCGCGTCGGTGACGGCGGCGACGGGGATCGGGCCGTAGATGTGAGGGAAGGCCTCGGTCGTCCCCTCGGCGACCTCGAACTTCAGCGGGCAGTTCAGCAGGCTCTCATCGATGGCCAGGAGCAGCAGCGGCTCGGTGACGTCCAGATAGAAACGCCGGGCCACCCCCTCGGCCTGGGCCAGGTCGGCGGAGGCGTGGATGAAGCCCTCCTCGTCGAGCGTGCGGCCGAGGGTGGACACCCGATACTCGCCCGCCTTCTCGGCGTGTTCCCAGTCGGCCGCCAGTGCAAGGTGAAAAATCATGACACGGAGCCTAGGGGTCAGCTGATGGCATTGAGCGCGCGGGCCACCACGTCGCGGGCACGCTCGAGGCCCTCGGGCCGCGCCTCCACGATGTCCTCCAGCCACAGACCCGACAACACGGTGGTGACGAACCGGACCTCGGACCGCCCGCAGGCGTATCCGGCCCGTTCGAGCACCGACGCGACGATCTCGTCGCAGCCGTCCGTCCACGCCCGCGCGACGTCCTGAAGAGCCGGATCCCGGCCCGCCTGCAGATAGAGCTCCCACAGGCCGAGCTGCCGTGGCCGGTCGACGGCGTAGACCGTGGCGAGCTTGTCCGCGAGAACCTCGGGAGACCGCTCGCGCACGTCTTCCAGCGACAGGCGCATGTCGGCCAGTTCCCGCTCGACGAGCAGGGCGAACGCCTGGGCGAGCAACTCGTCACGACCGGCGAAGTAGTAGGTGGTCGCCGCGAGGGGGATCCCGGCCCGCCGGGCGACGGCACGGTGCGTCGCGGCGGCGAAGCCGCCCTCCCCCAGCAGATCGGCGGCCGCGCCCAACAGCGCCTCGCGACGGCGGAGGGCACGTTCCTGCCTGCGCCGCCGCTGGGTCACGACCTCCGCGCCGGCGTGCCCCTCGCGCCGCTCGTCCACCTCATCCAAGGAACGACCTCACGAAACAGAGCCGATGCGACGTACCGACTCGAGGTGCCATCCGGCTCAGTGGGAGCCGGCCAGGTTCAGCACCACGACGCCACAGATGATCAAAACGATACCGGCGGCCTTGGTCAGGTTCATCCCCTCGCCGAGGAATAACGTGCCGATCAGGGCGATGGCCGCCGTGCCGATGCCCGCCCACACGGCGTAGGCCACGCCGACCGGCATCTCCAGCTTGAGGGCACGTGCGAGCAGGACGAGGGACGCCACGTATCCGATGACGACCACGATGGTCCACCCGACGTTGGACAGCCCGTTGCTCAACTTGAGAGCGGAGGTGGCCAGGACCTCCGTGGCGATGGCGGCGACGAGCAGGATCCACGCCATGGGAACCTCCACTTAAGCGGTACGCTTGTACCAGTTTAAGGGTTTCCCATGGTCAGGGCCATGGGCATTTCGCCACTCTTTCCAGGCGGCGAATCCTGTCCCTCCATGCCCCCGCCGGGCGGGGGCCACTCCCGTACGGCGCGGCACTTGGCGTCAGGGTCGAATGCGTGTTCTACTGATCCCCATGCGTCGCGACGCCTCTCCCGGCCCCGCCATCACTCCAGGGGTTCAGCAGTCGCTCCTCGACGGAGGGCCCTCGCGGCCCCGGGTCGAACGGCAGGCCGTCATGCGGGCCTTCGACGGAATCACCTGCTACGAGGTGCCCGCCCGGGTCGCGATCGACAAGGTCCCCGAGGCCGCGGAGCTTCCCTATCAATGGGCGGTCAGCCCCTATCGCGGCTGTCAGGCCGCGTGCAGCTACTGCATGGCCAGGCGCGGCCACCGCTACCTCGGGCTCGACGCGGGAGAGGACTTCGCCTCGCGGATCGTCGTCAAGACCAACCTGGCCGATCGGTTACGCCGCGAGCTCACCTCACCTCGCTGGCACGGTGATCCGGTCGCGCTCGGGCTGACCGGCGACTGCTACCAGCCCGCCGAGGAGACCTACCAGCTGATGCCCCGCGTCATCCGCGCCCTCGCGGAGGCGGGCAACCCCTTCACCGTTCTGACCAAGAGCCCGCTCATCCTCCGCGATCTCGACGTGCTGCGCGAGGCGGCCAAGATGACCCAGGTGAACGCCTCGGTGTCGGTGGGCTTCGTCGACGACCGCATCCGCCGGGCCGTCGAGCCGGGCGCGGCGACCCCCCAGCGACGGCTGGAGGTGTGCGCCGCGCTGAACGACGGCGGCATCCCCTGCGGTGTCCTGATGGCGCCGATCCTCCCCCTGATCACCGACTCGGCCGACCACCTCCTGTCCACGGTGCGGCGGGCGGCCGAGGCGGGCGCGGTCAGCGTGACCCCGGTCGTCCTGCGGCTCCCCTCCGGGGCCCGGGAGTGGTACATGGGCTGGCTGGAGCGCGAACACCCCGGGCTCGTCCCCCGATACCAGGCGCTGTACGGCAAGGGCCCCACGGCCGACGCCGACTACCGGCGCCGGATCGCCGACCAGGTCCGCAGCTTGACGGAGGCGTACGGCATCGGGCAGTCGGCCAGACGGTGGCGCCGCCGCCGATCACCGGCCAGGCAACTCGCCCTGGTCTGAGTCCTGGTCTGAGTTTTCGTCTGTGCTCTGGTGCGAGCCCTGTCCAGAGTCGAAGTCTGGGCCGAAGTCTGGGCCGCAACGCCGTTCGGCCCGGCGGCCGAAAATAATGAGGAGACGTGGGGGCTCCGGATCGTTAGCGTTCATGGCATGAGTACGGTGGATGGCCCGGCGGTCGACGTGGACGTCGAGCGGTTCGTGGCGGACGGATTCATCAAGGTCGAAGAGGCCTTCCCGCGGGCGGTCGGCGACCGTATCCGGGAGTCGTTCTGGGAGCAGATCGGGCTGTCGCCGGACAGGCCGTCGGAGTGGGTCAAGCCGGTCATCTGGGCGGTCGACGAGACGGGACAAGGCCCGTTCGGGGAGGCGATCCGCGGCCCGAAGATTGCCGCGGCGCTGGATCAGATCGCGGGCAAGGGCGGCTGGCTCCCGCGCGGCACCGTCGGCATGGCACCGATCCGCTTCCCGCACCCGGAGGATGCCGGGGACACCGGCTGGCACATCGACCAGAACGATCCCGGTCCGGACGGCGCCTGGGGGATCATCTCGGCCAGACCGCACACCATGCTGGCGCTGCTGCTCTACTCCGAGGTCACCGAGCAGGACGCCCCCACTCGGATCCGGGTGGGCTCCCATCTCGACACGGCCCGCGTCCTGGAGCCGTACGCTGAGCGTGCCCTGCCGTTCCTCGAGTCCGGCCCCGTCATGGATGCGGCGGGCGCGGACCGTCCGGTGGCCCTCGCCACCGGACTGCCCGGCGACGTCTACCTGTGCCACCCGTTCCTGGTCCACGCGGCCCAGCCGCACCACGGGACGCGGCCGAGGTTCATGTCGCAGGTCCCGTTCTTCCTGTCCGAGCCCCTGCGGGCCGGCGAGTCCACACCCCTGTCCCGGGCGATACGGCTCGGCCTCACAGGCTGACCGACAGGAGATCCCCGGCGTTCAACCCGATGAGTAGACGCTGATCTCGATCAGGTTGCCATCGGGATCGCGCAGGTAGACGCTGTCCATCGGGCCGATCGCGCCCGTGCGCGGGACCGGCCCTTCCTCGATCGGCACACCGTGCGCGGTCAGCTCGGTGATCACCTGCTCCAGCGAGTCTGTCGTGATCAAGCACAGATCGGCGCTGCCCGGGATCGGGTGAGTGGCCTTGGGTTCGAACTCCTGACCCGCCTGGTGCAGGTTGATCTTCGAGTGGCCGAAGACCAGCGCCCGGCGGCCACCTCCGAAGGTGATCGGGGTCATCCCCAGTACCCGGGTGTAGAAGTCGACCGTGGCCTCCAGATCGGCGACGGTCAGCACCAGGTGATCGAGCCGGTCAATCCGCATCGGCCACCTCCTTCCCGGCCAGGATCGTCTGGCAGTCTGTCCAGGCCGCCACCGACAACAGCGGCCGGGCGCGAGTGAACAGCGTCAGCAGATCAGATCCGTACTTCACGGCGAAGTCAGGGTCGTGGTCGGCCAGGTCGAGCTCGTTGGCCGCGGTCAGCTCGGCGAACCAGGCCAGCTCGGCCGCCGCGATCGGCGCGGTCCGGCCGGTGAACCTGTCGCGGAATTCGACTGGGTCGGCGACCCCCAACTGGGGGTAGACGTGTGCACGATTGCAGGCGCCGTACCGGTAGACCAGGTCTTCGGCCTCCGATCCGATGACCTCCTCGAGCAGGTCCCGCCCGGCGAGGCCGAGCAGGCCAGTCGGGAAGCCGTCGGTTCCGTAGAAGGCGTGGCACAGTCCGGCTGTCCGCAGTGCGGGTGAGGCCTTCCAGCGGGTCAGGCGGTCACGCACCCGAATCAGATGGTCCAGCAACATGCCACCGGGGTGGGGGACGGTCTCCGCGCCGAGCCGGCGTAGGAGCCGTATCGCATTGCCATGCATACCTGGCATTGTCCCAAGGCGCTCGGCGTGGAAGGAGGATCGCCACCCCCGCCGACGTCAGACCCCCTGCCGAGGGCAGCGAAAAGGGCCCTCCGGTGAACACCCGAGGGCCCTGATGCCGAGGCGCCGCTACTTGAGCGCGCTGCCCTTCTCCCACTCCTTGAACGGCATCTGCCAGAAGCCCCAGCCGTTCCACGACTCCAGGATGCGGGTGGTGCCGGTGACCTTGACGACGTCACCGCGGTGGAAGTTGTCGTAGAACCACTTGGCCTGCGCCGGGCTGGCGTTCACGCAGCCGTGGCTGACGTTGGCGTAGCCCTGCGAGCCGACCGACCACGGTGCGCTGTGGACGTACTCGCCACTGTTGGAGATGCGGACGGCGTAGTTGACGATCTCCTTGTAGTAGCCGGGGTCGCCCTCCTTCTTACCCGGAGAGATCATCGTGACCGGGTTCGCGCGCTCCATCGTGAGGTGGATGCCGCTGGTCGTCGTGTACTCGCGGGTGTCGCCCTTGCCGGCACTGATCTTCATCGTCTGGACGGTCTTGCCGTCCTTCTTGACGTACATCATGTGCGTCTTCACGTTGACGGTGCTGATCAACGCCGCGCCGATGTTGATGGTCGCGCTGGAGTTCTTGACGCCGTACATGTCCTTGCCGCCGCGCACGCCCGCGAGGTTCGCGGTGAACTTCACCTGCTGGTGGGCGGGCCAGTACTTGGCGGGACGGTAGATCACCTGCTTGGCGCTCATCCAGCGCCAGGCACCGTCGACCGGCTTCTGGGCCTTGACCTTCAGGGCCTTCTCGACGGACGCCTTGTCGGTCACCGCCTGGTTGAAGGTCACCATGATCGGCATTCCGACACCCACCGACTCGCCCTTGACGCCCGGGGTGATGTCGGCGACGGCCAAAGGAAACTTGGGCTTCAGTGTGCTGAACTGGCTGGTCGCCTCGGCGGGGCCGCCCTCACCGCTGGCCTTGGCCGACACGGTGTACTTGCTCGACGGCTTCAACGGGCCCTTCGACGTCCACTTGGTGCGAGTGGAGTCGAACTCACCCTCGACCGGCACGCCGCCGGCCTGGACGACGACCTCTTCGAGGGAACCGTTGTCGGCCGTCACGACCACGGCTTTGTCCGGGCGCACCTTCGCGGTGCCCTTGACCGGACTGATCTTGATGGTCGGTACCGGCTTCGCGGGCGTGGACTCACCGGAGTCGCCCCCCGGCGACACGGTGGATCCCGATCCCGACCCACTGGAACATGCTGCCAATGCCGTGACCATGGCCACGGCGACCCCGGCGATGGGCAACTTAGACCGGGTGTGAGTGCTCGTCACAACTTCTCCCCCATGGGCGCAAAGTGCACACAAGACCTTATTAGGGGTAGCCGTTGATATGTGCAATTTCTGGGTCGGTTAGGTCACAGTTTGGTCGCCGAATGTTCACACCTATCTCGATCACCGGTAAAGTCCGCGTCAAACCTGATCATGAGCGTCAGTCAGCTGTTTTTCCGGGGCTCGTCCGCCGCAGATCAAGGCGTGCGGGAACCCGCAGATTGGGCGACGGCTCGTAGTGGATCTCCGGGTTGACAAGCACCCACGAGGCCGCTGCTTCGACCACTCCCGCCGCGAGGGCGGTCGCGGGCGCATCGCCGGGACACGACCTGATTCCGGCGCCGAATCCGAAATGCGGACAGCCGGCAGGTTCGCCCTCCGTGTCCTCGCCCGTGTGCCGGCGATCGGCATCGGATCTTCGGGGATCGAACCGGTCGGGATCGAACCGGTGAGGATCAGGGAACGCGTCGGGATCGCGGTTGGCGGACGCGAGGTCGAGGACGACCACGGTGCCCGCGGGAACGAGCACTCCGCCCACGATCGTGTCCGCCGTGGCCACCCTGCGCGTCAGCCGTACGGGAGGGGTGTGGCGGAGAGCCTCCGTGAGGATCGCCTCGGCCGGCCACCGGGCGACCACGGCGCGCGGCAGTCGCGTCAGCAGATCGAGAGCGTTGCCGATCAGGCCCGCCGTCGCGTCGCACGCCTGGATCAACAGCGCCGCCACGGCGGCCAGCCGTTCCGGCTCCGGGTGTCCGAGCAGGTCCGCCAGTACAACCACGGCCCGGTCGGCATGTTCGTCCCGCTCATCGGCCCCGGGGCCGTGCCGTGCCGTAGCGGGCCGCGGGTGGTAGGCGGCGGCCATCGCGGTGACGGCGCCGACGGCCTCCTCCCGGCGCTCCGGGACGATGCCCAGGTGCGTGGCGAGAACGCCGACCGGTACGCGGCGGGCGAGCCGTGCCATCACGTCGACGACGACCGCCTCGGCCGGCCCAGACGAGGACGACCAGGGCGAGGACGACCCGGCGGAAGACGGCTCAGCAGAAGAGGGCCCGGACGAGGACAGGTCGGCGGAGGCCAGGTCGGCGGAGGCCAGGTCGAAAGCGTCCGCGCGCAGTCGGGTTGGACTGATCGGGGACAGCAGTCCGATCGCGCGTGACCTGCGCCGGGCGTGCTCCTCCCCGTTGCTGAACCTGCTCACCGCTCCCCGGAGCCAGGCGATGCCGTGTGTGCCGTCCGTCACGGGCGAGGCCGCGGGCACCTCGAAGCGCGCATCGGACAACACGGCTCGAACGTCGGCGTGCCGTGTGATCACGGGAGGTTCGTGTGTCATGCCCGGAACGCTAGGCGCGCGACGTTTCGGTGCGAGGCGAAGCGTGTGCCCCCTCTGCCCGTGGACGGCACATCCTCCCCCGGCGGGCCAATTCCAGAATGGTTAAGCAACCACTTGACTATTGAGCCCTCGCAACGGATAGTTAAGTACGTGCCTAAGTATGAGTTGGATCGGGTCTTCCAGGCGCTGGCGGACACGACCCGCCGGAGCATGGTCGAGCGGCTGGTCCGCGGGCCGGCCTCGGTGAGCGATCTGGCCAGGCCGCTGGACATGTCCCTGCCGGCCGTCATGCAGCACCTGCAGGTCCTGGAAGCATGCGGCCTGGTCAGGTCCGGCAAGACCGGCCGCGTCCGCACCTGCCACATCGAGCCGGAGGTGCTGCGGGCCGCCGAGGAGTGGATCACGCGGCAGCGCACGTCCTGGGAGCGGAGTCTCGACCGACTCGGCGACTACCTGACCGAAGATCCCCAGGCGGCACCAGGCCAGGAACCAGAGAACAGGAGCACATCATGAGCGACCGTTCCGTCACCCACACCACGTTCACCCTCGAACGCGTCTACAAGGCGTCACCGGCCCGCGTCTTCGCCGCGTGGGCCGACCCCGAGGCGAAGGCCCGCTGGTTCGCCGGACCCGCCGCCGAGCACGAGCTCGACTTCCGCATCGGCGGCAGAGAGGTCACCCGCGGGCACGCGGCGGACGGCTCGGCGCTGACGTTCGAGTCCGTCTACCACGACATCATCCCCGACCAGCGGATCGTCGCGGCCTCCGTCCTCAAGTCCGGCGACACCATGGCCACGGTGTCCGTCACAGCCGTGGAGCTCACCCCGGACGGTGAGGGCACCCGGCTGCTGCTCACCGAGCAGGGCACGTTCCTCGACGGGCACGAACAGCCCTCCTGGCGGCAGCAGGGCACGCTCGACCAGCTCACCGCGCTGGAGGCCGAACTCCGGCGTTAGAGCCGGTCCCGAGGGCGGGCCGCGGCACCCGGGCCGGTCGTCAGGGTCGCGCCGGGGCGTCGAGGCGATGGGTCAGGCCGGTGTGCCGGCGGCCCGCCCCCTTCGTCCGTACGGCCTGCGCGAGCGCGCGCCGGGACCCCACGATGACCACGAGCTTCTTGGCCCGGGTGATGGCGGTGTAGAGCAGGTTGCGCTGCAGCATCATCCACGCACTCGTCGCGAGCGGGATGACGACGGCCGGATACTCGCTCCCCTGGGACCGGTGGATGCTGACCGCGTACGCGTGGGCGAGCTCGTCGAGTTCGTCGAAGGAGTAGTCGACGTTCTCGTCCTCGTCGGTGAGGACGGTCAGCTTGCTCTCCTCCGGCGACATGCCGGTGACCACGCCGACCGTGCCGTTGAACACCCCGGCGGCGCCCTTGTCGTAGTTGTTGCGCAGCTGTGTGACCTTGTCGCCCACGCGGAAGACCCGCCCGCCGTAGCGGCGCTCGGGCATGCCCTCTCGTGCCGGCGTCAGCGCCTCCTGCAGGGCGATGTTGAGCGCTCCCGCGCCGGCGGCCCCGCGGTGCATCGGAGCGAGCACCTGGACGTCGCGCCGCGGGTTGAGACCGAACTTCGCCGGAATGCGCCGCGCCACCACGTCGACCGTCAGGGAGGCGATCTCCTCCGGCTCCTCGCAGGGGAAGAGGAAGAAGTCCGGGAAATCCCTGACCAGGGGGGACTGGCCGGTGTTGACCCGGTGGGCGTTGACGACGACCCCGGACTCCTGCGCCTGGCGGAAGATCTGCGTCAGCCGTACCCGGGGGATCTCCGGAGCGGCCAGCAGGTCACGCAGCACCTCGCCCGCGCCGACCGAGGGAAGTTGGTCGACGTCGCCGACGAACAGCAGGTGCGCGCCGGGTGCCACGGCCTTGGCCAGCTTGTTGGCGAGCAGCAGGTCGAGCATGGACGCCTCGTCGACGACGACCAGGTCGGCGTCGAGCGGATTGTCGCGGTCGAACGTGGCGTCGCCGCCCGGGCGCAACTGCAGCAACCGGTGGACGGTGGTGGCCTCGTGGCCGGTCAGCTCCGACAGGCGCTTGGCGGCGCGCCCGGTGGGCGCCGCCAAGATGACCTTGGCCCGTTTGGCCTTGGCCAGTGTGACGACCGAGCGGACGGTGAAGCTCTTGCCGCAGCCGGGGCCGCCGGTGAGGACGGCCACCTTCTCCGTCAGGGCCAGCCGTACGGCCTGGGCCTGCTCGGGGGCGAGGTCGGAACCGGTTCTGCCGCGCAGCCAGTCGAGGGCGGCGGGCCAGTCGACGTCGGCGAACGCCTTCATCCGGTCGTGGCCGGAGGCCAGGAGCCCGCGCAGCGTGCCCGCCAGTGAGAGCTCGGCGCGGTGGAAGGGCACCAGGTAGACGGCGGGCACGGAGCCCTCCCCGACCGGCACCTCCTCGCGGACCACGCCCTCCTCGGCGACGAGTTCGTCGAGGCAGGTGGCGGTGAGGTCGGGCGCCACCTCGAGGATCTTCACCGCGTCCGCCACGAGGTTGGGCGCGGGGAGGTAACAGTGGCCGTCGTCGGCCGCCTGCGACAGGGTGTAGCGCAGGCCGGCCTTCACCCGTTCGGGGCTGTCGTGCGGGATGCCCACCGCCTGGGCGATGGTGTCGGCGGTCTTGAAGCCGATGCCCCACACGTCGTCGGCGAGCCGGTAGGGCTCCTTGCGGACCACGTCGATCGACTCGTCGCCGTACTGCTTGAAGATCCGCACCGCGATCGAGGTGGAGACGCCGACGCCCTGCAGGAAGATCATCACTTCCTTGATGATCTTCTGTTCCTCCCAGGCGGCGCCGATCATCTTCGTCCGCTTCGGGCCGAGCCCCGGCACTTCGACGAGCCGGCCCGGTTCCTCTTCGATCACGCGCAGGGTGTCGGTGCCGAAATGGTCCACGATGCGCTCGGCCATCTTGGGGCCGATGCCCTTGATCAGCCCCGAGCCGAGGTACCGCTGGATTCCCTGGATCGTGGCCGGCAGGACCGTGGTGTAGGACCACACCTCGAACTGCCTGCCGTACCGGGGGTGAGAGCCCCACCGGCCGGTCAGCCGCAGCGACTCGCCGACCTGCGCCCCGAGCAGCGGGCCGACGACGGTCAGCAACTCGTTGCCGCCGCGGTCGGTGGCGACCCGCGCGATCGTGTACCCCGTCTCCTCGTTGGCGTAGGTGATCCGTTCGAGGACCGCCTCGAGGACCGCGCCCGGCGGCCTGCCTCCCTCGGAGCCCGTGCCGGACCCGCCGGAGGGGCCGCCAGGAGGATTGGTCATGCACGGCATTCTTCCGCAGTGGCCGAGGGCCTGTGCTCACTCGCCGACGTCCGGCCGGGGCCGGCTATGCCTCAACCGCGAGCATGGACGCGGCTTCCGGCGGGACCGCCAGCGTGGCGAGGAGGTGGAGGCGCTGCTCGGAGTCGGAGCCGGGGTCGGCGTGGTAGGTGATCAGCATCTGGCCCGCGCCGGACAGGGCGAGCTTCTCGTAGCGCAGGTCGAGCGGGCCGACCTGCGGGTGCAGCAGCCGGGTCAGGCCGCTGGTCTTGTGCCGGACGTCGTGACGAGCCCACAGGGTGCGGAAGCGTTCGCTGCCCAGGCTCAGCTCCCCGATGAGGTTGACCAGGCGCGGGTCGTCGACGCCCGCCCCGATCACCGACCGCAGGTACGGCACGGCCTTGGCGGTCATGTCGTCCCAGTCGCGGTAGAAGACGCGCATCTCCGGCTCGAGGAAGGCCGCGCGGAGGGTGTTGGAGCCGGGCGCGTAGTGGGGTGACAGCGCGACGGCCAGCGGGTTGGCGGCCAGGACGTCCCCGCTGCGGCCGTGGACGTACGCCGGCGTCGTCGTCCAGTTGCCGATCAGGTTCCGCACGCTGTCGCTGACGCGCTCGGGGCGTGCGGTCCTGCGCCGTTTCTGCGGCACCGGATGGGCGAGGTCGTGCAGGTACGCCGACGCCTCGCCGTCGAGCCGCAACGCCTTCGCGATGCAGTCGAGGATCTGGTCGGACGGGTGCCGGTCGCGCCCCTGTTCCAGCCGCAGGTAGTACTCGGTGCTGATCCCGGCCAGCAGCGCGACCTCCTCGCGCCGCAGCCCGGGGACCCGGCGCCGCTCCCCCTCGGGAAGGCCGACCTCGCCGGGACGGACGAGCTCACGCCTGGCCCGCAGATATTCACCGAGTGTGCTGGTCACAGCCATGACGCCGATGCTATCCGGCTCGAACGGGCCGTTCCTGTCCCTGCCGGCACCAGGATCGGCGGGAACCCGGCGGCCCGGCACAGGGGGCGCGTTAGCCTGGACCGATCACGAAACGGGGAGGGTCGCGAAGATGGTTCTCGAGGGTACGGCTCGCGCGTTGCTGCGGAGACTGGCGGTCGAACAGGCGGAATCGCGCATTCCGTCGATAGTGGCGGCGCTGGTCCGGGACGGCCGGGTCGCGTGGTTCGGCGGCCGCGGACGGGTCGGCGGGGAGCAGCCCGGCGAGGACACGCAGTACCGCATCGGATCGATCACCAAGAGCATGGTCGCGGTCCTGATCATGCGGCTCCGCGACGAGGGGCAGCTCGACCTGCTCGACCCCCTGGACAAGCTCCTGCCGGGAACGCCGGTCGGCGACGTGACGATCGCCCAGCTGCTCTCCCACACGGCCGGGCTCACCGCCGAGTCGCCGGGTGAATGGTGGGAACGCACCCCGGGAGTCCCCGCGGCCGAGCTCATCGGCTCGCTCGGATCGGAGTCGGCCAGGCACCGGCCCGGCCGCCGTTACCACTACTCGAACGTCGGCTTCGCCCTGCTCGGCGAGATCGTCGCGCGCAGGCGCTCGGCCCCATGGGGGGAGGTCCTGCGGGAGGAGGTCCTGGAACCGCTCGGCATGCGTGAGACCACTCCGCGTCCGCGAGCGCCGCACGCGACCGGCTTCGCCGTCCACCCGTGGGCCGACGTGCTGCTCCCCGAGCCGGAAAACGACCACGGGGCGATGGCGCCGGCCGGGCAGCTCTGGTCGACGGCGACCGATCTGGCCCGATGGGCGGCGTTCGTGGGCGGCGACACCGGCGGCGTGCTGCGGCCGGAGACGGTCGCGGAGATGCGCGAGCCCGCCGCCGTCGAGGACGGAGACGTCTGGACGCGGGGATACGGCCTCGGCCTTCAGCTGAGCCGGTACACCGGCCCGGCCGGTTCTCGCAGGCTCGCCGGGCACACCGGTTCCATGCCGGGCTTCCTGGCCACCGTCTGGGCGGATCCGGCGGACGGCACGGGCGTGCTGTTCCTGGCGAACACCACCTCGGGGATGCGCGCCTCCCTGCTCACCGATCTGCTCGACATCCTGACCCAGCACGAGCCGCCGTTGCCGGCCGAATGGTCGCCGGCCCCCGTCGACGAGGACCTCCTGGCGTTGACCGGGCCGTGGTACTGGGGCCCGACGGCATATGTCTGCCGGGTGCTGCCGGGGCGGGGGCTGTCGCTCACCCCGGTGAGCGCCCAGGGCCGGGCCTCCCGCTTCGCCGCCCGGGCCGACGGCACCTGGCTGGGGCTCGACGGCTACTACGCGGGCGAGACGCTCCAGGTCGTCAGGACCGACGGCGGTGTGCACCTGGACCTCAACACGTTCGTCTTCACGCGGGAGCCGTACGACGCGGCCGTCCCGGTGCCGGGAGGTGTCGACCCGCAGGGCTGGCGCTGACGGGCCTCAGCCGTCGAGGTAGCCGCAGGATGGCGAGCATCCTGCGGCTGTAGCCGGGATCACGGGGCAGGTCGAACTTGTCCATGATGGCGTTGACGTGCCTTTCGACGGTGTTGAGCGACACATGCGGGGGTTCGGCGATCGCCGCGTTTGACGTAGCCCTGCGCGAGGTCTCTCAGCACCTCCGCCTCGCGCGGGCTCAGCCTGCTCATCGGGTCGGCGTGGGTGGTGATGCGCGTGCCCGCTGTGCCCGGGATGCGGGGCGCGGGCGTCCAGGAGCGCGCCGACCGTCCGGTCACCGCAGCGTTTACACAATCCGTCTAGAGTGATCATGCCGATAACGCTGGGCAGCCGGTGATGCGGCCACCATGGTGGCGAACCTCCGGCTCCGATGGCGGAAAACCGTAAAACCCCGGTGACCCGCGGGTGATCGCGCGACTTCTTTACCCGATGTCCCTTTCCCCGCAGCAGTAGGGGAAGGATCTGCCACGCCCGATCATCCGAGCGTTTGTCGAAGGCTGACAAGTAAAATCTGACTTGTCCTTACTTGACCGGTATGGATGCGTCTATTACCTTTTAGGTAACTCAGGGCATACCTGTCCGTTTCAATCAACGGCAGATGTGCCCTCTCGGATGGCGGTTCCTTCCGTCAAGAAGGACCGTCCACCGCCGAGTCCGCGCCAGCGCGGAGCCGGGGACCCACCTCTCCTGGGGTGAATCGGCACACATCGTGCCGTAGGGCGCCTTCCAGCCCGAACCCGTCAGCTAACCCGGTAGGCGGCCTGGAAGCAAGGGAGTAGACCCCAGCATGCGAGCCCTGAAGACCTGCATCAACGCTGCTCTCGTGACCGGCGCTCTCGCTTCGGCGGTGGCCGCCGGACCGATGGCGGCAACGGCTCACGCCCAGAACTCCGACCACATCGTGGCCGGTAGCGACAACACGACGCCCCTGGCCAAGGAGGCTGCGGGACTGCCCAAGGTCAGCCCGTCTCAACTGCTGAAGCTGGCCGAAAGCCAGGTCGGCGTGCGAGAGAACTCTCTCGGCGGCGGCACCAAGTTCCAGGCCTGGTACATGTCCTCGCCGCGCGCCAGGGAGACCGTGGCCCGCGACGGCGGGCGCCCGGCCGACTACGCCAACGCTGAGTGGTGCGACATGTTCGTCTCCTGGGTGGGCAACCAGCTCGGCATCCAGCCCGTCCTCGGAGCGGACGCCTACACCGTCACGCACGCACGCTGGTTCGCGCAGAACGGCCGCTGGGGCACCGTCCCCAAGCCGGGCGCCGTGGTGTTCTTCAGCTGGAGCGGCAGCAAGAGCATCGACTCGATCAACCACGTCGGCTTTGTCATCAAGGACAACGGCAACGGCACCATCCAGACGGTCGAAGGCAACACCGGCAACGCCGTGCAGATCCGCACCAGGCCGACCTCAGAGGTGGCCGGATACGGCTACCCGTACTACACGGCGAGTGACAGCGCCTGATCGGATCTCAAACCGAAAGCGCGCCCGGAGGCGTTCCGGGCGCGCTTTCGGTTTACGATCTTCTGGGCCGGACGGCAAGCTTCGAAGTTGATTTATATAAGCCACAGCTGAGACGCTGCGTCCATGCACGCGTTCGACGTTCTCGGAGACCCGGTGAGGCGCCGGATCCTGGAACTGCTCGCCGGCGGCGAGCGCTCGGCCGGTGAGATCGGCACGATCGTCCAGGACGAGTTCGGAATCTCCCAGCCCGGGGTGTCGCAACACCTGCGGGTGTTGCGGGAGAGCGGGTTCGCCACCGTGCGGGCCGCCGGCACACGACGCCTCTACTCCGTCGACCCCGCGCCCTTGCGCGAGGTCGACATCTGGCTGGAGCACTTCCGCCGGTTCTGGACCCAGCGCCTCGACGCGCTCGGCACCGAGGTCGCCCGAGGCCGGAGGCCCCGCCGTACGGCAGGCGAGGCCGGCCCCCTCCCGGATGGGACACCCGGCTCGGACGGCTAGGCGAACAGCCCGTCCACCCAGGACTGCCAGGTCTGCTGGGCCTGATCACGGTCCACGTCCGCCGAGTAGATGTGATGCCCGAGGACCACGACGTCGCCGCGCTGCGGCCCGGAGTGGATGAAGCGGTAGAGCCCGTCGGCGGTGCGCACGCCGATGAAGGTGGGCAGGCCGGCGTAGTCGACGACCCCCTCGACGGGGGCGGCCCCCTTGATCTCCAGGTGCACACGGTCGCCCACGGCGATCTCTCCGGCCAGGCCGAGCTCCGACTTGATCACGGCCCACGCCCTGTCGCGATCGGCCGCCTGTGGCTTGACGACCGTGACCACGGCTCCATGCCGGCCGGGGAAGTGCGCCAGGTACTGGGCCAGGCTGTGCAGGTAGACGTTCCAGCCCTCGTTCAGCGCGTCGTACTCGGTCTCCCAGTCGCCGCCCAGCACTCCGCTCTGCACCATCCGGAGCACGGTGCTGCCGCCGGCTCGTCCCTCGATGAGGTACTCGAAGGCCATGAAGGCCCCCTCGGCCCCGACCGGACTCTGGTGCGCGAGCCGTTTCTCCGGCTCCCACGCGGTCACCGTGGACTCGTCGGTGTGCCCGGCCACGGTCATCCGGATCGTGCCGCCCACACCCGGCTCGATCTCGTTGTGGCCCATGAACCACGAGTCGACCCCCGGGCCGGTGGAGATGGCCTCCCACACCTGTTCGGGCGTCGCGTCCAGCTCGATTTCCTTGCGCAGTTCGAACTCGTGGGCCATCGGTGCTCCCCGTCTCCGTCATGGTCGACCGGCGGCCGGGCGACCCCGGCCCTTCGCGAACAGGTCGAAAGCCTGCCACCGAACACTTTTATAGTCAAGGCGATGAAAGATGTCGGGATGCCGGTCTCGGCAGCGGCGAGGCTGCCCGTCTGTCCGGCGAGGCGGCGAGGAGGGACACGGCGGCGGAGGTGCGGGCGTACAACACCGAACGGCCGGCCCGGTGGGCGCTGACCAGGCCCGCGTCGCGCAGCGCGGTGAGGTACTGGGACACCCCGGCCGGGGACAGGCCGGTGCGCCGGGCGAGTTCGGCGGTGGAGGCCGGGGCGTCCAGTTCGGCCAGCAGCCGGGTCCGCGAGCGGCCGAGGACGGCGGCGAGGGCGTCGAGCCCGGTGGTCGGCTGGGGTTCCCAGAGCGAGCCGATGCCGCGTGCCGGGTAGGCGAGTTGCGGCGGGTCCGGCGGCGTCACCCGGGTGAGCAATTCCGGCCCGGTGAAGACCGAGGGAATGAGCAGCAGTCCCGGGCCGGCCGTCTCACGGGACAGGGTCCGCTGCCGGCGGATCAGCCGCAGTGTGTCGTCATCCCAGCTCACCGAGGCGTGCAGCTCGTTGAAGAGGTGGGCCGCGCCGTGCTCGGCGACCTGCCGGGCCCGGTGGAAGACGTCGGCGTCGAGCACGGTCCGGATCCGCGCCCAGTAGGGGGCGAGCGCCAGCTCCCAATAGGTCTCGATCTCCTCCGCGACTCGCGCCATACGGTCCTGCGGCTCGGCGTAGAGGGTCCGCAGCCGGGGTCCCAGGCCTCCTTGGTGGCGCGACAGACGGTCGAGGTCATGGCGGACCTGGCCGACGGGAGTGGCCAGGAGGCGGGTCAACTCCGCCGGCAGGGCGAGGGCCGGTCCGGTGGGAGCCGGATTGAGGAAGTCGGGGACGTAACCCGAGGTCGGGATCAGCTCGGCGAGCCACCCCCGGAACAGCCCGGCGGCGGCCACCCGTGGGCGCACCTGCTCGATCCAGGGGCGGTGCACGGCATGCGCCGCGCCGGAGCTCAGCAGCTTGAAGCTGGTCCCGACCTCCCACATCGGCGAGACGGCGAACCGCATCTGCGCCAGATCGCTCGCCGAGAACGCCAGCTCCGCCAGCGCGGCCACCTCCACGATTAACACATGTCTGAATCAATGGCGGCCACCCTACCGCGCGGGGATCATTCCGGCATGACCTCACAGACGATCACTGCGGCGGCATCGGGCACCTGGAAGCTCGGCGACATGGAGATCAACCGGATCGGGTTCGGCGCGATGCGCCTGACGCAGACCGGCGAGGCGCTCACCGCCGGCGCCACACCCCGCGACCGCGGCCAGGCCGTCAGCGTGCTGCGCCGAGCGGTCGAGCTCGGGGTGAACCACATCGACACCGCCGCGTTCTACTTCTCTCCGCTGCGGTCGGCCAACGAGCTGATCAACCGGGCACTCGCCCCCTACCCCGACGATCTCGTCATCGCCACCAAGGTCGGGCCCGGCCGGGACCCCTCCGGTGAATGGCTGCCCCACGCCACCCCCGAGCGACTGCGCGGTCAGGTCGAGGAGAACCTGCGCCAGCTCGGCCGTGACCATCTCGACGTGGTCAACCTGCGCATCGTCGGGACCGGCTCGATCGCCGAGCGTTTCGGCGCGCTGGCCGAACTGCGCGACGCCGGGCTCATCCGCCATCTCGGCATCTCCAACGTCACCCCCGGACACCTCGCCGAGGCCCAGTCCATCGCCCCGGTGGCATGCGTGCAGAACATGTACGGCATCGGCGTGCGGCCCGACCAGGACGAGTTCGTACGCGCCTGCGGTGAACAGGGAATCGCGTTCGTCCCGTTCTACGCGATCGCCGGCGCCGGGCGTACGGCGGGCACCACCGGCGCCGACGACGAGGAGGTGCTGGCCGTCGCGCGGGCACACGGGATGAGCGCGGCACAGGTCCGGCTGGCGTGGACGTTGCACCGCGGGCCGCACGTGCTGGCCATTCCCGGCACCGGCGACCCGGACCACCTGGCCGCCAACGTGGCCGCCGGCGCATTGCGTCTGTCCGAGGACGACCTGGCCCTCCTGGACTCCCTCCACCGGCGCCCTCGCTGATTGTTCGATCGTCTCGACGGGCCCCCGCGTGAGCGGACCAGTCCGTCACGCCGGCCGCGCCGGCCAGCTCAAGATCATCAAGTGTTTCCGCCGCCGACGCCCCATCGGCGGGAGATCTGGATAGTGTGGGCCCGCCCCACATTCGGCCCGGCACCTGGATCGGAGCGAGATGTTCGAGCACACCAGGGCGTTCAGCGGATTCTCCGTGGACGACATCCCGGCGGCCAAGCGGTTCTACGGCGAGACCCTCGGCATCCGGGTGTCCGAGGAGAACGGCATGCTCACGCTGCACATCGCCGGCGACCGGAACACGCTGATCTACCCCAAGCCGGACCACACGCCGGCCACGTTCACGATCCTCAACTTCCCCGTCGACGACATCGAGTCCGCCGTCGACGAACTCGTCTCACGGGGAGTCCGCTTCGAGTTCTACGACGGTGCGGACGACAAGGGCATCTTCCGCCGCGTCGGACCGCCCATCGCCTGGTTCAAGGACCCCGCCGGCAACATCCTGTCGGTGCTCCAGCAGAGTTGAGCCCACCCGCCCCGGCCCGTGCCGAGAACCTTGATCATGCCCGGCGCGTCGCCGGTGCGGTGATCGGTTCCGCGGTCGGTGACGCTCTGGGAGCCCCTTTCGAGTTCGGACCGGCAGGAGCGTTCTCCGCGCGCTTCCCCGTGCGCACGTCGAGGGATGAGATGTGTGGTGGCGGCGGCTGGGACCCCGGTGAGGCCACCGACGACACACAGATGGCCGTTCTGATCGCGGAGTCGCTGCTGGAACGCCGTGGCCTGGACCTCCCCGACATGTTCGCCCGCTTCCAGAGGTGGGCGACGTCGGACCCGAAGGACATCGGCCTGCAGACCGAGGACGTCCTGACCAACGGCCTGGCATGGGACCGCGCAGCGGCGCACCACTTCCAGACCAACCAGCGAGCGGCGGGCAACGGCTCCCTGATGAGAGCCACGACCTCCGCGGTGTACTTCGCTCGCGATGGCCGGGAAGCCACCATGGACGCGGCTCGCCGCGTCGCCGCCCTCACTCACGGCGACCGCGCCGCCTGGGAGGGCACCGCCGTCTTCCACGAACTCGTCCGCGTGGCGCTGCGCGGTGGCGATCCGCTGGCCGCCCTCCCCGGCACCCTCACCCTCGTTCACCCTGACCACCGCCGCAGATATGCCACTGTCCTGGCCGATGATTGGCACCCCGATCAGGCGACAGAGTTCAACGGCGCCGTGTGGCCGTGCCTGGGCTCGGCCGTCTGGGCCTTCCGCACCACCACCTCCTACGAGGACGCGCTCCGCGCGGCGGTGGACCTCGGCGGTGACACCGACACCGTCGCCGCCGTCACGGGCGGGCTTGCGGGTGCGTATTACGGAGTGGACGCCATCCCTGCGCGTTGGACCGAACCTCTGCACGTTCCCCTGCCCGGCTTCGACGGCCGGGTACTGAGGCTGCCGGACCTGCTCGAGCTCGCACGTCGCCTCGCTAGCTGAACGACCTGTCTGCCCTGATCAGGTGCGAGCGCCGCCGCCGTCAGGTGAGGGCGGCCGGGACCGGTACGTCGAGGTACTCGAGCAGTGCGGCGAGTTCCCGGTCGAGTTCGAGGCCGACCTCGGTGATGTCCGGACTGCCGAAGCTGGAGAAGTGGCTGCTGGGCTGCTCCACCGTGAACCAGGTCTCACCCGCGGCGTCCTCGTGGATCGTTGTGCGGAGCGGGGCGTACAGCAGGATGGCGGGATTGTGGTGGAACATCCGCTGGGCGATCGTATGGTTGCCCATCAGGTATTCGACGCAGCGCAACCGGTCCCCCGCCAGCCGCATGAGCGCGTTGAAGTCTCCCGCCCAGTAGATGATGAACGTGTGCGGGGCGTTCTCGGCCGTCGCCTGGAGAATGGTGTCCCAGTCGGCCTCGTCCTCGACGAGCCGCCTGAAGCGTTCGGCCTCGAATCGGGGGACGGCGCTCTCGTACCTGGCGCGGAAGACGTCGAACGGCTCGCCGACCGCGATGGACAGGCGATTCACCCGATGCGGCACGGTTTCGATTCTGTTGTGCACCGACTGGCTCATGATTCCTCCGACTCCTTGGTCCACGTTCCGGGGCGCGGGCGTCATGGATCGCTCGGGGCGGGTGAACCAGGCCGGCACCTCTATGGCGGGGGCGACGTCGTTCGCGGGTCCACACGTACGAGGCCGGGCGCGGCGACGGGGCCCTCGTCGACGTGTTATGTGACCGCTCGCCGGTCCGAAACGCCTCGTCGGCCGACCCTTTGCCGACCATGGCCGGGTTTTTGCGATGGAGCGGCCCTTATAAGCAACTCATGTTGACTATCTCCAGATTAGTCAATTAATGTTGCTTACATGCCCGCGACCGACATCCCCGTCCCCCAGGACCCTGCCGACGCGCTGGCGGCCGTAGTGGCACTACGGCGCCTGGCCGACCAGCTGGAGGACGCCGCCGTCGAACAGGCGATGCGCGCGGGCTGGAGCTGGCCGCACGTCGCCGAGGCACTCGGCGTGACCCGTCAAGCCGTCCACAGGAAGCACGCCAAGCGGCTCATCGCCGCGGGCGTCAAGCTGAGGAGACGTTCACCATGAGCCCGTTCGACGAGTACATCCATACGATCATCATGGAAGGAGCGGTCGAGGCGCAGAGGCACGGATCAGCCACGGTCGAGGCGCAGCATCTGCTGCTGGCCGTCGCGGCCCAGGAGGGCACCGCCCCGCAGCGCGTCCTGGCCGCCGCCGGCCTCGACCACGAGGCGATCCAGGCTGCTCTCGACCGGGAGTTCGACCACAGCCTGAGCACGGTCGGAGTGTTCCGCGACTCCTTCGGCCTCTCCCGGCCGAGCGCCACACTCAAGCGCCTGCCCACCATGGGCGCGACGGGCAAGCTCGCCCTTGAGCGCGGCTTCGCCTCGGTTCCCCGCAAGAAGGACCTGCGGTCGGCGCACGTACTGCTCGGAATCCTGCAGGCCGAGGCCGGCACGGTGCCACGCGCCCTGGCCCTGGCGGGCGTCGACCGTACGGACCTGCTGACCCGCGTCCAAGACACCATCACCGACGACGACAGCGAGTAACGAGTCGCCGGCGGCAGAGCCATGCCTGACCCCCGCCGTCTCCGACCGTTCTTCCATGCCCAAGGAGGCAGAATGTCCATGTTCCATGCCCGCACAGGCCTGCTCGCCGGCGCGCCGACTGTGGCCGGGAGCGCCTGATGACCCCCGCGGCCGACCGCGGCCGAGGCCACGCCGACATTCAGCACGCGCTCGACCAGGTCGTGGCCGACGGGGGCGGCCCCGGCATGGTCGCCGAGATCAGAGACGGCCACGCGACACCGTGGTTCGGCACGGCGGGGGTGGCCGACATGACGACCGGCCGTAAACGCCAACCAGGTGAGCACTTTCGCGTCGGCAGCTTCACCAAGGCGTTCACCGGCACGGTGGTCCTGCAACTGGCGGCCGAAGGAAAGCCGGCCCTCGATGACACGGTGGCCAAGTGGCTGCCCGGCGTCGTGGAGGAGTCCCTCGGCGCGGACGGCACCGAGATCACCATCAGGCAACTGCTCAACCACACCAGCGGACTCCCCGACGCAATCCTCGGCCAGGAGACCCCGCGCCCCGAAGAGCCAGGGAAGCGCTTCATCTACTCCAAGGTCAACTACAACCTCGCGGGAATGATCGTCGAGAGTGCGACAGGCTCGACTCTCGCGGATGAGATCGAGCGCCGCATCGCCCGCCCGCTGCGTCTGACGGGGACCTACCTCCCAGGCGATGAACAGACGATCCGCGACCCGCATGCGCGGCACTACTCGAAGCTGGGACGGACCGGCCCCGACGCGGAGATCCACGACGTGACCGAAATGGACCTGAGCTGGGCCTGGGCCGCCGGCGGCATGATCTCGACGACCTCGGATCTGCACCTGTTCCTGAGCGCGCTGCTGCACGGCCGCCTCCTCCCTCCCGCCCAGCAGAAGGAGATGTTCACCACCGTGTCGACGGAAGGCTCGGGCTGGGTCCCGAACACCAGGTACGGCCTCGGCGTCTACTCCCAGACGCTTCCGTGCGGGGTCACAGTCTGGGGCGGCGGCGGCTTCATCCAGGGCTCGATGTCGTACGTGATGGGCAACCGCCAGGGCACCCACACGATGGTGAGCAACCTGAACGGCGACTGGAACGACTTCCTGGAGACCTTCACCAAGCTCTTCGAGACGGGCTTCTGCCCGGAATCCCCCCGAAACCCGGCCTCGTAACTCGGCGGTACGGGACAGCCGCCGGCGGGACGGTGCGCAGCCACACCGCCGAAGGCGGCAGCCCCGTCACGGCCGAGGAACCAGGCGAATTCAGTGGAGAAGCAGCGGATCGGCGGAGGCCCGCGTTCATACGACATGGACGGTGAAACCTTACGACTGACGGAGCGGGTGCCCCAGGCGCCCACTCCGTCAGTCCTGATCCCCGGCTCCCCCGACGTCGAGGTGGTCGCCCTCTATCGCGACCACCGGCTCCACCTGGTCCGGCTGGCGGTGCTCCTCGTCGGTGACCAGGAGACAGCCGAGGACATCGTGCAGGACGTGTTCGCCCGGCTGCACGGCAAGTGGCGGCCGGGCGTCACGACACTCGCGTACGTGAGGACCTGTGTCCTGAACGCCGCCCGATCGGTGCTCCGCCGCAGGGCGGTCGCCCTGCGGCGGACCGAGCGGGTCACGGACCTGGTCGACTCCGCGGAGACCGCCGCGTTGGTCGGAGAGTCACGACGAGAGGTGCTGGTGGCGCTCGGCCGGTTGCCGCGACGCCAGCGAGAGGCCCTGGTCCTGCGCTACTACCTCGACCTGCCCGAGTCCGAGATCGCGGAGATCATGCGCGTCAGGCGGAGCACGGTCAGGTCCACGACCGCACGAGCCCTGGCCAGGCTGCTCCGCGAACTGGGAGACGGACAAGACGAATCTGGAGAGGACGTATGAGCGCCATCGAGGATCGACTGCGTGACGCCATGGCCGCCCGCGCGCGGACCGTCCGGGACGACGACCTCCCGTTGCCCGCGCCGCGTGCCGGAGGAGGCCGATTCAAGATCGCCGCCGCGGCTCTGGCCGTGACCGTGACGGCTTTCGGGTTGGTACGGCTCGCGTCGCCGTCCCCGGAACCGCAGGAGGAGAGCACCCTCGCCGTATCCCTGAGCGCCGTCGAGTCATCCGGTAGGCCTGTGGTGTCGGTCTTCCTCTGCATGGAGGACGACGTCTTCGCGAGTTGCAAGAGCGGCGAGGCGACCGATGCGGAACGGGAGAAGCTTCGGCGGGCGCTGGAGAGACGGCCCGACGTGGAAAGTGTCTCCTTCGAAGACCAGCAGCAGGCATGGGAGAACTTCCGCAGGAACATGACCGACAAGCCGGAACTCTTATGGACGGTCGTCCCGTCGGACCTTCCCGAGGCCTTCCGCATCCAGGTCAGACCGGGTGCGGACTTCTCCGCCGTGGCCCGGGCCGCGAGTGGGTTCCCCGGCGTGTCCAACAGCGTCGACGGTGCCTGCATCGCCGACAGCCTCTCCGCGTGGGGATCGGTCAAGAGGTGGCTGGGATCGAAGGACGAGTGTTCCTTCGGGGGCACGGGACGGTGACCTGACCCGTCGGGCGGAACGGCGGCCTGCCCATCGGCCGCGATGTCCGGCGCCGGGATAACTCGTTGCCGGTCCGAGAGCAGGTTGGGCAGCATGGCGGCCATGCGACGCAGCGAGTACGCCGGTCCCGTGGCGCTGCGCGCCATGCAGGCTCTGGCCGTCCGGAGTTTCCCCGCGACCGGATATCGGCACATCGGTGACCTCACCTGGAACTGGTGTCTGTCCCTCGACCGGGAAGCCGAATGCCCGACGGCGATCTGGACACACGGGGACCGGACGCTGGCGTGGGGGTGGCTGGAATCGCCTGACGGCCTGATGCTCCAGGTGGATCCCGGCCACCCCGAACTGGCCGACGAGGTGCTCGACTGGGCCGAACGGGTGGCCGCCGGCCCGCTGAGTGCCGAGGTCGCCGAGACCGAACCGCATCTGGCCGCCGCGCTGGAACGGCGCGGCTACGCCCGTGCCGCCGATGGCCCTTTCATGGTGTGTCTCGACCGTCCGCTCATCGATCTGCCGGATGCGCCCCGCCTGCCGGACGATTACACGATGCGAGCCCAGCGGGACCACGCCGACGTGGCCGGGCGGGCCGCGGCGCACCGCGCCGCCTTCGGGTCGACCCGGGTCACAGCCGAGCGGCACGCCCGCATGAGGGAGACGTGGCCCTACCGCCCCGAACTGGACCTCGTCGTGGTGTCACCCGCCGGTGACGTCGTGGCCTACTGCCAGGGCTGGTACGACGAGGCCAACGGAACCGGCGAGTTCGAACCGGTCGGCACACATCCGGGCCACCGTCGCCTCGGCCTCGCCCGCTCCGTCTGCACCGCCGTACTGCATGCCTTCGCCGATGCGGGCGGCCGGCGCGCCGTCGTCTACTCGCGCGGAGACGCCGCCTATCCCCTCCCCAAACGGCTCTACGAGTCCATGGGCTTCCGCGCGTACACCCGGACCCACACCTATACGGGGCCCGCGGGCGCGTGACCGCGGGGTCTCCTCCCCCCCGCCGAACTGGCCGAGCGGGTGCGCGCGGTTGTGCCCGCGGAGGGGCCCCGTCATTGAGTCGCGGACACCAGGCCGGACTCGTAGGCGATGATCACGAGCTGGACCCGGTCGCGGGCGTCGAGTTTGGCGATCAGCCGTGTCACATGCGTTTTGACGGTGGCGACGCTGATGACCAGGTCTGCGGCGATCTCGGTGTTGGACCTGCCACGGCCGACGAGAGTCAGCACCTCGCGTTCACGCTCGGTGATGCCGTCGACCGGGCGGCGCTTCGGGGCGGAGGGCGGCCGTCCCGCGAACTCCTCGATCAGCCGGCGGGTGACGCTGGGTGCGATCAGCCCGTCACCGGCGGCGACGACGCGGATCGCCGCGAGGATGTCGTCCAGGGCCATGTCCTTGACGAGGAATCCCGACGCGCCGGCGCGCAACGCGCCGTAGACGTGATCGTCGTCGTCGAAGGTGGTCAGGACGATGACGTGGGCCCCGCCAGGGCCCGAGGTGATCAGCCGGGTCGCGTCGATGCCGTTCATCTCCGGCATGCGGAGGTCCATCACGACGACATCGGGGCGGACGGTCTCGGCCAGCCGGACCGCTTCCACGCCGGTTCCGGCCTCCCCGGCGACTTCGAGGTCGGGGGCGTCGGCGATGACCATCCGCAGGGCGGCGCGCACCAGAGGCTGGTCGTCGGCGAGGACGACGCGAACGGTCATCGGACCTCTGCCGGAACGGGCAGCCGGGCCGCCACCCGGAAGCCGCCTTCGGCTCGCGGACCGGCGGAGAACTCTCCGTGCAGCAGGCCGACCCGCTCGCGCATCCCGAGCAGGCCGTAGCCGCTGCCCGCGGTGGTGGGGACGCCCTGCCCGTCGTCGAGCACCTCGATGGAGATCTCCTCAGCCCGGTAGTCGATGGACACACAGCAGAAGTCGGTGCCGGCATGGCGCACCACGTTGGTGATCGCCTCCTGGATGATGCGGTAGGCGGACATGTCGATCTCCGGAGGAAGCGGACGGTGCTCGCCCCGCCGGCGCACGTCGACACGGACCCCGGCGTCGGTCGTCGTCGCGGCGAGCCGGTCGACGTCGGCCAGTCGGAGTCCCGGTTCGAGTGGCAGCGTCTGCGACGCCGTTGCGGGTTCGGCCTGGCGGAGCGCACCGAGCATCCGGCGCAACCCCGACAACGTCTCCCGGCTGGCCGTCTCGATCTCACCCAGCGCGTCACGCGCCTGCGCCGGCTGCGTGTCGATGACGCGCCGTGCCGCTCCGGCCTGCAGCGCGACGATGCCGATGTTGTGCGCGACCATGTCGTGCAACTCGCGCGCGATCCGGAGCCGTTCGTCGCTCACCGCCCGGGCCGCGGCCTGAGCGCTCAGGCTCTCGGCGTACTCACGGGCCTGGCGCACCGAATTGCCGATCAACCAGGCGATGACGGCCGCCAGGACCACCGCCGATTCCCACGAGGTCCCGATGTCCCAGCCGAGCAGCACCTGCGTGGCCAGGTAGCCGACGAGTACGGCGAGCGCCATGGCGACGGTGGAGACTCCGACCCGGCGGGACCGGGTGGCCGCGATGAAGTACAGCGCGACGTCGACCGCCAGGAACTGGAACAGGGGGATCTCCCCCGAGCTCAAGGGGAACGACACGAGGGCGGAAGCGGCGATCAACAGGGTCAGAGCCGCCAGGGGCCGGCGATGCAGCAGAGCACTGCCCACCAGCACCAGCGCGGTGGCGATCGCCAGGGTCATCAACCCGTCCCACCGGTAGAGGACCCCGGGCAGCACCGCCGCGCCGGCGCACCAGGCCAGAATCGTCCAGACGCCGGGCGGCACCCGCTCCAGCACGGGGAACGACGGTGTGACCTGCATGCGCCGATCGTAACCGCGCGGTTTCCGCCCGGGCATCGGACCACGGGTGTACATCCACGGTCTGGGATGCTCCCGCGAATGCAAATCCGCAGGCCGATGTGGCGCGGGTGCGGCCTGCGGCACCGTCGGCCGGGTGATCGAAGTCTACGAACGAACCTTCGCCGGAGTCGGCAGCGGGTTACCCGGACGGGCGCGAGACGGGGAAGGACCATCCGCCATGGCGGCCCGTCCGCGCGGGAGCCGCCTGCGCCGCACCGTGCTCGCCGTCCTCGTCACCGCCTCGGTGGCCGTGCCGGTGACGGGCGCGGCACGCCCCGCCGCGGTCCCCGCACCGGTCCCGCCCGCTTCGACCCCGCTGCCGGCGGCGACCCCGGCGGCCCTGGCTGATCGGTACGCCGCGAGCCGCGACGCCATCTGGGCGGCCGAGCGGATGGCCGCCGACAACGGCCACCAGTGGAGGGCGGCGATGTTGCGTGCGATGGCGGACCCCGCGCGCCACTTCCTGTCCTTCGACGGCCGCGACGGCGGCCGGGCCGACGAAGTCTTCGGGGACCTGTCCCGGGCCGAGCGCATCGCTGTGCTGGTCCCCGGTTCCGACACCGATCTCGACCGTTACGGACTTCTGCGCGGCGGCTCGATGCGACTGCAGCAGAGGCTCGGCGATCGGTCCGCCGTCATCGCCTGGCTCGGATACCGGACCCCGAGCACGGTGAGCCTCCAGGCGGTGACACCCGGCCGAGCGGCCGAGGCCGCCCCTGACCTGCGCTCCTTCGTTCGGGACCTGAGTACGGCCAAGCCCGGCGCCCGGATCTCGCTGGTGTGCCACTCCTACGGCTCCGTGGTCTGCGTCCGGGCCGCGGCCGGGCTCGAAGTCGCGGACATCATCCTGTACGGCAGCGCCGGCACCACCGCGGACGACGCCGCCGCGCTGCACACCCCTGCCACCGTGTGGGCGGGCCGGGCCACGCACGACTGGATCGCCCATGTGCCGCACACACGGCTCCGCCTTCCGTTCGCCACCATCGGATTCGGCACCGACCCGGTCTCACCGGAGTTCGGTGCCCGGATCTTCGCGGCAGGCGACGGCGGCCACAGCGACTACCTGAAAGCTCACTCTCCCGCGCTGGAGAACATCGCCCGGATCGTCTCAGGACAGACCCCCTCGGAGGCGGGCGGCGGTGCGTGACCTCATCAGGCGGATCGAGGCGGCGACTCCGCCCGGCCGCGACCGCGCCGTCGACGCGCTGCGAGCCCTGGCCATCCTCGGCGTGGTGCTCGGCCACTGGCTGGTGACCGCGCTGGTCGACGACAGCGGCACGGTGCACGCCGCCAGCCCGCTGCGATACCTGCCCGGGCTCGCCCCGGTCTCCTGGCTGTTCCAGACGCTGGCGGTCTTCTTCCTGGTGGGCGGACTGGTGGGGGCCAAGAGTCATGCCTCGGCCCGCGCCCATGGCGCGAGATACGGACAGTGGCTCGGAACGCGAATGGGCCGGTTGTTCAGACCGGTCGTCGCCGTACTGATCGTGTGGGGCGTGGCGGTGGTCGCGATGCTCGCCTTCGGAGCCGGCCTGGAGACCGTGCGGGCGCTGGTCAAGCTGGTGGTGTCCCCGCTGTGGTTCCTGCTGGTGTTCGCGGTGCTGACGGCGGCGACCCCGCTGGCCGCCAGGCTGCATCCGGTCTGGCCGCTGGCGGCCGTCGCGTTCGTGGACGTGGTCCGGTACGGCCTCGGCGGACCCGCCGGGCTCGGCTCGATCAACGTGGTGGCCGGGTGGCTGGTGCCGTACTGCCTGGGCGCGGCCTGGGCCCGCGGCGACCTGCGGAGCCGTGCGACCGGGTGGGCATTGTTGATCGGCGGCGCGGCCGCCGCCACCGGACTGGTCATGTGGGCGGGCTATCCGGCGGCGATGGTCGGCGTGCCGGGCGCCGCCGTCTCGAACCTCGACCCGCCCACTCTCGCGGTCGTCGCGTTCGGGCTCGCCCAGTGCGGAGCCGTCCTGCTGTTCCTCGGCCCGCTGCGCCGGGCGCTACGGCGTCCCGCTGTCTGGGCGGTGGCGGCGCTGGTCAATCTCTCCGCGATGACGATCTTCCTGTGGCACCAGACCGCGATGATCGCGGTCACCGCGATCGGGCTGCTCGCCGGGCCGCTGCCCGGGCTGCACACCGTCCCCGACGGCGGGGGCTGGGTGCTCGCCCGGCTGGCCTGGCTGCCCGCGTTCGCGCTGGCGCTCCTGGTCTGTCTGGCCGCGTTCCGCGTCCACGAGCAGCGACGGCCCGACGAGCGGCACTCAACCGTTCCCATGGGTGTGGACACGGGCGCCGCGTGACGGGCCCGCCGCGGCGCCGGCGTCCACGCCGTCGAACAACGCCGCGGCGCGCGCGGCGGTGTCCGAGGCCCAGCGCCCGGTGCCGAGCAGCCCCAGGACAAGGATGCCGACGCCGAGGCCGAGCACCAGCAACCACACGTCGTGCGCCGCGGCGGTGAACGCCGTACCACCGCGGGACGCGGCCGATCCCACGACCGTCCCCGCGATCGCGACACCCAGGGTGGTGCCGGTCTGCCGGCCCGCGGAGGCCACCGAGGCGGCCACCCCGGCCATCGACGCGGGCATTCCGGAGACCGCCGAGTTGGTGATCGGCGGGTTGACGGTGCCCTGCGCGATGCCGAACAGCAGATACATCGCGAGCACGGCGGGCAGCGGGGTGGCCGGCCCGAGCCAGATCGACGTGCCGCCGCCCAGTGCCAGCGCGGCCCCGGACACCACGAGCGGGAGTCGGGGACCGCGCGTGCCGACCAGCCGGCCGGTGAGCGGGGCGAGCACCACGATCAGCGCCCCGACCGGAAGGAGGCACAGCCCGGCCGTCAGCGCCGACATGCCGCGCACGTTCTGCAGGTACAGGGTGGTCACGAACAAAAACGCGCCGAACCCGCACAAGGCGAAGAGCGCCGTCAGGATCGCCGAGCTGAACGGCACGCTGCGGAACAGACGCAGCTCCAGCAGCGGGTCCGGCACGGCGCCGTTCGTAACCGAGGATGCCCAGCACACCGAGCACGGCGACGGCGAGCAGGCCGAGGGTGACCGGCGAGGTCCAGCCCGACTCGCCGGACTCGATGATCGGGTAGACGACGCCACCCAGCACCAGGATCACCAGGGTCTGACCCACCGGGTCGAATCGGCGCGCCCGGGCGGCCCGGGACTCGGGCACGAACAGCGCCGAGCACACGAGCGCGGCGGCGACGACCGGCACGTTGATCAAGAAGATGGAGCGCCAGCCGAAAACGTCGACCAGGGCGCCGCCGAGAATCGGGCCCAACCCCAGCGACAGGCCGGACATCGCGCCGAACACACCGATGGCCCTGGCCCGCTCGGCCCGGTCGGGGAACGTGGTGGCGATGATCGCCATCGCCACCGGGTTGAGCATCGTGCCGCCGACGGCCTGAAGCACACGCGCCGCGATCAGCCAACCGATGCTCGGCGCCAGGCTGCACAGCAGCGAGCCGAGTCCGAAGGCGGCGAGGCCGACCTGGAAGATCCGCCGACGGCCGACCCGGTCGGCGGTGGACCCGGCCAGCAACAGGAGGCAGGCCAGCACCAGGGTGTACGCGTCGACCGTCCACTGCAGACCGGACACCGAGGCGTGCAGGTCCCGGCGAATCGCCGGCAGGGCGACGTTGACGATGGAGATGTCCATCACCACGACGACCATGCTGGCGCAGCAGATCGCGAGCACCAGGAATCGGCGGCGTTGGCTGAGTTCGGGCATGCGGGGTCCAATCGGCGGGCTGCTGAGGATCGTCGGTGAGGTTTTCTCCGCGACCGACCACGACGCTAGGATTTAGAGCGTGCTCGAAGTCAACCCGCAGCCGGTGTCCGGGCTCGTTCCCCCCATCCCCCAGGCGGGCCTGAGCATCGCCGAGGCCGCCCGCCGCACCGGGGTCAGCGCGCACACCCTGCGCTACTACGAACGCGCCGGCCTGGTCATCACCACCGTCGACCGCACCCACGGCGGCCGGCGGCGCTACCGGCAGCAAGACTTGAACTGGATCACCGTCTGCACCAGGCTGCGGGCCACCGGCATGCCCATCAAGACCATCCAGCGCTATGCCGAACTCGTATCCGCAGGACCCGGCAACGAGAAGGAACGGCTTGCCCTCATGGAGGCCCACCGCGCCGACGTGACCGCCAAGCTCGCTGAGATACAGGAGAACCTCAAGGTCATCGACCGCAAGATCGACGTCTACCGAGGCCGGCTCGCCGCCGGCGACGCCGACCGACTGTGGGCCCCCGGCCGCCAAGGGAGTGCCCGCTGAGCAATCCCCGACTGAAGTGAGCTGAGCCGGTCCAGACCTGGCGATCCGGCGCCACCCAGATCGCACCGGCGCGGTTGCCGATCAGCCCCTTCGCCTCATCGTCGGGCGCCCGGGCGCCCTACGCGTGGTCGCGCAGGCGCAACTCGGCGGTGATCGCCCGCTCGCGCAGCTCGGCCGCCTCCGCTCTGGCGGCCTCGAGTTGGGCGCGCAGGTCCACCAGCCGTGACCGCTCCAATTCGAGCTCGGCCGCGATCCGCTCCCGCTGAGCGCCCGCCGCACGAACCTCGCCCGCCCGGCGCTCCAGTTCGCCGGCCGCCTCCTCCACGCGTGCGGCGGAGTGCGCCGCCTCGGCGGCGGCCCGGCCGGCGTCCGCCACGGCGACCGCCCGCGCGGTCTCGGCCGCCTCCGCGCGGCTCAGCGCCTGGTCACGTTGTGCCTCCGCCACCGCGACGGCGCGGTCTCGCTCGGCCTCGGCCCGGGAGACCGCGCGGTCGCGTTCGGCCTCCGCCGCCTGAGTTCGGGCGAGGGACGCCGCGCTCGCCTGCTCGGCCTCACGCCGCGCCCGTTGCGCCTGTTCGCCCTCTTTCCGCGCGCTCGCGGCGTCCGCCTGGGCCCGCTCCCGTTCCTGGCGCTCCTGTACGGCTTGCGCCTCCGCCTGCCGTACGTCAGCGGTCGCCTTCTCGACCCGCTCGGCGAGTTCCCGTGCGGCCTGATCCCTGGCGGCCTCGGCGCCATCGGCTCTGCGGTGAGCGTCCTCGGCCTCCTGCCTGGCCCGCCGTTCGGTGGCCGCCGCCTCCCGGAGCGCGGCGAGCGCTTGTTCCCGGGCGGTCTCGGCATCGGCGAACGCACCGTCCCGCTCGGTGTGGGCCTCCTCGGCCCGAACCCGGGCCTCCTCCGTCTCGCGCCTGGCCTCGTCGGCGGCCTCGCGCGCCATGCGCACCTGTGCCAGCGCCTGCTCACGCTCGGTATGCGCGATCGCCACGCGGGTGTGGGCCTCGGCCTGCACCGCGCTGAGCTTGGCCTCCACACCGGCCGGGCTCAGCTCCTCGGACAGAACCTGTGCCAGCGGCGCGATGGCCGCCGCGAGCCCCTTCTCCATCCGGTCGTAGAGATCCTCGACGCGGGCGAGGGCGCCATCGAGCCCCGGCGTTCCCCGGCGCACCTCACGCTCACGCTTGGCCGCCGCCTGACAGTCGCCGTCGGGACAGTACTCCTTGGGTCTCCCCCGCCCCGTTCTCTGCTCGATGGCGGTGCCGCAGTGCTTGCACGCGGTCGTTGCGGGAGCGGGCGCGGGGGTCGTCACGGAACCCAAATCTAGCGACTTTCTGAATTTCTGGAAATAGAAATCCAGAAACGAAGATTCGTTGCGCGGGTCAGGTGAGCATCACTTGGGAGATGTTCAATTCTCGCAAGTTATCGTCCTGAGACCTTTCTCCTCGTAGACGGCGGATGGCGTGCGGGTGCCGTTGAGCGCAGTCGTTCTGACAGTGGAAACGCAGGGTTTTGTCAGTAGGCGCAGAGTTTTGTCAGTGACTCCATGCGCCGTTTCCCGGCGAATCTGCAGGTCAGGCCACTTCCCCGGCTGGGAGCCCTCACGCGGTGCACGGCTCGACTGGCGACGGGTAGTCACGGCCGTGTGACGGTATTTAGCACCGCTAGCCTGGCTCCGTCGCCGCGTGAGACAAGCAGGTGATGTCACTTCCAGCGCGGCTCTGCGCGCGCTCTGCCAGGGAAAATGCAGAGTTTTGTCAGTGTGGGCTCATGGTTATGTCCTGGTAGAACGGGCGTCCCGTGCGCGTGTTCACCCACTGCGCCAACTGCCCTGCTTGACCCGCGATCGCCATCCGCACCGCGTCACCGACCGGTAGCGAGGCATCGATGGGAATTTGTAGCGAGGCGGAGAAACACTGCCGCAGCCCACGCCGCAGCGTCTCGCGGGACTGCTCATCTGCACGGGCGACCACCGCCTCGATGGCCTGATGGATCGCCTTGCGTAACGCCCGCTCGTCTGCCGGACCCCGTACCAGCGCAATCCCGGCCTTCCCTAACACCTGAACCAGGTAACCGGCAACTGCACCGGCCAGATCGATCGGCATCCAGCCGTACCTTCCTCCCGACAAACCCCCGACCACGCGCCAGCACCCCAAGTGTGACCGCCCTTCCCTGCCCTGGCCATACCCGCGGGGCCCTTCATGATGGGGTCTTTGTGAGGGACATCATCGGGGGGCGCCCAGTTGAGGGACTGAGAAAGCAGGACGCTCCGTCCCGACTTTTCTGGCAGTGATTTAATGGCGGCGATTCGCGATCGCGGTCACGCTGGGCCTTCCAGCGTTCCTGCCGCTCCGGGCGCTGAACGGTCCGTTCGCTTAGACGTATCCACCTATTCGGAGACTGGCTACCGAGCGCGGCACGCGCCTCCGTCATCTCCGCCAGCCCAATTTTGGTGTCACGCCAGCCCAATGGGACTCCTGCTAACAAGGATGCTTAACGGCCCCCCGGGGTGGCGATGCTGGAGACATGGACTTGACCTGCCTGATCGTCGACGACAACGATTACTTCCTGCACATCGCGAGGGAGGTTCTCGAGCAGGAGGGGATCTCGGTCACCCGCGTGGCGTCGTGGAGCGCGGATGCTTTCCGCATGGTGGTGCAACTCCAGCCGGATTTTGTGCTGGTGGACATCAGCCTGAGCGAAGAGTCCGGTCTGGATCTGGCGCGGAAACTCGTAGAGGACGCGGAACCCGCCGCTGTATAAATAGAGATCCTTATTCGTCGCGTTACGTGCCAGGACGGCCACACGCCCGTCTCCGTCGAAATCTCCCGGCGAGAAGATGACGTCGAAGGCGCCCCAGTTGTTGCCGACGACGGTGCCCGTGCCGGCCGTGAACCCGCCGGCGCCGTTTCCCCTGTACAGGTAGAGGTCCTTGGTGGTGGAGTTCCGCGCGATCAGATCGGTTTTGCCTCCGAGGGTGGATGCAAGAGCGGGAACAGGATCGACGACGGCCGCCAGACCGATGGCGCCGACGAGTGCGGCCGTCAGGCCACCAGCCATTCGGGTCTCGCCCCGTCTTCGGTGCGCCGGCCCGGCACGCCGAAAGGGAGGCGCACCGCAGGGCGCGCCTCCCCGGTGGGTCTCGATGTAGCGAGACGATCGACGGCTGGATGGTCAGGCGTTCATGCACAGGACATAGATGACTCCGGAGATCGGGCCGGTACCGGGTGTGGTCTTCACCGACCAACCCACCGATACTTCGCCCTCAATCACGGGGACACTCGAGCGCACCGCGGCGCCGTCAGGGAGCATGGACCCCCCGCCGGTCGCGATCCTTCCTGGCAGGCACCTCACTTGCCCGGCTCCGTCGGCGATCCGGGACTGAAGGATCTGGATGTCGGGCGCTCCGGCGGTGCCGGGCGGGCCGGCGGGACCCCGTGCGCCTGTCGCGCCCTGCGGACCTGCCGGTCCGGTGGCGCCTTTCGCGCCGGTGGCGCCCTTCGGTCCGGTGGCCCCTCGCGCACCCTGGAGGCCCTTCTGGTTCCAGGACGTACGCGTCTCGGTGGTGCGGCATTTGGTGCCGGCGGACACGATGCGCGCTGCGCGGGTAGCCTTGTCGACACAGGCGTAGATCACCGGGGCGGGGGCGGCGGAAGCGGTCGCCATCCCGCCGACGGCGAGCAGCGATCCGGCGAGCGAGCCCACCGCCAAGACGCCGACCGTACGTCCACCGGGCAACTTGAGGGTCATGTGGGTGTGGCCTCCCGCGGCGATGACGGATCTTGACGCATCCGAGCGTGGTCGATATCCGGGATCGCGTCATCGGTGTCAGCACCTGGATCGTCAGGGTGCAGGCTCCCGGTCGGCTGGGTGCCTGCACCTAGGACGTGGGGCCCGCCCGAGTCGACCGGCCTTGGGACCGGCGGAGGGGTTCGCGATCCTCGGCGTGCCGGAGTCGCGGCCGGGACAGATCTGACAGACCGTCAGTCGTTCAGGGTGATGACGATCTTGCCGGCGGGGTGGCCTTCTGCGAGGTATCTGATGGCGTCGGGGGCCTCGCCGAGGTGGTACGTGCGGTCGATGACCGGAGTGACCGCGCCCGCATCGATCAGCCGGCCCAGCTCCTCCAGCTCCTGCGCGCGTTCCCTGGACGCCAGGCCGCGCAGGTGCTGTCGGGTGAACATGGAAACGAAGGGTGCGCGCATCTGGCGGGTGTAGCCGCCGAGCAGTCCGCCGGCGTCGTGGCCGCCGCCGGCCAGCACCAGCGTCCCGCGCGGGGTCAGCGCGCGCCGCAACAGCGACAGCGGCCGGCACCCCGCGGTGTCGATGATCACGTCGTGACGCGGGCCGTCGCGGTCGACCTCCTCACGGGTGTAGTCGATCACCTCCTCGGCGCCGAGCGAGCGCACCAGTTCAGCCTTGCCGGTGCTGCACACGCCGGTCACCCTCGCGCCGAACGCCTTGGCGATCTGCACCGCGTACGACCCGATGCCGCCGGCGGCGCCGACGACCATCACGTTCTGCCCCGGCTGGACCCGCCCGCCGTCGCGGACGGCTTCCAAAGCGGTCACCCCGGAGATGGGAACCGCGGCGGCCTGCTCGAACGACAGCCTGGCCGGCTTGGGAGCGAGTCGCTCGCGAGGGGCGGCCGCGTATTCGGCGTAGCTGCCGCTCGGGGTGGTGCCGTACACCTCGTCGCCGGGCTGGAACCGCGTCACGCCGGAGCCGACCGCCGTCACCACCCCGGCCAGCGCGCGGCCGCGCACGGCGACCCTGGGCCGTGTCAGCCCGAAGGCGACCCGCGCGCCGTACGGCCGGCCGGTCATGCAGACCCACACGCCCGGGTCCACCCCGGCGGCGTGCACCTGGACCAGCACCTGGTCCGCTCCGATCGGCGGCCGGTCGACTTCGCGTAATCGGAGCACGTCGGCCGAGCCGTACACGTCCTGGGCGATGGCTTTCATGTCGTCTCCTCCTGTGAGCCGGGGTAGTGGAACACCTCTTCGAGCGGAACCTTGAACACGTGGGCGATCTGGAAGGCGATTTCGAGGGACGGCGAGTACCGGCCCTGCTCGATGGCGATGACGGTCTGCCGGGTCACGCCGATGCGCTCGGCCAGCTCGGCCTGGGTCATCTCGTCGTGCGCGAACCGCAGAGCACGGATGCGGTTGGTCACCCGGGTCGGTTTCACCATTGGGGGAAGCTCCCGCGATACACGATGACCTTGGTGACGTTGCCGAGGACCGCCGACAGCGCGAAGCACAGGTAGATGACGTTGGCGATCCAGAACCGGTCCCAGCCGGCGACCGCCATGAGCATCGCCGCGACCGCGCCGATCGTCACGAACGACTGGCCGACGTGGTCACCCAGCCGCCCGATCTCCCGGTCCCGCACGTCCTTGGCCCGGGACGCCTTCGGGTTCACCGCTCCGGCCACGACCTCGGCCACGATCGCGGCGACGATGGCCGCGCCCACGCTCCACAGCAGCGCCGCGGCATAGGGGGCCTCGGCCAGCGGCCGCCCCGCGGCCCGACCCAGCACCACCACGACGTACCCGCCGTACGCGGCGACGGCCACCACCAGCCGGATCCACGCCCGTTTCTCTTCGAGGGTCATGACCTTCTCCGTGATGTACAGAATCTTTGACATCTCAAAAGTAGCCAATCTTTGACCTCATGTCCAGAATCTTTTACATCGCCGTACGGACTCCTGGTGACGGGACGTTCGGTGAACGATCACGCGGACACGAGCGTGATCGCGGGACGGGCGGGGACGGCGTCGCGGCTACGTGCCGAGGCCCTTGGTCTCCAGGTGGCAGGAGCCCTTGCCTCTCACGCTTCCGCAGTGAACATGGCGATCAACGCGGCACGTGCCGGCGCCGGTAGTGTCGTTGCCCAACGCAACTGGCGTGAACCGGACAACTCACAGGGGATTCCGACGTGAACCGCTCTTCCCTGCCCATCGCTGTCGCCCTCGCCCTGTCGGGGGGAATGCTGTTGACCGCCTGCGGCGGGGGCGGGTCGGACGACGGGGACAAGATCCAGCCGCCCGCGACGACGGCGGCCGCCCCGACCATCACGGCGGCGACGCCGGCGCCGACGGCCACTCAGGCCGCAGCGGCGAACGCTCCGAAGTTCGACCTTCCCTCCGACATCACGGCGGACTTCAAGGGTTTCGACAGCGACCCCAAGAACAAGGCCGTACTCCAGGACGCGAGTTACGCGGCGAAAGCGGTGCTCGAACTGGAGGCGAGGACTAACACCAAGGTCACACCGAACTTCGCGCGCTTCTTCACCGGTGAGCGCGGTGCCGCATACGCCGACTCGCTGATCAGTCAGGGCAAGGACGGCAACGTCATCACCGGCACCTACCACTACTACAAGCCCGTGGTGAAGTCGGTGGCGGGCGGCAACCTTTCGGTCCGGTACTGCGAGGACCAGCGGAAGGCGTACGCGAAGAACGTGAAGACGGGCAAGGTCAACGTGACCACGCCCTCGTTGTCGGACTTCCGGCTGTGGACGCTGCTGATGACCAAGTCATCGACCGGCGAGTGGCAGGTCTTCGACCACACCTGGGTCAAGGGGGCGAAGCAATGCGAGGTCGTGTGACGTGGTTGGCCGCATGACGACCACATCGACGGCCCAGGCGCCCGTTTCGCTCTACGGATTCCTCACTCCCATGCCCGGGCCGAGGAGCTCAGGAGACTCCTGATGGACCTCGCCGAGCCGTCCCGGGGGCACGCGGGCAACCTGCAATACCACCTCCACGAGCAGGAGGACGGCCGGTTCTTCCTCTACGAAGTCTGGCGCTCGCAGGAGGATCTCGACCGGCACGACGCGACCCCGCTGCTGCGAGCCTTCATGGACCAACTGCCCGACCACACCGAAGGAACGCCCGAGGCCTACTTCGGCGCGATGAGAAGTCCCTATCCGGCCGTCGCGGCGTGACGGGACCTCGGCCGTCGGCGGCGGTGATCGGCGCGTACCGCCGACCACCGCCGCCTTGAAACGCTCGGCCACGGTTACCAGGTCCAGGGCGGTGACCACACCGCCCACGGACCCGCCTTGCGGCAGCCCCTCAGCGCACGAGCCGTGCTGCGGGAATCCCTCCTTGGGGGACGTCCCGGAGTAGCCAGACGGGGTTGGAAAGAGCAAGTACGGCCCCCGTACGATCCCGCACCTCAACCCGCACGAACCGGGGCGCGGAGGTGTTGACGGGCACGTCGACGAATCCCTGAGCGGCCCATGCGGCCGACGGCATCTCGGTGAACGTGGTGCCAGGTTCAGGCTTCGACGGCCCGGCGAGGTCGACCGTTCCCTGCACGATGCGGACCACGCTGTCGGCCGGAAGGCCGGTGAGGATGGCGCGGACGGTGCGGGTGGCGGCGGTGGAAACGGTGATGGACCCCATGGGGGCGGCCCCGTCGACCTGCAGGTCGATGACGCCGGAGAAACGCGCGGGGTCGCCGAAGTAGACCCGGCCCGCCGAGAGGCTGGTGAGCAGGTCGGCCAGCTCACGGCTGGGCGCATGCGCCCAGGTGACGAAGTTGGACTTCTGGCCGAGCCAGTCCTGGCCGGAGTGGTCGTCGCTGACGCCGGTGCCGGTGAGGAAGATCCCGTTGCGTGAGCAGACGTCCCACAGCTGCGAGTGCCGGTCGAGGTCGACCCCGCCGCGGCTGGGGTAACCGACCTCGAGGATGTCGCAGCCCATGGCCCGGTCGGCGAGAACGGTCTTGGCAACCGAGGCGCGCATCGCGTCCTGCTGGGCGGGCGGGAGGTTGGCCGGGGTGGAGGTGCCGAAGGGGTGGTTGTAGGAGGCGAGGCCGCCCATCGACTGGATCATCGAGACGACGGCGAGCCCGGCGGCGGGGTCGGGGTCGGCGGTCGGCGTGGGCTTGGCGAAGGTCGGCATAGTGATCTTGGGGCCGAACCAGTTGACGTGCGTGGGCTTGACGAGGGAGACCTCGAGGCCCTGGTACTGGCGCACCGCGGGGAACTTCGCGGAGTAGCCGGCCATCAGCGCAGCCTGAACCTGCAGGACGGCGTCGTCAGAGCGCGCCGGGCGGGAGATGCGGAGCAAGTCGAACCATCCGTCGGCGAGACGCTCCTTCTCGCTGACCGCGCCCAAGGTCAGGGCCAGCATCGCGGCGTCGCGGCTCTCCAGGTCCGGCCAGAACCGCGCGATGTCCTCGGCCGGGGACATCCGCAGCGTGGTCCACTCCCCTTGCCTGGCGGGCAGGTGCACCACGGCGTTCAGCCCATCGCACTTACGCGACTTGCCCTGGGTGCCGTCCACGATGTAGGTCAGCGTGTACTGGCCGGCGGGCCGGCCCGCCGTCGCCGGCCGCCAGCTGGTGGTGACCACCACGGCGAGGTAGGCGTGCGGCGACACCTCGGCGGGGAAGACGTCGACTTCGATGGTCTGGTCGTAGAGCGACCGCTGCAGCACCGTGTTCGTGGCGTCCCCCGAGATGCGCACCGCCGCCGCGTCACGACCGGCGGAGGTCGCCGAGAGCCGCACCGAGCCAGGCGTGGACGCGTCTCCGGGTGAGGCCATCGCCTTGTCCCAGAAGACCTGCGACGACGCCAGGGTTCCTTCGCGCTTCTCCGTCCACGAGCAGGCCACACCGTTCACCTGCTCTGACGGGCCGTTCATGTGGAGCACGCCGGGGTAACCGTGCTCGGCCATCCGGAAGTCGTGCTCGGTCCACCACATGACGTCGATGCCCGTGCGGGTGGCCTGTTCGAGGTGGCCCTGCATGCTGCCGGCGCCCTCGCTCCAGGAGGCATGGATATGCATCGCCATCGAGATCGGACGGGCGACGGAGCCGTTCGTGATGTCGGCGGCGAGCGCGGGCTGAGGCCCCAGCGCGAGACGCCCGGCTCCAAGGGCGGTGACCGCCGCAGTCGCCTTCAACAGATCGCGTCGTGATACCGGGCTCATCGTGCTCCATCCTCGTGATGTTGGATCCCGACAAAAATGTCGTAAATGAATGAAGCGGACACGACGATAGAGAGAAGGACGTCGCACACGAAGAGGAACACGCGCGATGTCCGCTCGAGGGCCGACGCACGCATGTCGGCGGCCACCGCAGGCCGTACGCTCGGCGTCAACGGCCCACGACCCTGAAAGGCGGGTACGTGTCCACCCATATCGCGGTCTTCTCGCTGGGCGGCACCATCGCCATGACCCCCGGCGCGGAAGGCGGAGGCGCCGTACCCACGCTGTGCGGAGACCAACTCCTGGCGATGGTGCCCGGGCTCGCCGAACTCGGCCTCAAGATCGAGGCGATCGACTTCCGCCGACTGCCAGGAGCTTCGCTCAGCTTCGACGACCTCCGCGACCTGGCCGCCGCGATCCATGACAGTGACGCGGACGGCGTCGTCGTCACCCAGGGAACCGACAGCATCGAGGAGACCGCCTACCTCCTCGATCTGCTCCACACCGGGCAGATTCCGGTCGTCGTGACCGGTGCGATGCGCAACGCCGCCCTGGCCGGGCCTGACGGGCCGGCCAACGTTCTCGCCGCGATCCAGGTCGCAGCAGACCCCGCGGCTCGCGAACTCGGTTGCCTGGTCGTGTTCGCCGATGAGATCCACGCCGCGTCCCGTGTCCGCAAGACACACAGCACCAGCGTGACCACATTCGCTTCGCCCAACGGCGGAGCCGTCGGCCATGTGGTGGAGGGCAGGCCGCGGTTTCTGTCCGGTCCGCGTGAACGAGTCACCGTGCGCCTGCCCGCGCAGGTGCGTTTCGCCAGGGTCGCCATGGTCACCGCCACTCTCGGCGACGACGGCGAGATCCTGCGCCCGCTCGTGAACGAATGCGAAGGCCTGGTGGTCGCCGCGATGGGCGTCGGCCACGTCCCCGCCGCCTACCTGGACGCACTGACCTTCCTCGCCGAACGCATGCCCGTCGTCCTGACCTCCCGCACCGGGGCTGGATCGGTGCTCACCCACACCTACGCCTACTCCGGCTCCGAAGGCGACCTGCTCGACCGCGGACTGATCAACGCAGGCTTCCTCCACCCCTACAAGGCCCGCATCCTCCTCACCGCCCTGTTGACGGCCGGTACCTCCAGAACTGGAATCGAGGAGGCCTTCGCCAGAGCGGGAGACGCCCGCGCGTAGTCATGGACCTGACCGTCGGCCGAGATCAGGGTGCTGGAGATCGCACCGTCAGGCGGGCCGATCGAGGCGGATGAGATCGGCGTAGACGCTGGCCGCTCTCAGGGAAAGGCGTCTGACGTCGGCCGCGCTCAAGGAATGGCGCCCATGACGGAGCCGACCCCGAACGCCATCCGCCGCGCCCATCCCCGCCACGACCTCGACGATCTGCTCACTCACGCGGTACGCCTGCCCATCGTCGCGACGCTCGCCGACGTCGACCGCGCCGAGTTCGCGCTGGTCCGCGACAGCGTGGAGATCACCGACCCGATGCCGTCCAAGCAGGTCGCCCTACTCGAACAGGCTGGCTGCGTCGGCGTCGACAAAGGCCGGGGCGCCCGCACCTGGCTCAGCCTCACCCCCGACGGACGGGCCGCCCACCGCCGCCATATCCGCGCCCTGCAGGCGATCGCCGGCCTGACTTACGACGACTCAGACGATTATCCCGGCAGCACGCGGAACAGGGCGGAGCGTCCTTTCAAGGGAAGCGGGGGCCGACCCCGCCGCCGGCATAGCTGGCGACCTGCAGCCTGGGTGCGACCGCGCGATCGCCGGTGCGGATGGTTATCGCCGGGTTAAGCAGCATTTCAGCGACTTGAGTGGTTATCGCCAAGGTAAGTGGCATTTCGGCAGTTAAGTGACATTCGCCCAAAGTTCGGCTGCGTGCCTCGCCAGAGCAAACCGCGATCTTTAGGTTTCTCTTGCTGCTGATCAAGCCGAGGGAGACCAACTTGCACAGGACCCCCGCAGCTCGGGCTCGCGGGATCACCAAGTCCTTCGGTGATGGGGTCGCATTCGACGGCGTCGATCTCGACGTGGGGGGCGGGCTGGACGACCTCGCCGCGCTGTGCTTCGAGGTCACCATCCTCGCCACCGGACGGGTCGTCTTCTCCGGGCCGTTGAGCAAGCTCCGGCTGGGCACCTGGCGTCACCTCCTCGTGGCGGATCTTCGTGGCGAAGACCCTTGCCGGCCTCACCGTGATCCTGTTGCCGGTGGCCGGACGCACCGCGTCGGGCATCGCGGCCACCGCGTCCTGCGACAAGGGCGACTCCCGGGACCTCGACGAGGGGCCGGGCAACGACTGGCGGTCGTCGTGTCCTGGCACGTCCCCGGCGCGACCGCCGTGGGCAACGCCATCTACCAGCTCGACGTCACCGCGGACGGGCGGTACGTCGCCGACGGAGACGGACCTAAGGAGGTGAACGGCTACTTCCAGGTGCGCACCCCGAACGGGGACGCGCCCAACCCCCTGTGGCAGTTCGACGGGAACGTCGACCTGCTCACAAGCACCACGAAGGAATAGTTTCATGCACGTCACGCGCCAGCGCGTCACGAAGGTTTCCACCGGGCTCCTCAGCCGCCCCACCGGCCGCCGGGTTCAGCTCCTCGCAGCCGCCACCGCCGCTCTCGTAGTCGCCGGCGGGGGCATCGCCTACGCCAACACCGGGATGTTCGGCACCGACCAGGTCGCCCAGACCACCGACAAGGGCCTGGTCACGTCCGGCGACCAGTACATCAAGCCGATCGGTGAGCGCCTGGTCCTCAACGAGGGCAAGATCATGTCGTCCTCGGTGAGCCCGGACGGCACCCACCTCGCGGCTTCGATCACCGATGGTGGGATGGCGCTCGCCGTCGTGGACCTGAAGACGTACACCCTGCAGCAGTACGTCGGCAACAACGCCGCGGCGAATCTGCGCATCCCCGGTAACGACGTGGGCCAGGAAGGCCCCACGTACTCGCCCGACGGCAAGCACCTGTGGCTGGGCCAGACCGACGGCTACACCCGGTTCGACGTGAACGCGGATGGCACCCTCGCCAACCCGACGTTCATCACCATCGCCGCGCAGGGCTCGAAGCACGCGCTGGTGGGTGAGCTGGTGTTCTCCGCTGACGGCTCCACCGCGTACTCGGCCGTCAACGGCCAGAACCGCGTGGTCGCGCTCGACACGGCGACCGGCGCCATCAAGCAGAGCTGGAACGTGGGCAACGCCCCGCGTGACATGGTCCAGGTCGGCAACAAGCTGTACGTCAGCAACGAGGGCGGGCGTCCGGCCAAGCCCGGCGAAACCACGATCAACTCCTACGGCACCCAGGTGCCGGCCGACCCGAAGACCGGCGCCACCACCACCGGCACGGTCAGCGTCATCGACCTGGCGACCCTCGCTGCCGCCGCCAAGAGCATCGACGTCGGCCTGCACCCGACCGCCGTGTACGCCAAGAACGGCGCGGTGTTCGTCACCAACACCGCCACCAACGACGTGTCGGTCATCGACACCCACCGCGACAAGGTCGTCCAGACCATCGCCACCCAGCCGTGGCCGGAGGCCTCGGTCGGTTACGAGCCCGACGCGGTGACGCTCACCGACGACGGCCACCTGCTGGTGACCCTCGGCCGCGCCAACGCGATCGCCGTCTACCGGTACAAGAGCCCGCAGGAGCCGGTCAGCTACGTCGGCCTGCTCCCGACGGACTACTTCCCCTCCGAGATCACCACCGTCGGCAAGGACGTGCTGGTCTCCAACACCCGTGGTATCGACGCCCGCAGCCCCTCCAACTTCCCGCCGCCGGCCTGGTACCACGGCACCCACGACACGACCTCCAGCCTGCAGCGGTTCAGGCTGCCGGACGACAAGACCATCAAGTCCTACACGGCCAAGGTCTTCGAGCAGAACGGCTGGACCAACAACTCGGTCAAGATCGCCAACGGCAAGGGCCACGCCAACAAGAAGCCGGTGCCGGTCCCCGTACAGCTCGGCGACCCCTCGACGATCAAGCATGTCTTCCTGGTCGTCAAGGAGAACCGGAACTACGACGAGGTCTTCGGTGACATGCCGAAGGGCAACAACGACCCGAGACTGATCCAGTACGGCGAGAACGTGACGCCGAACCAGCACGCGCTGGCCACGCAGTTCGGGCTGTATGACAACGCCTACGACACCGGCACGAACTCCGCCGAGGGCCACAACTGGATCATGCAGGCCGACAACCCCGAGTACACCGAGTCCTCGGCCGGTGAGTACACACGCAGCTACGACACCGAGGACGACGCTCTCGGCCACCAGAAGACCGGCTTCATCTGGACCGGTGCGCAGGCGGCTGGGAAGTCCGTCAAGGACTTCGGCGAGTTCCAGTCGTTCGAGCAGAAGCCGGCGGACGCGACCTGGCAGAACCTGTACTGCGACGCCAAGGTCATGGACGCGACCGGGAAGCCCTCCGCCTACCCCATCAAGACGGGTTCGGCGATCCCGTCGCTCAACGCGGTGTCGGTGCCCGGCTTCCCGCAGTTCGACACCAGCGTCCCGGACGTTTACAAGTACGAGGTCTGGAAGCAGGACTTCGAAAAGAACGGCCCGGCGAACCTGAACATGTTCTGGCTGTCCAACGACCACACCGGCGGTTCGACGACCGGACCCGCCCAGGTCGCCGACAACGACCTCGCCCTTGGCAAGATGGTTGACGAGATCTCGCACAGCAAGTACTGGAAGGACTCCGCGATCTTCGTGGTCGAGGACGACTCCCAGGGCTGGGTCGATCACGTCGATGGCCACCGTGCCCCGATCCAGATCATCAGCCCCTGGGCCCAGCACGGCACCGTGGACAGCCACTACTACACGCAGATCACCATGGTTCGCACCATCGAGCAGATGCTCGGGATCCACCCGATGAACCAGCTGGACAGCGCCGCCACTCCGATGGCTACGGCGTTCACCAACAAGCCCGACTACACGCCGTTCACCGCTGTGCCCAACCGGACCTCGCTGACCCTGGGTCTGTCCACCCCGCCGTCCTGTGGCCTGGACACCCCGGCGCCGCAGAACCCGAACGCCGCACCCGCGCCGACGACGGCGAAGGTGCCGGCAGCCGAGCAGCAGGTGGCGGCGCAGTGGCAGACCTGGAAGGGGAAGCAGGCGTTCACCGGGCCCAACGCCAAGGCCGACTCCGCTCCCCCGGAGCAGATGAAGCGCTTCGCGTGGTACGAGGCGCACGGCTGGACCAAGCCCTTCCCGGGTGACGCCAAGATCTACGCCCCGAACGACGTTCCGGGCGCCTACATCCCGTCGTCGGACAACGACTGACGTAGGTTGATCACATAGGAGGGCCCCTGGCCGGCGTTACAGCTGGCCCGGGGCCTCTTCTGTTCCCTGTGCGGCGAAACAGGATTCGGACCATCGATGTCTGCGGGTCTGTCCAGTGAACGGCTCTGTCGCAGATTCGGCTCTGGCACGAATTCGGTGGTGGCGGTCGGTGATCTAGGCGAGCAGGATGCGCTTGCGGAGTAGGGCGAAGCCGGCTGGGCCGTACATCTGGCGTTTGATGAGTTTGACCTTGGTGTTGGCACCCTCTATCCGGCCGTTGCCGTAGGCCAGGGTGCGGCCGCGTGCGACGGTCTTACCCACGTCGTAGCAAGGCGCGGGTCGACGGTTGTCGAGATGCGGACGTGCAGTTCAGGTGGTCCGGAAGGCGTCGGCGTTGCGTGCGCACCAGGCGGCGAAGGTGCGGGGCTTGCGCTGGAGCAGGCGCTCCACGGTGTCGGTGCGAAATCCGGCTGTGTCGGCGCGCATGAGGTGGAACCCCTCGATGATGGCCTCGGCCAGCGCCGGAGGTGCCCCTTGGGGGAATCGAGAGGCGACGGCCTCCTCTGCGGTGGTCACTGCCCGGACCACGATCTCCTGGCCGGCCGCCGCAGCAAGGATCTTGACCTGTTCGGTGATGGTGAACAGCTCCTCGCCGGTGAGAACATATTCCTGGCCTTGGTGGCTGTCGCCGGTCAGCGCCAGGGCGGCGACGGCGGCAATGTCGGCGGGGTCGATCGGCGCGTACCGGCCGGGGCCGACCGGATCGAGGACATAGCCCGCCTGGCGGATGGTGGGCAGCCAGTCGAAGGCGTTGGTCATGAAGCCGCCGGGCCGCAGGAAGGTGGCCGGGATGTCGGAAGCTCGGATGGCCTGCTCGCGTTCGTGGTGCCAGCGACCCATGGCGGGCATGGGGTCGCCGAGCACGTTGAACGAGGACTGGTGCACGATGTGGCGCACCCCCGCGGACTGGGCGGCGGCTACGGCGTGCCTGGTGTGGTCGAGGCCGATGCCGGGGGTGAGCAGGAACAGCCGGTCGACTCCGGCGAAGGCGGGCGGCAGCGTCGCCGAGTCGCTCAGGTCAGCCACGACCCGTTCGGCCCGCTCGGGCAACGTGGCGGCACGGGCGGGGTCGCGGACCAAGATGCGGAACGGCACGCCGAGCTCGTCCAGTTGGTGGACGAGCTCGCGGCCGATATTTCCGGTGGCGCCGGTGACGAGTATCATGAAGACCCCTAAATCGTGTACCGGTTAACGAACGAGAAGAACGTTAACCGGTACACGATCAGCCGTCAATCGCACCCCGACATCACTGGAGGTCTCGACGTGCCCGAGTTCCTGGACCTGCACAGCAAGATGTCCAAGGCGCTGCGGGCGGCGGCCGAGACGGCCGTGCGGCGGCACGGGCTGCACCTGGGGCAAGATCACCTGCTCGCGGTGCTGTGGCGGCAAGACGGCCGCACTCCGGGCGAGGTCGCCACCATGCTGAACGTCACCACCCCCAACGTGGTCAAGGCGGCCACCCGGATGGCCGCGGCCGGCCTGCTCACCCGGCGCCGCGACGACCGGGACAACCGGCTGGTCCGACTGTGGCTCACCGACGCCGGACGCGCCCTGCAAGCCCCCATCGAAAAGGAACGGCTGCTGCTCGAAGAGCAGGTCACCGCTGACCTCACCGATGCCGAACGCGAACACCTCCTCAGCGCACTGACGAAGATCCGCCGCTCAGCAATAGCCTTGCTGGACGCCCCCATTGATCAACGCAACTCGGCCATCACCTGACGCCACGATCTCCAGGGCCTTTTCCCCGAGCCCGGCTTGCCTGGGGCGTCGCCATGATCGTTTACTGGTTGGGAAACACCCTCAGCAGACGCTCATCACGCTGCGGGCCGTAGGGCGGCGAGTGGAAGAAGATGTCATGGACATCGCCGGTGGCGTCGTAGTCGCTACCTGGCGAAGACGTGGTGATCACGTGGGCGATCAGATGCGGAGTGTCCTGGTCGCAGGTTTCAGTGAGGTGAACCTTGTACCCGTCCCAGTGGAAGTCACGCTTGGTGGCCGATCGAGCGTCACCGTCGTAGGGCGAGATCCGACGGATCGCGGAGGGAGGTTGTTCGGCCGGGGTACGCCAGCGGATCTGATCGTCAATGGTGACGTACTGCTGGATCCACACGTGGCCTAGCGTCTGGACCGCCGGGAGGTTGCGGAGCCAGTTCGGCGCGATCCCGCTGTAACGGCGCTCAGGGGATCGGCCCCGTCGGCGCCGATCGCGTGCCCGAACTGGATGCGTTTGGCTTTGTTCTGAGGGAGCCGGTAGTCCTCAGTCCTGGCTTCGTAGCGGTCGAACCATCCGGGTTCGACGATGCTCACCAGCCATTCGGGCGCGGCGGCAGGGTCGGTGAACTCCAGGCCGAGTGCGTACTTCCAGTCGATCCGGCCTCGGACGGCCTCGGCTGCCTGCCGGTCCGACAGCCCTTCGCCAAACTGCAGGATGGACACCATCGCCAACCGGGCCGGGGACAGCCCCGGACGACCACGCGCGGAGAACGCCGTTGTGAAGTCCTCGTTAGTGAACAGAATGCCCAGCTCATCCCGGATACGGATCGCCATGCTTCCCTTGGGGGAAGGCTGCCCGCGCCACCGTAATCGTGGTCGCCGGGATCTGATCCGAACCTGCCGAACGTAACGACATCAACGACTCCATCCGCTAGCGAGGACATCAGAAGCGGCCCCATGATCACATCTGTGATCATGGGGCCGGTTCTGTTTGATCTACTTCGCCAACAGTGTCCCCGAAGGGGAGCGGGGGTCTTTGTGTACTTGAGGGCCGGGCCGGCGCCTGGGAGGACCTCAGGAAACAGGGACGGAGGAGGTGGGGATGTTGTAGCCGCGTAACCGCAGGTAGGGGGCTTGTCCGCCGAGGTCGGCCGTCTGGTAGGCGGCGGTGACGGTTGTCGACTCCCCCGGCCAGAGGGAGATGTAGTTGTCGGTGTAGGTGACCGGCACTACCTCGGTGCCGCCGTTGCCCGCGGTGATCTCGGGGCGGACGAAGAAGGCGAGGTTGGTCGCGCTCGTGTTGGTGAGGGTGATCGTGACGGTTTCCTGGCCGCCCGAGGTGACCCTGGACGCGGTGGCGTTCAGGTTGGGATTGGCGGGCAGGCTGTTCAGTCCGGTGAGGTTGGCGGAGTTCTTGGGCGTGGTCCGGTACCAGTTGCTCTTGTTCCCGAGCGTGTCGGCCGTCGTGGAGTACCAGTACAGGTTGTTGCTGACCGTCGCCCCGCTCGCGTCCTTCACCTGGAGGCGGATGAAGTAGGTGGTGGACAGGCCGGTGACGGCGGGGATGGTCAAAACCTGGGTGGAGGAGTTGGCCGCGGCGGTGACGGGCACCGACGTGGTGTACTTCTGCGCCAGGTCCGGGGTGTTGTACAGGGTCGCCGTCGCGGTCAGGCCGCTGCGGGCCGTGAGGGTGGAGTTGACCACGAACACCTTCTTGGTGGCGTAGTCGTAGGCGATGTGCACCGGCTCGTTGGCCTTCTTGCTGCCGAAGTAGCCGCCGCCGGGTTTGAAGTAGTAGTCGTACAGATTCCAGTGCACCGACGGCCAGGCGCTGTTGAGCATCCAGAAGATGGTGCCGAAGGACTGGGTGTACTCATGGGAGTTCCATGCCTCGAAGAACGCCCTGGTGTTCTCGTAGTTCTGCAGTTCCGTCTTGCGTGAGTAGTCGGCCGCGCCGGTGGCCGTGCCGTACCGGCTGTTGAGCCCGGCGGTGAAGGGGGTGGTGTTGTCGAAGACACTGCCGGCCTTGCCCGCGTGGTAGTTCCAGGCCGTGCCGATCGGCCACTGGTCGGCGGGGGCCAGGAAGCGCTGCACGCTCTCCAGCGGCGGCGGCGATTCGGCGCCTTCCTCGCCCGTGGTGCCGAAGGCGCTGCCCGCCTTGGTGGTGTCCCACCACAGGACCGGCGGCTCCCATACGTACGGACCGTCCATCTTCATCCCGGCGTTCGCGTTGGACCAGGTGGCGACGTTGTCCAGGGTCGGGTTCTGCCAGTGCAGGGCGGTTGCGACGTTCTTGTAGGCGGTCAGGTGGGCGGCGGTCGGCGGCTGGTCGCTGCCGTAGGTCCACAGGAATGTGCTGGCGTGGGCGCGGGTGGCGCGCATCTGGGTGTCGAGGGAGGCGAGGGCGACCTGGGCCTGCTCGGCCGACCACCCGCTGTCGTTCTCCCAGGCGCTGCAGCAGACGAAGCCGGGCATCACCATGATGCCGGCCTTGTCGGCCAGGTCGTAGAGCTCCTCGTTGCCGAGCGTGCCCTCCAGGCGGATGGTGTTGAGGCCCATGTCCTTGACGTACTTGATGTGCGCGGCGTTGGTCTTGGTGTCCCAGCGCTGCAGCATGTCCCACATGTAGCCGCCGCCGCGGAACATGATGTTCTGGCCGTTGACCTTGTAACCGGCGAACGACGTGCCGTTGACGGTGGTGCGGTAGTCGGTGAACTGACGGATGCCGAAGTCGATCCCCTTGGTGTCGGAGATCGCTCCGCCCGCGGTCGCCGAGACGCTGAGCTGGTAGAGCTCAGGCGAGCCGAACTGGTAGGGCCACCACAGGACGGGGTTGGTGACGTGGACCGGCGAGAAGGCGACCTCTCGGCGCTCGTTCGCGTTCAAGGTGACGGTCTGGCTGAGCGGGATGCTCGGCTGGCCCGCCTTGCTGATGGTGGCGTTGACCGTGGTGGTGATCGGCGCCGCTGTGGCGTTGACCGCGTCGACGTAGACGGTCAGATCCGCGGCGTTGGTGGCGGGCAGCGGCAGGACGGTCTTGACGTAGGGGTCGCGCAGAGCGACGGGCCCAGTGGTGTCCACCAGCGTCTTGCCCCACAGCCCGGCGTTCATGTCGGGGGCTTCGGGATTCCAGTCGACGGTGCAGAAGGACAGGTCCTTGCAGTCGTGTGCCGGGGGCGTGACGCGAATGGCCAGGGCGTTGACCGCGCCGGGGTGGATCACGCCGGTCACGTTGTACTCGTGGCCGACCATCGTGCCCACGGCGTTGGCGTCGAGCTGGGTGCCGTTCAACCAGATCTGCGCGCGGTAGCTGATGCCCTTGAAGCGCAACCAGTAGACCTGCCCCGGGGAGGTGGCCGCGGCGGTGAACTCGCCCCTGAACCACCAGTCCTGCCCGGTCAGGTCGGGGACGTTCTTGAGGTTCTGGCCGAAGAAGATGTTCTGGTAGACGTTGTTCGCCACCAGCCCGGCCAGCACCGTGGACGGCAGTGAGACAGGGTTCCAGCCCGAGGTGGAGTAGCCGACCTGTGAGACGGTCGCGCCGGTGTCGGACAGTCCGGTGGCCGAGCGCAGTGCCCAGCCGGAGGTCAGCTCGGTGGAGGTGACGGTGGCCGCGCGGGCGTCGACGACGCCGATGGCCAGTACCAGGGTGAGGGTGGAGACGAGGATCGCGAGGAGTCGACGCATCAGGAACCGCCCGGCCAGGAGATCTGCGTGGAGTGGTAGTAGTTGACGCCCATGACGTGCCAGCGCGGGCCCTGGGCGCCGAGCCGCTGCTTGAAGGCCGTCCAGTCGTGGGTCGCCTGCGGCGACCAGCCCAGCTCCGCCACCGCCGGGAGCCTGGGGAAGGCCATGTAGTCGATGTCGGCTCCCGTGACGAGGGTCTCGGTCCACAGCGGCGCCTCGACACCGAGCACGGATGAGGCGGCCACGCCCCTGAGGTAGGCGCCGGGGTCCCAGTCGTAGGCGGTCTTGACGTCGATGTAGCCGGCCCAGTTCTGCCCGAGGGTCGTGCGTGAGTTGTATTTCATGTCGATATAGGTCCGGCTGGCCGGCGACATGATGAGCCGCGTGCCGCGCTGGGCGGCCGTGGCCACCGTGGAGTCGCGGGTGGTGGTTCCCCAGTACTGCGCCACCGTCGACGGCAACGGTGTGGCGTTCACGATGTCGTGCCAGCCGGTGACGGTCTTGCCGTGCGCCGCGACGATCTGCTGGACCCGGTTGACGAACGCCGCGTAGTCGGCGGGCGCGGTGGACGCGGCCTCGTCGCCGCCGATGTGCAGATAGGGGCCAGGAGTGAGGGCTGCGAGCTCCCCGAAGACCTGGTCGATGAAGGTGTAGGTGAGCTCCTTGGAGGTGCACAGGGAGCTGAAGCCGACGTCGGTGCCGGTGTAGAGCGGCGGGGCGACACCGTCGCAGTTGAGCGCCGGGTAGGACGCCAGCGCCGCGTTGGTGTGACCCGGCATGTCGATCTCAGGGACGACCGTGACGAAGCGGGCGGCGGCGTAGGCCACGATCTGCTGGTAGTCGGCCTGGGTGTAGTAACCGCCTGGGCCACCGCCGACGGCGGTGCTGCCGCCGTACGTCGCCAGATTCGGCCAGGAACCGATCGCGATGCGCCAGCCCTGGTCGTCGGAAAGGTGCAGGTGCAGGTAGTTGATCTTGTAAAGGGCGAGCTGGTCGATGTAACGCTCGACCGCGGCCACCGGGAAGAAGTGCCGGGCCACGTCCAGCATGGCGCCGCGATAGCCGAACCTCGGGTAGTCCACGATGTGACCGCCGGGCACCGGCCACGGGCCCGACTGGACCGTCGCGCTGTCGGCCGCGACGGGCAGAAGCTGGTGCAGGGTCTGCACGCCGTTGGCGAGGCCCGCCGGCTGGTTGGCGCGGATGACGATCGACGTGCCGGTGACGTCAAGCTGGTAACCCTCGGGTCCGACCGTGGCGGGGGCGCCGGACAGGAGGAGGGAGATGCCGCCGGTGCCGGGCGCGGGGGCGACGGGGATCGGATAGCCGGTGGAACGGCGCAGGAGTGCGGCGAGCCGGTCGCCGATGCCGGCCGCGGCGGGGTCGGTGTAGACAGCGGTCGAGGTGGTGATGGCGTAGCTCACCCCGGGGGTCGCGGTCGTGGTGACGGGTACCGGGACGACCGAACCGAACGCGACCGCTGTGGCGGCCACCGCGGGAGGCGTGCCCAGAGAGACGAGGAGAGGGACGAGGAGGATCGCGAGGACACGACGGACGTTCACCAAACGCCTCCGCAGGGGTCCGATGCTGCGTGGTCACTGCTGTCCCCCGTGAGCTCTCGGCCCCACGATAAGCGTGCTGGATTAGTTCGTAAAGGTCGCTTCCAATAATCGTGAGAGGGAGATTTCGGCGTTCCTGAGGTCGGTCAGGCGTGTGACAACCGATCGTGTCGGCCGTAGATTCGCCATGATTGTTCCTGATTCAAGGAGGATTCTTCGGTGCACGCCCCCCGACGGCGTATTCCTGCCGCCTGCCTTGCTCTCGCCTGTGTGACCGGGCTTCTCAAGGACGTCACCTTCCATGCGGCGGCCGAGGCCACCGTCGCGGCCGCTCAGCGGCTCGGTGGCGCCACGGCGGCAGGCGTGGCACGTGCCGCGTTCATCTCCCGCGGCCTGCTCTGAACCTGCGCCGATCCTGAACCTGCGCCGACTCGGAACTCCTCCGGCCCTCTTCCCACGCTCATCCCGGATCGCCGGGGGCCGTCGGTGCGCGGGACTTCGGGGCTGCCCAAGTCCCACGCTTTCTGCGGCACCCCAGGTCAGGACATGGATACTGCCTCAGATCAAATGGGAACTGACAACTGCCACGAAGTTGTCCTGCGGATTTGCTGTGATGTGCGCCGTTCCGGTGACGTCGCGTTCGGAGAACAGGGGGTTGCCGGCCCAGAACTGTGCGGTGGGTACGGACCCCGGCACGCGCCAGGCGGCCGCGCACCCGGGCCCTCCTCGCCGTACCGCGCGTCGTGCTCCGCCACCGGATCCGCCACCGGATCAGCCACGCCGACCGACCCTGGTGATGAGTTGTCGCGCCCGCACCCGTCACACCTACGACGGGACACGACGAGAGGGAAGGATGACGTGATGAGTGCGGACACGCGGCTGGAGGAGCTGGGCGTGAGCGGTCTAGGCGGGAGTGGTCTGGGCGAGGTCGACGAGCCGGCGTTCTCGGGGCTGGCGGAGCGGCACCGGCGGGAGCTGCACGTGCACTGCTACCGGATGCTCGGGTCGTTCGAGGACGCCGAGGACACCGTGCAGGAGACGTTCCTCCGTGCCTGGCGGCGGCGGGAGACCTTCGAGGGGCGGTCGACGTTCCGGGCCTGGCTGTACCGGATCGCCACCAACGCCTGCCTGGACCTGCTCGCCAAGTGCCGCCCGGAGCCTGCGACCGGCGGCGAGGTGCTGTGGCTGCAGCCCTACCCGGACCGGCTGCTCGACGAGCTGCCCGCGGGCGACGCGGACGAGCCGGAGACCGTCGCCGTCGCGCGGGAGACGATCGAGCTGGCGTACCTGGTCGCAGTCCAGCACCTCGCGCCGCGCCCGCGGGCCGTGCTGATCCTGCGGGACGTGCTCGGCTGGCCGGCGAAGGACGTCGCGGAACTCCTCGGGGACTCCGTCAACTCCGTGAACAGCGCGCTGCAGCGGGCCCGCGCCGGCATGCGGGAGCACCTGCCCGCCGAGCGGCAGGACTGGACCGGCAGCGAGGAGGACGCCCGGACGCGCGAGCTGGTGCGCCGCTATACCGACGCCAGCGTGGCCACAGACATCGACGGGCTCGCCACACTGCTGCGGGACGACGTCCGCTGCTCGATGCCGCCCACGCCGGGCCTGTACGTCGGCCGCGACACGGTGGTGAACGACTGGGTCGAGAGCGGCTTCGAGAGCATGAAGCACCTGCGCGCCGTCCTCACCTCCGTGAACCGGCAACCCGCCGTCGCCTTCTACCACTGGCGGAAGCAGGAGGGCGCGTACCTGCCGCTGACGATCGACGTCCTGCGCGTCACCGGCGGGGCGATCACCGAGATCGTCACGTTCCACGACGACCAGTTCCCGCGGCTCGGGCTGCCGGAGCGCCTGCCGGCGGCCGGCACGGAGTAGTCCCGGTGTGGACGCTCGCGCTGCGCGGTGGCGCGCGTGTCGCGGTGGTCGCGGCCGAGTGGTGCGACGCGTTCGGCGTCGTCACCCGCGGGCGGGTGCAGCTGGAGCTGCGCGACGGCGAGCCCGGGCCGGTCCTTGGCCGCGACGCCGGGTTCTGGCTCCGCGGCACCGGCGTCCGCGCCCTGCGGAACCCCGGCCGTCGCACGGCGAGGGTGCGCATCGTCACCCCCAGAGCCAGGACCGTCACATGCCAGTCAACACACCCCGTACGTCAGCTACCGAATAATGGAGGAACGACATGAACAGCATGAATGACAACGGGGTCGTCGCAGGCCCGGCATCGGGCCAGACCAGCCACACCCACCCACTCCGCAGCCTCGCCGGCACCGGCTTCATCGCCACGCTCGCAGCGATGGCGGCCACCACCCTCGCCGCTGCGCTTGCCCAGGCCGTTGGAGTCGACTTCGAGATCCCCGATGGTGGCGAGACGATCCCGTTGCCCGGGTTCGCCGTCGTGACCGGCTTCTTCTCGGTCGTGGGCATCGTCATTGCCGTCGCTCTTCTTCGTTGGAGCGCTCGCCCCGCCGAGCGATTCGTGTGGACGACAGTGTCGCTGACCGCGATCTCGTTGGTCCCGCCCCTCCTCTCCGGGGCGAACACCGCCACCACCACCGCCCTCCTCGGACTACACCTCGTCCCTGCGACGGTGATGATCCCCATACTGGCGCGGAGCCTCCGCACCCGGACCGATTGACGATCCCGCAACGGGACGACGCGCGGCGAAAGGGCCGTGCGCGAGCGCTATCGCGTCCGGCGCGACCGCACGGCCATCGTCGCTGCGCACGCGAGGGAGATCACCAGCGAGGTCACGGACAGCCCGATCGCCCACGGAGCTCCCGCGCCCGACCCGGTCTCAGACGTGCTACCCGCGGCCAGAGCCGCCCGGGCGGTGCCCGTCGACGTGGACGATGCCGTGTCCCCCTTGGGCACGAGCCGGAGCATTGGCGCAGGCCGCTCCGGCTCGTCGGCACCGGAGGCCGGCTCCTGGATCCAGCGCACGACCTCGCCATCGCTGTAGTGCTGGAGCGTCTTGAACACCAGACGGTCGGTCTCGGGCAGCGGTCCGGCGCTCACGGAGAACTCGTCGTACTCACCCGGCTTGATCGCTGACTTCGAATCCGCCGCGGTCCAGGTGATCTTTCCGATGACCTCGCTGATCTGCGCGCCGTGCACCTCGATCGGCGTGGCCAGCTTGGTCTTCGTGATCTCGTACGACCAGCCGGGATGTGGCTTCACCGAGACCGAAGCCAGCGGGGAGTCGGTCGGGAGCTGAACCTCGATCTCGGTGGTGCTCGCGTCGTCGCGTTCGTTGGGGACGCGGAACGTCAAGGCGGCGTAGCCGCCCTGGGTGGCCGACTCCGGGCTCACCGTCACGTGCGCGAACGCCACCGCCTGCATGACGCCGACCAGGAAAGCCGCCACACCCACGGTTACAAGGCCACGTACGGCGCGGCGCAGCATACGCACTCTCCGGGTTGTTCCAGACGATCGGGCGCTGGTCGCCTCGGCCTCGGCGGCCCCGACCGTGCCGGAGCTGTCCGGACCGGGCGTGCCCGCGTGTGCCGGACCCAGGTTGCCCATCCGCAGCGCGGGCGCCGTGACGGGTACGGTGGCAGTGCCCGTCAGGGGGGCTCTAGCGCTCAACGCTCCTCCAGCAGGTAAGACTCTCACTGTTCTTCGACCCTCAATAGGTGATCTTCATGGAAGATCGCTAACCGAGGCGGGCCAGCGTTGTCGTCATCAACGCCTTGACCTTCTCGTCGGTATCGGCACGCTGGCCAACCGCCTTGATCTGCGCGTAGCCGACGTAAATGACGGCGTTGGCCTTGTGCACCACGACGGTGACCAGATCGTCGTAGGTGTCCGCGTTCATCTCTGGGGGCGAGGTGTGCACGAGATGCTGGGCGAACCCCTTCCACCCATCCATCTCGATCGGCCGGCTGCCGACCTTGTAAGCGCCCACGACGGACGGTGGTCCGCCGAGCACGCTGAACGCCTCCGGACACTTGGCGGACTCGGCCACGACGGTGTCCATCGTGCCGTCGGCGAGCGAGGGGCTCTGGAAGACCACTGCGCCCTGGGTGACGACCGGAAGCGACGACGGCCCCACGCGCTGCGGGCCGACGATGAACCGCCCGGTCGGATTCCCACCCACCGGCTCGATCGCCGGCTGCACGTCGACCTGGGCGTCCTCCGAGCGCTGGACGTACGGACAGGTCGGGATGCTGTTCGGGGGTGTGTAGATGACGTGCGAGGCGTGGTCGGTGTCCTCGAACTCGGTGGCGCCCTTTCCCAGGTCGCTGGGGCTGACGAGGCCGGAGCGGATGGAGTTCACGGTGTAGGGCGGCTTGGTCAGCGGCTGCGGAGCCCCGTTGGAGCAGCCCGCCAGGACGCAGAGGGCGATCACGCCGGCAGCGGTCATGGTCGCTCGGAGCCGGGACGCCTTCCTGTCAGCGCCTCGCATGTGTGTCACCAGCCTTTCAGTGTGCCGTGAACGGGACACGCACGGGTGTCTCGTCGAAGTCGGAGACTCGGATGTCCAGCCGCAGGACCCACTCCCCCGGGTAGGGGATGGACATCGAGTTCGCCACGTAGTGGCCGGGTTCGGCCGCGGAGACTTTTACGGGCAGCGCCGGGACGCTGCGGTCGCGCGACTCGAGCGCACCCGAGACCTCGGGCACCGCGAACAGCGAGCCGTTCCGCCCGGTGATGTAGATGTCGGCCACGTTGCTTCCCGGCTTCGCGGGCTCGATCTTCACCTCGACCGAGCCGCCTCCTAGCCCGGCGCCTGGGCCGACCGCGTCCGCGACGGCGGTGGGAAGGGGGACCGTGGTATGCACCGGCGGCGCGTAACTGGTGCGGGCCGGGGCGGTGTTGACCAGCACGGCCGTGATCGACACGACGGCGACCCCGAGCACGACCTCACCCGCGACCGAGCGGCGCAGCCGGCGCACCGCGGTGTAAGGAGCGGTATCGAGGCCGAGGGAGTCGCGACCGCGCCGCCGCACGAACCGCCGCGCTCCTGCGGCAAGACCCACCACGGCGAGGACGGCGGCGAGCTTGCCGAGAAGCAGCCGCCCGAAGCCGGTCCCGCCGAGCGCACCCCACGTTCCCACCTGCCGCCAGGCCAGATACACGCCCGTCACCGCGATCACCGCGAAGCAGATCTGCGCGAGCGTGGAAAACCTCGGGAGCGCGGGTTCCAGGGAGATGGCGCCGGTGGGCTCCCGCCCCCTCCCTGGGAGGAGCACGCAGGCCGAGAGCGCGATCAGGCCGCCCAGCCACAGAGCCATGGCGAGCAGGTGCAGGCTGGTCGCGGGTACGGCCAGCCAGGTCTGCTCGCCAGTCTGTGCGTGATCCGCCAGCGTCCAGGTGAACGGCAGGACGACGGCGCAGGCGGCCCCGACGCCGGCCACTCCGACGCCGGCCGTCCCAGCGCCAGACGTCCTGGCGGCGTCCGTCCGGACGTCAGCCAGGGACGAGGAGGGCCGTACAGCGATCCAGAAGGCCACACCAAGAGCGAGCACGATCAACAGCCGCACCAACAGCGCGTGACCCAACCGCGTGGACAGCGTCGCGCTGAGCAGTTCAGGATCGAACACCCCGGTCAGCGACGTGCCCGCGGCGTACGGCCCCTGTACGAGCAGGACGACCACGGTGCCCGCGGTCAAGGCGACGAAGCCGGACCACACGATGCCCCGGCCGCGACGGTCGTCGCGGCCGGCGGGCCAGAGCACGGCGACGAACAGTGCACCACCGAGGGCGAGGGCCAGACCGAGAAACGCAAGGGCGCGACCGACGGCGTCGACGACGGGAACGGCAGGGCTGACATCCTCCTCCACCGGGGTGGCCGGCGTGGTGCTCGGGCGGCCGATGCTGAAGCTGAACGCCCCCGACACCACGTGCGAGTCCGCGGAGGTGATCCGCCAGGCCAGGACGTAGGTTCCCTCCACCAAACTCGCCGGAAGGCTCACCCGCGCCGTGTTGGCCTTCCCGTCCACGTAACCGGGAGCACCGGTCACCAGCTTCTTCCCGGTCACGTCGAGCAGCTGGAACGACCGCTGGTTGAAGCTCACCGCCTCGTTGAAGCTGAGCCTGACGTCGGCCGGAGGCGAGTGCAGCACCTGGCCGTCGACCGGCGAGGTCTCTATCAGGTAGGCGTGCGCGTACGCCGGATGCGTGACCGCGGCGGAGACGAGATCCGCGACCAGACCGCACGCCACGAGGATCGCGACCACCGCCAGCCGCGTGATCAGCCGGGCCCGACTACGGCCCGCGAGGTGAACACCGCTCGTCATCCGCGCTGGTCCGTACGCAGCGTGCCGTCGCCCGAGAGAGGGGCCGACACCCCAAACGTGATCTCCACGCCCGTCCTACCTCCATGCCCGTCGCCGCCGAAAGACGGCCCGAGCGCAGCGTCGCCACGCTCGGGCCGGGGCTTTCGACTCAGACGGTCACTTGTCGCACGAGTTCCAGCAGATCTTCTTGTCCGGCTTTCCGGCCAGCTTGCCGTCGAACCGGAGCACGTCGACGCCTCGGTTGTAGTCCGCGACGTAGACCAGTCCGTTGTGCCAGTAGGCGGCCGACGCCGAGCCGGCGGTCACGCCCTCCCCCGCCGGCACCCGGAAGTAGCCGACCTGGGTCGGATTCCTGGGATCCGACACGTCGAGGAAGCGGGTGCCCTGGCCGTACCACGCCTGCGCGACGATGTTGCCGTTCACCGTGAACCAGTGCGCGGAGCAGCTACCGGTGGTGGCCGACCCCTCCTTGCCCCACGGCGACCAGTGGCTGATCAGGTCCAGCCGGAACGGTTTCTCCGGCGTGGATCGCCAGCTCTCGCCGTGGTAGCTGCCCTTCAACGAGGCGATCTTGAACTCACCCGCCTGGGAGCAGGCCGTGATGTTCTCGTTGGTGATGTAGAGGAGCTCGCCCTTGTCGAAGGAGCCGAGCTTCTCGGTGTTGTGGTACGCGTTGTGGTCGAAGAAGTCGAAGAAGGCGGTGCCCGCCGGGTTGGTGGGGACGACGGTGCCGCCGGCGTACGGCACCGGGTCGTACGCGGTCGCGACCCGGTTGCGCTTCTGCACCGGGTCGTAGTGCCTGCCCTTGGTCCAGTAGCCGCGTACGCCGCCCTCACCGGAGACCCAGGCGACACCGTTCTTGTCGACGTCGACGCTGTGCACGTAGTCCGTGGTCCCGTCGAACCGGCCGAGATCGAGCGCCCCGTCGAAGGTGCGCGGGTGCTTGATGTCGCGGATGTCGGTCACCCGGATCGGCACGCCCTTCCAGGACGGGTCCTGGCCCGGCGTGCCCGTGTTCGCCGGACCGACCGACCACAGGTACGTGCAGTCGTTGATGCAGGTGGCTGTGTGCCCGGCCGGGACCGGCTGGAAGATGACGGTCTCCGGCTTCCACGGGTTCTTGACGTCGACGATGTAGACGCCGGACTGACCGGTGGAGACGGTGCCGCCGAAGCCGCGCGGGTCCCGGCTGAGGAAGACCAGCTTGCGCTTCGGGTCGACGGTCATGTTCTCGCCTTCCCAGAACCTGTCCTGGGTGTCCCCCGGCTGGCGCAGCTCGGCCGCCGTGATCTTGGAGATCAGGGCCGGGTGCTTGGGGTTCTTCAGCGACCAGACGGCGAGGCCGCCGGTGCCGTTGGCGAACATGAAGTCGTAGCCGTACTTGTCGTAGTGGATGAAGTTCAGACCCGAGTAGCCGCTGACGCCCTTGACGTTGTCGATGAACGTGACGTCGCCTGCGACAGCGGTCGTCGGGACGTTGTGCACGTCGTCGATGACCGGACCGCCATGAGCGGAGTTGCTGGACGGACTCGGGTCGGACGGCTTGTCTGCGAATGCTGAGCCGGCTCCGGACAGCTGCAGTGCCGCAGCCGTTGCCAGAGCGACGGCACCCGCCACGAGGGATTTCGCTTTCACCAGACCCTCCCTTAGGGGCCGGCAGTGCAGTTGGATAACCGCGCGGCCGAAGATCACACCTGACACGACTTTAGAGATCTGTAAGAGCGACTGTCATGATGCAAATGTTGCAAATGCCACCTTTGGGACTCCATCATTCGTCGCGATCGTGCCCTGGCGTGCTCTTATGGCCGTGGTCGTCATCAGTTGCCGGCTTGTCAAAGCGGTAGAGCCAGAGCGACACCCAGGGTCGGGCCGGACCTACGGCGTTCGGTTTCGGGAGGACAGGGTCAGGGCTACGGTGGCAGCCACGATGAGGACGGCGGCGGCCACCTTGAACGCCGAAAGGTAGCCGTCGACGGCACTCGCGCCGGACGGGGTGGGTCCCGTTTGGCGGAAGGCCAGGGTCGCCAGGCAGGCGAGGCCGATCGCGCCGCCCACCTGTTGCATGGTGTTCTGCACCGCCGAGGCCACGCTGGAGTCCTCGCCGGTGACGCCGTGCAACGCGGCGTCCAGGAGCGCCGGGGAACGTCATCCCGGTGAACAGGCCGACCATGAGCATGCAGGGCAGGACCCCGCCCACATACGAGCCGACCACGTCGAGGCGGAAGGTCATGAGGAGTCCTGCGGCGAGGCCGAGGAAGCTGGTGACCAGGAGCGCACGCGCCCCGGGCGGATATGGCGCTGACCAGCGATGATCTGACCGGGCAGGCGGCACGATCACCGGGTGGTCATGCGGTCTGCCAGTTCGTCGGCGCTGGGTGTCCAGGTACCGCGCTGGGCCTCGATGCCGTCGAGTCGGCGCTGGGTGCCTTCTTTGCTGGGCTTGAGGTAGCGCTGGAGGGTGCGGCGGTCTTCGTGGCCGGAGAGGTTCATCAGGTCGGCTTCGGTGGCGCCGTCCTCGCCGGCGTGGGACATCGAGGGTGTGCCCGACCCGGAGCACGTTCCCTGGATCGACCCCGACCCATCCGGCCCGGCGAACGGCCCGGTGTCAGCGACTTCACCGATCAGAAATCCTCCGCCACGTCGTCAGTTCTGTTAGCCCTCGCACCGGTGGAAGGATTGATGACCATGACCGACACCAGACCGCTGGGCGCCGACGAGGCCACGTTCCTCGCGGCGGTCCGCTCAGGCGACACGGCGCGGTTCGCACTCATCACGGAGCGCCACCGGCGTGAGCTGCAGGTGCACTGCTACCGGATGCTCGCGCACTACGAGGACGCCCAGGACCTGACGCAGGAGACGTTCCTGCGAGCGTGGAACAAGCGGGAGTCGTTCAAGGGCCACGCGGCCCTGCGGACCTGGCTGTACCGAATCGCGACGAACGCCTGCCTCGACTTCCTGGACAAGCGCAACGACCGCACACCCGTACCGTCCGAGCTGCCGGACACCGGCTCCGAGGTGCTGTACCTGCAGCCCTACCCCGACCGGATGCTCCCCGAGGACCCGCAGGAATCGGTGGTGGCGCGGGAGACGATCGAGCTGGCGTTCATCGTCGCCGTCCAGCACCTGCCGCCGCGGCAGCGGGCGGTGTTCATCCTGCGCGACGTCCTCGGCTGGCCGGCGTCGAAGGCCGCCGACGCCCTCGAGCTGACCGTCGCATCGGTGACCAGCGCACTGCAGCGGGCGCGTGTGACGATGCGCGAGCAGCTGCCCGACCGCCGCCTCGATTGGCGGAGCCCCGCCACCCACGAGCTGTCGAATGACGAGCGGAGCGTGGTGAAGTCGTATATCGACGCCCATGAGCGCAACGACCTGGACGGGCTGATGTCCCTGCTGCGCGACGACCTGCGCTTCGCGATGCTGCCCGAGCCGGGAACCTCGGTCATCACGGCCAAGGACGCGGTGGACGGCTGGGTCTCCGGTGGGCTCTTCCAGCGCGGCCACGACGACTGGCGCTGTATCACCACGACGGTCAACCGCATGCCTGCCGCCGTGCTGTACCTCCGCACCCCCGACGACCCGGAGTACCGGCTATTTACCATCGCGGTCCTGCACATCGTCGACAGGAAGATCGCCGAGCTCATCGGATTCGACGCCACCGACAAACCATGGCTGGGCCTGCCCCCGACACTGTCATCAGACAAAAGCCCCATCGTCGACGAGTCCAGCGCACGGGCCGCCGTCACCGAAATCACCGCGGAATGAGCACCCCGACCAGCTGAACACCAACGCGACAACGCGAACACCACCGCCCCGCCGGCGTTGCCGGCGGGGCATCTTCATGCCCGAAGAACATCGTCACAATCAACGACGCCGTCGCCCTCATCTCCAGCAAGTCGGTCAACAACTCACTCGGAACGCAAGGAAGGGCCCGGGGAAGGTTCCCTCATAGCCGAGGGTCACGGTGAGCCAAGAAGGATTTCGACCTGGCCTCACGAGCCCAGGACCTGGCCTCACGAGCCGAGCATCTGGCCCGTGCTCATCGCCTCGTCTCGTATCGGGTCAGCACCACGCCGCCGGGAAACGTCCGCGTCTCCACCGGGTTCAGGTTCACCCAGCTGTCCAGGGCCGTAAAGAACGGCGTGCCGCCGCCCACCAGGACCGGGTGGGTGACCAGCACGTACTCGTCGATCAGCCCGGCCCGCATGGCCGCCCCGGCGAGCGTGGCGCCGCCGATGTCCATCGGGCCGCCGTCTTCGGCCTTGAGCAGGGTGATCTCGGCGACGGCGTCGCCGGTGACCAGACGGGTGTTCCAGTCGACCGTGCTGGTCGTCGAGGAGAACACCACCTTCGGCATGTCCCGCCAGCGGCGGGCGTACTCGATCTCCGCCGGTGTGGCGCCGGGCTGCTGGTCGGCGGTCGGCCAGTGGGAGCTCATCGTCTCCCACAGTTTGCGCCCGTACAGCGCCAGGCCCGTCGCGTCCACCCGGTCGGACCACCACTGGAACAGCTCGTCGCTCGGTACGCTCCAGCCGAGGTCGTCGCCGGGCGCGGCGATGTAGCCGTCCAGGCTCAGGTTCATGCCGAAGATCAGTTTCCGCATCGTGCCAGCCTCTCGTGAGTCGATCTCACACGTACAGACGGGCACGGCGCGGAAACCTAATCGGTGCGCGATCTGCGTCCGCAGGTAGTCCTCGCGTTCCGGACTCGGCACGGCGTACTCGGCTGGGCTCGAGCACTACCCACCGGATCTCGACTTCACCCTCGTACGGGCAGCGGCGCACCCATGGCCGGCTCTCCCCGACCGCTGCTGCCGTCTGCCCGGACGGGAAGGCCTTCCACGGCCACCTGCAACAGAGGCTGTCTACTTTCGCAGAGGCGTTGCGGTAGCGCTCGACGCGCTCGCTGCGCGAGCAGGAGTGTGAGCGATCTGGGTCCCCGAACGCCTGATCACACAGCTATAGCGCCAGCCAGGCCCCCTCACCGCGCTGGAGATCGCCAACCAGTTCCCGACGCTGGGCATCTCGCTCGGCAACCAGCGGCCGCACGTGCCCGGCAAGATCCGCGAGTACCCACCTCTCCCAGCGCCGAGGG